>NZ_BAABVY010000009.1:0-1521940 GCF_040365715.1 Acidovorax sp. FG27
CGATCACGTCGAAGGGGCCGTCGGGCAGCGGGCCGTTGGCACCGTCGGCCTGGCGCACTTCCACATTGGCCACGCCGGCGCTGCGCAGGTTCTCCTGGGCAAATTCGACCAGCGCGGGCGCGATCTCCAGCGTGACGACGTGCTGGGCGCGGGCGGCCAGCAGGGCGGCCATATAGCCCGAGCCGGTGCCGATCTCGAGCACGCGGGTCGGTGGGCTTGACCTGCAGGTCCTGCAGCATGCGCGCCTCGACCCGGGGAGGCAGCATGAACTGGCCCAGGCGGCGGGCCTCGTCCACCGAGCTGTTGAGCGGAATCTCGGTGTCCATGAAGGCCATGCCGTGGTGGGCGACGGGCACGAACTCTTCCCGGCGCACCACGGCCAGCAGGTCCAGCACGTCCACGTCCAGCACGTTCCAGGGGCGGATCTGCTGCTCGATCATGTTGTAGCGCGCCTGAGCGATCGGGTCGCTGATGTTGGCGGACGTGTTCAGGGGCATGTTCATGGGGTTACTCCGAAGCTCGTGGATCAGGACAAACCCACGATTCTAGGCGGGGCGGGGGCTTCATCCGCGTGCACGCAAAGGCCTCGCAGCAAGGTATCGGCTTGCGTGTCGATGTAGCGCTCGGGCGAGAGGTCGGGCGAGTCGGGCACGCAGGCGCCCAGCGAGTGCTTCCACATCGTCAGAAAGACGAGCGGCGCCAGCACCAGATACACCGCGTAGTCCAGATCAACGGCGCGGAATTCGCCGCGCTCCACGCCCCGCTGCAGGATGCGGCGGATCAGCCGGTTGCCGGGCTCGACCACTTCCTCGCGGTAGAAAAGCGCGATTTCCGGGAAGTTCTGCGCCTCGCCCAGCATCAGCTTGGTGATGCCCGAAGCCTTGGTCGACCCGATGCGGGCCCACCAGTCGTGCAGGCAGCAGCGCACCAGCTCGCTGGTGGTGCCGGCAAAGCTCTCGACCTCGACGTCCCATTCGGCGAAGCGGCCGGCGATGTTCTCGCGCACCACCGCCTTGAAGAGATCTTCCTTGCTGGGGAAGTACAAAAACAGCGTGCCCTTGGACACGCCCGCGCGGGCCGCGACCTCGTCCACCTTGGTGGCGGCGAAGCCCTTCTCCACGAACAGGTCGAGCGCCGCATCGAGCAGCTCGCCCGGGCGCGCCTCCTTGCGGCGGCCACGGCGCGGCGCATCTTCGGTCGCTTGAGGGGAGGGAGGGGCGGAGGGGCTCATTTATTACTGACTGACTGGTTAGTAATGTAGCAAGCCCCTACCGCACCGTCAACGCGGGCGGGCTTCCATAATTCCTGGGACCTTCCCAATCCCCGACTGGAGAACCCAAGCGATGACCACCCTGCAAACCATCACACTCGGCGGCGGCTGCTTCTGGTGCACGGAAGCCGTGTTCGACCGCGTGCGCGGCGTGACCGACGTGGAGAGCGGCTATGCCAACGGCCAAGTGCCGTCGCCCACCTATGAGCAGATCTGCACCGGCCGCACCGGCCATGCCGAAGTGGTCAAGCTCACCTTCGACCCGGCGGTGATCGGCGTGCAGCAGATCCTGGAGATCTTCTTCGCCACGCACGACCCGACGACGCTCAACCGCCAGGGCAACGACGTGGGCACGCAGTACCGCAGCGGCATCTACACCACCGACCCCGAGCACCAGCGCGTGGCGACCGAGATGGTGGCGCAGCTCGACCAGAGCCGGGCCTTCGGCGCGCCGGTGGTCACCGAAGTGCAGCCGCTCGAAAGCTATTGGCCTGCGGAGGATTACCACCAGGACTATTTCCTCAACCACCCCGGCCAGGGCTACTGCGCCTTCGTGGTGGGGCCGAAGGTGGAGAAGTTCCGCAAGACGTTTACCCAGCACCTGAAAGCCGAAGCGGCCTGACCCGGTGTGAATGAACCCGCCACGGGCGGCGTGGCCGTGGCAGGAGCCAGGGTCGCCCGTGCCGCATAATGCAACCCGTTTGCGTTATGACAGACCCGATGCCCCTCGTTGCCGCCCCTGCCTTGCCGCCCGGCCTGCGTTCCACGCGGGCCACCCGCGCCGTGCTGCAGCTGGTGGCGGAGCGGGCGGGCGAGGCGCTCTCCGAAACGCAGGTGGAATCAGCCCTGGCCCAGGCCGGCGTGCCCGCCAACCGCGTCACGGTGTACCGGCTGCTCGACCGGCTGGCCACGGCCGGCGTGCTGCGCCGGCAGGTGGATGCGCAGCGCGTCGCACGCTATGCGCTGGCCCCGCCCGCCGGCACCGAGGGGCCCATGCCCCGCTTCGAATGCGATGACTGCCACCGGCATTTCCCGCTGTCCCAGGGTGCCGAGAGCCTGCAGCGCGCCACGCGGCAGATGCTGCAGGCGCTGGCGTCGGCCGGCCATGAAGGCATGGCGGTGGACATCGCTGTGCATGGCCGGTGCGCCGGCTGCGCCCATCCAGACCTGGGAGAGGGCGCGTGATCGTCACCCGGTCGCTCGGATTTGCCCATGCGGGCGCGGCCCCGTTGCGATTTCCCGACGTGCAGGTGCCGCAGGGCGGGCGCCTGCTGCTGCAAGGCCCGTCCGGCTCGGGCAAGTCGACCTGGCTGGCGCTGGTGGGTGGGCTGCGCCGGCCGTCCGCCGGAACGGTGCAGGTCGCCGGCACGACGCTCGACGGCCTGGCGGGTGCGCGCCTCGACACCTGGCGCGCCCGCACCGTCGGCTTTTTGCCGCAGCGGCTGCATCTGAGCGACGCGCTGACGGTGGCGGGCAACCTGGCGCTGCCCTACCTGGCTGCCGGCCTGGCACGGGACGATCGGGTGATCCACGCGGTATTGCAGCGCCTGGGCCTGGAAGGCCTGGCCGGGCGTCGGCCGCACGCGCTCTCCGGCGGCCAGGCCCAGCGGGTGGCCCTGGCGCGCGCGGTGCTGCTGTCACCCCGCGTGCTGCTGGCCGACGAGCCCACGGCCAGCCTGGACGACGCCTCCGCCGCCGCCGCGCTGGCGCTGCTGCACGAGACCGCCGACGCCTGCGGCGCCACCCTGGTGGTGGCCACCCACGACGCACGGGCGGCCGCCTGGGTGTCGGCACTGGAGGGCGCGCAGGCGCTGTGGCTGACTGCCGAGCCCGGACCTGCCGGCACCCTTCCCACCTTGAGCCAAACAGGCCCGCAGCGCTTGCAGGACGGGCGCATCGCGCTATGAAAGCAGTAGCATCCATCGCTCTCCTGTCGTGGCGCTACCTGTGGTCGCGCCCGCTGCAGGCGGCCTTGAACCTGCTGCTGCTGGCGCTGGGCCTGGCCCTGGTCACGCTGGTGTTGCTGGTCGGCACGCAGGTCGACCGGGGCTTCGAGCGCGACGTGCAGGGCATCGACATGGTGGTGGGCGCCAAGGGCAGCCCGCTGCAGCTCATCCTGGCGGGCGTGTTCCACATCGACGTGCCGCCGGGCAACATCGCGCTGGCAGACTTTCAGGCCCTGCAGCGCAACCCCCTGGTGGCGCAGGCGATCCCGCTCAGCCTGGGCGACAGTTTCGGCGGCTTCCGCATCGTCGGCACCACGCCGCAATACCCGGCGCACTACGGCGCCGCGCTGGAGCAGGGCGCGCTGTGGCAGGCGCCCCTGCAGGCGGTGCTGGGCGCTGACGTGGCCCGGTCGATGGCAGCCGGTGCTGCGGAGGGCGGCTCTCTGCTGGGGCGCCGCTTCGTCGGCAGCCACGGCCTGGGCGGTGGCGGCCATGCGCATGGCGACCATCCCTACACCGTCTCGGGCGTGCTGGCGCCGTGCGGCTGCGTGCTCGACCGGCTGATGCTGACCTCGACCGAATCGGTCTGGCAGGTGCACGAGTCCGCGCAGGCCGACGACCCCGACGACCTGGCCGTGCTGCGCGAGGAGCGCGAGATCACGCTGGCCCTGGTGCGCTGGCGCAGCCCGCTCGCCGCCGTGACCCTGCCGCGCGCCATCAACGCCGGCACCCCGATGCAGGCCGCCGTGCCCGCCGTCGAGATCACTCGGCTGGTGCGCCTGCTGGGCGTGGGGGCCGACATGCTGCGTGCGTTGGGCGGCGTGCTGCTCGGCGTGGCCGGGCTCAGCGTGTTCATCGCCTGCTGGAACGCGGTGCGCGAGCGACAGGCCGATCTGGCGCTGCTGCGCCTGCTGGGGGCGCCGCGCACGCGGGTGGCGGGCGTGATCGCGGCCGAGGCCCTGTGGCTCGCGCTGCTGGCCACCTTGCTGGGCCTCGCCCTGGGCCACGCCCTGGCGGGGCTGGCGGGGCATTGGCTGGGCGCCGAAGGCTCCATGCCGCTCACCGGCGCCCTCTGGCTGCCGCAGGAATGGGCCGTGCCGGCCCTGGCCCTGGGCATCGCCGGCCTGGCGGCGCTGCTGCCCGTAGTGCGCGCCTACCGTACCGACGTGGCCGACCTGCTGGCGCGGCCGGCCTGATCGGCCCGCTTGCTTTCATTCCCGGTTTCCCAACCCCCTCCTGAAGGACCTTTTCGATGCAACGACTCTTGACCACCCTCGCTCTCGCGCCGCTGATGGCCATGGCCGCGCTGGCCCACGCCCAGGGCCATTCCGACAAGGAAACCCAGGCCGACATCCAGCGCCACCGCGCCATGGCCGCCGCGCACGAAGCCGCCGCCAAGTGCCTCGAATCGGGCAAGGGCCATGACCTGTGCATGAAGGAGCTGCAGGCCGCCTGCAAGACGCTGGCCATCGGCAAATACTGCGGCATGAAGCACGCGCACTGAAAGGCAAGACAATCGGCCCCGGGCGGGGCCGCTCGACCGCTTCCCTCATCCCAGCTTCCAGAACCTTCCGCCAATGTCTTCACTGCCCCCACGCTTTCACGCCCTGGCTTGCGCCGCGCTGGCTGCCGTCTTCAGCACGGCAGCCATGGCAGCCGCGCCCGCCGCAGCGCCACCGCCAGCGCCGGCCGACGGCGGCGGCGGGCTTTCGTCGCCCATGGGGCCGGGCGGCCTGCCGGCCGGGCAGGGCGCCGGCTACCACAGCCCGCAGAGCCCGATCAAGCCGCTGCAGCCGCGCAGCGACGTCGTGCCGTGGTCCAGCCTGTCGAACCTCACGAAGAAAACCCTGCGTGACCGGATCGAACCCGTGTTCACCAGCGAGCAGAAGGCCATGCACATGACGATCCGGCGCGTGCAGGGCTTCATGGTGCCGATGGACACCAAGCCGGGGCAGAAGCACTTTTTGCTCACTTCCGTGCCGCTCACCTGCGCCTTCTGCATCCCGGGCGGCCCGGAAAGCATGATCGAAGTGAAGGCCCGCACGCCGGTGCGCTACTCGCTGGAGCCGGTGGTCGTGGAAGGGCGCTTTCAGACGCTGCAGGACGATCAGTACGGCCTCTTCTACCGCTTGGTGGAAGCGCGCCAGGTGGAGTGACGGCCACGCCGCACCCGCCCACCTTCTCGCACTGAACCGATCACTATCGCCCCCACGGCATGGCCGCCACCCGCCCCCGCAGTCTAGAACGCACTCCGTGCCGGCCGATGAGCGCCCGCGCCGCGCTCTGGTGGCTGGCTCTGTGCCTGGTGCTGGGGCCGGCGCTCGGGCGCATGCACCAGGTCGTGCACGGGCCGCTCGCGTCGCCCGCCGCCGCGGCTGCCAAGGCGTCGGCGCATGGCGCGCTCGGCCATCAGGCGGACGCCCACCACCGGGCGTCGGGGGGCGGCCATGCCGGTGTCCACGCGCTGTTCCAGGGGCATGGCGGCGCCGATTGCGAGTTGCTCGACCAGTTGCTGTTCGGCGGCGCGCTGCTGCCGGCGCCCCTGGTCGTGGCCGCGCTGGCGGCCGCCCCGCTGACCGCGGAGGCAGCCTCCCGAGGCATCGACGCGCGCCTGCAGCGCGGCTTCCTGGCACGCGCACCGCCCGCTGCGGCCAGCGCCTGACGCGGCGCGGCTCCCGGCCCTCGGCCGCCGCGCTGAATCGCCCGGCGCCGCGCTCCGCGTCTTTTCTTCCTCTCCGCTTTCCCTGCTCGACGCTCGCTGGCCCGCCGGCCTCGCGGCTGCGCGTGGCCGGCATTGCGGCCGCGCCGCCCGTGGCCGCCGGTCGCGGTCGTCGCGCCGCCCATTCACGTTTTTCCTGCTTTCGGCCTCGCCATGACCCATTCCCGTACCGTTTCTTCCCATCCTTCGCATCGCGCCACGCTGCAACCGCTGGCCTGCGCCGTGCTTTGCCTGCTGGCCTCCGGCGTCAGCGCCCAGACGGCCCCGCCGGCTGACCCCGCACCGGCCCAGCGCCTGCCCGACGTCACCGTCACCGGCAACCCGCTGGGTGCCGACGCGGTGGTCGCGCCGGCCGCAGCGCTGTCGGGCGACCCGCTCACGCTGCGCACCCAGTCCACCCTGGGCCAGACGCTGGATGGCCTGCCCGGGGTCAGCAGCACCTACTTCGGGCCCAACGCCAGCCGCCCCATCATTCGCGGCCTGGACGGCGACCGCATCCGCGTGCTGCAGAACAGCGGCGCCACGCTGGATGCGTCGGCGCTCAGCTTCGACCATGCCGTGCCCACGGAAGCGCTGACCACCGAGCGCATCGAGGTGCTGCGCGGACCGGCCGCGCTGCTGTACGGCGGCAGCGCTGTGGGCGGCGTGGTCAACGTCATCGACAACCGCATTCCCCGCGAGCCGGTCAACGGCGTGGATGGCAAGGTCGAGGCATCGGCCGCCACCGGCAACCGCGAGCGCGCAGGCGCCGCGATGATCGAAGGCGGCAACGAGCGCTTCGCCCTGCATGCCGATGTGTTCGACCGCGACACCGGCGACGTGCGCGTGCCGGCCGATCTGGCCTGCGAGAAGCCCGGGTCGCCCAGCCTTGCGCGGCGCATCTGCAATTCCGCCAGCCATTCGCGGGGCGGCGCCGTGGGCGGCACGGCCTTCTTCGACCGGGGCTACCTGGGCCTCTCGGCCAGCACCTACCGCAGCGACTACGGCACCGTCGCCGAAGACGACGTGAGCATCGGCATGCGCTCCAACCGCTACGCGCTCGACGGGCTCTGGCGCATCGACGCCGGGCCGCTGCAGAGCGTGCGCCTGCAGGCCAGCCACACCGACTACGAACACACCGAATACGAGGGGGGCGAGCCGGGCACCACCTTCCGCAACGCCGGCAACGACCTGCGGCTGGAAGCGCGGCATGCGCCGCTGGGCCCCGTGCAGGGCGTGGTCGGCGTGCAGGCCGAGGCCAGCCGCTTTTCCGCCATCGGCGAAGAAGCCTTCGCCCCCCGCAGCCGCAGCCGCAGCACGGCGCTCTTCCTGCACGAAGAGCTGGGCACCGGCTGGGGCAAGCTCACGTTCGGCGCACGCACCGAGCGCGCCAGCGTCGAATCCTTCGGCAGCCCGGATGTGGAGCGCTTCGAGATCGGCAAGCGCGACTTCCATCCGCACAGCGCCGCCCTGGGTGCGCTGGTGAACCTCACGCCCGCCTGGCAGCTGACCTCCAACCTGTCGTACACCCAGCGCGCCCCCAAGGACTACGAGCTGTTCGCCAATGGCCCGCACGTCGCCACGGCGGCATGGGAAACGGGCGACGGCACGCTCGGCCTGGAGAAATCCACCAGCGTGGACGTGGGGGGAGCCTGGAAGAGCGGGCCGAACCGCTTTGCCGTGACCGCCTTCCACAGCCGCTTCGCCAACTACATCGGGCTCACGCCCACCGGCGGGCTGCTGTCGGAGGAGGGGGAGCCCGTGCCCGCCGCCACGGAAGGCGCCTTGCCCGAGTACCGCTACCAGGGCGTGCGGGCGCGGTTCTACGGGCTGGAAGCCAGCGGCAACCTGCGCCTGCTGGGCGAATCGGGCCTGAGCTCGGCCGGGGCGTTCGGCCAGGGCGGCTCCACGCTCGACCTGCAGCTGCGCGGCGACCTGGTGCGCGCCAGCAACCGCGACACCGGCGAGCCGCTGCCCCGCATCGCCCCGTACCGCCTGGGTAGCACCCTGGCCTGGGCGCAGGGCCCGTGGCGCGCCGGCCTGGGCTTCGACTACGTGGCCGCGCAGAACCGCGTTCCGGCCGACGGCAGCCGTGCCACCGGCGCCTACACCCTCTGGAACGCCTCGCTGGGCTACCGCACGCAGTGGCAGTTCGGCGCCACCCGCAGCAACGTGCTCTGGTATGCGCGCCTGGACAACATCACCGACAAGCTGGCCTACAGCGCGACGTCGATCCTCACGACCACCGCGTTCCCGAAGGCGCCGCTGCCCGGGCGCAGCCTGAAGGTGGGGGTGAAGGTGGACTTCTGATGTCGGCGCCGCAGCCGTAACCGGCCCGGGGGCGGTACGTGCAGCCGGCAGCCAGCGCGGAGTGGCTGCTGATCGCTGACTGGAAAAATATGCCCGTTTCGGGTATATTTTTCAAAGCGACCTTATGACCGTCTTGAAACGCAAGGACTTTGCACGTTGGCAGGCTGCCGAAAAATTGCCTGATGCCGCTTTATGCAAGGCGGTCCAGGAAATGGAGGCCGGTCTGGTGGATGCCGACCTGGGCGGCGCTCTCTACAAGAAGCGGGTCGCTCGCCCGGGTGGTGGCAAAAGCGGCGGTTACCGGACGCTGCTATCGGCACGCATGGGCAGCCGCTACGTATTCCTGCATGGTTTCCCGAAGAGCGACAAGGCCAACATCACGCAGGACGAACGAAAGGCATTGCAGTTCGCAGGCAAGGTGTTTCTGGAACTGTCCACAGAGAACTTGGCCAAGGCGCTGGAAGCCGGCGTCCTCCTGGAGGTGTGGTGTGACGAGCAAACTCATTGAATCCCTGCGCGGCGACCTGGCCGCGCTGCACGATGCTGGCGCCATTGGCAAAGTCACGATGCGCGAGTTCGATGCCATCTGCCCGCCGCCGGTGCGGGAGTTCACTGCCGCCGACATCAAGCACCTGCGCGAGGAACTGAAATTCAGCCAGCCGGTGTTTGCCCTGCATCTGCACACGACGGCTTCCACGGTGCGCAAGTGGGAGCAAGGGCACACGCACCCGGCCGGGCCAGCGCTGAAGCTGCTGAACATCATCGCCGACAAGGGGCTGCAGGCCATCATCTGACGCCTGCCAGGCCCTGGGCCACCTGCGTTCAGTGCGCCGCCGCACCATCCCGGTAGTGCGCCAACAGCGCTTCGATCAGTGCCTCCGCATAGCCTGGCAGCCGTCCGCGGTCACGCACCAGCACATGCCGCTCGCGCACGCTCCAGGCATCCGCCAGTTCCACCAGCGCCAGTCGTGACGTGTCCTGATGCCGCCGTGCCGCGCTTTCCGGCACGATGCCCACCCCCACGCCCGCGCCGATCATGCGGCACATGGCGTCGAAGCTGGAGAGCTGGATGCGCAGCTTGAGCGGCTTGCCGAGCCGTTCCGTCACCTGGGAGAGGAAGGTCTGCAGGGTGCTGCCAGCCTGCAGGCCCACGTGGTCTTCCTGCAGGGTGTCGGCGAACGCGATGCGGGGCAGGGCGGCGAAGGGGTGGCTGGCCGATGCGGCGAGCACCAGGCGGTCGGTGCTGAAGTGGATCGCCTCCAGGCCCAGGGTGTCGACGGCGCCGGCGACGATGCCCACGTCGGCACGGCCATCCAGCACGCCCCGGGCGATGTCCGCGTTCGGCTTTTCCTGCAGGTCCACATTCACGCGGGGGTGGGCCGCCAGGAACGCCGGCAGGATCTCCGGCAGGAAGTCGGTCACCGCCGTGGTGTTGGCGAAGACGCGCACGTGCCCGCGCAGGCCACCGCCGTATTCCTGCAGGTCGGCCCGCAGTTGCTCCACCTGGCGCAGCACGCCGCGTGCATGGTGCAAAAAGGCCTCGCCGGGCGGGGCCAGCCGCACGCCGCGGGCCTCGCGGTAGAGCAGGGGCAGTCCGGTCTGCGCTTCCAGCGCCTTGATGCGCGCACTGGCCGCCGCCAGCGAGAGGTGCTGGCGCGCCGCGGCGCGGGTAAGGCTGCCTTCGTCGGCGGCATGGACGAACAGGCGCAGGTCGGTCAGATCGAAGTGCATGGCCTGGTGATGGTAGCCAACCCTTCAGAAAAACCGAAGGGTCGATCTCGAAATGCGTGATTGTGCGCTGAGGCCGTGGTGTGGACCATGCAGCCCATGACGCAAGCATTCAGAGACACCGAAGCATCGGCCGAACGCACGGTGGATGCCGGCCAGCTCGCCCACCTGCAGGGCTGGCAAGGCCGCAGCGATTCCACCGACGACCTGATCGCCGCCGCGCCGGTGCGTGGCGTTGCCGCCACGCTGGACCGGGACGACCCGCCACCCGCCGTGGGCACGCCGCTGCCGCCGCTGTGGCATTGGGCCTACTTCCTGCCGCATGCGCGCCAGAGCGCCATCGGGCCGGACGGGCACCCGCAGCGCGGCGGCTTCCTGCCGCCGGTGCCGCTGCCGCGCCGCATGTGGGCCGGCGGACGCCTGCGGTGGGAAGCGGCCAACCCCCTGCGGGTGGGGGATGCCGCCCGGCGCGATTCGCGCATCGTCTCGGTCACGCACAAGGCCGGGCGCACCGGCGACCTGCTCTTCGTGCTGGTGGAACACACCTATTCCAACGCCCAGGGCGTGGCGCTGGTGGAGGAGCACGACATCGTCTACCGCGCCGCCCCCCAGCCCGGCGACGCGGCGCCGCCGCCGGTGGCCGCGGAGCAGGGCGCGGCGTGGCAGCGCGAGGTCGTGCCGGACGACGTGCTGCTGTTCCGCTATTCCGCGCTCACCTTCAACGGCCACCGCATCCACTACGACCGGCGCTACGTGACCGAGGTGGAGGGTTACCCCGGCCTGATCGTGCACGGACCGCTCATCGCCACGCTGCTGCTGGACCTGCTGCGCCGGCAGATGCCGGGCGCCGCCGTGGCGGGCTTTGCCTTCAAGGCCGTGCGGCCCACCTTCGATCTGCACCCGTTCCGCCTGAACGGCCAGCCCAGCGCCGACGGGCGCACCGTGCGCCTCTGGGCGCAGGACCACGAGGGCTGGCTGACCATGGAAGGCACGGCCACGCTGGCCGGCTGATGCGCCGCACGCCCCGCTGAACCCAACCCCTGACCGATCCCGGAACCCATGAACACCACCGCCGACGACCGTTACCAGGACATCCGCGACGCCGTGCGCGACCTGTGCGCCGAGTTTCCCGACGAATACCACCGCAAGATCGACGAGCAGCGCGCCTACCCCGAGGCCTTCGTCGACGCGCTCACCCGCGCCGGCTGGCTGGCCGCGCTGATCCCGCAGGAGTACGGCGGATCCGGCCTGGGCCTGGCCGAGGCCTCGGTCATCATGGAGGAGATCAACCGCGCGGGCGGCAATTCCGGCGCCTGCCACGGCCAGATGTACAACATGGGCACGCTGCTGCGCCACGGCTCGGAGGCGCAGAAAGCGCTCTACCTGCCCAAGATCGCCAGCGGCGAATGGCGGCTGCAGTCCATGGGCGTGACCGAGCCCACCACCGGCACCGACACCACGAAGATCAAGACCACCGCCGTCAAGCGCGGCGACCGCTACGTGGTCAATGGCCAGAAGGTGTGGATCAGCAGGGTGCAGCATAGCGACTGGATGATCCTGCTGGCGCGCACCACCCCGCTGG
The DNA here is from genome assembly GCF_040365715.1 of Acidovorax sp. FG27. NCBI lineage: Bacteria > Pseudomonadati > Pseudomonadota > Betaproteobacteria > Burkholderiales > Comamonadaceae > Acidovorax > Acidovorax sp. FG27. The sequence goes on from NZ_BAABVY010000009.1 coordinate 11,535, forward strand.
CCGAGGTGACGAAGAAAAGCGAGGGCATGTCCATCTTCATGGTGGACCTGCGCCAGGCCGAGCAAAGCGGCATGACCGTGCGGCCTATCGCCAACATGGTCAACCACGAGACCAACGAGCTCTTCTTCGAGAACCTGGAGATTCCCGAAGAGAACCTCATCGGGCAGGAAGGGCAGGGCTTCAAGTACATCCTCGACGGGCTGAATGCCGAGCGCACGCTGATCGCGGCCGAATGCATCGGCGACGGCTACTGGTTCATCGACCGCATCACCCGCTACGCGAAGGACCGCCAGGTGTTTGGCCGCCCGATCGGGCAGAACCAGGGCGTGCAGTTCCCCATCGCCGAGGCCTTCATCGAAGTGGAGGCGGCCAACCTGATGCGCTGGCGCGCCTGCGAGCTGTTCGACGCCCGCCAGCCCATGGGCAAGGAGGCCAACATGGCCAAGTACCTGGCGGCCAAGGCCAGCTGGGAGGCGGCCAACGTCTGCCTGCAATACCACGGCGGCTTCGGCTTCGCCTGCGAATACGACGTGGAGCGCAAGTTCCGCGAGACCCGGCTCTACCAGGTGGCGCCCATTTCCACCAACCTGATCTTCTCGTACGTGGCCGAGCATGTGCTGGGCCTGCCGCGATCGTTCTGACCGAAAAAGGCCCCGCCATGACCCGCCCCCTGGACGGCATCACCGTCGTCTCCCTGGAACATGCCATCGCCGCGCCGTTCTGCACCCGGCAGCTCGCTGACCTGGGCGCGCGCGTCATCAAGGTGGAGCGCCCCGGCGTGGGCGACTTCGCCCGCGCCTACGACGAACGGGTGCGCGGCCTGTCGTCGCACTTCGTCTGGACCAACCGGTCCAAGGAAAGCCTGACGCTGGACCTGAAGCACCCCGAGGCGCTGGACGCCCTGAAGGCCCTGATCGCCCGCGCCGACGTGCTGGTGCAGAACCTGGCGCCCGGCGCCGCCGCCCGCATGGGGCTCGACTACGCCAGCCTGAGCGCCGAGCACCCGCGCCTCGTCGTGTGCGACATCTCGGGCTACGGCGAGGACGGCCCCTACCGTGACAAGAAGGCCTACGACCTGCTGATCCAGAGCGAGGCCGGTTTCCTCTCGGTCACCGGCAGCGCCGGCGAGCCGGCCAAGGCCGGCAACTCGGTGGCCGACATCGCGGCCGGCATGTACGCGTACAGCAGCATCCTGGCCGCCTTGCTGCAGCGCGGCCGCACCGGGCAGGGCGGCCACGTCGATGTCTCGATGCTCGAATCGCTGGGCGAGTGGATGGGCTACCCGATGTACTACGCCTTCGGCGGCGCCACCCCGCCCCCGCGGGCCGGCGCCGCCCACGCCAGCATCTACCCCTACGGCCCGTTCGCGGCGGGCGACGGCGGCACGGTGATGCTGGGGCTGCAGAACGAGCGCGAGTGGAAGACCTTCTGCGAGGTGGTGCTGGAGCAGCCCGGGCTCGCCGCCGACCCCCGGTTCGACGCCAACGCCCGCCGCAACGACAACCGCGAGGCGCTGCAGGCCCTGATCCTCGCCGCCTTCGCCGGGCTCAGCACCGACCAGGTCCTGGAGCGCCTGGACCGGGCGCAGATCGCCAACGCCCGCATGAACGACATGGCGGGGCTGTGGGCCCACCCCCAGCTGCAGGCGCGGGAACGCTGGCACCCGGTGGATTCGCCCGCCGGCGAATTGCCGGCCCTGCTGCCGCCGGGGCGCCACTCCAGCTTCGACTACCGGATGGACCCCATCCCGGCGGTCGGCCAGCACACCGATTCCATCCTGCGCGAGCTGGGCCATTCGGACGCCACCGTCGCCCGCTGGCGGGCCGCCGGAACGGTGTAGCCCGTTGCTACCAAAACCATAGCTACTCGCGTCTATGAGACAAGCGCCAGAGGCCATTTCAACCATGAAAACCGATTCCCAAGACGGCTGCGCCGGCCTGGCCGCGGCGCATGCAGCGCCCGCGGCGGCCCTGGCCCCCGGCGCCGCGCTGGCCGCCTTCGCCGCCGGCCTGCGCCCCGAGCACATCCCCGCGCCGGTGATGCGCCGCGCCGAGGACCTGCTGGTGGACTGGTTCGGCTCGGCCGTGGGCGGGCGCACCGCCCGGCCGGTGGCCAGCATCGCCTGGTTCGCGCTGCTGCAGGGTCCGAGCGACGGCCCCTGCGAAGTCATCGGCCACGGGCCAGGCACCAGTCCCTTCGCCGCCGCGCAGGCCAATGCCGCCGCATCGCACGTGGCCGAGCAGGACGACGTGCACAACGGCTCCGTCTTCCACCCCGCGACGGTGGTGTTCCCGCCGGCGCTGGCCGTGGCCCAGGCGCTGGGCTCGAGCGGCAGCGAATTGCTCACGGCCTGCGTGGCCGGCTACGAGGTGGGCATCCGCGTGGGGGAATTCCTCGGCCGCTCGCATTACCGCGTGTTCCACACCACCGGCACGGCCGGCACGCTGGCCGCTGCCGCCGCCGTGGGCCACCTGCTGCGGCTGGACGCGACGAAGATGCTCCATGCCTTCGGATCGGCGGGCACGCAGTCGGCCGGCCTGTGGGAATTCCTGCGCACCGCCGCCGACAGCAAGCAGCTGCACACCGCGCACGCGGCCGGCGCCGGGCTGATGGCGGCCTACCTGGCGGCGGACGGCTTCACCGGCGCCGCGCAGATCCTGGAAGGCCCGCAGGGCATGGCGGCCGGCATGTCGAGCGACGCCGACCCGGCGCGCCTGACCGACGGCCTGGGCACGCGCTGGGCGTTGGCGGAAACCTCGTTCAAGTACCACGCCAGCTGCCGCCACACCCACCCGGCGGCCGACGCGCTGCTGCAACTGATGCGGCAGCACGCGCTCACGCCGCGCGACATCGAGCGGGTCGTCACGCACGTGCACCAGGGCGCCATCGACGTGCTGGGGGTCGCCTCAGAAAACGGAAAATAAAGCACGCTAAGCCGGTTGCAACGGTCGTAGCGGCCTGAACTTGCCCGCGCCGATCTTGGCGCTGCTGCGCCAGAGGTAATCGCCGGTCAGGTTGATGTGTTCCCAGCCGAGCGGCGACAGGTATTGCAATAGCGCGTCATCGACAGCATGCCCGTTGCCACGCAACGCATGTGCTGCGCGCTCCAGATAGACCGTGTTCCACAACACGACGGCCGCCGTCACCAGGTTGAGGCCGCTGGCCCGGTAGCGCTGCTGCTCGAAGCTGCGGTCGCGGATTTCGCCCAGACGGTTGAAGAATACGGCGCGGGCCAGCGCGTTGCGCGCTTCGCCCTTGTTCAGTCCAGCGTGGACGCGGCGGCGCAGCTCCACGCTTTGCAACCAGTCCAGGATGAACAGCGTGCGTTCGATGCGCCCCAGCTCGCGCAGGGCGATGGCTAAGCCGTTCTGGCGCGGATAGCTGCCGAGTTTCCGAAGCATCAGCGAGGCTGTCACCGTGCCCTGCTTGATCGAGGTCGCCAGCCGCAGAATTTCATCCCAGTGGGCACGAATAGCCTTGATGTTCAGCCTGTCGCTGCTAATCATCGGTTTGAGCGCGTCATAGGCGGTATCCCCCTTGGGGATGAACAGCTTGGTGTCGCCCAGGTCACGGATGCGCGGCGCAAAGCGGAAGCCCAGGAGATGCATCAGGGCAAAGACGTGATCGGTGAAGCCTGCCGTGTCGGTGTAGTGTTCCTCGATGCGCAGGTCGGACTCGTGGTACAGCAGGCCGTCAAGTACATAGGTCGAGTCGCGCACGCCGACATTGACCACCTTGGTGTGGAACGGCGCGTACTGGTCGGATATATGGGTGTAGAAGGTTCGCCCAGGGCTGCTGCCATATTTCGGGTTGATGTGACCGGTACTCTCGGCCTTGCTCCCGGTTCGGAAGTTCTGGCCGTCCGACGATGACGTGGTGCCGTCGCCCCAGTGTTCGGCGAAGGGATGCCGGAATTGGGCGTTCACCAACTCGGCCAGCGCTGTCGAATAGGTTTCGTCGCGGGTATGCCAGGCTTGTAGCCAGGCGAGCTTGGCGTAGGTCGTGCCGGGGCAGGACTCGGCCATCTTGGTCAGGCCCAGGTTGATCGCGTCGGCCAGGATGGTGGTCAACAGCAGATTTTTGTCCTTGGCCAGATCGCCCGATTTCAGGTGCGTGAAGTGGCGGGTGAAGCCCGTCCACTCATCGACTTCGAGCAGCAGTTCGGTGATCTTGACGTGTGGCAGGATCATGGCTGTCTGGTCGATCAGCGCCTGCGCGGTGTCGGGTACCGCCGCATCCAGCGGCGTGATCTTCAGGCCCGACTCGGTGATGATCGCATTCGGCAGGTCGTTGGCCGCTGCCATGCGGTTGACCGTGGCAAGCTGCGCTTCAAGCAGCGTCAGGCGGTCGTGCAGGTACTGGTCGCAGTCGGTGGCCACGGCCAGCGGCAATGCGCTGGACTGCTTGAGGCTGGCGAACTTCGCGGGCGGCACCAGGTAGTCCTCGAAGTCCTTGAACTGGCGCGATCCCTGCACCCAGATGTCGCCCGAGCGCAGCGAGTTCTTCAGCTGGGACAGCGCGCACAGCTCGTAGTAGCGCCGGTCGATACCCGCGTCAGTCATCACCAGCTTCTGCCAGCGCGGCTTGATGAAGTCGGTCGGGGCATCGGCAGGCACTTTGCGGGCGTTGTCGGTGTTCATGCCACGCAGTACCTCGATGGCATCGAGCACGTTCTTGGCGGCGGGTGCGGCCCGCAGCTTGAGCACGGCAAGGAATTCCGGCGCGTAGCGGCGCAAGGTGGCGTAACTTTCGCCGATGCGGTGCAGGAAATCGAAGTCATCGGGCTGAGCGAGCTTCTGCGCCTCGGTGACGCTTTCGGCGAAGGCATCCCAGGACATGACGGCCTCGATGGCGGCGAACGGATCGCGGCCAGCTTGCTTGGCCTCGATCAGCGCCTGGCCGATGCGCCCGAACAGCCGCACCTTGGCGTTGATCGCCTTGCCGGATGCCTGAAACTGCTGCTGATGCTTGTTCTTGGCGGCGTTGAACAGCTTGCCCAGGATGCGGTCGTGCAAGTCGATGATTTCGTCGGTGACCGTGGCCATGCCCTCGATGGCCAGCGCCACGTGGGTGGCGTAGCGCCGTTGCGGCTCGAACTTGGCTAAGTCGGCGGGCGTCATCTGGCCACCCTCACGGGCGATCTTGAGCAGGCGGTTCTGGTGCACCGACCGCTCGATACCGGAAGGCAGATCGAGCGCCTGCCACGCCTTGAGGCGTTCGATGTGTTCCAGCATGTGCCGCGAGTTCGGTTTAACCGGCGACTGGCGCAGCCAGGCCAGCCAGGTCGTCTTGCCGTTGTCCCGGCGCCTGAGCAGATCGTCGAGGCGGCGGCGATGCGTGTCCGACAGTGGTTCGGCCAAGGCGTCATAGATGCGCCGGTTGGCGCGAGTGATGGCCTCGGCGCTAGCGCGCTCGATGGCGTTGAGCGCGGGCAGGATGATCGACTGTCGCCGCAGATGCTCAACCAAGGTGCTAGCCAGCACGATGCCTTTGTCGGTTTGCATGGCCAGGTCGGTCAGCGTGTGCACGGCCTGCCGGTAGTGGCTCATGGTGAACGGCTGGAAGCCAAACACCGTTTGCAGCTCGACCAGGTGCTCGCGCCGGGTCTGCTCCCGCTGCCCGTAGTCGTCCCAGCTTTCGACGCCGACCTTGAGCTGGTCGGCGACCAGTTTCAGTAGGGGCAAAGACGGCGCCTGATCGACACCAAGGAAGATTCCGGGAAAGCGCAGGTAGCAGAGCTGCACGGCAAAGCCCAAGCGATTCGCAGGCCCGCGCCGCTGGCGGATGATGGAGAGATCGGTATCGCTGAACGTGTAATGTCGAATTAGGTCGTCCTTGGTGTCCGGCAACGCCAACAGGCTTTCCCGCTCGGCGGCGGACAGTATGGAACGACGAGGCATATTTATTGATCCAATTTCAAGTATTGATACAGGGTCTCCCGGCTGACACCAAATTCACGGGCCAGCTTCGCTTTTTGCTCGCCCGCCGTGACGCGCCGTTTCAGTTCAGCAATCTGTTCACCGCTCAGAGACTTCTTTCGGCCTCGGTAGGCTCCGCGTTGCTTAGCGAGCGCGATGCCTTCGCGCTGCCGCTCACGGATCAAGGCCCGCTCGAATTCGGCGAATGCCCCCATGACCGACAGCATCAGGTTCGCCATCGGTGAATCCTCGCCGGTGAAGGTCAGGCTTTCCTTGACGAACTCGATGCGCACGCCGCGCTTGGTCAGCTTTTGTACGAGGCGGCGCAAGTCATCGAGGTTGCGCGCCAAGCGATCCATGCTGTGAACCACCACGGTGTCGCCTTCGCGCACGAAGGCCAGCAGCGAATCAAGCTCGGGCCGCTGGGTGTCCTTGCCCGACGCCTTGTCGGTGAACACCCTGCCGACTTCGACATGCTCCAGTTGCCGCTCCGGGTTCTGGTCGAAGCTGCTGACCCGGACGTAGCCGATGCGTTGACCCTGCAAGATACCTCCAAATACGAAAGTGTCAGGAAGAAATCTATGACCTTTCGCCGCAGGTGTCAAGAAACACAAAAGTTAACTCTATTCTGACGTTGCTGGGTGGCTTCTCCTGACATCAGGATAGGGTATGCCTCAGTCTGACAGTGATGAGTCGCAGGCGTTCGGATCGGCATCGGTTTCGCTCCCGGTCTTGGCGCGCGCCTGGAAGCGCTGATAGCACTCCAGCCCGCAGAAGTGCTCGACGTATTCCGCGCCTTCCGGGGTGAAGGCGGCATCGAGCGGGATTTCCTTGCAGCACACGCAGCAACTGGTGGCAGTCGGATCATTTGCATTCATGGTGGCACCCCTCCATTGACTGACGAAGACGGCGAATGCCGCCGCCGGCATCGGCTTGGCGAACAGGAAGCCTTGTCCTGTGTCGCAGTCCGCTTGTCGCAACAAATCAAGACTCGCCGATGTTTCCACGCCTTCGGCCACTACTTCCATGCCAAGCCCATGCGCAAGCTGAATCACGGTGCGCACGATGGTCTGGTCGCGGTGGTCGTTGGCGAGTCCGGCGACAAACGATTGGTCGATCTTGAGCGTGCTGATGGGGCAGCATTTCAGGTGTTGCAGGCAGGAATAGCCGGTGCCGAAGTCGTCGGCGGCGAAGCGCACACCGATCTGTCGCAAAGCTTCCAGGGCGGGGAAGATCGCCGGATCACCGAACGCAACCGATTCGGTCAGCTCAATTTCAAGATACGCGGCGGGCAACCCGGCATCGGCCAGCACGCCCTTTACCCACTTGTCGAAATCTGGCCCCACTTGGCTCGCCGAAACATTGACGGCCAGCCGGAACGGTTGCCATGCCAGCACCCGCCAGTCGCGCATTTGACGGCAGGCTGCGCCCAGCACCCATGCGCCGATTTCCGGCATCAGGCCGGACGATTCGATCACGGGCAGGAACTGGCCCGGCGGCAACAGTCCGAGCGTCGGATGACGCCAGCGCAACAGGGCTTCCGCGCCGACAATCTGCTCACTGCGCAAATCGACAATCGGCTGGTAGTGCAGCTCAAGCTGCCCGCGCTCGACCGCCTGCGCCAGTTGCGCCACTGTCCATTCAATTGGCTGGGAAGCGCTCATGATCGACCTCTGAAGGCCCGCAGCAGCCGCGTCACAGACAGGACAAACAAGCCGGTCAGCGTGAGGGCTGCAATACCCCAGTGCTCGCCGATGAACGCGCCGGCCGTCGTGCCGGCCAGCACAATGGCGAGAATCGGCAAATGACAGGGACAGGTGAGCACCGCCAGCGCACCCCACAGGTAGCCGGTGAACGGCTTGTGTGTCTCGGTCGGCAAGCGCTCGGGGCTGTTCATGGCAGACTCTCCGCTTGCTGGGCCGGCGCGGTCGGCATCGCGGCCAACTGCACTTCCAGATCGGCCAACGCTTCGCGTTGGCGTTCGACGAACTGACTCAGCACGGCAAGCTGTGCGGCTGTTTCATCGCAGTCCGCCGCATCCAGCGCCCGGCACAACCGCGCCAATGCGTCCAGGCCGATGCCCGCCTCAAAAGCGGCCCGCACAAAGCACAGCCGCTGCAAGGCGGCGTCATCGAACAAGCCGTAGCCGCCCGTGGTGCAGGCGACTGGCCGCAGCAATCCGCGCAGCAGGTAGTCGCGCACGATATGCACGCTCACCCCGGCCTCAAGGGCCAGTCGGGACACTGTGTAGGCGTTCATCGAACACCTCCTTTTCCTTATCCGGCGCAGCAGGACAGTTGCTTCACGTCCTTGCTGAAGGTCTGCGCCGCGAGCTTCAAGCCCTCGACCATCGTTAGGTAGGGGAACAACTGGTCGGCTAGTTCCTGCACCGTCATGCGGTTGCGAATGGCGAGAACAGCCGTCTGGATCAGTTCGCCCGCTTCCGGGGCCACCACCTGTACGCCAATCAGCCGTCCGCTGCCTTCCTCGATGACCAGCTTGATGAAGCCGCGGGTATCGAAGTTGGCGAGCGCACGCGGCACGTTGTCGAGCGTCAGCGTGCGGCTGTCGGTTTCGATGCCATCGTGGTGCGCTTCCGCCTCGCTGTAGCCCACGGTCGCCACTTGCGGGTCGGTGAACACCACGGCCGGCATCGCGGTCAGATTGATGGCGGCGTCGCCGCCGGTCATGTTAATGGCCGCACGAGTGCCGGCCGCTGCCGCCACATAGACGAACTGCGGCTGGTCGGTGCAGTCGCCGGCCGCGTAGATGTTCGGGCTACTGGTGCGCATGCCCTTGTCGATGACGATGGCCCCCTGCGCATTGACGGCTACCCCCGCCGCTTCCAATGCCAGGCTGCGCGTGTTCGGTGTCCGGCCGGTGGCGACCAGCAGCTTGTCGGCGCGCACTTCGCCCTGTCCAGTGGTCAGCACGAATTCGCCGTCCACATGGGCGACTTGGCTGGCTTGCGTATGTTCCAGTACCTTGATTCCTTCGGCACGGAAGGCGGCTGTGACGGCCTCGCCGATGGCAGGGTCTTCGCGGAAGAACAGCGTGCTGCGCGCAAGGATCGTGACCTGGCTACCCAGCCGGGCGAAGGCTTGCGCCAGTTCCAGCGCCACCACCGACGAGCCGATGACGGCCAGGCGTTCGGGAATGGTGTCGCTGACCAAGGCCTCGGTCGAAGTCCAGTAGGGTGACTCTTTCAGGCCCGGAATCGGCGGCATGGCCGGACTGGCACCCGTGGCGACCAGGCAGCGGTCGAACATCACGACGCGCTCACCACCCTCGTTCAAACTAACGATAAGGCTCTGGTCGTCCTTGAAACGCGCTTCACCGTGCAGAACGGTGATGGCTGAATTGCCGTCCAGGATGCCTTCGTACTTGGCATGACGGAGTTCTTCGACACGGGCCTGCTGCTGGGCCAGCAGCCGCTCGCGCAAGATCGTCGGCGGTGTGGGTGGCATGCCGCCGTCGAATGGGCTTTCCCGGCGCAGATGGGCGATGTGGGCGGCGCGGATCATGATCTTGGACGGCACACAACCGACGTTGACGCAGGTGCCGCCGATGGTGCCGCGCTCAATCAGCGTGACCTGCGCGCCTTGCTCGACGGCCTTCAGTGCTGCCGCCATCGCGGCTCCACCGCTGCCGATCACGGCGACTTGCAACGGGCGCTCGCCGCCGCTGCCCTTGTCGGCGGCACCCATCCAGCCGCGCACCTTGTCGAACAGCCCAGTGCGGTTGTCGGTCGGCGGGGCATCGGCGAGCATCGCTTTGTAGCCCAGGCCAGCCACGGCGGCGGTCAGTGCGTCCGGCGCTGTGCCTGGATCAAGGGCGAGCTGGGCCGCGCCCTTGGCATAGGACACTATGGCAGATTGGACGCCGGGTACTTTTTCCAGCGCTTCCTTGACGTGCGCCGCGCACGAGTCGCAGGTCATGCCGGTGATTTTTAGGGTAACCGGAATATCTGGTTGATATCTCCTTTGCTGGCAGCCTGTAATTCCCACTTTCTCACCGGAGAATATGGTTGATCAGCCTCCCTTCGCGGGTTAGTATCAGTCCATCTATAGGAGGACGACCTCCCCCACCTTGGGAAGTAATGACCAGGACGACCTGGCCCCGTTATATTTCGGAGGGGTCAATGCCTTGGGTATATCTTCTCGTTGCCGGTGTCCTTGAGATTGTGTGGGCTTACACAATGAAGCAATCTCATGGCTTCAGTCGGCTCTTACCATCGATCATCACGATTTCTACAATGGTGGCCAGCTTCTGGCTGTTAGCAGTCGCCATGCGAACTATTCCACTCGGAACTGCCTACACAATCTGGACGGGAATAGGAGCTGTAGGCGCTTTTCTTGTCGGAATCGCATTTTTGGCTGAACCGGTTAATGCAGCGAGAATCATTGCTGCGATCCTCATTGTTTCAGGGTTGGTGTTAATGAAACTATCCAGCGCCTGACATCGAGGTTATTAATGATGGGTCTCGTTACTGGCCTTATTAACCTCTCAAATTATGAGGTCAGGGACTCCAAGTCGACAGACGACGAAATGCACTTCCAGGTGGACGCACCCGATCCCATCGCGTGCGAGAAATGTGGCGTGCAGGGTGAAATCGTGCGGTTCGGCAAGCGTGATGTTCCTTATCGTGATTTGCCCATCCACGGCAAGCGGGTCACCCTCTGGGTGGTTCGTCGCCGGTACACCTGCCGGGCCTGCAAGACCTCCTTCAGGCCCCAGCTACCGGAGATGGTGGACGGCTTCCGCATGACGCGGCGGCTGCATGAGTACGTGGAGAAAGAATCCTTCAACCACCCCTACACCTTCGTGGCGGCGCAGACTGGCCTGGACGAGAAGACGGTACGCGACATCTTCAGCGCTCGCGCCGAGTTCCTGGGGCGCTGGCACCGATTCGAGACGCCTCGCATTCTGGGTATAGACGAGCTGTACCTGAACAAGCGCTACCGCTGCATTCTGACCAACATCGAGGAGAGAACCCTGCTCGACCTGCTGACCACCCGCCGGCAGGACTTGGTGACCAACTACCTGATGAAGCTGAAAGACCGGCAGAAGGTCGAGATCGTCAGCATGGACATGTGGAACCCCTACCGTACGGCGGTCAAGACGGTGCTACCACAGGCCCGTATCGTGGTCGATAAATTCCATGTGGTGCGCATGGCCAATGATGCCTTGGAGAAGGTGCGCAAGGGCCTAAGAAAGGAGCTGAAACCCTCCCAGAGCCGAACCCTCAAGGGAGACCGGAAAATCCTGCTGAAACGCGCTCACGAAGTCTCAGACCGAGAGCGGCTGATCATGGAGACCTGGACAGGCGCATTCCCGCAACTGCTGGCCGCCTACGAGCACAAGGAGCACTTCTACGGCATCTGGGATGCCATCACGCGCTCCCAGGCAGAAGCCGCCCTGGACGAGTGGATAGCCACCGTCCCGAAAGGCCAGAAGGAAATCTGGAGCGATCTGGTCAGAGCGGTGGGCAACTGGCGCGAAGAGATCATGACCTACTTCGAGACGGATATGCCCGTCACCAATGCTTACACGGAATCCATCAACCGACTGGCCAAGGACAAGAACCGTGAAGGGCGTGGTTACTCCTTCGAGGTGATGCGGGCACGAATGCTCTACACCACGAAGCACAAGAAGAAGGCCTCAACTGCGAAGGTCTCTCCATTCTACAAGAAAACCATCTGTTACGGACTGTCGGATTTCGCAGAGGAACTCAATTACGGGGTCGATCTATCAACCATCTGAGGGTGGTATAAGGTTGGTGGGGTGAAGGAGCCCCATCAACCATTAAATCCGGATACCCCATTTATCGAGAAAGATCGCCTCGTATTCGCGCTTGGATGCTTCCAACTCCGGCGAACCGCTCAAGGCGGCAATCACCCCGGGTATTTCCCGACCTTGCAACAACACACAATCGACATACGACGACGCGATAACCCACGCGCGGTCCTCAAGGGTCGCCTTGCTGGTGGCGATGGCATCGGCAAATACCTGGTCCTGGCGCGCGTCGAAGTCTGCATACAGCGCGGCCAGCAACCCTGCGCGTGTAGCGAAGTGGTCGTAAACCACTGGTTTGGTGACGCCCGCCAGCTCGGCCAGGCGGCCCAGAGTCAGGGCGTCGGTGCCTTCGTCACGCACTAATTGCCAGGCCACGTCGAGTAACTGGCGCAGGCGATCTTCACGGGACAAACGACGACGTGGGGCAGGGGATTCACTGCTTGACATGCTTATATACCAAAAGTAACTTATTCGACGTAACTTACTAAAAGTAGATTAAGCTCAAATGGAGTCAAAGTCATGCACGCACTGATCGTAGTTGCTCATCACGACCCGCAATCTCTCACCCACAGTGTGGCCGCCGAGGTGGGCGCGGGCTTGACCGCCTCTGGCCACACCTTTGAAATAGCCGACCTTGCCGCTGAAGGGTTCGATCCACGCTACACCATCGCCGACCATCGGGTGCACCGTACTCGGGCGACGCCGCCAGCCGACGTGCAGGCCGAACAGGCCCGCATAGACCGCGCCGACGCGCTGGTGCTGGCGTTCCCCATCTACTGGTGGTCAATGCCAGCGTTGCTCAAGGGTTGGGTCGACCGCGTATTCGTCAATGGCTGGGCGATTGATTACGGCCCCGATACACCGGTGCAGAAGAAACTCAGGCATTTGCACGTACATGTGCTGGCCCTGGGGGCGGCTGACGAAAGCGCCTTCGATCGACACGGTTATGCCAAGGCCATGAATACCCAGATCGACTACGGCATCTTTGATTATTGCGGGGCGCGGGTACTCACTTCCGAGTTGTTGTTGGACTCGGAAAGTGGCACGGCCCAGGCGCATTTGCACAAGGCCCGGACCGTGGGGCAGGGGTTGTTTGAGCGTGAGGCCATCGCGGGATAATTCAAGCGTCGCGAAACAGGTCGTGGGCGTCGAGCAAGCGGTAGGCAATCTCTGGGTTTTTCTCCAGGCCACGGCGAATGGAGGCGGGGATCGACTGGCGGGTCTTGCGGCACATGCCCGGCAGTTCGTCGATGACGATCTGGATCCCGCGCATGCTTTTGACCTCGGTATGCCCGGGCGCGATGTGGACGCGGATGCCGAGTTGGTCGTACATCCGCTGTTGCAAGTGTTCGAGGTCTTGCAGGCTCTTGAGGTTTTCCAGGCGCTCCAGCAGGATTTTTTCCTGCTGTCGCGTCAGTTGCAGAATGCGCAGATCAGCGCCGGGAGCTTCCAGCAGTTGTTCACGGTTGCAGACACAGGCGCCGGGTGGGCAGGGTTGGCGAAGGGTCATTGACGCTCCCGGCAAGGTTCAGTTGTAGGAGCGAGCTTGCTCGCGAAAAACTCACAGGCGCCGCATTCATTCAGCAAACACGCGTTTTGGTTAACGTTTTTCGCGAGCAAGCTCGCTCCCACAGGTTTGTGTGTCAGTAGCTCAAGTGAACGCCCAGGCTGGCCAGCGCTTTCCAGTAGTCAGGGTAGGTCTTGGCTACGCAATCAGGGTCTTGGATGCGAATGCCCGAGACTTTCAGCCCGGCCAGGGCAAAGCACATGGCGATGCGATGGTCGGCGTGGGTATCGATCAGTGCGGTGCAGGCGGTGCCAGCCAAAGCGGGGTCGCTGGCAACCAGCAGGTCATCACCTTCGATGGTCGCCAGGCCCGGGCGAATTTCGTTGAGGCCATCGTGCAGCGCCTGCACGCGGTCACATTCCTTGACGCGCAGGTTCGCCAGTTCAGTGAAGCGCACCGGGGTATTGTTGAATGCGGCGAGCACCGCCAGGGTCGGGATCGCATCCTGCATTTGTGAACCCACCACCGTGGCCTGCATGTTCGGGAATTGCGCGATCACGGCCTGTGCCTTGGCGTCGGGCTGGGTGAAATCCTGCGCGGCTACACCAATATCGATACGGCCACCGGTCAGTACTTCTGCGGCCCACAGGTAAGTGGCGGCGGAAGCGTCGGGTTCGATCAGGTAATCATGGGCGGTATAGCCCGTGGGGGCCACGCGCCAGGTGGTGTCGTCCACGATGTCTACCTGGGCCCCGAACGCACGCATGCAATCGAGGGTCAGGTCCACATAGCCACGGGCGCCGATGTCCTTGCCGGTCAGCGCCACTTCAATCGGTGCTTCGCCGCACGCCGCCAGCATCAGCAGGGCCGATACGTACTGGCTGGACAAGCCTCCGTCAATCTCAAAACGCCTGGCCTGGACCTTGCCCGCGCCATGCACCGTTACCGGTGGGCAACCGGTGGGGCTGTCGACCTGGATGCCGTTCTGGCCCAGGGTGGCCAGCAGCGGGCCGATCGGGCGTTTTTGCATGTACTCGTCACCGTCCAGTACCACGGTGCCTTGCACGGTGGCGACGGCAGCCGTGAGAAAGCGCATGGCGGTGCCGGCGTTGCCGAGGAACAACGGCTGGGCCGGCAATTGCAGCGAGCCTTGGCTGGTGACGACAAAGGTGGTGTCGTCCGGCTCGTCGATGGTGACGCCCATCTGCCCCAGGGCGACCGACATATGGCGTGTGTCATCGCTTTTGAGCGCGCCGCTCAAACGGCTGGTGCCCTTGGCCAGTGCCGCGAGCAACAGAGCACGGTTGGTAATGGATTTGGAGCCGGGGGGCGCGACCTTGCCAGTGAGGGGGAAGTTGGGCGGTGTAACGGTCACGGTTTTCTGCGAACTCAAGGTACAAGGCTCCTGGTCAAGGCGAGGTGGCGTGGAGTGGCCGACGTGCGGACCCGAATCATCAGGCAAACACGCCATGCTTGTCGAGTGAGTGGGTGATCTGCGTATTTTAGGGTAACCGGAATATCTGGTTGATATCTCCTTTGCTGGCAGCCTGTAATTCCCACTTTCTCACCGGAGAATATGGTTGATCAGCCTCCCTTCGCGGGTTAGTATCAGTCCATCTATAGGAGGACGACCTCCCCCACCTTGGGAAGTAATGACCAGGACGACCTGGCCCCGTTATATTTCGGAGGGGTCAATGCCTTGGGTATATCTTCTCGTTGCCGGTGTCCTTGAGATTGTGTGGGCTTACACAATGAAGCAATCTCATGGCTTCAGTCGGCTCTTACCATCGATCATCACGATTTCTACAATGGTGGCCAGCTTCTGGCTGTTAGCAGTCGCCATGCGAACTATTCCACTCGGAACTGCCTACACAATCTGGACGGGAATAGGAGCTGTAGGCGCTTTTCTTGTCGGAATCGCATTTTTGGCTGAACCGGTTAATGCAGCGAGAATCATTGCTGCGATCCTCATTGTTTCAGGGTTGGTGTTAATGAAACTATCCAGCGCCTGACATCGAGGTTATTAATGATGGGTCTCGTTACTGGCCTTATTAACCTCTCAAATTATGAGGTCAGGGACTCCAAGTCGACAGACGACGAAATGCACTTCCAGGTGGACGCACCCGATCCCATCGCGTGCGAGAAATGTGGCGTGCAGGGTGAAATCGTGCGGTTCGGCAAGCGTGATGTTCCTTATCGTGATTTGCCCATCCACGGCAAGCGGGTCACCCTCTGGGTGGTTCGTCGCCGGTACACCTGCCGGGCCTGCAAGACCTCCTTCAGGCCCCAGCTACCGGAGATGGTGGACGGCTTCCGCATGACGCGGCGGCTGCATGAGTACGTGGAGAAAGAATCCTTCAACCACCCCTACACCTTCGTGGCGGCGCAGACTGGCCTGGACGAGAAGACGGTACGCGACATCTTCAGCGCTCGCGCCGAGTTCCTGGGGCGCTGGCACCGATTCGAGACGCCTCGCATTCTGGGTATAGACGAGCTGTACCTGAACAAGCGCTACCGCTGCATTCTGACCAACATCGAGGAGAGAACCCTGCTCGACCTGCTGACCACCCGCCGGCAGGACTTGGTGACCAACTACCTGATGAAGCTGAAAGACCGGCAGAAGGTCGAGATCGTCAGCATGGACATGTGGAACCCCTACCGTACGGCGGTCAAGACGGTGCTACCACAGGCCCGTATCGTGGTCGATAAATTCCATGTGGTGCGCATGGCCAATGATGCCTTGGAGAAGGTGCGCAAGGGCCTAAGAAAGGAGCTGAAACCCTCCCAGAGCCGAACCCTCAAGGGAGACCGGAAAATCCTGCTGAAACGCGCTCACGAAGTCTCAGACCGAGAGCGGCTGATCATGGAGACCTGGACAGGCGCATTCCCGCAACTGCTGGCCGCCTACGAGCACAAGGAGCACTTCTACGGCATCTGGGATGCCATCACGCGCTCCCAGGCAGAAGCCGCCCTGGACGAGTGGATAGCCACCGTCCCGAAAGGCCAGAAGGAAATCTGGAGCGATCTGGTCAGAGCGGTGGGCAACTGGCGCGAAGAGATCATGACCTACTTCGAGACGGATATGCCCGTCACCAATGCTTACACGGAATCCATCAACCGACTGGCCAAGGACAAGAACCGTGAAGGGCGTGGTTACTCCTTCGAGGTGATGCGGGCACGAATGCTCTACACCACGAAGCACAAGAAGAAGGCCTCAACTGCGAAGGTCTCTCCATTCTACAAGAAAACCATCTGTTACGGACTGTCGGATTTCGCAGAGGAACTCAATTACGGGGTCGATCTATCAACCATCTGAGGGTGGTATAAGGTTGGTGGGGTGAAGGAGCCCCATCAACCATTAAATCCGGATACCCGATTTTTAGATGGGTCATGCGACAGATCCTTTTTCGTTTGTGGTAGCAGACAAGGGCGTCAGATGTGCTGCGCTGCCGTTTTCAGTGCCTCACTTCTTGACGCTGGACGGATAGCCTGCGTCTTCGGTGGCCTTGGTCAGCTTCTGCACGCTGGTCTTGGCATCATCGAAGGTGACAACCGCTTCGCGTGTCTCGAAGGTCACGTTAACTTTGCTGACGCCTTCGACCTTGGAAATCGCCTTCTTGACGGTGATCGGACAAGCGGAGCAGGTCATGCCCGGTACGGACAGCGTGACGGTCTGGGTGGCGGCCCACACGGGGGCAACAACGGCAGCGATGGCGAGAGAGGCAAACAGTTTTTTCATGATGAACTCCTGTGATTAATAGAAAAATGGCATGACGTAGGGAAATCCGAGCGCGACCAGAACCAGCGCGGCCACGACCCAGAAAATGAGCTTGTAAGTAGCGCGCACTTGGGGAATCGCACACACATCCCCTGGTTTGCAGGCTTGCGCCGGTCGGTAGATGCGCCGCCAGGCGAAAAACAGCGCCACCAACGCCGCGCCGATGAAGATCGGGCGATAAGGTTCCAACACCGTCAAGTTGCCGATCCAAGCGCCGCTGAACCCCAGGGCGATAAGAACCAGCGGCCCCAGGCAGCAAGCCGAGGCGAGGATGGCGGCTAGCCCGCCAGTGAAGAGCGCCCCGCGCCCGTTTTGAGGTTCAGACATACGCTTGTCCTTTCAAATCTGGATTGGATAGCTTAAGCTTACTTCCGTACCAATGTACGGAGTCAAGCGATATGGAAAAAAATTTGGAGAATCTGACTATTGGCGTTTTCGCCAAGGCGGCCGGGGTCAACGTGGAAACAATCCGGTTCTATCAGCGCAAGGGCTTGTTGCCGGAGCCGGACAAGCCCTATGGCAGCATCCGCCGCTATGGCGAGGCGGATGTGACGCGGGTGCGCTTCGTGAAATCAGCCCAGCGGCTCGGATTCAGCCTCGACGAGATCGCAGAGCTGCTGAGGCTGGATGACGGCACCCACTGCGAGGAAGCCAGCAGCCTGGCCGAGCACAAGCTTCAGGACGTGCGCGAAAAAATGACCGACCTGGCGCGCATGGAAACCGTGCTATCCGAACTTGTGTTCGCCTGCCATGCGCGGCAAGGGAACGTTTCTTGCCCGCTGATTGCTTCGCTGCAAGGGGAGAAAGAGCCGCGTGGTGCCGACGCGGTGTAGCCGAGGGTAGTTACGCCTTAGCGTGCTTTATTTTCCGTTTTCTGAGACGACCCCTGCTGGGGCCGGTGGTGCGGCCTTCCACGGTGCACCAGAGCAAGTTCTCGATGGGCACGGTGCTGGCGCTGGCCGCGCAGTACGGCCATGCCGGCCTGGCCGAGTTCGACGCGCACTACCAGAGCCCCGCCACCCAGGCCCTGCGCGACCGGGTGGAGATGGTGCTGGACCCCGAAGTGGACGCCGCCTACCCGCGCCGCTGGATCGGCAAGGTCACCGTCACAACCACCGATGGGCGCGTGCTGCATGGCCGGGTCGACGAGCCCAAGGGTGACCCCGGCAACACCCTGACGCGCGCCGAAATCACCGCCAAGGCGCTGCGCCTGGCCGAACACGCCGGCGGCGTGCCCCCCGCCGTGATGCGCGAGGCGCTGGAGCGGCTCTGGAGCGTGGCCGAATGGCCCGTCGTGGACAGGCTGCTGCCGGCCGGGGAGGGCGCATGAGCACCCGCCGCCCCTCCCACCCCGTCGCGACGGCGCGCAGCCTGCTCTTCGTGCCGGCCGACCGCCCGGAGCGGCTGCCGAAGGCGCTGGCCAGCGGCGCGGACGCCGTCATCGTCGACCTGGAGGACGCCGTATCCCCCGCGGCCCGCCCAGCGGCGCGCGCAGCGCTGCAGGCGGCCTGGAACGTGCTGGCGCCCGAGGAGAGGGGCCGCGTGGCCGTGCGCATCAACGGCGTGGGCACTGCCGACCACGCGGACGACCTGGCGCTGGCCCGGCAGCTGGCCGGAACCGGGCTGCAATGCCTCGTCGTACCCAAGGCCGAGGCCCCCGAGGGGCTGGCGGCGCTGGCCGGTGCGCTGCCCCATGAGGCACGCTCCCCGGGTTTCTTGCTGGTGCCGCTGATCGAATCGGCCGAGGGCGCGGCGCGGCTCGAGGCCATCGCCGCCGTGCCGGGCGTGGTGCGCCTCGCCTTCGGCCATCTCGATCTGCAGGCCGACTTAGGGCTGGCCTGCGGACCCGACGAAGCCGAGCTGGCGCCCCTGCGCTGGGCGCTGGTGCTGGCATCGCGCCGCGCCGGCCTGCCGCCGCCGGTGGACGGCGTCACCACCGACCTGGCCGACGCCGACCGCCTGGCCGCCGACACGGCCCGTGCGCGCCGCTTCGGCTTCGGCGCGAAGCTCTGCATCCACCCGTCGCAGGTCGCCGGCGTGCATGCGGCCTTCGCGCCCACGCCGGCCGAGCTGGCCTGGGCCCACCGGGTGCTGCGGGCCGAGGCCGAATCGAATGGCGCCGCCTGCACGGTGGACGGAAAGATGGTGGACGCCCCCGTCATCGCGCTGGCGCAGCGCCTGCTGCGCGCCGGGCAGGCGCCGCCGTAGACCCGTCCGTCCAGAGGCCCCGGGCCGCTGCCCGGAGCCCGCTTCCTGATTTTTTGTGGCTCATCAATACCTATAGGAGACAACCGCCATGAAGTTCGCAACCCTTTCCGTTCGCCCGCTCGGGCTGCGCCGCGCAGCCGCCCTGTTGTGCCTGGCCGGTGCGGCGGCGTGGCTGGCCGGCCATTCCCGCCCCGCCCATGCCCAGGGCGGCTTTCCGGACAAGCCGGTCACCATCGTCATCCCCTTCGCCGCCGGCGGCCCGACCGACGTGGTCGCGCGCATGCTGGCCGTGCCCATGGGCAAGTCGCTCGGCCAGCCGGTCATCGTGGAAAACGCCGCCGGCGCGGGCGGCACCATCGCCGCCGCCAAGGTGGCGCGTGCGCCGGCCAATGGCTACACCGTCTTCCTGCACCACATGGGCATGGCGACGGCGCCCGCGCTCTACAAGAGGCTGAGCTTCGACCCGGTCAAGGACTTCGAGCCCATCGGCCAGGTGGTGGACGTGCCCATGACGCTGCTGGCGCGCAAGGACTTCCCCGCCACCGACCTGCAGGGCGTGCTGGGCTACATCAAGGCCAACAAGGGCAAGGTCACCCTGGCCAACGCCGGCCTGGGCGCAGTCTCGCACCTGTGCGGCCTGCTCTTCATGACCCAGATCGGCGAGGAGCTCACCACCGTGCCGTACAAGGGCACCGGCCCCGCGATGACCGACCTGCTGGGCGGCCAGGTCGACCTGCTGTGCGACCAGACGACGCAGACCGTGCCCTTCATCAAGGAGAACCGGGTGAAGGTGATCGGCGTGGCCATGCCGCGGCGCCTGGCCGCGCTGCCGAACGTGCCCACGCTGGATGAGCAGGGCCTGAAAGGCTTCGAGGTGAAGGTCTGGCACGGCCTCTACGCCCCGCGCGGCACGCCGCCCGAGGCGCTGAAGAAGCTCAACGAGGCACTGCGGGTGGCCCTGCAGGACCCGGTGGTGACGCAGCGGCTGGCGGAGCTCAGCTCCGAGGTGCCGCCGATGGACAAGGTCACGCCCGAGGGGCTGCGCACGCACCTGGCCGCCGAGATCGCCAAGTGGGCGCCGGTGATCCGCCAGGCAGGCGTCTACGCGGACTGAAGCCGCCCATCCACCCGAGGACGGCGCGGGGGCCGGCGATAATCGGCTCCCTTCCAGGCACTCGGCCTTCGGGCATCCGGCCTCGCAGGGCAGCCACCGGGTGCCCGTGACGGCCGCATCCCGCTCCCCGTGAATTCCCCCGTCTTCGCTTCGCTCGTTCCGGTCATCCTGTGCATCGCCGTGGGATTCTTCACCGCCCGCATCGGCTGGGTGCGGGCGTCGGCCATCAAGGACCTGTCCAACCTCGTCTTCCTGGTGCTGACGCCGGCACTGCTCTTTCGCACCATGGCGGGCGTGCGCGTGCAGGATCTGGACTTCCAGCCCGTGGCCCTGTACTTCCTGGCGAGCGGCCTGGTGTTCGTGGGCACGATGGCGGTGTGCGGCTTCACCACCCGGTCGGCGGCGCGCGGCCTGGCCCACATGTTCGGCAACACGCTGATGATCGGCGTGCCGCTGATCGGGCTGCTCTATGGCGAGGGCGGCCTCGTCACGCTGCTGACGCTGATCTCGCTGCACTCGCTGATCCTGCTGACCTCCGCGACCGTCGTCTTCGAGCTGGCGGAGGCGAGGGAGCAGCAGCGCGCAGGCATCGCCGCGCCGCGCCCCCTGGTGTTCACCGTGCTGCAGGCCGTGCGCAATGGCATCGTCCACCCCGTGCCCATGCCGATCCTGGCCGGGCTGCTGCTGGCGCAGACCGGCTGGGCGCTGCCCACGGTGGTGGACAAGCCCCTGCAAGTGCTCGGCACGGCCCTCGGGCCCATCGCGCTGCTGCTGGTGGGCATCACCCTCGCATACAGCAAGATCGGCGCGCACTGGCGCGATGCGCTGGGCATTGCGCTGGTCAAGAACCTGCTGCATCCGCTGCTCGTGTTCGCGCTGGCCTGGGCGCTGGATCTGCGGGGGGTGTCGGTGGCGGTGATGTTCGCCGTGGCCTGCCTGCCGGTGGGCGCCAACGTGTTTCTCTTCACCCAGCGCTATGGAGTGATGCAGGACGAGGTGTCTTCCAGCATTGCGATATCGACCGGCCTGGCGCTCGTCACCCTGCCGCTCGTCTTGCTGCTGACGCGCTGGCTCCCGCACTGAGCGCACGCCTGCCGGCCATTCAGAACGTGGTTACGATCTCGCAGGGGATCGGGTTGGATCGCAATCGGGATGAGTGGATGCTGCGGATGCGCTGCATGGGCTCGTGCCCATGCAAGCAGCCGGAGCCTCAAAACTCGTTGCCATGGCCCGATTTCGTTCCAACCCGAAGGGCAGCGGTGTGGGCGGGCGCTCTGCGGCGTTGCGGCGCTTGTGGATAGCCCAAGCTATCCACTGCGCACCGCGCCTTGCAGCCCACCCGCCCACACCGCTGCGCGACCCCTGGGAGATCGTCAACACGTTCTCAGGGCGCCAGTCGCTCCCGCACCCAGGCGCCGCCTTCCTGCCGGTAGCGCAGGCGGTCGTGCAGGCGGCTCTTGCGGCCCTGCCAGAACTCCCACTGCTCGGGCTTGAGGCGGTAGCCGCCCCAGTGCGGCGGGCGGGGCGGCTGCAGCATGAACTGCGCGGCGTACTTGGCGGCGTTGGCGACCAGCACGCCGCGCCCCGCGATCACCTGGCTCTGCGGGCTGGCCCAGGCGCCGATGCGCGAATCGAGCGGGCGGCTGGCGAAGTAGGCATCGCTCTCCTCGTCGCTCACCTTCTCGACCACGCCCTCGATGCGCACGACACGCTCCAGCTCGACCCAGTGGAACTGGAGCGCGGCGAAGGGGTTGCCCGCCAGTTGCCGGCCTTTGCGGCTGTCGTAATTGGTGAACCAGACGATGCCGCGCTCGTCGTAGCCCTTGATGAGCACGATGCGCGTGCTGGGCCGCAGGTCGGCGCCCACGGTGGCCACGGTCATGGCGTTGGGCTCCGGCAACTGGGCCGAGAGCGCCTCGCCGAGCCAGAGGTCGAACTGGCGCAGCGGGTTCGCCTGGGAGGCGTCTTCGCTCAGCTCCGCGCGCTCGTAGCTCTTGCGCAGGTCGGCCACCGCGGTGGACAGCGGGGCCGGGGGAGGGGACGGGGGCAGGGCGGACGGGGGAGTGCGGTCGGTCATGCCGGAATTGTGCCCGCATGCCGCCGCAGCGCACCGCAGGGCGCGGCCCTGCCCCGGCCCGAATTACTTCGCGGCCTGGATCACGGCGCAGGCCAGGCGGGCGCCGGCGTTGCCCGTGGGCTGGGTCATGTAGTCGTCGGCCTGGGCATGCACGATCAGGCCCCGGCCCACGATATCGGTGCTGCCGCTGCCCACGCTGATGCTGCGCGATTCGAACGAGAAACGCGCCACGCCGGCGGAGTCCGCCACCAGGCTGGGCAGGTCGCCGGTGTGGTGTTCGCCGTGGCCGTGCTGGCCGTGCGGCTTGGCCAGGGGGTTGAAGTGGCCTCCCGCGCTGTTGCCGTCGCCGCTGGAGCAGTCGCCCTTTTCGTGCACGTGGAAGCCGTGCTCGGTGCCGGGCTTCAGCCCGCGCACTTCACCGGTGACGCGCACCTGGTCGCCATGCTGCACGAAGCGCACCTCGCCCGAGGTCTGGTTGCCGCGGGTGGGCTCCAGCCGGGCCGTGGCCGTGGGGTTGGACGACATGCTGGCGCAGCCGGCGAGTGCCACGGCGCCCAGGCCGAGCAGGAAGGCCCGCGTGGCGCGGGAAGGGCGGAAAGAGGCTGGCATCGGAAGTCTCCTGACAAATGAAAGCGACGCGCATGATGCCGGCCGTGCGAGGCGGGCGGCGTCGGACATCGCCGCCACCTGCCGGCGCGGCCTGCGGGTCAGAAGCTTCTGGAGGCGTTGGCCACCGCCAGCAGACGCCCCAGGGCACGGTCGTCGATGCCCAAGCGCAGGAGTTCGTCATAGGTGGCCTGGGCGTAGTCCCGCGTCGTGCCGTAGATGCCGGCCGCCTCGGCGAAGATGCGCTGGTACTCCGCGTCGGGCAGCACGCCAGCGTGGCTCGGGCTGCGGCGCGACAGCGTGAAGGCGAGCGCCTGCACGGTGCCCTGCGCCGTACGGCAGTCGAGCCAGCGCGGGTCGTACACGCCCAGCGCCATCTCGCGCTGCCACAGGTTGATCATCACCTGCCGCGCCTGGGCCTGCGGCACGCGAAACACCATGCCGCGGCAGCTGCCGCCGGAGAGCATGCCGAAGACCAGGCCCGGACACTCGGGCGTGCCGCGATTGAGGCGGCTCCACATCTTCAGCGCGCGGTGCCAGCCATGCACCTTGGCTTCGCGCCGCTCGGCGTAGTCGAAGTCGGGGCGCCAGATCAGCGAGCCGTAGCCGAACACCCACAGGTCCGACGCGCCGCCCCATTCGGCCAGCGCCTGTTCGAGCATGGGCGCGGGATCGCGCAGGGGGGCGGCAATCGATGGCATGGCGAGACTCTACAATCAGCGGGTTTTGTTCCAAGCTTTCCCATCCCTATTATTTACGGAGTTCCGACCATGTCCTTCAACACGTCCGACGACGACAGCCAGCAACGCTTCGCACTGGGCTTTCTCTTTGCGCTGATCGCGCTGGTGGTGTCCACGGTGGTGGGCGTGACGGTGTACAAGCAGCGTGCGGTGGCCCGCGCTCCGGTGGTCGAGCCCGCCGCCGTGGTGGTGGCTCCGGCCGGCACGCTCGACGTGACGGACAACGACGTCGCCCGCGTGGTGGTGGACGGGGGCGTGGTGCGTTTCTACTTCGCCACCGGCCGCGCCGACCTGGCTCAGGACGCCCAGCCCGCGCTGGCCGACATCGCCCGCGCCGTGGCCGAAGGCCGCTCGGTGATCGTCTCCGGCTTCCATGACGCCACCGGCGACGCCGAAGTGAACGCGCAACTGGCCAAGGACCGCGCCATCAACGTGCGTGAAGCGCTCAAGTCTGCCGGCGTGCCCGAAGACAAGATCGAGCTGCGCAAGCCCGAAGTCACCCAGGCCGGCGGCCCCAACGCCGAGGCCCGCCGTGTCGAGGTGACGCTGGCGCCGATGTAAATCGCACAGTCTCCCGTCCCCCAGGAAGCCCGGCCCGACCGGGCTTTTTCATGGGCGCGGCCCACTGCGCAAAACCAGGCGCGTCAGGTACTGCCCCGCACGATCAGCTCGAACTCCAGCTCCACGCAGCCGGGCTCGGGGGCGCTGCCGCGGATCATGCCGAGCAGCATGGCCGCGGCCGCCCGGCCGACCTCGGCCCGCGGCGTGCGCAGGGTGGTCAGCGGCGGCACCATCTGGTCGCTGCCCGCCAGATCGTTGAACCCGGCCACCGCGACCCGCCCGGGCACCGGCACGCCCAGCCGGTGGGCCGCGAGCAGGCCGCCCTGGGCCAGGTCGTCATTGCAAAAGAAGATCGCGTCCACATCCGGCGAGCGGGCCAGCAGGTCTTCGAAGAGCCGGGCGCCGAGGGCGATGGAGGAAGGTTCTGGGCTCAGCAGTTCGAGGGCCGGGTCATGGCAGCGGGCCAACTGCAGGCAGCGGCGGTAGCCCTCGGCGCGCTGCAGGGTGCGCGGATCGAGCTGGGCGGCGCAGAAGGCGATGCGCCGGCGCCCCTGCTCCAGCAGGTGGCGGGTCACCGTGGCGCCGGCGTCCGCCTGGGAGAAGCCCACGCAGGCGACACCGGGGGCGGAGCGCGTTTCCATCAGGTGCACGCAGGGCACGCCGCTGCGCTCGATGAGCTCGCGGGCGGCGTCGGTGCGGTCGAAGCCGGTGACCAGCAGACCCGCCGGGCGGTGGGGCAGGTAGGTGCGCAGCAGCAGCTCTTCTTCGGCGGCGTCGTAGTGGGTCACCCCGATCAAGGGGTGAAGGCCCTGGGGGAACAGGCTGCGGTGCACGGCCTCGAGCACGTCCACGAAAAGGGCGTTGGTCAGCAGCGGCACGAGCACCAGCACCTGGCTGCCATGGCGCGAGGCGAGGGCCCGGGCGGCGGGGTCGGGCACGTAGCCGAGCTGCAGGGCCGCCGCCCGCGCCCGCTCGGCCAGCGCGGGCGCGACGGCGCGCTCACCCCGCAGGGCGCGCGACACGGTGATCGGGCTCACGCCCGCCGCCAGGGCGACCTCCCGCAGGGTCACGCGGCCGGTGGCCCGCCGGCGCTCAGGGGGTGGTTGGTCGGTCATGGGAGAGATAGGGCCAGTGGACGCAGCCGAAGACGACATTCCGGAGCGGTTAGGATAGCGCTATCCAATAGTTTGCACGGCGCTTTCTTCGGCAGCGAGGGAAGGCCCGCTCCATAAGGAAACCTAGCGATGCAACAACCCGTCGAGGGCGTCTGGCTGGTGGTGATGGGTGTCTCCGGCTGCGGCAAGTCCAGCCTGGGCCAGGCCGTGGCGAGCGAGCTGCGGCTGCCGCTCATCGAGGGCGACGACTTCCACCCCGAGGCGAACATCCGCAAGATGCAGAGCGGCACGCCGCTGACCGACGCCGACCGCGAGGGCTGGCTGGCCCGACTGGGCCAGGAGCTCGCGGCGCATCGCACGGGGGCCGTGCTGACGTGCTCGGCGCTCAAGCGCGCCTACCGCGACCGGCTGCGCTCTGCGGTGCCGGCGCTGCGCTTCGTCTTCATGCAGATCGACCGGGACGAGGCGCTGGCGCGGGTGCAGGCCCGCTCGGCCGTCCACATCTTTCCCGCCAGCCTGGTGGACAGCCAGTTCCAGACGCTGGAGTCGCCCGAGGGCGAACCCGGCGTGCTGACGCTGCCGGCCACGGCGCCGCTGTCCGAGTCCGCCGCCCAGGTGCGCCGATGGGTGGCTGGTGCCCCGCCCTGCAGAGCTGTCTGACACTCTGTCTGACACATTCCCGGCCTCGGGCGGGACAGGCGCAATTGGTACGATACCTCCAGGCCCTCGCGCATCCTCGCCCCCCACGGCCCACCGTATGAAGGCCCCCACGTCATGACATCTCTTCACCCCACCGTCCAAGCCGTCACCGACCGCATTCGCGAGCGCAGCCACGCCACCCGCACGGCCTACCTCGAGCGCATCGCCGCGCTGGGCGCGCGCGACCGGGGCGCCGACCGCATGGGCTGCGCCAATGTGGCGCACGCCTTCGCGGGCATGCCGCAGAACGACAAGCTGCGCGTGGTCGCGGCCAAGGCGCCCAACATCGGCATCGTCAATGCCTACAACGACATGCTGTCGGCCCATGCGCCGCTGCAGCATTACCCGGACCTCATCAAGGCCGAGGCGCGCCAGCACGGCGCCACGGCCCAGGTGGCCGGCGGCGTGCCGGCGATGTGCGATGGCGTGACCCAGGGCACGCCGGGCATGGAGCTCAGCCTCTTCAGCCGCGACGTGATCGCCATGGCCACGGCGGTGTCGCTCAGCCACGATGTGTTCGACGCGGCGCTGATGCTCGGCGTGTGCGACAAGATCGTGCCCGGCCTGCTGATCGGCGCCCTGCAGTTCGGCCATTTGTCCACCGTCTTCGTGCCCGCCGGGCCGATGACCTCGGGCCTGCCCAACAACGCCAAGGCCAAGGTGCGCGAACAGGCCGCGCAGGGCCTGGTCGGCCGGGCGGAGCTGCTGGCGGCCGAGTCGGCCGCCTACCACGGCGAGGGCACCTGCACCTTCTACGGCACGGCCAACAGCAACCAGATGCTGCTGGAGGCGATGGGCCTGCACGTGCCCGGCACCGCGTTCATCAACCCCGGCCAGTCGCTGCGCCAGGAGCTCACGCGCGAGGCGGCCCGCACGGTGCTGGCCGGCGCCTGCCCGCCCATCGGCCAGGTGGTGGACGAGCGCTGCATCGTCAACGCCATGGCTGCGCTGCTGGCTACCGGCGGCTCCACCAACCATCTGATCCACTGGGTGGCGGTGGCGCGCGCCGCCGGCATCGCGATCGACTGGGACGACTTCGCCGAGCTGTCGCACGTGGTGCCGCTGCTGGCGCGGGTCTACCCCAACGGCAGCGCCGACGTGAACCAGTTCCAGGCCGCGGGCGGCCCGGGCTACGTGCTGCGCGAGTTGCTGGACGCCGGCCTCATGCACGGCGACGTGCTCACCGTGCGGCCCGGCGGCATCCGCGAATTCACCCGGCTGCCGGGCGGCGATGCAGAGGGCCGCCTGGTCTGGAACGACATCGGCGCCAGCGGGGACGACACTGTGCTGCGGCCTGCGATCGATCCGTTCAGCGCCACGGGCGGCCTCAAGCTGCTGCAGGGCAATCTGGGCCGCAGCGTGATCAAGGTGTCTGCCGTGCCGGAAGACCGCCACGTGATCGAGGCGCCGGCCGCCGTGTTCGGCTCCCAGGCGGAGCTGCAGGCGGCGTTCCAGGCCGGCCAGCTCGACCGCGACGTGGTGTGCGTGGTGCGGTGGCAGGGCCCGCAGGCCAACGGCATGCCCGAGCTGCACAAGCTGACGCCGCCGCTGGCCGTGCTGCAGGGCAAGGGCTACCGGGTGGCACTGGTGACCGATGGCCGCATGAGCGGGGCGTCCGGCAAGGTGCCGGCCGCCATCCACGTCTCGCCCGAGGCCCATGCCGGCGGCGCGTTGTCGCGCGTGCAGGACGGCGACGTGATCCGTCTCGACGCGGTGGCCGGCACGCTGGAGGTGCTGGTGGACCCGGCCGCTTGGCAGGCCCGCACGCCGGCCGTGATGCCGGCGGCCCAGGCCGTGGACAACACGCACGGCTGGGGTCGTGAACTGTTTGCCGGTTTCCGGCGCAACGCGCTGAGCGCAGAAGAGGGGGCTTGCTCGTGGCTTTGAACGACAACCTGGGCGACGCCGGTCGCCCGCAACCGGCCGGCACGGCCGCCGCCGCCGCCCTGACGGCGACCGACGTCATGCGCGACGCGCCTGTCATCCCGGTGATCGTGCTGAACGACGTGGCGCATGCCGTGCCCATGGCGCGGGCCCTGGTCGCGGGCGGCATCCGCATGCTGGAGGTGACGCTGCGCACGCCGCAGGCGCTGGCCTGCATGGAGGCGATCGCGCGCGACGTGCCTGAAGCGGTGGTGGGCGCCGGCACCGTGCGCAGCGCTGCCGATGCGCGGGCCGCGTCACGGGCCGGAGCGCGCTTTGCCGTCAGCCCGGGCTTCACCCCGGCCGTGGGCCGGGCATGCCAGGACCTGGGCGTGCCGCTGCTGCCCGGCGTGGCGACCGGCAGCGAGATCATGATGGCGCAGGAGGAGGGCTTTCACGCGCTGAAGTTCTTCCCCGCCGTGCAGGCGGGCGGGCTGGCCATGCTCAAGGCGTGGCAAGGCCCGTTCGGCGACGTGGTGTTCTGCCCAACCGGCGGCATCCAGCCTGGCAACGCGGCCGAATTCCTGGCGCTCGGCAACGTGGCCTGCGTGGGTGGCTCCTGGCTGGTGCCGGGCGACGCGCTGGCGCAGGGCGACTGGGCTCGGGTGACCGAACTGGCGAAGGCGGCGGCGGCGCTGCGCGCTGGAATTCGAGCCAAATCGCCCGCCGGCGCTTGATATGCAAGCGCCTGCAGCTATTAAAATGATAGCATTCGATGAAGGGCCGCTGCGGGCGGCCCGCCCACCGCGTTATCGTGCATGACCTCTTTGACCATCCGCCCCGCCACCGCCGAAGACACCGGCCTCATCCTGCGGTTCGTCCGTGAACTGGCGATCTACGAAAAGGCCGAGCACGAAGTGCTGGCCACGCCCGAGCACCTGGAGCGCACGCTGTTCTGCCCCGACCCGGCCGTGTTCGGCCTGATCTGCCTCGATGGCGGCCAGCCGGTCGGCTTCGCCATCTACTTCTTCAATTTCTCGACCTGGCAGGGCCGCCACGGCCTTTATCTGGAAGACCTGTACGTGTCGCCGGAATGCCGGGGCCAGGGTGCCGGCAAGGCCTTGCTGCAACACCTGGCCGCCATCGCGGTCGACCGCGACTGCGGGCGATTCGAGTGGAGCGTGCTGGACTGGAACACGCCGTCCATCGCCTTCTACGACAGCCTGGGCGCCAAGCCGCAGGCGGAGTGGATCCGCTACCGCCTGACCGGCGAGGCGCTCCACGCGCTGGCCGCAGCAAAGCCAGTGGACTGACGCGGTCGCACTGGCACTGGCACTGCCACCTGGCCCCTCCGCCAGCGAGCCTGGCGGAGGGTCGGTGCGGAATCAGCGCAGACCGGTGCCCGCGCCGGTGTCGCTCTTGCGCTCGATCAGTTCGATCTTGTAGCCGTCCGGATCGGTCACGAAGGCGATCACCGTGGTGCCGCCCTTGACCGGCCCAGCCTCGCGGGTGACATTGCCGCCAGCGGCCTTGATCTTTTCGCACGCCGCATAGGCGTCCGGCACGCCCAGGGCGATGTGCCCGTAGGCCGTGCCCATCTCGTAGCTGTCGGTACCCCAGTTGTAGGTCAGCTCGATCTCGGCCTGGCCGGGGTTGCCGCCGTCGAAGCCGAGGAATGCCAACGAATACTGGTATTCCGGGTTCTCGGACTGCCGCAGCAGTTGCATGCCCAGCACCTGGGTGTAGAAGTCGATCGAGCGCTGGAGGTTGCCGACGCGCAGCATGGTGTGGAGGAATCTCATGCCCGCGATTGTGCCGGCATCTCGAAAACCAGGCAGGTCGTCGTGGCGTGGGCATAGAGCGTGCCGTCGGGCCCGAACAGGCGGGCATCGGCGGTGGCCAACTGGCGGCCGCAATGGATCACCCGGCCTTCGGCCCGCACCCGGGTCACCTTGGGGGTCAGCGCCTTGACGATGTTCACGCTGAGCTCGGCGGTGGTGTAGGCGCGGCCGGCCGGCATGCGCGTATGCACCGCGCACCCCAGCGCGGAGTCGAGCAACGTGGCGAACCAGCCGCCGTGCACCGTGCCCATGGGATTGAGGTGGGCTCCGCCCGGGGTGCCCTGGAAGATGGCCGACCCTTCGGCCACCTCCACCAGCGAGAAAGCCAGCGTCTCGGCGATGGGCGGGTAGGGCAACTGGCCGGCCAGCATCGCCTGCATGACCTCCAGCCCGGTCTTTCCGGCGATTTGCGCCGCCGTCGCGACGCCGGCTCCCGGCCCCGCCTTCATCCGCTGCAGGACCGCGTCCTCCTGCGCCAGCCATCGGGTCAATGTCTCTTCCATCGCCATGTGCATCTCCTCGGTTGCATCTACAACTATTGCAGCTACAATCATATTCCATGAACGACGCACCGAAACCCCGTGGCTGTACCAACCTGAAGCTGCGCCAGGTCACGCGCCTCGTCACGCAGCGGTATGACGCCGAAGTGGCCAAGGCGGGCCTGAAGACGACGCAGTATTCGCTGCTGTCCCATGTTCTCGCCATGGAGCCCGTGCGGCCGGGTGAGCTGGCACAGGCCATGCGCATGGACGCCTCCACGCTGACCCGCAACCTGCGGCCGTTGCAGGACGCCGGCTGGGTGGAGGTGGCGGCGGGAGACGACGCGCGCAGCCGCAGCGTGCAGTTGACCGAATCCGGTCGCGCCAAGCGGCAGGAAGCGCAGCGCCACTGGCGCATCGCCCAGCAGGCGCTGAACGAGCGGCTGGGCGTGGCGCATGTGGCGGCGCTGCATGCGCTGCTGGACGATACCGTGCGCCTGCTCGGCACCGACCCGGAGCCGGGCGAACAGGGCTGATTCCCCCACCCGCCGTTTGCGCCACTCCAGCGCCTTCCGATGCGCGGGGGGCTTTGGCACCACCCACCTGATCGCACAGCCCATGTCCACCGCCATCACCGCATCGCCACTGCCTTCACCGCCCGCTGTGCCGGACGCCGCCGAGCTCGACCCTCGCACGCGCCGCATGCTGGAGGCCCCGCTCGCGCCTTTGCTGCTGCGCATGGCGGCGCCCAACATGCTGATCATGGTGGCGCAGGCGTCGGCGGGCCTGATAGAGACGTGGTTCATCGGCCGCCTGGGCACCGATGCGCTCGCGGGCATGGCGCTGGTCTTTCCCATCGTCATGCTGATGCAGATGACATCCGCCGGCGCGATGGGAGGTGCCATCGCGTCCGCCATCGCCCGCGCGCTGGGCCGCCGCGACCGGGCGCAGGCGGAGTCGCTGGCCTGGGCGGGCGTGTGGATCGCCGTCGCCTTCGGTCTTCTGTTCACGGTGGCGCTCTGGTGGGGCGGGGCAGCGCTGTACCGGTCGATGGGCGGGGAGGGCGCATCGCTGCAGGCGGCGCTGACCTACTCGCACACGGTGTTCGCCGGCGCCGTGCTGGTGTGGCTCTTCAATGCCCTGTCGGCCGTGGTGCGCGCCACCGGCAACATGGCGCTTCCCGCCCAGGTCACCACGGCAGGCACCGTGCTGCTGCTGCCGCTCTCGCCGGTGCTGATCTTCGGCTGGGGTCCGATTCCCGCCATGGGTATCGCCGGCGGTGCGCTGGCGCTGGTGCTGTACTACCTGGGCGGCACCCTGGCGCTGTGCGCCTACCTGCGATCGCGGCGCAGCCTGTTGCGGCTGACCCGCGAGGGGATTCAATGGAGCAAATCGCTGTTTGGCGCCATCCTGCGCGTGGGTCTGGCCGGCGCGGTGTCCACGCTGGCCACCAATCTCACCATCGGCATCGCGACCGGACTGGTGGGCCATTTCGGGCCTGCGGCCATCGCGGGCTACGGCACCGCATCGCGGCTCGAATACATCCTGGTGCCCCTGGTGTTCGGGCTGGGGGCGCCGCTGGTGACCCTGGTCGGCACCTGCCTGGGCGCGGGAGACCGCGAGCGCGCCATGCGGGCCACCTGGATCGGCGCAGGCGTCGCTTTCGCGCTGACCGAGGTCATCGGCCTTGCGGCCGCGCTGTTCCCACGCGCATGGCTCGGACTGTTTGGATCGGAGCCGGCCATGCTGGATGCCGGCGCCCAGTACCTGCGCATCGTCGGCCCGGTGTATGGTTTTTTCGGACTCGGCCTGGTGCTGTACTTTGCATCCCAGGGCGCCGGCAAGCTGGCTTGGCCGGTCGGCGGCAATGTCGCGCGGCTGTTGGTGGCCGGTATCGGCGGCTGGTGGGCACTCCGATCGGGCGGCACAGTGGCCCAGGTGTTCGCGGCGCAGGCGGTGGCGCTGGTGGTCTACGGCTTGATGAATGCGCTGGCGATCGCCGGCGGAGTGTGGTTTGGGCGGATGCGCTGGCCATGGGCCGGCTCGGGCCGGGACTAGGCGGTGTCTGCTGACGGCAGCATCGATTCGAGGGGCAAGTGTGGCTGGTCGATCCAGCCGAGTGGATCGACCGCCTCTCGTTGAAGCTGAATCATGGCTAGATACGATGTATATTATGTCAAATAGGCTAGTCGCTGTGGGATCGGAGCGTTTGCGGTCAGCGGTGCGCCACCAGGCGTGACCGCTGTCCACCGGGAGCACTCGGCGCCCGCAGCGCCTCAGCAACCGCCGCCTACCGCCTGACCCGGACTTTCCGAGGCCTCGCAGCCGCCACGGTTTCCGGCGTGGGCGTGGCCGGCAAGCGGTCCCGCAACTCCTGCAGGACGGCAAAGGTCTGGCGGTCCCGCTCGTCGAGCCTCGCCTGCAGTCCCGCCACTTCCGCCCGAGCGGACTCCAACTCCTGCAGCAGGCTCGCCGTGTCGATCTGCCGTCGGGCGAGCTGGGCTTCCAGCTCCTTGATGCGGTCGAGCGCGTCCGCCGCCGCTTTGGACGCTTTCTTCGCGTCTTGCTCCAACTGCTGCGAGAGGCACCTGGATTCTTGCCGCGCCCGGTCGACCTCCGCGTTCAGCCGGCGCTCCTGCGCCTGGGCGCGGTCTTCCCATCGGGACCGCTCGGCGCGGTATTCCGTTTCCCGGGTCTCATGCTGGCGCCGGTCGGTCTCGGCAGTCTGGCGCAGCTGCGCGCAGTCGGCGCGAGCGCCGTCCAGTTGCTGCTGCATGTCGGCCAGCTGTTGCTGCTGGGCCTCGTTCAGGCGGCCCAGCTCGGCAATCTGCTCGTCCTTGGCCTGCAACGCCAGGGCATAGGCAGCGCTGCGATCCGCCAGCCTCTGTGCGTCGTCGGCCAGTGCGGCCTGTGCCTGGCGCAGGGCATCGGCTTGCAGGGCCAGCTCGGCCTTCGCCGTCTCCAACTGTGCAGTGGCCTTTTCGTCAGCCTGTTGCACCGCCCTTCCCCACAGCGCCCTGGCCGCCCGTGCCACCGGGCCGGGCAGGCCCTCCTCCGTGCTGGCTGCGTCCGTTGCCGCCGCGCTGGGCGGCTGCAGGCGGCGGGCCAGCTGCGCATACCAGCTGTCGAGCATCGGGCCCACCGTGTTGGGGGAACCGCGCCCGAGCTGCTGGCGCACCCGTTCGATGGTCGGGCGGTCGCCCTGGGCGAGGACGGCATCGGCCGCCGTCCAGACGTCTTCCAACCGCACGCCACGAGGGCCTCGAACGATTGCAGGCTGCATTGCACGCTCCTTCCGCTTTTTACCCACGATAATCGATGTTTATCGCGAGCTAATTAATAAATATGTATTTTATACTATGTCGTATGTATTGTTTACAATACATTAGACCTGTTTAACGCCAACCCATCATGCTTTTGCCTCTCCAGACCGCTTTTCCCGCGCTTGAGCCCTCCACGTTGTCGCAGGTGACGGCGGAGGCTGTCGATGACCTGATGCGCGAAGGCGAATCGGTGAATACGCTGGCCAGCTACCGATCCGCCCTGCGTTACTGGGCTGCCTGGTTCGGCCTGCGCTACGGGCAGGCCATCGCCCTGCCCCTGCCCGCGACTGTTGTGCTGCAATTCATCGTGGACCATGCGCAGCGCACCACCGCCGATGGGCTGGCCCACGACCTGCCCTCCCCGGTGGACGACGCGCTGGTCCGGGCCGGATTCAAGGGCAAGCCAGGGCCGATGGCGCTCAACACCCTCATCCACCGCATCGCCGTGTTGTCCAAGGCCCACCGGCTGCGCGAGTTGAAGAACCCCTGCCAGGATCCGCAGGTGCGCGAGCTGATGACGAAGATCCGGCGGGCGTATGGCAAGCGGGGCGCGCTGCCGCAGAAGAAGGACGCGCTCACCAAAGACCCGCTCCTGGCGATGCTCGACACCTGCGACGATTCGCTCAAGGGCGTGCGCGACCGTGCCCTCCTCCTCTTTGCCTGGGCGTCAGGAGGACGCCGCCGCTCCGAGGTGGCGGGCGCGCTGATGAAGAACCTGCGCCGAGGCGGCGACGGCAGCTTCACCTACGCGCTGCAGCACTCCAAGAGCAACCAGGCGGCCGCCGACCGCCCAGAGAACTACAAGCCGCTGGAAGGCATGGCCGGCGAGGCCTTGCAAGCCTGGCTGGAGGTGGCAGGGATCCAGGACGGAGCGATCTTTCGGCAGGTGCGCAAGGGTGGCCATCTCGGCGATGCCCTGTCGCCCGCCGCCGTGCGCGACATCGTGCGAGCACGTGCCCAGCTCGCCGGACTGCCGGAGGTGTTCTCGGCGCACTCGCTCCGGTCGGGCTTCGTGACCGAAGCCGCGCTGCAGAAGGTGCCGCTGGCCGACACCATGGCCATGACCGGCCACCGGAGCGTGGCGAGCGTGGTGGCGTACTACCGTCCGTCCAAGGACAACCCCGGCGCCCGGCTGCTCTGAAGGCGGCTCAGGCTGGCGGCCTTCGCTCGGCGCGTCTTGATCGGCGCCGTGCTGGGCCGCCGGCCGGGGGGATCCACGCAGTTATCATCCCGGCCGATGCGTCGCGCCTGGGTTCACCGTTTCATAGGGCTGCTGTGGCTGGCCCTGGGCAGCACGGTGGTATTGCCGTGGGCGCACGAGCTGACGCACCTCGGCGTCCATGCGCCCGCGACCGCTTCGCCGCGCCTGTCGGCACTGCTGAATTCGGCCACGATGGCCGCACCGGGCCCGGCCGCCATCGCTGCACCAGGCGTCGCCGCCCTGCCGGCTGCACCCGCCGAATCTGATGACTCCCACACGGCGGACGCCTGCGTGGTCTGCGCCCACCTGGCCGGGCAGCACCTCGCGCAGGGCGGCGCTCCCTCCGGCCACGGAGCTGGCGCCGCCTACCAGCCACCCGCGCCGCGCCACGGCCCGCGCACCGGCCATCCCGAGCCTGCGTGGCTCATCCCGGCGACCCGTGCTCCTCCCTCGCTGAACGCCTGACTTCGACCGCGCCACGCCGCTCCTGCCAACGGGAGCGCATGGCGCCGCCTGCCCCGCCCCCGGCACTGGCGCATTCGCGCCGCACGCGCCGGGGCGTGCGAGGGCGCATGGCTTCTTTCCGTTCATCGCCTTGAGTGGGGCCGCTGGCCCCCGGGAGTCTTTTCGTGCCTTTCCCTTCCCACATGCGGCCCGTCGTCGTGGCTGCCGCCCTCGTCTGCCTGCAAAGCGCCGCGCACGCCGCCGGCGATTCCGTCGTCACCCTGGGCGAAGTGCCCGTGCATTCGGGCGCCGGCGGCGCCTTGCCGCCCACCAGCCTGCTCACATCGGTGGACATCCTCGGCGCCGACAAGATCGAGGACAAGAACGTGATGCAGAGCTGGGAGCTGCTGGGCCAATTGCCCGGCGTGCAGCTGACCGAAACGCGCATGGGCGCCGAGTCGGGCAAGGCCACCTTCCGTGCCTTCAATGGCGAGGGCTACATCAACGGCATCAAGGTGCTCATCGACGGCATTCCCAGCAACGTCAACAGCGGCAACCAGCGGTTCATCGACATGATCTTTCCGCTGGAGCTGGACTACATCGAGGTCGTGCGCGGCACCAACGACCCGCGCTACGGCCTGCACAACATCGGCGGCAACATCAACTTCGGCACCCGCCAGGGCGGCCAGTACACCGATGCCCGCGCCACCGTGGGCAGCCACGGCACGCGCGAAGTGCAGGTCGCCCTGGGCCGCGAGTCGGGCGGCTTCGCCCAGAACTACTTTCTGGCGCACCAGGTGTCGGACGGCAGCCGGGCGCACTCCGATTCCGAGAAGTACACGCTGGGCGGCAAGTGGTTCCTGACCTCGGACGACGGGCGGCTCAAGGCCGGCGCCGTGGTTCGCCTCTATGCCCATCAGGCCGAGGAACCCGGGTTCCTCACCGCCACGGCGATGCAGCAGGACCGGCGCCAGTCCGCCGCGCACAACGCCCATGACGCCGACGACCGGCGCATGCACCACGTGAGCCTGCATCTGGACTGGCAGGCCACCCCCACGCTGTTCATCGGCAACAAGCTCTATTTCAACCACTACGACGACGACCGCCGCGTCACCTTCACGGCCAGCCCAGCGCGCAGCCTGAACAACCTGCCGCGCCAGCGGCGCGTGTGGGACGAAGACCAGACCGGCCTGATGAGCACGGCCACCTGGCGGGCGAGCGATGCGTGGACGGTGGACGGCGGCATCCAGCTCGAACGCCAGAAGAACCTGTACCAGCGCCTGCGTTACGCCTACGCCGTGCCCAC
Organism: Acidovorax sp. FG27; assembly: GCF_040365715.1. Classification (NCBI taxonomy): domain Bacteria; kingdom Pseudomonadati; phylum Pseudomonadota; class Betaproteobacteria; order Burkholderiales; family Comamonadaceae; genus Acidovorax; species Acidovorax sp. FG27. The sequence goes on from NZ_BAABVY010000009.1 coordinate 48,111, forward strand.
GCGCTTCGAGAACCCCACGCACGTGTCCAACGACGACCGCTACACGCTGAACAACGTGGGCGCCTACGTGCAGGCCATCTTCAAGGCGAGCGACCGGCTCAAGATCATCCCCGGGCTGCGGCTGGACCAGTTCAGCGGACACACCACCCTGAGCCCCAGCGGCGCCACCGGCCGCCTGCAGGACTACGGCTGGATCAGGCAGCCCAAGCTGAGCATGGTCTACGGCGTAAGCGACGCCACCAGCGTCTATGCCAACTGGGGCCGCACCTTCCAGATCCTGACCGGCTCACGCGCACCGGCCTACCTCACGGCGCCGGGCCAGGAGACCTTCACGCCGTCCATCAACACCGGCGTCGAGCTGGGGGTGAAGTACAAGCCTTCCGCCCGCACCGAACTGCGGGTGGCCGTGTGGCGCCAGAACGCCACCGATGAGGTGGCCAACATGCCCAGCACGGGGACCAACGTGGCCCTTGGCGCCACCCGCCGCCACGGCATCGACTTGCAGGCCTCCACCCGCGTCGGCTCCACGGTCACGCTGTGGGCGTCGCACTCGATCCAGGAGGCCAAGGTGCGCCGCGGCTTCACCGCCTCGGGCGCGTCGCTTGCCGGCAAGGAGGTGTTTTCCACGCCCCGCCACATCAGCAATGCCGGCGTGGACTGGCAGGCGAGCGAGCCGCTGCGCCTGGGCCTGCAGGCCCGCGCACAGGGCAGCTATTTCATCGACGATCTCAACGCGCAGGGCAAGTTCGGCGACTTCGCGCTGCTGGACTTCAATGCCCGGTATGCCCTGTCCAGGACGGTGAGCGTCGACCTGCAGGTGAAGAACGTCACCAACCGCCGGTTTGCCTACGTCTGGTGGGACAACTTCTTCTGGCCGGCCGGCAGCGCGCAGCCCAGCTTCTCTCCGGACGCCGGCCGCACTGCCTATGTCTCGCTCAACGTAAAGTGGTAGCCCACGCACCAATTCGAGGCCCGCACGTGCCAGCGAGTGGGGGCTGCGTGGCGCCGGCGGTTCGGGATGTCGACCGACACGGATGCGCGGCATCCTGGCGAGGGATACCGGCGCGAACCTGGGACGATTTCGGCCAAGCCCTTTGCGAGGAACACCATGTCGCCCACCCCATCCGCCGCGGTCGAGAAGGCCGAGAAGCAGGTCGCCGCCGTGCTCGACGACCTGGAGCAATCCACCCACACGGAAGTGCAGAAGCTGCAGTTGGAAGACGTCGTCGCAACCGACCCCGTCACCGGCAAGCCGCTGGTGCAAAAGGCGGTGGACATCACCGTGAAGGAAAAGCCCGGCCGCAGATGGTCGCGTTGATGCCGCGCCAGCGCGATATCACCGCCAACGGCTGACGAGACAGCCGGCCAGTGCCCGGGCGAGCCCGGGCGCGCTGGCAGAGCCGCTTGCCGATTAGCTGGCCGAGGGCGGCTGGGTCGAGGGGGCCGCGAGGCTGCCGGAAGCCATGGCCGCCAGAACCTTGACGGCCTCGTCGCGCGATGCCCACCGCTGGTCGGGCATGGGCAGGTTGTGACCGTCCACCTGCGCTTGCGAGAAGTAGTACCGCCCGTCATCGCCCAGGCACAGCAACCCGGAATAGGTGGCCCCATCGGCCACGCCGAACACGGTTTCTTGCTGGGCGGATGCGGAAGTGGTGGCGGTCATGGCGCGGGCTCCTCTGGGGCGGATGAAGTGGGCTGCGGGATCTGCCCGCCATTGTGCGAAAGCGGGTGCCCTGGCTGCGTAGGCCGACGGCGCGCCTGACGCGACACCCACTCGGTGGTTGCCTGGCCCCTGCGGCTCAGTGCCCGCCCGCCCCGCCGCCCGACGCGGTCGTGCGATGGCCGGGCAGGCCCAGCTTGGCCAGCAGCTGGATATCGGCCTCGACGTCGGGGTTGCCCGTCACCAGCAGCTTGTCGCCGTAGAAGATCGAATTGGCGCCCGCCATGAAGCACAGCGCCTGCACCGCCTCGCCCATTTGCTGGCGCCCGGCGGAAAGCCGCACCCGCGCGCGCGGCATGGTGATGCGCGCCACCGCGATGACGCGCACGAAATCGAACGGGTCCACCGGGGCGCTGTCCGCCAGCGGCGTGCCTGGCACGCGCACCAGGCTGTTGATCGGCACCGATTCCGGGTACGGCTCCATGTTGGCGAGCTGGGCGATCAGCCCGGCGCGGTGGACCGGCGCCTCGCCCATCCCGATGATGCCGCCGCAGCACACGCTGATGCCCGCGGCGCGCACGTGCGCCAGCGTGTCCAGCCGGTCCTGGTACTGGCGGGTGCTGACCACGTCGGTGTAGTACTCGGGCGCCGTATCCAGGTTGTGGTTGTAGTAGTCCAGCCCCGCGTCGCGCAGCGCGGTCGCCTGGTGCGACTCCAGCATGCCCAGCGTGGCGCAGGTCTGCATGCCGAGGCCCTTCACCGCGCCGATCAGCTCGCCCATCTTCTCGATGTCGCGGTCCTTCGGGGCACGCCAGGCCGCGCCCATGCAAAAGCGCGTGGCGCCCGCGTCCTTGGCGGCCTGGGCGGCGGCGGTCACTTCCTGCACGCTCATCAGCTTCTGGGCCTTCACGCCGGTGTCGAATTCGGCGGACTGCGGGCAGTAGCCGCAGTTCTCGGGGCAGCCGCCGGTCTTCACCGACAGCAGGGTGGCCAGCTCGACATCGCCGGCGGGCCAGTGCGCGCGGTGCACCGTCTGGGCCTGGAACAGCAGGTCCATGAACGGCTTGTCCAGCAGCGCCTGGATGGCCTCGACCGACCATGGCCCGGCGGGTGCGGCCGGCGCGGCGGGACGGCGATGCAGCTGCACGGCCTGGGCCAGCGCCTGGCTGCGGGCGGCCACCGTGTCTTGAGCGGTGTCGGAGGGGGATGCGATGGCGGCGGAAGCGGTGAGAGTCATGACGGCAATACGTTTCTACGGCGATGTTGCGGAGCGGCGGTGCCGACCCGAGGGCGGCCAGCAGTGCGGAATGGGCGGATTCTGTGGCAGAAAAAGCGAGCGGGCCAGGGCTGCGGCGCAGAAACATGGGGGCCTAAAAGTGCCCGCAACATCGCTCAATTCGCTCCGTGAATTGATGCAACCTGACACCCATTTGGCTGCAGATGCCCGACGTTGCGGGACCGTGGTCAGGCGCCGCGGCAATTGCGCTGAAAACGCTGGCATAAGCCGCCAATTCGCACGGCACAGCCACACCTCGCCGCCGGAGATGCGCGAAGTTGGTCGCAGCGCCCGGACGGGCGAACCAGCAGGCAAGCTGGAATCGGTCAGCCCAGCGCTGCGATGACCTCGGCGGGCGCCTGCACCAGCTCGATCAGCACCCCTTCGCCAGCAATCGGAAACTCGTCGTTGCTCTTGGGGTGCAGGAAGGTGATGTCGTGCCCCGCCGCGCCCTTGCGGATGCCCCCGGGCGCGAAACGCACGCCGCGCCCGGCCAGCCATTGCACAGCGGCCGGCAGGTCGTCGATCCAAAGGCCGACGTGGTTCAAGGGCGTGGCGTGCACTGCGGGCTTGGCATCGGGGTCCAGCGGCTGCATCAGGTCCACCTCTACCGCATGGGCGCCCTGCCCCATGGCCAGGATGTCTTCGTCGACGTTCTCGCGCTCGCTGCGGAAGGTGCCGGTAGGGCGCAGGCCCAGCATGTCCACCCAGAGGGTCTTGAGCCGTTCCTTGTCGGTGCCGCCGATGGCGATCTGCTGGATGCCCAGCACCTTGAACGGGCGTGGGCCCGCTGGCGCCGCCGGCGAAGGGCTGGGGTGGGATGGATGCATGCTGCCGCTTCCTGTGTGCTATTGAATTAATAGCTGCTGGCGCTTATGAGACGGGCGCCAGCAGCCCAAATGGCTGTGACAACTCACTCGAATTCGACGATCACCTGATCGACCGCGAGCGACTCGCCCCGCCCGGCCAACACCTTGGCCACCACCCCGTCCTGCGCGGCAAAGAGGATGTTCTCCATCTTCATCGCCTCGATCACGGCGAGCTTTTCGCCCGCCTGGACCTTCTGGCCCGGCTCCACCGCCACCTGCACCAGCAGGCCCGGCATGGGCGAGAGCAGGAACTTGCTCAGGTCGGGCGGCGCCTTGTAGGGCATGAGGCGGTGCAGTTGCGCGCCCAGGGGCGACAGCACCATCGCGTCGATCTGCGTGCCGTTGTGCACGATGCGCAGCGCCAGCGGGTTACGCGGCGTGCCGCGCTCGACCTGCGCCGTGAGGGACGCGCCGTTGCACTGGCCCTGCACGCGGATCTCGCCCAGAGTCGCAGCGCTACTGATTTGATAGCTCTTGCCGCCCACGGATACGGCGCTGGAGCCCGATTTGCCTTCGAAATCGGTGACCGACACCTCGTGGTGCTGGTGCTGGCCATCGGCGCCCAGCACCACCACCACGAACCGCTCGCCCACCTTCACGTTGTGGCCCGCCAACTGACCGCTGATGCCCGAGGCCCGTGCGCGGTAGCGGCGGTTCATGAACGCGGCGAGGGCCACCAGGAAGAGCGGGTCGTCGTGCGGCACGTCCTCGGCGTGGAAGCCGTGGGCATAGTGCTGGGCGATGAAACCCGTGTTGAAGTCGCCCGAGACGAACTGCGGATGCGCCAGCAGCGCCGCCTGGAACGGGATGTTGCTGCTGATGCCGCGGATCACGAAGCCGCCCAGCGCGGCGCGCATCCTGCGCATCGCGTCGTCGCGGTCGATGCCGTGCACGATCAGCTTGGCGATCATCGAGTCGTAGTACATCGGGATCTCGCCCCCCTCGTACACGCCGGTATCCACCCGCACGCCGTAGCCCGTCGTGCCGGCATCGTGCGCAGCCGCGACGCCGGCTGGGGCAGCGCCCGAGTCCCCCACGCCACCCGCGAACAGGTTCTGCGCCGGTGGCTGGAACTTCACCAGCCGTCCCGTCGAGGGCAGGAAGTTGCGGAACGGATCCTCGGCGTTGATACGGCACTCGATGGCCCAGCCGTCGCGTCTCACGTCGGCCTGGCTCAAAGGCAGCGGCTCGCCCGCCGCCACGCGGATCATCAGCTCCACCAGGTCCAGCCCGGTGATGCACTCGGTCACCGGGTGCTCGACCTGCAGGCGCGTGTTCATCTCGAGGAAGTAGAAGTCCTGGTCCTTGCCGACGACGAACTCGACCGTGCCGGCGGACTGGTACTTCACCGCCTTGGCCAGCGCCACCGCCTGCTCGCCCATGGCCTTGCGGGTGGCGTCGCTGATGAAGGGCGACGGCGCCTCCTCGATCACCTTCTGGTGGCGGCGCTGGATGGAGCACTCGCGCTCGTTCAGGTAGATCACGTTGCCCTGTGAATCGCCCAGCACCTGGATCTCGATGTGGCGCGGCTGCTGCACGAATTTCTCGATGAAGATCCGGTCGTCGCCGAAGGAATTGCGTGCCTCGTTCTGGCACGCGGCGAAGCCTTCCAGCGCCTCCTTGTCGTCATACGCCACGCGCAGGCCCTTGCCTCCACCGCCGGCCGAGGCCTTGATCATCACCGGGTAGCCGATGTCCCGGGCGATCTCCACCGCCCGCTCGGCCGACTCGATGGCGTCGTTCCAGCCGGGGATGGTGTTGACCTTAGCTTCGTTGGCCAGCTTCTTGGAGGCGATCTTGTCGCCCATCGCGGCGATGGAGTGCGCCTTGGGGCCGATGAAGGCGATGCCTTCGTCCTCGCAGCGCTGGGCGAAGGCCTCGTTTTCGCTCAGGAACCCGTAGCCGGGGTGGATGGCCTGCGCGCCGGTCTGTTGGGCGGCGGCGATGATGCGGTCGGCCAGCAGATACGATTCGCGCGAGGGCGCCGCGCCGATGTGCACGGCCTCGTCGGCCAGCTTGACGTGGCGGGCTTCCTTGTCGGCGTCGGAATAGACGGCGACCGTGGCGATGCCCATCTTGCGGGCGGTGACGATGACGCGGCAGGCGATCTCGCCCCGGTTGGCAATGAGGATTTTGGTGAACATGGTGGTGTGTCTCTTCCCGAAGCTCTCTTGCCCCTCGAGCCGGGGGCGGGGTGATGTCAAGGTATTGGGGGTTCAGCCGCCCGGCCAGGGTGCGCGGCAGTGCCGCGGCGGGGCCAGGCGACTACGCATCAGGGCTCAGGTCGCGCCGCTCACAGCGGGATGTTCCCGTGCTTGCGCCACGGGTTCTCCAGCTTTTTGTTCTGCAGCATCACCAGGCTGCGGCAGATGCGCTTGCGGGTCTCGTGCGGCAGGATGACGTCGTCGATGAAGCCCCGGGCGCCGGCGACGAACGGGTTGGCGAAACGCTTCTTGTATTCCGCCTCGCGGGCGGCGAGCTTGGCGGGGTCGTTCTTGTCTTCGCGGAAGATGATTTCCACCGCGCCCTTGGCGCCCATCACCGCGATCTCGGCGTTGGGCCAAGCCAGATTGACGTCGCCGCGCAGGTGCTTGGAGCTCATGACGTCGTAGGCACCGCCGTAGGCCTTGCGGGTGATGACGGTGATCTTGGGCACGGTGCATTCGGCATACGCATAGAGCAGCTTGGCGCCGTGCTTGATGATGCCGCTGTACTCCTGGCTTGTGCCGGGCATGAAGCCGGGAACGTCCACGAAGGTGATGACCGGGATGTTGAACGCATCGCAGAAACGCACGAAGCGGGCGGCCTTGATGCTGGACTTGATGTCCAGGCAGCCGGCCAGCACCAGCGGCTGGTTGGCGACGATGCCCACGGTCTGGCCCTCCATGCGGGCGAAGCCGATGACGATGTTCTTCGCGTAGTCAGGCTGCAGCTCGAAGAAGTCGCCGTCGTCGACCGTCTTCAGGATCAGCTCCTTCATGTCGTAGGGCTTGTTGGGGTTGTCGGGCACCAGTGTGTCCAGGCTCAGGTCCTTGCGGTCGGCCGGGTCGTTGCTGGGCCGCACGGGCGGCTTCTCGCGGTTGTTGAGCGGCAGGTAGTTGTAGAGGCGGCGCAGCATCATCAGCGCCTCCACGTCGTTCTCGAAGGCCATGTCGGCCACGCCGCTGCGGGTGGTGTGCGTGATGGCGCCGCCCAGCTCCTCGGCCGTCACGTCCTCGTGCGTGACCGTCTTCACCACCTCGGGGCCGGTGACGAACATGTAGCTCGAATCCTTCACCATGAAGATGAAGTCGGTCATGGCGGGCGAATACACCGCGCCCCCGGCGCACGGGCCCATGATCATGCTGATCTGCGGCACCACGCCGCTGGCCAGCACGTTCTTCTGGAACACGTCGGCATAGCCGCCGAGCGAGGCCACGCCTTCCTGGATGCGGGCGCCGCCCGAGTCGTTCAGGCCGATGACCGGTGCGCCCACCTTCATGGCCTGATCCATCACCTTGCAGATCTTCTCGGCGTGCGTTTCGCTCAAGGCGCCGCCGAAGACGGTGAAGTCCTGGCTGAAGACGAAGACGAGGCGGCCATTGATCATGCCGTAGCCCGTCACCACGCCGTCGCCCGGCGGGCGGTTGCCCTCCATGCCGAAGTCGGTGCAGCGGTGCTCGACGAACATGTCCCACTCTTCGAAAGTGCCGTCGTCCAGCAGCAGCTCGATCCGCTCGCGCGCGGTGAGCTTGCCCTTCTTGTGCTGCGCGTCGATGCGCTTTTGCCCGCCGCCCAGCCGGGCCAGTGCGCGCTTGTGCTCCAGTTGCTCGAGGATGTCCTGCATGGTCGGTCGCTCTTTCGGTGGTGATGCTATTTAATCGATAGCTGGCAGCGCAGGACTGGCCTGCGCTGCGAGCAGATTGCGTGCTGCGGTGGAGGCCGCGACGCGGCCTGCGGCCACGTCGGCCTGCAAGCCGGGCAGCCGCGCGCGCACTTCCGGGTGCTGGCGGAAGGCCTGTTTCAGGCCGGCGTCGATGCGTTCCCACATCCACGCCAGCGACTGCCTTTCCCGGCGCAGCGCCAGGCGGCCGTTGGCGGTCTGCATGCTGCGGTAGAGGGTGACGGCTTCCCAGAACGACTCGACGCCCTGCCCCAGCAGCGCGCTGATCTGCAGCACGCGCGGCTGCCACAAGGCGCCATGGGTGGCGTGGTCGGGGTTGCCGTGCATGCCTAGCAGGCGCAGGCTGGAGGTGATCTGCGCTTCGGCCCGGGTGGCGGCGTTCTTGTCGATGTCGGCCTTGTTGATGACCACCAGGTCGGCGATCTCCATCACGCCCTTCTTGATGGCCTGCAGGTCGTCGCCCGCGTTGGGCAGTTGCATCAGCACGAACATGTCGGTCATGCCGGCCACGGCCGTTTCGCTCTGGCCCACGCCCACGGTCTCGACTATCACCACGTCGTAGCCGGCGGCCTCGCAGACCAGCATGGCCTCGCGGGTCTTCTCGGCCACGCCGCCCAGCGTGCCGCTCGACGGGCTGGGGCGGATGTAGGCCTGCGGATGCACGGAGAGCTGCTCCATCCGCGTCTTGTCGCCCAGGATGGAGCCGCCCGAGACGGTGCTGGAAGGGTCGATGGTGAGCACGGCTACCCGGTGGCCCTGCTGGATGAGGAAGAGGCCGAGCGCCTCGATGAAGGTGGACTTGCCCACGCCCGGCACGCCGCTGAGCCCTAGGCGGAACGCCTGGCCCGTGTGCGGCAGCAGCGCGGTCAGCAACTCGTCGCCCTGGGCGCGGTGGTCTGCGCGGGTGGATTCGAGCAGGGTGATGGCCTTGGCGATGGCGCGGCGCTGAATGGGGCCGGGTTGGCCGGTGACGCGGTCGTGCAGGCAGTTTGCGGACTGTGCCCTACCTTCGACAGGCTCAGGCTGAACGGTTCGGGGTGGGGTTGGTTCTCCGCCAGGTTGGCCGGCGAGGCCGTCGTGCAGAAAGTTTGCGGACTGAGCCCTGCCTTCACCAGGCTCAGGCTGAACGGGCGGGGGTGGGGGTGGGGGTGGGGGTGGGGGTGATTCTCCGCTCGGTGCAGGGCGATTCGGGCTAGTCGGGCTATCTCCATGCCCTGTCGGTTTAGACGACTGCGCTTCCCTTCCTCCCACCCGTTCGGGCTGAGCTTGTCGAAGCCGGGGCACGGTGTCACTCCCAGGGTGCCGACGCGCCTTTGCCAATTCCCTCACCCGTCCCCAATCACCCACCATCAGCGCTTCCTTCTTGGCCCGAGACCAACCCTTGACCTGCAACTCAAAAGCCAGCGCACCTTCGCGGGTTTCGAATTCACCCTGCCACAGCAGCTCCACGGGCTTGCGCAGCGACGTATAGCCCGCCTCCCCATCCACGTGCTGCTGCATGCGCAGCGCCATGTCGTCGGTATGGCCGACGTAGTAGGAGCCATCTGCGCAGCGAAGGATGTAGACGTGGAAGGGGCGCATGCGTAGACGGCCGTTAGCCGCGAAAGCCCATGGCACAAGCCGTTCCAACAAAGTCGGAACAACGGCCTTTCACCGGCTGCGCCACGGCTTCGACAGGCTCAGCCCGAACGGCCTGGGGTGAGGCTGGCACGGAAATCACGCCGCAATCGCCTTGCGGATCTGCTCCAGCACGTCCTTCGCGCTGGCCGGTATCGGCGTGCCCGGCCCATAGATGCCCTTGACCCCCGCGTCGTACAGAAAGTCGTAGTCCTGCGCGGGAATGACCCCGCCCACGAACACGATGATGTCGTCGGCCCCCTGGTCCTTGAGCGACTGGATGATGGCCGGCACCAGCGTCTTGTGGCCGGCCGCCAGCGTGCTCACGCCCACCGCATGCACGTCGTTCTCGATCGCCTGGCGGGCGCATTCCTCGGGGGTCTGGAAGAGCGGGCCCATGTCCACGTCGAACCCCAGGTCGGCAAAGGCCGTGGCCACCACCTTGGCGCCCCGATCGTGGCCGTCCTGGCCCAGCTTGGCGATCATCACGCGGGGGCGGCGGCCTTCGGCCTCGGCGAAGGCGTTGATTTCGGTCTTGAGCTTGTCCCAGCCTTCGGCCGAGTCATAGGCTGCGGCATACACGCCGGTCACCTTCTGCGTGTCGGCGCGGTGGCGTCCATAGACTTTTTCGAGCGCATCGCTCACCTCGCCCACCGTGGCGCGCAGGCGTACCGCCTTGATCGCTAGGTCGAGCAGATTGCCTTCGCCGCTTTCCGCTGCAAAAGTGAGAGCATCCAGCGCTTGCTGCACCTGCGCTGGGTCGCGTTTTTGCCTGATTTCCTTCAGCCGCGCGATCTGGCTGTCGCGCACCTTCACGTTGTCGATCTGCAGGATGTCGACCGGGTCTTCCTTGGCGAGCTTGTACTTGTTCACGCCCACGATCACGTCCTTGCCGGAGTCGATGCGCGCCTGCTTCTCGGCGGCCGCCGCCTCGATCTTGAGCTTGGCCCAGCCGGAATCGACGGCGGCGGTCATGCCGCCCATGGCCTCGACCTCTTCGATGACCTTCCACGCGGCATCGGCCATGTCCTGCGTGAGTTTTTCCATCATGTAGCTGCCGGCCCAGGGGTCCACCACGTTGGTGATGTGCGTCTCTTCCTGGATGATGAGCTGGGTGTTGCGCGCTATGCGGGCGGAGAACTCCGTGGGCAGGGCGATGGCCTCGTCCAGTGCGTTGGTGTGCAGGCTCTGGGTGCCGCCGAAGACCGCAGCCATGGCCTCGATGGTGGTGCGCACCACGTTGTTGTACGGGTCCTGCTCGGTCAGGCTCCAGCCGCTGGTCTGGCTGTGGGTGCGCAGCATCAGGCTCTTGGGGTTCTTGGCGCCCGTCTCCTTCATGATGCGGCACCACAGCAGCCGCGCCGCCCGCATCTTGGCGATCTCCAGGTAGAAGTTCATGCCCACGGCCCAGAAGAACGACAGGCGCCCTGCGAAGGCGTCCACGTCCAGGCCGGAGGCGATGGCGGTCTTCACGTACTCCTTGCCGTCCGCCAGCGTGAAGGCCAGCTCCAGCGCCTGATTTGCCCCGGCTTCCTGCATGTGGTAGCCGCTGATGGAGATGGAATTGAACTTCGGCATGTGCCTCGCGGTGTAGCCGATGATGTCGCCGATGATGCGCATCGAGGGCTTGGGCGGGTAGATGTACGTGTTGCGGACCATGAACTCCTTGAGGATGTCGTTCTGGATGGTCCCGCTCAGCTGCTCCTGCGGCACGCCCTGCTCTTCCGCCGCCACCACGTAGCCTGCCAGCACCGGCAGCACGGCACCGTTCATGGTCATGGACACGCTCACCTTGTCCAGCGGGATCTGGTCGAAGAGGATCTTCATGTCCTCCACCGAGTCGATGGCCACGCCCGCCTTGCCTACGTCGCCGGTCACGCGCGGGTGGTCGCTGTCGTAGCCCCGGTGCGTGGCCAGATCGAACGCCACGCTCACGCCCTGCCCGCCAGCTGCGAGCGCCTTGCGATAGAACGCATTGGATTCCTCGGCGGTCGAAAAACCCGCGTATTGGCGAATGGTCCAGGGCCGCACGGCATACATGGTGGCCTGCGGGCCGCGCAGATAGGGCTCGAACCCGGGCAAGGTATTGGCGTAGGGCAAGTCGGCCGTGTCCTCTGCGGTGTAGAGCGGCTTGACGGTGATGCCGTCCGGCGTGACCCAGTCGAGGGCAGAGAGATCGCCACCCGGGGCCGACTTGGCGGCGGCCTGGGCCCATGCGGCCAGGTCGGCGGGCTTGAAGAGAGGATCGGATTTGCTTTGGCTCATGTCTCTGCGAAGGTCTGGTTTCAGTGCCGAGCGGTGTTGACGTCCACGTCAATCATCGCCGCATTCTACGCCGCCGTAATTATTAATTTATAGTTTTTTTCAAGTACATTCCGCGCATGTCCGTGCTCACGCTCTCGCCCCGCGCCCTCTACGAAGAGGTGGCGGAGCAACTGCGCCAGCGCATCTTCCGCCGCGAGCTGGAACCCGGCAGCTGGATCGACGAGCTGAAGATCGCCGAGGAATTCGGCATCAGCCGCACGCCGCTGCGCGAAGCCCTGAAGGTGCTGGCCGCCGAAGGGCTGGTCACGATGAAGCTGCGCCGGGGCGCCTATGTGACCGAAGTGTCCGACAAGGACCTGCGGGACGTCTACCACCTGCTGGCCCTCCTGGAAAGCGATGCGGCAGGTGTGGTCGCCGCCCGGGCCACCGATGCGCAGTTGCAGGAACTGCAGGCCCTGCACGCCGACCTGGCGGCGGCCGTCGGCGACCGCGACCGGTTCTTCGCCACCAACGAGCGCTTTCACATGCGCCTGCTGGAGCTGGCCGACAACCGCTGGCGCAACCAGATGGTGGCCGACCTGCGCAAGGTGATGAAGCTCCACCGCCACAACTCGCTGCTCAAGCAGGGTCGCATCGCCGATTCGCTGGAGGAACACGCACTCATCCTGCAGGCCTTGCACCGGCGCGACCCGCGGGCGGCGGTCGAGGCCACGCGGGCGCATTTCGAACAGGGACTGGAAGCGGCGGCCTGAGCGGGAGCGGGCCGGCGCCCCGCGCCAGAAGCGCCCCGAGCGCTCCGCCTACGCCCGCCTCGCGCTCTTGCCCACCTCCGCCGATACGGGCGTGCGGTGTGATGGACGCCTTTGATCCCAAAGGAGTCCACTATGGCCAGCGATCCCCAAGACCACCCCGTCGTGCAACCCGTACCCGAAGGGCTGCCCCGCCCGCCTTCCGCCGTTCCGGTAGGCACCGACGAACAGCCCGGGCAGGAGCGCACGCCCTCTGGCGATGCCGCGCCAGCGCCCGCGCTGGATACGGCGCAGCAATGGTCGGACAAGCCGGTGCTCGACGTGCTGGGCGAAGACCCCAAGGGCTGATCCGGGCCCGCCCCTGGGCGGGAATCGCTCTGGGGCCAACCTGCTTGGCGGCCGCACAGCCTCGCCGTTGCGCAGATCTGCGGCGCTTCCTCGCCCTTGGCCGTCCTCGTTCCGTCCGCGCTGAGATAATCCACCATCAGCGCCCCCCCCCGGCCCATGGCGAATCGCCTAGGCGGCCGCATGCTGTAGTCACCCACTTCGATCCGCCCCCGGCCGCCGTTTACTTCGCCGCGGCGCCGGGTTGCCCCATGCCGCTTGCACCGGGTTGGTGGCGGATCGGGTCGACGGGATGTGGCGCAATCAGGAACCACAGGACTAATCGACATGGCGCCATCCACCGCGCACCCGCTTGCCCAGCAGGCACCCCCTCTGAACCCCCAGCCCTGGCGCATGTCCGTCGCTCCCATGATGGACTGGACTTACAAAGGCAAATAACCTTTGCAAATCAACCACTTGATCCATCCCTTTCAAGTGGCTGTAGCTACGTCGCACGACTCACCCCTAACTTCGGAGCTTCCGGGCGCCATGAGTGGCATCGAAATGAGCAGTGTTCGGAAGCCGAAAAACCGACACCGCTGCCACAAGTTGCTGGGCCTGAGATTTCAAACTTGAAGCCGCCGCTGCACTTTCCTCGACAAGCGCCGCATTCTGTTGGGTGGCCTGGTCCATTTGCACGACAGCCTCGCCTACTTGCGACACCCCGTCACTTTGCTCTCGTGTCGCGATGCTGATTTCGGAGGCAATGGCAGCGACTTTCTCGATTAGTTCACGAGCGGATTGAACCGAGGCGCCGGCTTGATCAGCTTGGTGGGAGCCGTCCTGGACACGGCTGACACTAGTGGCGATCAAGTTTTTGATGGCTTTCGCAGCCTCAGCAGAGCGCCCTGCCAAGCTACGGACTTCACTTGCCACCACCGCGAAGCCTCGACCCTGCTCGCCCGCACGCGCAGCTTCGACAGCTGCATTCAACGCCAGGATATTGGTCTGAAACGCAATGCCATCGATCAGACCGATGATGTCCGCAATCTTTTTTGAAGAGTCTTCAATCGATCGCATCGTCGCTACCATCGTGTTAACAACCTCACCGCTTCGCGATGCTGCTTTAGCGGCCTCCTGCGCCAGTGCACTCGCCTTCCCGGCGTTGTCTGAATTCTGACGGACGGTCGATCCCAGCTCTTCCATGGACGCTGCCGTTTCTTCGAGCGCCGAAGCCTGCTGCTCAGTCCGGGATGACAAGTCGATGTTGCCCTGCTCAATCTCCGAACTTGCGGTAGCGACGCTCTCTGCGTTCGCGCGGACGCCGCCTACGACATTGGAAAGGCTGTCGCGCATCTCTGCCAACGCCCCCAACAGCTGAGCCGCTTCGTCACGCCCACTTGCGACGATCGACATAGTGAGGTCACCTTTTGCCACGCCTTGAGCCACTTCAACTGCACGGGTGACGGGCCGTGTGATCAAGCGCGTGATCCACCAAGCCAAAGCGGAGGCGACCAGTACAGTTGCAGCGACGAGCGCAGCCAAGGTCCACTCTGCGCGCGCGTATACAGCACGAGCATCTTGAACCGCGGCATCCGCAGCCTTGCGGTTGAAATCGGACAGGCCGCCCAACATCCCCGCTAAGTCTTCGAAAGCCCTCTCGGATTCGGCGAAGAACATCCGCGTAGCCTCGCCACGCGCGTCTGCAGGCAAGGCGAGCATGCGCGCCTGCACCTGCGTGTACGCAGTACGGGCCTTCCGGTACCCCCCAAAGAGCTGCTCCTCGGTACCAGGATCAACGAGTGGTCGGTACACCTCCTCCGCTGCAATCAGTTGGTCTAGTCGCCTCAACAGCTCCGCTTTCCGTTGGGGTGTGGAGTCGTCAGCTGCTGGGAGAACGACTTCGCTTTCGGTGCGACGAAGTCTGTTGGCCGCGACTCGGATGCTTCCGATAGCCTGCACTGAGGGCAGTCGGTTGGTAGCAAGATCTTCTGCGCCCGATTGAATGGTGCGCATCTGGTTCCAGGCGGCAAGCCCCAGCACTAGCGTAAGCAAGGTAGTAGCGGAGAAGGCCAGTGCGAGCTTTGAGCCGATCCGCAGGTTCTGCAAGTTCATCGTTAATTTGTAAGAATAAGTGTCTCGATTGAATCACGAAGAACCTGAGCCAGAGCTGACCACTCGATTGGGTTGCTTTATGGTGTGGATATGCCGTTCCTATTCCCGCCGCCCACGGAAACCGTGTAGGAGCTGGAGTAAGCATGTCTTGATGAAGTCAAAGCCCGGCGACCACCCTCCGCAAGGCATCCTGCTACCCTAGCGGAATTGCTACACTTTTTTACGGCAAGAACAGCAAATGCAGTGTTCTGATCTCGGTCTTGATGCATGCCTCTCCCGCTCTCCGACAGATGAGCAGGAGCGACTATTTTTTGTTCGATCGTCTGGGCTCTTGGACACCAAGGCTAGCGAAGCGTTTGATCGGCTAACGAGACTGGCTGCGGCGCTCTTTGACGTTCCAATCGCCGCCGTGTCGATCGTGGACGAGAACCGCCAGTGGTTCAAATCCAGTGTCGGCCTCGACACCGCAGAGACGAAGCGCAGCGACTCTTTTTGCACGCGTACCATAGAGGCGTCAGACGTCCTCGTAGTGGAAGACGCTCACAAAGATCCTCGCTTCTCGCGGAGCAAACTCGTGACTGGCTCGCCGCATATCAGGTTCTACGCGGGCGCGCCCCTGTTGCTTCCAACTGGTCACGCTCTCGGCAGCCTCTGCATCATCGACAGTAAGCCACGGTCCCTGAGCGCGAAAGAAATCATCCTGCTTCAAGATCTCGCAGAAATGGTGATGGCGCAGATTGATCTCCACCAACTGGCTGGTCGCGTGAACGAGGTCACTCGTCTTCCAAATCGCGCGCAGCTTTCTGAAGATCTTGCGCAAGCGTGCATAGACGACAGCGGAAGCACTCAAACCTGCCTGCTTCTAGATGTGATGAGCTCAACTCACCTGCAGGCGGCAGTGCGTGCAGTCGGGATACCGCCACTCGAAGCCGCTTTGAGAGCAATCGCGACTTCAATCTTGCACGAAATACCTGCAGACACCTTTCTCTACCACGTAGCTGACACGCGGTTTGCCGTGCTCATTAACACTGCTGCCCGCGATATGCAACCAAGCCTTCCTGAGGAGCTGCTCACAAGGCTGCGACAGCCGTTTGTCATTTCAGATGGCGTTCCGATCCAATTGGAGGTGTTTGCTGGGCTGGTCGAATTTAGCAACACTCACTCTGATGTTGAAGACTTGCTGCGTAAAGCTACGATAGCTTTGCATCAAGCACAGATGAGGGACACGCCAGCTGTGTGGTACTCCTCAGACTTCGATCTACCTCATCGCCGCGCGTACGGCTTACTTCGTGCTATTCCTAAAAGCCTTGCTGAGGGCGAGTTCAGGTTAGTTTTCCAACCGAAAATTGAACTGAGCACTGCCAGAATTTCAGGCTTGGAAGCACTAGCACGGTGGCGTCACCCACGATTGGGGGACATTCCTCCAGGCGAGTTTGTAAAACTCTTGGAGACTACGACGCTCATCCACGATTTCACAGATTGGGTGCTACATACCGCTTGTGAACAAGTCGCGATCTGGAAATCGCAGGGTATCCTGCTGACGGTCGCGGTGAACATCTCATCAAAAAATTTAGAGCATCCCTTATTCCTAAAAAATTTACGCAACGCAATCGAACTTCACGGAATCGACCCTAGCAGCTTGAGCGTCGAATGCACAGAGTACACCGTGATGACCACTGACCTGGCAGAAGCGACGCTAGCAGCAGTTCGCGCGATGGGCGTAGGTGTCTCGCTCGACGACTTTGGAGTGGGATACAGCAACCTGTCGTGCCTGCACTCGCTTCCGGTGCAGATGTTGAAGCTCGATCGATCGCTGATTGCCCCGATTGCCACCGACGCTAGAGCTTTTACTTTGGTGAAATCACTTATCGATATGGGCCATGCCTTAGGCTTACGCATGCTTGGTGAAGGAGTAGAGACTGCCGAAGTCCTTGACCTTCTCAAGCATCACGGTTGCGACGCGGCGCAGGGGTACTATATTGCTCGGCCGCTGGAAGCGGATGCGATCCCTGCTTTCTTTCAAGCATCCCGTGGTCCGTACTTCCCTAACATGGCAGAGGCAGCACTCAGCTAGGGAAGCCTCGCTGCGGATCACGTTTCTGGCGTGGCAGCATAGTGCTCCGGCAGCGGGAAGGGAATCAATCGGTGCGCTCAGCATTGATGTCGGGACGTACACGCCTCGGTGATGGACGGGCCCGCTGGACCCCACTAGTCCTTTCTGAGCAACAGCTTAGATCAGTAGCAAGATCAACGCGTAGCATCTTCGCAGGAAGGGGGTATCCGCCGCCAGGCAGCGATCCATGTAAATGACAGCAGTCTGCGCGTAGGCTTGACACGGGTGGGTGTCTAAGCCGGTCCCCGTGGCGGCATGCGTGCTGTTCGCACGGTCGCTCGAGATGCTACTGGCGCTTGCGGGCCTCGCGGACTCTGAGGCCATGCGCCCGCTCGCGGGCGTCTCGCTTAAATTGGGTCATGGCAGCACTCCTCCGTGCCTCAGACTGCAGTTCCGCCTGTATTCACCATGGCGGTCCTAGACGACCCCAGACCTGATGGTTCGTAGTTTGATTCGCTTCCGCAAGTCATTGATTTAAAAGCAAAATTAGGTCGTCTGTTCCATCTGATTACTACCTGTCTTGTACAAATTCGTCCGAAGCAATCCCCAGAACTCCCCCGCATCATTTAACCTCTGGCATGCCGTCAACCGGCCACAATCGGACATCGAAACAAAAGTCCTATGACTCAAACCTTTACCTACGGCGAGTTCAATCTGGGCATCGCGGTCAAGTGGAAAACGATACGTCAGCCCCGAGTAGGTCTTGCTGCTTCAGTCCGCTCAGGACAAAGCATAGTTGAAGGTTTCCATGCATCTGATAGACATCGCCATCGTTCAAAAGCGCCGCTCGGAACCTGCCATTTGAACAGGCATCTCTTGCGAACGTATGCTGCAAGCCGTCTCGGAGAAATCAGTGTCCAGAATTCCTGCACGGTCCAGTTTATCCCGCAGGTTTTGCGGTCTATATCACGTTAGGTTAAAACCACCCACAGCCGAAAGACACCATGAATGAAATTCAAAAATCGATCCTTTCGGAGTGTGCCGCCAGGTGGTTTAATAATCCTGCCGGAATAACTGCCTCCGATTTAGCTAGGAAATTTGGTATTTCCAATGAAGCGGCCCGCAAAGAAGTTGAGCTTTTGTGCGAAGCGGGTTATGGAAAGATGAATCGTGACGCAGATTTCACCGAACTATCTTTCGACGTGAAAAATCCTCAAGCGGGCTTCATTTCCAACCCAATTACGACTCACGTCTTCTTCCCTTCCGAGCAAGTCCTAGCCGATGCCTTTTATGGGTCGAAACTCTCGAGACAAAATTTACCTGAGTACGTCGTCAGGCTTCACCTTGGCGCGCATCAGTACGGCTTGGTATTCTTCAGCGAAGAGGTGCTTTCCAGATATTATGAACACCCAGAGTTTTACGAAATTGAAGACTCTCTCTCAGGTGGGTCCATCGCGACAACTTCCGAAGCAGGTGAGGATCGACATCTGTACGTTAGGTACGGCAAGTGTCGGCTCAACACAGGACGCATTGCCGTAAGCGCAGTTCACAAAGATCTTGCGCATATGGGAGCTTCAGAGCAGCGCTACTGGCATGCTCATGAAATCAGCGCCCCGTCGCTCGACAGAACGGACGACAACTTCCAACGGTTTCTTGATCGCACATATGAGGGTGCATGGGTTGAGTATTCTGATCCAATTCGCAACCTTCTAACTGAGGTGGTTGGCGCAAATTCGGACCTAAATCCTTTGCCGCTTTTCACTCGAACAGAAAACGTCCATCTTCGAATGCCTGTGGAGCAAACATATAAGTCGTACTGCGACTGTGCAAGCGAACTGTACAAAGTTGTAGGACCTGATGCGCTGTCACAGCCAGCGTTAAAGGCCTTGCTACGAGATCGGTTTGGGCTCACGCAAGAGCGCTTTGTCCATGCCGAGTCGAAGCGACCGCTAAGCAGCTTGCAGCTTCTTGGCTTGCTTGAGTCCAATCTTGGGGTTCCTGATGCCTTGAACGGCCCGTTGAAAGAGGTCGCAAAGCTTCGTATTGAAGCTGATCACAAAATACTAGAACCACAAGTATCGAATCGCTCATACTCTAGTGACTTCGCAAAACTCTGCTCCGAGCTCAAGAATGGTATTGCCAAAATACGCTCAGCCTTTGCTCGCTGACGGTTGACGCCTAACTGGTCGCTCGTCACGGACGCCACTACGGGCAACGTTTTCGGCATTTCCATGGCCTTTAGTGGTAACCCTCCGCCTTTCGCGCTTCGGCGCCGGTTAACTAGGGCGATAGGCCTTAAGCAGAAAAATGACAGCCGTATGCACCGACGCTGACTCGCAACTCTTGGCTCAATTCCTAGATGTTCAAATTAAGCGCCTTGTGGAGAGCGTAAGCGCCGTCGATGAGAGTCATACACCCGCGTTGCAAGCATTTTTCCGCTCTACTCGGCAGTCATCGAGGACGCTATCTCAATAAGAATTCTTTGCGAAAACTCTCGAATTAATCAATCCTACGTTGTTTCCAGAGTCTTGTTGGAACGTGTGACAAATTTCTGTTTCCTCCAACTGTGCTCCGATCCAGAGTTTCCAGACTAAGTTGACTACCCTATCAATAAAGCTGGGCGTAGCTTGGATCGCTCCCCGCCTTTACCACAGCCTTCTTCAGTGCGCGCTGCAATCGCTCCTCACAGACGTGATGCCGTCGCCAGACACCTGTGCGCGGGGCCACCGATAGGGATGAAGCAGGAAACATCCGGAACCATCCCCAGCGCTGCACCACGCCGGGGTATTTGGTCTCCAATGCATACGGAACGTCCATGCCACCGCACTGCGCTTGCCGGTCATGCTCCCACTGCGCGCGTGCAGCCACCTCCTGTTGACGCAGCTCGGATGCCAGGCTGCGCGGCAGCATCACAACCCGATCCATGTCGCCCTTGGCTTGGCGTACCACGACAACCCCACGGTCAAAATCTAAGTCCTTGACCCGCAAGCGCAAGCAGCCGCATACCCGTGCCATACAGCATTCGACCCAGCAAGGCCATATCGGCCGGCAACGCCGATAGCAGAGCAGCTACCTCGGCTATCGTCAAAACCGAGGGAATGCAATCGGGTGTGCGCGGGCGCTGCAGGCCATCGAGCCATGGCAGGTTCATGCCTAACACATCGCGGTAGATGAATAGCAGTGCACTAACGCTTGATTGTGTGTGGCAGCCGCCAGCCGCCGTTCGTTAGCCAGCATGGCTAGAAGAGCTTCGATTTCCAGCTGCCCCATGTCTCGTGGATGCCGCAAGCTGTGCCATTTCACGAACATGCGCACCCATTGCACTTAGGCTTGCTCGGTGCGCAGGCTATAGTGTTTGTAACGAATTCGTTCACGGCTTGGTCCAGCAACCGTGTGGCGCGCAACCCAGGAGAGGAGGCAGGTCTCATGGCCGAATTTAGCACTGCAACTTCATACAGCATGTACGCCGTCAAGCTAGGCTACAAGCCCATCCCCACGTTATTTTCGCGCCAATTTAGATCGCAAGCACCAAATATGGCCTGCGGCTTGGCGCGGTCTACATTACTTTAGCCTACGGAGAAACTAAGTTGTCTGTCGAACAAAGAATTCGCGACCGTACATGGAGTCTCATTCAGGATGAGTTACTCACTCGCACCCGCGAATGAATATGGTCTACCAGCCAGTGAACACAGGCGAGCCCAGTGTCAAGGCTGGATTACATCTGCTCTTAACATCGTGCACATTATCTGTCCATCAAGTGACTCCGCGTATAGAAAAAGGGCCGACGCCGTTGCAAATCAGGATTGGGGCTACTTGATTCATGAAGCGGTTGGAACTCTCGCCGCGATCCTACTTAACCTTCTTAGGGACGCGGACGCGGGCGCGCTCGCATCCATAGCGGATCAAGCACTAGCCGAGACATTCGATGATTTTTTGGATCATGCAGCCGCTTATCTATCCGAAGGAAGAAAAAATGAAGCGGGAGCGATTGCCGGCATAGTTTTCGAAGACACAGTGCGTCGCATTTGCAAGAAGCAAATGATCGGGGAAAAAGACGTAAAACTTGACCTTCTGATATCGGAACTTACTTCCAAAGGAGTTCTCACTCAGGCAAAAGCCAAACGTGCCCGCGCGTCCGCACATGTCCGAACGAAAGCAAGTCATGCGCAATGGGATGAATTCGATAGCTCTGATGTCGAGGCAACAATCAGCTTTGCGCGAGAACTTGTTATCAACAATCTTGACGCGTAGGCCTAACCATTCACTGCAGCGAACCACCTCCGGGGGGGCCGCTGAACTTCAACGTTAGGCCCAAAGCACGCTGCGCCCACTACAGAGAATTTAATACAGGAAAGGGATTCATATGGCCGAGTGGATGTATGACAAGAGAGCAAAGGTATGCCTCATTCTTGACGATGATTGCATCCGCAATGTTCGAGGAGCCGCAATCGGGTGGATCAGCGGAGGAGGATTGTTTTCCCGATCCGGCTCCCATATCGGTTGGTATGATTCAGGAGTCATTTATGACGAGCGGAACTCAGCACTTGCTTTCACTAGTTCTGCGACTGGCCCAACACCCGCCCGTCCGGGACTTCCAGGAGCTCCAGGGATGCCGGGGCTCGCAGGCCGTCCGGGTAGGCCCGGCCTCGCTGGAATGTCTGGCCGCCCAGGCTTTTCTGGTTGGTCTTCAAATGAACCGAGCACCTACATTGAGGGTGCCTGAGCGTGCGCAACTGCCAAACTGGCCTAACTGGTTGGTCAAGCCGACGCCTACAAGCTCCGCTTGAAGGTGCCCTTCTCACTTCGTGCTCCGGCGCGGATTACCGCAGGCGTTAGGCTGCACAAACCTTTATGCAATCCCGTACCCGTCTTCTCACCTTCGCGCTTGTAGCGGTCTGCCTACTCGCGGTTCCAGTTGTGGTATACATAGGCACGTTTGGCGCACAGTGGTCTAGGTCGCAAGAAGTGTGGGGGCAGTTTGGAGACTTCTTCGGCGGATTTCTGAATCCCCTCTTCGCGCTTCTCGCGTTCTTGGCTGTTTTATTCAATCTTCACATCCAGTCGCAGCAATTGGATGTTGCCAAGGATGAATTCCGCAACGCCGCCTCAGCAACTCAGTCTCAGATTAAAGCTCTGCAGGAGCAGGCAAATCGCGAGGAACTCGTTGCAATCCTTCGTTCGCTGTGCGAAGCACTAGACACAATATTTGACGAGGTCGTATCAGGCCCTGGATCGGTCCCAACGCTTCAACTCACGCATGTCGTTCATGAGGGATGGAGGCTTCGCCACGCATCCACCCGTATCGGACCCTACGACGAGTACGTCAGAAACGCTCGCACCGGGGGAACGATCATCGAAGCGCTACACAATCGACTTCGTATGGCAGCTGACGACTTGGCGCACTTCGTGCCTCTTTATGCCCATCTGGTTGGACAAAACTCTCCAGTCCTGCGGTACTACTCTCACCGATATCTGGGCCTTGGAATCCTTCTGGCGGAAGTGGGCGGAACGGAGGGCACAACCATTGATTTCTTTCGCCAAGCGGAGCGCGAAAGTGCAGCCTAACCCTTCCATCGAGAGGACGCTGCCCGGCAAACCGGTCAGCGCCTCTCATGTCAAACGTTATGAAGCGGAAGTGATGACTTTCGATTTCCACGGTCCCATCAGTCCCGAACGATACGCGGGTCGGCCATTTCTTCGTCTATTGGACTGCTATGTGCTTGACGCTATTTCTAAGTTGGATATCGAACAACAAGACATGCTGAAGAATATGGAGACCAAACTCCAAAAGATCTTTAATTCGAATGGCACTTGGCGGCAGATCGTGGAAGAACAAATGGACTTTATGCCGACGGTTTCCGAAAATATTCGGTTTTTCTGGGAGGTGTACTTTGAGCATGAGAAGCAGCTAGGAAATTCGGCATGCCCGAACGAGTTCGTGGTTTCGTTCGTATCGCAAAATTTCCCTGGCCTAGCGGAGCCGCATCCTGCAATGGACTGGCATCCCGTGCGGGATTGGAATTGGGCAGACCAAGACCCTCGCCAAGTTAGCGAATCATGTCGCCAAGACTGCCGAGCGCAAGCCTAGCAGCTACCCGGTCGAGCTGGCTCAGGTGTGCAATTTGGCCGCCCTGCCCGCCCAGGATCTGGATGACGTGCTGCGAGCCACAGCTGTGACGGAGGTGTGGGGCGTAGGCCGGCGCATCGGCGCCCAGCTGATTGATGCCGGCGTGACGACGGTGTTGGATCTCACCCGGCTCGACCCGGCGATGGTGCGGCGCCGCTGGAATGTGGTGCTGGAGAGAACGGTGCGAGAGCTGCAAGGCATGTCGTGTGTGCAGTTGGAAGACGTGCCCCCACGCAAGCAGCAGATTGCCTGCACTCAGTCGTTCGGCCGGCCCATTACCGATCTGTCACCACTGATTGAAGCCGTAAGCAAATACGCCACGCGCGCGGCGGAAAAGCTGCGCGAGGATCAGAGCCTAGCCGGCCAGTTGCTTGTCTTTGCGCACACATCACCCCATCGCGCTGGGCCGCGGTACGCCCGCTCCTTCATAGTGCCACTGCGCCGGCCGACCGCAGACACGGGTCAGTTGGTGGGTGCTGCCATCGCTGGCATCCGGCGCATATATGAACCCGGATACGACCTCATCAAGGCTGGCGTGATGCTGCTCGACCTGCAGCCTGAAACTGTGCATCAGTGCGAGTTACCGCTGGAAGAAGAATTCGGACAGGACAAGTCGCGGCTGATGTCTGCGCTCAACGCGATCAACGGTCGGTACGGGAAGGGCACCCTGCACGTCGGCGCGACCGGCATCGCAGATAGTCGGCGCGAGTGGGTAATGCGGCAGGAGCGACGGACGCCGAGGTACACGACCAGGTGGGACGAGCTGCCGCTGGTTAGGGCGTAGTGGGTTGCAACTCCGTCAACCCAACCGCTAGCGCGGCGCCCGCGCCGCTCAGCTGTCACAAACACCGCTGCTCATCGGGAAGGTTGATGACGATGTACGGGAGGCTCGCCCGGCCGGAGGCAATCGCTTGCAACTCTTCTGCGCCGAACACCTCCAGCAGTTTGGCCGCCCGCCGGTGCATCTCGTTCTGGGCCAGGCGAGCCCAGTCCGGGTAGGTTTCGATCAGCTCTTTGCCGGCGGGGTTGTTGCGAACGTAGCCCGAGAGATTGTCCGCGATTTTTTCTGCTGTGCTGCTCATGTTGCGCTCCTGATGGTTGCCCGAAATTTCGATGCGGCCTGAGGTGCGGTCCAGCGGCAGGGGCCGTTGCAAGCGCTCGCCTCTTGGTCCCAGCGGGCCAAGATTTGCTGATCGGTCCAGCCCTTGGCGGCAAGGTACGCGTGGTCGTTCGCGTCGTATTGAGGGTGGGTATGTGTTGCGTTCGGCATGGCTTCATTGACGCTCTGGTGCGCCACATCTCCAAGCGGCTCGGGAGTGCCCGACGGCGCCGTCGGACACTCCCGCGGCTTGACTCAACCTCTCAGAACAGGCCCGCCGGCTCGGCCTCGCGGTCCCAGCTATAGATCACCAGCTCGCTCCGCTCCACGCCCTTCCCGCCCCCTGCGACTTGGTACGTGATGGGCACCACAGCTTCGCCTCCTCCTCCGCTGACAGTCGACGTGTGCGCTGGCCCGCCTTGGACACGGCGCGTGATCGAAGCAGCTCCCCTCGCGCCCGGTCGAGCACCTCAAGCGGTTCGCGCAAATTGCGTACCGCAGCGGCCCTCATGAAAACCTGTCGCAGCCAGACCAAGTCATTGAGGATCGTGGCGGGCCCAGCGCCGTCCTTCTTGCGCCGCTTGTCCACGTGGTCGACCACGTCCTGCACAGTCAAGCGCATCGCATCAAGTTGAGCCAGAGCCGTGGTGCGCAGCTTGGCGATGTCTGCTGTCTTGCTACGCCCCCAGGGCTGCATGCCCTCGGACGCGCTGACATAATCCCCGATCAATTCGTCAACCGACACACCCTTGACCAAGGGTCGGCCGCTGGCCATCGCCTGCTCCAGCTCCACCTCGCGCCGACGCATCCATTCGCTGGCAAGCGCTTTCCGGCTATATGTTTGAGCCTCACTGTGCAGCACGGCACCATCACGCACGATGCGGATCTGAGCCGTGTACGAGAGCGAGCCGTCGCGCTTCCGGCGTTGAGAGATAGTGCCCATGGCAATTTGCTACACGAGATTTTTGTAGCAACTACTGTAGCAGCGCGGCGCCGAAAACCATTGAATTTGGGGCCGAATCGGGCTTTTTAGGGAATCTAAGAATGACTGAAATCAGCGCGCAACCTGCTGATCTACAAGGAAATCCAGGCAAATTGAGCCCTTGGCGCATGTCCGTGGCGCCCATGATGGACTGGACCGACCGGCACTGCCGCTACCTGCACCGCCTGCTCACGCGACACACCCTGCTCTACACCGAGATGGTGACCACCGGGGCGCTGATTCATGGTGACGTGGAGCGGCATCTGCGCTTCAATGCCGAAGAGCACCCCGTCGCCCTGCAGCTGGGCGGCAGCGAGCCGGCCGACCTGGCCCAGGCAGCGCGCCTGGGCGAGCGGTGGGACTACGACGAGATCAACCTGAACTGCGGCTGCCCCAGCGAACGCGTGCAGCGCGGCGCCTTCGGGGCGTGCCTCATGAACGAGCCGCAGCTGGTGGCCGACGGCGTGAAGGCGATGGTGGACGTGGTCGATGTGCCGGTGACGGTGAAGCACCGAATCGGCATCGACAAGGGCGAGGACTACGGCTTCGTGCGTGATTTCATCGGCACCGTGGCCGAGGCAGGTTGCCGCGTGTTCATCGTGCACGCGCGCAACGCCTGGCTCAAAGGGCTGAGCCCCAAGGAGAACCGGGAGATCCCGCCCCTGCGCTACGGCGTGGTGGCGCAACTGAAGGCGGACTTTCCCACGCTCACCATCGCCATCAATGGCGGCTTCACCACCGATGCCGCCGTGCTGGAGCAGCTGGCGGTGCTCGACGGGGTGATGGTGGGCCGCGAGGCCTACCACAACCCCTGGTGGCTGGCGGGCTGGGACGCGGCCTTTCATGGCGATACCGGCGGCGGCGACCTCACCCGCGACGCGGTGGAAGCCCGCATGGTCGACTACATGGAACGGGAGGCCGCGCAGCACGGCACGCATTGGTATGCCATCGCCCGCCACATGCTGGGGCTGCGCCACGGGTTGCCCGGAGCCCGCCGCTGGCGGCAGGTCTGGAGCGATCACCGCCTCAAGGCCTTGCCCGCACGCGAAGTGGCCGCACTGGCCGCGGCGGCCATGCGCGCGCCCCTTCGCCCGGACGTGGCGGACGCTGCGGACAGGGCGATGGCGCTCACGCCTGCGGCGTGAGACGGCATGAGAGCCCCGCCCTGCCCGGGCGCGCAGAGTTCATGCACACTGTCTGATCAGCCACTCCCCCAGCGGCTCTGGCCGCCCGAAGAGGTAGCCCTGCAGCCCGGAGCAGCCATGGGCGCGCAGGAAGTCGGCCTGCTCCTGCGTTTCCACGCCTTCCGCCACCACGTGCAGCCGCAGGTGGCGCGCCATCGACAGGATGGCCTGCACGATCGCGGCGTCGCTCGGGTCGGTGGGCGCATCCTGCACGAAGCTTTTGTCGATCTTCAGCTCGTAGAGCGGCAGTTTCTTCAGATAGGCGAGACTGGAGTATCCGGTGCCGAAGTCGTCGATCGAGAAGCGCACCCCCAGCCGGCCCAGCTCCGTCATCCGCTGCACGGCGTCTTCCCAGTTCTCCACCAGCAGGCTTTCGGTGACTTCCAGGATCAGCAGCGACCCCGGAGCGCCGGTCGCCTCCAGCGCGCGGCGTACCCCCGCGACGAAGTCGTCCTGCCGGAACTGGCGCTGGCTGACGTTGACCGAGATGGACAGCGCCTGGCCGCGCGCCTGCAGCGCCGCCAGCGACTCGCAGGCCTGCCGGATCACCCGCTCGCCCATCCGCAGGATCAGGCCAGAGTCCTCCGCCAGCGGAATGAACCGGGCGGGTGACACCATGCCGTGCCGGGGGTGGTTCCAGCGCAGCAGCAGCTCGCCGCCGACCGGTTGTCCGCTGGCGTCGACCTGCGGCTGGATGTAGGTCTCCAGCGCCTCCTCCGCCACCGCCTGCTTCAGGTCCTGCTCCAGCGCCAGCCGCTGCTGCGCCTCGGCATGCATCGCGGGCTCGAAGAAGCACACGCGATTGCGGCCCAGGCGCTTGGCCTGGTACATGGCGGTGTCGGCCTCGCGCAGCAGGTCCTCGGCGCCCTCGCCGCCGCGGGGGAATAGCGTCACCCCGATGCTGCCGGTGCTGCCGTAGAGCGTGCCGCCCAGGGTGTAGGGCTGGTCCAGCCGCTCCCGCAGCCGCAGGGAGAGGCTGTGCGCCGCCTCCCGGGCGCGCGCCTCGTCCACTCCGAGGCGCGGCGCCATCAGCACGAATTCATCGCCGCCCAGGCGGGCCACCAGCTGGCCCTCGCCCGCCAGGCCGGTAAGCCGTTCCCCCACCTGCACCAGCAGGCTGTCGCCCACCGTGTGCCCCCGGGCATCGTTGATCTGCTTGAAGTCGTCCAGATCGATGTAGAACAGCCCGCCGACGCAGGGCGCCGGGGCGGCGGGCGTGCTAGCCGCCATCGCCTGCCGCAGCGCCTCCAGCAGCATGCGGCGGTTGGGTAGGCCGGTGAGCGCATCGAAGTAAGCGAGCCGGTGCATGGCGGCCTCGGTCTCATGGCGGCTGGTCACGTCACGCGACAGGGCGATAAACCGGGCGCCCTCGGCGCCTGTCGCGCCGCGCCCGGCCGTCGCCGGCCCGCCCTGCCGCTTGCGTGCCACCGACAGCTCGAACCAGCGGGTGCCTTCGGGCGTTTCCAGCGCGTACTGCCGCCCGGAGGAATACCCCTGGGCGTTCGCCTCGCGCAGTGCGGCCAGGCAGGCCGCCGCTGCGGCTGGAGGCAGGACGTCGCCGACGGCACGCCCCGCGAAGGCCTGTGCGGACGCGGCGAGCAGGTCGTTGCGCGACGAGCGGTAATGGTGGATCCGCCCGTCCAGTCCGAATTCGATCAGCACGTCGGGCACGGCGTTGAGCGTGCTCTCCAGCGCGTCCCGGGTGGCGCGCAGCTCGCCGGTCATGCTGCGCGCCAGCGCCAGGGCCTGCTCGTGCGAACTCGACTGCCGGCTGACGAACCACCCCGCCAGCAGGCTGAGCAACGCCCCCAGCAGTGCGATGTTGTGGTGGTTGCCACGGTCGAACCGGCGGTCGAACGCAGGCAGTGACTCGAGCTCGACCGTCCAGCGGCGCCCGCCCACGTTCAGGGCACGGATGGCGGTGGAGAGCGCGGCAGGCCCCGCCGCGGCGCGCCCTGGGTCGGCGCTATCGCTGCGGTACACCAGCGTGCCGCCGACCAGCGAAGGGCCGTCCATGATGACGATGGCCACGTCCGGGTCCAGCTGATCCCTCAAGCCGCCCACGATGTCGGCGGCCCGGAATGGCGCCGCCACCCAGCCGTGGATCTGCGAGCGCCGGTCGGCCACGCTGGCGGGGTCGGCGTCGGCGCCCGGCTGGTAAAGCGGCAGGTACATCGCCAGGCTCGCCGAGCCGTCCGCCGGGTCGGGGATGGGGCCCGTCAGCGCCAGCTGGCCAGTGTCGCGGGCGCGGAGCATCGCCTCGCGCGTGGCCGGCCGGGTCGCGGCGTCCAGGCCCAGCAGCTCCAGGTTGCCCGCCGTCAGCGGCTGGTGGTGCGTCACCGGGACCTGGGTGTCGACCCAGGACGCCGGCAAGCCATCTGCAGCGTCGGCGGGCACGACGCCGCTGTCACGCTCCGGTCCCCACGGCGATTCGTGCGGGGGCATCGCTGCGTCGGCCCCGGGCGCGTGGGGTCGCTCCAACAGCGCCAGGCCCTGCAGGCCGGGCCGGGTGTCGCGCAACTGGAGCGCCTCGACATACGCCCGGAACTCCGCATGGCTGATGCGGTCCGAAGCGTCGAAAAACCCTTTCACCCCCCGCAGCACCATCTCGTAGGCATCCATGCGGTCCGACAGGGTCGTCAGGGTGCGGTCCACCACGCGCTCGAACGACTGCGTGCGGCGGATGTCCAGGGCACGCTGCTCCTGCCGCCAATAGACGTAGTTGAAGCCGAGCAGCACCACCACCAGCACCGGGGCGATGAACAGGCGTGCATGCCACCGCCCACGCTGCAGAAAGCGGGCGGGTGGACTGGAAACTGAATTCATGTGCCGACAAGCCTCGCACGGGTGGCGACAGGGGCCCTGAAGGCAGGTTCCTACAGCAGCGCGAGCAGGCTCCTACGGCCCGCCGACGGCAGAGGTCCAAGGCTTTGATCTAACATCCCGGGCGGTGCGGGCGCCTAGCCTCGCCACCCATCACCGACCCTCCGCCGCGTTCCATGCCGTTGCCCCACCTGACCCGCGAAGAAGCCGCTTTTCACCAGTACTACGCCCGTGAGCGCCCGGTGCTGGAGCATGCCTGCGCGTTCTACGTGGCGCTGCTGCAATCGATCCTCTCGAAGGACCCGAGCATCGACATCTCTAAGGTCGAGGGCCGGGTGAAGGACCGCGACGAGTGCATTCGCAAGTTTTCCCGCAAGTACCGTGCGGCCCTCGAGGAGGCCAATGAGCCGTTCGAGATCCAGCACTACCTGACTGACATCGTCGGCGTGCGGGTGGTGTGCCTCTACGAAGACGAGCTGGAGAAGGTGGCCCACATCGTGCGGTCCCACTTCGACGTGATCGACGTGACCGACAAGGTCACCGCCGTGGAAAGCACCGAGGCCTCCTTCGGCTACAAGGGCCTGCACCTGGACCTGCGGCTGAACGCCGCGCAGGCCGCCTTGCCCGAGCTGGCCGCCTATGCCCACCAGACCTTCGAATTGCAGGTGCGCACCATCATCCAGGACTCCTGGAGCGTGCTGGACCACCAGATCAAGTACAAGAAGTCGATTCCTGGCGACTTGAAGCGCCGCATCAACGTACTGTCGGCCCTGTTCGAGCTGGCCGACCGCGAGTTCCGCCAGATCCGCGACGCCACCGAGGCCGAACTGCGCCGCACCCCCGACGAGCCGGAAGAGGCCGAGAGCGTGTCCGAAGGCGGCCCGGCCCGCGCCGGAAAGGCTCCTGGCCAGGGCAGCGAGCTCAATGCGTTCACCTTTCTCAAGATCGCCAACCACTTCTTCAAGGGAACGGAATTCGAGCCCCACAAGGTCGATCTGTTCGTCGAAGACATGCGGGCCTGGTCGCCGGAGCTCAATCGCTCGCGCCTGAACACACTTCTACGCGCCACCATCGGCACGGTCAAACGCTACAAGCAGCACTACGAAGACCTGCATCCGGAGGGCAGTTTCAACCCCTACACGGTGATCCGGCACTGTCTCTACCTGGGTGACCGCGTCACTTTCCGCCGGGCGCTGCGCAACAGTTCGCGAGAGGCCTTCGAAGCCTGGCTGCAGGCCAACCCCGCAGCGGTCGCGCTGCCGCCCGCAGCCCCCGCGGCCGCGGACCCGGTGCAGCCCAACTGACACGATTGTTCAAATTCCGACCCGCCCTGCGGCGTGCCGAGACGGCCGAATATGTCGCCCGCGCGACTCTCCATCGGTAGTTCCACGTCATGCGCCTGGAGAGCTCTGCTGCTATATTGCACTGCAACAAAAGTGAACGGGCGTCCCCATGCTGTACAACCTTTACGAAACCCAGCGCTCCCTGATGGAGCCCTTCGCCGAGATGGCGCAGACGGCGGCCAAATTCCTGACCAATCCGGCGTCCCCTTTCAGCCAGACCGTCTACGCGCAGCGGCTTTCGGCCGGGTATGACCTGCTCTACCGCCTGGGCAAGGACTACGAGAAGCCCGAATTCAACATCCGCTCGGTCGACGTGGACGGCGTGCCGGTCGCCATCGACGAACGCGTGGTGCTGGATAAGCCATTTTGCGAGTTGCGCCGCTTCAAGCGCTTCTCGGACGACCTGGCGACGCTCACCAAGACCAAGGACCAGCCTGTGGTGCTGGTCGTGGCACCGCTCTCGGGGCACTACGCCACGCTGCTGCGCGACACCGTGCGCACGCTGCTGCAGGGCCACAAGGTCTACGTCACCGACTGGAAGAACGCCCGGCTCGTGCCGCTGGCGGACGGCGCCTTCCATCTGGACGACTACGTCAACTATGTGCAGGACTTCATCCGGCACCTGAACGAGTTGCATGGCAACTGCCACGTGATGAGCGTGTGCCAGCCCACCGTGCCCGTGCTGGCGGCGGTTTCGCTGATGGCCAGCCGGGGCGAGCAGACGCCGCTGTCGATGGTGATGATGGGCGGCCCGATCGACGCCCGCAAGTCGCCCACCGCCGTGAACAACCTCGCCACCCAGCGCAGCTTCGAGTGGTTCGAGAACAACGTGATCTACCGCGTGCCGGACAACTTCCCCGGCGCCGGCCGCCGGGTGTACCCCGGGTTCCTGCAGCACACCGGCTTCGTGGCGATGAACCCCGACCGCCATGCCAAGAGCCACTGGGATTACTTCAAGGACCTGGTCAAGGGCGACGACGCCAGCGCCGAGGTGCACCGCAAGTTCTACGACGAGTACAACGCCGTGCTCGACATGGACGCGGACTACTACCTCGAAACCATCAAGACCGTGTTCCAGGACTACAGCCTGGTGCACGGCACCTGGGACGTGCGTTCCCCGGAAGGCACGCCCGAGCGCGTGCGCCCCCAGGACATCACCGGCACGGCCCTCATGACCGTGGAGGGCGAGCTGGACGATATCTCCGGCTCGGGCCAGACCCAGGCGGCGCACGAGCTGTGCTCCGGCATCGCGGACACCGATCGTATGCACTACGAGGTCAAGGGCGCAGGGCATTACGGCATCTTCAGCGGCCGCCGCTGGCGCGACCTGGTCTACCCGCAGGTGCGCAAGTTCTTCCTCGCGCACCAGCCGGCACCGGCGGCCAAGCCGGCCCCGGCGCACAGCGGCGCCGCATCGGCGGTGATGGCGGTGTCCGAAGACGCGGCGCAGCCGGCCGCCACCGCCGCGCCCGCCCCACGCCAGCGGCGGCGCAGCACCCGCAAGGCCTGATGGACCGCACGGCAACGGGCGTCGGCGCCGCCGTGGCGCGGCTGGTGGCCCGGATCGATGCGGCCCTGCCCCAGACCCAGTGCACCCGTTGCGGCGAGCCGGACTGCTCGGCCTACGCGCTGGCGGTCGCCTCGGGCCGCGCCGCCATCAATCAGTGCCCTCCCGGCGGCGCCGAGGGCGTGGCCCGACTGGCCGCGCTCACCGGCCAGCCCGTACAGCCTCTGAGCGCGGAGCATGGCCACGAAGGCCCCAGGGCCCTGGCGGTGATCGACGAGGCCTGGTGCATCGGCTGCACCCTGTGCCTGGACGCCTGCCCGACCGACGCCATCATCGGCGCCAACAAGCGCATGCACACCGTGATCCCGGCCCACTGCACGGGGTGCGAACTGTGCATTCCGGCCTGCCCGGTGGACTGCATCGAGCTGGTCAATGACAGCGGCCACCGCACCGGCTGGGCGGCATGGTCCGCGTCGCAGGCGCATCACGCCCGCCTGCGCTACGCCGCGAGGCAGGCCCGGCGCCGGCGTGACGAGCGCCGCTTGGAGGAGTCCGCGCCCGGACCGGCACAACCAGTGGGCGACGTGGCGCTGCCAGCGCAAACCGCAAAAGACGCGCCCGACCCGCAGCAAGCCCGCCAGGCGGTCATCGCCGCCGCACTGGCGCGGGCCCGGCAAAAACGCGCAGCCCTCGGCCCGGACTGACAGCGCCGTGGCTGCGGCTGGGCGGGGTGCCTGCTAGCGCGCCGCCAGCGACTTGTACACGCCGCAGCCCAGGTACAGGTCGTCCACCCGCTGCACGAACGACATCTTGGTCTGCACCTGCCCCGTCGCCGGGTGAGTGATGTCGTATTCCACCCAACCCGGCCCGCGCTCGGCCTGCTCGACGATGTCGCGCACGAGCCGGCCGCCGGCGATGCCTGGGATGTCCTGCACCCGCGTGCCCACCTTGGCCGGGTTGCCGCCGAAGGCACGGTAGGTGCCCTGCGCGTCCAGGGCGAAGACATACATGTCCCGGTCGTGGAACGGCTGGGACGGGTCGGTAATGGCTCTCAGCAGCCCGTCCAGCGAGGTGCCCCGGCGCAGCGCGCAGGCACGGGCGACCAGCGCCATGGCCTCCTGCGCCGTGCCCTGCTGCAGCTGGAAGCTCAGCACCGCGCGGGACAGCGTGGCCGCCCGCGCCTCCAGCGCCTCGGCCTGGCGCACCGACAGGCCGACCATCTGCGCGTTGCGCTGGGTGATCTGGTCGAGCTGCTGCACCGCCGCGCTGATTTCCTTGAGCCCCACGCTCTGCTCCGCGCCGGAGTGGGAGATTTCCGTCACGCTGGAAGCCACGTCGCGGATGCCGCCGGTCACCCCGGCGATGCTTTCCCCCGCATGCCGGATCAGCCCTGCGCTGGCCTCCACCTGCCGCACCGACTCGCCGATGAGTGCCCGGATCTCCCGGGCCGCCTCGGCCGACCGCCCGGCCAAGCTGCGCACTTCCGACGCCACCACGGCGAAGCCGCGCCCCTGGTCGCCCGCGCGTGCGGCCTCGACGGCCGCATTCAGCGCGAGGATGTTTGTCTGGAAGGCGATGCCGTCGATCACCCCGATGATCTCGTTCATGCGCCGCGCCCCCTGCTGGATGGCCTGCACCGACTCGACCGCCTGGGCCATCGCCGCGGCGCCCCCGTCGGCCGCATCGCGCACCTGGCTCGCCCGGCCGTCCGCCACCACCGCCGTCTGCGCATTGCTGTTGACGGCCGCGGCCAGCTGCTCGACGCTGGCGGCGGTTTCCTCCAGGTTGGCCGCCTGCTGCTCGGTGCGCTCGGCCAGCGCACGGTTGTCCGCAGCCAGGCTCTCGCCCGCATGGGCCACCAGCGCCGCGTTGCTGCGGATGTCCGCCACCATCGACGAAAGCGCCAGCACCATGCGGTCGAGCTGCACGCTGAGCTGCGCCAGCTCGTCATGGCCCGCAAGACCCGCCGCCACCCGCAGATCGCCGGCCGCGGCGCGTTCCGTCACCTGCAGGAGCCGCTTCAGATCGGCCGACCACAGCGATTGCAGGCACCAGGCGAAATAGCCGACCAGTGCGCCGCCCAGCACCGCCATCGCTGCGGCGGCCGCCAGGCCCTGCGGCTGGCAGGCCGCCACGGCCGCCAGCGCCACCACCGACGCCAGCACGAGCGTGCCGATCTTCGCGCCCAGCCCGAAACGGCGCAGCAGCCGCACACCCGGACGCAGGAAAATGGAATCGGACATGCGATCGGCCCTCCCTGAAGCGGCCGCCCGGATGGGCGGCTGATATGCATCCTTATGTAACAGCAACCCGCATGGCAAGCCAGAGGGAAAGCACCGGCCCGGCGCGGGCCGCACGGTTCACGCGCTCCCGCGCCCGCCCGCTGCGCGGAACCGTGGGCCCGGGCCCATCCACCATAATCGCGCCCCATGAATCCCCTGCTCTCCCGTCTGCAGCCCTATCCGTTCGAACGCCTGCGCCAACTGTTCGCGGGCGTCGCCTTGCCCGCCGACTACAGCCCGATCAGCCTAGGCATGGGCGAGCCGCGCCACGCGACGCCCGCCTTCATCAAGGAAGCGCTCGTCGCCAGCCTGGGCGGGCTGGCGAGCTACCCGGCCACGGCCGGCGAACCCCGCCTGCGCGAGGCCTGCGCGGCCTGGCTGCAGCGCCGCTATGGCGTGACCGTGGAGCCGACCGCGCACGTGCTGCCGGTGAACGGCTCGCGCGAGGCCCTGTTCGCCTTCGCCCAGACAGTGCTCGACCCCTCGGGCGGCGACGCGGTGGCGGTGTGCCCCAACCCGTTCTATCAAATCTACGAGGGCGCCACGCTGCTGGCCGGAGCCACGCCCTACTACGCCCCCAGCGATCCGGCGCGCAACTTCGCGGTGGACTGGGACAGCGTGCCCGAGGACGTCTGGCGCAAGACGCAGCTGCTCTTCGTCTGCTCGCCCGGCAATCCGACCGGCGCCGTCATGCCGCTGGCCGAGTGGAAGAAGCTGTTCGCGCTGAGCGACCGCTACGGCTTCGTCATCGCGTCCGACGAGTGCTACAGCGAAATCTATTTCCAGGGCGAGCCGCCGCTGGGCGGGCTCGAAGCCGCGGCGCAACTGGGCCGTACCGATTTTCGCAACCTGGTGTCGTTCACCAGCCTGTCCAAGCGCAGCAACGTGCCGGGCCTGCGCAGCGGCTTCGTCGCCGGCGACGCGGCGCTCATCAAGGCCTTCCTGCTCTACCGCACCTATCATGGCGGGGCGATGGGCCCGGCCGTGCAGGGCGCCAGCATCGCCGCATGGAACGACGAGCAGCACGTGACCGAGAACCGGGCGCTCTACCGCAAGAAGTTCGCGCAGGTCACGCCCCTGCTGGCGGGCGTGATGGACGTCAAGCTGCCCGATGCGGGCTTCTACCTCTGGGCGCGGGTGCCCGAGGCCCTGGGCATGACCGACGCCGAGTTCGCCCGCGCCCTGCTGGCTCAATACAATGTCACCGTGCTGCCGGGCAGCTACCTGGCCCGCGAGGCCGGTGGCATCAACCCCGGCGCCCAGCGCGTGCGCATGGCCCTGGTGGCCGACACCGAAGAATGCGTGGAAGCCGCGCTGCGCATCGTGCAATTCATCCAATCCCGTACCTGACCCGACCGAGCCATGACCCAACAACTGCAGACCCTCATCGACAACGCCTGGGACAACCGCACCAGCCTTTCGCCCGCTTCGGCGCCCAAGGAAGTCGTCGATGCCGTGGAGCACGTGATCGCCGAGCTCAACAACGGCAAGCTGCGCGTGGCCACCCGCGAAGGCGTGGGCCAGTGGACCGTGCACCAGTGGATCAAGAAGGCCGTGCTGCTGTCCTTCCGCCTGAAAGACAACGAGCTGATGAAGTCCGGCGACCTGGGCTTCTTCGACAAGGTGCCCACCAAGTTCGCCCACCTCTCGGCCGACGAGATGGCCGCCACCGGAGTGCGCGTGGTGCCCCCGGCCGTGGCCCGCCGCGGCAGCTACATCGCGCGCGGCGCGATCCTCATGCCCAGCTACGTGAACATCGGCGCCTATGTGGATGAAGGCACCATGGTCGACACCTGGGCCACCGTGGGCTCCTGCGCGCAGGTCGGCAAGAACGTGCACCTCTCCGGCGGCGTGGGCCTGGGCGGCGTGCTGGAGCCGCTGCAGGCCAACCCCACCATCATCGAGGACAACTGCTTCATCGGCGCACGCTCCGAAGTGGTGGAAGGCGTGATCGTCGAAGAGAACTCGGTGCTGGGCATGGGCGTATACATCGGCCAGAGCACGCCGATCTTCAACCGCGACACCGGCGAGATCAGCTTCGGCCGCGTGCCGTCGGGCAGCGTGGTCATCAGCGGCAACCTGCCCAAGAAGACCAAGTCCGGCCAGGACTATTCCACCTACGCAGCCGTGATCGTCAAGACGGTGGACGCGCAGACGCGCTCCAAGACCAGCCTGAACGACCTGCTGCGCGACTGAGACCTGCCGCCTCGCCTGCCATCCTGCGCAGCAAGCGCGGGCGGCAGCGGGCCCGCTGTGCCGAAGCAACCAGCCACAAAGGCAATCACCATGAGCACGATGGAACGGATTCTGCGGCTGATGGCCGAAAAGCGGGCCTCCGACGTCTACTTGGCCGCCAACGCGCCGGTGCTGATCCGCATCAACGGCGAATGCGTGCCGATCAACAGCCAGGTGCTGCCGCCCGACGCGCCGCGCAGCCTGCTGGCCGAGATCGTTCCGCCGCAGCGCATCGAGGAACTGGAAGAGACCGGCGAGCTGAACATGGGCGTGCCGCTCACCGGCGTCGGGCGCTTCCGGGTCAGCGCCATGCGCCAGCGTGGCAGCTACGCGGTGGTGATCCGCTTCATCGCGCAGCAGATTCCCGAGCTCTCGTCGCTGGGCCTGCCGCCAGTGCTGGGCGACCTCATCCTGGAGCGGCGCGGGCTCATTCTGGTGGTGGGCGCGACGGGCTCGGGCAAGAGCACCACGCTCGCCGCGATGATCGACAGCCGCAACGCCCAGCAGTCCGGGCACATCCTGACCGTGGAAGACCCGGTCGAATACCAGTTCAGGAACAAGAAGTCGATCGTCAACCAGCGCGAGATCGGCGGCGACACCCAATCGCTGCAGACCGCGCTCAAGAACGCGCTGCGCCAGGCGCCGGACGTGATCCTGATCGGCGAGATCCGCGACCGCGAGACCATGTCCGCGGCGATCGCCTACGCGCAGTCCGGCCACCTGTGCCTGGCCACGCTACACGGCAACAACAGCTACCACGCGCTCAACCGCATCCTGTCGTTCTACCCGGTCGAGGTGCGGCCCACCATGCTCGGCGACCTGGCCTCCGCGCTGAAGGCCATCATCTCGCAGCGGCTGGTGCGCACGTTCCAGGGCGACCGGGTGCCCGCCACCGAAGTGCTGCTCAACACCAAGCTGGTGTCGGAGATGATCGAGGCAGGCGACTTCTCCGGTGTGCGCGACGCCATGGAGAAGTCCATGGCCGAGGGCTCGCAGACTTTCGAGGCGGCGCTGGCCGATCTCATCCTCAAGCAGCGCATCGACCGCAAGGAAGGCATGTCGCATGCCGATTCGCCCACCAACCTGATGTGGCGGCTGCAAAACGATTTCACCCAGGCCGCCAAGGCCGCCCAGGCGCGGCAGGAGCCGCCGCCCGAAGACGACCAACCCTCATTCACCGAGATCGTGCTCGACGTCAAGGGCCACTGACCTCCCGCCTGCCTGCCCGCGCCCTCCCTTCGACCCCGCCACGCGCCCCGCTCCTTGTTGCCCCTCCGATGTCCCGTACCCTGACCCTGGCCGAACAGCTCATCTCCCGCCCCTCCGTCACCCCAGAAGATGCCGGCTGCCTCGACATGCTCGTGGCCCGGCTCGAGCCCCTGGGGTTCCACTGCGAGCGGCTGGACAGCGGACCGGACGGCTTCCGGGTCAGCAATTTGTGGGCAAAACGGCCCGCAGCGCTTGATCCATCGGCGCCTGAAGCTATCAAAACAATAGCATTCGCCGGCCATACCGACGTGGTGCCCACCGGGCCGCTGGAGCAGTGGAGCAGCGCGCCCTTCACCCCCACGCACCGCAACGGCCGGCTCTACGGCCGCGGCGCCAGCGACATGAAGACCTCCATCGCCGCCTTCGTCGTCGCGGTGGAGGAATTCCTCGCGGCCCAGCCCGACCCGCGCATCGCCATCGCCCTGCTGCTGACGAGCGACGAAGAAGGTCCCTCGGTCGACGGCACCAAAGTGGTCGTGGATCGGCTCAAGGCGCGGGGCGAGGCGGTGGACTGGTGCATCGTCGGCGAGCCCACCTCGGTGCAGCGCACCGGCGACATGGTCAAGAACGGCCGGCGCGGCACGCTGAGCGGCCGGCTCACCGTGCGCGGCATCCAGGGCCACATCGCCTACCCGCAACTGGCCCGCAACCCGATCCATCAGGCCGTGCCGGCGCTGGCAGAGCTCGCCGCCACCGTGTGGGACCAGGGCAACGCCTTCTTTCCGCCCACCAGCTGGCAGATGAGCAACATCCATGGCGGCACGGGCGCGACCAACGTCATCCCGGGCGCCGTGGTCATCGACTTCAACTTCCGGTTCAGCACCGAAAGCACCGCCGACGGCCTGAAGCAGCGGGTGCATTCGCTGCTCGACCGGCACGACCTCGAATACGACCTGGTCTGGACACTGGGCGGCCAGCCATTCCTGACCACGCCGGGCACGCTGATGGACGCCGTGCAGCAGGCCATCTCGGACGAGACCGGCCTGGCGACCGAGCTTTCCACCACCGGCGGCACCAGCGACGGCCGCTTCATCGCGCAACTGTGCCCGCAGGTCATCGAGGTCGGCCCGCCGAACGCCACCATCCACAAGATCGACGAGCACATCGTGGTCGCCGACATCGAGCCGCTCAAGAACATCTACCGCCGCACGCTCGAGAACCTGAACGCGCTGCAGGCCGGCAACGCGCAGGGGGCGGCATGAACGGCATGGCCATGGGTTCGACCCTGGGCGAGCTGGTGGACTGGGGCACGCAGCGGCTGCAGGCGGCCGGCGTCGCCTTCGGCCACGGCACCACCAACGCCCGCGACGAGGCGGCCTGGCTGGTGCTCTGGCGCCTGGGCCTGCCGCTGGACACCTCGCTGGACGGCGGCGACGATTCCGAGGCGAATCGGCCGATAGCGCCCGCGGATCAAGCGCAGGTTGCTATGCTTTTTGAAGAGCGCATCGCCAGCCGCAAGCCCGCCGCCTACCTGACGCGCGAAGCCTGGCTGCAGGGCGTGCCCTTCTACGTGGACGAGCGCGCCATCGTGCCGCGCAGCTTCATCGCCGAGTTGCTGGCCGACGGCGGCTTCGACGACTTCCTGGGCGAACACACCCGCCAGGTGCTCGACCTGTGCACCGGCAACGGCAGCCTGGCCGTGCTGGCCGCGATGGCCTACCCGGACGTGGCGGTCACCGGCGCCGACCTGTCGCCCGAGGCGCTCGAAGTCGCCCGCATCAATGTGGACAGGCACGGCCTGCAGGACCACATCGCGCTGCAACTGTCCGACGGCCTGGCGGCCCTGTCCGGCCCATGGGACCTGATCCTCTGCAACCCGCCCTACGTCAACGCCCGGAGCATGGCCGCCCTGCCGGCCGAGTACCGCGCCGAGCCCGAACTGGCGCTGGCCGGCGGCGCCGACGGCATGGATTTCATCCGCCGCCTGCTGGCCGACGCGCCCGCCCGCATGAGCGAGCAGGCGGTGCTGGTGCTGGAAATCGGCAACGAGCGCGCCCACTTCGAGGCCGCCTTCCCGCAGCTGCCGGTGTTCTGGCTGGACACCAGCGCGGGCGATGACCAGGTGCTGCTGGTCACCCGCGAGGCGCTGGTCGCGCCGCCAATGTGAGCGTGGTGGCATGAGCGGGCAACCGTCGATGCAGCAACGGCACCCTCCGCGTGGCACGCCCCAGCCGCGCGACGAGTGGTGCCGGCTGCTCGCCATGGCGTAGCGGCCCGGCTGCCGCCCCACGCCTGCTGCCCGCCGCCGCGCCTTGCCGGGCCGGCAACGGCCCAGTCTTTGTCGCCCGTGCCTGCCTCGCGGCACGCGCCTTCCCCATTCGGCGCCCTGGAACCAGGGCGCCACGCTTCTTATCGGTACTGCCATGATCACTCTCAAAAACGTCACCTTGCGCCGCAGCGCCAAGGTCCTGCTCGACAACGTCACCGCCACCATCAACCCGGGCGAGAAGGTCGGCCTCGTGGGCCGCAACGGCGCGGGCAAGTCCACGCTGTTCGCGCTCTTCAACCGCACGCTGCATGAAGACGGCGGCGATTTCTTCATCCCCGCCCAGTGGCGCATGGCCCAGGTCGCGCAGAACATGCCCGAGACGTCGGAATCGGCCACCGAATTCGTGCTGGCCGGCGACACGCGCCTGACCGAGCTGCGCGCCCAACTGGCCGCCGCCGAGGCGGCCGACGACGGCATGGCCATCGCCCACGCCTACACCGACTTGGCCGACGCCGGTGACTATGACGCCGTGGCCCGCGCGCAGGCGCTGATCCTGGGCCTGGGCTTCAAGTCGGGCGAGCTCGACAGCCCGGTGGACAGCTTTTCCGGCGGCTGGCGCATGCGCCTGCAGCTGGCGCGGGCGCTGATGTGCCCGAGCGACCTGCTGCTGCTGGACGAGCCCACCAACCACTTGGATCTGGACGCGCTGGTCTGGCTGGAGTCGTGGCTCAAAGGCTATGCCGGCACCATGATCGTCATCAGCCACGACCGCGAATTCCTCGACGCTGTGACCAACGTCACGCTGCACATCGAACACGCGAAGCTGGTGCGCTACGGCGCCAACTACAGCAAGTTCGAGGAAATGCGCGCCCTGCAGATGGAGCAGCAGCAGGCCGCCTTCTCCAAGCAGCAGGACAAGATCGCCCACCTGCAGAAGTTCATCGACCGCTTCAAGGCCAAGGCCAGCAAGGCCAAGCAGGCGCAGAGCCGCGTCAAGGCGCTGGAGCGCATGGAAAAGGTGGCGCCGCTGCTGGCCGAGGCCGAATTCACCTTCAAATTCAAGGAGCCCGGCCACATCCCGAACCCCATGATGTCCATCGACAACGCCTCCTTCGGCTACGTGGCCGAAGAGGACGACGCCGCGCCGCCCAAGGTCATCCTGGCCGGCGTCAGCAAGTCGGTGATGGCTGGCCAGCGCATCGGCATCCTGGGCGCCAACGGCCAGGGCAAGTCCACCTTCGTGAAGACGGTCGCGCACGACATGAAGCCCCTGGCGGGCCAGATCATCGAAGGCAAGGGCCTGCGCATCGGCTACTTCGCCCAGCAGGAGCTGGACGTGCTGCGCCCGCAGGACACGCCGCTGGAGCACATGATCCGCCTGGCCAAGGAAATGGGCGCCGACGCCAAGCAGCCCTCCCGCGAGCAGGACCTGCGCAGCTACCTGGGCACCTTCAACTTCACCGGCGACATGGTCAAGCAGGCCGTGGGCACCATGAGCGGCGGCGAGAAGGCCCGGCTGGTGCTGGCCATGATGGTCTGGCAACGCCCCAACCTGTTGCTGCTGGACGAGCCCACCAACCACCTGGACCTGGCGACCCGCGAGGCCCTGGCCATGGCGCTGAACGAATTCGAAGGCACGCTGATGCTGGTGAGCCACGACCGGGCGCTGCTGCGCTCGGTGTGCGACGAGTTCTGGCTGGTCGGCCGGGGCGTGGTCGGCCCGTTCGACGGCGACCTGGACGACTACCAGCGCTATCTGCTGGACGAGGCCAAGCGCCTGCGCGAAGTGGCCAAGACCGCCGAGGCCGAGACCGCCCGCGCCGCCGTATCGGCCCCCACCCCTGCCGCCTCGGCCCCGCCTGTGGTGGCAGCGGCCCCGTCCCCCGCCGCGGCCCCGCCGGCCGCAGCCGCCACGGCGCAGGCGGACGGGCGCGAGCAGCGCAAGCTCGGCGCCCAGGCGCGCCAGCAACTGGCCGAGAAGACCCGGCCGCTGAAGCGGGAGCTGGAGCGCATCGACGCACGGCTGGCGGCGCTGGCCCGGGAGCGCCAGGCGCTCGAAGACCGGCTCACCGAACCGCTCGCGCCGGCCGACATCGCCGAGTGCGGGCGCAAGCTCAAGGCTGGTGCAGACGAGACGGCCGAACTCGAAGAAACGTGGCTGGATGTGTCCAGCGAGCTGGAATCGCTGCAGAGCGAGGCCGCCCAGGCCTGATCGGGCTCGATGGTGTTTCAGGCCCTGGGCGCAGGTGCATCAAGGGTCTTATGCTATCGTTATAATAGTGAAAAAAGACCGCACCAAGTTGGATGGAGCGCTGTGCAAATTCTTGCACGAAACTGTCAACGCAGCCCCAGGGAGGTGCGTTGTTCATCCATCCAAGGAGCTTTTCAAGCATGAACACCAC
The DNA here is from genome assembly GCF_040365715.1 of Acidovorax sp. FG27. Taxonomy (NCBI): domain Bacteria; kingdom Pseudomonadati; phylum Pseudomonadota; class Betaproteobacteria; order Burkholderiales; family Comamonadaceae; genus Acidovorax; species Acidovorax sp. FG27. The sequence continues at coordinate 90,384 of NZ_BAABVY010000009.1, forward strand.
CATCCTGTCCGCCTGGCCTGAAGACGAACGCGATCGCAAGCGCGCCCCGGCCCGCCTCTGAACGGCGGTCCCGGCAGCGGAACCGTCCCGTCCCGGCGACCCGGTCCGGACCCGACCCTTCCCCTCCTGCCCCGCACCGTCCCTGCGCGTTACCTTCCCAGCGGCACCCGCCCACCCCCCGACGAAGAGCCCCGCCCCGCGGGGCTTTTTGCTGCCTGCTTCAGTCTCAAGGGGCAATGCCTTCCACCCACCGACGTGGTCCGCCAAGAAAAAACCCCGCCGAAGCGGGGTTTGCGGGTAGATGCCCTCCCCACGGCAGGGGGCGATGGGCGCCAGCGCGTCAGCCCATGTGCAGGCCGCCGTTGACCGAGAAGTCGGCGCCGGTGGCGTAGCCGCCTTCTTCCGATGCCAGCCAGGCAATGATCGAGGCGATCTCGCTCGGCTCGCCCAGGCGCTTCACGGGTACGGTGCCGACGATCTTCTCCAGCACGTCGGGGCGGATGGCCTTCACCATGTCGGTGCCGATGTAGCCCGGGCTCACGGTGTTCACCGTCACGCCCTTGGTGGCCAGCTCCTGCGCCAGCGCCATCGAAAAGCCATGCATGCCGGCCTTGGCGGCCGAATAGTTGGTCTGGCCGGCCTGGCCCTTGGCGCCGTTCACGCTGCTGATGTTGATGATGCGGCCCCAGCCCTTTTCCACCATGTCGCCCACGACCTGCTTGGTCACGTTGAACATGCTGTTGAGGTTGGTCTCGATCACGGCATCCCAGTCTTCGCGCGACATCTTGAGGAACATGCGGTCCCGCGTGATGCCGGCGTTGTTGACCAGCACGTCGATCGTGCCGTGCTCGGACTTGGTCTGGGTGAAGGCTTCCACGGTGGAATCCCAGTCGCCCACGTTGCCCACCGACGCGTAGAACGTGTAGCCCAGCGCCTTCTGCTCGCCCAGCCACTTGGCGTGGTCGCGCGTGGGGCCGCAGCCGGCGATGACCTTGAAGCCCTCCTTGTGCAGCCGCTGGCAGATGGCGGTGCCGATGCCCCCCATGCCCCCGGTCACGTATGCGATTTTCTGGCTCATTCGATATCCCTTCGATTCATTGATTCCGCTCCCACTCTAACCCGGGAGAAAGCGGCCTTTCGCCCAGGAAAACACCGAGCGGCGCGATTTCGGCGGCCCCCCACGCCACCTGCTTTGAGGCAGGCCACGCAGCGGCCATCGCGTCCGCCCGGCGCGCTTTTTCAGCGTTCCACCGCCATCGACACGCCCATGCCGCCGCCGATGCACAGGGCCGCCACGCCCTTCTTGGCGTCGCGGCGCTGCAGCTCGTGCAGCAGGGTGACCAGCACGCGGCAGCCGGACGCACCGATCGGGTGGCCGATGGCGATGGCGCCGCCGTTCACGTTCACCTTGGCCGCGTCCACGCCCAGTTCCTTGTTGACGGCGCAGGCCTGGGCGGCGAAGGCTTCGTTCAGCTCGAACAGGTCCACGTCCTTGGCGTCCCAGCCGGCGCGCTGCAGCGCCTTGCGCGACGCGGGCACCGGGCCCATGCCCATGGTGGCCGGGTCCAGGCCGCTGGTGCCGAAGGCGGCGATGCGCGCCAGCGGCTTCAGGCCCAGCTCCGCCGCCTTCTTGGCGCTCATCAGCACCACGGCGGCGGCGCCGTCGTTCAGGCCCGAGGCGTTGCCCGCCGTGACCGAACCGGCCTTGTCGAAGGCCGGGCGCAGGCCGGCGAGCGCGTCGGCGTTGGTCTTGCGGTTCAGGTACTCGTCGGCCGCGAAGACGGTGGGGTCGCCCTTCTTCTGCGGCAGCGTGACGGGCACGATCTCGTCCTGGAAGCGGCCGGCGTCCTGCGCGGCGGCGGCCTTCTGCTGGCTGGCCAGGGCCAGGGCGTCCTGCTGCTCGCGGGTGATGCCGTGGGCCTTGGCCACGTTCTCGGCCGTGATGCCCATGTGGTACTGGTTGTAGACGTCCCACAGGCCGTCCACGATCATCGTGTCCACCATCTTCCAGTCGCCCATGCGCTGGCCGTCGCGGGAGCCGTTCAGCACGTGGGGCGAAAGGCTCATGTTTTCCTGGCCGCCCGCCACCACGATCTCGGCATCGCCCGTGGCGATGGCCTGCGCGCCCAGCATCACGGCCTTCAGGCCGGAGCCGCACACGGCGTTGATGGTGAGCGCAGGCGTTTCCTTGGCCACTCCGGCCTTCATCATGGCCTGGCGGGCGGGGTTCTGGCCCACGCCGGCCGTCAGCACCTGGCCCATGATGACTTCGCTGACCTGGTCCAGCGGCACCTTGGCGCGGGCGAGCGCCTCCTTGATGACGATGGCGCCCAGCTCGGTGGCGGGGGTTTTGGCGAGCGAGCCGCCGAACTTGCCCACGGGCGTGCGGACGGCGGAAACGATGACGATGTCTTCCATGGCGAGTCTTTCTGAGAGAGTCTGAAGTGCAAGAAATGAAGGAGGGGTGTCACGGATGCGGGTCGCCGCCGTGCGCTGCGGGCGGCCGGGCGCGGGGGTGGTGCGCCGGCCGCACGGTTTACGCCTTTTGCCGCACGTAGCGGCCCGGCGCGGGTTCGATCGCCTTGAAACGCGTGCCCCGCCCGTAGGCCTTGGGGGCCGCCACCTGCCGGCCGGCGTGGCCTGCCAGCCAGCGGGACCAGTCGGTCCACCAGCTGCCGGGGTGTTCGGTGGCGCCGGCCAGCCAGGCGTCGAGGGTGGCCGGCAGCGCGCCGTCATCCCGCGTCCAGTGGCTGCGCTTTTTCTTGGCGGGCGGGTTGATGACGCCCGCGATGTGGCCCGACGCCCCCATGACGAAGCGCTTGGGGCCGGGCAGCAGCTGGGTGGAGGCATACGCGGCGTTGATCGGCACGATGTGGTCCTCGCGCGAGCCGTAGATGTAGACGGGCACATCGACCCGGTTCAGGTCGATGGATTCGCCGCACACGGTGAGCCTGCCCGGCTCCACCAGGTTGTTTTCCAGGTAGAAGTTGCGCAGGTACCAGGCGTAATAGGGGCCGGGCAGGTTGGTGGCGTCGCTGTTCCAGTAGAGCAGGTCGAAGGGCGGCGGGGTCTCACCCTTCAGGTAGTTGCCCACCACGTAGTTCCAGACCAGGTCGTTCGGCCGCAGGAAGCTGAAGGTGGAGGCGAGGTCCTGCCCCTTCATCAGCCCGCCCTGCCCCATCTGCAGCTCGCGGAAGGCCACGAACGCCTCGTCGATGAACACGTCGAGGATGCCGGTGTCGGTGAAGTCGATGAGGGTGGTCAGGAAGGTGGCGCTGGCCACCGCGTCCTCGCCCCGCGCCGCCAGCACCGCCAGCGCGTTCGACAGCATGGTGCCGCCGACGCAGAAGCCCAGCGCGTTGATCTGCTTGGCGCCGCTGATGTCCTGCACCGTGTGGATGGCCGTGATGACGGCCTGCTCGATGTAGTCGTCCCAGGTGGACTGCGCGAGGGAAGCGTCGGGGTTGCGCCAGCTCACGACGAAGGTGCGGTGGCCCTCGGCGACGGCATGGCGGATGAGCGAGTTCTCGGGCTGCAGGTCGAGGATGTAGTACTTGTTGATGCAGGGCGGCACCATCAGGAACGGGCGCTCGTACACCTTGGCCGTGAGCGGCTTGTATTCGATGAGCTGGAAGTAGTCGTTCTCGAACACGACCGCGCCCTCGGTGGTCGCCACGTTGCGGCCCACCTCGAAAAGGCTCTCGTCGGTCATGGAGACGTGGCCCTGGCGCAGGTCGTGCAGCAGGTTGGCCACGCCCTTGGCGATGCTCTCGCCCTGGGTCTCGATGGCCTTTAGCTGCGCCTCGGCATTGAAGGCGAGGAAGTTGCTGGGCGACATGGCGGCCATCCACTGCTCCACGGCGAAGCGGATGCGCGCCCTGGCTTTCTCGTCGCCTTCCACGGCGTCGGCCAGCCCCATCAGCGTGCGGGCGTTCAGCAGGTACTGGGCGGCGGCGAAGCGCGCCATCGGGCTCTTGGACCAGGCCTCGCTGGTGAAGCGCCGATCGGCCACCGCGGGCGGGTTCTGCAGGCCCTCGCTCCAGAGCGCCTTGGCTTCTTCCAGGTACTGCTGTTGCAGTGCCGCGAGCTTGTCGGGGGCAAAGCGCACGGGGGCGGGCGGCACCGCAGTGGCAGCGGCGGGCGACGGGCCGGCAGCGCCGGGCTGCAAGCCATTCAGCATCTGGGCCCAACCCTCGCCGAACATGCGCTGGAATTGCCGGGCACCCTCAACCCATTGCGAGTTGGTCTCCATCGTCTTGCCTCCTTGAATAGCCGCAGGCTCTTGCGGCCTTGCGTGTATTGTCCGGCCATTGTTGACGACGCCCGGGGCTCCCGGCAATCGAAGTCAGCTTTTTTTACCAAATCATCCGCGTGGCGCATGCCGCGCCCACCCCACCATGTATCTGGTCATCATCGGCTGGCTGTATGTCACGGTGCTGATGGCCGTCGCGGAAGCGCAGGCGCCCAACGGCACGGTGCTCGGCGCCATCGTCACCTTCGTGTTCTACGGCCTGCTGCCCATGGGCATCCTGGGCTACATCCTGGGCACGCCCGGGCGCAAGCGGGCGCTGCGCGCGCGCCAGGCGCAGGCCGCCGAGCAGGCCCGCGCAACGCAGGCGGCAGGGCCCGCGCCGGCCGGCTCACCCGCCGGCGCGGCCGTCGATCCACACGCAGGCGGCGAACCGCCCGCTGCCGCCCCGGACGGCGGTGCCCTGCCGGTGCGAAAAGAACCGTGACGCCTGGGTCACGGTGCACCACGCTGCCGTGCCGTCGTTGCCGAAGACGCTCGCCACGCCAAGGCGGTGCAGCCGCTGGCGGGCCAGGCCCGCCAGGTCGGCCAGGTATTTGCCTGCCGCGGGCTGCGGCGTGAAATGCCGTGCGGCCTGCGGGTCGGCGTCGCAGAACGCCTCGCGCACCTCCGGGCCGACCTCGAAAGCGGCCGGCCCGATGCAGGGGCCCAGCCAAGCAACGAGGTCCTGGGGCTTCCGATCATTTGCTATTTTTTTGATAGCTTCCGGCGCTTGATGATCGGGCGCAGGGGCCCGAAAAGACTCGACAACCGCTTCGAGCACGCCCCGCCCGCCCTCGCCCGCCAGCCCCCGCCAGCCGGCATGGGCGGCCGCCACCCAGGTGCCCTGGTGTTCGGTGAACAGCACCGGCAGGCAGTCCGCCACCATGATGGTGCAGGCCACGCCGGGCGCGGTGGTGCTGCAGGCATCGGCCACGGTGCCGTCCGGCGATCCGGGCGACAGGCCCACCACGTCGGCGCCGTGCACCTGCTTCAAGAACACCGGCCGCGCCCCGAGGGCCGCCTGCAGGCGTGCGCGGTTGTGCGCCACGTCGGCCGGCCGGTCGCCGACGTGGTCGCCCAGGTTCAGCGTATCGAACGGCGCGGCGCTGACGCCGCCCGCGCGGGTGGTGCACACGGCGCGCACCCGGGCCGGCGCCGGCCAGTCGGGCACCAGCCAGTCGTGGGGGGGCGCCGCGGTCATGCCTCGTGGTCCGGGCAGGCGCCGGGATGGGCGCGCTGGAAGGCGGGCAGCGCGCTCGCCGCCTCGCAGGCGGCCAGCGTCAGCGGCAGGCCGTCCAGCGGCACGGCGAAGCGCCGGGCATTGAAGATCTGCGGGACCAGGCAGCAGTCGGCCAGGGTGGGCGTGTCGCCCCAGCAGAACTGCGATGGCGGCAGGCCGGCGTCGGCACGGCTCGCCGCCAGCAGCGCGAGCTGGCGCTCGAAGGCTTCGAGGCCGCTGCGCGTCCAGTGGTGGTACCAGCCGGTCTTGGCGTCTTCGCTCAGCCCCAGGGTCTGGGTGAGGTGGCGCAGCACGCGCAGGTTGTTCACCGGGTGGATCTCGCAGGCGATCATCTGCGCCAACGCGCGCACCCGCGCACGGCCCAGCGCGTCGGCGGGCAGCAGCGGGGGCTCGGGGTGCGTCTCGTCCAGGTATTCGATGATGGCCATCGACTGCACCAGCACCTGCCCATCCTCCGTCTCCAGCGCCGGCACCAGGGCGTCGCCGCTGCGTGCCGCGTGCTCGGGGCTGCGGTGCTCGGCACGCACCAGGTGCACCGGCACGTAGTCGTAGGCCAGGCCCTTGAGCTCCAGCGCGATGCGCACGCGGTACGAGGCCGAGGACCGGAAATAGTTGAAGAGTTTCATGGTGCGGCAAGCATAACGGGGGCCTGCCCACGCCACGTGCCGGCCCGTGGCACACTGCGGCGCTGGCTGGCCCCCCGCCGCGCAGAGCGCCGCACGGCCCACCGCATCCGACCCCAGAAAGGCAGACATGAGCTATGTGATCCCTCCAGCGCCCCAGGCCAGCGTGCCCGTCGTGGGCACCGCAGACCGCTTTCCCGTGCACCGCATCTACTGCGTGGGCCGCAACTACGAAGAGCACGCCAAGGAAATGGGCTTCACCGGCCGCGAGCCGCCCTTTTTCTTCATGAAGCCGGCCGATGCCGTGCTGCCCGTGGCGGCCGGCGAGACGGGCACCCTGCCCTACCCGAGCCTGACCTCCAACCTGCATCACGAGATCGAGCTGGTGGTGGCCATCGGCCAGGGTGGCAAGAATATCCGCGCCGCCGACGCGCTCCAGCACATCTGGGGCTATGCCGTGGGCCTGGACATGACGCGCCGCGACCTGCAGGGCGAGATGAAGAAGCAGGGCCGTCCCTGGTCGATCGGCAAGGGCTTCGACGCCAGCGCCCCCATCGGCCCGATCACCCCCGCCGCGCAGGCGGGCGACGTGGCCAACGCCGCCATCTGGCTGCAGGTGAACGGCACCGATCGCCAGCGCAGCACCGTCACGCAGCTGATCTGGAACATCGCCGAGACCATTGAACACCTGTCCGCCGCGTGGGAGTTGCAGCCCGGCGACCTGATCTTCACCGGCACGCCCGAAGGCGTGGCCGCGGTGGTGCGGGGCGATGTGCTGGATGGCGGCATCGACGGGCTGGGCACGCTGCGCCTGACGGTGGCCTGAAGCCCGGCCGAACCGATTGCTATAAAAAAAATAGCTGCACGCGCCGACGCATCAAGCGCCGGCGCCGTATTTCATTCATATTTCGCCCCCGCATGACTTTCCGCAGCCCCATCAAGCATTGCCGTGAATGCGGTACCGCCGTGGTCTACCGCGTGCCCGACGACGGCGACACCAAGCTGCGGGCGGTGTGCCCGGCCTGCGGCACGGTGCACTACGAGAACCCGCTCAACGTGGTGGGCACGGTGCCGGTACTGGGCGACCGGGTGCTGCTGTGCCTGCGCAACATCGAGCCGCGCCGCGGCAAGTGGACGCTGCCCGCCGGCTTCATGGAGCTGAACGAGACCAGTGCGCAAGGCGCCGCCCGCGAGACCGACGAGGAGGCCGGCGCGCAGATCGAGATGGGGCCGCTCTTTTCCGTGGTGAACGTGCCGCGTGTCGGGCAGGTCCACTTCTTCTATCTAGCCACGCTGCAGAGCGACGTCTTCGCGCCAGGCTTCGAGACCATCGAGGCGCGGCTCTTCGCCGAGGACGAGATTCCCTGGGACGAGATCGCCTTTCGCACGGTGAAAGTCACGCTGGAACATTACTTCGCCGACCGGCGCAGTGGGGCGCTAGGGTCGGGCCGGGTCCACAGCCTCGACGTGGTCTGAGCGGCCCCGGCCCTGCGCGCCACCCCGCCAGCCCGGCCGGTATGTAACCCGATGTAATTCAGGCATGGCGGTTGCTTGGTGTCCGCGTGCGCCCCACGGCGGGGCGAATCGGAGGACTCCATGCCCACCCAGGCGCCATTCCAGACGGAAAAGTTCATCCCGTTCATGCGCGAGGTCACGCGCTGCGAGAGCGCGCTGCGCGAGTTGAACCTCATGTGGCGGCTCATCGAGTCGTCGGCCAAGATGAATTGCCCGGAGGAAGCGCACAGCCTGCTGCCCATGATGCGGGCCACGCGCGAGGGCTTCCAGCAGCTGGAGACGGAGCTGGTGCGCTCGCTGGTGGGCGAATCCATCGGCCAGGTCATGGACGAGCTGGCGACCAGCGCCCGCCAGGTGATCGACATCGTGGTGCGCAATCTCTACGAACGCACGGCGGACGTGGGCTTTCTCGCCACCGACCAGGACCTGTGCCGCTTCGTCGCCGGCCTGGAGAGCGACCAGGGCGCGGTGCTGATGCGCCTGCGCGAATACCGCAACAAGTACACCGTGTACGACGAGATCCTGCTGCTGGACTGCCAGGGCGCGGTGGTGGCGCAGATCGACGAAACCAGTCCGGTCGAAGGCACGCAGGACCCGCTGCTGGCCCGCACGCTCCAGAGCGCCGGCTACGTGGAAACCTTCGGCCCCACCGACCTGCGGCCTGGCAAGCGCCACGCGCTGCTCTATTCGCAGCGCATGCTGCACCCGCAGACGGGCGAGGCCGTGGGCGTGCTCTGCCTGAGCTTCGCCTTCGCGGACGAGATGGAGGGCATCTTCCGGGCGCGCAACCAGCACGGCCAGCAGCGCCACATCCCGCTGCTGCTGGACAGCAGCCACCAAGTCATCGCCAGCGGCGATCCCCTCTGGGTGCCGGTGGGCGCGCACGTGCCGGTCAACGAAGCCGGCGAACTCTCCCTGCAGGTGCATGCCGGTCGCGCCTACCTGGTGCAGACCGTGGCCACGGCGGGCTACCAGGGCTACCCGGGCCCCTCGGGCTGGCGCGGGCAGGTCATGGCGCCGGTGGACCTGGCCTTCTCCGGTGAATCCAGCCAGGTGCTGGACGCGCTGGAACCCGGCGTGGCGCATGGCCTGCTGAGCCATGCGCAGGACTTCTGCCCGCCGCTGCACGCGATCGTCGATGCGGCCGACACCATCCGCCGCGTGGTGTGGAACGGCCAGGTCATGACCGGCCGCCAGCACCAGGACGTCGCCCGCCTGAAGGCGGTGCTCGAGCAGATCGGCGACACCGGCGCGCTCACCAACGAGGTGTTCAGCCAGTCCATCCGCGACCTCTACGGCACGGTGCTCATGTCGAGCATGCGCGACGGCGAACTGCTGACCCAGCTGCTGGTGGACCTGCTCGACCGCAACCTCTACGAGCGCGCCAACGACTGCCGCTGGTGGGCGCTGACGCCCGAGCTGCGCGCCCTGCTGGACCCGCGCGATCCCGGCGCCCGCGCGCCCGACCGCCTGGCCGAGGCGCAGCGCATCCTCGAGCACATCAACAGCCTCTACACGGTGTACGCCCGGCTCCTGGTGTACGACCGCGAGGGCCGGGTGCTGGCCTCCAGCCGGCCCCTGCTGGAAGACGGCCGGTCGGCGGTGGGCATGGCCATCGAGCCCGACACCCTGGCGGCGGTGCTGGCGATGCGCGGCACGCAGTCCTACCACGTCACGCCCTGGCGGGCGAGCGGCTTCTACGGCGGGCGCGCCACCTACGTCTACCACGCGGCGATCCAGGCGCCGGGCGAGGTGGGCGAGGTGGTGGGCGGCATCGGCATCGTGTTCAACGCCGCCGAGGAATTCGAAGCCATGCTGCGGGGCGCGCTGGAAAAGAAGTCCCGCACCCAGGGCTTCTTCGTCAGTCGCGCCGGCACGGTGCTCTCCAGCGCCGACCCTTCGGTGCCGGTGGGCTCGACGCTGGAGGTGCCGCAAGAGATGCTCGCCGTCGCCAACGGGCAGAGCCTGTCGCGGGCCATGGTGTATGGCGACGCCTACTGCATCGTCTCGTGCGCGGCGTCGCACGGCTACCGTGAATTCAAGGTGTGCGACGGCTACAGCGAAGACGTGCTGGCGGTCTCGGTGCATTCGTTCGGCGCCCAGGTAGCCGGGGCGCAGGAGGCCGCCCGCCGGCGCCGCATCACCCTGCTGAGCGAGGCGGGCGCCAGCGGCGGGCGCGAGATGGCCACCTTCTTCGTGGGCGAAGGCCTCTTCGCGCTGCCCACGGCGCAGGTGGTCGAGGCGCTGCCCGCGCACAGCATCGCCGCCGTGTCCGCCGCCGGGCTGGCGGGCTGCGTGGGCACGGTGCCGTTGCGCTCGCACGGCAAGGTGCTGGAATACGTCTGGGTGTTCGACCTGCACGAAGTGCTGACCGGCCGGCGCATGCCGCCCTCGGCCCAGGGCCAGGTGGTGGTGGCGCAGGACGGCCAGGCGGTGGTCGGCCTGCTGGTGGGCGAGCTGCACAGCGTGCTGCACTTCGCCGAGGCCAGCATCTTCCCCGCCCCCGGGCTGCCGGGCGCGGTGGTGAGCGAACTCATCAAGGCCAACGGAGGCCGCACGCTGATCCAGTGCCTGAACCTGCCGCAACTGGTGCGCCGCCTGCGCGCCGGCCGGGAACCGCAGCCGCCCATGCAGGTCGCCGCCTGACCGCGCCGCCGGTGGGCGTGCCGCGCCGCCTTGCGGCGGGTTCGTACACTGGCGGCATGACCGCTGAACTGCAACGCCTGCGTGCCGGCGCATTGGCCGGCGCGCGCACGCTGCGCATCGCCGCGAGCCTGGCCGACTTCCCGCCCGAGATCTTCGACCTGGCGGACACCCTGGAGGTGCTGGACCTCTCCGGCAACCGCCTCTCTGCCCTGCCCGCCGATCTGCACCGGCTGCACCGGCTGAAGGTGTTCTTCGCCTCGGACAACGACTTCACCGAACTGCCGGCCGCCCTCGGCGCCTGCCCGCGGCTGGAGATGGTGGGCTTCAAGGCCAACCGCATCGCGCACGTGCCGGCGGCCGCGCTGCCGCCGCGGCTGCGCTGGCTGATCCTGACGGACAACGCCATCGCCGAGCTGCCCGAGGCCCTGGGCGACCGCCCCCGGCTGCAAAAGCTGATGCTGGCCGGCAACCGCCTGCGCGCCCTGCCCGACCGCCTGCGGCAGTGCGAGCGGCTCGAGCTGCTGCGCATCGCGGCCAACCGGCTGGACGCCCTGCCCCAATGGCTGGCCGCCATGCCGCGCCTGGCCTGGCTCGCCCAGGGCGGCAACGCCTTCAACGAGACCGTGGAAGCCAGGGCGCGGGACAGCGAGCAGGCGCAGGCCATCGACTGGCACGCCCTGCGCTGCGGCGAGCGGCTGGGCGAAGGCGCTTCGGGCCACATCCACGCAGCCGTTCTGCACGGGTCCAGCGGACCGCATGACGTCGCCGTGAAACTCTTCAAGGGAGCGGTCACCAGCGACGGCTGGCCGATGACCGAAATGGCCGCCAGCCTGGCGGCCGGGCGGCATGCCCGCACCATCTCCGTGCTCGGCCGGCTCGCCGGTCACCCGGACGGCCAGCAGGGCCTGGTGATGGAGCGCGTCGGCCCGGACTGGCGCCCGCTGGCCGGCCCGCCCAGCTTCGAGACCTGCACGCGGGACGTGTACGCCCCGGGCCTGCGCCTGCCCGCCGCCACCGCCCTGCGCATCGCGGCCGACGTGGCGAGCGCGCTGGCCCATCTGCACGGCCGGGGCATCGTGCATGGCGACCTCTATGCGCACAACGTGCTGTGGCGGCCGCACGCGCCCCCCGGCGAGGCGAGCGCGCTGCTGGGCGACTTCGGCGCGGCAGCCTTCGCGCCGGCAGGGGCGCTGGGCGACGCGCTGCGGCGCATGGACGTTCGCGCCTACGGCATTCTGCTGGGCGAGCTGGCCGAACGCTGCGAGCAAGGCGCGGGCGGCCGGTTCATCGACCAGGCCACCGCCCTCGCCCAGGCCTGCATGCAGGCCCGCATCACGGACCGTCCCGACGGCCAGGCCCTGGCGGCGCGCACGCAGGCCTGGGCCGAGCCGGCTCTGGCCACCGGCTGAGCGCGTTCGCGGCGCGGCGGCACGGGAGCCGCAGCTCAGTTCACTTGAGCCACTTGTCGGCCGCCTGCTTCACGCCGCCACGGCTGTCCATCAGGCCCCAGACGAACTCCATCACGCGGGAATAGTCCGCGTCGTCCTTGGGCAGCATGAAGCCCAGGGTGTTGGTGGGCGTCAGGGGCTGGGCGATGAAGGCCGCCGTCAGGCGCGGGTCGGCCTTCGCGTAGTGCAGCGCTTCATACGTTTCGGTGATCATCACGTCGCCCTTGCCTTCGGCGATCAGCGCGGGGATCTCGGCGTTCTTTTCATGCGTGCTGACCTGCGCGGTCGTCAGGTTCTGCAGCACGAAGGTTTCGTTGGTGCCGCCGGGGTTCTTGATGACGCGCACGCCGGGCTGGTTGAGGTCGGCCAGGGTGTTGTAGCGGGCCTTGTCGGCCGTGCGCACCAGGGCCACCTTGCCGAAGGGCGCATAGCCCGGGAGCATCTCGACCTGGCGAATGCGCGTGACGTTGCGGGTGATGCCGCCCACGGCCACGTCGAACCTGTCGCCCTGCAGGTCCTTCATCAGGTTCGGCCAGCTGGTCGCCACGTACTCGACCTTCACGCCGAGTTCCTTGGCCATCTGCTCGATCAGGTCGATGTCGTGGCCCGCATAGCCGGTGTCGGTCTTGATGGCGAAGGGCCGGTAGTCGCCAGGGGTGCCGACGCGCAGCACCTTGGTGTCCATGATGCGGTCCAGGCGCGGGCCGGCATGGGCGGCGGCGGGCACCAGCGTGGCGCAGGCCAGCACGGCGGCGGCGCAGAGGGAGGCGAGATGGAAGCGGCGTGAAGACATCATGGGAGCGGTCCGGCGAGGAAAGGGGTGGATGGAAAAGCGTCGAGTGCGAGCCTGCGCATCTTCGAGCGGCGATGCCGGCAGGTGCGGCAGCATAGCCCGCGGCGGGTGCGGGGGCCAGCACCCAGGAAGCCGGCCGCGGCGGCGGCGCTTTGCCCGCTCAGCGGGCGGTCGGCTCGCCGAACGTCGGCGCGCCGCGGTTGTCGCTGGGCACGACCACGCCGCGCTGCACCGGGGTGGTCACCACCACGCCCGGCACGGGCTGGCCCGAAGTCCCGTTGCCGTTGGCGCCGCTGCTGCCGCCGAACGTCGGCGCCGCGCCGGCGGGGTCGCGGGCCGGGGCGGTGGCCCAGGACGGCACGACCTCGCCCTGCTGCACGGCGCCGGCACCCTGCGGCGGTACGCCGCCGGGCTGCACCGGCATCGGGTCGGACGGCACGACCACGCCCGGCTGCGGCACGGCCGAGGGCGTGACGTTCTGCAGCGGCGTCAGCGGCGCCTCGGTGATTTCCGGCGCCTCGACGTCGGACGGGGCCGGCGGGTTGGGCAGCGCGGGCGCGCCCGGCATGGGCGTGGCGACCGCGCCGGCCTCGTTGCGCGGCGTGGCCGATTCGCCGGTGCGGCGGCCGAACAGGTCGTACACCCAGTCGCGCACGCCGCTCATCGCGCTTTGTGTCCAGCTGGTCTCCTGCTCGTCCACGAAGCGTTCGCGGGCATCGATCACCTTGGCGCGCAGGGCCTGCTGGAAGACCTCGCCCACCATGGGCAGCGCGCTGTGCGCCCCCTGGCCCCAGTAGTCGCTGCGAAGGGTGATGCGCCCGTCGTTGAAGCCGGCCCAGGCGCCCGCCACCAGTTGCGGGTGCATCAGGATGAACCAGCCGTCGGTGTTGTCCTGCGTGGTGCCGGTCTTGCCCGCCACGTCGGCGGTGATGCCCCAGCGGCTGCGGATGGCGACGCCCGTGCCCTTGTCGATCACACCGCGCATGGCGTTGCGCAGCGCCTGGACGGGGGCCAGGGCGATGACCTTCTCGGGCGCTGCCGGCGTGAAGTCTTCCAGCACCTTGCCGTTCTTGTCTTCGATGCGGGTGATGACGATGGGCGCGCGGTAGCGCCCGCCGGCCGCGATGGTGCCGTAGGCGGCCACCATTTCCTTGAGCGTGACCGGGCTGGTTCCCAGCGCCAGGGCCGGCACTTCGTCGAGCTTCGATTCGCGCACGCCCATGTCGCGCGCCAGCTGCGCCACGCGGGCCGGGCCGACCTGCTGCATCACCTGCGCGGTGATGGTGTTCTTGGAGAACGCCAGGCCGTCGGCCAGCGTCATGGGCAGATCGCTCGGCGGGCCGCCGTCGGTGGGTCGCCAGAACCTGCCGCCGCCCAGGGGGATTTCCACCGCCTGGTCCATCAGCGTGGTCTCGGGTGACACGCCGGCCGCGAACGCCGCGCCGTAGACGAAGGGCTTGAAGGTGGAGCCGGGCTGGCGCCGCGCGGCCTGCACGTGGTCGAACGGGTCCTGCGCGAAGTCGCGGCTGCCCACCCAGGCGCGCACTTCACCGGTTCGCGGGTCCAGCGCCAGGAAGCCGGCCTGCACGCGGGTCTTCTGCTGGCGCAGCGAGCGCAGGAAGTCGGCATCGTCCAGCAGCGCCTTTTCCGCATCGGCCGGCGCCGTGCCCTTGGCGATGGCCGCCTGGTACTGGGCAGACTCCCGCGCCAGGTCGCGCACGAGCGGGTTCCTGGCATTCCATACCCGGGGCGACCAGGCGGAATCGGCCACGCCCTGCAAGGCCTTGCCCTGCCGCTGCACGGCGGCGTTGGCCAGGGTCTGCAGCCGCCCGTCGATGGTGGTGCGCACCACCAGCCCGTCGGCATACAGGCTGTAGCCGTTGCGGTCGGCCCAGTCGATGAGCTGCTTGCGCAGCTGCTGGGCCAGGTGCGGCGCCAGGCCATCGACCTCGGGCTGGCGCTCGAAGCGGATGCGCAGCGGCCGGCGCGAGAGCGTGTCGAATTCGGCCTGGGTGAGCTTGCCGTGCTTGAGCATCTGCCCCAGCACGGTGTTGCGGCGGGCCTGCGCACGCTGCGGGTTCAGCACCGGGTTGTAGTAGGCCGTGCCCTTGAGCATGCCGATCAGGGTGGCGCTTTCAAGCACGCTGAGCTTGTCGGCCGATTTGTCGAAATAGGTGCGCGCCGCCATCTCGATGCCATAGGCGTTGTAGAGGAAGGGCACGGTGTTGAGATACGTCTCCAGGATCTCTTCCTTGGAGTAGAGCGCCTCGATCTTCAGCGCCGTGATGGCTTCCTTCAGCTTGCGGGTGAGCGTGGGCGCGCGGCCGATGTCTTCCGGGTAGAGATTGCGCGCCAGCTGCTGGGTGATGGTGGAGCCGCCCTGCTTGTCTCCGCCCAGCGTCAGCACCACGGCCGACAGCAGCCGCCGCCAGTCGATGCCGAAGTGGTCGTAGAAGCGGTGGTCTTCGGTGGCGATGAGCGCGTCCGTCACCGGCTTGGCGATGCCCGCGAGCGGCACCCATTCCCGGTTGACCCACTTGTATTCGGCCAGCAGCCGGCCATCGGCCGACACCAGCTGCGCCGGCTGGTCGGCCTTGGCCTTGCGGATGTCGCGAATGCCCGGGGTGAAGGGCACCAGGGCCAGCACATAGAGCCAGAACGCCAGCACCAGCCCGGCCAGCAGCCACACCAGGCTGTGCAGCGACCAGAGGCGCTCGGGGCGGCGCGCCAGGCGCGCCAGCGCGGTCCGCAGCGCGCCGGCGCGGGCACGCAAAACATCGGTCATCGACATGGATCAGTAGGGAAATCGGGTTGCAGCGCTCGTTGTACCAGCGCCGGTAGCTATCGAATCAGGAGCAATCTGTATCAGATGCGTCGAAATGGGCACGCGGTCGGCTCGTGCGGCTCAGAGGGCCGCCGGAACGCGGGCCCAAGGCCAAAGGGCGCAGTTATACCGCCATTGGCTTAAGTCCAGATGAGGCGGCCCCGCCCTGCTTCACCACGGCAACGGCTCGCCCCGGTACGAATGGAAGCCGCCCGACTGCTCGGGCCCGAGCGAGTCCAGCACGCGCAGCAGGTCGGCCGCCGCGTCGGCCGGCGGGCGGCCGATGCCCTCGCCGCCGAAGGGCCGGGACAGCGCGGAATCCACCGTGCCCGGGTGCAGCGCGGCCAGCACCGCGTGCGGGTGCGTGCGGGCGATCTCGATGGCGGCGGTCTTCAGCAGCATGTTCAGCGCGGCCTTGGACGCCCGGTAGCCGTACCAGCCGCCCAGCCGGTTGTCGCCGATGCTGCCCACCTTGGCGGACAGCACGGCCAGCAGGCCGCGCTCCTTGCGCGGCAGGAGCGGCGCGAAATGCGCCAGCACCAGCGCCGGGCCGAAGGTGTTGACGCGGAAGGTGGCCTCGAGCTGGGCGTAGTTGAGCTGGCCGAGCCGCTTTTCCGGGGCCATGCCCGGGCCGTGCAGCACGCCGGCCGCGTGCACGATGCAATGCCAGGGCCCCTGCTCCGCCAGTTGCCGGGCGGCGGGGGCGATGGAGGCTTCGTCGTGCAGGTCCAGCGCCGGCTCGGTGCGCCGGCCCAGGCCCACGGCCAGGGCGCAGCGCGCATCGGCCCGCAGTTGGGCCAGCAGGGCAGCGCCGATGGCACCGCTCGCGCCGATGACGATGGCGCGGTAGCCGGCGGGGAGTGACTGCAGGGATGGCGCATCCATGGGCGGATCCTTTCAGAGCGCGTCGAGATCCGAGCGCACCGCCTCGGCGCGCTCGCGCAGCGCCTTGCGTTGCGCCGCGGGCATCTTCTGCAGCTGGCGGTAGACCATGGTCAGGCGCGTGTTGCATCCCAGCGTGGCTTCGTGGCGCGCGAAGAAGTCCCAGTAGAGCGCGTTGTACGGGCAGGCGCGCTCGCCCACCTTCAGGTTCTTGTCGTAGTGGCAGCCGCCGCAGTAATCGCTCATGCGGTCGATGTAGGCCGCGCTGCTCACATAGGGCTTGGTGCCCAGCAGTCCGCCGTCGGCGAACTGGCTCATGCCGACCGTGTTGGGCACCTCCACCCACTCGAAGGCGTCGATGTAGATGCCCAGATACCACTGGTGCAGGGCGGCAGGGTCCAGCCCCGCCAGCAGCGAGAAGTTGCCGATCACCATCAGCCGCTGGATGTGGTGGGCATGCGCATGCTCCAGCGACTGGCCAATGGAATGCCGCAGGCAGCGCATGCGCGTCTCGCCCGACCAGAACCACTCGGGCAGCGGCGCGGTATGCCCCAGCGCATTGCGCTCCTCGTAGCCGGGCATGTGCGCCCAGTACACCCCGCGCACATATTCGCGCCAGCCCAGGATCTGCCGGATGAACCCTTCCACCGCTGGCAGGGGCGCCCGGCCGGACCGGTACGCGGCCTCGGCATGCAGCACCAGCTCGTGCGGGCGCAGCATCTTGGTGTTGAGCGCGAACGACAGCAGCGAATGGAAGAGCCGCGTGCTCTGCGTGCTCATGGCGTCTTCATACGCGCCGAAGTCGGGCAGCGTGGTGGCGATGAAGTGGTTCAGGCAGGCCAGCGCCTCGGCCCGGTTCAGGGGCCAGCGGAACGCGCCCGCCTGGGGGTTGCCGAAGCTCTTCACGCCCGCCGCCTCGATGGTGGCCCAGAGCGCGCGGTGGTCGTGCGTGGGCCGGCCGTCGGGCGGCACCTCGGGCGTGCCGTGCCAGGGCTTGCGGTTGTCGTGGTCGTAGTTCCACGCCCCGCCCTCGGGCTCGCCCGCCTCGTCCAGCAGCACCTGGTGGCGCTGGCGCATGCGGCGGTAGAAATGCTCCATCAGCCACTGCCTGCGGCCCTGGAAGGTGCCCGCCACCTCGGTACGGGAGGTGTAGAAGTGCTCGCTGTCCACCACCTGCACGTCGAACGCCTGCGCCTCCCCCCAGGTGCGCAGCTGCTCATCGAGCCGCCACTCATCGGGCTGTTGGTATTCCAGCCGGTCCGCGCCGTAGTGCGCCATGAGCGCGGCCAGGTTGCCCGGCAGCGACTGGCGGTTGCTGGCGTCGTCGATGGCGATGTAGCGCACGCGGTGGCCGGCGCCCTTGAGCTGCGTGGCCAAATCGCGCATGGCGGCGAAAATGGCCAGGATCTTCTGCGCATGGTGGAGCACGTAATCGGTTTCCTGCCGCACCTCCATCAGCACGTAGACGATGCCCGCATCCTGCGCGTCGAACCACGAATGCGCGGGGTTGAGCTGGTCGCCCAGCAGCAGGCGCAGCGTGTGGGCGCGGGGCCGGTGCGCCGCCTCGCTCATGCGGCGCCCCGGATGCGGCGGTGGGGGCGATCACGGCGGCAGCGGCAGCCGCCGAACGGCGCGGTGCGGCAGGGGGTGGCGGGGCAGTCGGTGGGACGCATGCGGGCGGCAGGCAAGCAGGTGGCAGTGGCGTTGGCTGGACTCGCCATCCTACGCACCGCCGCCCTGCCCGGATCACCCGATCACGGCGGACGAAGCCGGGGGCGGCTGTCAGCGGCGGCCCACGCCGGTGGCGTGGACGGGGCGTGTCAGCCGCCCACGCCCGCCGGGCCGTGCGTGAGCAGCGCCTGCAGCCCATCTTCGTCCAGCACCGGAACGCCCAGCTCCTGCGCCTTCGCCAGCTTGCTGCCGGCCTCGGCGCCAGCCACCACGTAGTGCGTCTTCTTGCTGACCGAGCCGGCGACCTTGGCGCCGGCGGCCTCCAGCAGGTCCTTGGCCTCGTCCCGGCTCAGGGTGGGCAGCGTGCCGGTGATGACGACCGTCAGGCCCGCCAGCGGCAGGGTGGCGCGCTCGGCGGGCGCGCCCTCTTCCCAGGTCACGCCGCAGGCCCGCAGCTGCTCCACCACCTCGCGGTTGTGCGGCTGCGCGAAGAAGGTGTGGATCGCCTCGGCCACGACGGGGCCCACGTCGTTCACCTCGAGCAGCTGCTCCACGCTCGCGGCCATGATGGCGTCCAGGCTGCCGAAATGCCGCGCCAGGTCCTTGGCCGTGGCCTCGCCCACATGGCGGATGCCCAGCCCGAACAAAAAGCGCGGCAGCGTGGTCTGCTTGGACTTCTCCAGCGCGGCGACCACGTTCTGCGCCGACTTCTCGGCCATGCGGTCCAGCGCCGCCAGCGCCGTAAGGCCCAGGCGGTACAGGTCGGGCAGCGTGCGGAT
This sequence comes from Acidovorax sp. FG27, assembly GCF_040365715.1. Lineage (NCBI taxonomy): Bacteria > Pseudomonadati > Pseudomonadota > Betaproteobacteria > Burkholderiales > Comamonadaceae > Acidovorax > Acidovorax sp. FG27. The sequence continues at coordinate 109,096 of NZ_BAABVY010000009.1, forward strand.
GACGTTGCCCTCGACCAACTGGTCGACCAGCTTGTCGCCCAGGCCCTCGATGTCCATGGCGCGGCGCGCGGCGAAATGCAGGATGGCCTCCTTGCGCTGCGCCGGGCAGAACAGGCCGCCGGTGCAGCGGTGATTCGCCTCGCCCTTTTCGCGCACCACGGCGCTGCCGCAAATCGGGCACTGGCGCGGCATGCGGAAGTTGGGAACATAAGGGCTCCGCGGCGCAGCACGTGCCGCATCGGGCGCCGTGCCATCCGCGTTCGATGCGGCATCGGCCAGCGCGTCGGAACCCTGCAGCGCGCCGGCTACCGGCGCCAGCGCGGCCGGCACCGTGCCGACCACCTCCGGAATCACGTCGCCCGCCCGCCGCACGATGACCTGGTCGCCCACGCGCACGCCCTTCTTGCGGATCTCGAACAGGTTGTGCAGCGTGGCGTTGGTGACGGTGACCCCGCCCACGAAGACCGGCGCCAGCCGCGCCACCGGCGTGAGCTTGCCGGTGCGGCCCACCTGCACGTCGATGCCCTCCACGCGGGTGACCATCTCCTGCGCCGGATACTTGTGCGCCACCGCCCAGCGCGGCTCGCGGGTGACGAAGCCCAGCTGCCGCTGCAGCGCCAGGCTGTTGACCTTGTAGACCACGCCGTCGATGTCGTAGGGCAGCTGGTCGCGGCTGGCGCCTATCTCCTCGTGGAATGCTACCAATTCCGTAGCGCCCTGCGCAGTACGCACCTGCGCCGCGACCGGAAAACGCCATAATTTCAGCGTCTGCAGCATGTCGAAATGCGTGGCGAAGTCCGGCCCGCCCTCGGCGGCCGGCGTGACGTCGCCCAGGCCATAGGCGAAGAACGACAGCGGCCGCTGCAGCGTGATGCCCGAGTCGAGCTGCCGCACGGCCCCGGCGGCCGCGTTGCGCGGGTTGACGAAGGTCTTGCCGCCGGCCTCGCGCTGGCGTTCGTTGAGCTGGTCGAAGTCGGCCCGGCGCATGTAGACCTCGCCGCGCACCTCCAGCACCGGCGGCACGGGCGTGGCCGCATCGCTGGGCAGCGTCTTCGGGATCTGCCGGATGGTGCGGATGTTGTGGGTGACGTCCTCGCCCACCTCGCCGTCGCCCCGCGTGGCGGCCTGCACCAGCCGGCCGTTCTCGTAGCGCAGGCTCATGGCCAGGCCGTCGAACTTGGGTTCGGCCACGTATTCGATGGGCGGCGCATCGGCCGGCAGCTTCAGCTCGCGGCGCACGCGCGCGTCGAAGGTGGCGGCGCCGCTCGCCTCGGTATCGGTCTCGGTGCGGATGCTGAGCATGGGCACGCGGTGGCGCACCGGCGTCAGGCCCTCCATCACCGCGCCGATCACCCGCTGCGTGGGCGAGTCGGGCGTGACGAGGTCAGGGTGCGCTGCCTCCAGCGCCTCGAGGGCCTGGAAGGCGAGGTCGTATTCGGCGTCGGGCACCGTAGGTTCGTCCAGCACGTAGTACTGGTGCGCCCAGGTGGTCAGCTGCTGGCGCAGCTTTTCTATCTTTTTGATAGCAGACTGCGTCGATTCGTCGGGCGCTGAAGCGGAAAAAAGGTCTTGGTTCTGGGCCATCGGCTGGCACTCCTGAGTGCTGCGCGGCGCCCCATGGGTCGATGGGCGCCAGCAGGAAAAACGGATACGGGGCGTGGTGGCCGGCTGCTCGCCCGGCAGCCTAGCGGTCCGCCGGCACGGTCTGGATGGTGACCGGCACGCGCGCCGGCAGATTCCGCTGCAGGAAATCGATCACCCGCGCATCGTGCCGGCCCCAGCTGGCCTCGAAGCGCACCGGCTCGCCATGGCGGCGCTCGAAGACCAGCGTGCGGCGCAGCCCGTCGCCCAGCACCTTGAGCGCCTTCGCCTCCCGCAACGGGACCTCGACGCACTTGTGCACCAGGCGCGAGGGCAGCGCGAAAAACGCGGTGGCTTCGTCGATGCGCACCAGCGGCCGGCCGGCGGCGCCGAACTGGCGCCAATCCGACCATTCGCGCCAGCCCAGCCAGCCGGCCAGCGCGAGATACACGCAGCCCATGCCGTAGAGCTGCCCGAAGACGATGACGCCCACGCCCGCCAAGGCCAGCACCGCCGCCTTGGCCACGTTCACCCGCCGCTGCCCCGGCCGGTAGAGGCCACCCGGCTGCTCCACCAGCGGCGGCAGGACCACGTCGTACCAGGCCATCGACGGCGATCAGCTGAAGAGGCGCCGCGCCAGCACCGAGCCGGCGGAGAGCTCGCGGCTGTCGAGCTTGTCGTAGAGCAACTCTAGGTCGGCGGCGATGGGGTCCATGGTCATGGCGGGCAGCGGCGTGCCGTTCTGGTCGCAGAGCACGCCATCCATGGCCTGCCCCAGCGCCGCGGCCACGTCGCGCAGCCGCTGGAAGGGCTGCTCGGCGCGGTGCACCTGCGCCACGTCCAGGCTCAGGGTGATCTCGCGGATGGCGGACTGCTCGGGGTCGTCCGACAGCGCGGCCTGGGTGTCGTAGGCCAGCGTCAGCGCGGGCGGCAGGCCCGGTCCGCTGCTGGCGGGCAGCACCAGCCGGCCCGGAATGACGCCGGGCGTGAAGCCCTGGCGCAGCGCGTTCTGCTGCACGTAGCCGGGGCTCCACGCCGCCTGGCGGGCCCGCAGGGCGAAGGTGAGCTGCGCGTCGTGGTCGCTGGCGAACTGGTCGAGCTCGCGGGCCCGGGCCACCTCGTGCAGCATGTCGGGGAAGTCCGGCGCCGCGTTGATCGCGTCCGCGAAGCCCTGGGCCTTGACGACGAATTCTGAGAACTCGATCTCGTTGAGCGCGCCCAGCCGGTTGGCCAGCTGCACGCCGGCCTGGAAGTGGGTGTAGCGCTGGCCCGCGACCGGCGTTTCCCACTGCTGCGCGGCTTCGTTGAAGCCCTCGATGGCGAAGGGCTTGCTGCCGGCGCGGCGGGTGGGCGGCAGCGCGGCCAGCGCCGCGTCGCCCGAGACCACCTGCTCGGCCACCATGGGGGCGATGGCATCGACCAGCGGGTCGAGCCCGCCCCGGCGCTCGGCCGGCGGCACGGGCATGGCGATGGCGTCCTGCAGATCGACCGCGTGGCTGTCGAGCGAGGGCTCGGTGCCCGCCGGCCCCCCGTCGCCGCCCGGCACGACGGCGCCCAGCCCGTCGAAGGCCGGCTCCTGGCGCAGGGCGGGTTCGGCCGCCGGGCCGTCCTCCTGGGGCCGGGGCCGCTTGGGCGCGTTGCGCTGCGTGACCCAGGCGTTGTAGGCGACGATGACCGCCAGCACGACGCCGCCGGCGATGATGAGACCGAGTTGGAAAGTGCTCATGGTGGAAGGACGGTCTTCAAGGAAAGGTACGGGGCAAGAACGGATCAGGCGTCGGCCATCGACAGCGCGGACTCCATGTCCACCGCCACGATGCGCGAGACGCCCTGCTCCTGCATGGTCACGCCGATGAGTTGCTCGGCCATTTCCATCGCGATCTTGTTGTGGCTGATGAAGAGAAACTGCGTTCCCTTGGCCATGCTGGACACCAGCTTGGCATAGCGTTCGGTATTGGCGTCGTCCAGCGGGGCGTCGACCTCGTCCAGCAGGCAGAACGGCGCCGGGTTCAGCTGGAAGATGGCGAACACCAGGGCGATGGCCGTCAGCGCCTTCTCGCCACCCGACAGCAGGTGGATGGTCTGGTTCTTCTTGCCGGGCGGCTGGGCCATCACCTGCACGCCCGAATCCAGGATCTCGTCGCCGGTGATGATGAGCCGCGCCTGCCCGCCGCCGAACAGCTCGGGGAACATGCGGCCGAAATGGCCGTTCACCGTGTCGAAGGTGCCCGAGAGCAGCTGCCGCGTCTCGCCGTCGATCTTGCGGATCGCGTCCTCCAGCGTCTGCATGGCTTCGGTCAGGTCGGCCATCTGGGCGTCGAGGAAGGTCTTGCGCTCGCGGGCGAGGTTCAACTCGTCCAGCGCGGCCAGGTTGACGGCGCCCAGGGCGGCGATCTCGCGGTGCAGCCGGTCGATCTCGCCCTGCAGGCCGGTGGCGCGCACGTTGCCTTCGGCGATGGACTGCGCCACCGCCGCCAGGTCGGCCTGCGCGTCGGCCAGCAGCGTGGTGTATTGCTCCAGGCCCAGGCGCGCAGCCTGCTCCTTGAGCTGGAAGTCGGTGATGCGCTGGCGCAGCGGGTCGAGGGCGCGCTCCAGCTGCATGCGGCGCTCGTCGCTGGCGCGCAGCCGGGCGGTGAGGTCGTCGTACTCGCTGCGCTGGGCGCCCAGGGCCTTTTCGCGCTCCATCTTCAGGTCGAGCGCCTGCTGCAGCCCGCCCTGCGCGGCAGCGGCCGACAGGCGCCCCATTTCGTCGCGGGCGCGCTGGTCTTCATCGGCCAGGGCTGTGGCCTGCTGGCGCGCCGTGTCGATGGTGCGGGCCAGCTCGGCGCGGCGCGCCTCCAGGCTGCGCTGGGAGAAGGTGGCTTCCTGCGCCTGGCGCTCCAGCGTGCGCTGCTGCTCGCGGCATTCGGCCAGCTTGCGCTCGGCGTCGATCACGCGCTCATCGAGCTGGGCGTGGCGCTCCTGGCTGTCGGCCAGCTGCAGGTCGAGTTCCTCGAACCGGGCCTCGGCGGTGACGCGGCGCTCCTGCAGGTCGGCCAGCTGCGCCTGCACCTCGGCCAGGTCTGCGCCGATCTGCTGGCTGCGGGCGCGGGTCTGCTCGGCCAATTGCGAGAGGCGCAGGGTCTCCACCTGCAGCGCGTGGGCGCGGGTCTGCGTCTCGGCCGCCTCGCGGCGGGCGGCCACCAGGCGCTGCGAGGCATCGGCATAGGCCGATTCGGCCCGCACCAGCGCCGTGCGGGACTCTTCGGCGATGAGCTGCTGGGCGCCCACTTCCTTTTCGAGGTGCTCGATCTCCTGCGCCCTGGCCAGCAGGCCGGACTGTTCGGAGTCGGGCGCGTAGAAGGTGACGCCATGCGCGCTGACGGCGTGGCCGCTGGGCACATAGACCACTTCGCCCGGCTGTAGCTGCGCCTGGGCGCGGCGCGCGAGGGCGTCTTCCAGCGAGGGCGCGGTGCTGCAGCCCTGCAGCCAGTCCACCAGCACAGCGCGCAGGCCGCCGTCGCTCACCCGCAGCAGGGCCGACAGCGGCGATGCAAGTGCGTTGCCGCCCGCCGCCGCCTCGGCGCCCGCCGGGCTGTAGAAGGCCAGCCGGGCGGGCGGCGCGTCGGTGCCGCCGGCGCCGAGGAAGCCGCGCACCATCTCCAGCCGGCCGACTTCGAGCGCGCCCAGGCGCTCGCGCAGCGCGGCTTCCAGCGCGTTCTCCCAGCCGGGCTCGATGTGGATGCGGCTCCAGAGGCCCTGCAGGCCGTCCAGGCCGTGGCGGGCGAGCCAGGGCTGCAGCTTGCCGTCGGTCTTGACCTTTTCCTGCAGCGCCTTGAGCGCCTCCAGCCGGGCGGACAGGTCGGCCTGCCGTGCGCTCTCGGTGTTGACGGCCTGCTGCCGCGTGCGGCGGTCTTCGTCTAGCTGGGGCACGGCGTCCTGCAGCTCGGCATGGCGGGCCTCGGCCATCTCGGCGGCTTCCTGCGCGGCCTCCAGCTCTTCGCGCAGTTGTTCCAGACGGGTTTCGTCCGGCGCGGCCAGCGCGTTGCGGTCGGTGAGCAGGCGCTCCTCGCGCACGTCCAGCTGCCGGCTCTGCTCGTCGATGCTGCGCTGCTCGGCGGCCAGCACGCCGATCTGCTGCTGCACCTGCACCACGGCGGCGCGCTGTTCGGTGGCGGCCTGCTGGGCGCGGCGCAGGGCGTCTTCCAGGTCGGGCATCAGCTGGGCCTGCTCTTCGACCTGGGCGGCCAGCAGTTCGGCGCGTTCCTCGGCGTCCACCCCGCCCGCGGCCAGGTTCTCCATCTCGGCCTCGGCGTCGTCCTTGCGGGCCGACCACTGCGCGATCTGCTCGGCGAGCTGCACGAGGCGCGCCTCCACCCGCTGGCGGCCTTCGACCACGTAGCGGATCTCGGCCTCGAGCTTGCCGACCTCGGCGGTGGCTTCATAGAGCCGCCCCTGCGCCTGGTTGACCAGGTCGCCGGCCGTGTAGTGCGCCTGGCGGATGGTCTCCAGGTCGGCTTCGACGGCGCGCAGGTCGGCCATGCGCGATTCCAGGTCGTTCACGGCCTGCAGGCCCTCGGTGCGCACCCGGTTCTGCTCGGCCTCGGCGTCGGCGCGCTTCAAGAACCACAGCTGGTGCTGCTTGAGCGTCACGTCCGCCTGCAGCGCGTTGTACTTGGCGGCCACCTCGGCCTGCTTTTCCAGCCGCTCCAGGTTGGCGTTCAGCTCGCGCAGGATGTCTTCCACCCGCGTGAGGTTCTCGGCCGTGCCCGAGAGGCGGTTCTCGGTCTCGCGGCGGCGCTCCTTGTACTTGGAGACGCCCGCGGCCTCTTCGAGGAAAAGGCGCAGCTCTTCGGGCCGAGACTCGATGATCCGGCTGATGGTGCCCTGGCCGATGATGGCGTAGGCCCGGGGCCCCAGGCCCGTGCCCAGGAACACGTCCTGCACGTCGCGGCGGCGCACGGCCTGGTTGTTGATGTAGTAGCTGCTGTTGCCGTCGCGGGTGAGCACGCGCTTGACGGCGATCTCGCCGTACTGGCTCCACTGGCCGCCGGCGCGGTGGTCGGCGTTGTCGAACACCAGCTCCACGCTGGCGCGGCTGGCCTGCTTGCGGCTGGTGGTGCCGCTGAAGATGACGTCCTGCATCGATTCGCCGCGCAGCTCGCTCGCCTTGCTCTCGCCCAGCACCCAGCGCACCGCGTCCATGATGTTGGACTTGCCGCAGCCGTTCGGCCCGACCACGCCCACCAGCTGCCCGGGCAGCATGAAGTTGGTGGGCTCGGCGAACGACTTGAAGCCGGCGAGTTTGATGGAGTTGAGGCGCACAGGTAGTCGGAGGTGGCGATGGATCGGCCCGGGCGGGCAGGCGCGCAGTGGCGCGCCACGGGCAAGCCGCCGATGATACCGTGGCGCCGCAGGCGGCCCCGCATTCCCCTTCCAGGCCCGAAACGGGCTGCAGCGCTTGTCCATCAAGCGCGGGCAGCTATGAAAACAATAGTCAGACGGCGCGCCGCGACCGGGCCTGCCGGCCGCCCTGCCCCGCCCCGCGTCGGTTCAGCCCCTCAGCCCGGGCGGGGCGCGAAGGCGATGATGGCCATGCCCGCCAGCGTGACGGCCACGCCCAGCCAGTCCCAGAGGCCGGGCCGCACGCCGTCCACGGCCCACAGCCAGGCCAGCGCCACGGCCACGTACACGCCGCCGTAGGCCGCGTAGACGCGCCCCGCCGCCGCCGGGTGCAGGGTGAGCAGCCAGGCGAACAGCGCCAGGCTGAGCGCCGCCGGCACCAGCAACCAGGCGCTGCGGCCCTGGCGCAGCCAGAGCCACGGCAGGTAGCAGCCGACGATCTCGGCCAGCGCCGTGGCGACGAAGAGCGCGAGGGTGCGCAGTTCAGGCAGCAGCGACATGGTGCAAGAGTCTGCGCCCGGCCGTCACACGGGCGTCTGGCCGCGCGACAGCACCAGGTCTTCGAACGCCGGACCGACCAGCGGTGCGCTCAGCAGATAGCCTTGCCAGGCATGGCAGTGCACGCGCTCGAGGAAGGCGCGCTGGTCGGGGGTCTCGACCCCCTCGGCGATCACCCGCAGCCCGAGGCTGGTACCCAGCGCCACGATGGTGCGGGCGATGGCGGCGTCGTTCGGGTCGGTCAGCACGTCGCGCACGAAGCTCTGGTCGATCTTGAGCTCGTCGAGCGGCAGGCGCTTGAGGTAGGCGAGCGACGAGTACCCGGTGCCGAAGTCGTCTAGCGAAAAGCCCACGCCATAGGCCCGCAGCTGGGCCATCTTGTCGATGGTGTCCTGCACATCCTGCAGCAGCAGGCTCTCGGTGAGCTCGAGCTTCAGGCGCCGGCCGTCCGCGCCGGTGCTGGCGAGTGCGGCCAGCACCTGGGCGACGAAGCCGCTCTGGTGGAATTCGCGCGCGCTCACGTTCACCGACAGGCCGAGGTGCGCCAGGCCCGGGCGCTGCGCCCACTGGGTCAGGCGCTCGCATGCGGCGCGCAGCACCCAGCCGCCCAGCGGCAGGATGAGGCCGGTGTCTTCCGCGAGCGGAATGAATTCGGCCGGCGACACGAACCCGCGCTGCGGGTGCCGCCACCGCAGCAGCGCCTCTGCGCCGGTGATGCGGCCGTGCACCACCTGCGGCTGGTAGAACAGCTCGAACTGCCCCTGCTGCAGCCCGGCGCGCATGTCGGACTCCAGCGCCGCACGCGCCGCCACCAGGGCCTGCATCTGGGGGTCGTAGAACTGCAGCGTGTTGCGCCCCGCCGCCTTGGCCTGGTACATGGCCAGGTCGCCGCGCTTGATGAGCTCGTCGGCCGACTCGCGCTGGCCTTCGAACACGGTCACGCCCAGGCTGAGCGTGCTGTGGTGCGGCTCGCCGTCGAGCATGAAGGGCTGGCGCAGGGCCGAGAGGATGCGCTGGCCGACTTCCTCGGCGCGGGCGGCGGCCTCCTGCGGGTTCTCGTCCAGGTCCTCCAGCACCACCACGAATTCGTCGCCGCCGTGGCGCGCCACGGTGTCCTCGCCCTTGACGCAACCGCGCAGGCGCAGTGCCACCTCGCGCAGCAGCAGGTCGCCCTTGTCGTGCCCGCGGGTTTCGTTCAGCGTCTTGAAATTGTCCAGGTCCAGCATCAGCAGCGCGCCGCAGCGGTGGCGCCGGGCGCTCACGGCCAGGGCCTGCTGCAGCCGGTCCACCAGCAGGCGCCGGTTGGGCAGGCTGGTGAGCGGGTCGTAGTAGGCGAGGTAGCGGATCTCCTCTTCGTCGGCCTTGCGCTGGCTCAGGTCGACCATGGTGACCAGATGCCCGCCGTCGAGCACCACGCCCGAGGTCTCCACCGTGCGCACCTGCCCGTCCTTGCTGGTGATGAGGTATTCGCCCGCCCGGATGGCGCCGTCGTTGCGCACGGCGTCGGCCTGGGCGGACCGCCAGCGGGCTCGGGCGTCCGCGCGCCGGGCCGGGTCCGGGAACAGCCGGAGCCACCAGGCCTCCACGTCGGGCGTCTCCGCTTCGTCGTAGCCGCAGATCTGGTGGTAATGCTGGTTGCGAAAGGCAATGGCCCCGTCCGCCTGCACCAGGCACACGCCCACGGGCATGCGGTTGAGGATGTCGCGCAGGCGCTGCTCGCTCTTGCGCAGCGCCTGCTCCATCTCCTTGCGTTCGGTGATGTCCTGGATGACGGCGGTGTGCAGGGTGGCGTCGCCCGCCGACGAGCGCATCAGCGCCACCGTCACGTCCACCCAGGCGATGGTGCCGTCCTTGCGCACGTAGCGCTTCTCGAGGCGGAACTCCTGCATCTCGCCCTGGTGCATGCGCCGCGTGAGGTCCAGGTCCTTGTCCAGGTCGTCGGGGTGGGTGATGTCCTGGAAGCGCATGCGCTGCAGTTCCTCGACGGAATAGCCCACGATGTCGCTGAGCTTCTGGTTCACGCGCACCAGCTCGCCCGTGCCGGAGCGGGTCTGCGACACGCCGACCGCCGCCTGGCTGAACACGGTGCGAAAACGCTCCTCGCTGTCGTTGCGCTCGTCTGACGCGGCCTGCGCCTGGTGGAGCGCCTGCATGCGCCGGCGCACCAGCAGCGTGACCAGCGCCGTCAGCAGCAGGGTGACCAGCACGCCGCCCAGCCCCAGCAGGCGGGGCAGCTGCTGCTCGGAATGGGAGAGGAAGTCGCGCTCGGGGTAGAAGGCCAGGCGCCAGACGCGGCCGCCGATCTGCACCTCGCGCTCGTAGCGCGGCGCGTGCGCCGAAGGCGATGCGGCGGCCGGCGCACTGCCCTGCAGCGGCAGCAGGACGGCCGGCGCGCCGAGCCGGGGGGCGCCGGCCAGCCCGACGTCGTCGATGCCCAGCCTCATGCCGTTGAGGTACCCCTCGCGGCGCATGCTCTCGACCAGCGCGGAGATGTGCAGCGTGGCGCCGAGCGCCCCGACGAAGCGGTGCGCTCCACTGCCCGCGCCATCCGCGAACACCGGCACGCGCAGGGTGACGCCCACGCGCTGCTCCTTCAGCTGCAGCAGGTCGAACGGCGCGGACGCCACCGCCAGGCCCGTGTCGCGGGCACGCAGGAAGGCCTCGGCGTTGGCGGGCTGCGAGGCGATGTCCAGGCCCAGCACCTGCGCATTGCCGTCGATGGGCCAGAGGAACTCGACCACGTAGTACGCGGGCCGCACGGCCGGCGGGTGGATGGAAAAGGCCGCGGACGTGTCTTCTGCCCGGGCACGGGCCTCGAAGGCCTCGCGCTCTTGGGCCGGCACGTAGCGCACGAAGGTCAGGTTGCGCACCCCGGCGTGGTAGCGCGAGAGGTCGATGTCGCGCGCCACCCGCTCGAAGTCGTGCCGGCTGAGCTGCGGGTTCATCGTGAACAGGGTGCGCAGCCCGTAGAGCAGCTCCACATGGGCGCCCAGGCGCAACTCGAGCGCCTCGGCGAACGAGCGGGCCTCCTGCGTGATGCGGACGTCGGCGATGGCCTGGGTGGACGCCACCTGCTGGTGCCACAGCGCGGCGCTGGCCAGCAGGCCCGCCAGGGCGACGATGGCGCCCGGCAACCATTGCCGCTGCGGGGTGCGCTGGGGGACGGGGACCGTCATCGGAGAGAGAGAAGGGAGCGGGCCGGGGATGCGGACGGCGCCACCGCAGCGTGGCGGCTGGCGGCGGCGCATCCAGAGGGTAGGAAGCGGACAAGGATAGCGGCATTTGCACCCCGCGCCGGCGAGTCGGCGCCGCGGGGCCCGGAAAGCGCGCTCACGCCCACGCCGCGGCCCGCGGGCCGCAAAGAAGGCGGACGGGCCTGGGGGCCCTGCCGGTCAGGCCGCGCCGCCGCGCCCCGCCCAGCCCACCAGCGGCCGCAGCCAGCGCGCCTTCCAGGTGAGCGTGAAGGCGATCGCCAGCGCGCCGCCCGCCAGCGACATGCACCACACCAGCGACGCCATCGATGGATGGTCCACCGCTATGCACAGGGCCAGCGACGCCGCCAGGAACGCCGCCCCCAGCCAGCGCAGGCGCACGGCGGTGGACCGGGGCAGCGGGTCGCGCTCGCCCCGCACCTGCTCCCAGTGCACGTCCATGGACAGGGCCAGCCAGGCCAGCCCGGCGGTGCTGGCGGCGAGCGCCAGGATGTAGAACAGCGCTTCAGGCACGGGCGGTCTCCGGATGCCGGCCGGTGGCGCCCTGGTGGCCGGGGTCTTGCGCCGCATCCGCCAGCGGAGCGGCATCGGTGCGGCGCTTGAGGCGGCAAGCCGCCAGCACGGCGATGGCGGCGCTGGCCAGGATGGCCAGGTCCAGGCCGGCGACGGGCCAGTAGCCGGCGCCGATGGTGCGCAGCAGGTGGTCGCCGGTGGTGACCCAGTTCAGCAGCACCGCCGCCACGGCCAGCACCGCGATGGCCCAGCACTGCTCGCGCCAGGCCGGCGCCATGCGCGCCTGGGCGACCGGCGCGGTGCGCCAGAGGCCGTGCAGGAAGGCCAGCACCCAGGCGCCCCAGAAGGCATAGCGCTCCCAGTCGCCCTTGCCGGCCCAGCCCGCCGGCATCTGCTCGGGCAGCAGGCGATTGGCGATGAGCATGGCGAGCGCGGCCACCACCATGCCGGTCACGGTGGCGACGGCGAAGCCATCGACCCAGCGCGCGCCGCTGGCGCCCTGCCTGGCGTGCTGGCGCTTGCGCTTTTCGACGAAGAAGATGAAGCCGGTGGCGATGCAGACGCAGCCCGAAAGACCACCCAGCACGTAGAGCCAGCGCAGCAGCCAGTGGCGGAAGTGCTGCAGGTGCAGCCCGGTGAGGAACGTGTTGACGCTGGCGACGGCGGTGAGCGGTGGGTCCACGCGCAGCACCTCGCCCGTCGCGCCCTTGAAGTGGATGCCGTCGCCCACCAGCGCGATGCGGTCGGTGCCGGCACGGTAGATGCTGACGTAGCTGTTGGCGTCGCCCACGTGCTGCACGTTCAGGAAGCCCACGTCGCCCGCCTTGCCGGCCTCTGCCCAGCGGCGCTGCGCCTCGGCCACCATGGCGTCGACCGACGCCAGTGGCCCGGCCACGCCGGCGCGCTCGTGCGGCAGGCCGGTTTCCTCGGCCTCGTGCTTTTCATGCAGCTCGTGCAGCGGATGCAGCTGCGTGTGCGTGACGGGAAAGTAGTAGGTGGCGCCGAAGATCACCAGGCCCGAGAAGGCGAAGATGAAGTGGAACGGCAGCGCCACCACGCCCGTGAGGTTGTGCAGGTCGAGCGCGCTGCGCTGCGTGTGCTTCTTGGGGCGGAAGGTGAACAGCTCGCGGAAGATCTTGCGGTGCATGACCACGCCGCTCACCAGCGCCACCAGCATGATGAGGGCGGCGAAGCCGACGATCCAGATGCCGAAGTTCATCCAGTTCAGGTTCAGGCTGTAGTGCAGCGGGTAGAAGAACTGGCTGCCGATCTTCAGGTGGTCGTCCGGCAGCGTCTGGCCGTTGCGCGGATCCACCGTGCGCAGGCCCCACACGGTGTCCTCCGGATCCTTGGCGTTGGGCAGCTCGAAGCCCGCGAAGATGCCGAGCACCGGGTCGCGGTGGGTGGTGTAGGCGCCCCAGCTCTTGACCGGGAACTCCTTGGCCATCGGGCCGTTGACGCGGCTGCGCGCCTGCTCGACGTTGGCGGCATCGGGCTGCATCGACTCGAAGATCGGCCGCAGCATGCGGTCGAAGGACGGCATGGGCTGCGGCTCGAAGCGGGTCTGCGGGATGGCCCAGCGGTCGATCTCGCGGTCGAACACCGAGAGCGCGCCGAAGAAGAACACCACCATCAGCACGAAGCCCATCACCAGGCCGAACCAGGTGTGCAGCCAGGCCATGGAGAGCCGGAAGTTGTTGAACATCGCAAGAATTCCTTTGCCGGATCACGGCATGTCGTCGACCCAGGGCGCTGGCCGCGCACCGGGCATGCCAGCGTCAGAGAATGGCGCTCTGCACGAGCGATGCCGCGCCGGCCATCAGCGCGCCGCCGCCAGCCAGCACCAGCCACACGCGCCCGACGCTGGCCGCACCGAAGGCCCAGAGAAAGGCCGCCAGGAAGACGATGAAGCCCAGGATCGTCGCCAGGGCCTCGGCGTCGTGGAACTCCAGGCGCGCCGCGAACAGCAGCCCGATCGATAGCGCGATGAACCCCCAGGTGAAGGCGTAGCCGCCCAGCATTCCGGCGGCGATGCGCGAGACGATCTGAAGGCGCGGGACATCACTGGTGGCCATGAGCAGTGTGGTGAAAATAGGATTGATTTGCATTATGCCAACCACGGCGAGGCCACACCTGTGCGAGGGACGGCCCCGTCCCGCCCGGCCTGGGCATGAAAGCGGCGTCAACCGCTGATGCATAGGACGCCTACAGCTATTTTTTCAATAGCATGCCGCAGAGAGGGGATTCCGCACCGCAGGCTGCGGCCGGGGGGCGCTGGCCGGGCCGCCGGGCATCAGCCCATGCTGGCGTGGATCACCTCCCGCACCCGCGGGTAGATCTGCTGGTTCCACTTGCGGCCGCTGAAGACGCCGTAGTGCCCCACCCCCACCTGCACGTGGTGGGTCTTCATGTAGGGGCGGATGCTCTTGCACAGGTCCTGCGCCGCCACGGTCTGGCCGACGGAGCAGATGTCGTCGCTCTCGCCTTCCACGGTGAGCAGGGCCGTGCGGCGGATGGCCGCCGGAACGATGGTGCGCCCCCGGTAGCTCAGCACGCCACGGGGCAGGTCGAAGGTCTGGAAGACCTTTTCCACCGTCTCCAGGTAGAACTCGGCAGGCAGGTCATTGACGGCCAGGTACTCGTCGTAGAACTGGGCGATGGTGCCGGCCGCCTCGTGGTTGCCGTCCGCGAGATGCTGGTACATGTCCTGAAAGGACTTCTTGTGGCGCTCCAGGTTCATGCTCATGAAGGCGGTGAGCTGCAGGAAGCCGGGGTACACGCGGCGCATGAAGCCGGCGTGGGGCAGCGGCACGTGGCTGATGAGGTTGCTGGCGAACCATTCGATGGGCTTGCTGGTGGCCAGGGTGTTGACGCTGGTGGGGTTGACGCGGCAGTCCACCGGCCCGGCCATCAGGGTCAGGCTGCGCGGCTGGGCGGGGTCGTCGTCCTCGGCCATCACGGCGGTGGCGGCCAGCGCGGCCACGCAGGGCTGGCACACGGCCACCACATGGGCGCCCGGGCCCATGGCCTGCAGGAACCGGATCATGTGGCCGATGTAGTCGTCCAGCCCGAAGGCGCCCTGCGCGAGGCCCACGTCGCGGGCGTTGTGCCAGTCGGTGATGTAGACGTCGTGGTCCTGCAGCAGCGTGCGCAGGGTGTCGCGCAGCAGCGTGGCGAAGTGGCCCGACAGCGGCGCCACCAGCAGCACCGGCGGCTGGCTGGGGCTGCCCGGGGGCATGTCCTTGCGGAAGTGCAGCAGGGTGCCGAACGGGGTCTTCATGGCCACCTCCTCCGTCACCGGCACCTCCTGCCCGCTCGACACCACCGAGCGGATGCCGTATCCGGGCCGGCTGTGGGTGAGGCGCATGCGCGAGAACACCTCCAGCGCTGCAGCGGTCTTGCGGAGGCTGGCGGCGCCCCGGGGCACGGGCAGCCGGCCCGGGCCGGCGAACTGCGTGAAGAGGCCTGCGCAGGCCAGCTGGGTGGACAGGGCCGCGCTGCCGCCCTGCGCCAGGAGGCGCAATGGGGACGTCAGGTCGGACTGGAGCTGGTAGGCGTGATACAGCATGGAAGTCTTGCGTCAAACAACGCCGTGTCGTGGATGGCAGCGCTAAGGCAAATTACGGGCCAGTCTCCAGGCCACTCGGCAAATCGCCTGCGAGGCGGTGGCCACCGGCACTGGCATGGCGCTTGCTGGAACGCCGCACCTTCCCCGCGGCCGCGTGACGGTCCGTGGGCGGTTCTTCCGGTCTCACCAGGAGCGTATCGATGGCCACCAAGGCGGTTCTCACGATCAGCAGCAAGAACTACGGCGCATGGGCATTGCGCGGCTGGCTGATGGCTCGGTTTTCGGGTCTGGACTTCGACGAGCACGTCATTCCGCCCGACGACGCCGCGATGAAGGCGGAGATCCTGCTGCTGTCGTCGAGCATGCTGGTGCCGGCGCTCCAGCACAACGGCATGAAGGTGTGGGACACCCTGGCCATCGGCGAGTACCTGCACGAGATCAAGCCCAAGGCCGGCCTGCTGCCCGCCGACATCAAGGCCCGGGCGCACTGCCGGGCGGTGTGCGGCGAGATGCATTCGGGCTTCAGCGCGATGCGCGGCTCGCTGCCCATGAACCTCAAGGCGCACTTCAAGGGCTTCAAGGTGTGGTCCCGGGCGCAGTCCGACATCGACCGGGTGGTGGCGATCTGGCGGGAATGCCTGCAGGCGTATGGCGGGCCTTACCTCTTCGGCGCCAAGCCTTGCATGGCCGACGCGATGTACGCACCCGTGGTGACGCGCTTCCGGACGTACGACGTGGCGCTCGATGCCGAGTGCGCGGCGTACTGCGCACGCATCATGGCGCTGCCCGCCATGCAGGAATGGGTGGCCGCCGCGATGCAGGAGCCCGACGAGATCGACGAACTCGAAGCGGAGTTTTGACGGTTTTCATCGCTGCACCACACCGCATTCAGGGGGAGAGGCCAGCGCGCACAGGCAGGTCCGGGTTCGCAAAGCCCTGCCCCGGCGCCCTGCGCACGGCCCCGGCCAAGCGGTCACTTCCAGGGCGTGGGCGCGGGCACGTCACACACCGGATCGACGTCCACGCTCTTGAAGTCGGCGGGCGAGACGATCTCCAGGTACTCCATGTCGGGCGAGTAGTCGAACAGGTAATGGCGGATGCCGGGGCGCTGGTGCACCACGTCGCCGGCCTGCACCAGGGTTTCCTTGTCCTCGTACATGAAGCGCGCCCAGCCCTTGGTCATGATGACGATCTGGAATTCCGCCTCATGCCGGTGCCAGCCCGTGCCCGTTTCCGGTGCCATGTTGGCCTTGACCAGGTGCGCGATCACCTTGCCATGCGTCGCCCCGGCGATGCCGAGGTCGCGGTAGAGGAAGAAGTCGCGCAACCCGCCCCCCTTCCACGCGACGTCTTCGGTCTTGATATGGGAAAACTCGGTCTTGGTGCGATCCAGCATGGTGCCCTCCTGCAGGTTTTCGAGATGTTGCGCTGCAACACCAAGCATGAACCGTTCCCACCCCATCTGGCAGATCGGGCTTGGCGAGGCCCCAGGATCCGCGACCAGTTGCACCCAAAATCACCGTCGAAGGACGGGGATTCGGGCCGCCCCCAGGGCTGCTGTTAAGGTGGCGCCCACCGTCACGCCCACGCCCCACCCATGCTCTACGCCCTGCTCAAGCTCGCCCACCTCCTGGCCGCCATCGTCTGGATCGGCGGCATGGTCTTCGCGCACTGGTTCCTGCGGCCGGCCGCGATGGCGCTGGAGCCCGCCGTGCGCGTGCCGTTGATGCAGGCCGTGCTGCGGCGGTTCTTCACGGCCGTGGCCGTGGCGGCGACCGCGGTTCTGGCCTCGGGCCTCTGGATGATCGGCCGCGTGGCCAAGGCCACCGTGCAGGTCGGCGGCTCCTTCGCCATGCCGCTGTCGTGGACGGTGATGGCCACGCTCGGGCTGGTCATGATCGCCATCTTCGGCCACATCCGCTTCGCGCTGTACAAGCGGCTGCGCGTGGCGACCGAGGCCGGCGACTGGGCGGCGGGCGGGCGCGCGCTGGCGTCGATCCGCACCTGGGTGGGCGTGAATCTGGCACTGGGCGTGGCCACCGTGGCGGCGGCCGTGCTGCCTTTGTGAGCCCGAATGTGCCCCGGGCGCTTGATACACCAGCGCATACAGCTATCATTTCAATAGCAAAAAGACGTCGATGAGACCGCGCAACGCCTCCCTGCTCGTCACCACGCTGGCGCTGGCCCTGCTGGCCGCGCTGGCGGGCGGCTGGTGGATGCAGTCGCGGCTGCGTGCGGCGATGGGCGAGGTGGCGGCGCTGCAGCGGCAGGTGGTCACCACGCAAGGCGAGCTGCTGGGCTACACCCGCTACACGACCTATCTGGCCGCCGGGCAGAGCACGCTGGCCGAGCAGATGAAGCTGCTGACGGCGACCGTGGTGCGCGAGGAGAGCACCACGCAGATCGTGGAAAAGTCGGTTCTGGGCTTTGCCTCGGCCGGCGTGGTGGCGATCTCCTATACCGCCGAATACGCCTTCGGCTGGGACCTGCGCCCGGGCAGCTACACCTTGAAGGACACGCCCCGGGGCCTGGAAGTGCACCTGGCCCGCCCCGCCCTGGTGGCGACGCCGGCGGTGACGCAGTTGCGCCACCGGGTGCTGTCGGGCGGGCTGCTGACCGACGAGAAGGCCGCCGTCATCCGCCTGCAGCAAGAGGCCGCGCGCCGGGCGCAGGCCCAGGGCGCGGCCATGGCGGCCGACCCGGCCGTGGTGGCGCTCTGCGAAAAGAGCCTGACCCACTTCCTGGCCGACTTCCTGGCCCGTCAGCCGGGCGTGAAGCAGGTGCCGCGCATCACGGTGGTGTATCCGCCCGCCGTGGCGTCTCCATAGGCCGCCCGCCGTGGCGTCTCCATAGGCCGCCCGCCGTGGCGTCTCCATAGGCCGCCCGCCGCGGCGTCTCCATAGGGCTTTGACCGGCGCGCCCGACGCGCCGCCCCGCCCCGCCGTACCATCGCCGGCTGCCCAGGAGTCCTTGCACCGTGTTGTTCCGCTACTTCGAAAACCGCGTCCCCCCCTACCCCGCCGGCGAGCCGGTCGTTCCGCCGAAGGATTTCATGGCGTTCGTCTGGGCCGGCACGCGGGGTGTGCGCGGCTACGTGGCGGCCATGGCCGGCATGTCGGCCGCCATCGCGGTGTACGAAGCCCTGCTCTTCGCCGTGCTGGGCCGGCTGGTGGACTGGATCGGCGACACGGCGCCCGCGCAGTTCTGGCAGGAACGCGGCACGCTGCTGGGTTGGATCGTCGCCATGCTGGTGGCCAGCATCGGCCTGGTGGCCGTGCAGACGGGTGTGAAGCACCAGGCGCTGGCCATCAACTTCCCCCTGCGCCTGCGCTGGAACTTCCACCGGCTGATGCTGGGCCAGAGCATGGCCTTCTACGCCGACGAATTCGCCGGCCGCATCACCACCAAGATCATGCAGACCGCGCTGGCCGTGCGCGACATGATCTTCACCACCACCGACGTGATGATCGGCATGGGCGTGTACCTGGTCACCATCCTGGCGCTGGCCGCCGGGTTCGACCCGCGGCTGCTGGTGCCCTTCGCGGTCTGGATCGTCTGCTACGGGCTCGCCTGCTGGTACTTCGTGCCCCGGCTGGGCCGCGTCGGCAAGGCGCAGGCCGACGCGCGCTCGGTGATGACCGGGCGCATCACCGACGCCTACACCAACATCGCCACCGTGAAGCTCTTCTCGCACACGCGGCGCGAGGCGGAATTCGCCCGCTCGGCCATGGACGCGTTCAAGCAGACGGGCTATGCGCAGATGCGGCTGGTGAGCCGCTTCGAGATCGTCAACCACACCCTCGTCGTCGCCATGATGCTGGGCGCGGGCGGCATGGCGCTCTGGCTCTGGTCGCGGGGCGAGGTGGGCGCAGGCGCGGTGGCCGCGGTCACCGCCATGGCGCTGCGGGTGTCGGGCCACGCGCACTGGGTGATGTGGGAGATGACCACCCTGTTCGAAAGCGTGGGCACTATCCAGGACGGCATCAACACCCTGACCAAGCCGCGCACGGTGCTGGATGCGCCGCACGCCCGCCCGCTGCAGGTGACGCAGGGCGAGGTGCGGTTCGAGAACGTGCGCTTCGGCTACCAAGACAGCAGGCCGGTCATCGACGACCTGACGCTCACCATCCGCCCGGGCGAGAAGATCGGCCTCATCGGCCGTTCGGGCGCGGGCAAGTCCACGCTGGTGAACCTGCTGCTGCGCTTTCACGACGTGCAGGGCGGGCGCATCCTGATCGACGGTCAGGACATCGCCCACGTCACGCAGGACAGCCTGCGCCAGCACATCGGCATGGTGACGCAGGACACCTCCCTGCTGCACCGCTCGATGCGCGACAACATCCTCTACGGCCGGCCGGACGCGACCGAGGCCGACCTGCACGCCGCCGCCCGCCGGGCCGAGGCGACCGGCTTCATCGAGTCGCTGACCGACCTGCAGGGCCGCAGCGGCTACGACGCCCAGGTGGGCGAGCGCGGCGTCAAGCTCTCGGGCGGCCAGCGCCAGCGGGTGGCCATCGCCCGGGTGATGCTGAAGGACGCGCCGATCCTCCTGCTGGACGAGGCCACCAGCGCACTCGACTCCGAGGTGGAGGCCGCGATCCAGCAAAGCCTGGACGGACTGATGCAGGGCAAGACCGTGATCGCCATCGCCCACCGCCTCTCGACCATCGCGGCGATGGACCGGCTGATCGTGCTGGACGCCGGCCGCGTGATCGAGGAAGGCACGCACGCGCAACTGCTGGCGCGGGGCGGTGTCTATGCCCGCCTCTGGGGCCACCAGAGCGGTGGCTTCTTGGGCGAGACCGAAGAGGACTGACGCGCCCTCCCAGGCCCGAGGCGCGATCCGCAACTGCGGGACCACCGGCCGCCACGGGCCTGCGACCCCTTCGAGGGTCAAATCGGCCGCCAGCGCTTGCATTAAAAGCGTATGCAGCTATTTATTTCATAGCAAACCCGGCCCGCCCCATCCGACCCCGCTCCGCCGCGCCCCACGCGGCCTGTCGGAAAAGCCTGACAGGGGCGTCCGTGCGCCGCCTGCGAACCCGCATGCCAGCGGCTTGAAGAATGCAGCCAGGCATGTCGCCGACCCGCAGCGTCGTCCTGCGCAGCGGGCTGAATCACAACAACGAAGGAACCAACCATGTCGATCTCCCTGCTGCTGCTCATCGTCCTCATCCTCATCCTGGTGGGTGTGCTGCCGACCTGGGGTCACAGCCGTTCGTGGGGTTACGGTCCCAGCGGCGGCGTCGGCCTGGTGGTGGTGATCCTGCTGGTGCTGCTGCTGATGGGCAGGATCTGATGCAAGTCCGGCGGGGCGGCCCGAGCCGCCCGCTGCTGGTGGAAACGGCGCCCAGGGCGCCGTTTTTGCGTGGGCGGGGCCGGCACGCGGCGCGCCGCCGCCGTCACCCCCTGCGCAGCGCCTGCACGCCGGCGAACGCCGTGGTGAGCCCGGCCAGCTCGGCCTGGCTCACCACGCCGTTGGCCTGCCCCTGGCGGTCGAGCAGTTGCAGCAGCGACTGCGTGAACGCTTCGCCGCCCGGGCCCGCAGTGGTAGCCCCGGCCGCCGGATCCGCCGCCGCTCCCGCCCGGGCCAGGCCCTGCAGGAATTCGTCGGCGCTGACGCTGCCGTCCTTGTCGGCGTCGAAGCCGGCCGCTAGCGTGGCCTGCTCGCTTTCGGTGGCGCCGAACTGGCCCAGCAACTCGCGGAAGTCGGCGGTGGAGACCGACCGCCGCGCATCGGCCGGCGACACGCCCGACGGCAGCGCGTCGACCCGCACGCCCTGCCCCGCGGCCAGCATGGCCTGCTGCGCCTGCGCGCTCAGGGTCACGCGCGACGACGGCGCGGGGGTCTCTTTGACCGCCGCCTCGTCGGCCGAAGGGCTGGCGCTGGCCGATGCCTTGCTGACGTTGAGCAGCAGCGATGCCACCGAAGCGATGCCGGAAATCAGGGGAGTCATGGCGTGCGGCCTCCTCGAGCGAGATGAAGCCGGCGGCACAACGGGCCGCCGGCGAG
Organism: Acidovorax sp. FG27; assembly: GCF_040365715.1. Lineage (NCBI taxonomy): Bacteria > Pseudomonadati > Pseudomonadota > Betaproteobacteria > Burkholderiales > Comamonadaceae > Acidovorax > Acidovorax sp. FG27. Next base: position 129,863 of record NZ_BAABVY010000009.1, read on the forward strand.
AAGCCGCCAGCTTAGGAGAAGCGGCGCTTTCCGATAGGGGGAACAGAAAGGGTTTATCCGCCCATGTCGGCGGCTTCTCCCGGCAGAAACGCTTGGTTACGCGTCCTACAATCGTCCCGCCTGTCTAGGCAGCGTGGTTCTCCTTCCCGGCGCGGGGCGCGTGGCAGGCCGCCACCCCGCCGCAGCCCCCTCCTCCTTTGCTTTTCTTTATTTATGACCACGCACATCCAAGACGTCCTGCGCACAGAAGACCCGGCCGCGTTGCTGCAGTTGTGGCTGGGCGAAGCCCGCGCCAGCGATGCGGGCCTCGGCCGCAGCGCGCAGGGCGAGGCCTCCGAGATCCTGACCGCGCTCTCCCGCGCCCTCGACGCAGGGGCTCAGCCCGGCAATTTCGGCGGCCGTGAGTGGGCCGGCCTGCAGCAGGTGCTGAGCGATTTCTCCCGGGCACGTGCGGCCCAGGGCCAGAACGCGGGCGCCACCAGCGTGTTCGTGCTGGCGCTCAAGCGCCCGCTGTTCTCGGCGCTGCAAAAGCGGCTGATGGCCCAGCCGCAGGAGCTGATGGACGCCATCTGGTCGGCCACGGTGCTGGTGGATCGCATGGCGCAGCACACGGTCACGAGCTTCCAGCAGGTGCGCGAGGAAATCATCGTGCGCCAGCAGGAAGAGCTGCTGGAGTTGTCCACCCCGGTCGTCAAGCTCTGGGACGGCGTGCTGGCGGTGCCGATGATCGGCACCCTGGACAGCAACCGCACCCAGGTGGTGATGGAAACGCTGCTGCAGCGCATCGTCGAGACCGAGGCCGAACTGGCCATCATCGACATCACGGGCGTGCCCACGGTCGACACGCTGGTCGCGCAGCATCTGCTCAAGACCGTCACCGCCATCCGCCTGATGGGCGCGGACTGCATCATCAGCGGCATCCGCCCGCAGATCGCGCAGACCATCGTGCACCTGGGCATCGACCTGGACGGCATAGGCACCAAGGCCACGCTGGCCGACGCCCTGCGCGTGGCGCTGCACCGCACCGGCTGGCACGTCGCCCGCCGCGCCGACTGACCGACAGCGCCACCACGAGAGGCTAGGGGCAACACCATGGACCGCGTTCCAATTCTTCGCATGGGCAAGACGCTGCTGGTCACCATTCAGGTGGACATGCAGGACCAGACCGCCATGGCGCTGCAGGACGATCTGGCCGAGCGCATCGCGCAGACCGGCGCCAGCGGCGTGATGATCGACATCTCGGCGCTGGAGATCGTTGATTCCTTCGTCGGCCGCATGCTGGCGAGCATTTCGGGCATCGCCCGCATCCTGTCGGCCACCACGGTGGTGGTCGGCATGCAGCCGGCCGTGGCGATCACGCTGGTGGAGCTGGGCCTGTCGCTCGATGGTGTGAAGACCGCGCTGAACGTCGAGCGCGGCATGGAGCTGCTGCGCCGCAGCGAGGCGGAGGCCCACGGTGTCCGCTGAGCGCGCGGGGACGCTGCCGCTCGCCTCCGAGCAGCACATCGTCGCCGCCAGGCAGACGGTGCGAACGCTGTGCCAGACGCTGAAGCTGTCGCTGGTGGACCAGACCAAGATGGTCACCGCCGCCAGCGAGCTGTCGCGCAACACGCTCATCCACGGCGGCGGCGGCCGCATGCGGTGGGAGCTGGTGGAGGCCGGCATGCGCCAGGGCCTGCGCCTGCACTTCGAGGACGAAGGGCCCGGCATCGCCGACATCGCCATGGCCATGACCGACGGCTACACCTCCAAGTCCGGCATGGGCCTGGGGCTTCCCGGCAGCAAGCGCCTGGTCAACGACTTCATGATCGATTCCGCCCCGGGCCAGGGCACCTGCGTGAGCATCACCAAGTGGAAGTGATCACCGGCTGGTCGCACCGTGCGTTCGCCATGGGCGACGCCACCTGCGTGGGCGAGGCGCGGCGCCACTGCGCGCAGGCCATCGCCGACTGGGGCTGGCCCGACGAGGACGCCGGACGCCTGTCGCTGGTGGTGACCGAGCTGGGCACCAACCTGCTGCGCCACGCGGTGCAGGGCCAGTTGTGGATCGCCTTCAAGCCGGCCTGGCGCGAGGTGGAGGTGATCGCGCTGGACAAGGGCCCGGGCATGGTCGACGTGCAGCGGTCGCTGACCGACGGCGTCTCCACCGGTTCCGGGTCGCCGGGCACGGGCCTGGGCGCCGTGCGCCGCATGGCCAGCGACTTCGACGTGCATTCCTCCCCCCAGGGCACGCTGGTGCTGGCCCGGGTGCGGCCCGAGGGCGTGGCGCAGCCGGCGCTGGGCGTCCGGCTGGGCGCGGTGCGCCTGGCCGCACCGGGCGAAACCGTGTGCGGCGACGGCTGGGCGCTGGCGCTGGAAGGCGTCCCGGCCGGCGAAGGCTCCCTCACCGCCCGCCCCCGCCACGACCGCCTGACGCTGCTGGTCAGCGACGGCCTGGGCCATGGGCCGGAGGCGGCGGCGGCGTCCGACGCGGCCCTGGCCCGCTTCGCGCAAGACCCTTTCGCCCCGTTGCCGGCGCTGCTGCAAGCGCTGGACCGTGGCCTGGGCGGCACGCGGGGCGCGGCGCTCTTCCTGCTGCGGGCCGACCCCGGCGAGCCGCTGCGCTTCACCGGTGCGGGCAACATCCTCGGCCGGGTCATGTCGGGGGTGTACGACAAGGGCATGCTCACCCCGCATGGCACGGCCGGCGTGCAGCTGCGGCGGGCCGAGCCCAGCACGCAGGAGCTGCCGGCCCATGCCATGATGCTGGTGCATACCGACGGCATCGCGTCCCGCTGGCCCGCTTCCGCGCTGGCGCCATTGATGCCGCGCGACCCGGCCCTCCTGGCCGCTGCCCTGGTGTGGAACCAGCTGCGCGGCCGAGACGACGCCACCGTGGTGGTACTGAAACAAGAGGAACCGTCGTGATCGACCAACCCCTGCCCCACACTCCCGCCGCCGCCCCTGCCGCCGCAGTCGACGGCGAAGGCCTGGACGCCGCCGCGCTGCGCGCCCTGCTGGACCAAAGCCGCGCCGAAGCCGAGGCCCTGCGCGCCGAACTCGAAGAAACCAACCGGGGCGTGGTCGCGCTCTATGCGGAACTCGACGAGCAGGCCACGCAATTGAAGGAGGCGACCGAGCTCAAGAGCCGCTTCCTCTCGTACATGAGCCACGAGTTCCGAACGCCCATCGGCGCCATCCGCAGCATCACACGGCTGCTGCTGGACCGGGTGGACGGGCCGCTCACGCCCGAGCAGGAGGTGCAGGTGCGCTTCGTGCAGGGCACGGCCGAGGAGTTCTCCGACATGGTGGACGACCTGCTCGACCTGGCCCGCATCGAGGCCGGCCGCCTCGACATCTCGGCCGAATGGTTCGAGATGGTCGATCTCTTTTCCGCGCTGCGCGGCATGTTCAAGCCGGTGCTGGACAACCACCAGCTCAACCTCGTTTTCGAAGAGCCGGTGGGCCTGCCGCGCCTCTACACCGACGACCGCAAGCTCTCGCAGATCCTGCGCAACTTTATCTCCAACGCGCTCAAGTTCACGCCCCAGGGCGAGGTGCGGGTGTCGGTGCGGCTGGAAGACGGCGACCGGGTGCGCTTCGCCGTGGCCGACACGGGCATCGGCATCGCGCCCGAACATCTCGGCTCGCTCTTCAACGATTTCTCGCAGGTGGGCTCGCCCATCCAGAAGCGGCTGCGCGGCTCCGGCCTGGGGCTGGCGCTGTCGCGGCAGCTGGCCACGCTCCTGGGCGGCCACGTGTCGGTGAACAGCACCCTGGGCGCGGGCTCCGAGTTCGCCGTGACCGTGCCGGTGCGGCTGCAGGGTGGCGAGCCAGCCGGGTCCGCCGGCACCTCCGCCCACACCACCGCCGGCAGCGCCGATGCACCCGCCGTGCCGCCGCGGCAGACCGATCAGCCCGCGTCGGCATGACACGCCCAGAGACAGCCACCAGCATGCCGCTTTCCGGAATCATCGCTCCCACCATCGACCGCGGCCGGCACACCGTGCTGGTCGTGGACGACAACCCCGCCACCCGCTATTCCACCGCGCGGGTGATCCGCGCCGCCGGCTTCCTGACCGAAGAGGCCGACAGCGGCGGCGCCGCCATCAGCATGGCCCAGGGCGGCGTGGCCGCCGTGGTGCTGGACGTGCACCTTCCGGACATGAGCGGCTTCGACGTCTGCCGCGCCCTGCGCGGCAACCCGCGCACCAGCCTCATCCCGGTGGTGCACCTGTCGGCCGCCTACGTGCAGAGCGAGCACCGCGTGGCCGGCTTGAACGCGGGCGCCGACGCCTACATGGTACATCCGGTGGAGCCGCCGCTGCTCATCGCGACGCTGCAGGCGCTCATTCGCGCGCGCATGGCCGAAGACCGCCTGCGCAGCAGCCAGACCCGCTTCAGCGTGATCTACGACCAGGCGCCCGTCGCCATGATGCTGATCGACGAGAGCGGCCATTTCACCGACGTGAACCCCGCCGCCTGCAGCCTGCTGCAGCGCCCGCGCACGGCGCTGGTGGGCCAGGCGGTGGCGTCGCTCGCGGCACCCGCCTGGCAGGAGTTCGTGCGCGAGCGCACCGCCGCGCCCACCGCCGCCGCCTGGCACGGCGAATTGCCGCTGCTGCGGGCCGACGGCCAGGAGCTGCTGCTGGACTGGAGCATGTCGGACGCGGTGGAGCCGGGCGTGCGCATCGGCATCGCGCGGGACCTGTCCGAACGCATCGAATTCGAACGCCGCCGCGAGGAGGTGCTCGAGCGCGAACAGGCCGCCCGCGTACTGGCCGAGCGCCACAGCCGCACCAAGGACGACTTCGTCGCGGTGCTCTCGCACGAGCTGCGCACGCCGCTCACGCTCATTACCGGCTGGGCGCACATGCTCAAGCGCCCGGGCGTCACGCCCGACATGCTGGCGCGCGGCATCAGCGCCATCGAACGCGGCGTGCAGGCGCAAAGCCGCATCATCTCGGACATCCTCGACGTGTCGCGCCTCGCCTCAGGCAAGCTGCGCCTGCACCGCGAGTGGGCCGACCCGGTCGAGCTGGCGCTGATCTCGCTGGACGCCGTTCGCGAGACGGCGGACGCCAAGAAGGTGAACATCATGCTGGAGCGGCACAACGCCAGCACGCCCGCCTGGCTGGACGCCACCCGCTTCCAGCAGATCGTCTGGAACCTGGTGACCAACTCGATCAAGTTCTCCGAAGCCGGCAGCACCGTGCGCCTGTCGCTCTCGCGCGATGGGGACGAGCTGCACATGGTGGTGCAGGACGAAGGCATGGGCATCGCCCCGGAATTCCTGCCCCACCTTTTCGGCCGCTTCACGCAGAGCGGCCCGCCCAACAACCGCCTGCATGGCGGCCTGGGCCTGGGGCTCTCCATCGTCAGGCACCTGGTCGAGCTGCACGGCGGCGCGATCCAGGCCGAAAGCGCCGGACTCGGTCACGGCACCACCATGCGCGCGCACCTGCTGGTGGCCCCGGACGAGCAGGCCGCAGGGGCGGACACCCAGGGGTCCGAAGCCGGCCTCATCGACGACGGCAACGGCCTGCGCCTGCAGGACAAGGACATCCTGGTGGTGGAGGACAACGTGGACACCAGCGAAATGCTGAACATCGTGCTCACGGACCAGGGCGCACGTGTGCGCTCGGTGGACAACTACGACGACGCCCTGCGGGAGATCGACCGCCGGTGGCCCGACCTGCTGGTCAGCGACATCGGCCTGCCCGGCAAGGACGGCTACCAGCTGATCGCGGCCGTCCGCGAACGGGAGGCCGCCGCCGGCCGCACCACACGGCTGCGCTCGGTCGCCCTCACCGCCTTCGCCCGCCCGCAGGACCGCGAGCGCGCCCTGGCCGCCGGCTTCGACGCCCACCTGGGCAAGCCGCTGCAGCCGCATCGGCTGCTGCAGCTGCTGGTGTGACGCTGCCGGCGACAGAGCCAGCCGCAGGGTGGCCTCGGACACGCCCAGCCCAGTCAAGCGCTTGGAGCTGTGTCACTTGGTGCATGAGCCAACGACGCTTTCCAGCAATTGGCAGATGGTTTCAAGCCGAGGCTTGAAGCGTGTCCGCGAACAACGGGGGGTGCAGTAGCCGACACGGCCACGGGCAGCGAGCGCGCCAGACCCTTATGGCATCTGCGCCGCCACTTCCTTCAGCGCCCCCCACACCGCCTGAAACCGCGCCTGGTGCTTGGCCTCCGCGGGCATGCTCATCCAGAACGTGCGGGTGAAAGTCGCTTCCTCGCCCAGCACCCGAGACAGCACCGGGTCCTTGTCGGCGATGAAGGCGGGCAGCACCGCCAGCCCTGCCCCGGCGCGCACGGCCTCGTACTGCGCGGTGATGCTGGTGCTGCGGAACGCGAAGCGCTCGGGCGGGTGCAATGCGTCGAGGAACTGCAGCTCCTTGGTGAAGAGCAGGTCGTCCACATAGCTCACGAAGGCATGGTGGCGCAGGTCGTCCCGGGTGCGGATCAGCGGGCGGCGGGCCAGGTATTCGCGCTGGCCGTAGAGGTGCAGCGCATAGTCCGCCAGCCGGGTGACGATGACGGATCCGCGCGTGGGCCGCTCCAGCGAGATGACGATGTCGGCCTCGCGCCGGCTCAGGTGCAGCATGCGCGGCAGCGCCAGCAGGTCGATGGCGAGGCCCGGGTACTGCTGCGTGAGCCGTGCCAGGTGCGGCGCCAGCACCAGGGTGCCGAAACCCTCCGTCGCCCCCACGCGGACCACGCCGGTCGGGCCGCCGCGGGGGTCGGGCGCGGCGTGGTTCACGCCCAGCACGGCCGTTTCCATGGCCTCGACGGCGGGGAGCAGCTGGCGGCCTGCCTCGGTCAGGCGGTGGCCGCCGGCCTCGCGGGCGAACAGCGTCGCGCCCATCTGCTTTTCCAGCGCCTGGATGCGGCGCGCCACCGTCGTGTGCTCGACCCCGGTGCGGCGGGCGGCAGCGGCCAGCGTGCCCGAACGGGCCAGTTCCAGAAAATAGCGCAGGTTGTCCCAGTCCATGGTGCCTCGTTGATCCGTGCAAAAACGCAAAGCCGGAGTGCGTGATTGTGTATTGCCCCAGCAATTTCGCACAACTACGATGCACCGTTCGCCGGCCCTTCCTCTGCGGCCACCCACAACCTATTCCAACGGAGACACCGCCCATGAACGCACCCCAGTCCACCGCCGTGCTGGCGCCCACCGTCAAGCTGCTGATCGGCGGCCAGCTCGTCGAATCCAAGACCACGCAGTGGCGCAACGTGGTGAATCCCGCCACGCAAGAGGTGCTGGCCCGCGTGCCCTTCGCCACGCCGGATGAGATCGACGCGGCCGTCGCATCGGCCAAGGAAGCGTTCAAGACCTGGAAGAAGACGCCGATCGGCGCGCGCTCGCGCATCTTCCTCAAATTGCAGCAGCTGATCCGCGAGAACATGGGCGAGCTGGCCGCGATGCTGACGGCCGAGCAGGGCAAGACCCTGCCCGATGCGGAAGGCGACGTGTTCCGTGGCCTGGAGGTGGTGGAGCACGCCAGCGCCATCGGCAACCTGCAGCTGGGCGAGCTGGCCAACAACGTGGCGAGCGGTGTCGACACCTATACGCTGATGCAGCCGCTGGGCGTGTGCGCGGGCATCACGCCGTTCAACTTCCCGGCGATGATCCCGCTCTGGATGTTCCCGATGGCCATCGCCACGGGCAACACTTTCGTGCTCAAGCCCTCCGAGCAGGACCCGATGGTCACCATGCGCCTCTGTGAACTGGCGCTGGAGGCCGGCATTCCGCCCGGCGTGCTGAACGTGGTGCACGGCGGCGAGGACGCGGTGAACGCGATCTGCGACCACCCGGACATCAAGGCGATCAGCTTCGTGGGCTCGACCAAGGTCGGCACGCACGTCTACAACCGCGCCAGCCTGAACGGCAAGCGGGTGCAATGCATGATGGGCGCGAAGAACCACGCCATCGTGCTGCCCGACGCGAACAAGGAGCAGACGCTCAACGCCCTGGCGGGCGCGGCCTTCGGCGCGGCCGGCCAGCGCTGCATGGCGCTGTCGGTGGTGGTGCTGGTGGGCGAGGCGCAGCAGTGGATTCCCGACCTGGTCGCCAAGGCGAAGACGCTCAAGGTGAGCGGCGGCACGGAAAAAGGCACGGACGTGGGCCCGCTGGTCTCGTGCGCGGCCAAGGAACGCGTCGAGAGCCTCATCGAGCGCGGCATCGCCGACGGCGCCACGCTGGAACTGGACGGCCGCAAGCCGCAGGTGCCTGGGTACGAAAGCGGCAACTTCGTCGGCCCCACGGTGTTCAGCGGCGTGAAGCCCGGCATGAGCATCTACGACCAGGAAATCTTCGGCCCCGTGCTCTGCCTGGGCGCGGCGGCGGACATCGATGAAGCCATTCGCTTCATCAACGCCAACCCGAACGGAAACGGCACCGCCATCTTCACGCAGTCGGGCGCGGCGGCACGCAAGTTCCAGGAGGAGATCGACGTGGGCCAGGTGGGCATCAACGTGCCGATCCCCGTGCCGGTGCCCCTGTTCTCGTTCTCCGGCTCGCGCGCCTCCAAGCTGGGCGACCTGGGCCCGTACGGCAAGCAGGTGGTGCTGTTCTACACGCAGACCAAGACGGTGACGGCGCGGTGGTTCGACGACAGCACCGTTTCCCACGGCGTGAACACGACCATCAGCCTGAAGTGACGCGCCGACCCGGGCCGGGCCCGGGCGCGGTGGTACAAGCAGGGGATGAACCCTTTCAAGAGCACGTACCCGTCGCCCTGGCTCGCCAGGCCGGCGATCGGCCTCGTGGTGCTGCTGTGCGCGGCCCACGCCCACGCCCAGGCGGGCGCCGCCTGCCAGGCCGGCGGCACCGTGGCCGAGACCAACGCCTGCGCCGTGCAGGCCTGGCAGCAGGCCGATACCGCCATTGCCATCCTCTACGGCGACGTGATGCGGGCGCTGTCCGCCCACGAGCGGCCGCAGCTGCGGCAGGAGCAGTCGGCCTGGCAGCGCGAGCGCGTCACACGCTGCAAGCAGGCCACGCGCGGCGCGGAGGCCCAGCCCGAAGGGCCGCGGCTCTATCACGAGTGCCTGACCGCAGAGACCGAAGCGCGCCGCCGGGGCCTGATGCGGTGGCTGACGCTGGACCACCCCTCCGCCCGGCCGCAATGAGCCATGGGCGATGCGGGATGAGCGCCCCCCACAACGACAAGCCGGAGAGACAAGCACCATGGATTTCGAGCTGACCGAGGAACAACGCGCCTTCGCCGATACCGCCCGGGCGTTCGCCCAGGCCGAACTGGCGCCGCATGCGGCCGAGTGGGACGCGGCGGGCACCTTCCCGCGCGCGGCCATCGCCAAGGCCGGAGAGCTGGGTTTCTGCGGCCTCTATGCGCCCGAGAACGCGGGCGGCCTCGCCCTGCCCCGGCTCGACGCCACGCTGGTGTTCGAGGAGATGGCCGCCGTCGACCCCTCCACCACTGCCTTCATCACCATCCACAACATGGCGACGTGGATGCTCGGCACCTGGGCCACCGACGCGGTGCGCGGCCACTGGGGCCCGCTGCTCGCCAGCGGCGAAAAGCTCGCCAGCTATTGCCTGACGGAACCCGGCGCCGGCTCGGACGCGGCCTCGCTCAAGACCCGGGCCGAGCGCGACGGCGACGAATACGTCATCAACGGATCGAAAGCCTTCATCAGCGGCGCCGGCGCCACCGACGTGCTAGTGCTCATGGCCCGCACGGGCGGGCCCGATTCCGGCGCCGGCGGCATCAGCGCCTTCGCCGTGCCGGCCGACACGCCCGGCATCCACTACGGCAAGAAGGAAGAGAAGATGGGCTGGAACAGCCAGCCCACCCGCACCATCAGCTTCGACAACGCGCGCATCCCGGCCGACCACCTGCTGGGCGCCGAGGGCGAGGGCTTCAAGATCGCCATGAAGGGGCTGGACGGCGGGCGCATAAACATCGCCACCTGCTCGGTGGGCGCTGCGCAAGGCGCGCTGCAGGCGGCGCAGCAGTACCTGCAGGACCGCAAACAGTTCGGCAAGACGCTGGCGAGCTTCCAGGCGCTGCAGTTCAAGCTGGCCGACATGGCGACCGAGCTGGTCGCAGCGCGCCAGATGGTGCGGCTGGCTGCCGCCAAGCTGGACGCGGGCGCGCGCGACGCCTCCACCTACTGCGCCATGGCCAAGCGCTTCGCCACCGACGCCGGCTTCACGGTGGTGAACGAGGCGCTGCAGCTGCACGGCGGCTACGGCTACATCCGCGAATACCCGCTGGAGCGCCTGCTGCGCGATGCCCGCGTGCACCAGATCCTGGAAGGCACGAACGAGATCATGCGGGTCATCATCGCCCGCCGCATGCTGGAGGCCGATGCGCCGCAGGCCATCCGTTGACGTCAGGAGCTATGAACTCAATAGCATCAGGCCCAGTAAATACGGGCGCTCAAGCCTGTTTTGATACCTTTTCGACTGGATCCTCGATGAGCCCTCCACTGCAAACCACGGTGCTGGCGGTGCACCGCGACAGCGAGCATCGCTTCTCCAAGGAGCCGGTGCCCTCCATCGTGCTGGAAGCAGGACTGGGCGTGGTGGGCGACGCCCATCACGGCCGCACGGTGCAGCACCGTTCGCGGGCCAAGGTCCAACCCGACCAGCCGAACCTGCGGCAGGTGCACCTCATCAGCGCCGCGCTGCTGGACCACCTGCTGGAGCGCGGCTTCGTCGTGGCCGCGGGCGAGCTGGGCGAGAACGTCACGCTGCAAAGCGCCCCCGGCCTGCGGTGGGACGACCTGATCGCCCTGCCCGTGGGCACGCGCCTGCACTTCGCCCAGGGACCGGTGCTGGAGCTCACCGGCCTGCGCAACCCCTGCAGCCAGATCGACCGCTTCCAGCGCGGGCTGATGGCCGCCACCCTGGACCGGGACGCCGCCGGCAACCTGGTGCGCAAGACCGGTGTGATGGCGGTGGTGCTGCAGGGCGGCCCCATTGCGGGCGGCGATGGCGTCGAGCTGCGCCTGCCCGCCCCTCCGCACCGCGCCATGGAGTGCGTGTAAGTGCCTGCCCGCCCCTTCCCCGACACCCTGGCCGACGCCACCCTGCAGCTGATCGCCGCCGTGGGCGCCGCGCTGGCGCACCGCGGCGACGTCGAGGAGCGCCGGCTGTTCGGCTGCTGGGCGTTCTTCGTGGACGGCAAGCTCTGCATCGGCGTGAAGGAGGGCGAGCTGCTGGTGCGCCTGCCGCCCGAGCGGCACGGCGAGTTCCAGGAGATGCAGGGCACGCGGGAGCTGTCGCCCAGCGGCGGCATGCAGGGCTACTTCTGGGTGGAGCCGAACGGCTACGCCACGCGGGCGCAGTGGACGTTCTGGCTCGATGAAGCCCTGGCCTACAACCCGCGCGCCAAGGCCTCGCCACGCCGCAGGCGCGGCCCGGCGCCTGCGCCGGTGCCCTCCCCCGCCCGGGCCGGGCGCCACAGCATCTTCGAGGCGGACGACTGATGCGCACGCAGCCCGCCGCCGGCACGGTGAACGCGGACAGTTCGTACAGTCATTTCAGGCCCCGGCGCTTATCCGACCTGGGCATACAGCTATCAAAAAAATAGCATCACCCATTTTTGGCATTTTTCGTAGACCAACCACCAACGGAGACGACACCATGAAAATCGCATTCATCGGCCTGGGCAACATGGGCGGCCCCATGGCGCTGAATCTGCACAAGGCGGGGCACGAAGTGACCGCGTTCGACCTTTCCCAGTCCGCCCGCGACAAGCTGGCGGCGGACGGCGTGCGCATCGCCGCCGACGCCGCCGCCTGCGCGGCGGGGGCCGAGGCGGTGATCAGCATGCTGCCGGCCAGTCAGCATGTGGACGCCCTGTTCCTCGGCAGCGCGGCGCAGCCCGCCCTGCTGCCGCTGCTGCCCGCCGGCACGCTGGTGATCGACTGCTCGACCATCGCCGCGGCCACGTCGCGCAAGGTGGCCGAGGCGGCCCGGGCCCGGGGCGTCGCCTTCATCGACGCGCCGGTGTCGGGCGGCACGGGCGGCGCCATCGCCGGCACGCTCACCTTCATGGTCGGCGCGGAGGCGACCGACCTGGAGCGCGCCCGCCCCTTGCTGGAGAAGATGGGCGCCAACGTCTTCCATGCGGGCGCGGTGGGCGCGGGCCAGACGGCCAAGATCTGCAACAACATGCTGCTGGGCATCCTGATGGCCGGCACCAGCGAGGCCATCGCCCTGGGGGTGGCCAACGGCCTGGACCCGAAGGTGCTGAGCGAGATCATGCGCCGCAGCTCGGGCGGCAACTGGGCACTGGAGAAGTACAACCCCTGGCCCGGCGTGATGGAAGCCGCACCCGCCAGCAAGCAGTACGCCGGCGGCTTCGGCACCGACCTGATGCTCAAGGACCTGGGCCTGGCGCAGGAGAACGCCATGGCCGTGAAGGCCGCGACGCCGCTGGGCGGGCTGGCCCGCAACCTCTATGCGTCGCACAGCCTGGCAGGGCACGGCGCGCTCGACTTCTCCAGCATCGTCTTCTCGCTGCAGAAAAAGGCGGGCTGACGCGCCTCGGCCGGCGCGGGCTTGGCCCTAACATCAGGGCCCATGCCTTCGCCCACCCCGCCCTCCGGCCTTGCGCCGGCTCCGCATGCGGCCGAGCCACCCCTGGCCGCGCCGCAGTCGCTTTCCGCCCTGTTCCGGGCCTTCACCTGGCTGGCGCTGCAGGGCTTCGGCGGCGTGCTGGCCGTGGTGCAGCGCGAGCTGGTGGAAAAGCGCCGCTGGATGAGCAACGAGGAGTTCATCGAGGACTGGGCGGTCGCGCAGATCCTGCCCGGCCCGAACGTGGTCAACCTGGCCATCATGATCGGCGACCGGCATTTCGGCCTGCGCGGCGCGCTGGTGGCCGTGGCCGGGATGCTGCTGGTGCCGCTCCTGCTGGTGCTGGCCCTGGCGCTGGCCTATGCCAGCTTTTCGACCCTGCCGGCCGTGGCGGGCGCGCTGCGCGGCATGGGCGCCGTGGCGGCCGGGCTGGTGGCGGGCGTAGGCTGCAAGCTGGCGGCGCCGCTGGCGCGCCACCCGCTGGGGCGCTGGGTCTGCGGCGCGCTGGCGCTGGCCACCTTCGTCGCGATGGCGGTGCTGCGCGTGCCGCTCGCCTGGATCCTGCTGGTGGTGGGCGGCGCGGCCTGCGCTTTGAGCTGGCGCAGCCTGGCGCCCGCCCGCGCCGGGAGCGCCCGGCCATGACCCCCCTCGTGCTGCACCTGCAGCCCGCCGACTGGCTGAACCTGTTCGTCTATTACCTGTCGCTGTCGCTGCTGGCCGTGGGCGGGGCCATCGCCACCGCGCCGGAGATGCACCGCTACCTGGTCGGCCAGCAGGGCTGGCTGACGGATGCGCAGTTCAGCGCGTCCATCGCCCTGGCGCAATCGGCCCCGGGGCCGAACGTGCTGTTCATCGCCCTGCTGGGCTGGAACATCGGCCTGAACGCCGGCGGCGCGAGCGTGGCCGGCTGGACGGCCGGTGCGCTGGGCGTGGCGATATGCATGCTGGGCGTCATGCTGCCCAGCAGCCTGCTGACCTGGTTCGCCACCCGTTGGGCGCACCGCAACCGCGAACGCCGCTCGGTGCGCGCCTTCAAGCTGGGCATGGCACCGGTCGTGATCGGCCTGCTGCTGGCCACGGCATGGGTGCTGGCCAGCGCGCACGGCGACATCGCGCGCGACTGGCGGCTCTGGTGCGTGACGCTCGTCACCACCGTTCTGGTCTGGCGCACGCGGGTGCATCTGCTCTGGCTGCTGGGGGCCGGCGCCCTGCTGGGCGCGCTGGGCTGGGTGTGACGCCCTGCGCGCCGCTGAGCCACCGGCCCGCTCGCGACGATGGGGCGGGCTCCACGGCGTCTTTTTTGAAAGAGGAGCGGCTTGGATGAACACGCGAAAGAGGAACGGCTTGGATGAACACGCACGCGCAGGCGACGCTCCATGGGCACTAGCACCTCCTTGAAGGACTGGGCCAGGCGAATCAAGCGTGACGGGGTCACGTTGTGGTTCGCGGGCAGGAACGAGCGCACCCCGTGGTACGCCAAGGCACTGGGCTGGTTCGTCGTGGCCTACGCATTGAGCCCCATCGACCTCATTCCGGACTTCGTGCCGGTGCTGGGCTACGTCGACGACGTGTTGCTGCTGCCAGGCCTGATCTGGCTCACCATCCGTCTGCTGCCGGCAGACGTTCTGGCCGAATGCCGCCGCCAGGCCGACGACTGGATGGCCGCTAGGCGCAGCAAACCCGTCAGCAAGGCCGGGGCCGCGCTGGTGGTGCTGGTGTGGCTGGCGGTGTGCGGGGCTGCGTGGTATGGGTGGACGAGCCGGCCGGCCGGCTGACTGGCCGATCGGCGCCGTTCAGCCGCGCTGGCGCAGCGCCTCGTAGAGGCACACGCCGCTCGCCACCGACACGTTCAGGCTTTCCACCGCGCCCTTCATGGGGATGGACACCAGCTCGTCGCAGTTCTTGCGCGTGAGCTGGCGCATGCCGTCGCCCTCGGCGCCCAGCACCAGCGCCACGGGGCCTTTCAGGTCCACCTGGTAGATGGTCCTGGGCGCGTCGTCGCTGGTGCCGATGCACCAGATGTTGCGCTCCTTCAGTTCGCCCAGCGTGCGCGACAGGTTGGTCACCATGAAGTAGGGCATGGTCTCGGCCGCGCCGCTGGCCACCTTGGCCACGGTGGCGTTGATGCCGACGGCATGGTCCTTGGGCGCGATGACCGCGTGCGCGCCGGCGCCGTCGGCCACGCGCAGGCAGGCGCCCAGGTTGTGCGGGTCGGTCACGCCGTCGAGCACCAGCAGCAGCGGCTGCTCGATGCCGGCGGCTTCCAGGTCTTCCAGCAGTTCGTCGAGCGAGGTGGCCTGCTTGAGCGTTTCCACCCGCGCGGCGACGCCCTGGTGGCCGTGGCTGCCGGCCAGCTTGGCGATGCGGTCGCTGTCAGCCTCGATCAGGCGGGCGCCGGCCTCGCGGGCACGGTCGAGGAACTGGCGCATGCGGGCGTCGCGCCGCGTGGCCTCGTAGTAGATCTCGATGATGGATTGGGGCGCGGTCTTCAGGCGCACGCCGACGGCGTGAAAGCCGAAGAGAACTTTGGGGCTGGACATGCCAGGATTATCCGCGTGGCGCCTGCGCCGCCGGCTTGCTACTCATTCGATAGCTGCATGTGCATATCTGGCGGGCGCTGGAGGCCTGAAACACCGTCGAATCAGCCCTCCACGAGCCGTCCCGCGTCGATGGTGATGCGCCGGTCGCACTGCTGGGCGATGGCGCGGTCGTGCGTCACCAGCACCAGCGTCGTGCCGAGTTCGCGGTTCAGCTCGAACATCAGCCGCATGATGGTCTCGCCGGTGGCGAAGTCGAGGCTGCCGGTGGGCTCGTCGGCCAGCAGCACGGCCGGCTGCACCACGAAGGCCCGGGCCAGCGCCACGCGCTGCTGCTCGCCGCCCGACAGCACGCGCGGGTAGTGCGACAGCCGCTGGCCCAGGCCCACGCGGGCCAGCATGTCGGTGGCCAGCGGGCGCGCATCGCGCCGGTCGGCCAGCTCCAGCGGGAGCATCACGTTCTCCAGCGCCGTGAGGTTGCCCATGAGCTGGAAGCTCTGGAACACGAAGCCCACCTTGCGGGCGCGCAGCGCGGCGCGCTCGTCCTCGTCCATGGCGAAGAGATCCTGGCCGTCGAGCCGCACGGTGCCGCTGGTGGGCGTGTCCAGCCCCGCGATGATGGACAGCAGCGTGCTCTTGCCCGAGCCGGACGCGCCCACGATGGCGGCCGTTTCCCTCGGCGCCAGCCGGAAATCGATATCCCGCAGAATGTCGAGCGTGCCCGTGGAATCCGTCACGGACTTGACCACATGCTCGACCGAGATGATGGGCGTGGCGGGCACGGACGCGGCGGCAGCGGGCGCAGGGGTGGATTCGGACATGAAAGGTTTTCGGCAGTGATTCGAACGATTCGCAGGACAGATCGACGTGACTTTATCGCGGCCGCGGCACTGCTCGCCGCGGCGGGGCTTTGCGCCCTGCCCGCCGCGGCGCAGGCTCCTTCCGCCGCCGGCGGTGCGGGCACGCCGGTGATCCTGGTGGTGGGCGATTCGCTCAGCGCCGAATACGGCCTCGCACGCGGCACCGGCTGGGTGGCGCTGCTCGAGAAGAAACTGGCCGATGAAAAGTTGCCCGCCCGGGTGATCAACGCCAGCGTGAGCGGCGACACGACCTCCGGAGGCCGTGCCCGCCTGCCGGCGCTGCTGGCGCAGCACCGGCCCACCCACGTGGTGATCGAGCTGGGCGGCAACGACGCGCTGCGCGGCCTGCCGCTCAAGGGCACCGAGGACAACCTGGCCTTCATGGCGCAGGCGGCCCGCAAGGCCGGCGCCAAGGTGCTGCTGGTGGGCATGCAGGTGCCGCCCAACTACGGCGGCGATTACGGGCGCCGCTTCGGCGCGGTGTTTCCGGCCGTGGCGGCGACCGAAAAGACGGCGCTGGTGCCGTTCCTGCTGGCCGGCGTCGCCGACGCGAAGGACCCGACCGCCCTCTTCCAGCCCGACCGTATCCACCCCCGGGCCGAGGCGCAGCCGATCATGCTGGCCAATGTGTGGCCGGAATTGAAAAAGCTGCTGCGGTAACCCGCAGCAGCTTTTTCAAAAGTGCCCGCCAGGCGCGGCGGGCAAGCATTCACTGACCGGCAGGCGTGCCGGCGTCGTCGCTGGCGGGCGCATTCTGATCGGCCGCGCCGTCAGCCTGCGGTTCGTCCGACTTGCGTTGCGACTTGGCCTGCAGCTTTTCCTCTTTCTTCTTTTTCTTGGCGAGTTCGCGCTGGCGTTTTTCGTATCCGTAGTTGGGTGTTGCCAAGATGGTTCCTCTTTCGATAAGTGACAGACCAATGTACCAGTTCGGGCCCGGGCGCCTTCAAGCGCCGCCGAACGCGCCGAGGAGCGCCTGCGCCAGATCGGCCCGCAGGTCCTCGACGTCCTCCAGCCCGATGGAAAAGCGCACCACGGTGCCGGGCTTCAGGTGGGGCGTGGGCCGCTCGCGCATGCTGGCCAGCTCGTAGGGCACGACCAGGCTCATCGGCCCGCCCCAGCTGTAGCCCAGCTTGAAGAGGCGCAGCCCATCGCAGAAGGCGTCCACCGCGTCCTGCCCGAAGCGCTCGTCGATCACCATGCTGAAGAGTCCCGCTGCTAGGCCCTGGCCGCCCTGGGCGCCCTGGACGCCCTGGTGTGGGCCGCAGAGCGCCTGCCAGTGCTCGTGGCCGGGCGAGCCGGGCAGCGCCGGGTGCAGCACCTGCACCACGGCCGGCTGCGATTGCAGCCAGCGGGCCAGCTCGCGTGCGGCGCGGTCGTGGGCCGCATAGCGCAGCGCCGTGCTGGGCAGCGAACGCAGCAGCGCCTCGACGTCGTTGGCGCCCACGCCCAGGCCCAGGCGCATGTGCGCCAGCTTGATGCGCAGGTGCAGGGCCTGGTCGCGCGTGGTGATGCTGCCCATCAGCACGTCGCCGCCGCCGCTGGGGTATTTGGTCAGGGCATGCACCGAGATGTCCACGCCCAGCGGCTCGCTGCCCGGTGCCAGGTCGAACGGAGCGAACGCCAGGCCCGCGCCCCAGGTGTTGTCGAGCGCGGCGACCACGCCCCGCGCCCGGCAGATGCGCACCTGCTCGGCCAGGTCGGGGAATTCCATCGTCACGGAGCCCGGCGCCTCCAGCCACACCAGCCGCGTGGCGGGCGTGATGCGCGCCGCCAGGTCGGCCAGGTCCATCGGGTCGTAGACGGTGTGGCGAATGCCGTAATGCCGCAGCTCGACCTCGGCCAGCGCCTTGCTGGGACCGTAGGCGTTGTCGGGAATCAGCACTTCATCGCCAGTGCGCAGCAGCGCCAGCGACACGTTGGCGATGGCGGCCAGGCCGCTGGGCACCAGCAGGCACTGCGCGCCGCCTTCGAGTGTCGCCAGGCGCTCTTCCAGCTGGTATGTGGTGGGAGTGCCGTGCAGGCCGTAGGTGTAGCTCGTCTTGTCCTTCCACTCGCGTGCGCGCATGGCGGCGACGGTGGGAAAGATGACGGTCGAGGCCTTGTAGACGGGCGGCTGCGGGGCGGCGAAGCCGGCTGGCGGTTGGTAGGCGTGGTGAACGAGCCGGGTGGTCAGCCCCGGGGCTTCACCCTCAGGCCGCACCGAAGTGTCAGGAACGGAAAAGGTCATGCGGCGATGGTAGCGCCGGCCACCGCCACGTGCGCTCTGGGGCCGGCGCCGGGGCGGCAGCGGCTGCCGCCCATGCAATCAGCGCTCAGCCTGCGGTCACCGTGAGCTGATTGACCACGCTGTTCACGCCCTGCACGTTGCGGGCGATGGTTTCGGCACGCTCCTTGGCGACCGCGTTCTTGACCGGGCCGTTGAGCGTCACGATGCCGTTGCGGGTGTCCACGTCGATCTTGACCGCGCTCAGCTCCTCGTCCTTGGCCAGGCCCGCGGACACCTTGGCGGTGATGCCGGCGTCGTCCATCACGGCGGCGGCGTTGGCAGCGGCGGAACGCGTGGCCGCGCTGGCCTCGCTGGCGACGGCTTCCATCTTCTTTTGCGCCTCGCCGGCGGCCGCCTCGGTCTTGGCCACGGCGGCATCGAGCTTCTGGCCCGCGGTCTGGTCGGCGCTGTTGCGGTCGCACGCCGCCAGGCCCAGCGTCAGCGCGACGGCGGAGGCCACGCCCAGCATGCGCAGGGCGGAAGTGGCGGGGTAAGCGGTAGGGGTGCGGGTCATGGGCGTCTCCTTGGGTTCGCTGGAAAAGAAGATGGGGCTGACTGTAGAGCGCACACCGCGCCACGCCGGTCGGAGCCGGCCGAACACGCCGTAGGACAAGCCGGGCGCCCGTTTGTCAGCGTGGGTTGGCAGCCGCCGGCACCATCGCCAGGCGTGTCGCCCGGTTCGGCACGGCGAGGGCGCGACAATCGGGGCCATGAGCTTTTCCCGCGCCGCGTCGCTGCAACGCTGGTTCCCCTTCCTCGCCTGGCCCAGGCCGGATCGCGCCCTGCTGCGGGCGGACTTCTGGGCCGGCATGACGGTCGGCCTCATGCTGGTACCGCAGGGGGTGGCCTACGCCGCGCTGGCGGGCATGCCGCTGGTGACGGGCATCTACGCCTCGCTGCTGCCGGCGCTGGTGGCGGTGTTGTGGAGTTCGTCCACCCGCCTGGGGGTGGGGCCGACCGCGCTCACCAGCCTGCTGATCGGCGCCTCGCTCAGCGGCATGGCGCAGCCGGGCAGCGCCCACTGGGTGGCGCTCGCCGCGTGGATGGCCATCCTGTCGGGCCTCGTGCAGGTGGTGCTGGGCGCTGCCCGCTTCGGCTGGCTGCTCAACCTGGTCACCTCGCCCGTGCTGAACGGCTTCACCCAGGCGGCGGCGCTGTTGATCCTCGCCTCGCAGCTGCCGGCTCTGCTGGGTCTGCGCACCACCTGGCACGCCCTGGCGGTCAACCCGTCTATCCACCATTTCGATCCGGTCGCGCTGGCGTTCGGCCTGGGCAGCCTGGCGTTGCTCATCGGGGCGCGGCGCTGGCGGTCGAGCTTTCCCGCGGCGATCGTGGTGGTGGGCCTGGCGGCCCTGGCCAGCTGGGCCATGGGCTATGCCGACCGGCAGGGCGCGGTGGTCGGCCACCTGCCCGCCGGGTTGCCCTCGCCCTACTGGCCGGGCTGGCTGTCGTGGGACGAATTCGGCGGGCTCCTGCTGCCGGTGCTGGTGGTCACGCTGGTGAGCTTTCTGGAGACCGCCTCCAGCGCCAAGGTGGAGCACGGCCGGGGCGGCACGCGCTGGAACGAGAACCAGGACCTGATCGCCCACGGCATGGCCAAGGTCAGCTCCGGCCTGTGCGGCAGCTTCGCCACCAGCGCCTCGTTTTCGCGCTCGGCCATCAACCTGTATGCCGGCGCGCGCAGCGGCTGGGCGACGCTCTTCGCGCTGCTCCTCGTGCTGGCGGTGCTGCTCTGGCTCACGCCCGCGCTCTACCACGTGCCGCAATCGGTGCTGGCGGCGGTGGTGGTCACGGCGGTGACGGGGCTCATCAAGCCGGCCGGCATGTGGCGGCTGGCGCGCATCTCGCGGGTGGAGGCGGCCATCGGCGGCATCACCTTCGCGCTGACGCTGGCCACCGCGCCGCGCATGTACTGGGGCGTGCTGGCGGGCATGTTCATGAGCCTCGCGCATTTCCTCTACCAGCGGCTGCACCCGCGCATCATCGAGGTCGGCATGCACCCGGACGGCAGCCTGCGCGACCGGCACCTGTGGCAGCTGCCGCCGCTCGCGCCGCACCTGCTGGCGCTGCGCATGGACGCGGAGCTCGACTTCGCGTCGGCCGCGGCGCTCGAGCGCCGGGTGGCGGACCACCTGGCCCAGCACCCCGACGTGCGGCATCTTTGCCTTTTTGCCCTGCCCATCAACCGGGTGGACGTGACGGGCGTGGAAACCTTCGCCCGCCTGAAGCTGCTGATGCAGGGCCGGGGCGGCGTGCTGCACGTGAGCGGCCTGAAGCTGCCGGCCGACCAGGTGCTGCGCCGCGCCGGGCTGCTGGAAGCCGGCCCCCACCTGGCGATGTACCGCACCGATGCCGAGGCGCTGACCGTGCTCGGGGCGCTGGCGGCGTTGGGGGAACCGCCGATTTCCACGGCGGCCTGATCCCCCGCACGAGCGCGAACGCGGTCCGCGCTGATACACTCGAACAAGACCCGCTTGTTGCATTTTGTGACTGAAACTGCACCGCCCCACTCCGTTCTTTTGCAAGACCTGCGCCTCTCGACCGCCCATGCGCTCGTGGCGCAGTCGCTAGGTTCGGAGGCCGCGCTGCAGTCTGACACGCCCCAGCATTACCTGCAGGCGCTGATCGACGGCCTGTGCGAGCTGTCGCTGAAGGACCCCCTGACCGGGCTGGCCAACCGCCGCCACTTCCGGACGGTGCTCGAGCGGGAGATCGACCGGGTCGCCCGTTCGGGCGAGGCCGCGCTGCTGCTGATGCTGGACATCGACAATTTCAAGCGCGTCAACGACACCTACGGCCACCTGGCCGGCGACATCGTGCTGCAGTCCGTGGCCCGCACGCTCGATACGTCGGTGCGGCCCATGGACACGCTAGCACGCTACGGCGGCGAGGAGTTCGCCGTGGTGCTGCCCGCCTGCCAGGCCGGTTTCGGCCTGGTCGTGGCCGAACGCATCCGCCGCGCGGTCGAGGCCACGCCCATCCGCATCTCTCCGACGGTGGAATTGCGCGTGACGATCAGCATCGGCGGCGCCTTCGCGCTGCAGTGGATCCGCAGCACCACCCTGCTGTGGACCGAGCGCGCCGACAGCCAGCTCTACCAGGCCAAGATGGCCGGACGCAACCGCGTCAGCATTGAAGAACAGCCCGACAGTACCGTGACCGCCGAAGAAAAGAGCCTCTTGTTCGGGCCGCTATACACTCCCTCCGGTTGGGGCGACCTGCCTCCTCCGCTGGATTCCACCCATGGCAGCGCCTACTGAAAGCCCCGAGATGACCGACGCGCTGTCCTCCAGAAGCACCCCGGTGACGGGCGCTGCACCCACACCCGCCAAGGCGCCGCCGGGCGCCCGCATCATCGCCATCACCAGCGGCAAGGGCGGCGTGGGCAAGACCTTCGTGTCCGCCAACCTGGCGGCGGCCCTCACCCGCCGGGGCCAGCGCGTGCTGGTGCTCGATGCCGACCTGGGCCTGGCCAACCTCGACGTGGTGCTCAACCTGCACCCCAAGATCACGCTGCACGACGTCTTCACCGGCAAGGCGCAGCTGGACGAGGCCGTCATCGACGCGCCCGGCGGCTTCTCCGTCGTGCTGGCCGGCTCCGGCATGGTCGAGTACTCCCGGCTCACGCCCGAGGTGCGCAACCAGTTCATGAACGTGATCCAGCAACTGGCGCCGCGCTACGACGTCATCCTGCTGGACACCGGCGCCGGCATCTCCGACGTGGTGCTGTTCTCGATCTCGCTCGCCTCCGAGGTGCTGATCGTCGCCACGCCCGAGCCCACCTCGCTGACCGACGCCTACGCCGCCATCAAGGTGATGGCCACCCAGCAAAAGCGCCAGCACGTGCGCCTGGTGGTCAACCAAGCCGCCCGCCCGGGCGACGGCCGCGCCATCACCAGCCAGCTGCAGCAGGTGCTCGACCGCTTCGTCACCACCGAATCGGGCCGGCCGATGCGCCTCTTGCACATGGGCGACATTCCGGCCGACACCTCGGTGCGCGACGCCGTCATGCGCCGGCAGCTGCTGCTGATGCAGATGCCCGGCTGCCCGGCCGCGCTGGCCATCGCGCAGCTGGCCAACAAGATCGAATCCACCCTGCTGGTTCCCGCCGCCGGCTGAACCGTCCGGCCGGGGCCCGCTCCCTAGCGCCGCGCGCCGGCGGACCTGGCCCTTTTTCGCTTCCGCGCCCCTTTTGCCGTGAACCACGTCCTCAACATCTCCAGCTACCTGTTCGTGCCCCTGCCCGATGCTCCGGCACTGCGCGACACGCTGCACGCGCGCGCCGTGGCGCTGGACCTGAAGGGCACCATCCTGCTGGCCGAGGAAGGCATCAATCTCTTCCTGGCGGGCCCGGCGGAGTCGGTGCGGGCCTTCGTTGCTGCGCTGCGGCAGGACGAGCGCTTCGCGTCGCTGGAGCCCAAGGAGAGCTGGTCCGATACGCAGCCCTTCCGCAAGATGCTGGTGAAGGTCAAGCGCGAGATCATCCGCATGGACCACCCCGCCATCCGCCCCGCGGGCGGGCGGGCACCGGCCGTGGACCCCGCCACGCTGCGCCGCTGGCTGACCGACGGCCACGACGACGAAGGCCGGCCGGTGGTGACGCTGGACACCCGCAACGCCTTCGAGGTGGACCACGGCACCTTCCATAACGCCATCGACTGGCGCATCGACAAGTTCACCGAATTCCCGCCCGCCCTGCGCGCCCGCAAGGACGAACTGGCGGGCAAGACGGTGGTCAGCTTCTGCACCGGCGGCATCCGCTGCGAGAAGGCCGCCATCCTGATGCGCGAAGAAGGGCTGGAACACGTCTACCAGCTGGAAGGCGGCATCCTCAAGTACTTCGAGCTGACCGACGGCGCGCACTACCAGGGCGGGTGCTTCGTCTTCGACGAGCGCCGGGTACTCGACCCCGACCTCAGCGCCCATCCCGAACGCGACGCTATCGAAAAGTGAGCACCACGCGCCCATCGGACGGGCGCTGGAAGCCTTTTTTACCTGGAAATTGCGCCTCGCGCGCAGGGCACGTCACGGCTTGAAGCGCCGCTCGGGCAGCGGTATCCAATCGGTCTCATCCGGCACATGGCCCATGGCCTGCCGCTCCCAGTCGTGTGCGGCCTGCACGATGCGCTCCTTGCGGCTGGACACGAAGTTCCACCAGAGGTGGCGCGGCCCGTCGAGCGGTTCGCCGCCGATCACGATGCAGCGCACCGGCGCGTCGGTGGCGGCCAGCCGCGTCGCCTGCCCGGGCTCCAGCGTGGCCAGCGTCTGGCGGGCCAGCCGTTCGTCGCCCAGCAGCAGGTCGCCATCCACCGGGTAGACGGCCATCTGGGGCGCAAGCGAGGGCAGCTCCAGCCCGGCGCCGGCGGGCAGCCGCACGTCCAGGTACAGGGCCGGCGCCAGCGTGGCGACGGGCGACCGCAGGCCGAACGCTTCGCCCACCAGCACCCGCACCACCGCGTCGCCGTCCTGCCACTGCGGAATGTCCGCCGCCGGCGTGTGCACGAAGGACGGTTCGGACTCCTCCTGCGCCGCCGGCAGCGCCGCCCAGAGCTGGATGCCGTGGTTGACGTAGCGGGCGGCGGCCAGCGCCTGGGGCCGCCGCTCGGAGTGCACGATGCCCCGGCCGGCCGACATCCAGTTGATGGCGCCCGGCTCGATAACCTGGTCCGAGCCCAGGCTGTCGCGGTGCTCGATGGCGCCCTCGAACAGGTAGGTCACCGTCGCAAGCCCGATGTGCGGATGGGGCCGCACGTCGTACTGGTCGGCGGGCTCCACCGTCACCGGCCCGAAATGGTCGAAGAACACGAAGGGGCCCACCGAGCGCAGCTGCAGCGCGGGCAGCAGCCGGCGCACGGTGAAGCCACTGCCCAGGTCCTTCTCGTGCCCGGTCAGGCGCAGGCGGTTGTCGGCAGGCGAAGGGGGCGCCATGGGTGCGCCGCCTTCAGCGGGCCAGGCGCGCGGCGATGGCCGCCACGCGCTGGCCGAAGAGGCGGGCGGTGTCGAGGTCGCCCTGCGGGATTTCGGCGGCGCTCGCGTCCGAGGGCGACTGCACCAGCAGGCCCACCGAGCCGCCGAGGTTGTTGGCGTCGTTGCGGGTCGCCGCCTTGTGGTTGGAGGGCAGCTGTCCCAGGCTGATCCACAGCCCGCCGTGCTGGGACGCCAGCGTCTGCAGGTAGGCCAGCGTCAGCACCTTGTCGCCGTTCAGGCTGGCGCTGTTGGTGAAGCCGGCGAAGAGCTTGTCCTGCCAACCCCGGCTGAACCACACCTTGGACGAGGCGTCGGCAAATTTCTTGAACTGCCAGCTCGGTCCTGCCATGTAGGTGGGCGTGCCCAGGATGATCGCGTCGGCGGCCGCGAGCTGGTCCCAGCCGCCTTCGGGCAGCTCGCCTTCCGCGTCGATGGCCAGCAGGCTGGCGCCCGCCCCCTCGGCCACGTGCTGCGCGACGCGCTGGGTGTGGCCGTAGCCGGAATGGAAGACGACGACGATCTGGGCCATGGAGAGATTCCTTCGTTGAAGCGCTGGGGAGAATGATGGACAAGGGACTGCGGCCGGCCGGCTCGCCCGGCCCGGCCCCACCACCCCGGTGCGGCCGCCGCAAGAGGCGCAGCGTAGCCCAGGCGCGCAATGCCTGCATGACGGGCAGCTTGAACTGACCATTCAAAGCGGTTGAATCAGGGACTGCCGGGGCCTGGCTGCGGTGGGCCCGCCGCCCGGGCCGGGCGCGGCCGCAGCCTTGGCTTAGCATCGGGCCGTGTCCTCCATGCAAAAAGCCCGCGACTGCCTCACACCCGACCACCTGGCCATGCTCCAGGTGATCGCCGAGCTGGGCAGCTTCGCGGCGGCGGCCCGCCACCTGGGGCTGGTGCCCAGCGCCCTCACCTACCGCGTGCGGCAGATCGAGGAGGCGCTCGACGTGCTGCTGTTCGACCGCAGCGCCAGGCAGGCCCGCCCCACCGAGGCCGGCGCCGAACTGCTGCGCGAGGGAGCGCGCCTCTTGAGCGACGTGGCCGCCGTGGCCCACCGCGTGCGGCGGGTGGGCATCGGCTGGGAGCCGCAGCTCACTCTGTCGGTGGACGGGGTCATCTCGCCGAGCACCATGATGGAGCTGGTGGAGGCGTTCTACGCGCAGTCGCCGCCCACCCGCCTGAAGCTGCATGAAGGCATCCTCTCGGGCACGCTGGAGGCGCTCACCTCGGGCCGCGCCGACCTGGCGCTGGGCGTGGCCGTGAACCCCGGCACCGTGGCCGGGCTGCAGCAGGAACTGCTGGGCGACATGCTGTTCCAGTTCGTGGTGGCGCCCCACCACCCGCTCGCCAAGGCCGAGGAGCCGATCAGCGACGCCGTGATGCGCGCCCACCGGCTGGTGGCGGTGGCCGATTCCGCCGAAAAGGGCAGCGTGACCATGGGCATCCTGGGCGGCCAGGACGTGCTGACGGTGGACTCCATGCAGGCCAAGATCCACGCCCAGCTGCGCGGCCTGGGCGGCGGCTTCCTGCCCGAGGCCATGGCGCGCCCGTATGTCGCGGACGGCCGGCTGGTGGCCCGGGCCGTCGCCCGGCCGGCGCGCATGGTGCAGCTGCACTACGCCTGGGGCGGGCCCGGGCATTCGGCACCCGGCCGGGCGCTGCAGTGGTGGCTGGAACAGCTGCGCAAGCCCGCCACGCGCCGGGCGCTCATGGAAAACCATCAGCATCCGTAACCAGCCGGCCCGCGTGCTCCGGCGCGTGTAGAGTGGCAGGCGCGCCTGTGTCCTGTTCCAACGAAAGGGTTTGCCATGCGTTCTGCCGTTCCCCGATCCCAGCGCCGCCTTCGAACCGGCGGCTTACCCACTACGACCACCGCGAAGGCCACCGCGCCTGCCAGCGCCACCGGCACCGCAGACGCAACCCTCGCCACACCGTCCCGCCGGCGCTTCGCCTTGATCGGCGCGGGCATGGCCGGCGTGGCCTGCGCCCGCACGCTGGCGCAGGCGGGCCACGACGTGGTGGTGTTCGAGAAATCGTCCCGCGCCGGCGGGCGCACCACGGCGCTGGATTCGCCCTTCGGCGGCTTCGACTCCGGCGCGCAATACTTCACCGTGCGCGACGCCCGCTTTCGCCTCGCGCTGGAGACGGTGCCGGGACTGTGCCGCCCCTGGAGCGCCAACACCGTGCGCGTGCTCGACGCCGCGGGCCGCGTCGCCGCCGCGTCGCCCCCGCCCGGCGAGGCGCACTGGGTGGCCGCGCCGGCCATGGAATCACTGGTACACGCCTGGGCCCGGCCGCTGCTGCAGGACGGCCGCCTGCTGACCGGTACCCAGGTGATGCGCATCGAGGCCGACCCGCTCAAGCCGGGCGCCTGGCAGCTGCGCACCGAAGCGCTCGACGGCTCCGTGCACGTGCATGCCGGCTTCGACGCGGTGCTGCTGAGCCAGCCGGCCGTGCCGGCCCGCGCCTTGCTGCAGCATTCGGCCATCGGGCTGCCGCTCACCCAGGCGCTGGCGCCGGTCGCCATCGCCCCGTGCTGGACGCTGATGCTCGCCTTCGCCCAGGCCGTACGCCCGGGCCTGACCACGCTCGGGCCGCAGTGGAACGCAGCGCGCAGCACCCACCACCGCATCGCCTGGCTGGCACGCGAATCGTCCAAGCCCGGACGCTCGCAGGTCGAGCGCTGGACGGTGCAGGCCAGCCCGCAGTGGTCGGCCGAACACCTGGAAGACGATGCCGGCCGGGTGCTGGCCAAGCTGCTCAAGGGCTTTGCCGAGATCACCGGCATCCGCGCGGAACCCACCTTTGCCGAGGTGCGCCGCTGGCGCTATGCCCAGACCACCCAGCCGCTGGGCCAGACCCATCTCTGGGACGCGGCCTCCGGCATCGGCGCCTGTGGCGACTGGTGCCTCGGCCACCGGCTGGAAGACGCCTTCGTCTCCGGCCTCGAGCTGGCGCTGCAGGCCACCGGCGGCTGAGCACCCACCCACCGCCTTGCCGCCACCATCGCCTTCGCACCCGGGGCCCGCGCCCGCCCGCCCCTACGTCGGCCGGTTCGCCCCCTCGCCCACCGGCCCGCTGCATGCGGGTTCGCTGGTGGCGGCCCTGGCCAGCTGGCTGGACGCCCGCGCGGCGCCGGGCGGCCGCTGGCTGGTGCGGATCGAAGACGTCGACACCCCGCGCTGCGTGCCCGGCGCGGGCGAGACCATCCTCGCGCAGCTGGCCGCCTGCGGCCTGGTGCCCGACGCGGCGCCGGTCTGGCAGTCGGCACGCGGCGCGCTCTACCAGGCCGCGCTGGACCGCCTGCTGGCACGGCAGCTTGCCTACCCCTGCGCCTGCTCGCGCCGCGACATCGAAGCCGCGCTGGAAGCCGCCGGCCATGCCCGCCACCGCCACAGCGAACTGCCCTACCCCGGCATCTGCCGCCACGGGTTGGGCGGGCGGGCGGCGCGCTCCTGGCGCTTCGCGGCCACCCGTTTTCAGCAAAATCAGCCGCCCGCGCTTGCCGCATCCGGGCCTGATGCTACCAATATTATAGCAAACGACGGCGTGCGCTGGCACGACCGGCGGCTGGGCGCGCAATCGCAGGACGTCGCCCGCCAGGTGGGCGACTTCGTGCTGCGCCGCGCAGACGGCCTCTGGGCCTACCAGCTGGCCGTGGTGGTGGACGACGCCGACCAGGGCGTGACCCACATCGTGCGCGGCGAAGACCTGGCCGACAACACGCCGCGCCAGCGGCTGCTGCAGGCCGCCCTGGGCCTGCCCGCCCCGGTCTACCTGCATGCGCCGCTGGTGCGGGCCGCCGACGGCGAGAAGCTTTCCAAGCAGCACGGCGCCCCGGCCATCGACACCACCCGGCCGCTGCGGGCGCTGGATGCGGCGGCGCGGGCGCTGGGCCTGCCGGCCGCGCGGGTGGGCGACTGTGGCGCCGACGCCAGTTCCTGCATCGGAGATGCGCTCGCGGAGTGGGTCACAGCGTGGCGGCGAATCTACAATCGTTCACCGTGACAGAAACTCCCCATCCCCTTTCCGACGCCGCCCAGCCCGGCACCCTGCCCGATCCTGCCGCGCAGGCCGCCCTGTCCGCCGATGCATCGGCCGGGGCTTCGGCAGCGCCGGGCGCCGCGCCCGCCGGCGTGGCCCATCCCAAGACCATCAAGAGCTTCGTGCGCCGCGCCGGCCGCACCACCACCGGCCAGGCCAAGGCGTTCGAGGACCTCGGGCCCCGCTTCCTGCTCGGCTACCGCGCCGCGCCGCTCGACGCCGCCCAGGCCTTCGGGCGCGAGGCCCCGCTGATTCTGGAGATCGGCTTCGGCATGGGCGAGGCCACGGCCCACATCGCCCGGGTGAGGCCGCAGGACAACTTCCTCTGCTGCGAGGTGCACGAGCCCGGCGTGGGCGCGCTGCTCAAGCGCATCGGCGAGCACGGCATCGAGAACATCCGCATCCTGCAGCACGACGCGGTCGAGGTGATCGACCACATGCTGGCGCCGGCGTCGCTGGACGGCATCCACATCTTCTTCCCCGACCCCTGGCACAAGAAGAAGCACAACAAGCGCCGCCTGATCCAGCCGCCGCTGGTGGCCAAGCTGGCCGCGCGGCTCAAGCCGGGCGGCTACCTGCACTGCGCGACCGACTGGCAGCCCTATGCCGAGCAGATGCTGCAGGTGCTGTCGGCCGAGCCCCTGCTGGCGAACACGGCGGAGGGCTTCGCGCCGCAGCCGGACTACCGCCCGCTGACCAAGTTCGAGAACCGCGGCCTGCGGCTCGGGCACGGCGTGTGGGACGTGGTGTTCACCCGCCCCCGTTGAGCCGCGCACTTTCTCCTTCACTCCCTCACCCGCACATCTCCGCCTCATGAAGCCCATTCTGGAAAACCTGGTCGAGATGACGGGCCATCGCGATCACCTTCGGCTCGAGGTGTCGGTGCTCTCCACCCTGCAGAAGCTGCCCACGGTGAAGGAAGTGCGGGCGCTGGAGGTGTTCCAGGCCGATGGCGCACTGCACGTGCGGCCCCGCACGTGGGTGGAACAGGGGCAGCTGGTGTCGCCCCAGTCGCACGTGGCGCAGACCGACCCGAGGCGCCAGCCGCTGACGGAATTTCCGGCGCTGCAGCAATGCATCGCCGACCGGGCCGCCACCGCGCTGCATTCGCCGCAAAAGGGCATCTACACGCTGTGGCTCCCGGTGTGGATGCACGAGGAGGTCCACACCTGCCTGGAGATCACCCAGTCCCGGCCGTTCTCGGCCCACAAGCTGGACGTGATCAAGAGCGTCTTCCACGTCTACCAGAACTACCAGAGCCTGCTGGACTACAGCGAGCGCGACGCGCTGACCGGGCTGCTCAACCGCAAGACCTTCGACGAGCAGTTCACGCGGCAGGTGGCGGCGCCCGCCGCCGGAACCGAGCTGGCGGCCGAGGGCGATGCCGCCGCCCCGGCCGAGCCGCTGCAGCAGTGGCTTGCGGTGGTGGACATCGACCACTTCAAGCAGGTCAACGACCGCTTCGGCCACCTCTACGGCGATGAAGTGCTGATCCTCATCGCCAACATCTTGCGCAGCTCGTTCCGTGCGCAGGACCGCATCTTCCGCTTCGGCGGCGAGGAATTCGTGGTGCTGCTGCGGTCCACCACGCTGACCACCGCGCGCAAGATCTTCAACCGCTTCCGGCTGGCGGTGAAGGAATACCACTTCCCGCAGGTGGGCCAGGTGACGGTGAGCGTGGGGTTCGCCAGCACGGCGCGGGGCGCGCCGGTGGAGATCCTGGGCCAGGCCGATCAGGCGCTCTACCACGCCAAGGGGCATGGGCGCGACCAGGTGCTGTTCTACGACGAGCTGATCGAACAAGGCCACCTGCACACCAAGGTGGCGCACGACGACGTCGAGCTGTTCTGACGGCGGCACGCCTGTTTCGCCGCTGCAATGACGAAGGCCCGCATGCGCGGGCCTTCGTCATTGCGGCCGGGGCCGCGAAGGATCAGAGTCGCTCGGCCAGCCAGCCCTGCACCGAGGCCAGCGCCCCGGGCAGCGCGGCCGCGTCTGTGCCGCCGGCCATGGCCATGTCGGCCTTGCCGC
Source organism: Acidovorax sp. FG27 (assembly GCF_040365715.1). Taxonomy (NCBI): domain Bacteria; kingdom Pseudomonadati; phylum Pseudomonadota; class Betaproteobacteria; order Burkholderiales; family Comamonadaceae; genus Acidovorax; species Acidovorax sp. FG27. The sequence continues at coordinate 160,097 of NZ_BAABVY010000009.1, forward strand.
CGCCCTTGCCGCCGACCTGGCTGGCCACGAAGTTGACCAGCTCGCCGGCCTTGACCCGGCCCATCGCATCGGCGGTGACGCCGGCGGCCAGCTGCACCTTGTCGCCGTCGACGGCGGCCAGCACGATGGCGGCGCTCTTGAGCTTGTCCTTGAGCTTGTCCATGGTGTCGCGCAGCGTCCTGGCGTCGGCGCCTTCCAGGCGGGCGGCGAGCACCTTCACGCCGTTGATCTCGGTGGCCTGCAGCATCAGCTCATCGCCCTGGCTGGAGGCCAGCTTGCCCTTGAGCGCGGCGATCTCCTTTTCCAGCGCGCGCACCTGCTCCAGCGTCTGGCCGATGCGGCCCGTCAGCTCCGTCGCGGGGGCCTTCAGGGCGCCGGCGGCCTTGTTGACCGTGGATTCGAGGTTCTGCAGGTAGGCCAGCGCGTTCTCGCCCGTCACCGCCTCGATGCGGCGCACGCCGGCAGCCACGCCGCCTTCCGCCACCACCTTGAAGAGACCGATGTCGCCGGTGCGCTGCACGTGGGTGCCGCCGCAGAGTTCGCGGCTGCTGCCGATGTCGAGCACGCGCACGGTCTCGCCGTACTTCTCGCCGAACAGCATCATCGCGCCCGACTTCTGGGCCGACTCGATGTCCATCACGTTCGCGCCGGTGGGCGTGTTGGCGAGGATCTCGGCGTTCACGCGGCGCTCGATGTCGCGGATCTGCGCCTCGGTGACCGACGCGCCGTGCGCGAAGTCGAAGCGGGTGCGCTCGGGCGTCACCAGGCTGCCCCTTTGCTGCACGTGCTCGCCCAGCACCTCGCGCAGCGCCTTGTGCATCAGGTGGGTGGCGGAGTGGTTGCGCACGGTGGAGGCCCGCAGCTGCGTGTTGACCTCGGCCTGCACTGCGTCGCCCACGCTCAGGGTGCCCGATTCGAGCGTGCCATGGTGGCCGAACACGTCGGCACGGATCTTGACCGTGTCGCCCACCGCGAAGTGCGCCGCCGACCCGGCGGTGCCGCTGATGACGCCCACGTCGCCCACCTGGCCGCCGCTTTCGGCGTAGAAGGGCGTGGTGTCCAGCACCACCACCGCGTCGTCGCCAGCCTTGAGCGACGTCACGCTGGTGCCGTTGACGTAGAGCGCCACGACCTTGGCCGCTTCCTTCAGCTGTTCATAGCCCGTGAAGCGGTTGACGTCGCCCACGTATTCCAGCGCGCGATCCATCTTGAACTTGCCGGCGGCGCGGGCCTGGGCCTTCTGGCGCTCCATGGCGGTCTTGAAGCCCTCTTCGTCCACGGTCACACCGCGCTCGCGGCACACGTCGGCCGACAGGTCGAGCGGGAAGCCGTAGGTGTCGTGCAGCTTGAAGGCCACGTCGCCCGGCAGGACCTTGGCGCCACCGGCGAGCGCCGCGTCCAGGATGTCCATGCCGTTGGCCAGCGTCTCGAAGAAGCGCTCTTCCTCGGCCTTCAGCACCTCGGTGATGCGCTGCTGCTGCTCGCGCAGCTTGGGGTAGGCCTCGCCCATCTGCTCGGCCAGGTCCTTCACCAGCTTGTGGAAGAACGGCGTCTTCTGGCCCAGCTTGTAGCCGTGGCGGATGGCGCGGCGCACGATGCGGCGCTGCACGTAGCCGCGGCCTTCGTTGCTGGGGATGACGCCGTCGCTGATGAGGAACGAGGTGGCCCGGATGTGGTCGGCGATGACCTTGAGCGACGGATTCGCCAGGTCGGTGGTGTGCGTCTCGCGCGCGGCGGCCTGGATGAGCGCGGCGAAGATGTCGATCTCGTAGTTGCTGTGCACGTGCTGCAGGATGGCGGCCAGGCGCTCCAGGCCCATGCCGGTGTCCACGCAGGGCGCGGGCAGCGGCGTGACGCTGCCGTCTTCCTTCATGTCGAACTGCATGAACACGTTGTTCCAGATCTCGATGAAGCGGTCGCCGTCCTCGTCGGGGCTGCCCGGAGGGCCACCGGGGATGTGCGGGCCGTGGTCGTAGAAGATCTCGGAGCAGGGGCCGCAGGGGCCGGTGTCGGCCATCATCCAGAAGTTGTCGGACTTGTAGCGCCCGCCCTTGTTGTCGCCGATGCGGATCACGCGCTCGGGCGGCAGGCCGATTTCCTTCGTCCAGATGTCGTAGGCCTCGTCGTCTTCCTGGTAGACGGTGGCCAGCAGGCGCTCGGGCGGCAGGCCGTAGACCTTGGTCAGCAGCTCCCAGGCCCACTTCAGCGCTTCGCGCTTGAAGTAGTCGCCGAAGCTCCAGTTGCCCAGCATCTCGAAGAAGGTGTGGTGGCGGGCGGTGTAGCCCACGTTCTCGAGGTCGTTGTGCTTGCCGCCGGCGCGCAGGCAGGCCTGCACCGACGTGGCGCGGTTGTAGGGGCGCTTGTCGGTGCCGAGGAACACGTCCTTGAACTGGACCATGCCCGAATTGGTGAACATCAGCGTGGGGTCGTTGCCCGGCACGAGCGACGAAGAAGCCACCACCGTGTGGCCGCGCTCGGCGAAGAAGTCGAGGAACTTGGCGCGGATTTCGGAGACTTTCATCCGGGTCTTTCTGCGCGGCCTGCCGCGCTGTCGAAAGCGCATGCCGGGCGGCGTCTTGGAATGTGAAAGGGAAGGGAGCGAAAACCTTCGATTATCTCATCGATCCCCCGCGGCCCGCGCCCTTCAGCCAGTGCCCATGCTGGTCGCCCAGGCCCGCAGGAAGCGCTGGCGCTTGAGCGGGTCCAGGTAGACCAGCAAACCCAGGCCCGGCGCCAGCAGCCGCCATGAACTGGGCCCCGCGCCCAGCAGCTGCGGGTCGATGCCGGACGTGCGCCCGGCCGTGCCGGCGGCCACTGCCTCGCGGATGGGGATGAGCCGGGTGTCGCGCGCCAGCACCGCCTGCCCCTCGGGAGAGATCAGGTAGTCGAGGAACGGCCGGGCGAGCTGCGGGTTCGGCGCCGTGGCGGGGATGACGGCCGAGCGGGTGGTGAGCAGGGTGTAGTCCTGCGGCACCGCGAGCCGCAGGGGCGAGCCCGCCGCGATGCGCGCCTGCGCGTAAGACGCCGGCACGTTGTAGACCAGCGCCAGCTCGCCGCGCTCCAGCGCGTCCAGCATCGGCTCGATGTGGTCGCCCAGCCGCACCCGGCTCGCGCCCATCGCGGCCAGCAGCACGCCGGCGGTGCTGTCGTGGCGGGCGTCCTGCGTCGCCAGCAGGTAGCCCAGGCCGCTGCGGGTGGCGTCGTAGGTGCCGATGCGCCCGGCGAGCGGCTGCCCCGGGTCGCGCAGCAGCGCCAGCAGCTGGCCCCGGGTGCGCGGCACCTGGCCGGGCGACAGCAGGCGCGGGTGGTAAACCATCACCACGGCGTCGGCGCCCAGGCTGAACACGTCGTGCCGCCAGTGGGCGCCGGCGGGCAGGCCGCGCGCCAGCGCGGAGGGGTGCGCCAGCACATGGCCGTCGTTGGCCAGCTGGGTCTGCAGGTCCAGGCTGCTGCTGATGAGCAGGTCGGGCGCGCCCTCGGCGGCCGCCAGCGGCGGCGCCGCACCGCGCAGCCGGCCTTCGGCCCGGGCCAGCGCCTGGGCGTGGATGTCCAGGCTCTGGCGGTCGGCGCAGCGCACGGCCAGGCCCGGCACGCGGCGCTGGAAGTCGCGGATCGCCGGGGCGAAGAGCGCGGTTTCGGTGGCGCAGTCGATGCCGAGCAAGGCCCGCTGCCGGCCCGACGCCGGCGGAAAGAAGGTGACGATGGCACCGTCGCCCCGCGTGACCGTCGTGCCGTGCATGGCCTCCTCGGCGGCCGCGGGCAGCGCGGCCCGGGCGGGCGCGACGGCCATCCCGGAGGGGGCCAGCGCCAGGGCGCCCAGGCCGCGCAGGAGCTGGCGGCGGGGGTGCAGCGGGGTCATCGGGATGGCTCCATCGGCAGCCCGGGCGCGCTGGCTTCGGGCAGGGCCGGCACGGCCGGCAGGGTGAACGCGATGCACCAGCCGCCGCCGATGCGCCCCCCGGCGTTGATGCGGCCGCCGTGGCCGGCCACCACGCGCTGCACGATGGCCAGCCCCAGGCCCGCGCCCCCGGGCGCCGCGCCCGGGCCGCGCACGAAGCGCTCGAACACCTGCGCCTGCTGGTCCTCGGGCACGCCGGGGCCGCGGTCGGCCACTTCCAGGCGCCAGCTGCCCTTGCCCGCCCGCAGGGTGACGTCCACCACGAGCCGAGCCGCCGGCGCGGCCTCGCCCTGCCCCGGCGGCACGCCGTACTTGAGCGCGTTGTCCACCAGGTTCTTGATCGCCTCGCGCAGCATCAGCGCATCGCCGCGCACCCACGCCGGAGGGCCCGCATTCTGCGCACTTTTGGCCTCCAGCGCCGATGGATACTGCGCCACCAGCTCCTCTTTCGATAGCAAATCGGTGGCCTGCCACAGCCGCACCAGCGGCTGCGGCTCGGCACGCGGCACCACGTCGCGCAACGCCTCGCGGGCCACTGCCAGCAGATCGACCGGGGCGAAGCGTCGCAACTGGCCCTGGTGCGTCACGCTGGCGTCGCTCAGCAGCTGGTTGAGCAGCCGGCGCAGGCGCAGCGCGTTGCGCTCCACGGCCTGCAGGCTGCGCCGCTGGGCGCGCGGGTCGTCGTCGTCCAGCCCTTCCTGCGCCTGGGCGATGAGCGCCGCCAGCGGCGTGCGCATCTGGTGGGCGGCCTCGGCGATGAAGGTGCGCAGCGCGTCGAGGTTGAGCGCGAGCCGCCCCATAAAGCCGTTGAGCGCGCCCACCACCTGGGCCAGCTCGCGCGGCACGGCGCTGGCCACGGGGCGCAGGTCGCCCGCATCCCGCTCCAGCAGTTCGCGCTGCAGTTGCGCCAGCGGGCGCAGGGCGCGGTCCACCCCCAGCCACAGCAGGCCGAAGACGCAGGCCATCAGCGCGGCGATGGCGGCGGTGGCGCGCCAGACGATGTCGCCCGCCAGCGCGTCGCGCGCCTCCCGCGTCTGGCCCACCTGCACCCAGAAGCGGCCCGAGCCCGGCCCGCCCGCGATGGCGCGGGGCACGACCACGAAGCGCGCCTCGGCGCCGCGATAGGGGGCGGTGAAGAACACGGGCTGCAGGCCGTCGGCATCACCCGCCGGGGCCTGGGCGGCGTTCGCGGCCGGCGGCCGGGGCAGGTCGGCATAGCCGGTGATGGGCGCGTCGTCCGGCCCGGCGATGCGGTAGAAGGCCCGGTCCTGCGGCGCCATGGCCAGCAGGTCGAGCGCGGCGTAGGGCAGATCGACCTGCCAGCGCCCCTGCACGAAGGCCACGCTGTCGGCCATGGACAGGGCCGAGGCGCGCAGCAGGTGGTCGTAGGACCGGTCGGCCGCGCTCTGGCCGTAGCTGCGCGCCGCGAAGAAGAGCACCACCGTGGCCAGCGCGAACAGCGTGGCGATGGCGGTGAGCAGCGTGCGGCGCACGGCGGGCAGCGTGCGCACCGGGGCCGGCCCCGGCGGTCTCGCCACCGGCCCGGCGGGGTCAGCCTGCGTGGCCATCGGGGGATGGGGAAGGTGCCCGCGGGGCCCCGGCCGGGTTGGCGGGCGCCACCGCCACCACCGCCACCACGTCGGCGCGGTAGCCCACGCTGCGCACCGTGGTGATCTGCAGCTGGCTGCCGGCCAGCTTGCGGCGCAGTCGGCCCACATACACCTCGATGGCGTTCAGGCCCACGTCGTCATCGAAGTCGAAGAGCCGCCCGGCGATCTCGTCCTTGCTGACCGCCCGCCCGAGCCGGCCGACCAGGATCTCCAGCAGGCTGAATTCGCGGTGCGGCAGGTCCAGTTCCTGCCCGCCCAGGCTCACCCGGCGCGCCGCGCTGTCGATGGCCAGGCCGCCCACGGTCCAGAGGCCCGCCGCCTGCCCCTGCGGGCGGCGCAGCAGCGCCCGGCAGCGCGCGTCCAGCTCGCGGAAGTCGAAGGGTTTGTCGAGGTAGTCGTCGGCGCCCTCGTCCAGCGCGTTCACGCGGTCTTCGATGTCGGAGCGGGCGGTGAGCATCAGCACCGGCGTCTTGTTGCCCTGCCGGCGCAGGTGGGCCAGCAGCGCGAGGCCGTCCATGCCGGGCAGGCCGATGTCCAGCAGCAGCAGGTCGAACTGCGCATAGCCCAGCACTTCGCAGGCCTCGCGGCCGTTGGACTGCCAGTCCACCGCATGGCCCTGGCGCCGCAGCCGGCGCACCACCGCCTCGGCCAGGTCGGTGTCGTCTTCCACCACCAGGATGCGCATGGCAGTTAGGCCCCGGGGCAGGACGGCCGGCAGGCGGCGGGCGGGGTCACGGCGAGTGGGCGGCAGGGCATGGCGGTGGGCGCTGGAGGCGGACGGACGGAACGCGAGGGTGGGCTTGAGGCGGGCGCGAAGGCCGGCAGTATCGCCGCAATCGCCCGGAGGGATGGCCGGCCACCCCCGGGTTTACCCCATCAGCACATCCACCTATGGCCCACGCCATGACAGGTGCACGACAGGGTCGACTCATAAGGTTCACCCCCGTCGCGTGGCACAGGCCGCATTGCCAGGCCGCGCAGATTCCTTCTCACCGGGCTTACCACCCGCCGCAATGCATCCAAGAGATCACGGAGACATCCCCATGCCCCTGCCCCGGAGAACCCCGTCATGCTGCTGACCCTGCTCGGATTCGGCATGGTGCTGACGTTCATGACGCTCATCATGACCCGGCGCCTCTCGCCGCTGGTCGCGCTCATCATCATCCCCATCGTCTTCGCCCTGGTGGGCGGCTTCGGCCCCACGATGGGCGCGATGATGCTGGAAGGCATACGCAAGATCGCGCCGACCGGCGTGATGCTGATGTTCGCCATCCTCTATTTCGGCGTGATGATCCACGCGGGCCTGTTCGACCCGGTGGTCGGCTTCATCCTGAAGCTGGTCAAGGGCGACCCGCTCAAGATCGTGATGGGATCGGCCGCGCTGGCGCTGCTGATCTCGCTCGATGGCGACGGCTCGACCACCTACATGATCACCATCGCGTCGATGCTGCCGCTCTACAAGCGGCTGAAGATGAACCCGCTCAACCTCACCTGCGTGGCCTTGCTGGCCAGCGGCATCATGAACCTCACACCCTGGGGCGGCCCCACGGCCCGCGCCGCCAGCGCCCTGCACGTGGACCCGGGCGACGTGTTCGTGCCGATGGTGCCTGCCATGGGCATCGCCATCCTGAGCCTGATGGCCATCGCCTTCTGGCTGGGGCTGCGCGAGCGCCGCCGGCTGGGCCGCGTGGCATTGCCCGGCAATGCGCAGGCGACGCTGCCGGGCGCGCAGGGCGCGCAGGGCGCGCAGGGCGACGACGAAAGCACCGGCGAGCACCTGCCCACCATGGCCGGCCCCGAAACCGCCGACCTGCGCCGCCCCAGGCTGCTGTGGGTGAACTTCGCGCTCACCACCGCGTTGATGGTCACCCTGGTGATGGGTCTGCTGCCGCTGCCGGTGCTGTTCATGATCGGCTTCGCCATCGCGATGGTCATCAACTACCCGAACCTGGCGCACCAGCGGCACCTCATCTCCGAATACTCGGGCAACGCCCTGGCCGTGGTGGCGCTGATCTTCGCGGCCGGCATCTTCACCGGCATCCTGTCCGGCACGGGCATGGTCGAGGCCATGTCGCGCGGGCTGCTGGCGGCCATACCGCCCAGCCTGGGGCCGTATCTGCCGACGCTCACGGCCCTGCTCAGCATGCCGCTGACCTTCTTCATGTCGAACGACGCGTTCTACTTCGGCGTGCTGCCCATCCTGAACGAGGCCGCGCAGGGCTACGGCATCAGCGCCGTGGAGATGGCGCGCGCCTCGCTCATCGGCCAGCCGGTGCACCTGCTGAGCCCGCTGGTGCCCTCCACCTACCTGCTGGTCAGCCTGGCGGGTGTGGACTTCGGCGACCACCAGCGCTTCACGCTCAAGTGGGCCGTGCTGGTCTGCCTGGCGCTGATGGCCGCCTGCCTGGCGATGGGCCTCTTTTCGCTGGTGGGCCACGCGCTGGCGCGCTGACGGGCTGCGCCAGCCGGCCGACCGGCGGGCCGGCCGCCTGCGCGACTGGCCGCGAAGGCCATCCGTGGATATAAACCGCGGATGTCCCTACTCGACACCCCTTCCTCGTCGTTCCAGGCCTCGCAGACGCTGCGGGGCACCCGCATCCTCAGCCTGGCGCTGAACCTGCCCGGCCCGGCCGCGCTGCTGCGCTGCCAGCGCCTGGGGGCCGACTGCGTCAAGCTGGAGCCCCCGAGCCCGCCGGGCCACGCCAGCGGCGACCCCATGGCGCGCTACAGCCCCGCGGCCTACGCCGCGCTGCATGCGGGCGTGCGCATCGTGCAGGCCGACCTGAAAACGGCCCAGGGGCAGGCCGCGCTGCAGGCCGAGCTGGCTGCGGCCGACGTGCTGCTGACCTCGTTTCGCCCTTCCGCCCTGCGCAAGCTGGGGCTGGAATGGAGCGCGCTGCAGCAGCGCTGGCCGCGCCTTGGCATGGTGCGCATCGTGGGCGCGGCCGGCGAGCGCGCCGATGAGCCGGGCCACGACCTCACCTACCAGGCCGAGGCCGGGCTGCTGGCGGGCACGGGCTGCGCGCTGCCGGCCTCGTTGCAGGCCGACATGGCGGGTGCGCTGGCGGCATCGGAGGCGGTGCTGCAGGCCCTGCTGGCGCGAGCCGCTTCGGGGCACGGCGTGTGCATCGACGTCGCGCTGGAAGACGCCGCGCACTGGCTGGCACTGCCCCGCGGCTGGGGCCTGACCACGGCCTCCGGCGACGTGGGCGGCGCGCACGCCGGGTACCGCGTCTACCCCTGCGCCGACGGCCGGGTGGCGGTGGCGGCGCTGGAGCCCCACTTCGCCGCCCGGCTCTTCACCGCCGCCGGCCTGGAGCCGGCCGCCGACCCACGGACGCCTCAGACCCACGAAGCCGTGGCGGCATTCCTGCGCGGGCAGACCCGCGCCGGGCTGGACGCGCTGGCGGCGCTGCAGGACATCCCGCTGCACACGCTGGCGCCGGAGTGAGCGGGTCGGCTGCACGCCGCGTTCGACATCGACGAATTTGCTATTTCTTTGATAGCTAACTCCCTAATGCAATCAAGCGCGCGGGGCACTTTTGGCTTGAAATTCCGGCACCGTGGGCCGGCCACGTCCGACACCCGGTGGGCCGGCTCTGTCGTTCAATGCATCGCCATCACCCCACCCCGAGGAACGCCATGAAGCCCTTCGCCCTCACGCCGGAAATGACCTCTGCGGTCGGCACGTTCTACCCGACCGGATACGTCTTCGCCCTGTTCCCGGACGAGGGCCGGGCCCGCGCCGCGGCGGACGCCATGCAGGAGCAGGGCCGCACCGACGTGGCCCATGCCCCGCCGGATGCCATCCTGCAACACGTGGTGCGCACCCTGGGCAATGCCGACGACCCCCTGCCCTCCGTAGGCGCCGAGGGCGTGATCGTGCGGCGCATTGCGGACATGGCCAGCAACGGCAGCCACGCGCTCTTCTTCGAGGCCCACGACGAAGACTCGCCAGAGTCGCTGACCGACCTGCTGGAACCCCTGGGCTGCGAGGCCGCGTTCTACTACCGCCGGCTCATCATCGAAGAACTGATCTCGACGCCGGTGCCTTGAGCACCGATTGACCGCGGAGCCCGCCACGCACGGCCCGGCCCGGCTCAGCGGCGGGTGAAGCCCGGGCGCACGGCCGTCAACGGCCCTTGCGCTGGGGTTTGCCGCCCAGTCCCTTGGCCGGGACGGGTTTGCCCGCGCCGTCGAAGGGCTTGGCGCCACCCGCGACCGGCCTGGCCGGCTTGCCCGCCACCAGGCCGGCACGGGGCGGCAGGCCGGTGTGCTGCGTCAGCAGGCGGCCCTGCACCGGCTGCTGCACCGGCTTGCGGGCCGACGGGGCGGCCGTGCTGTTGCTGCGCCGGGCGCTCTGGTAGCTGCCATCGGTCATCGGCTGGAAGGTCGGGATCAGATGGTGCTTGCCGTTGCCGATCAGGTCGGCCCGGCCCATGGCTTTCAGCGCATCGCGCAGCAGCGGCCAGTTGTTCGGGTCGTGGTAGCGCAGGAAGGCCTTGTGCAGGCGGCGGCGCTTTTCGCCGCGCACGATGTCCACGCCCTCGCTGTCGCGGCCGATCTTGCGCAGCGGGTTCTTGCCCGAGTGGTACATGGCCGTCGCCGTCGCCATGGGGCTGGGGTAGAAGGTCTGCACCTGGTCGGCGCGGAAACCGTTCTTCTTCAGCCAGATGGCGAGGTTCATCATGTCCTCGTCGCTGGTGCCCGGGTGCGCGGCGATGAAGTAAGGGATCAGGAACTGCTTCTTGCCCGCCTCTTCGCTGAACTGCTCGAACATCTGCTTGAACTTGTCATAGCTGCCGATGCCCGGCTTCATCATCTTGGTGAGCGGGCCCTGCTCGGTGTGCTCCGGGGCGATCTTGAGGTAGCCGCCCACGTGGTGCTGCACCAGTTCCTTGACGTACTCCGGGCTCTTGACGGCCAGGTCGTAGCGCAGGCCGGAGCCGATCAGGATCTTCTTGATTCCCTTGAGCGCGCGGCCACGGCGGTAGATCTGGATCAGCGGGTCGTGGTTGGTGCCCAGGTTCGAGCAGATGCCGGGGTAGACGCAGCTGGGCTTGCGGCAGGCGGCCTCGATCTCCGGGCTCTTGCAGCCCAGGCGGTACATGTTGGCCGTGGGCCCGCCCAGGTCGGAGATGGTGCCGGTGAAGCCTGCCACCTTGTCGCGGATGTCCTCGATCTCCTGGATGATGGAGTCTTCCGAGCGGCTCTGGATGATGCGGCCCTCGTGCTCGGTGATCGAGCAGAAGGTGCAGCCGCCGAAGCAGCCGCGCATGATGTTCACCGAGAAGCGGATCATCTCCCACGCCGGGATCTTGGTGGCGTGGTCGTGGCTGCCGTTCTCGTCGGCGTAGCTCGGGTGCGGCGCCCGGGCGTAGTGCAGGTCGAACACATGGTCCATTTCGGCCGTGGTGAGCGGGACGGGCGGCGGGTTGATCCACACGTCGCGGGCCGTGGCGCCCTCGCCGTGCGCCTGCACCAGGGCCCGGGCATTGCCGGGGTTGGTTTCCAGGTGCAGCACGCGGTTGGCGTGGGCATAGAGCACCGGGTCGCTGCGCACCTGCTCGTAGCTCGGCAGGCGGATCACGCTCCGGTCGCGCGGCGGCACTTTCAGCCGCGTGCGCAGCGCCGGGTTGGCCACGAACTGGATGGGCTGGATGGCCGGATTGGCGCCATTCTGGCCCCCAGCGCCCGCGCCGTCTGCGCCTTGCGCTATCGAATCAGGAGCATCTTCCTTGCTGCAGGTGGCGCCCTGCGCGGCGGCCTGCTCGCTGGTCGTCATGTAGGGGTTGACGTGCGCCTCCACCCGGCCGGGCTCGTCCACCGTGCTGGAATCGATCTCGAACCAGCCCTGGCCCGACTCGTCGCCCGGCCGCCGCACGTAGGCCGTGCCGCGCACGTCGGTGATCTGCTCGACCGGCTCGCGCGCGGCCAGGCGGTGGGCGACCTCGACCAGGGCGCGCTCGGCATTGCCGTAGAGCAGCAGGTCGCACTTGGCGTCGACCACGATGGAGCGGCGCACCTTGTCGCTCCAGTAGTCGTAGTGGGCGATGCGGCGCAGGCTGCCTTCGATGCCGCCCAGGATGATGGGCACGTCCTTGAACGCCTCGCGGCAGCGCTGGCTGTAGACGATGGCGGCGCGGTCGGGGCGCTTGCCGCCCACGTCGCCGGGCGTGTAGGCGTCGTCGCTGCGGATCTTCCGGTCGGCGGTGTACCGGTTGATCATCGAATCCATGTTGCCCGCCGTCACGCCCCAGAACAGGTTGGGCCGGCCCAGCGCCTTGAAGGGCTCGGCGCTCTGCCAGTCTGGCTGGGCGATGATGCCCACGCGAAAGCCCTGCGCCTCCAGCACGCGGCCGATCACCGCCATGCCGAAGCTGGGGTGGTCCACGTAGGCGTCGCCCGTCACCAGGACCACGTCGCAGCTGTCCCAGCCCAGTTGCTGCATCTCCTCGCGGCTCATGGGCAGGAACGGCGCCCGGCCGAACCGCTTCGCCCAATACGGGCGATAGCTGGTCAGCGGCTTGGCGGCGCGCGCGAAAAAGGAAACGTCGACAGGGGCGTTCATCAAGAGGTGCGTGGGGGGAAGGCCGTGGATTTTAGGCGGTTCGGCAGTTCCGTGCCGCCGCGGGGTGTTTTCCGCCGTCCAGCCACTTCCGAAACCGTCTATCCACCGGTGCCGTCGATAGCATTTACCCCCATGGCGCGATTGGTAGTTAATTCTTGCTTAAGGCGGCCGATCCAAAGATAGTGCGCTTACGTATTGAGACAAACGCATCTTCTTGTTAAACATCGGCGTTTCACCGCCACCAGAAAGCCCCCCATGCGCACTACCGCCATGAAAGTCAAAGCCCAACTCGGACTCGCCTTCGGCGCGCTGGTTGTGGTCGTTCTCGCCGTCTCCGGACTGTCGCTGCGCTCGCTCGACGAGGCCGACCAGACCTTCAACAACTACGTGCACGGCATCGACCGGCAGACCAACCTGGCCGAAGAGATGCGCGATGCCGTGAACCGCCGGGCGGTCGCCGTGCGCAACGAAGTGCTGGCGACGTCGCCCGAGGAATCCAACAAGGAGCGCGATCTGGTCCTGAAGGCCGATGCCGACGTGCAGACCCGCATGGCCGAGCTGCAGCGGCTGGTCGCCGCCGACACCGCCGTGCCCGCGGCCACGCAGCGCCTGCTGGCCGACATGGTGCGCATCGAGGGCGTCTACGGCCCGGTGGCCCGCGACATCGTGCGGCTGGCGACCGAGGGGCAGCGGGACGCCGCCATCACCAAGATCAACCAGGAATGCCGCCCGCTGCTGGCCCAGCTGGCCTCCAAGGTGGGCGAGTTCGTGATCGACGCCGGGCAGCGCGCCGAGGGCCTGCAGCGCGACGCGGACAACCGCTTCGACCACCAGCGCTACGTGATGATCGTCGCCTGCCTGATCGCGCTCGCGCTGGCCATCGCGGCTGGCGTGGTCATCGCCCGCCGCCTCTCCCGCGCCCTGGGCGCCGAGCCGGCGGAACTGGGCCTGGCCGCGCACCGCGTGGCGGCGGGCGACCTGAGCCCGCTGGACCAGGCGGGCCGCGTCACGCCCGACAGCGTGCTCGCCTCGCTGGCGGTCATGCAGCGCAGCCTGGCCACCATCGTGGCCAAGGTGCGCAGCTCGTCCGACTCCATCGCCACCGGCTCGCACCAGATCGCTCTGGGCAGCAGCGACCTGAGCAACCGCACCGAACAGCAGGCGAGCGCACTGCAGGAAACCGCGGCCACCATGGAAGAGCTGAGCGCCACCGTGCGCCACAACGCCGAGAACGCCCGCCAGGCCAACCAGCTGGCGCAGGGCGCCTCCACCGTCGCCGTGCAGGGCGGCGAGGTGGTGAGCCAGGTCGTGGCCACCATGCGCACCATCAACGACAGCTCGCGCCGCATCTCCGACATCATCGGCGTGATCGACTCCATCGCCTTCCAGACCAACATCCTCGCGCTCAACGCGGCTGTGGAAGCCGCCCGTGCGGGCGACCAGGGCCGCGGCTTCGCGGTGGTGGCCAGCGAGGTGCGCAACCTGGCCCAACGCAGCGCCCAGGCTGCCCGCGAGATCAAGAGCCTCATCAGCGAGAGCGTGACGCGGGTGGAAGAAGGCACAGCGCTGGTGGACCGTGCCGGCGCGACCATGGACGAAGTGGTGACATCGATCAAGCGGGTGACCGACATCGTGGGCGAGATCAGCGCGGCCAGCACCGAGCAGAGCAACGGCGTCGCCCAGGTGGGCATGGCCGTCACGCAGATGGATCAGGCCACCCAGCAGAATGCGGCGCTGGTGGAAGAAAGCGCCGCCGCGGCGCAGAGCCTGCAGCAGCAGGCGCGGGAGCTGGTGGAGGCCGTGTCGCTCTTCAAGCTGCAGCCGGAACCCGCCTCGCTGGCCCTGCCGGGCTCACCCCTGCGTCTGGCCTAGAACTCACCACTCCCCCATGGCGCGCACCCTCTGGTCCAGGTCGTCCGGCGGGTCTTCGTAGGCCGACACCAAATCCGGCACGGCCACGGCGGCCACCGGCGTGGCCGGTGCCGCAGCCTCCGCGCCTACGAACGACGGGGCGGAGAAAAAGCGCGTGAGCGTGATCGGCAGATGCAGTGAGAGCATGGCGGGCTTTCTATGGCGGCCAGGCGCCGCGATGCGCCCCAGCGTAGGGCTGCCGGCCGCAACGATGTGTAGGCCGCCTGCCCGCCGCCATGGGCGACGGACCCTCAGGCTGGGCGGGCGGTCGCTGCCTTGCGAGCTGCACCCCGCCGCTCACTTCACCAGCGTGAGCGTGCCCTTCATGATGGCCGAGTGGCCCGGGAACGAGCAGAAGTAGCTGTACGCCTCACCCGCCTTGAGCGCCGTGGTGGCGAAGGTGACCGCATCGCTCTCGCCGCCGCCGATGACCTTGGTGTGCGCGATCACGCGGGCATCGCCCTCCTTCACGTAGTTCTTCGCAGCGCCGGCGGCCATGCCGTCGGCGGCCGCGCCCTGCAGGTCGGCGGCCCGGGTCAGCACCCAGTTGTGGCCCATCGCCGTCTTGGGCAGCTTGCCCGCATGCTTGAGCCTGACGGTGAACTGCTTGCAGCTCGCCGGCAAGGCGATGCTGGCCTTGTTGAACTGCATGGCGTCGTTGCCTTCGATGTCCACCGCGCAGTCGGCCGCCCAGGCGGGAGCCGCCACCGCGCACACCGCCAGCAGCGCCAGGGGTTTCCAGATTCTTGCCATGTCGTCATCACCTTTCAGTTGAAGCGGGCCGAAGCATTCGGGCCCTCGTGCTGCATCGTAGGCAGGCGCCGTGCGGGCGGGTTGACATGCATCAAGCGACCCGCGCGGCCACCGGCCGGCGGCCACGCGCCTACACTCCTCGCCCCATGCCCCAGACCCTGAGCGCCCCAGCCCACAGCGAGATCGTCATCAAGAAGAGCCGGTTCATCGGCTGCGTGCAGCCCATGGCGGACCGGGCCTCGGCCCAGGCCGCCGTCGATGCCCTCTGGAAGCAGCACCCCGGCGCGGCCCACATCTGCTGGGCGCTGCTGGCGGGCGGGCAGTCGGCGGCGGTGGACGACGGCGAGCCCGGGGGCACCGCCGGCCGGCCCATGCTCGATGTGCTGCGCCACCAGGATCTCGAAGGCGTGCTGGCCACCGTGGTGCGCTACTTCGGCGGCGTCAAGCTCGGCGCGGGCGGGCTGGTGCGGGCCTATACCGACACCATCGCCCAGGCCCTGCTCACGGCCGACAAGGTGGTGCTGCAGCGCATGCGCACGCTCGAATGCGAGGTGCCCTACGCGCTGGAGGGCGTGCTGCGCCGCGAGATCGAGGCGGCGCGGGCCGAGCTGCTGCAGGTCACGCACGGCGCGCAGGTGGTGCTGCGGCTGCGGCTGGCTGAAAGCGCCGCCGATGCCTTCAGCCAGCGGGCCAACGACGCGGCCCAGGGCCGCATCGGCTGGCATGCGGTGCGCGACTGAGCGGCCCCCGCCCCGCACGCCTGCCCTGCCCGGCCCTGCCCCGCTACAGGGCTGACCGCCTACAGACTGGCGCCCCCGTGGCGGCGACACTCATTCACCCCTCATTCTTCCCGTCAGGACTGCGCGCATGAGCCTCCCTCTCGACGTCATCATCATCGGCGCTGGTTCGGCAGGCCTCGCCGCGCTGCGCGAGGTGCGCAAGCGCACCGAGCGCTATCTCATCGTCAACAACGGCCCCTGGGGCACCACCTGCGCCCGGGTGGGCTGCATGCCTTCCAAGATGCTGCTGGAGGCCGGCAATGCCTTCCACGCCCGCCACAAGATGGCGCCGCTCGGCATCCGCGGCGGCGACCGGCTGACGGTCGACATGCCCGCCGTGCTGGAGCGCGTGCGCGCGCTGCGCGACGATTTCGTGGGCGCCACGCTGAAGGCCACCGACGCCGGCGAGCGCGCAGTCTCCGGCCGCGCCCGCCTGCTCGATGCCCACCGCGTGGAGGTGAACGGCACCACCTACGAGGCAAAGAACATCATCGTGGCCACGGGCTCCCGCCCCGTGGTGCCCGAGCCCTGGCTCGCGTTCGGCGACAGCATCCTGACCACCGACACGCTGTTCGAGCAGCCCACCCTGGGCCCGCGCATCGCCGTCATCGGGCTGGGCGCGGTGGGCTCGGAAATGGCGCAGGCCCTGGCCCGCCTGGGCCTGGAAGTGGCCGCCTTCAGCAAGCAGCCCACCGTCGCGGGCCTGAGCGACCCCGTCATCAACGACACGCTGCTGACGCTGATGAAGGACGAGTTCCCCGTCAACATCGGCGGAGACGTGCAGTTGCGCGAGGTGGCGGGTGGCATAGAAGTCACCAACGGCAGCGCCAGGGTGGTGGTGGACCAGGTGCTGGCCGCCCTGGGCCGCAAGCCCAATGTAGAGCACCTGGGCTTGGACACGCTCGGCCTGGACCTGGACGACAAGGGCCTGCCGCCGGTGGACCGCCACTCCATGCAGGTGGGCGACCTGCGCGTGTTCCTTGCAGGCGACGCCGACGGCGACCGGCCGCTGCTGCACGAGGCCGCCGACGACGGCCACATCGCCGGGCTGAACGCTTTCGCCGAGGAGCCGCGCTCGTTCCAGCGCCGCACGCGGCTGGCGATCTCGTTCACCCAGCCCAATGCCGCCGTGGTGGGCCGCAGGCATGCGGCGTTGGTGGAAGACGGCGAAGGCCGCTTCGTCACCGGCCGGGTGAACTTCGACGACCAGGGCCGCGCCCGCGTGGCGCAGCGCAACCACGGCCGGCTGCACGTGTACGCCGCCAAGGAGACGGGCCGGCTGCTGGGCGCCGAACTGTGCGCGCCGGACGGCGAACACCTGGCCCACCTGCTGGCGCTCGCCATCGGGCAGGAACTGACCGTGGCCCAGATGCTGGGCATGCCCTTCTACCACCCGGTGCTGGAGGAAGGCCTGCGCACGGCGCTGCGCGACGCGGCATCGCACCTGCCGCGCATGCAGGATTCCGACCTGGGAGCCTGCGGCGCGTTCGGCGCCAGCGCGCTCGACTGAGCGGTGTGGCTCGCTGGCGGCTCAACTTCGGCGCCGGCCTGCCGATAACGGGGCATCGACCCCGATATCAGGAACCTTCGCCATGGACGTCTCGCTCAGCCAATCCATCGTCAGCACCGCCACCGCCCTGGCTGGCCGGCAGACTGCCGACGCCGTGAACGTGGCCGTGCTGAAAAAAGCCCTGGACATCCAGGCCGCCGGCGCGGCGACGCTGCTGCAGTCGGTGGCGCCCGCGCCGCAGCCGGCGCTGGCGACCTCCGGCCCGCTGGGCACGCAGATCAATACCTTCGCCTGACGGCGTTCGCTACAAATTCGATAGCATCAGGCGCTTATTCCGTAGGCGCTTGCGGCATATTTTGCCAAGAAGACGGGCCTATCGCAGCCGCGCGGGCGCCAGCCCGGCCACGTCCAACCCTTCGCGCTCCAGCGAGACATCGAGCGGCTCGCCCAGCAGCAGCTGGCGGGCCAGCAGCGACGCGCCCGCCGCGCTCTGGATGCCATAGCCGCCCTGCGCGGCCAGCCAGAAGAAGCCCGGCACCTCGCCGTCCCAGCCGATCACCATGTCGCCGTCGGCCACGAAGGAGCGCAGCCCCGCCCAGGTGTGCGACGGCCGGCGGATCTGGAAGGTGGTCATCTGCTCGAGGTGGTAGATGCCGGTCGCCACGTCCAGCTCCTCGGGCACCACGTCGTGCGGGTGCGTCGGGTCGGCATTGGCGGGCGAGCCCAGCAGCTGCCCGGCATCGGGCTTGAAGTAGCACGACTCGTCGATCGCCACCACCGCGGGCCAATGGGCGGCCTGCATGTCCGCCGGCGCGCTGAAGGTGAAGGCGGTGCGGCGGCGCGGCTCCAGGCCGATGGGCCGCGCGCCCGCCTGCCGCGCCACCACGTCGGCCCAGGCGCCGGCGGCGTTGACCAGGGTGCGGGCCTGCAGCACCTCTCCGGTCGCGAGCGTCACGCGCCAGCCGGCCTGCGCATCGCCACCCGCCAGCAGGCGCTCCAGTGCCGTCACCTCGGCCCCGGTGCGCAACTGCCCGCCGCGCTGGCGCAGGCCGCGCAGGTAGCCCTGGTGCAGCGCGTGCACGTCGATGTCCGCAGCGCCCGGCTCCGACATGCCGGCGGCCGCGGCCTCCGGTCGCAGGCAGGGCAGGAGCGCCAGCAGCTCCGCCTGCTCCAGCCGGCGCACGTGGGGCGAGCGCTCCCGCGCGTCGGCGAGGGCCGCGTCCAGCAGCGGCAACTGGTCGGGCCCGGCCACGAACACCACGCCCCGGGGGCTCAGGATGGGGTCGGTGCCGAACTCGGGCGGCGGCGCGTCGAAGAAGGCCCGGCTCGCCCGCGTCAGCGCCCGGATGTTGGGCGTGCCGTAGGTCTCCATGTAGAGCGCGGCGGATCGGCTGGTGGTGTGGTAGCCCGGCTGCGGCTCGCGCTCGAGCACCAGCACGCTGGCCGGGGCCGTGCGCCCGGGCGCGTCGCGCCGGGCATGGGCGGCCAGCTGCCACCCCACGGAGGCGCCGGCGATGCCGGCACCGATGACGATGAAATCGAAGGACTGCATGGCGATGGACCCGTGTTTCAGACGGCGGAGACGGACGCGCCGGGCGCCGGGCCGCCGGCGCGGGCCACGCCGCGCGCGTCTTCCGCGTTCGGCGCCTGGGTGACGATGGAGGTCAGCGCCGGCTCGGCCGGCACCAGGGCGGCCAGGTCGGGCCGGGGGCGTTCCAGCCCGGCGATGCCGGCGAAGGCCTGCTCCAGCGAGCGGCCCACGCCCAGCGTGCGCAGGTCGCCCCGGAACGGCCCGACCACCTGCAGCCCGAACGGCATGCCCGCCTCGTCGCGGCCGCACGGCAGGCTGAGCGCGGGGTGCGTGGTGAGCGTGGTGACGTAGGTCAGGCCCAGCCAGCGGTAATAGTTGGCCTGCTGCTCGCCGTCGATGCGGCTGGCGAAGAGCTGCGTCCACGGGAAGGGCGAGACCGGCGTAGTGGGCGCGAGGACGACGTCGAATTCCTCGAAGGCCTGCTGGAAGCGCGCCAGGATGCGCGTCTGCTCGGCCTGGCCCCAGGCGCTGTCGATGAGCGACATGGCGGCGCCCATTTCGTAGTTGGCGCGGGTGTTGGGCCCCAGGCTCGCCGGGTCGCGCTCGTAGGCGTCGCGGGTGCCGGCGACGAAGGCCTCGGCCCGCAGCACGTCGAAGCAGCGGTGCACGTCGCCCAGCTCGAACGTGATCGCATCGCAGCTTCGGAACAGGTGCCGCATGGCGGCGATCTTCTGGCGGAAGACGCGGCGAATGCCTGCATCGACCGCGCAGGCGCCGAAGTCCTCGGTGTAGCCCACCCGCAGGCCCGCCAGGTCCACCGGCGGCGGGTTCAGGAAGGCCGCCGCGTCGAGCGGGTAGCTGAGCGGGTCGGCGGCAGACAGGCCGGCCGTGGCGGCGAGCTGCAGGCAGGCCTCGTCCATGGTGCGGCCCATGGGGCCGACGACGGAGATCGGCGTCCAGCCCAGCAGCTTGCGCGAGCTGGGCACCACGCCGGGCGACGGCCGGAAGCCCACCACGCCGCACAGGGCGGCGGGAATGCGCAGCGAACCGCCGGTGTCAGAGCCGGTGCACACCGGCAGCATGTCGCAGGCCAGCGCGGCCGCCGAGCCGCCGGACGAGCCGCCCGCGTTCAGGTTCGGATCGAACGGGTTGCCGGTGGCGCCCCAGACGGTGTTGCGCGAATTGGCGCCCGCGCCCATCTCGGGAATGTTGGTCTTGCCCGTCACGATGGCGCCCGCCGCGCGCAGCCGCGCCACCAGCACGTTGTCCTGGGCGGGGATGTTCTCGCGGTGGATCTGCGATCCGTAGGTGGTCAGCAGGCCGGCCGTGGCCTCCAGGTCCTTCACGCCCAGCGGCAGGCCATGCAGCAGTCCCAGCGGCTCGCCGCGCAGCACGGCCCGTTCGGCGGCGCGGGCCTCTTCGCGAGCGCGGCCATAGCAGGTGGCGGTGATGGCATTGACGAGCGGGTTCACCGCCTCGATGCGCTCGATGCAGGCTTCGAGCAGCTCCACCGGCGAGATCTCGCGCTGGCTGATGCGCTGGCGCAATTCGTTGGCGGACAGCTCCAACAGTCGGGAATCAGGGGTCATGGCGTGGTCGTGCGGAAAAGAAGGCCGCCCTGGCCGGGAGCAGCGGTGGGGACGAGGCGGCGGCGAAACGATGTGCATGATGCACGGGCCGCCGGGCGCGGCGGTCGATCAGTCCGCCTGGATGCCGGCGCGCTGGGCGATGGCACGCATCTGCGGCAGCTCCTTTTCGATCAGCGCGCTGACCTCCCGGGCCGGCGCGTAGGCCGGCTCGAAGCCGTTGGCCAGCAGCCTGGCCTGCGTGTCCGCATCCGCCACCACCTGGGCGAGGGCTTTCTCCAGCTTGGCCTTCACGGCGGGCGGCAGGCCGGCGGGGGCGACGAGGGCCAGCCAGGTGTCCATCTCCACGCCCGGAAAGCCGCTTTCGGCCAGCGTGGGCACCTGCGGCAGCAGGGCCGAGCGGCGCGCCGACGTGACCGCCAGCGCGCGGATCTTGCCTTCCTTGAGCTGCGGCACGGCGGCGGAGACGGTGTCCACGGTGAACGGGATCTGACCGCCCATCAAGTCGACCATGGCCGGGGCGCTGCCCTTGTATGGCACGTGCTGGATCTTCAAACCCGCGGCGTTGAAGAACATCTCGCCCGCGAACTGCGAGGTGGTGCCCGTGCCGTAGGAGCCATACGAATACTTGTCGGGCGCGGCCTTCACGGTGCGCACGAACTGCGCGAGGTCGCGCACCGGCACGTCCTTGCCCGCCAGCAGGATGAGGCCCGTGCGCCCGGCGATGCCGATGGGCTCGAAGCTCTTGACGGGGTCGTAGGGCAGGCGCGGCCGGATCGCCGGGTTGACGGTGAAGGTGGTGCCCGAACTCATCAGCAGCGTGTAGCCGTCCGGCGCCGCCTTGGCGACGTAGCTCGCGCCGATCACGGTGCCCGCGCCC
The DNA here is from genome assembly GCF_040365715.1 of Acidovorax sp. FG27. Taxonomy (NCBI): domain Bacteria; kingdom Pseudomonadati; phylum Pseudomonadota; class Betaproteobacteria; order Burkholderiales; family Comamonadaceae; genus Acidovorax; species Acidovorax sp. FG27. Next base: position 181,126 of record NZ_BAABVY010000009.1, read on the forward strand.
GCGCGGTTATCGATCACCACGCTCTGGCCGAGCTGGTCGCCCAGCTTCTTGCCGATGAGCCGGCCCAGCACGTCGGTCGCGCCGCCCGGCGGGAACGGGATGACGAGGGTGATCGGCCTGGCCGGATAGACGTCCTGCGCGGCGGCGAGCGTGGGAGCGAGCGCTGCGGCGGCCAGCGCCGCGAGGGCGAGCGCCCGGGCGGCGCGCCACGGGGTGGACAGCATGGTGGGACGGTTCATGGCGACAGCTCCGAAAGGGTGGATGGAAAGGCGGTAGAGACGAGGCCGTGCGAGGCAGGCGCAATCCTGGGCGTGGGATGGGTGTCGTTGGCCGTCAGACGGCGTGGGCCGCCAGGCCCGCACGGCCCCGCTCCACGAAGCGCGCATATTCGTGCGGCGGCACGAAGAGGCCGCCGGTCGTCCAGACCACGTGCGTGCTGCCCGCCAGCACGCGGTCCAGCCCTGTGCCGGCCAGCCATTCGCGGCCGGCGGGGCTGCCCGTCAGCAGGCCCGGGCCGCTGAAGCCCGCGGCCGCCGACGGCTCGATGCGCTCGCCCGTGGCGTCCAGCACCCGGACCAGGTGTTCGAACAGGGTGGCGTCGCGCACCGTGCAGCAGCCCGAGAGGACCGGCCGCATCAGCGCGGCGGCCAGCAGCGAGGCCCGTGGTACGGCCAGCCCGTCGGCCTCGGTGTCGTTGGTGAGGCCCTGGTCGTACACCGAGGGGTGGCCGCCCTCGCCCGCCAGCATCTGCACCAGGAAGCAGGGCGACTGCACCGGCTCCGCGAAGAAGCAGTGCACGTGCGGCCCCAGCAGCTGGCGCAGCCCGAAGGCGATGCCGGCCGGCGCGCCGCCCACGCCGCACGGCAGGTAGACGAAGAGCGGGTGGTCGGCGTCCACCGCGATGCCCGCCGCCTCCAGCTGGGCCTGCAGGTGGAACGCGGCGGCGCTGTAGCCCAGCAGCAGCGACAGAGAGCGCTCGTCGTCCACGAAGTGGCAGAAGCGGTCGGCCTCGGCCTCGGCGCGGCCGGCCGCCACGGCCCGCTCGTAGTCGCCCGCATGCTCCACCACGCGCACGCCGCGCTGGCGCAGCCGCTCCTTCTTCCATTCCTTGGCGTCGGCCGACATGTGCACCACCGCCTGAAAGCCCAGCGCCGATGCGGCGACGCCGATGCTCAGCCCCAGGTTGCCGGTGGAGCCCACCGCCACCTGGTAGCGCCCGAACAGCGACCGCGCCTGCGGCGAGGCCAGCGCGCGGTAGGCCTGCGCGTCGTCGCCCGGCGCGACCAGGCCGTGCTCCAGCGCCAGGCGCTCGGCGAATTCCAGCACCTCATGCAGCCCGCCCCGGGCCTTGATGGAGCCGGCGACGGGCAGGCGGTGGTCGGCCTTGATCCAGAGCGCGCCCTTGCCTTCGGTCCAGCCCAGGGCCGGCTTCAGGGCCGGAGCGGGCAGCAGCGGCGATTCGATCACCCCGCTGCCGCCGAGCTCGGGGAACAGATCGGCCAGCAGAGCCGCGAATCGCCCGAACCGGGCGACGGCGGCCTTCGTATCACCCAGGCTAATGGCAGTAGCACCGGCAGGCAGCGCGGTCGGCAGGTTGGACGCCCGGTCCGGGTTGGCCCAGAAGCAGGGTTCGGCCCGCCGCAGCGCGGACAGTGCACCGGCATCGGGGCGAGTGGTGGGGGGATTCGAAGGCGGCACGGTGTTCGGCATGGCTGCATTCTTCGCCCGGCCGCGTGCCTCTTACAACGCATTTATATTGATGGCGGCATCAACCAAACTAATGACGAACCCAGCGCACCCGGCATGGACACGCGACTTTCTCCCTCCCTGCTGGCGTGGCTGCGCTGCTTCGACGCGGCGGCGCGCCACGGCAGCTTCACGCGCGCGGCGGCCGAGCTGTGCATCACGCAGGGGGCCGTGAGCCAGCAGGTCAAGCAGCTGGAGCAGTGGCTGGGCCGCCCGCTCTTCCTGCGCACGCCCCGCGCCCTGCTGGCCACGCCCGAGGGCCAGTGGCTGGCGGTGGTGCTGCGCGAGAGCTTCGAGGCCATCGAGGGCACGCTCACCCACATGCGCCGGCAGGAGGAAACGCCCGTCGCCACGCTGAGCTGCTCGCCCTCCTTCGCCATGCAGTGGCTCACGCCCCGCATGGGGGAATTCTTCCGGCTGCATCCCGACATCGGCCTGCGCGTGTTCGGTGAATTCCACCGGCTGGACCGCACCCGCATGGTGCAAGGCGGCATCGAGGCTGCGGTGCGGTTCGACCTGGGCGGCTACACCGACCTGCAGGCGACGGAATTCCTCGACGAATGGCTGGTTCCCGTCGCCAGCCCTGCCTTCCTGGCCGCCCATCCGCCGATGGACGACCCCGCCCGGCTGCAGGGCGATTGGCTGCTGCACGACAGCACGGCCTGGGAAGGCGCCAGCGCCCATGAAGAATGGCAGCACTGGCTCGCCGGCGTCGGCGCGCCGTTGCCCGCCTGGGGCGGCGGGCCGCAGTTCAATCTGTCGCAACTGGCGATCAGCGCGGCCCTGGCCGGGCGCGGCATCGCCATGGGACGGGCGGCGCTGGTGCTGGACGACCTGATCGCCGGCCGCCTGGTGCCGGTGTTCGCACGCTGCGTGCAGTCGCGTGCTGCCTATTCCTTCGTGACCCCGCCCCGGCCCGGCCATGCCATGGCCGCGGTGGGCGAATGGCTGCTGCAGGAGGGCCGGCGCTTCGCGGCGCAGCGGGCCACAGTATTGCCAGCACCCGGGTAATGTATATTTCAATGCGCTTTTTCAAGAAAAAGAGTATAAATAAGCGCATGACCGATGTTTCCTTGATCGAAGCACTGGCTGCCGCCCGCAAGGCGCAGCAGCTCACGCAGGCCGAACTGGCCGAACGCGCCGGCCTGTCGCGCATGACCGTGCAACGCACCGAGGGCGGCGATCTCGACCCGCGCTTTTCCACACTGGCGGAAATGGCGCGCGTGCTGGGGCTGGAGCTGATCGCCGTGCCGGCCGACCTGCGCCCCGAACTGCAGGCCTTCATTCAGTCGGGCGGGCGCTTTCTCGGCCAGCCGGCCGGAGCCGACGCACCGCCCTCGGTGGTGGACGGGCTGCGCCAGGCCGGCTGACCGGACTGACCACGCCCAACCCCTGCCGCCAAACTTGGCCCGGCCATGACCACCGCCATCCGCTACCTGCGCCTCTACCTGCACCGGCCCGCGTCGCAAGGCGGCGGGCGGCGCGCCATCGGCTACCTCTCGCAGTACGGCGACATCCTGCGCGTGTCGTTCGACACCGACTACATCGACGACCCGGCCCGGCCCACGCTGTCGCTGGGCTACCAGGGCGAGAACGAGGCGGCCACGCGGCGCATCCTGACCTCGGCGCGGGACGCCCGGCTGGTGCGCACCGACGGGCGCTGGCCCGCCTACTTCCAGAACCTGCTGCCCGAAGGCCACAACCGCGAGCGGCTGGCGCGTGAGCGGGGCTGCAGCGCCGACGACGAGTTCGAACTGCTGGCCGCTGCCGGCCGCGACCTGATGGGCGCGCTGGAGGTGGAACCGGTGCCGGCGCGGGACGGCATTCCCGACGTGGTGCGCCACTGGCACACCACGCAGGGGCTGGACGTGCTGGAGCCGGGGTTCGTCGAATTCCCGGTGGAAGACGCCGCCTCGCTGCCGGGCGTGGTGACCAAGTTCAGCGCGGTGCAGGACGGGCGCCGCTACATCGTCCACCGCCGGGGCGCGGCGGGCAGCGTCATCCTGAAGCTGCCCACCACCGCCCACCCCGACCTGGTGGCCAACGAATTCGCCTGCTACCAGCTCTGCCGGTCGCTGGGTCTGGAGTGCGCCGAGGCGCAGGTCATCTCCCGCGCCGACGCCGACCTGCCCGAGACCGTGCCGTTCGACACCATCCTCGCCGTGCAGCGCTTCGACCATCTGCCGGACGGATCGCGCGTGCACATGGAGGAGTTCAACCAGGTGCTGGGCTACACGCCGCGCCAGAAGTACGGCCGGGGGCTGCTGCAGGACTGGGCCACCATGCTGCGCGTGCTGGACCGGCTGAGCGCCCGGCCGGTGCAGGACGTGCGCGAGTTCGTCAACCGCATGGTGGCCTTCATCCTGCTGGGCAACACCGATGCGCACCTGAAGAACTGGGCACTGGTCTACCCCGACGGCCGCACCCCCCGGCTCGCCCCGGTGTACGACCCGGTCTGCGTGGCGGCCTTCTTCCCCGGCACGCCCGAGACGCAGTACGCCGTCAACCGCGCCATCGACAAGACACTGCGCGCCTTCGGCTGGACGGACCTGGAGGCGCTGCTCAAGGCCGCCGGCCTGCTGCGGCCCACGCGCTACGTGGCCTGGGCCCGCGAGGCCGCCGCCGCGGCGCAGGCGCTATGGCCCGCGCTGCTGGACGAGGCCCCGCCCGGCGTGCGGGCGACGGTGCTGGAGCGGCTGCGCGGGCAGACCGCGCTGGGCAGCTGATCGCCCCTGGCGCAGCGAAGGGCGGCGGGCCGCTCCACGTTCACCGGTCAGCGTGCTTTGGCACTCACCCGCCAGACGGCGTTGCCCACGTCGTCGGCCACCAGCAGGCCGCCCCGGGCGTCCAGCGCCACCCCTACCGGCCGGCCCCAGGCGTCGCCCTCGGGGCTGACGAATCCGCTCAGCACTTCCAGCGGCCGGCCGGCGGGCTGGCCGCCGGCGAAGGGCACGAACACCACGTTGTAGCCGCTGCGCGGCTTGCGGTTCCACGACCCATGCTGGCCGATGAAGGCGCCGCTTGCCAGCGCCGGCGGCAGCGCCGTGTGCACCTGCGGGTCGGAGAACGCCAGCCCCAGCGGCGCCACGTGCGCGCCCAGGGCGTAGCTGGGCGAGATCGCCTGCGCCACCAGCTCCGGCCGGGCCGGCTTCACCCGCTCGTCCACATGCTGGCCGAAGTAGCTGTAGGGCCAGCCGTAGAAACCGCCGTCCTGGACCGAGGTGAGGTAGTCCGGCACCAGGTCGCTGCCGATCTGGTCGCGTTCGTTCACCACCGTCCAGAGCGTCTGCGTGCCGGGCGCCCAGCCCATGCCGTTGGGGTTGCGCAGGCCGCTGGCGAAGATGCGGTGGGCGCCGCTCGCGCGGTCCACCTCCCAGATGGCGGCGCGGCCGGTTTCCGCCTCCAGGCCGTTCTCGGCGACGTTGCTGTTGGAGCCCACGGTCACGTACAGCTTGGCGCCGTCGGGGCTGGCGATGAGGTTCTTCGTCCAGTGGTGGTTGAAGGGCAGCGCGGGCAGATCGGCCACCTTGGTGGCGGGCGCGGTGATCTGCGTCTGCCCCGGCTGGTACGGAAAGCGCACCACCGCATCGGTGTTGGCGACATACAGATCGCCCCCCACCAGCGCCATGCCGAAGGGTGAATTCAAACCCTGCTGCAGCAGCACGCTGCGGGTCTCGGCCACGCCGTCGCCGTCGGCGTCGCGCAGCAGCGTGATGCGGTTGGCCGGCGTGCCGCCGGAACCCGCACGCGCCATCACCTTGCCCATGACCCAGTCCATCGCCTTCTTGATCAGGCCTTGGTCGGGTGGCGGCGCCTTGGGAGGGGTGTTGGTCTCGGCCACCAGCACGTCGCCATTGGGCAGCGTGACGACCCAGCGCGGATGGTCCAGCCCGGTGGCGAAGGCGGTCACCTGCATGCCGGCCATGGGCACCGGCTGCTGCCCCTGCGGCCAGCCCTTGGCGGGCGCGATATGCACCGTGGGGATCAGCGTCTTGTTCGGTTCGGGCAGGGTGGGCGTGGGGCCGACACCGGCATCGAAGGGCAGCTTGGCGGTATCGCCGCAGGCCGCCAGGCTGGCCAGCGCGACCGCGCCGAGCAGGTACGAGGCGGCGTGGCGCCGGGGGCCGGGGCGGCGGGATGGGTGCAGGAAGGAAGGCATGGCGCGGCAGCAGAAAGAGCGGTGGAGGCGCGCAGTGTGGCGGGGGCTGGCTGCGCCGTCTGTCAGCAGGACGCCTGACTTGCCCGCCGGTTCAAAGCTACATTACTGATAGCACCATGCGCAGGAAGGACGGGCGCCAGAGCCCGTTTTTCCATCAATGCGAGGCGCTTTTGGACAGCAGCTGGATCACCGCCACCCCGGCCACGATCAGCGCCATGCCGGCCAGGGCGGCGGCGTCGAGCTTCTGGCCGTGCACCAGCCAGCCGACGATGGAGATCAGCACGATGCCCAGGCCCGACCAGATGGCGTAGACGATGCCGGTGGGCAGGCTCTTCATCACCTGCGACAGCATGAAGAAGGCGATGCCGTAGCCAATCACCGTCAACACCGCCGGCCAGAAGCGGGTGAAGCCGTGGGACGACTTGAGGGCGGTGGTGGCGATGACCTCGGCCACGATGGCGATGCCCAGGAGTGCGTAGGGATGCATTGGCGTGCGAGCCTTGAAACGGTTGGAGGCGGTGGGAACGATGGAGGCATTCGGCGCGCCCGGGTGCCGGGCCGTCGACTATACGAAGCGCGCCAGTCTCCGCCCACCGGCGTGCCGCAGCCCGTTTGTAGGCCATTGCCGCATTCCCGGGCGCGCCGGGCGATTCAGCCGCCGCAGGCCTTAGCCTCGCGGCCTCGGTCCCACCTTTGTTCGGAAATTCCCAGAGCGCCCCATGCCCCTGCCCTGCCCGCCCCGCCCCGCATCGCCCCCGCACTGCCCGCCGCTCGATCGGCACCGCCTGGCCGGTGTGGGCGCGGCCCTTGCCGCCATGGCCTGCGTGGCGCCCGCCGCCCTGGCCCAGGGCGCGGCCGAGGGGCGGCCGCTGCCCACGGTCGAGGTCCAGGGCGGCAGCGCCGAGGCGCAGCGCCGCTTCGACGCCGCGGCCAGCAGCACGCGGGTCGATGTCGATACGCTCACCGCGACCACGCCGCTGGTCAATTTGTCGGAGCTGCTGGCCGGCCAGGCCGGCGTGGTGGCGCTGGACCGGCAGAACTATGCGCAGGACCTGCAGATCGCCGTGCGCGGCTTCGGGGCGCGCTCCACCTTCGGCGTGCGCGGCGTGCGCATCCTGGTGGACGGCATCCCGGCCACCATGCCCGACGGCCAGGGCCAGGCTGCCACGGCGCAGTTGCAGTCTGCGGCGCATGTGGACGTGCTGCGCGGCCCGCTGGCGCAGCTCTACGGCAACGCCGCCGGCGGCGTGCTGCAGGTGACGACGCGCGAGCCGCGCGAAGGCGGCGGCGCGCAGGCCTCGGTGGCGGCGGGCTCGTACGGCCAGCGGCTGGTGGATGGCTCGGTCGATTTCGGCGACCGCACGCTGGGCGGCCTGGTGGACGTGTCGCGCTTCGAGACCGACGGCTTTCGCGACCGCAGCGCGGCGCGGCGCACGCACCTGAACGGCAAGCTCGTCGCCCGGCCGGACGGCGACACCACCATCACCACCCTGGTCAATCTTTATGACCAGCCCAAGGCGCAGGACCCGCTGGGCCTGACCCGAGCGCAGTGGAACGCCGACGAGCGGCAGGCACCCGCAGTGGCGCGCAGCTTCGACACCCGCAAGTCCGTGTCGCAGAACCAGCTGGGGGTGGTGCTGGAGCGGCGCCTGGGCGAGCAGGACAGCCTGCGCGCCCGCGCCTACGGCGGCACGCGGCAGCTGCGCCAGTACCTGTCGTTCAGCGGCGCGGCCACCAACAGCGCGGGCGGCGTGGTCGACCTGGACCGCGACTACTACGGCCTGGGCCTGGCCTGGACGCATGCCACGCGCATGCCGTCCTCGGGCCTGCCGCTGACCTGGACGCTGGGCGTGGACGCCGACCGCCAGAGCGAGCACCGCCAGGGCTTCGTCAACGACAACGGCACGGCCGGCGCGCTGCGGCGCGACGAACGCGACCGCGCCGGCAACACCGACCTCTACGCGCAGGTGGACGCCTGGATCGCGCCCGCCTGGCGCGCCGTGGCCGGCCTGCGGACCAGTCGGGTGCGCAGCACGGTGGACGACCGGCTGGTCAACGCCGTGAACCCCGACGACAGCGGCGGCCGCACCTGGAGCCACACCAGCCCCGCGCTGGGCCTGGTCTGGGCGGCCACCGACCAACTGAACCTGTATGCCAACGTGGGCCGGGGCTTCGAGACGCCCACCCTGGCCGAGATGGCCTACAGCGCCAGCAACAACGGCCCCAACTTCGGCCTGGCCGCATCGCGCAGCCGGCAGGTGGAGCTGGGCGCGAAGTGGCAAGGCGCCGTGCACCGGGTGGAGGCCGCGTGGTTCGATGCGCGCAGCCAGGGCGAGATCGTGCCCGCCGCCACCGTGAACGGGCGCACGGTCTTCCAGAACGCCGACAACGTGCGCCGCCGGGGGGTGGAGCTGGCCTGGAGCGCCCGCGCCGGCGGCTGGACGCCCCGCGCCGCCTACACCTGGCTGGACGCCTACTTCGGCAGCCCCTACAGCGGCGCGGGCGGCGCCAGCGTGGCCGCCGGCAACCGCCTGCCGGGCACCGCCCGCCACGTCGCCCAGCTGTCGGTGGACTACGCCGCCACCCCGGCCTGGCAACTGGGCGCGTCGCTCGACGTGTCGAGCAAGGTGCAGGTCAACGACACCAACACCGACGCCGCGCCCGGCTACGCCGTGGTGGGCCTGCGGGCCGGCTACACCCTGGGCGGGCGGGCGGAGGGCTCCTCCAGCACGGTGCCGCGCTGGCAGCTGTGGGCGCGGCTCGACAACCTGGCCGGCCGCCGCTATGCGGGCTCGGTGATCGTCAACGACGGCAACGGGCGCTTCTTCGAACCGGCCGCGGGCCGCCGGGTGATGGTGGGGCTGCGGGCGCAGTTCCTCTGACACGGCGCGGTGGGCAGACCGCCCTTTTCAGCAGTTTTTTAGCCCGCCAGCGCTCTATCCACCAGCGCATCCAGCTATATTTTTCATAGCAAAGATGATCGGCAGCCGCCCTCGCGACGCGCCGTGCATGAACGCGCCCCGTGGCGGCCGGTGTCGGCCGCGTTCCACAGGCGCTGCGGTCAGGTTTGGCGCTTGTTGGCGGCCGCTGCCGCATTCCGCACACTGGCATTGAGGCGTAAGTTTCGCGTCAGTTTGGGCCGGCGAAATGGCTGCGAGCCCCCGCGCAGACCGGGGCGCCCCGGGAGGGCCGTCGAAGAACACGCCGCACGAGGAGGCCCGTCATGCGTTCATCGAAGCCCATCAGCCAGTCCACCCGCAAGATCCTGACCCTGCTGGTGCCCGTCCTGATCGTCGCGCAGGTGGTCGCGTTCTTCTTCCTGCACGTCTCCAACCGGCGCATCGCGCTGGAAAGCGTGGATGCCGCGCTGCAGGCCGGCTCCCAGACCTTCGCCTACACCACCGCCACGCGGCGCGAGTACCGCCAGCTCACCTCGCAGCTGGTGTCCAAGGACTTCGGGCTGGTGGCCACCATCGCCACGGGCAACCGCGCCACCGTCGAATCGGCCCTGACGAGCCAGCTGGCACGCACGGGCGCGGAGATGATCGTGCTGACCGATCTGCAGAACCAGGTGATCGCCCGCGCCGCCAGTACCCCGGCGCTGAACCAGGCCGACGTGGACTTCGACCGGCAGCTCCAGGAGGTGGTGGGCCACGTGAAGGGCACCTCGGGCAACCTGCTGCCGATCGCGACGGGCGAGCAGCGCACGCCGCTCTTCGCGCTGATCCGGATCGAGGTGCGCGCCCCCATGCCGGTCGCCTGGATGTACCTGGCGTTTCGCGTCAGCGACGCCGCGATTGCCGAATTCACGCGCATGACGCAGATGTGGATGGCCTTCGTGTCGCATGGCGAAGGCGCCCACCCCAAGCTGTCGGTCCACGCCTCCACCCTGCCCGCCGACCTGCAGCTCGCCGACATTCCGCACGACGAACTGAAGGAAACGGGCTCCACCGTGACCTCGTCGACCGGCGAGCAGTACCGCATCAGGCTGCTGCCGATGGGCGGCATCGCCGGCTACACCGTGGAGGCGGTGGTCGCCAAGCCCTTCGCGCCGGTGATCTCGCCCTTCCTGAAACTGGAGGGGCTGTTCGCGGCCAGCATCGTGTTGAGCTCGCTCATCTCCATCCTGGCGGCGAACCTCATCACCCACCGCGTGGTCCGGCCGCTGGAGGACGTGGCGCAGAAGGACGCGCTCACCGGCCTGGCGAACCGCCGGCTGTTCGAGGCCAACCTGGGCAACGCGCAGCAGAACCAGGCAGCGCTCGGCAGCGGCTTCAGCGTCATGCTGATGGACCTCAACAAATTCAAGCAGGTGAACGACACCTACGGGCACGAGGCCGGCGACGCGGTGTTGGTGGCGGTGGGCCAGCGCGTGCGCAAGCTGATGCGCACGCCCGACACCCTGGCGCGGCTGGGCGGAGACGAGTTTGCGGTGCTGGTGCACACGCACGACCCGCAGCGCCTCAGCGCGCTGGCGCAAGCCATCGTGGAGGCGGTGGGCCAGCCGATCCGCCTGCCCTCCGGCACGTGCGTGGAGGTGGGCACGAGCATCGGCATCGCCTCGGCCCCGCACCACGGCGCGGCCGGGGCCGATGTGGTGCACAGCGCCGATCTGGCGATGTACGCGGCCAAGAAGCAGGGTGGCGGCTATGCGTTCGCCGACGCCGCCGGGGCGCCGGCCTGATTCGCCGCGAGGCAGCCTGGTGCGCTGCGGGCGCCGTGCACGGCGCCGGGGCCGGGGTCAGGCGCGCGGTGCGCCCGCCTTGGGCTGCGACTTCTTCGCGCCGAGGCGCGATTCCGTGCCCTTGACGAGCCGCTGGATGTTCTCGCGGTGGCGCCAGGCCAGGAGGGCCGACATCACCGCGATGGCGACGCCGATGCGGGCGTCGGTATACCAGGCGACGCCGCCGAAGAGCACGTAGTAGAGCGGCGCGAACAACGCTGCCGCCAGCGAGGCGAGCGACGAGTAGCGGAAGAAGAACGCGATGATGATCCAGGTCAGCAGCGTGGCCAGCCCCAGCCAGCCGCTGATGCCCAGCAGCACGCCCAGTGCCGTCGCCACGCCCTTGCCGCCCTCGAAGCGGAAGAACACCGGCCAGAGGTGCCCGAGGAACGCCGCCAGCCCGACTAGCGCCACGGTGCCCTCTTCCATGCCGTAGGGGCGGCCGAACCAGCGCACCAGCACCACCGGCAGCCAGCCCTTGAGCGCGTCGAACAGCAGCGTGACGATGGCCGCAGCCTTGGAGCCCGAGCGCAGCACGTTGGTGGCGCCGGGGTTCTTGCTGCCGTAGGTGCGCGGATCGTTCAGCCCCATGGCGCGGCTGACGATGACGGCGAACGACAGCGAGCCCAGCAGGTAGGCGGCGACGGTGGCAAGGAGCGGGTAGAAGGAGGCGGTCAAGGGCTTGTCTCTGATGGAATGGAAAGGGCGCGGGGCCGGGCCCCGCCCCGGCGCCTGGGGCAGCCGGCTATTCTGCCAGCGCGCACTGCACCGGCCGGGCGCCCAGCAGGTCCACGCACACCCGGGGCTCGATCTGCACCAGAAAACCCCGCCGGCCGCCGTTGATGGCGATGCGCGGCAGCGCGAGGATGCTCTCTTCGACATACACCGGCATGTCCCGCCGCGTGCCGAAGGGCGACGTGCCGCCCACCAGGTAGCCGCTGTGGCGGTTCGCCACTTCGGGCTTGCAGGGCTCCACCGACTTGGCGCCGATCTGCCGCGCCAGGTTCTTGGTGGACACCTTGCGGTCGCCATGCATCAGCACGATCAGCGGCTTGGCATCCTGGTCCTGCATCACCAGCGTCTTGACCACCGCATGCTCATCCAGCCCCAGCTGCCGCGCCGACTCGGCCGTGCCGCCGTGCTCGACGTAGTCATACGGGTGTTCGGTGAACGCCACCTTGTTCGCGCGCAGCCACTGCGTGGCGGGCGTTTCGCTCACGTGCGCGGTCTTGTCTTTCTTGGCCATACTTCAAAAATGATAGCTGTATGCGCTTGAACCACCAGCGCTCGCGGCCATTTTCTACGCAACCATCAAAGCGCGGGAGGCCGAGCCCGATGGCGCCGCTGGCATCGCCAGCCGCCCTCACCTCCCAAAGAGTCAGAAGGCCGCGGAGCAGGCCACGCCAGCGAACGCCGTGGAACGGGCTTCGCCCGGCCACCGGCGTTCAGCCTCTCGCCAGAGGCGAGAGGCGTTCGTCCCGTCCATGCTCGCGCAGGCAGGCATGGAGCCGCGGTCCTCACTCCCCCTTCCCGAACCGCGCCAGCGGTTCGAGAGAAAGGGGAAGGCGCCGAAGGCGACTCAGGGGGATGCACCCCTCACTGCCCAGGGTCGCGCAACTCCCACCGCATCGCGTCGATCTGCGCCAGCAATTCCGGCGACAGCTGCGTGCCCCAGGCATCCAGGTCCTCGTCGAGCTGCGCCGCCGAGGTCACGCCGATGATGGTGCTGGCCACCTGCCACTTGGTGTAGCAGAAGGCCAGCGCCATCTGCGTGGGCGTCAAGCCGTGGTCGCGCGCCAGCTGGTTGTAGCGGCGCGACGCGGCCAGCGCTTCGGGCCGGCCCCAGCGCTGCTTGCGCACAGATTCGTAGCGGGCGATGCGGGCGCCTTGCGGCGCGCCGGGGTCGGTGGGCGCGTGCTGGTCGAACTTGCCCGTCAGCAGGCCGAAGGCCAGCGGCGAATACGCCAGCAGGGCCACGTTCAGCCGGTGGCAGGTTTCGTCCAGGCCGTTTTCCCAGCTGCGGTTGATGAGGCAGTACGGGTTCTGCACGCTGGCCACGCGGGGCAGGCCGTGCGCCTCGGCCAGGCGCACGAATTCATGCACGCCGTAGGGCGTTTCGTTCGACAGGCCGATGTGCCGCACCTTGCCGGCCTTCACCAGTCCGGCGAGGGCCTCGAGCTGCTCGTGGATCGGCGTCTGCGAGGTTTCCTTGGCCGGGTCGTAGTAGAGCGCCCCGAAGGCCGGCACGTGCCGCTCGGGCCAGTGGATCTGGTAGAGGTCGATCACGTCGGTCTGCAGGCGCTTCAGGCTGGCGTCGCACGATGCCACGATGTCGGCGGCCGTCATCCCCTTGCCTTCGCGCACCCAGGGCATGCCGCGCGAGGGGCCGGCCACCTTGGTCGCCAGCACGATCTTGCCGCGCGCGCCCGGGCGCTGGGCGAACCAGCGGCCGATGATGGATTCGGTCGCGCCATAGGTTTCGGCGCGGGCCGGCACGGCGTACATCTCGGCCGTGTCGATGAAGTTGACGCCGCGTTCTAGCGAGCGGTCGAGGATGGCGTGGGCATCGGCCTCGGCCACCTGTTCGCCGAAGGTCATGGTGCCCAGGCAGATGGGGGTGACGCGCAGATCGCTCTGCCCCAAGAGGAGTGTGTTCATGGGATGAGTGGCTTTCATGGACAAGCGGGGCAGTTTACGTTTTGCCCGCGAGTTCTGCAGCGAGGGCGCCGGTCTGGACGCGAGCGCCGGCCCGGCCACTGTCGCCGCCGGGCCAGCGGGCGCGTGGGGCGTTCCGGAATAATCGGGCGCATGTACCAGCCCCTTCGCCCGTCCCGCAGCGCCATGCTGCCCGTCCGCACCCTCGACTACCACGTGCGCCTCTGGGGCCCGGCTGCGGCCGCCGGCACCGGGGCGCCCGCCCCGCTGGTGCTGGTGCACGGCTGGATGGACGTGGGCGCGTCCTACCAGTTCGTGGTGGATGCGTTCTCCGAGGCCTTCGTGCAGGGCCGCACCATCATCGCGCCCGACTGGCGCGGCTTCGGCCTGTCGATGCCCGCAGAGCGCTGCGACCACTACCAGTTCGCCGACTACCTGGGCGACCTGGAGCGCCTGCTGGACCACTACGCGCCCGGCCAGCCGGTCGACCTGGTGGGCCACAGCATGGGCGGCAACGTGGCCATGACCTATGCGGGCGTGCGGCCCTCGCGCATCCGCCGTCTGGTGAACCTGGAGGGCTTCGGCATGCCCGACGTGCCGGCGGCCAAGGCGCCCGACCGCTACGCGCAGTGGCTGGACGAGCTGGCGCAGCTCGAGCGCGGCGAGCAGGAGCTGAAGCACTACGCCAGCGCCGAGGGCGTGGCCGAGCGGCTGATGAAGACCAACCCGCGCCTGGCGGCCGACAAGGCGGCCTGGCTGGCGCGCCAGTGGGCACGGCCCGACGAAGATGGGCGCTGGCGCATCCTGGGCGACGCGGCGCACAAGATCGTGCGGCCGCACATCTACCGCGCCGACGAGACCCTGGCGCTCTATGAACGCATCGCCGCGCCGCTGCTGGCGGTGGAAGCGAGCGACGACAGCCTGGGCCAGTGGTTCAAGGGCCAGTACACCCTGGCCGACTACCACGAGCGCCTGCTCAGCGTGCCCGACTGCCGCACGGCGCTGGTGGAGAACGCGGGCCACATGCTGCACCACGACCAGCCGCAGGCGGTGGCGGCGCTGATCGAAGGCTTCCTGGCCGCGCCCTGAGCTCACCCCGCGGCCACCGGCAGGAGCCGCCGGCAAGCCCCGACGAGTGCCGAATCGGCCGCCTGCGCCCGTCGCATGGGCGCATCGCGCTATCGTTTTTGATATTTCCGCCACACCGGGCGGCCACAGCCGTGGCTGGGCGCGGGGCATTGGGCCGCCCTGCCCCACCACGTGAGAAAATGGCCGGTTACTTCTTTACGAACAGAACTCAAGGACATCCGCACCATGGACGCAGAACGCATCAACCTCATCGGCACCACCCTCCAAGACCTGGCTCTGCGCACGCAAGAGCTACGGAGGTATCTTTGACTTCGATGCCAAATTCGAACGCCTGCGCACGGTAAACGCATCGCTGGAAGATCCGGCCGTCTGGAACGACCCGAAGAAAGCCCAGGAACTGGGCAAGGAACAGAAGTCGCTTTCCGGCGTCGTGGTCACGCTCGACAAGCTCACGCGCGAGCTGGCCGACAACACCGAGCTCTACGACATGAGCAAGGAAGAAGGCGATGAAGCCGGGCTGGAGACCATCGAGGCCGAGACGGCCAAGCTGCGCCCGCTGATCGAGGAGTTGGAATTCCGCCGCATGTTCAGCAACGACGCCGATCCGCTCAATTGCTTCGTCGACATCCAGGCGGGC
This sequence comes from Acidovorax sp. FG27, assembly GCF_040365715.1. Classification (NCBI taxonomy): domain Bacteria; kingdom Pseudomonadati; phylum Pseudomonadota; class Betaproteobacteria; order Burkholderiales; family Comamonadaceae; genus Acidovorax; species Acidovorax sp. FG27. The sequence continues at coordinate 196,135 of NZ_BAABVY010000009.1, forward strand.
GCCGGCGGCACCGAGGCCTGCGACTGGGCCAGCATGCTGCTGCGCCAGTACCTGAAGTACGCCGAGCGCAAGGGCTTCAAGACCACGGTGGAAGAAGAAACCCCGGGCGACGTGGCCGGCATCAAGAGCGCCACGATCAAGATCGAGGGCGAATACGCCTATGGCCTGCTGCGCACCGAAACCGGCGTGCACCGCCTGGTGCGCAAGAGCCCGTTCGATTCGTCCGGCGGCCGCCACACCTCGTTCGCCTCGCTCTTCGTCTACCCCGAGATCGACGATTCCATCGAGATCAACATCAATCCGTCCGACGTGCGCACCGACACCTACCGCGCATCCGGCGCGGGCGGGCAGCACATCAACAAGACCGATTCGGCCGTGCGCCTCACGCACATCCCGACCGGCATCGTCGTGCAGTGCCAGGACGGCCGCAGCCAGCACAGCAACCGCGACGTCGCCTGGCAGCGCCTGCGCTCGCGCCTCTACGACTACGAGATGCGCAAGCGCCAGGAAGAGCAGCAGAAGCTCGAAGACACCAAGACCGACGTGGGCTGGGGCCACCAGATCCGTTCCTATGTGCTGGACAACAGCCGCATCAAGGACCTGCGCACCAATGTCGAAATCTCCGCCACACAGAAGGTGCTGGACGGCGATCTCGACGCCTTCATCGAAGCCTCCCTCAAGCAGGGCGTCTAAGCGCCCGGAAAGCCCCAAGCCATGATGCGAGAAGGACAAGCCACCGCCGTCCACCGTGCCGACTACGCCGCCCCGGCGTACTGGATCGACACCGTGGACCTCACGTTCGACCTGGACCCGGCCAAGACCCGCGTGCTCAACAAGATGCGCGTGCGCCGCAACTCCGCCGTGCCAGCCGCGCCGCTGCGGCTCGACGGCGACGAGCTGAACCTGGCCCGCGTCATGGTCAACGGCGCCGGCACGTCGTTCAAGATGGAAGGCAGCTGCCTGGTGCTGGAGAACCTGCCCGAAGGCGAAGAGCCGTTCGATCTGGAGATCTTCACCACCTGCTGCCCCGCCAAGAACACGCAGCTCTCGGGTCTCTACGTGAGCCAGGGCACGTTCTTCACGCAGTGCGAGGCCGAGGGCTTCCGGCGCATCACCTACTTCCTCGACCGGCCCGACGTGATGGCCAGCTACAGCGTGCTGCTGCGCGCCAGCCAGGCCGACTACCCGGTGCTGCTGTCCAACGGCAACCTGGTGGACCAGGGCCCGCTGGACGATGGCCGCCACTTCGCCAAGTGGGTCGATCCGCACAAGAAACCCTGCTACCTCTTCGCGCTGGTCGCGGGCAAGCTGGTGGCGCGCGAGCAGCGCATCCGCGCCCGCTCGGGCACCGACCACCTGCTGCAGATCTACGTGCGCCCGGGCGACCTGGAAAAAACCGAGCACGCGATGAATTCGCTGATGGCCAGCATCGCCTGGGACGAAGCCCGCTTCGGCCTGCCGCTGGACCTGGAGCGCTTCATGATCGTCGCCACCAGCGACTTCAACATGGGCGCGATGGAGAACAAGGGCCTGAACGTCTTCAACACCAAGTACGTGCTGGCCAGCCAGGCCACTGCCACCGACGTGGACTTCGGCAACATCGAATCGGTGGTCGGCCACGAGTATTTCCACAACTGGACGGGCAACCGCGTCACCTGCCGCGACTGGTTCCAGCTGTCGCTGAAGGAGGGGCTCACCGTCTTCCGCGACCAGGAATTCAGCCAGGACCTGTCCGGCAGCCCGTCGGCCCGCGCCGTCAAGCGGATTGAGGACGTGCGCGTGCTGCGCACCGTGCAGTTCCCCGAAGACGCCGGCCCGATGGCGCACCCGGTGCGGCCCGACAGCTATGTCGAGATCAACAACTTCTACACCGTCACCATCTACGAAAAGGGGTCGGAGGTGGTGCGGATGCAGCAGACCCTGGTGGGCCGCGAGGGCTTCGCCCGGGGCATGAAGCTCTACTTCGAGCGCCACGACGGCCAGGCCGTGACCTGCGACGACTTCGCCCAGGCCATTGCCGACGCCAACCCCGATAGCGACCTGGCCCGCCTGCTGCCGCAGTTCAAGCGCTGGTACGCCCAGGCCGGCACGCCCCGCGTGCGCGCCACCGGCACCTACGACGCGGCGGCACGCACCTACACGCTCACGCTGTCGCAGTCGCTCGCGCCCACGCCCGGCCAGGCCGAGAAGCTGCCCATGGTCATCCCCGTCGCGCTGGGCCTGCTGGATGCGAACGGCCAGCCCGTCGTGCTGCAGCTCGAAGGCGAAGCCGCGCCGGGCGCCGCCGACCGCACCGTGGTGCTGACCGAGCCCAGCCACAGCTACACCTTCGTCAACGTCGATTCCGCCCCCGTGCCCTCGCTGCTGCGCGGCTTCAGCGCGCCGGTGCACCTGGACATCGACTACACCGACGAGCAGCTGCTGGCCCTGCTGGCGCACGACACCGACGCCTTCAACCGCTGGGAGGCCGCCCAGCGCCTGGCGCTGCGCATTGCTATCAATGCAATAGCTGCAGGCCCAGGCGGGACGGGCGCCGGAGCCCCAATAGCCTCCGATCTGCTGCCCCAGAGCTTCATCGCCGCCATGCGCGACGTGCTGCGCCACCCCACACTGGACGCCGCGTTCAAGGAACTGGTGCTGTCCCTGCCTTCCGAAGGCTACATCGCCGAGCAGCTCGACGTGGTCGACCCCCAGCGCATCCGCGCCGTGCGCGGCGCCATGCGCACGCAACTGGCCGTCGCCCTGCGGCCGGAATGGGAAGCGGTCTGGGAACAGCACCACGACACCGGCGCCTACCGCCCCGACGCGCTCTCGTCCGGCCGCCGCGCGCTGGCGGGCATGGCGCTGGCCATGCTGTGCGTGGCCGCGGGCGAGTCCGGCGACACGGTCTGGCCCGGCCGCGCCTACCAGCGCTTCAAGGACGCGGGCAACATGACCGACCGCTTCAACGCGCTGAGCGCCCTGGTCACCAGCGGGCAGCCGCTGGCCGAACAGGCGCTGGCCCGCTTCCACACGATGTTCAAGGACGACGCGCTGGTGCTGGACAAGTGGTTCGCCCTGCAGGCCTCCGCCCCCGACCGCGGCGGCCAGGCGCTGGCGGCCGTCAAGGCCCTGCTGGCGCACCCGGACTTCAGCATCAAGAACCCCAACCGCGCCCGCAGCGTGATCTTCAGCTACTGCAACGGCAACCCCGGCGGCTTCCACCGGCCGGACGGCGCGGGCTACGCCTTCTGGGCCGACCGCGTGCTGGAGCTGGACGCGATCAACCCGCAGGTCGCCTCGCGCCTGGCCCGCTCGCTCGACCGCTGGACCCAGCTGGCTGAGCCCTACCGCACCGCCGCCCGCGCCGCGATCGAGCGCGTGGCCGCCAGGCCGGCGCTGTCGAACGACGTGCGCGAAGTCGTCACCCGCGCCCTGGCCGCCGCCTGATCGACGCCCCGCCATCCACCGCATTCCAAAGAAAGAACCCTTCATGGCCCAGAAGATCAGCCTGACCCGCTACCTCGTCGAGCAGCAACGCGTCGATGGCCTCATCCCTTCGCAGTTGCGCCTGCTGCTGGAAGTGGTGGCCCGCGCCTGCAAGCACATCAGCCACGCCGTGAACAAGGGCGCCCTGGGCGGCGTGCTCGGCTCGGCCACCAGCGAGAACGTGCAGGGCGAAGTGCAGAAGAAGCTCGACATCATCGCCAACGAGGTGCTGATCGAAGCCAACGAATGGGGCGGCCACCTGGCGGCCATGGCGTCCGAGGAGATGGACAGCATCTACGTCGTGCCCAACCGCTACCCGCAGGGCGAATACCTGCTGCTGTTCGACCCGCTCGACGGCTCTTCCAACATCGACGTGAACGTCAGCATCGGCACCATCTTCAGCGTGCTGAAGAAACCCGAAGGCCACCCCGGCGTGACGACGGAAGACTTCCTGCAGGCCGGCAGCAAGCAGGTCGCGGCCGGCTACTGCATCTACGGTCCGCAGACCACGCTGGTGCTGACCGTGGGCGACGGCGTGGCGATGTTCACGCTGGACCGCGAGCAGGGCTCGTTCGTGCTGATCGAAGAGAACGTGAAAATCCCCGCCGACACCAAGGAATTCGCGATCAACATGAGCAACATGCGCCACTGGGACGCCCCGGTGAAGCGCTACATCGACGAATGCCTGGCCGGCACGGAAGGCCCGCGCGGCAAGGACTTCAACATGCGCTGGATCGCCAGCATGGTGGCCGACGTGCACCGCATCCTGACCCGCGGCGGCGTGTTCCTCTACCCCTGGGACAAGCGCGAGCCGAACAAGCCCGGCAAGCTGCGCCTGATGTATGAGGCCAACCCCATGGGCTGGCTGGTCGAACAAGCCGGCGGCGCCGCCACCGATGGCCGCCAGCGCATCCTCGACATCGAGCCCACGCAGCTGCACCAGCGCGTCAGCGTGATCCTCGGCTCAAAAAATGAAGTCGAACGCGTGAGGGGCTACCATTCCGGTATATAATTCAAGTCTTCGCCGGTGTAGCTCAGTCGGTAGAGCAGCTCATTCGTAATGAGAAGGTCGGGTGTTCGATTCATCTCTCCGGCACCAAACAAAAAAGCCCTGATTCGCAAGAGTCAGGGCTTTTTTCATGGGGCGTCGCCAGCCTGCGCCGGGCGCTTGCCGGAGCGTGCGGCCGAGAGAATCGCCAGCAGATCGTCGACCAGCGGGTTGTCCGCCGCCGTGGGCCACACGGCATAGGCTTCTGACTGCGCCACGGCCGGGCCCACCGGCCGGAACACGGCGCCCGGCAGGCGCGAGCGCTCCATGGCCTGCGGCACCAGGGCGACGCCCAGGCCCTGCGATACCAGGGAGACGACCGCGAGCCAGTGGCGCACCTCGTGCCCGATTTCCGGCTGGAACCCCGCGCTCGCGCAGACCGACAGGATGCGCGCGTGGTAGTCCGGCGAGACGGCCCTGGCGAACAGCACGAACGGCTCGCCCGCGAGATCGCGCAGATCGATGGCCTTTTTGCGCGCGAGGCGGTGCGTCGCGGGCAGGCAGCACAGGAAGGGCTCCGCCACCAGCAGGCGCTGCTGCAGCGTGGCCGGCAGGCGGCTCGTATGAACGAAGCCCAGGTCCAGCCGGTCGTGCAGCAGCTCGCCGATCTGCTCGCCGGAGTTCAGTTCCTGCAATGACACGCGCACGCCCGGGTGCCGCTGCTGGAACACACCCAGCGCCTGCGGCAGCCCGCGGTAGAGCATGGCGCCGACGAAGCCGATGCGCAGCCGGCCGGCCAGCCCCGCCGCCACATCGCGGGCTTCTGCCACCGCTTCCTCTGCCTGCGCCAGCACCCGCCGCGCCGATTCCTTGAAGGCACGGCCGGCGGGCGTGAGGCGCACCTCTTTGGGCATTCGCTCGAAGAGCTGCGCGCCGACGCGCTCCTCCAGCTGCCGGATGGCCACCGAGAGCGGTGGCTGGGACATGTTCAACCGGGTCGCCGCCCGCCCGAAATGCAGTTCTTCCGCGAGCGTCGCGAAGTAGCGCAGGTGCCTCAGTTCCATGGCGTTATCGAGATAGTTGATTCGAATGGCGCAAGACCTATTTGATATTAGACACGAATGGCCGGGCGGCGAAGAATGGGGCACAACCAAGTAGCCAAGGAGACATCGACATGCCGCAACCCTTCATCGCGGCCGAGAGCCATCCGGTTCCGGATGGCCACGGCCGCAACCTGTTCGACACCGACACCGAGCTGCAGTCCCTGCTGGCCCTTTATCTGCCGGACGCGCTCAACGCCCACATGCGCCCGCACTTCGAGCGCCTGGGCGGCCTGGCCGGCGGCCTGCTGGACGAACTGGCCGGCACCGCCGACCGGAACCCCCCGGTGCTCGAACACCGCACGCGCACCGGCCTCGACGTGCAGCGCATCGTCAAGCACCCCGCCTATGTGGAGATGGAACGGCTGGCCCTGAGCGAATTCGGCCTGGGCGCCATGTCCCACCGCGAGGAGACGCTGGGCTGGCGCGGCCCCATGCCGCCGCTGGTCAAGTACGCCCTGACGTTCCTCTTCGTGCAGGCCGAGTTCGGCCTGTGCTGCCCGGTCTCGATGACCGATTCGCTGACGCGCACGCTGCGCAAGTTCGGCAGCCCGCAGCTGCTGGCGCGCTATCTGCCCACGCTCACGTCGCTCGACTTCGACGAGCTGGCGCAGGGTGCCATGTTCATGACCGAGCAGGGAGCGGGCTCCGACATCGCCGCCACCGCCACGCGGGCCACGCCGGCCGCGGACGGCAGCTGGCGGCTGACCGGCGACAAGTGGTTCTGCTCGAACCCCGACGCCGGCTTCGCGATGGTGCTGGCGCGCATCGACGGAGCGCCGGAGGGCTTGAAGGGCGTGTCGCTCTTCCTGCTGCCGCGCCGCCTGGAGGACGGCAGCCTCAACCACTACCGCATCGTCCGCCTGAAGGACAAGCTGGGCACGCGCTCCATGGCCAGCGGTGAGATCCAGCTCGGCGGCGCGGTGGCCTATCTGGTGGGCGAGGCAGGCCGGGGCTTCGTGCAGATGGCCGACATGGTGAACAACTCGCGCCTGTCCAACGGCGTGCGTGCCGCGGGGCTGATGCGGCGGGCGGTGTCCGAGGCCGAATTCGTCGCCGCCGAGCGCCGGGCCTTCGGCCGGGCGCTGCAGGACATGCCGCTCATGCGCCGCCAGCTCGACAAGCTGCGCGTGCCGGCCGAGCAGGCCCGGACCATGGTGTTCCAGACAGCGCGGGCGCTGGCGCGCTCGGACGCCGGCGAGAAGGACGCCTATGCGCTGCTGCGCATCCTTACGCCGCTCATCAAGTTCCGCGCCTGCCGCGACGCCCGCAAGGTGACCGGCGATGCGATGGAAGTGCGCGGCGGCTGCGGCTACATCGAGGAATTCAGCGACGCCCGCCAGGTGCGCGACGCGCACCTGGGCTCGATCTGGGAAGGCACGAGCAACATCGTCGCGCTGGACGTGCTGCGAGCGATCCGCCGCGAAGGCTCGCTGCCGGTGCTGGCGGCGCACAACGCGGCGCTGCTCGAAGACGCGGCCCTGCCCCCCGCCTTCGCAGCCGCCCTGCGCCAGAGTTTCGAGCGCGCCTGCGCGCTCGCCGGGACCGCGCTGCAGGAAGGCGGCGAGGTGCTGGCCCGCCAGGCGGCATCGGCGCTCTACCACTGCACCAGCGCCATCGCCATGGCCTGGGAAGCCGCCAGGACGGGCTCCGCCGCGCGCATGCACTGGGCCCGGCTGGTGCTGCTGCACCGCGTGCTGCCGCGCGATCCGCTGCGGCCCGACATGGCGCCTGCCGATTGGCAAGACCGCCACAGTGTGCCTTCGGCGGACGCCGCCGTCGCCTGACCTTCGAAGGCACCCCCCACTACAACGGAGACAAAACCCAATGAAGAAACGCACCCTGATGTCCGCCGCCTGCGCCCTGCTGGCGGCCGCCTTCCTGGCGCCCGCTGGCGCGGCGGAGGCCTTCCCGGCCAAGCCCATCACTCTGGTGATCCCCTACCCGCCCGGCGGGCCGACCGATGCCATGGCGCGCACGCTGGCCGCCGAGATCAAGGACCGGATCGGCCAGCCCATGATCGTGGAGAACCGCGCCGGGGCCAACGGCAACATCGGTGCCGAATACGTCGCGCGGGCGGAGCCCGACGGCTACACGCTCATGTTCGGCACTTCGGGGCCCCTGGCCATCAACGTGAGCCTCTACGGCAAGATCGGGTACGACCCGGTCAAGAGCTATGCACCGGTGATCCGCGTGGGCTACCTGCCCAACGTGCTGGTGGTGCATCCCGGCGTACCCGCACAGAACGTGAAGGAGCTCGTCGCCCACGGCAAGGCGCACCCGCGCACGCTGGCCTACGCGTCATCGGGCAGCGGCGCCTCGTCGCACCTGGCGGGCGTGCTGTTCAATTCCATGGCGGGCACCGACTTCCTGCACATCCCCTACAAGGGCACCGGCCCGGCGCTCAATGACCTGCTGGGCGGCCAGGTCGCGATGAGCTTCACCGACGTGCTGACCGCCCAGCCCCACGTCAAGGCGGGCAAGCTGCGCGCGCTGGGGGTGACGACCGCGAAACGCTCGCAGGCCCTGCCCGACGTGCCCACGGTGGCCGAACAGGGATACCCGGGCTACGACGTCAGCGTATTCTTCGGCGTGGTGGCGCCCGCCGGCACGCCGGCCGACCGCATCGCCCTGCTCAACAAGGCCTTCGCCGAAGCGCTCTCCACCGCCAAGGTCAAGACGCTGTTCGCCTCGCAGGGGCTGGAGGCCGCTGCCGACACCCGCCCGCAGGCGCTGGGGCGCTTCATCGCCGACGAGACGGCCAAATGGGCGCAAGTCATCCAGCAGTCGGGAGTGCGCCTTGACTGAGCGGGCCGCCACCGGCGCACTGGCCGGCATCCGGGTGCTCGACCTCTCGCGTATCCTCGGCGGGCCGTACTGCGGCCAGATCCTGGGCGACCACGGCGCAGACGTGCTCAAGGTGGAGCCACCGGAGGGCGACGACACGCGCACCTGGGGCCCGCCCTTCCAGGATGGCGTGGCGTCGTACTACATGGGGCTGAACCGCAACAAGCGCGTGCAGCACCTCGACCTGTCCGGCGATGAGGGCCGGGCCCGCCTGCTGGAGCTGGTGGCCCAGGCCGACGTGCTGGTGGAGAACTTCAAGTCCGGCACCATGGAGCGCTGGGGCATCGGCTACGAAACACTGTCGCAGCGGTTTCCGCGCCTGGTCTGGTGCCGCGTCAGCGGCTTCGGCAGCGACGGCCCGCTGGGCGGCCTGCCGGGCTACGACGCGGCGGTGCAGGCCATGTCCGGCATCATGAGCGTCAACGGCGAAGCGGGCGGCGGCGCGCTGCGCGTCGGCCTGCCGGTGGTGGACATGGTGACGGGCCTGCATGCCGTCATCGGCGTGCTGCTCGCGCTGCAGGAGCGCCAGCGCAGCGGCCGGGGCCAGCTCGTCGAGGCGGCGCTCTACGACAGCGGCCTGTCGCTGCTGCATCCGCATGCGGCGAACTGGTTCATGGACGGACGGGTGCCGGGCCGCACCGGCAACGCCCATCCCAACATCTACCCCTACGACACCCTGCGCACCGCCAGCGAGCCGGTCTTCGTCACGGTGGGCAACGACCGGCAGTTCGCGGCCTTCTGCGGCTGCATCGGCCTGCCCGGGCTGGCCCATGACCAGCGCTTCGCCCGGGCGGGGGACCGGTCGCGCCACCGCGCTGAGCTGAAACCGCTGCTGGAGGGCGCCACGCAGGCGCTGCAGGCCACCACGTTGGTCGAGCGGCTGATGGCTGCCGGCGTACCGGCGGCGCCGGTGCTGGATGTGGACGCGGCGCTGGAGCATCCGCACACCGTGCACCGGAAGATGGTGGTCGAGATGGATTCAGGCTACCGCGGCCTGGGCAGCCCGGTGGCGCTGAGCCGCACGCCGGCCACCTACCGGCACGCGCCGCTCACGCCGGGCGAGGCGTTCCTGCCCGGCGAGGCTTGAAGGCCTGCAAGGCTTGAAGCCCCGCAGCGAGCGGGATCGCCAGCCTCAAGCCCGCGAATCCGCGTGCGCCGCGCTGGCGTGCAGGCAGATGGCGGCCGCCGCGCCCACGTTGAGCGATTCCTCGCCGCCCGGCTGCGCGATGCGGATCAGGTGCGTGGCGCGCTGCTGCAGCGCTTCGGACACGCCCTGCCCTTCGTGGCCCAGGATCCAGCCGCAGGGCCAGGGTAGCTGGGCGCGGTGCAGCAGGGCGCCGCCGTGCGAGCTGGTGGCCAGCAGGGGTACCCCGAGCGCGTCGACGTCCTCGGCTGCGAGCCCTTCGACGAGCCGCAGCGCGAAATGCGCGCCCATGCCGGCGCGCAGCACCTTGGCGCTCCAGAGCGCGGCCGTGCCTTTCAAGGCCGCGATCTGGCCGAAGCCGAAGGCCGACGCGCTGCGCAGGATGGAGCCGACGTTGCCCGCATCCTGCAGGCGGTCGAGCACGACGGTGGCCACGCCCGGCTGCAGCGCCGGCGCGGCAGGCAGATCGAGCAGGAAACCCATGCGGGCGGGCGATTCCAGCGTGCTGATCTCCGGCCAGAGCGCATCGTCGATCACTATGTTTTTCATAGCAGCATGCCCATATGCATCCTGCGCAGCAGGCCAAAAAGAGGCTGCAAACACCGCCATGGACGGCCGTTGGCCCCGGTCGAGCGCCGCGCGGCACAGGTGGTCGCCCTCCAGCCAGATGCGCCCCTGCTTGCGGTAGGCGGCGCTGTCCTGGGCCAGCCGGCGCAGGTCTTTCACGAGCGCGTTGTCACGGGAGTGGATGGGCGTGATGGGAGAGGTCATGCGGTCGGCAGGCACGGGGCCGGCGGTGAGGATCGGTGGAGGGCTGCCACGGCGCGCCGGCCGCGTCAGGCCCGGGCGCGGGCTGAACGGCGCGGCCTGGGGCTCGCCGGGCCGTCGGCGGGCGGTGGCATGAGGGTGAGCACCCCGCTGCCGGCATGCACCAGGCCGAGATCCCCTGCCCGGCCCGCGGCAGCCGCCGGCGCAGGCGATGCGCCCACCTCGCCCCCCGCGGCCGGGGCCACGAGGGCGCTGGCCACCGTCTGGGTGACGATCGACACACCCTGCGCGTCGTGGGTGACCTGCGTGACCTGGGTGATCTGGCTGACCTGCACCACCTGCGCGACCGGGCTGAAGGAGCGGCGGTGCTCCGGGCACGCCCCATGCTCGCGCAGCGCGGCCAGGTGCTCGGCCGTGCCGTAGCCCTTGTGCGCGGCGAAGCCGTATTGCGGGTACTGCGCGTGCAGCTGCGCGCACCAGCGGTCGCGGGTGACCTTGGCCAGGATGGAGGCGGCCGAGATCGCCTGCACCAGCGCATCGCCCTTGACGATGGCATCGGCCGGCACGTCGAGCAGCGGCAGCCGGTTGCCATCCACCAGCACCCGCACCGGCCGCAGGCGCAGGCCCTGCACCGCGCGCTGCATGGCCAGCAGGGTGGCCTGCAAGATGTTGATGTCGTCGATCTCGCCCACGCTGGCCTGCGCCACGCTGCAGCACAGCGCCTTGGCGCGGATCTCGTCGTAGAGCTTCTCCCGGCGCGCGGCGGTCAGGGTCTTGGAGTCCGCCAGCCCCTGGATGGGCTGGCGCTCGTCGAGGATGACGGCGGCCGCCACCACCGGCCCAGCCAGCGGGCCCCGTCCGGCCTCGTCCACGCCGGCGACCAGGCCGGGCGGATGCCAGGCGAGCGAGACCTGTTCAGGCAGTGATGATTTTCTGGATCGCATCGGCGGCCAGGCGGGGCGTGTCGCGGCGCAGGCTCTCGTGCAGCGCGGTGAAACGCGCCTGCAGCGTGGTCAGCGCGGCGGGGTTGACGGTGGGGGCATCCAGCCAGCCCAGCACGGCGTCGGCCAGCGCCCGTGGCGTGGCCTGGTCCTGCAGCAGCTCGGGCACGACGAAGTCCTGGCACAGGATGTTCGGCAGGCCCACCCAGGGCTGCAGCTGCTTGCGGCGCATGAGCCGCCAGCTGATCGGGTGCATGTGGTAGCCGATCACCATGGGCCGCTTGAAGAGCGCGGCTTCGAGCGTGGCGGTGCCGCTGGCGATCAGCGTGCAGTCGCAGGCGGCCAGGGCCGTGTGCGACTGGCCGCGAATGACCTGGACACTGGCCGGGGGCAGCCCGCATTCGCGGGCCATCCGCTCGATGCGCTCCTGCAGCGCAGGAACGGCAGGCACTATTATTTTTATAGCAGGCCGCGTTTGCAGGATGAGCGCCGCCGCCCGAAAGAAGGGTTCGGCGATGTAGGTGACTTCGGCGGAACGGCTGCCGGGCAGGACGGCGAGCACCTCGTCATCCGCCGCCAGGCCGAGCTGGGCGCGCGCGGCGATGCGGTCGGGCGCGAGCGGAATGACGTTGGCCAGCGGATGGCCCACGTAGGTGGCGGCGATGCCGTGGCGGGCGAGCAATTCGGGCTCGAACGGAAAGATGCACAGCACATGGTCGGCGCTGCGGCGGATTTTCTCCACCCGCTCGGCCCGCCAGGCCCAGATCGACGGGCAGACGAAATGCACCGTCTTCACGCCCTCGGCGCGCAGGGCGGCTTCCAGGCCCAGGTTGAAGTCGGGCGCGTCCACGCCGATGAACACGTCGGGCCGCGCACCCGGCCCTTGCAACAGGCGCTGGCGCAGCTGCTTGCGGATCGAGAGGATGCCCAGGAGCTTTTGCACCAGCTCCAGGCTGTAGCCGTGCACCGCCAGCCGCTCGCTGGGCCACCAGGCGTCGAATCCGCGCCGCTCCATCTGCGGCCCGCCGATGCCCTGGGCGACGAGCCCCGGCCATTGCCGCTGCAGGCCGTCCAGCAGCAGCCCGGCCAGCAGGTCGCCCGACGTCTCGCCGGCGACCATGGCTACGCGTGGCGTCTGCCCCATGGCGATCGACCCCCGCCCTTCAGCGCGCGATGCCGCGGCGCGATGCGGCGGCGAAATCGCGCAGCAAGGCGATGTCGGCTGCCGCCTCGGGATGGTCGGCGGACAGGTCCTGCAGCGCCGCCAGGGCCGCTTCCAGCGTCAGGCCCTGCCGGTAGAGTACCCGGTGCGCCTGCTTGATGCCCGCGATGCGCGCGGCGGAAAAGCCGCGGCGGCGCAGCCCTTCGACGTTCAGGCCGCGCACGGCCAGCGGATTGCCGTCCACCATCATGAACGGAGGCACGTCCTGCGACACGTGGCTGGCGAAACCGGCCATGGCATGGGCGCCGATGTGGGTGAACTGGTGCACCCCCGTCAGCCCGCCGATGATGGCGTGGTCGCCCACATGGACGTGGCCCGCCAGCGTGGCGTTGTTGGCCAGGATGGTCTGGTTGCCGACGACGCAGTCGTGCGCGATGTGCACGTACGCCATCACCCAGTTGTCGTCGCCCAGCGTGGTCACGCCGCGGTCCTGGGCGGTGCCGGTGTTGAAGGTGCAGAACTCGCGGATCGTGTTGCGGTCGCCGATCACGAGCTCGGTCGGCTCGCCCGCGTACTTCTTGTCCTGCGGGGCCGCGCCCAGCGATGCGAACTGGAAGATGCGGTTGTCCACGCCGATGGTCGTGCGCCCCTCGACCACGCAGTGCGCGCCGATGGTGGTGCCCGCGCCGATGCGCACGTGCGGGCCGATCACGGCATACGGCCCGATGGAGACCGAGCCGTCGATATGCGCCGCGCCGTCGACGACGGCGGTGGGATGGATGCTGGTGCTGCTGCTGCTCACGTGCCGCCCTGCCCTGGTGGGACGTTCAGACCACGCTGCGCATGGTGCACATGATCTCGGCTTCGCAGGCCACGCTGTCGCCCACGCGCGCCACGCCCTTGAACTTGTAGATGCCGCCCTTGATGCGGTCGAGTTCGACATTCAGCATGAGCTGGTCGCCCGGCTCCACCGGCCGCTTGAAGCGCGCGCCGTCGATGCCGACGAAATAGAACACCTTGTCGTCGCCGGGCGCCTCGCCCATCATGTCGAACGACAGCAGGCCGGCCGCCTGGGCCAGCGCTTCGAGGATCAGCACGCCGGGCATGACCGGACGGGCGGGAAAATGCCCCGTGAAAAAGGGTTCGTTGATGGTGACGTTCTTGAGTGCGCGGATGCACTTGCCCCGTTCGAGCTCGACCACCCGGTCCACCAGCAGGAACGGATAACGGTGGGGCAAGAGCTTGAGAATTTGGTGAATGTCCATCATTGCTGGAGCGGCCTAGCCGTCCTTTTCAGTTTGTTTTTCAAGGGCCTTGATGCGCTCGCGCAGGCCATGCAGGTTCCGGAGCGTCGCCGCGTTCTTTTCCCACTTCGCATTTTCGTCCATCGGGTAGACGCCGGTGTAATGCCCCGGGCGTTTCAGCGAGTGCGTGACCACCGTGTTGGTCGACACGTGCACGTGGTCGGCCAGCTCCAGGTGGCCCAGGATCGATGCCGCGCCGCCGATGGTGCAATGCGCGCCGATGGTGGTGCTGCCGGCCACGCCCGAGCAGCCGGCCATCGCGGTATTCCTGCCGATGCGCACGTTGTGGGCGATCTGGATCAGGTTGTCCAGCTTCACGCCGTCCTCGATCACCGTGTCTTCCAGCGCGCCCCGGTCGATGCAGGTGTTGGCGCCGATCTCCACGTCGTCGCCGATGCGCACCGCGCCCAGTTGCTCGATCTTGACCCACGCCCCGCGCTCGGGCGCGAAGCCGAAGCCGTCCGCGCCGATGACGACGCCCGGGTGCACCAGGCAGCGGGCGCCGATGCGGCAGCGCTCACCGATGGTGACGCGCGACTTCAGCACCGTGTGCGCGCCGACATGGGCGCCCCGCTCCACCACGCACAGCGGGCCGACCGTGGCCGTGGGGTCGACGAAGGCTTCGGCGTCGACGACCGCAGACGGGTGAACGCCGCCGGCGCCTGAGGGCGCGTGCGCACGCTTCCACAACTGCGTCACCCGGGCGAAGTACACGTACGGATCGGGCGTGACGATGCACGCCCCGCGTGCCAGCGCGGCATCCCGCAACGCGGGCGCCACAATGACACAGGCCGCCCGGGAGGCGGCCAGTTGGGGCTGGTATCGCGGGTTGTTCAGGAAGGCGAGGTCGCCAGGTCCTGCGGACTCCAGGGGTGCGATGCGCAGGATCTCCACCTCGCCATCACCGCCCTCCAGAGTCCCGCCCAGCGCATCGACGATCGCTCCGAGGCGCAAGCTCACGGACGGCCCGTCACCACGCGCGCCGGCTCACGCCGTGGCCGCTGCTCACTTGGCAGCCGCGCCATTCGTCGCATTCAGCGCCTTCAGCACCTTGTCGGTGATGTCGTGCTTGGGGTTGATGTAGACGGCTTCCTGCAGGATCACGTCGTACTTTTCGGCCTCGGCGACCTGCTTGACCACGCGGTTGGCGCGCTCGAGCACCTGGCTGAGTTCTTCGTTCTTGCGCGCGCCCAGGTCTTCCTGGAACTCACGGCGCTTGCGCTGGAAGTCGCGGTCCTGGTCCACAAGCTGGCGCTGGCGGGTGGTGCGCTGGCTCTCGGCCATGGTGGGCGCTTCGCGTTCGAACTTCTCCGTCGCGGTCTTCAGGGCGTTGCCCTGGTCGACCAGGTCTTTCTCACGGCGGGAGAATTCCTGCTCCAGCTTGGCCTGTGCCGCCTTGGCGGTATTGGCTTCGCGGAAGATGCGGTCGGTGTTCACGAACCCGGCCTTGAACTCCTGCGCCTGGGCAGGCACCGCAGCAGACAGCGTGCCGAGCAGGAGAACGAGCGGAATGTGGCGGGAAAAGGATTTCATTAGAAAGACGTTCCGATCTGGAATTGCAGTTTCTGGATTCTATCGCCGGCGAACTTGCGCACCGGCTGCGCGAAGGCGATGCGCAGCGGACCCAGCGGGGAGATCCAGCTCAGGCCCAGGCCCGCGGAAGCCCGCAGCTCGCTCAGCTCCACCTTGTCGTTGTCGCCATACACGTTGCCCGCATCCACGAAGGTGAACACGCGCAAGGTGCGGTCATTGCCGGCGCCGGGGAACGGCGCGATGAATTCGGCATTCAGCGTGAGCTTCTTCGAGCCGCCGAGCGAGGCGCCCGTCACGTCGCGCGGGCCCAGCGTGCCCTGGTCGAAGCCGCGCACCGATCCCAGGCCGCCGGAGTAGTAGTTCTTGAACACCGGGAACGGCCGGCCGTTCAGGCCGGTACCCCAGGCCAGCTCGCCGTTGAAGGCCATGGTGAACTGCTTGTTGAGCGGAACGTATTGCTGCACCTGGTAGTTGCCGCGCACATAGCGTGCGTCGCCGGCCACCGACCACTCCGAGTTCAGCCGCTGGTAGCGGCCCGAGTTCGGGGCCAGCGCGCTGTCGCGGTCGTCGCGCGACCAGCCCAGCGTCAGCGGCACCGAGAAGCTCGTCGCGCCATAGGTGTCCGCGTAGGCCAGGTAGGCCGCCGGGATGTTGGTGCCGGCCTTGATCTTGGTCTGCTCCACGCCGCCACCGAAGAACACGGTGTCGGTCTCGCTGAACGGCACGCCGAAGCGCACGCTGGTACCGGCGGTGACCAGTTCGTAGTTGCCGCCCTGCTCCTGGTAGGGCTTGCTCGTGCGGTAGTACAGGTCGAGCGTGCGCGAAATGCCGTCCTGGGTGAAGTACGGGTCCGTCGTGCTGAACACCAGGGTGCGGTTGTACTTGCTGGTGTTGACGTCCACGCCCAGGTAGTTGCCCGAGCCGAAGACGTTTTCCTGCTTGATGCTGAACGACAGCGACACCTTCTCGGCGCTGGAGAAGCCGGCGCCCAACTGCAGCGAGCCGGTGGGCTTCTCGACCACGTTGATGACCAGATCGACCTGGTCGGGCGAGCCGGACACTTCCTGCGTTTCGACGTTCACCTCGGTGAAGTAGCCCAGGCGGTCCACCCGGTCGCGCGACAGCTTGATCTTGTCGCCGTCGTACCAGGAGGCCTCGTATTGGCGGAACTCGCGGCGGATCACTTCGTCGCGCGTGCGGTTGTTGCCGCTCACGTTGATGCGGCGCACGTAGGCGCGGCGCGACGGCTCGGCCTTCAGCACCACCGCCACGCGGTTGTTCTCGCGGTCGATCTCGGGCACGGCTTCGACCCGCGCGAAGGCGAAGCCGAAGTTGCCGAAGTGGTCGGTGAAGGCCTTGGTGGTTTCGGCCACCTTGTCCGCGTTGTAGGGCTCGCCCGGGCGGATGGTGATGAGCGACTTGAATTCGTCGTCGCGGTCGAGGTAGTTACCCTCGATCTTCACGCCCGACACCACGTAGCTCTGGCCTTCCGTCACGTTGATGGTGATGGTGATGTCCTGCTTGTCGGGAGAGATGGCGACCTGCGTGGAATCGATCTTGAATTCCAGGTAGCCCCGCGACAGGTAGTAGGAGCGCAGCGTCTCCAGGTCGGCATTGAGCTTGGCGCGCGAATAGCGGTCGGACTTTGTGTACCAGCTGAGCCAGCCGCCGGTGTCCTGGTCGAACAGGCCCTTCAGGGTCGATTCGCTGAACGCCTTGGCGCCCACGATGCGGATGTCCTTGATCTTCGCGGGTTCGCCTTCCGTCACGGTGAAGGTGAGGTTGACGCGGTTGCGCTCGATCGGGGTGACGGTGGTCACCACCTCGGCGCCGTAGAGGCTCTTGCTGATGTACTGGCGCTTGAGTTCCTGCTCGGCGCGGTCGGCAAGCGCCTTGTCGTAGGGACGGCCTTCGGTCAGGCCCACGTCGCGCATGGCCTTCTTGAGCGTGTCCTTGTCGAATTCCTTGGTGCCGGCGAAATCGACGTCGGCGATGGTGGGGCGTTCTTCGACCACCACCACGAGCACGTTGCCCGCCGCCTCGAGCCGCACGTCCTTGAAGAGGCCGAGCGCGAACAGCGCACGGATCGCGGCCGAGCCCTTCTCGTCGTTGTAGTCGTCACCCACGCGCAGGGGCAGCGAGGCGAAGATGGTGCCGGGCTCGACCCGTTGCAGGCCCTCGACCCGGATGTCCTGCACCTTGAACGGTTCCAGCGCCCACGCGGCGTTGGCGGACAGGACCATGGCGGCCACGGCCACCGCTCTGCGCACGCCCATGCGATTGATGTGTTTTTTCATGAAGTGAAGCTGTAGCCGCTGCGGGGTTGCAGGCGCGGCATGAAGTTAGCCAAACAGGCGGGTGACATCGTTGAAAAGGGCAATGGACATCATCAGAAGCAGCACGGCAACACCCCCGCGTTGCAAGCGCTCCATCCAGGCTTCCGACACGCCCCTGCCCGTCACGCCTTCCCAAAGATAATACATCAGGTGCCCCCCATCGAGGACGGGCAGCGGCAGCAGGTTCAGCACCCCCAGACTGACGCTGATGAGCGCCAGGAACGCCAGGTATTGCGTCAGTCCCATGCTGGCGGAACGGCCGGCGTAATCGGCGATGGTGAGCGGGCCGCTCAGGTTCTTGATGGAGGCTTCGCCGATCACCATGCGGCCCATCATCTTGAGCGTGAGCAACGAGACGTCCCAGGTCCGCACGATGCCGTTCCAGAGGCCTTCGAGCGGCCCGTAGCGCACGGTGACGAATTCGGGCGGCGTGCCGACGTAGGCCGCGATGCGCCCGACGGTCGTGCCCGCGTCCTGCTGGGCGTCGGGCGTGACCTGCACGGACTGGGTGCGGCCGCCGCGCTCC
Organism: Acidovorax sp. FG27; assembly: GCF_040365715.1. Taxonomy (NCBI): domain Bacteria; kingdom Pseudomonadati; phylum Pseudomonadota; class Betaproteobacteria; order Burkholderiales; family Comamonadaceae; genus Acidovorax; species Acidovorax sp. FG27. Next base: position 214,252 of record NZ_BAABVY010000009.1, read on the forward strand.
ACGAGCCAGGTCTGCGTCAGCGGCTGGGAGCCGCGCACCGATGAGCGGATGACGTCGCGCAGCTGCTGGCCGTCGACCACCACCGTGGCGCCGACCTGGCGCACCACGTCGCCCTGCCGCAGCCCTGCGCGCTCGGCTGCGCCGCCGGCCATCACCTCGCCGATCACCGGCCGGGTCCACGGACCCACGATGCCGATCTTGCGAAAGAGCTGCGCGTCGGCCTCGCGGGTCTCGATCTGCGAGAGCTCCAGCAGCACCTGGCGGCGGCCCGAGCCGGCGGCGGGCTGCACCTCGAGCCGGACGTTGTCGCCGTCCAGCGCGCCGCGCGTCAGCGTCCAGCGCAGGTCCTCGAACGAGCGCACCGGCTCGGCCTCCTCGCCGGCCAGCGCGGCCGACAGCACCAGCTCGCCGCCCTGCAGCCCGGCACGCTGGGCGATAGAGCCCGCGACGGGACTGGCCAGGTAGGCCTTGGGCTCCTCGACGCCGGACCAGTTCACGGCGGCGTAGAGCGCGATGGCGAGCAGCAGGTTGGCCGCCGGCCCGGCGGCCACGATGGCGGCGCGCGAACGCAGCGGCTGCGTGTTGAAGGCGAGATGCCGTTCCTCGTCGGCGACGGGCGCCTCGCGCTCGTCGAGCATGCGAACGTAGCCCCCCAGCGGAACGGCGCCGATCACGAATTCGGTCGGCGAGCCCTGGGGCTGCCAGCGCAGCAGCGGCTTGCCGAAGCCCACCGAAAACCGCAGCACCTTCACGCCGCAGGCCACCGCGACGCGGTAGTGGCCGTACTCATGCACCGCGATCAGCAAGCCCAGCGCGACGACGAAAGCAACCACGGTCAAGAGCATTGGTGTGTTCCCGGCAAGGGTCAGAAGGATGTGTGCAGACGGCCGGCGATGCGGTCGGCCGCCGCGCGGGCCTGGGCGTCCAGCGCCAGCAGGGCTTCGAGCGAGTCCGGCTTGGAGGGCGAAAGGGCCTCCAAAGTTGCAAGGTTCAACTGGTGAATCTGATCGAAGCGGATCCGGCGATCCAGGAACGCGGCCACCGCCACCTCGTTGGCGGCGTTCAGCACCGCCGTGGTGCCCGGCACGGCACGCAGCGCCTGCCACGACAGATGCAGGCCCGGAAAGCGCGTGGCGTCCGCCTCTTCGAACGTCAGGCCGGCCAGGGCCGTGAAGTCGAGCCGCGCCGCCCCGCTCTCGATGCGTTCCGGCCAGGCCAGGCCGCAGGCGATCGGCACGCGCATGTCGGGCGTGCCCAGCTGCGCGATGATCGATGCGTCGACGAACTGCACCATCGAATGGATGATCTGCTGCGGATGGATGACGACCTTGATCTGCTCGGGTGCGAGGTCGAACAGCCAGCGTGCCTCGATCACCTCCAGCGCCTTGTTCATCATGGTCGCCGAATCCACCGAGATCTTGCGGCCCATCGAGAAATTCGGGTGCGCGCACGCCTGCTCGGGCGTCACCTCGCGCAGCGTGGCCGGATCGCGTTGGCGGAACGGGCCACCCGACGCCGTGAGGATCACATGATCGATGCGGCGCGCCCAGGTGGAGGCGTCTTCCGGCAGGCTCTGGAAGATCGCCGAATGCTCGCTGTCGATGGGCAGCAAGGTGGCGCCGCCCGACTTCACCGCCGCCATGAACAGGTCGCCGCCGACGACCAGGGCTTCCTTGTTGGCCAACAGCAGCCGCTTGCCGGCCTGCGCGGCGGCCAGGCAGGGCGCCAGCCCGGCAGCGCCCACGATGGCGGCCATGACCATGTCGACGTCGGGATGGGATGCTATCTTTTCAATAGCATCAGGCCCTTGCAGTACCTGCGTCGGCAGCCCATTCGCCTGGATCTTTTCGGCCAGTGCCTGCGCATGCGGCGCGCTGGCCATCACGGCGAAGCGGGGGCGGAACCGGGCGCACTGGGCCAGCATCTGGTCGACCTGCGTCGCGGCGCTGAGCGCGAAGATCTCGTAGCGGTCCGGGTGACGGCTCACCACGTCGAGCGTGCTGGTACCGATCGATCCGGTCGATCCCAAGACGGTGAGGCGTTGTTTCATGCGGCAGCGAAAGAGGAAAGCATCAGGGCCAGGGGCAGCGTGGGCAGCAGCGCATCGATGCGGTCGAGCACGCCCCCGTGGCCGGGCAGCAGCGCGCTGCTGTCCTTCGCGCCGGCGCTGCGCTTGATGAGCGACTCGACCAGGTCGCCCACCACGCTCATCGCCGCCATGAACACGGCGCCGATCAACACCAGCCACCAGCCGGATGCCGCCAGGCGGCTGTAGAAGCTGGGCACGCCCGCCTGGAAATACCGGTCGGCCGCCACCCACGCGCACGCCAGCACCACCACGCCGGCCATGCCGCCCCAGACGCCTTCCCAGCTCTTGCCGGGGCTGATCGAGGGGGCGAGCTTGCTCCGGGTGAACCGCAGGCCGAAGGCCCGGCCGGCGAAATAGGCAAAGATGTCGGCCACCCAGACGAGCACCAGGATGGACAGGAGGAAGTTGATGCCCGTCATGCGGGCCTGGACCACGGCCACCCAGGCCATCCAGAGCGCGAGGATGCCGCCCACCAGGCGCACCGCCCGGGGCACCCGGGGCCAGCCGGCCACCCCGCCGCGCAACAGCCATGCGCCGCCCAACACCCACGCGGCGCCACCCACGGCCCACACCCAGGGCAGAGGGACGTGCAGGCCCCCCAGCGCCCAGGTCGCGCCGCACAGCGCGACGCACACGCCGCCGATCGCCAACGCCCCCGCGCCCTGCACCCCGTTGAGGCGGGCCCATTCCCACGCGCCGGCGGCCATGAGCACCAGCACCACGGCCGTGAAGGGAACCGGCGACGGATAGAACAGCGCCGGCAGCAGGATGGCCAGCAGGACCAGGGCAGTGATGACACGCTGTTTGAGCATGGAGCGCCCTTCGAATGGGGAGGTGGGAAGAAAAATCAGGCGTGCAGCGGATCGGTCCGTGGCACCGCCGCATTCAGGACCTGCGCGGAGGTGCGGCCGAAGCGCCGCTCGCGCCGAGCGAACGAGGCGATGGCTTCATCGAGCGCCGTCTCGTCGAAGTCGGGCCACAGGCGGTCGCTGAAGAACAGCTCCGAATACGCGGCCTGCCACAGCAAAAAGTTGCTGATGCGCATCTCACCGCCAGTGCGGATGACGAGGTCGGGGTCCGGCACGTGGGCCAGTCCCATGGTGGTATGCAGGCTCGCCTCGGTGATGGGCTCGCCGCGCGCGGCCAGCGTGGCCGCCGCCTGGGCGATGTCCCAGCGGCCGCCATAGTTGAAGCACACGTTGAGCACCAGCCGCTGGTTGTGCGCCGTGGCGCGCTCGGCCTCGCAAAGCCCCAGACGGACCTTCTCGGACAGGCTCTCCTTGTCGCCCACGAAGTGCAGGCGAACGCCGTCCTTCAGCAGGTGCGGCACCTCCCGCGACAAGGCCCGGGCGACAAGGTCCAGCAGCCCGGACACCTCGTCGGCCGGGCGGTTCCAGTTCTCGGACGAGAAGGCGAACACCGTCAGCACCGACACGCCGCGGTCGGCGCACGCGCGCGCGCAGCGGCGCAGCGATTCGACCCCCTGGCGGTGGCCGGCCAGGCGCGGCAGGAAGCGGCGGGTAGCCCAGCGGCCGTTGCCGTCCATCACGATGGCGATGTGCGCGGGAACGCCGGACGGCGCGGTGGGCAGGGAGGGAGCACCCATGGCAGGAAAGCAGGCAGAACGGCCGGACGCACGAGGCGTCAGACCGCCATGATGTCCTGTTCCTTGGCGCTCACCAGCGCGTCGATCGCGGCGATGTGCTTGTCGGTCAGCTTCTGCACGTCGGCTTCGGCGCGCTTCTGGTCGTCCTCGGACGCCAGCTTGTCCTTCACAAGCTTCTTCACGCTTTCGTTCGCGTCGCGGCGCAGGTTGCGCACCGCCACCTTGGCGCCCTCGCCTTCGTTGCGCACCAGCTTGGTCATTTCCTTGCGGCGCTCTTCGCTCATGGGCGGCAGCGGCACGCGGATCAGATCGCCCATGGATGCGGGATTCAGGCCCAGGTCGCTTTCGCGGATGGCCTTCTCGATCTTGGCGCCCATGCCCTTTTCCCAGGGCTGCACGCTGATCGTGCGCGAATCGATGAGCGAGACGTTGGCCACCTGCGACAGGGGCACGGCGGAGCCGTAGTACTCGACCATCACCGAGTCCAGCAGCGCCGGGTTGGCGCGGCCGGTGCGGATCTTGCCCAGGTTGTTGTTCAGTGCCGCGATGGACTGGTCCATCTTGGTCTCGACATTGTTCTTGATATCGGCAATCGTCATTTCGTTCTCCTCTGCAAAGGGCCGCGCCCGCAGCGCCGGCCAGCCGTCAAGCGTACACCAGCGTGCCTTCGTCCTCGCCCATCACCACGCGCTTGAGCGCGCCGTGCTTGATGATGGAGAACACGCGGATCGGCAGCTTCTGGTCGCGGCACAGCGCGAACGCGGTGGCGTCCAGAATGCCCAGGTTGCGCGACATGGCTTCGTCGAACGTCAGCTGGGTGTAGCGGGTGGCGGACGGATCCTTCTTGGGATCGGCCGTGTAGACGCCGTCCACCTTGGTGGCCTTCAGCACCACCTCGGCGCCGATCTCGGCACCGCGCAGGGCCGCGGCCGTGTCGGTGGTGAAGAAGGGGTTGCCGGTGCCGGCGGCGAAGACCACCACCTTGCCCTCTTCCAGGTACTGCAGCGCCTTGGGCCGAACGTAGGGCTCGACCACCTGCTCGATGGCGATGGCGGACATCACGCGGGCCGTGAGGCCCTGCTTGTCCATCGCGTCGGCCAGCGCCAGCGCGTTCATCACGGTGGCGAGCATGCCCATGTAGTCGGCGGTGGCACGGTCCATGCCGACCGAGCCGCCGGCCACGCCGCGAAAGATGTTGCCGCCCCCAATGACCACCGCCACCTGCACACCCATGCGGGTGACTTCGGCGATCTCCTCCACCATGCGGACGATGGTGGCGCGGTTGATGCCGAACGCGTCGTCACCCATGAGCGCCTCGCCAGACAACTTGAGCAGAATGCGCTTGTGGGCTGGGGCGGCGACGGTCATGAGCGGTTCTCCGTGAGGCAATGCGGGTTCTGAAAGGGGGCGGGGCAACGTGCCGGGATCAGGCGGCCGACTTGGCAGCCGCCACTTGCGCAGCCACTTCCGCCGCGAAGTCGTCGACCTTCTTTTCGATGCCTTCGCCGACCACGTACAGGGTGAAGCCCTTAATGGTGGTGTTGGCGGCCTTGAGCATCTGGCCCACGGTCTGCTTGCCGTCGGCAGCCTTCACGAAGACCTGGTCGAACAGCGAGACTTCCTTCAGGTACTTCTGCACGCCGCCTTCGATGCGCTTGTTCACGATCTCGTCGGACTGCACGGGCTTGCCTTCGGCCTGGGCCTTGGCCTTGTCTTCTGCGGCCTTGGCGGCGGCGACCGAGCGTTCCTTTTCGATCAGGTCGGCAGGCACGTCGGCGCTGGTCAGGGCGACGGGCTTCATGGCGGCGATGTGCATGGCCACGTCCTTGGCGGCGACGTCGTCGCCTTCGAACTCGACCACCACGCCGATGCGCGTGCCGTGCAGGTACGAAGCCAGCTTGCTGGAGCCGGAGAAGTGCTTGAAGCGGCGGAACGACATGTTCTCGCCGATCTTGCCGATCAGGCCCTTGCGGACTTCTTCCAGCGTGGGGCCGAAGCTTTCCTGGCTATAGGGCAGCGCGCCCAGGGCGGCCACGTCGGCAGGGTTGTGCTTGGCGACCAGTTCGGCAGCGGCCTTCGCCAGGGCGATGAAGCTGTCGTTCTTCGACACGAAGTCGGTCTCGCTGTTCACTTCGATCAGGCCGCCGGTGGTTCCGTCGATGTAGCTGGCGACCACGCCTTCAGCGGTGATGCGCGAGGCGGCCTTGCCAGCCTTCGTGCCCAGCTTGACGCGCAGCAGCTCTTCGGCCTTGGCCAGGTCGCCGTCGGCTTCCGTCAGTGCCTTCTTGCATTCCATCATGGGCGCGTCGGTCTTCGCGCGCAGTTCAGCCACCATGCTTGCGGTAATTGCAGCCATCGGTTTTCTCCAATCCAGTTCGGTTCGTTACAGAATAAAAGGCTAAAAAAAAGGGGGCTCACTCAGGGGCCCCGCTTTGTTTCGCGACGCATCGCGTGGCCCGGAAATCAGGCAGCGGTTTCTTCCACTTCCACGAATTCGTCGGAGCCTTCCTTCGACACGGCCTTGGCCACGTCGTTCACGGCGTCGTTGCGGCCTTCGATGATCGCGTCGGCGATACCGCGGGCATACAGTGCCACGGCCTTGGCCGAGTCGTCGTTGCCGGGGATCACGTAGTCGATGCCTTCAGGCGAGTGGTTGGAGTCCACCACGCCGATCAGCGGGATGCCCAGCTTCTTGGCTTCGGCCACGGCGATCTTGTGGAAGCCGACGTCGATGATGAAGATGGCGTCGGGCAGGGCGTTCATGTCCTGGATGCCGCCGATGTCGCGCTCGAGCTTGGCGATTTCGCGGCTGAACGTCAGCTGCTCTTTCTTGCTCAGGCTGTCGAGGCCGGCTTCCTGCTGGGCCTTCATGTCCTTCAGGCGCTTGATCGACGTCTTGACGGTCTTGAAGTTGGTCAGCATGCCGCCCAGCCAGCGCTGGTCGACGAAGGGCACGCCGGCGCGTTGCGCTTCGGTGGCCAGGATTTCGCGGGCCTGGCGCTTGGTGCCGACCATCAGGATGGTGCCGCGGTTGGCAGCCAGCTGCTTGGCGAACTTTTGTGCTTCCTGGAACAGCGGGAGCGACTTTTCCAGGTTGATGATGTGGATCTTGTTGCGATGGCCGAAGATGTACGGGGCCATCTTGGGGTTCCAGAAGCGGGTTTGGTGGCCGAAGTGGACACCGGCTTCCAGCATTTCGCGCATGGTGACGGACATGTGATTCTCCAAAAGGTTGGGTCTTAAATCCAGCCCCGACTTCACGCGCAGGGCGCCGCGAAAGCGGCAAGGCGTGACACCTTGGAGGGGCTGGTTTGCGATTGGTCTTGCCAGATGCCGCGAAGCCCTCACGGCCCGCGGTCATCGGCAAAACCATGGGATTCTAGCACAGAGGCAGCCGCTCATTCAGCCGCCGGCCCCGCGCGGGCTGGGCGGGCCACTCCCAAAACAATAGCTGCCCATGCCCATGCAACGGGCGCTGCAGGCCGGATAATCCCCAGCCATGCAGATCGCTATCGTCGGTGCCGGCATTGTCGGCGCCGCCACCGCCCATGAACTCGCCATCGACGGCCACGACGTCACCGTTTTCGAGCAGCGCAGCGCCGCGGCCGAAGAAGCCAGCTTCGCCAACGCGGGCCTGCTGTCGCCCGCGCTGCTGATTCCCTGGGCCGCCCCGAGCCTGGAAGGCGGGCTGCGGCGACAGCTCTGGGGTGCCCAGGCCACGCTGCGGCTGGCGGGCGGCACCGGGCGCACCGACTTGGCCTGGCTCTGGCAATGGCGGCGCGCAGCGCGCTCGCCCAACGCACCTGCCACCCTGGCGGCACTGGCGCGGCTGGGCCAGTACAGCCTGGCGCGCACCCGCCAGGCCGCCGCCGACATGGGCATGGACGCCGAAACCAGCCGGGGCACCCTCTTGCTGCTGCGCACCGCGCAGGAACAGGCGCGGCTGGAGCCCGCGCTGCAGGCGCTGCGCGAAGCGGGCGTGGTCGTCAACGCGGTCGATGCCGACACCGCCCGGCTGATCGAGCCCGGCCTCGGCCCCGAGCTGCCGCTGGCCGGCGCGCTGCACACGCCGGAGGGCGAATCCGGCAATTGCCGGCTGTTCGCCCAGATGCTGCGCTATGCCGCGCAGGAACGCGGCGCCCGGTTCGTCTTCCAGGCGCGTGTGCAGGCGGTGGGCTCGGCACCGACCAGCCTGCGCATCGCGGGCGACGCCGCCGGCGCGGTGCGCCGCTTCGATGCCGTCGTGCTGTGCGCGGGCACGGCGACCGCCGCCCTTTTGCGGCCGCTGGGCGCGGCGCTGCCGCTCAAGGCGCTGCACGGCTATTCGATCAGCGCCCCGGTGCGCGACGAGTGCCACGCGCCGCAGGGCGCCATCATCGATCCGCACCACCGCGTGACCATCACCCGGCAAGGCCAGCGCGTGCGCGTGGCAGGCGGCGCGGAACTGGGCCAGAGCGGCAGCGCGGCAGAGCCGGAGCACCACGCGCCCACCCTCCAGAAGCTCTACCACACGCTCTCGGGCTGGTTTCCGGGCGGCGCGCAGCTGTCGTCGGCGCAGGTGCAGGTGTGGCGCGGCGCGCGGCCCATGCTGCCCGACGGCGCACCGGTGATCGGGGCCAGCGGCATGCCGGGGGTGTGGGTCAACGCGGGCCACGGTGCGGCGGGCTGGGCGCAGGCCTGCGGCAGCGCGCGCATCGTGGCCGACCTGCTGGCGCAGCGCGAACCCGGAGTGGACGTGCAGGCACTGGCGATGCGCCGCTTCTGACAGGCGGCTGCCAGGGGCCTCTCACCGCCGGGCGCCCTCCCCCGGGGCCGGCGCTGCCCACGGCCGCCACAATGGGCGCATGCTCCAGCGCGTCACCCTCCAGCAGCCCCACCCCCTTCACGATGCGGCCGGCACGCGCCGCCTGGAGGCGTCCGCCGCCAGCGCGGCGCCCCACGCCCTGATGCAGCGCGCCGGCCTGGCCGTCGCCCGGCTGGCCCAGGCCGTGGCGCCGCACGCCCGCACCGTGTGGCTGGCGTGCGGGGCCGGCAACAACGGCGGTGACGGCCTCGAAGCGGCGATGCACCTGCGACATGCGGGCTACCAGGTGGCGGTCACCTGGGCGGGGACGCCGCAGACCGCGCCGCCCGATGCGCTCGCGTCGTGGCGGCGGGCCCGCGACGCGGGCGTGGCCTTCCTGCCCGACGCGCCCGAAGACCTCGGCCCGCAGGATCTCTGCATCGACGCCCTGCTCGGCATCGGCCTGTCCAGCGCGCCGCGCAGCCGACCGGTCGCCAGCGAACTGCAGCGGCTGCTGCGCCGCGTGCAGGCGGCCACCGCGCCCGTGCTGTGCGTGGACCTGCCCTCCGGCCTCATCGCCGACACGGGCCAGTTCGCCGCGGGACTGGAGCCTGCCGAAGAGCGGCCTCGCTCGGCCCGGCACACCCTGTCCCTGCTGACGCTCAAGCCGGGCCTCTTCACCGGGGTGGGCCGCGACGTGGCCGGTACGGTGTGGCGGGACGACCTCGGCATCGACACCCTGGCGGAGCCGCCCTGCGCGCTGCTGTCCGCCCCGCCGGCCAGCGGGCCGCGGGCGCATGCCAGCCACAAGGGCAGCTTCGGCGACGTGGCCATCGTCGGCGGCGAGGGGCTGCAGGCCCGTGGCCTGGGCATGACGGGGGCGGCGCTGCTGGCCGCGTCGGCCGCGCTGCATGGCGGCGCCGGGCGGGTGATGCTGGCGCTGCTGGACGGCGGCGCGCTGCAGGTCGATGCGCTGCAACCGGAATGCATGCTCCGGCGCTTCGACGCGCTGGCGCTGGACACCGCCACGGTGGTGTGCGGCTGCGGCGGCGGCGACGCGGTGCAGGGCGTGCTGCCTGCCGTGTTGAACGAGGCGCGCCGGCTGGTGCTCGATGCGGACGCGCTCAATGCCGTGGCGAAAGACCCGGCGCTTCAGGCCGCGCTGGCCGGGCGGGCGGACCGCTGGGGCAGCGGCGCCACGGTGCTGACTCCCCATCCGCTGGAGGCCGCCCGCCTGCTGGGCAGCGACACCCGGCAGGTGCAGGGCGACCGCCTGGGGGCCGCTCACGGCCTGGCAGTGGCGTTTAGCTGCGCCGTGGTGCTGAAGGGGTCGGGCACGGTGGTGGCCGCGCCCGGCCAGACGCCCCGAATCAACCCCACCGGCAACGGCCTGCTGGCCACGGGCGGCACGGGCGACGTGCTGGCCGGCCTGCTGGGCGCGCGGCTCGCCGCCCAGCCGGCCATAGAACGGGACGGCGCGGCGGCATTCGACGCTGCGGTGCAGGCCTGCTGGCTGCATGGCGAGGTCGCCGACGGATGGCCGGCGGGCCGGCCCCTCACCGCGTCGGCACTGGCGCGGGCGCTGCACCCCGCCTGACGGTGTGGCGTGCGGGTCCAACCACCCGCGATTGCGCGTCAACGGATTCCAAAATACGGCAACCAAAGGTAAATTGACTTGCCGCACGCTTCACCATGGCTTTGTCCGACATTTTCAGGGGGCGGGTTCGCTTTTAATTCATTCAGCGCCAGCGCTCCCCCTTCCACCCTTCACTTCCATCGTCAGGACACCGCCATGAAACGCCTTCCATCCGGACTTCGCGATTTCACCGCTTTCACCGTCACCGTGCTGCTGGCGGTTGCCGCCACGGCCATGACGCTGGTGCCCGACGAGGCGGTGCAGGCGGCCGATTCTCTCGTCACGCTGCCCGACCACCTGGACGCGATCTTTCCCGTCGACGCGGTGCATTGAGCGGCGGCGAAAGCCAGCGGTGACCCAGGCCTCAGGCCTCGGTCGGTCCCCCTTTCGGTGAGCGACCCCGCCCACCAACCCCACCCTCTTCGGCACGCTCCACCAGCCTGCGAGCAGCCCGCCGCCCAGCGCGGCACCTTGCCGTCGCGCCAGGGCCCATTCAGCGGCCAGGTGCCCCCTGCTGAAGTACCACGTCGATGCGCCTTTGCGCGGCGGCCGCCCCGACTGCATCGCCCGCCGCCTGCGCCTGCCTGACCTGCAGACCCAGCCACGCCAGCAGCGCACGGCGCCAACCCTGCTGTGATGCCGTGCCGACGGCCAACGCCACCGTGTCGTCGCCCGCTGCGGCAGCACCCACGGCGGCCGACCCCGCCACGAGCCGCGACAGCGGATCGTTGATGCCGCGAAGCACCCGCGCATCGCCAGGCGCTGCCGCCGCCTGGCGCTGCGCCGCCGGCAGCAGAGCCAGCTCGCCCGGCGCGATGCGCCCGGCCAGGTAATCGGCATAGGCGCGCTCGGCGGGCTGCGCGTCGGCACGCAGCGCCTCGAAAGCCGCGCATGCCGAAAGATCCAGCGCCGCACGCTGCGCGGCGCAACGCAGCAACTCCAGCCGCGCCAGCAGGTCGGGCCGGCCGGTGCGGGCGATTTCGCCGCGCGCACGTGACCACTCCAGCTCGGCCACCCGCGTGTCGCCTGACAGGTAGGCCTCCGTGGCCCTGGTGGCGGACGCATGGGCGTTCAGCTCCCAGTCGGGCGCCGCCGGGCGGCTGCCGCAGGCCGCCAGGGCAGCTGCCAGCAGCAGGGGCCACGCGGCACGCGAGCCTGCCGCCCCGGCGCGAAAGAACGAGGTCGGGCGGTTCGGGGTCATGGCAGCTTCAGTTCGGTGTCACGCGCAAACGGCCATTTGCGCTGGATGTCGCCCACCAGGTTTTCCACCCTGCGCAGGTTGGCTTCGACCTCGGCGCGCAGCGTGCCCAGGTCGTCGGTGGCCGCGCGGGTGTTGGCACCGATGGCCTGCGCCTCGGCCAGCACCGCGTCCACCTTCTTCAGGCTCTGGCGCGTGTCGGCCAGCAGGCCGTTCAGCTGCACCACCGTTGCGCGTACCTCGGGCACCAGTCCTGAGTCGCCCGCCGCGCCGAAGACCTGCCGGTCGGCCTTTGCGGCCATGCCATCGATGCGGGCCAGCAGCTGGTTCGTGCGGTCGAGCGTGCGCGTGATCTTGGCGGCATCCTGGGCGTTGCCCATCAGCACACCCAGCGCGCCGCCCGGCGCGTTGAGCCGCTCGGTCAGCGTGCGCACGTTCGCCACCGTGCCGCTGAGCGCGGCGCCCTCGGCGGTGATGGCGTTCAGGTTGCCCAGCAGCTCGCGGGCCGACGCCATCAGCTGCGGGATCTCGGCGGTGGCGTCGCCGCGCAGCACCGGCCGCTCTGCGCCGTCCTGCAGCGGCGGGTCGGCGAGGATGCCGCTGTAGGCCTTGATGGTGGTGCCGCCCACGATGCCGCGCACCAGAGTGAACACGCTGGATTGGCGCAGCCAGTGCGCGTCGCGCCGCGCCACGTCGATGAGGATGCGCACGTCGCCGCCTTGCGCCAGCTCAATGGCCCGCACCCGGCCGATGGGAAAGCCGGAGAAGGTCATGTCCATGCCGACGGCCACGCCCTCCGAATCGTCGGCGGTGAGCACCAGGCGCTGCGTGGGCTCGAACACGCCCCGCGCATAGAGCAGGTAGAGCGCCGCGCCGATCACGAGCGCCAGCGTAAGGACCAGCAGCGCGGCCGCCTTGCGCTCCATGTGCGCCACGGGGCGCAGCAGCAGTTCATCGGTGGGCGGCGGGGGAACTTCGCGGGGATCGGGGTCGTGGGGTGTCATCGCAAAAGGCGTTGAGGCGTCAGTAATAGTTGCCCACCAGCGACGCGATCTCGATCAGCAGCAGCACGGCGAACATGCGCGCCAGGCCGCCGAGTTCCGAGGCGGGTTGCATCGCGGTGCGCGGCTGGCCGGTTTCATAGAGGCCCGCCGCCGTGGGGATCAGCGCCACCGCCAGGCTGAAGAACAGGGTCTTGAGCACGAACACCAGCGTGATCTGCGGCGTGAAGACCTGGCCGAACATGCGGGTGTAGCCCGGCAGTTCCGACGTGTTGAAGCCATAGACGCCGAGGTAGGCCATGACCAGCGCCACCACGCACGACAGCGCCGCCAGCGTGATGCTCGCATACACGCCCGCCACCACGCAGGGCAGCACCTCCACGCGCACCGGGTCGGCGCCGTGCGCGGCGAGCGCCGCCAGCCTGCCGGACTGCCGCAGCAGCGCCAGCTGGGTACCGCTGGGAATGGTGGCGCGCATGGCGACGAACAGCGCGGCGGTGAGCGGGATCAGCTCCAGCACCAGCACGCGGATCACCATCTCGAGGGCGTAGCGCGACAGCCCGTAGCTCAGCGCCGTCACCACCACGATGCGCGTGATGACCAGGCTGATGAGCGCCGCCAGCACCGTGAAGCCCAGCAGGATGGGCGCCGTGCCCTGGTACACCTGCCGCGCCAGCCGCCAGCGGGCGCTGCGGCTCCAGCTCGAGGGCGACAGCATCAGCACCAGCACGACGGCCCCCAGGTAGACGATGCGCCACCAGGCCAGCGCCCGCCGCCGTACGGCCTGGCCGATGCGCTCGGTCAGCGTGAGGGCGAGAAGCGGGCTGGGGATCATCGGGCGATCATAGGCGAGCAGTGCATGCCTCATGGTCAAAAGTGCCAGCGGCGCTTTCGCACAGGGCGCCTATAGCTATCATTTTCATAGCAATTCGGCGGGGGCGCTCACACGTGCCGGCGGCTGGCCGGGCCCGGCGCGGGCGCGGGCTGGGCGTCGGCGCGCTCGTGCAGCGCCTCGATCACCCGGCAGTGCGCACCCTCGCCGTTGCAGCGCCCGCGCAGCGACAGCAGCTCGGCCTCCAGCACGCGCAGCTCCTCGAGCCGGGTGCGCACGTGCGACAGATGCTCGTCCAGCGTGGCACAGGCGGCATGGTCCGCCTCGGGGCTGCGCACGTCCAGCGCCAGCAGCGAGCGCACTTCGTCCAGCGACATGTCCATGGCCCGGCAAAGGCGGATGAAGCGCAGCCGGTGCACCTCGTCGTCGGTGTAGAGGCGGTACTGGTTGTCCCCCCGCGCCGGCGCGGGCAGCAGGCCTTCCTTGTCGTAGTAGCGGATGTTCGCGGCCGACACGCCCGACAGGCGGGCGGCATCTCCGATACGGTGGTGGGGGCTTGGCGCGGGCATCGCTTGACCTTCGAGTGGCTTCAAGGTTTTCAATCATGCCATCGCGCCGCCGCCCGCCTCTCCCGTTCCCGCTTCGGGCGGCCAGCGCAACAGTTACCGCACCCAAAGGACCGCCCCACCATGACATCGCCCCGCCCGACCACGCCCCCGGCCGCCGCCCGACAGCCTCGCATCGAGGTGTCGTGCTGCGGCCGCGGCTGTTCCACCAGCCCGGCTCCGGCGAGCGCCAGGCCCGCTGCCACCCGCCAGGCCGGGCCTGCGGGTCGGGATAAAGATCACGATCACGATCATGACCATGACCATGACCACGGCCACGGCCACGGCGATGCGCCCGCCAGCCATGCGGGCGACCAGCATGGCGGCCATGACGGCCACGACCATGGCGCCCTGCCCGGCTGGGGCCGGCTGGCCGCCGCACTGCTCCTGGCCCTGGCAGCCGAGCTGCTGCATCTGCTGGGGCCGGACACGACCGCCTGGCGCATCGCGGGCATGGCCGTGGCCGCGGTCGCCATCGTGCTGGCGGGCCTGGGCATCTACCGCAGCGGCCTGCGCTCCCTGCTGCGCGGTCAGCTGGGCATCAGCGCGCTGATGGCCGTGGCCGTCACCGGCGCCTTCGCGATCGGCCAGTGGCCGGAGGCCGCCATGGTGATGGCGCTCTACGCGCTGGCCGAGCGCATCGAGGACGGGGCCGTGGGCCGGGCGCGCAACGCCATCGGCGCGCTGCTGGCGCTCAGCCCCGAGCAGGCCGACCTGCGCGGCGACGACGGCCAATGGCGCACGGTGCCGGCGGCCGAGGTGCCGGTGGGCGGCACCGTGCGCATTCGCCCGGGCGCCCGCGTGCCGCTGGACGGCGTGGTGACCGCCGGCCGTGGCGCGGTGGACGAATCCAGCGTCACCGGCGAGAGCCTGGCGGTGGACAAGGCCCCGGGCGACGCCCTCTTCGCCGGCACGCTGAACGCCCAGGCCGAGCTGCAGTTCCGCGTGACCGCCGCCGCCGGCCAGACCACGCTGGACCGCATCATCCGCGCCGTCGAGGAGGCCCAGGCGACGCGCGCGCCCACCCAGCGCTTCGTCGACCGCTTCGCCGCCCTCTACACCCCGGCCGTCTTCGTGGGCGCGGTGCTGGTGGCCGTGGGCGCGCCGCTGCTGCTCGGCTGGACCTGGCTGGACGCCATCTACCGCGCGCTGGTGCTGCTGGTCATCGCCTGCCCGTGCGCGCTGGTGCTGTCCACGCCCGTCACGGTGGTCAGCGGGCTGGCGGCGGCCGCGCGGCGCGGCATTCTCATCAAGGGCGGGACCTGGCTGGAGCAGGCCCGGGGCATCCGCGCCGTCGCGTTCGACAAGACAGGCACCGTGACGGCCGGGCGGCCGGTGCTGGTGGCCCGCCGCGCCTTCGGCGCCGATGCAGCGGGCGACGTGACGCTGGCGCTCGCCCGCCGCTCCGACCACCCGGTTTCCCGGGCCATCGCCGCGGGCCTGGCGGCGGCCGCGCCAGCGGCAGGCCACGCGCCCGCCGATCTGCCCGAGGTGCAGGATTTCTCCGCCCTGCCCGGCCGGGGGGTGTCCGGCCGGGTGGGCGGCGCCACCTGGGTGCTGGGCAACCGCCGGCTGATGCAGGAGCGCGGCCTCTGGACGCCCGAGGTGGAAGCGGCCGCCGCCGCGCACGAGGACGATGGCCGCAGCGTCACCCTGCTGGCCGACGGCCACGCGGTGCGCGCCCTCTTCGCCGTGTCGGACACGCTGCGCCCGCAGGCCGCCCAGGCGGTGGCCGAGCTGCGCGCCCTCGGCATCGTGCCCGTCATGCTGACTGGCGACCATGCCGCCGCCGCGCACGCCGCCGCCCGCGAAGCCGGCATCACCGAGGTGCACGCCGGCCTGCTGCCCGAGCAGAAGCTCACGGCCATCGCCGCGCTGCAGCAGCGGCACGGCGCCACCGCCATGGCGGGCGACGGCATCAACGACGCGCCGGCGCTGGCGCGGGCCGACGTCGGCTTCGCCATGGGCGCCGCCGGCACCGACGTGGCGATGGAAACCGCCGACGTGGTCATCATGAACGACGACCTGCGCCGCGTGGCCGAGACCGTGCGCCTGTCGCGCCGCACGCATGCCGTGCTGTGGCAGAACATCGCGCTCTCGCTGGGCATCAAGCTGGTGTTCTTCGGACTGGCGCTGGCCGGCCACGCCACCATGTGGATGGCTGTGTTCGCCGACATGGGCGCCAGCCTGCTGGTGGTGGCCAACGGGCTGCGCATGCTGCGGGGCGCGTCGGCGCGATAGAGTCGGGGCCAGGGCGGAAACTCGATTGCTATCGTATTGATAGCACAAGGCCCTTATTGGACAAGCGCGAGAGGCCCATTTGGCTTGAAAACAGCGCCCCGGGGGCCCGCCAGCCCCGCCTTCCCACCCCCGTCAAGATGGAACTGAGACAACTCCGCACCTTCGTGCGTACCGTCGAGCTGGGCTCGATCAGCCGCGCCGCGCTGGACCTGGACATGGTGCAGTCGGCACTCAGCCAGCAGATCAGCCGGCTCGAGTCCGAGCTGTCCACGCGCCTGCTGCAGCGCACGCCCCGAGGCGTGGTGCCCACGCAGGCGGGCCAGGCGTTCTTCCACGAAGCGCAGCTCACCCTGCGGCATGCCGACCAGGCGGTGCTGGCGGCCCAGCAGGCGCGCCTGTCCGGGGCCGTGAGCATCGGGCTGCCGCCCTCCATCGCCTCGGTGCTGGGGCTGCCGCTGATGCGCGCCATGCAGGAGCGCTATCCCGACGTGCGCATGCACATCGTCTCGGCGCTCTCCGGGCACCTGACGGGCCTGCTCAACGCCCGGCAGCTGGACCTGGCCATCCTGTTCGACACGCACAGCGCGCGGCGGTGGTCCATCACGCCGCTGCTGCAGGAACGCCTCTTTCTCATCCAGTCGCGCGGCCGCCCGGTGGCGCCCGGCATCACGCATGCCGATCCGGTGCGCCTCGCCCGGCTCTGCGGCGTGCCGCTCATCCTACCCTCCGGCAGCCACGGCCTGCGCAGCACGGTGACGGCGGCATTCGCCACGGCGGGGGTGCAGCCGACCATGGCGATGGAGATCGATTCCCTGCCCTTGCTGATGGAGGCGGTCGGCGCGGGCTTCGGCGCGACGGTGCAGCCCTGGTCCGCCGTGGCGCTGTACCGCGACGCCGGTGAACGCTTCCAGTGGTCCGAGCTGGCCGACGACCAGGTCCGCCGCGACGCCGCGCTCTGCAGCCTGTCGGACGACGAACTCTCCCCCGCCGGCCTGGCCGCCCGTGTGGTGCTGCTGGACTGTGCCAGGCAGCTGGTGAAGTCGGGCCACTGGATCGGCGCGGCCCTGCACTGACCGACCCATCACGGCACGTGATACCCCCATAGCGAACGGCCCCTGCCCAGGGGCGGCAGCGATTCCTATAGTCCAGCGCAACCCCACGAAACGCTGAACTGCGGCCGGCCACGCCCGTCGCTGCCCACAATGACAAGAGACAACTTCGACACCGATGTGCTGGTGATCGGTGGCGGCAACGCAGCACTGTGCGCCGCGCTGATGGCGCGCGAAGCCGGCGCCCGCGTGCTGCTGCTGGAATCGGCCCCGCGCGACTGGCGGGGCGGCAATTCGGCCCACACCCGCAACCTGCGCTGCATGCACGATGCGCCGCAGGACGTGCTGGTCGAAGCCTATCCCGAAGAAGAGTTCTGGCAGGACCTGCTCAAGGTGACGGGCGGCCTGACCGACGAGCACCTGGCCCGCTTGGTGATCCGCGCCTCCTCCACCTGCCGGGGCTGGATGCGCCGGCACGGCGTGCACTTCCAGCCGCCGCTGTCGGGCGCGCTGCACGTGGCGCGCACTAATGCCTTCTTCATGGGCGGCGGCAAGGCGCTGGTGAATGCGTACTTCCGCAGCGCCGAGGCGCTGGGCGTGCAGGTGCGCTACCGGGCCCCGGTGGACCGGCTGGAGATCGAGCGCGGCGCCTTCCAGGCGGCCTGGGTGGGCGACCAGCGGATCACGGCGCGCAGCTGCGTGCTGGCCGCGGGCGGCTTCGAGTCCAACCGCGAATGGCTGCGCGAGGCCTGGGGCCAGAACGAGCGCGGCGAATGGCCGGCCGACAACTTCCTGATCCGCGGCACGGCCTTCAACCAGGGCGTGCTGCTGCGGCACATGCTCGAGGCGCAGCAGGCCGACGGGATCGGCGACCCGACCCAGGCGCACATGGTGGCGATCGATGCGCGCGCGCCGCTCTACGACGGCGGCATCTGCACCCGCATCGACTGCGTCTCGCTCGGCGTGGTGGTCAACCGGGACGCGCAGCGCTTCTACGACGAGGGCGAGGATTTCTGGCCCAAGCGCTACGCCATCTGGGGCCGCCTCGTGGCCCAGCAGCCGGGCCAGATTGCCTATTCGGTCATCGACGCCAAGGCCATCGGCCGCTTCATGCCGCCGGTGTTCCCGGGCGAGCAGGCCGATTCGCTGCCCGAGCTCGCGCACAAGCTCGGCCTGGACGTGGGGCGGTTCATGCAGACGCTGGGCGCCTACAACGCCGGCTGCCGGCCGGGGACTTTCGACCACACGGCGCTGGACGACTGCCGCACCGACGGCGTGGCGCCCGCCAAGACGCACTGGGCCCGCCCCATCGACACCGCGCCCTTCTACGGCTATGCGCTGCGGCCCGGCGTGACCTTCACCTACCTGGGCCTGAAGACCAACGACACCGCCGCCGTGCACTTTGGCGGCCGGGCCAGCACCAACCTGTTCGTGGCCGGCGAAATGATGGCCGGCAACGTGCTGGGCAAGGGCTACACGGCCGGCGTGGGCATGTCCATCGGCACCGCCTTCGGCCGCATCGCGGGGCGCAACGCCGCGCTCGCCGCGGCCGGCAAGCCCGCCGCGCGCGGCGCAGTGAACGACGAGAGCTGACATGCAGAACCAGAACACGATGGCCCCAGAGGCCCAGGATCGCATGCCCGCCGCGCGCCGGGTGATCCCGATCCGTCCCGCACCGACCGAGAGCGCCTCCGAGGCCGAGGTGGCGCGCGCGCTGCAGATCTGCAATGCCTGCCGCTACTGCGAGGGCTTTTGCGCGGTGTTCCCCGCCATGACGCGGCGGCTGGAGTTCGGCAAGGCCGACGTGCACTACCTGGCCAACCTGTGCCACAACTGCGGGGCCTGCCTGCACGCCTGCCAGTACGCGCCGCCGCACGAATTCGCCGTGAACATCCCGAAGGCCATGGCCGAGGTGCGCGGCCAGACCTACGCGGACTACGCCTGGCCGCCCGCGCTAGGCCGGCTCTACCAGCGCAACGGCCTCACGCTGTCGCTGGCGCTGGCGGCGGGCCTGTTCCTCTTCCTGGCGCTGGCGGTGGCGCTGCAGGGCGGCGTGGCGCGGCTCTGGAGCGACGGGCTGGGCAACAACTTCTACCACCTGTTCCCGCACAACCTGCTGGTGGGGATCTTCGCGCCGGTGTTCCTTTTTGCCGTGTTCGCGCTGGCGATGGGCGTGCGCCGGTTCTGGAAGGATGTGAAGCCCGCCACCAGCGGCGCGGACGTGGGCGCGCCCGCCGCCGCCGAGGCCGCCTCCGACGTGCTGCGCCTCAAATACCTGGGCGGCGGCCACGGCGAAGGCTGCCACGAAGAAGACGATGCCTACACCCTGAAGCGCCGGCGCTTCCACCACCTGACCTTCTACGGCTTTTTGCTGTGCTTCGCCGCCACGTCGCTGGGCACGGTCTACCACTACGCCTTCGGCTGGGTCGCGCCCTACGAGCTGCCCAGCCTGCCCAAGCTGCTGGGCGCCGTGGGCGGCGTGGCGCTGATGGCGGGCACCGCGGGCCTCTGGACGCTGCGCCGCGCCCGCCACCCGCAGCACGGCGACGCAAGGCAGCAGCCCATGGACCTGGGCTTCATCGCCCTGCTGTTCCTGGTGGCCGCCAGCGGCATGGCGCTCTGGCTCGGCCGCAGCACCCCGGCGCTGGCCCTGCTGCTGTGCCTGCACCTGGGCGCCGTGATCGCCTTCTTCGCCACCCTGCCCTACGGCAAGTTCGCCCACGGCATCTTCCGCACCGCCGCCCTGCTGCGCCACAACACCGAGAAGCGCCTGCCCAGCCCCATCGGCGTGGGCGCGGACTGACAACGACACGAAAGGACCGCGCCATGACCGAATCCCTGCAGCAGCGCTTCGAATCCATCGCGCAGCGCGCGAACGCCGATGCCCGGCTGGTGCATCGGGGCCGCCACCTCACCGCCGACCTGAAGGTGGTGGTGGGCGACGCGCCCTACCTGCTGCGCATCCGCGCCGGCAGGGTCGACAGCCTGCAGGCGCAGATGCCCCTGTTCGCGCCGGCCGACCTGGTGATCCGCGCCACGCAGGAGGCCTGGGCGGCCCTGTGGGAGCCGATGCCCCGGCCCGGCTGGCACGACCTCTTCGCGCTGACCAAGCGCGGCGCCATGACCATCGAGGGCGACTCGCACGTGCTGTTCGCCCACCTCCAGTATCTGAAGGACGTCCTGGCCCTGCCGCGCCAGGCGCCCGCCCACTGAACCCCGAGCGAGGATCTGCAATGAAAGCCACCCTGGAACCCATCACCGGCCGGTACGTGCATTTCGACATCCTGGGCGAGAGCTGCCGCGTGTACTTCGAGGAATGCGGCCAGGGCATTCCCCTGCTCTGCCTGCACACCGCCGGATCGGACGGCCGGCAGTTCCGCCACATGCTGTGCGACGAAGACATCACCTCTCGCTTTCGCGTGATCGCGTTCGACATGCCGTGGCACGGCAAGTCGTATCCGCCCGTCGGCTTCCAGGACCGCGACTACGAACTGACCACCGAGCGCTACGTGGCGACCATCCGCGCCTTCATCGCCGCGCTGGAGCTGGACCGGCCGGTGGTCATGGGCTGCTCGATCGGCGGGCGCATCGTGCTGCAGCTGGCCCATGCCCACGGGCCGGAGTTCCGCGCGCTCATCGGCCTGGAGGGCGCCGACCACCAGCAGCCCTGGTACGACACGAGCTGGCTGGACCGCCCCGACGTGCATGGCGGCGAGGTCTGCGCGGCGCTGGTCTCGGGCCTGGTCGCGCCGCAGAGCCCCGCGCAGTACCGCCACGAAACGCTGTGGCAATACAAGCAGAGCGGCCCGGGCATCTTCCGCGGCGACCTGTACTTCTACCGCGTCGATTCAGACCTGCGCGGCAAGCTGGGCGGCATCGACACGCAGACGACACCGCTCTACCTGCTCACCGGCGAATACGACTTCTCGTGCAGCCCCGAGGACACGCTGCGCACCGCGCGCGGCATTCCCGGCGCGCAGGCCTTGGTGATGAAGGAGCTCGGGCACTTTCCCATGAGCGAGAACCCCGCGCAGTTCAAGAAATACATCACCCCGGTGCTGGACGCGATCGCGCAGCGCTGAAGCGTTTCCCCCTGCCTTATTTCCCTTTCCCGTCGATCGCACAACAACCATTCCAGGAGACCACCATGAAGAAGACCTTCGCCACCGCCGCAGCCCTCGCCGCGATGTGCCTCGCAGGCACCGCGTCCGCACAGGAAGAGATCAAGATCGGCGCCATCGTCACGCTGTCGGGCGCGGGCGCGGCCTGGGGGCAGGCCATGCTGTATGCGGCCGAACTCGCCGCCGACGACGTGAACGCCAAGGGCGGGCTGGAGGTGGGCGGCAAGAAGCGGCCGGTGAAAGTGGTGGCCTACGACGACAAGTACCAGGCCGGCGAGGCGGTGACGGCCGCCAACCGCCTGATCTTCGAGGACAAGGTGCAGTACATCATCGGCCCGGTCGGCTCCGCCGCCGCGCTGGCCGTCTCGCCCATCGTGAACAAGAACAAGGTGGTGATGCTCACGCTGGGCTTCACCGACAAGGCGCTGGCGCAGGACAAGCCGTTCAACTTCCGACCCAACCTGACGACGATGGAAACCTCCCAGCCCCAGATCGACTGGATCGTGAAGGCCAAGGGCGTGAAGAAGGTGGGCGGCCTGTTCCCCAACGACGAGACCGGCCAGCAGATCGCACAGGACCTGGAGAAGGCCTACGCCAAGGCCGGCGCCCAGCTCAACGCCAAGGAATTCTTCGAGCGCGAGCGCGTGGACATGATGCCGCTGCTCACGCGCCTGATGGCCAAGGGTGTGGACGCGATCGAGCTGGACGGCAATGCGCCCGGCACCGCGGGCCTGATCGTCAAGCAGGCGCGGGAGCTGGGCTTCAAGGGCGCGATCATCCGCAGCGGCGGCCCCGCCACTCCCGAGATCGTGAACGTGGCGGGAGCGGCCGCCACCAACGGCATGCTGGTGAACACGCCGGTCAACCCGGCCAACGCCGCCGTCAAGGCCTATTCGGACCGCTACTTCGCCAAGTACAAGAAACGCATGAACGGCTTCAGTCCCGCGTTCTACGACGGCACGCACATGCTGTTCCAGGCCATGGCGTCGGCCGGCACGGCGGCGGACACCGACAAGGTGCGCGCCGCGCTCGAGGGCATCAAGGAGTACCAGGGCATCCTGGGCACGCTGAAGTGGACGGGTGCGAGCGTTTACGGCGTGGCCCACCAGATCGACGCGCCCTTCTACATCGCCCGGGTGCAGGACGGCCAGGAGGTGATCGAGGCGACCTGCTCGCTCACCGCGTGCAAGTGACCGGCGTCCACTCTCGGGGAATACCGCCGTGGATGTCACTTTCCTGCTCGGCCAGGCGCTGACCAACGGGCTCATCATCGGGTTGCTGTACCTGCTGATGGCCATCGGCTTCACGCTTGTCTTCGGCGTCATGCGCGTGGTGAACTTCGCGCATGGCGAGTTCTACATGCTGGGCGCCTTCGTGGCCTACGTCTGCGTCACCAGGCTGCAGCTGCCGTTTCTCGCCGCCGTGCTGGCCACCTTCGTGGTCACGCTGGTGGCCGGCTGGCTGATCGAGGTGGTGGTGATGAAGGGCTTCCGGGGCGACGAGCTCAACGGGATGATCGCCACCATCGGCCTGGCGATGATCCTGCAGAACGGCGCGCTGATGGTCTTCGGCCCCGATCCGCAGTCGATGCCCGCCGTGGCCGAAGGCGTGGTCTCGCTCGGGCCGGTGATGCTGCCGATGTCGCGCCTCTACGTGGTGGTGTTCTCGCTGGCGGTGCTGGCGGCGCTCTACGGCTTTCTCATGCACAGCCGCGGCGGCCGGGCGCTGCGCGCCGTGGTGCAGGACTTCGAGATCGCCAACGCCCAGGGCATCCGCTCGCAGTTCATGTACCCGCTGGGCTTCGGCATCGGCGTGGCCCTGGCAGCGGTGGCCGGCGCGCTGATGGCACCCGTCTTCTCGGTGTCGCCCGGCATCGGCTCCACGCCGCTGCTCAAGGCCTTCATCGTGGTGATCCTGGGCGGGCTGGGCAGCATTCCGGGCGCGGCGCTGGCGGCGCTGCTGCTGGGCGTGTTCGAGAGCGTGGCCAACACCTTCATGTCCAGCAGCGTCTCCGACATGCTGCTCTTCGGCTTCGTGATCCTGATGCTGATCTTCCGCCCCTCGGGCCTGCTCGGAAAGGCAGGTCGCTGAACCATGGACGACGCTTCCACCATGCATGCTCATCACCCCGCACCCACCGCCCCGGCCCCGGCATCGCCGGCCGCGCCGGGAGGCGCCTGGAAGGCCTGGATCCCCGCACTGCTGGCGCTCTTCGCCGCGCCGATGCTGCTGGCCGGCAATCCGTTCTACGTGCACCTGGCGGTGCTCATCTGCATCAACGTCATCTTCGTGAACGGGCTCTCGGTCATCAGCCGCACGGGGCAGCTGTCGTTCTGCCATGCCGCGTTCATGGGCATGGGCGCTTTCACGGCGGTGATCTGCACCACGCGCCTGCAGACGCCGTTCTTCGTCTCGGTGCTGGCGGGCGTGGGCCTGTCGGTGCTGGTGGCCTGGCTGCTGGGCGCGGTGATCCTGCGCCTGCAGGGGGTGTACTTCGTGCTCGTTACCTTCTGCTTCGGCGAGCTGTTCCGGCTGGTGCTGCTGGAGGGCGGCAGCCTGACCGGCGGCGCCAACGGCATCGCCAACATCCCGCCGGCGAGCGTGTTCGGCTTCGCGCTGGACACCAAGCTGTCGTTCTACTTTCTCGCCGCGGCCAGCGCCTTCGCCTCGATCGTGCTGCTGATCGCGCTGTTCAAGACGCCGCGCGGGCACGAGCTGGACGCGGTGGGCGACAACCCGGACCTTGCCGAGGCGAGCGGCATCGGCATCCAGTCGACGCAGATGTTCGCCTTCCTGCTGGGCAGCGGGCTCGCGGGCTTCGCGGGGGCGCTGCTGGCGCATTACCTGGGCTTCGTGTCGCCCGAGTCGTTCAGCCAGCACGTGTCGGTCGCGGCCATCATCATGCTGGTGATCGGCGGGCGCGGCTCGGTGGTCGGGCCCATCCTGGGCGCGCTCATCATGACGCCGCTGCCGGAGCTCTTTCGCAGCGCAATCGAGACGCAGAACATCCTCTACGGGATCACGCTGATCCTGGTGCTCAAGTTCCTGCCGATGGGTCTGGTCGGCATCGGCGCCCGGCTGCGGCGCAAGAAAGGCACGCCATGACCGCACTGCTCACCATCGAGGGCCTGGGCAAGAACTTCGGCGGCCTGGCCGCCGTGCGCGACCTGAGCTTCACGCTGAACGAAGGCGAGATCGTCGGACTGATCGGCCCGAACGGTGCCGGCAAGAGCACGGCATTCAACATGATCAGCGGCGCGCTGCCGCCCTCGGCCGGCCGCATCGTCTTCGCCGGCGAGGACATCACCGGCCGCAAGCCCAGCCAGGTCGTGCGCCACGGCCTGGCCCGCACCTTCCAGTCGGCCACGGTCTACCCGAAGGCGACGGTAGAGGAGAACGTCTACCGCGGCGCGCTCTGCCACTTCGGCGTGCCGGTCTGGGCGCAGATCGCGCAGACGGCCGCCTACCGCGACGCATGCCGCAAGGTGCAGGAGCAGGTGGACCAGGTGCTGGAGATCACCGGGCTCGCGCCCCTGCGGCACGACGTGGCGGGCGAGCTGGCCTACGGCCACCAGAAACGCATCGGGGTGGCCGTGGGCCTGGCCACCCGGCCGCGCCTGCTGCTGCTGGACGAACCCGCCGCCGGACTCAACCCCGAGGAGTGCGCCGAGTTCGGGCGCCTCCTGAAAACGCTGCGCGACGTGCACGGCATATCGCTGCTGTTCGTCGAGCACCACATGGCGCTGGTGATGGGCACCTGCGAGAAGATCATCGTCCTCGTGCAGGGACAGAAGATCGCCGAGGGCACGGCGGACGAGATCCGCCACAGCCCGGCCGTGATCGAAGCCTACCTGGGAGCGGATGAAGATGCGCACGCTTGAAGTCAAGGACATCGTCGTCCACTACGGACTGGTGGAGGCCCTGCACGGCGTGGGCTTTCGCATCGAGGCTGGGAAGATCGTGGCCCTGATCGGCTCCAACGGGGCCGGCAAGAGCACGACGCTCAAGGCACTGATGGGCTTGAAGCGCCTCACGGCCGGCCAGCTGCTGCTGGACGGCCAGCCGATCGAAGGCACGCACGCGGCGCAGCGCGTCGGGCTGGGGCTGGCGCTGTCGCCCGAAGGCCGCCGGCTCTTTCCCCGCATGTCGGTCTGGGAGAACCTGATGGTGGGCGCGCACACGGTGCGCTCGGCCACGCAACGCGCCCGGTCGCTGGATCTGGTCTACGAGCTCTTTCCGCGCGTGAAGGAGCGGCGCGAGCAGATGGCCGGATCGCTCTCGGGCGGCGAGCAGCAGATGGTGGCCATCGGCCGGGCGCTGATGTCGCACCCGCGCATCCTGATGCTCGACGAGCCATCGCTCGGCATCGCGCCCAAGATCGTCTCGGAGATCGCGCAGGCGATCCGCCGGCTGAACGCGGACACCGGCATCTCCGTCGTACTGGTCGAGCAGAACGCGCGGCTGGCGCTGAAGATGGCGCACGACGCCTACGTGTTCGAGCAGGGGCGCGTTATCCGTTCGGGCTCGGGGCAGGAGCTGCTGAACGACAGCTTCGTGCAGAAGGCCTTCCTCGGCATCTGACGCACCCCACGCACGCAAAGGACAGCTCCCATGAATCCGCAGACCCCTGCGTCCGCCCTGCCGGTCATCCCACGCGCGGAAGTGCGTCCCGCATGGCTCGCCCAGCACACCGAGGCGGCGCTGGAGCCGGGCCTCGCCATCATCGACCCGCACCACCACCTCTCCGACCACGGCTGGGGCGGCTACCTGGCGGGCGACCTGCTGGCCGACCTGGGCGCGGGCCACCGCATCGAATCGACGGTGTTCATCCAGGTGGGCTTCGCGTACCGGGGCAGCGGCCCGGAATGGCTGAAGCCCGTGGGCGAGACCGAGCGGGTCGTCGCGATCGCGCGCGAGGCGGAGCAGGCGGGACAGGCCACGCGGGTCTGCGCCGGCATCGTCGGCTTCGCCGATCTGTCGCTCGGCGCGGCGGTCGAGGAGGTGCTCGCCGCGCATGGCGAGGCCGGGGCCGGGCGCTTTCGCGGCATCCGCTGCCATGCGGCGGCGCATGCCCAATTCCAGTACGGCGTCATGCAGGCGCCGCCCCTGCACCTCTACATGAGCCCGGCCTTCCGCGAAGGCTATGCCCGGCTGGCCCGGTTCGGCCTGAGCTTCGACTCCTGGGCGTACCACACCCAGCTGCACGAACTCTACGACCTGGCCCGGGCGTTCCCCGACACGCCCGTGGTGATCGATCACGTGGGCGCGCCCGTGGGCGTCGGCCCCTACGCCGGCCGGCGCGACGCGGTGTTCACGGACTGGAAGGAGCGGATGCGCCGCATGGCCGAGCTGCCCAACGTCTGGGTCAAGCTCGGCGGGCTGGGCATGAGCGTGCTGGGCTTTCCGTTCCACCTGCGCAGCGCACCGCCCACCTCGGAGGAGCTGGCGCAGGCCTGGGCGCCCTACCTGCGCGAGTGCATCGACCTCTTCGGCCCGCGCCGATGCATGTTCGAGAGCAACTTCCCCGTCGACAAGGGCACGTGCAGCTACGCCGTGCTCTGGAACACCTTCAAGCGCGTTACGGCGGACCTGTCGGAAGCCGACAAGCGCTGGCTGTACCGCGACACCGCGGCCGCCTTCTACAAGATCTGAAACCAAGGAAACCACGACATGACAACCACCGGAGACAACACCCCCCCGACCGCCGCGCTGCGCCGCCGGCACGCCCTCGGCGGCCTGCTGCTGGCATCGCTCGCGCCCGGCATGGCCTTCGCGCAGACGCCCAGGTACCCGAACGACACGGTGCGCATGATCGTGCCCTATGCCGCGGGCGGCGCCACCGATATCGTGGCCCGCGCGGTGGTGGACCGCCTGGGCGCCCGCTGGGGCCAGGCGGTGGTGGTCGAGAACAAGCCCGGCGCGGGCACCACGCTGGCCGCCGCGCAGATGGCGCGGGCGCCCGGCGACGGCTACCAGCTCTACATGACCACGTCGGCGCACACCATCAGCGGCCTGGTCTACCCCAAGCTGGGCTACGACCCGGTGAAGGACTTTGCCCCGCTCAGCCTGATCGCCAAGGTGCCGCTGGTGCTGGTGGTGCGGCCCTCGCTGGATGCGAAGACGGTGGACGATTTCACCCGCTACGTGCGCGCCAACCCCGACAAGGCCACCTTCGCCTCGCCGGGCAACGGCACGGCCCAGCACCTGGCCGGCGAGATGTTCAACGCCGCGATGAAGACGCGCATGCTGCACGTGCCCTACAAGGGCGATGCACCGGCCATCACCGACCTGCTCGGCGGCTCGGTGGATGCGATGTTCGCCACACTCACGGTGGTGCTGCCGCACATCGCCTCGGGCAAGCTGCGCGCCATCGCGCTCGCCAACGGCCAGCGGGTCGAGAAGGTGCCCGACATTCCCACCTTCGCCGAGCAGGGCCTGCGCAACTTCGAGGCCGCGACCTGGTTCGGCGTGCTGGCCCCGGCGTCGATGCCGGCGGCGCTGCGGGACCGCATCGCGGGCGACATCCGCGCGGTGGTGGACCAGCCGGAGCTGCGGGCCAGGCTCATCGACCTGGGCGGCGAAGTGGTCTCCAGCGATCCGGCCGCTTTCGGCGCCTTCATGCAGGCCGAACACCGAAAGTGGCAGGAGATCGTGAAGCAATCGGGCGCGACCATCAGCTGACCGCCGCGCCCCGCCGCTCCCTGCCCCTCTTTTTTCCCTTAGCGCGACAGAGAAAAACTTCACCATGTCCATGGACTCACAGACGAACGCCCTCCAGCCGATGCTCATCGGCGGCGAATGGATCACCAGCGAAGACGGAGCCATCGACTCCGTCAACCCGGCCACGGGCCGCATCAACGGCCGCGTCACAGCGGCCAGCGCCGCCCAGGTAGACGACGCCGTGCAGGCGGCGCGCGATGCCGCATCGGCCAAGGGCTGGCGCGACATGCTGCCGCACGTGCGTGCGCAGATCCTGGGCCGCATCTCCGACGGAATCCGCGCGCACGCGGACGAACTCGCCCACCTGCAGATGATCGAGAACGGCAAGGTACTGAGCGAATGCAAGACGCAGGTCGCGGGCGCCGCGGCCACCTACCGCTACTACGCCGCCGTGTGCGAGACGCTGGGCGCGGAGGTACCGCCCGCGCGCGGCGACTACCTCTCGATGACGGCCTACGAGCCCTACGGCGTGGTGGCGGCCATCACCCCGTGGAATTCGCCCATGACCATGGAGGCGCAGAAGATCGCCCCCGCGCTCGCGGCCGGCAATGCCGTGCTGCTCAAGCCCTCGGAGGTGACGCCCAGCGTGGGCCTGGCGGTGGCGCGCATCGCCCAGGAGGCCGGCCTGCCGCCCGGCATCCTCAACGTGCTGCCTGGCACCGGCGCGGTCACGGGCCACGCCATCATCCACCACCCGGGCGTGCGCATGGTGTCCTTCACGGGCGGCACGCAGACCGGCCGCAACATCGCCGCCGTGGCCGCGCAGCGCCTGATTCCGGTCGCGCTGGAGCTGGGCGGCAAGTCGCCGCACATCATCTTCGACGACGCGCAGCTGGATGCGGCCATCGACGGCGTGGTGGACGGGATCTTCGAAGGCAGCGGCCAGTCGTGCGTGGCGGGCTCGCGCCTCTTCGTGCACCGCAAGGTGCTCGATCAGGTGCTGGCGATGCTGGTGGAGCGCGCCAACGGGCTGCGCGTGGACCTGCCCGACGCCCCCGGCGCGCAGATGGGGCCTGTCTCCGGGTTCCGGCACCGCGAGCGCATCGAAGCCATGGTGCAGAGCGCGCGCGACGAAGGCGGCGAGATTTTGGCCGGCGGCTGCCGCCCCGAAGGCGATCGCCTGGCGGCGGGCGCCTTCTACCGGCCCACGGTGATCGCGGGCCTGGGCAACCAGGCCACGGCCGTGCGCGAGGAGATCTTCGGCCCCGTGCTGTGCGTGCTGCCGTTCGACGACGAGGACGACCTCATCGCCCAGGCCAACGACACCGCCTTCGGCCTCGCCTCGGGCATCTGGACCGCCAACTACCAGCGCGCCTGGCGCGTGGCGCGGGCGCTGGAAGCGGGCCTGGTCTGGATCAACACCTACAAGCAGCTGTCGATCGCCACCCCGTTCGGCGGCTTCAAGGAAAGCGGCATCGGCCGCGAAAAGGGCGTGACCGGCGTACGCCTTTACCAGCAGAGCAAGGGCATCTACTGGAGCATGAACCCCGCCAACGTCCGGGGCTGAACCAGCCCGGCCCGCACCCCCGCCAACATTCCAGGAGAAAGACATGCAAGCACCCATCGTGGGTTTCATCGGCGTCGGCGTGATGGGCGAGCCCATCTGCCGGCACATCGCCACGAAAGGCGGCGCGCCCGTGATCGCGTCCGACCTGAATGCGGAGCCGCTCGCACGCCTCGCGGAGCACGGCGTGCGCACCGTGGCGCCGCAGGAGCTGACCGCGCAGGCCGACATCGTCTTCCTGTCCCTGCCCTCGGGCGAGGTCATGAAGCAGGTGGTGGCCGCGCCCGGCGGGCTCGCCGAGCGCCTGCGCCCCGGCACCACGCTGGTGGACCTGAGCACCTCGTCGGTCGACGTCACGCTGGAAGTGGCCCGGCTGCTGCAGGACAGGAACATCGCCTTCGCCGACGCGCCCGTCATGCGCACCCGCGCCGCGGCCGAGGCCGGCACCCTGGCCGTTCCGGTCGGCGCCAGCCCCGAGGTGTTCGAGCGCATCGCGCCCTTCATCCGCACCTTCGCCTCGGACGTCACGCATGCCGGCGGCGTCAGCGCCGGCCAGGTGGTGAAGATCCTCAACAACATGGTGCTCTACGAAACCGTGCTGGCGCTCTCCGAGGCCGCCGCCATCGGCCGGCGCGCGGGCGTGCAGCCGGACGTGCTGTTCCAGGCATTCTCCACCGGCTCGGCCGACAGCTTCGCGCTGCGCAACCACGGCATGAAAGCGATCGCGCCCCAGCACTTTCCCGAAAAAGCCTTCCCGGTCACCTATGCGAAGAAGGACATCTCGTATGCCGTCGCCCTGGGCGAGCAGGTGAAGGTCGACCCGACGGGTGCGCGCAACCTGCTCGACACGCTGCAGAAGGCCATCGACGCCGGCCACGGCGACAAGTACGCCCCGGCGATCAGCCTGGTGTTCGAGAACGGCCCGCAGGGCGGTTGAAGGCAGTTCCGCGCGCGGCGGCGCGTTCGGCCCGGGGATGTGGTGCAATGCGGCCCTTCGCGACCCTGCGCGGCCCGCAGGCCGCCCGCACCCGCATCCGCCCCTCTTGCCGTGAGCCACCCTGCCCCGCCCGCTGTACACCCGCATTCCACCCAGGAAGACGCCCTCGCCCTCTTCACCGGGGTGCTGCTGATCTCCGTGGGCGTGGCCTTCTTCACCAGCGCCGGCCTGCTGACGGGAGGCACGGCCGGGCTGGCGTTCCTGGCGCACTACGCGACCGGCATCAGCTTCGGCAAGCTGTTCTTCGTGTTCAACCTGCCGTTCTACTGGCTGGCCTGGCGCAAGATGGGGCGCAATTTCACTTACAAGACCTTCGCGGCGGTGCTGCTGTTGTCGGTGCTGACGGAACTGCAGGCGCGCTTCCTGCAGTTCTCGCACTTGCAGCCCCTGTATGCCGCCGTCGCGGGCGGGCTGATCCTGGGCACGGGGTTCCTGGTGCTGTTCCGCCACCGCTGCAGCCTGGGCGGCGTGGGTGTGCTGGCCTTGTACCTGCAGGACCGCTACGGATGGCGCGCCGGCAAGGTGCAGATGGGAGTGGACTGCGGCATCGTGCTGCTGGCCCTCTTCACCGTGGAGCCGCTGCGCGTGGCCTGGTCGGTCATCGGCGCCGTGGCGCTCAACCTGGTGCTGGCGATGAACCACCGGCCGGGCCGCTATACCGCCGTCTGACGAACGGGCTCTTTCGCCCCTTATCATTCCAGCCATGCGCCGCGGCCCCTGCTTCCTGCTGCTCCTGATCGTGCTGATGACCCTGCGCGGGCTCGTCGGCCCGGCCATGGCCGCCGGCATGGCGATGCCGCATGGGCCTGCGGCGGGCATGTCGACTTCTGCGGCGCAGGTGCCCATGGCGCATTCCGGCCACGCCGAGCATGCCGATGAAAGCGACCATGCCGCGCATGCCCCTCTGGCGCACGGCGAGGCCGCTGGATGGCCCGCTTGCCATGACGATGCGGCCTCCGGGGCCGACGCCGCGCCAGCGGCCACCGGCTGCGCGGGCGGCACCGCGTCGCCCCATGCCAGTTGCGCGGACTGCGACATCTGCCACACCGCCGTGCTGGTGGCCGTGGCCGCAGCCGCACCGCCCCCGGGCCGCCAGGCCGACCGGGCACCCGCCGCCGCCACGCGCTTTGCCAGCGCCGGGGCGGCGCTGGCCATCAAGCCACCCATCTCCTGAACGTTCCCGCCCGAGGTGCGCCCGCCGCGCGCCCCACCGCCCTGGCCCGCCCTGGCCGGCCCTGGCCCGTCGTGCCGCCCTGCAACGCGCGACCGTGCCCTGGCCTAGCCGCGTTCGTTGCTCGATGTCCGTTCAGGAGAGATGCCCATGCGTGCACCGCCACGTTCTTCGCCCGCCGTCCGTCGGCCGGCACTCACCCCTTCGCCCCGCTGGCTGCCGCTGTGCTGCGCCGCCCTGCTGTCGGCGCCCATCTGGGCCCAGCCCGCACCCGCCGACGCCGCCGCGCCCGATGCGCCGGCGGCACCGCTGCACGCGCCCGCCTGGCCGGGTGGCGCGACCGGCGTGGAAACCGCCCGCACCGACTGGCACGCCGCCCATCGGCAGGTGAGCGCCAGCGCCGGGCATGGTCACGCGACCCACCCCGCTGCCGCGCCGCCAGCGGCGCCGCCCGCTCACACATCCCACGACCACGGGCAGGGCCATGAACACGGCCACCCCCGGGAGGCCCGGCCATGAGCGCCCGCCACCCCCTGCCCTGGCGCACCGCCACGGCCGTAGCCGCGATGGCGCTGCTGGCCGGCTGCACCAGCGTGGCCCCCGATGGCCTGCGCGCCGACGTGCAGGCGCTGAGCCCGGGGCGCGCCGCGGGCGTGCCCGATGCCGCGCTGCCAGCCGCCAGCGAGGGTGCCCGGGCCGAGGCCCAGGCGGCCGTCCAGCGCTGGCTGGCCGAGCCGCTCACCGCCGACGCCGCCGTGCGCATCGCCCTGCTCGGCAACCCCGGCCTGCAGGCGCGTCTGGCGCGGCTGGGCGTGCAGGACGCCGACCGCGTGCGGGCGCTCACCCTGCCCAACCCGGTGTTCGCCATCGGCCGCCTGACGAATGCGCACGAAAGGGAGATCGAGCGCAGCCTCTCCTTCGGGCTGATCGATCTCGTCACCCTGCCCTGGCGCAGCCGCTGGCAGGGGCAGGCCCTGCAGCAGGCCACCCTGGCCGCCGCCCAGGACGTGGCCCGGCTGGCCACCGACGCGCGCCGCGACTGGCTGAACGCGGTGGCCGCGCAGCAGGTGCTGGCCGCGCACGAACGCATGCACGACGCCGCCGAAGCGGGCGCCGAGCTGGCCCGCCGGATGGTGCGGGTTGGCCACTGGAGCGCGCTGCAGCAGGCCCGCGAGCAGGCCGCGCTGGCAGACAGCCGCAGCCAGCTGGCGCAGGCCCGACTGGCCGCCGCCGCGACCCGCGAAGCGCTGGCCCGCACCCTGGGCCTCTGGGGCGACGGCGCCCGCTTCACCCTGGCGGAGCGACTGCCCGAGCTGCCTGCCCAGCCCATGGACGCGGAGGGCATCGAGGCGCGCGCGCTGCGCGAGCGGCTGGACGTGCGCGCCGCCCGCTTGGCGCTCGAGCGCGTGGCAGACCAGCAGGGCACCAGCGGCATCGCCAGCGTGTTCGGCGAGATCGGCGTCACCTACCAGCGCAACACCACCACCGAACGCACGGGCGCGGGGCACGGCGACGTGCAGCGCGGCTGGGAGCTGGCGGTGCCGCTGCCTCTGCTGGACTGGGGCGGCGCGGCCCATGCCCGGGCGCGCCTGCTCACCCAGGAAGGCGCCGCGCAGCTGCAGCACACCGCGCTGCAGGCCCGCACCGAGGCCCGCACCCGCTGGCTCGCCTATCGCAACGCCTGGGACGTGGCCCGGCAGCAGACGCAGGAGGTGGTGCCGCTGCGCCGCTTCATCCAGGACGAAACGCTGCTGCGCTACAACGGCATGCTCGCCAGCGTGTGGGACCTGCTGGCCGAGGCCCGCGCCAGCACCGGCGCGGTCGCCCAGGCCGTGCGGGCCCAACGCGACTTCTGGCTGGCCGAGGCCGAACTCCAGTATGCGCTCACGGCCGGATCCCCCACCGCCGCCGCCGCACCCACGCCCCTCGACCCGCCCGCCACCGCATCCGCCGGCGCGGCGGGCCACTGAATGGAACCCCGCACATGAACCGCCGCAACTTCTTCGCCGCCGGCGCGGCCACCGCCGTGGCCGGCGCCACCGTGGGGCGCAGCGCCCTTGCCGCCCTGCCGGACATCGCCACCCAGGACGGCACCGCCACCGCCGTGCCGCCACCGCCGCCGAACGGCCGCCCCTTCCAACCCGTCGTCACCCTGAACGGCTGGAGCCTGCCCTGGCGCATGAACGCCGGCGTGAAGGAATTCCACCTCGTCGCCGAGCCGGTGCTGCGGGAATTCGCGCCCGGCTTCACCGTCCAGCTCTGGGGCTACAACGGCCAGAGCCCCGGCCCGACCATCGAGGTGGTAGAAGGCGACCGGGTGCGCATCTTCGTCACCAACCGCCTGCCCGAACACACCAGCGTGCACTGGCACGGCCAGCGGCTGCCCAACGGCATGGACGGTGTCTCGGGCCTCAACCAGCCGGCGATTCCGGCGGGCAAGACCTTTGTGTACGAGTTCACGGCGCGCCGCCCGGGCACGTTCATGTACCACCCGCATGCCGACGAGATGGTGCAGATGGCCATGGGCCTCATGGGCCTGTGGATCACCCACCCCAAGGGCGCGCATCCGCACATCGCCCCGGTGGAACGCGACTACGCCTTTTTGCTGAACGCCTTCGCCGTCGATCCCGGCACCCGCACGCCGCGCATCAATGAAATGACGGACTTCAACATCTGGGCCTGGAACAGCCGGGTCTTCCCCGGCATCGACCCGTTCGTGGCGCGGCGCGGCGACCGCGTGCGGCTGCGCGTGGGCAACCTGACCATGACCAACCACCCCATCCACGTCCACGGGCATGAATTCGAGGTGACCGGCACCGACGGCGGCCCGGTGCCCCGGAGCGCCCGCTGGCCCGAGGTGACCACCGACGTCGCCGTGGGCCAGATGCGGCAGGTCGAATTCATCGCCGACGAGCCCGGCGACTGGGCCGTGCACTGCCACAAGAGCCACCACACCATGGGGCCGATGGGGCACGACGTGCCCACCATGATCGGCGTGCCGCAGGCCGACCTGGCCGAGAAGATCCGCAAGATCGTGCCCGACTACATGGCCATGGGCAGCACCGGCATGGGCGAGATGGGCGCCATGGAGATGCCGCTGCCGGACAACACGCTGCCAATGATGACCGGCACCGGCCCCTTCGGCCCGCTGGAGATGGGCGGCATGTTCAGCGTGCTGAAGGTGCGGGAAGGCCTGGCGCGCGGCGACTTCCGCGACCCGGGCGACTATGCCCAGCCACCGGGCACCCGGGCCTGGGAATGGACCGGTGAGCCCGCCGCGCTGCCCCCCGCCCCGCAGGCGCCCCGGCCGGCAGGCTCGGCGGGCGCATCCGATGCGCAGGGCGCCGCCCGGGCGCGCAAGCCGGCACGGGCCACCACGCGCACTGAAGACGTGCGAAAGCCCTCAATCCAATGATTTGCTATTTATTTCATAGCTGCATGCGCTGTAAATACCGGCGCTCCAGCCACTTTTCATATTGAATTCATCCGGTCGAACCCTCGGAACGACCTTGCCAAGGAAAGCCATCCCATGACCCCTGCTGCCGTCACCCCCACCTCCCGCCGCGCCTGGCTGCGCCGCGTCCTGTCCGCCTCCGCCGTCGCGGCCTTGCCCGCATGGGCGCAGTCCACCCGGCCGTCCACCGCCGCCGGCCCGGCCCAGCAGGCTGCCGCCGTCGAGGTCTGGAAAGACCCGAACTGCGGCTGCTGCACCGAGTGGGTCGAACACCTGCGCACGGCCGGCTTTCGCGTCAGCGTGCAGGGCGGCGGCAACGCCGCCGTGCGCCAGCGCCTGGGCCTGCCGGCCGCGCTCGGCTCCTGCCACACCGCCCTGGTCGCAGGCTACCTGGTCGAAGGCCACGTGCCCGCGGCGGACGTGCGCCGCCTGCTGCGCGAAAAGCCGCAGGCCCTGGGCCTGGCGGTGCCGGGCATGCCGATCGGCTCGCCGGGCATGGACGGCGCCCTCTACGGCGGCCGGCGCGACGCCTACGACGTGCTGCTGGTGGCGCGCGACGGCAGCACTTCCGTCTTCACGCATCACCCCGGCGGCCAGGCGCCCGCGCCGGCCCGGCCCGATGCAGCGGCGCAGAACCCGGCGCCGGCGGGCGGTGCCGGCGACGCCGCGCTGAGCGAGGGCGAAGTGGTGCGCTGGGACGCGGCGGCGCGCCGCCTGACCCTGCGCCACGGCGAGCTGAAGAACCTGGCAATGGCCCCGATGACCATGGTCTTTCGCGTGCGTGAAGCCACCGATGGGCTGAAGCTCGCGCCCGGCACCCGCGTGCGCTTCCTGGCGGAGCAGGACCGGTCCGGCCTGGTGGCGCGCCGCATCGAGGTGGTCGGGCCCTGAGAAGGTATGAACGAACCCGCCATGCCCGAGCGGGCCGGACTCATTCACACCTTCTGAGCTGCGCGGCTTGCCACGGGCGAGGTCAGCGGCGGGGGGGGCCGCCGCGCCCCATTGGCAGATTGCACTGAAACAGGGTCCGCATAGCGCAGGAGCCGCCGCGTGGACCCGTCCATTCCGCACCACGCCGGCGGGCTCCGCCCGTAGCATCGATGGCACACCTATTTCCTCAATCTCCTCAATCCGCTGGAGCCACCGCCATGACCCGTCTGCTCGTCGACTTCCCTTTCAACGCCCTGCGCGAACCGCGTGAGTCCCGCCCTCCGACGGACCGCGTGATCGAGGGTGACATCGTCTGCCGCAACTGGGACATCGACAGCGCCAAGGACGGCGCCGTGCGCGCCGGCTTGTGGGAGGCGACACCGGGCGTCAACCACTCCATCAAGGGCGAGACCTGGGAGTTCTGCCTGATCCTGTCCGGTCTGGTGGAGATCACCGAACGCGGCCAGGCACCGAAACGCTACGGCCCGGGCGACTGCTTCATCATGAAGCCGGGCTACGTCGGCACCTGGCGCACCATCGAGACGGTGCGCAAGGTCTGGATCATGGCTTGACGAAGCCAGCGGGCGAAGCGGCAGCGGCGCCGCTGCCCCCGGGCTGGAAGCCTGGCCACCAACGCGGGGGCCAGGCGGATGGCGCCCTGCCGGCGTGGACGGCCGGGCGGCGTCGAGCTGGCTGTTACCCCCGACGATGGCGGCGGCGCGAAAGCCACGCCACCAAGCCCATCACCGACAGCACGGTCGCCACCAGGCTCGCGCCGGAGGAAGCTGGCACGGGCGTTGCCGCAGCGGGCAAGCTGGTGACGATGCCGGTGCCCACCTGCATACCGACGCCGTCGTCGCCCATGGCGTCGAACAACAGCTCGTCATACCACCCGGTGAATTGCACTACGCCGCAGGCGCGAATGCTGTTGACCTGGCAGCCTTCAGGTCCATACGTGCCGACGGCGGCGGGATTTCTCGATACTGATTTGCCACTCACAACCCCGGCGGAGTTTGTCGTGAAAGAGAGCGTGGCAGGCACACCTGTGGCGTTGCGTGCAGGCGTGAAATCGAGCGTGCTGGAATCGATGCTGAAAAAGAGCAGCGTGGGATTGAGCACCGGCGCACCGAATCGGATCCTGACTCGGTTGGGATCGGCGGCGGTGGACCGGGCCTGGGACAGCATCACGATGTCCTTGCTTGCGTTGACGGCCGATGCCGGATGGAGCTGGGCCGAGCTCTGGGGAATCGAGTTATCCCAGATGTGATATCCCGGATCGGTGCTGTTCTGGATGATGAAGCCGGTACCAGCAGCATTCAATCCAGAAGGGTAGCTGGACGAGAGCGTGACCGGCACGCTTCCCAGCGTGCCTGCAACGCTCGTGTGGTTGCCGGTGGGGACCTCGGTCCACACCGCTTGCGCGAACACGGGGGCACTGAAAACGCATCCCATCGCCATGGCGAGCAACAGACGGGACGCTCGCGAGCGGGTACGGGAGACGGATTGGCGGGATGGGCATGGGTGGCTTGGAGTGGGGGACGGAGGAATGGAAGCTGCCAGGATCAAACGGGGACGGCTAGGGCTGCCCAATGGTAGAGATCGAATGAAAAATTCGAAAAAAATCTTTGTTTTGATAACAGTTTTTGACGATATGCATGCAGGGCCACGCGCTGAGTATTCTCATTCCGCTTTCCCCCCATTTCTGCTTCTTCCTTGGCGAAGACCGATGCCATTACGCTCAACGACGTGTGACCTGGAGGAGGTAAGTACTGCAAGGCAAAAACAAATAATGCCCGAATCTTCTCAATCATTATTTCAAAAATGACCAGAAATAGCATTTTTCGCATTAACTTCAAAAAGCCATCGCCTGCCCATTACCTGCATTTCACCAATCAATTCACGACCGCATCTGAATCTTTGTATTCCTTCTTTCGTTACAAGCGTTAACCACATGCCTTTTGACTGATCTCGAAAACGAATAATTCAATTCAAGTGATCAGTTGTGCACTAGGTGGAAAGCGCCCGGCCTCTGAGTGCAGCTGCCCCTCCAAAGGCCCTATCCCACGGAAGGCGGCGAAAGTGAGCTACAAAAACGACACCCCAGGCACGGTTTCAAAGCCCTTAATTCCGGCCGTAGCCGTGACTGGCTCATTTTCTTGATGCATATACACAACACAATGTAAACAATTCATAACCAGCCTCCCAAAGAAAGCAAACGCACTACCATCCAAAGATTATCTATTAACTCGCCTTCTGGGAGGAAGAATGAAACAACAAGTCATATTGAGTCACGTAGCCGTAGCCGGCGCGATCACACTCACGTTGCTGGGCCCGGCCCAGGCGGCCACTATTCAGGTCCAACCCAACTCGAATTACTTCTCGGGCTGGCAGTTCAACACCCTGACATCTCCTTCTACCGGCTGTGGAAGCGAAGACGCCCCTTCGTCCTCCACCTTCACTGGCACCTTCGCAGGGAGCAACTTCACGGTCACCACCGCCAGCGCCCCAGCTCCGCAGCAATGGCAAAACTGTCCTGCGATATCGCCAGGCAGCTACCCCTCCAACTCCGGTCAACCCAGCACGGTCGGTGCGGTCAATATTCGTAGCGGAGACATGCGATATACGTTTTCCCAAGCACTACCCACTGGTGCCACGATATTCGTACAAGATCTCGACAACGCTGAGAGCGCCAACTTCAGCTTTCTCAGCTGCTCGAATCAAGCAATCGATGCAAGCAACTTCGACCTGTTGAGGGTATCCACGCCCTCCGCGACCATTCCAGCCGTTTCTCCAGGCGCCTCCTGGAGCACAACGTCTGCGAACGTGAACTCTCCTAATGAAGTCTTCGGCATCATCATTCGCAGCCAGGATGTCTGCTCCGTTCGCATCGTGGGCACCGCCGCTAACAGCAGTGGAGGAGAGACTTTCTACTTCGGCGCTCCACCTCGCAGCAACGCAGCTTCGTCTGCGACACCCGTCCCCACATTGAATCAGTGGGGCGTGTTGGCTCTGACCGCCGCCATCGCCCTGGCCGGGGTGTACTTGCGCACTCGTCGCCGCATGTGATCGTCCGGCGGCCCGCCGCCATGGAACCAGCGCCGGGTTCCTTCAACAAAAGCTGTCATCGGACAGTCTGGATATGACTCCATGCCTGCTGCACGCACAGCGAGTAGGCGCCTGACAGCGCGCCGCGGGTGACTGTCATCGCTGCGCGCCCCGCCTCGAGCGCTGCTTTTCCCGTTAATCCGCACGGGTGCCCGGTCCAACGGGATGAAGCAGTCGTCGATATCTCCCTCCAGCGGAGCCTTGAGCACTTGGTGCAAGCAGGCGATCCGGGTCTCTTCCCGAGCCCCGCTTGCCCTTCAATCGGGAGGCGCGCAGGTTGCGATATCGTCGCGGTTTCCTCTGGCATCGGCCTCTCGCGCATGTTTCACTCCCTCCAACCTCATTCAGACACCCGCAGTCGGGGGCGTTCGATGCAAGCCATCGGATTGAACATGGAGCATTACATTTCCGCGCGTAGCCCTGAGACCAGTGCCGCCACCATGATCCTGCGGTCGATGGTGGGTTGCGGCGACAAGCGCGGTGGAACACCAGGCGCAACCAGCAAGGGTGTGCGGCCATTCCCGCACCTGCTCGACAGCGCCCCTGCCGCGGTCGGCGCCGCCAGTGACGCATCGACGCTCAGCCGTCGCCATGCCAGCCCGCCGGCCCGCGCCACGCGCCACCGCACCGCCCGGCCATGAACGCCGTGTTCGCCGCCCGCTCGCGCACCGCCGCCCGCCGGCTGCGCACCGCCGTGCTCAACGTGCGCGACCTGCTGCTGTCGGCCGGGCCGCTGGCGTTTCTGGCCGTGGCGCTGGTGGCCCTGGCCTACTGGTGGCTGCAGCCCAATCCGCCGCGCCGGGTGACGCTGGCGACAGGGCCCGCGCAGAGCGCCTATGCGGAGTTCGGCCAGCGCTACCAGAAGGCGCTGGCGGCCGATGGCATCGAAGTGGTGCTGCTGGAAACAGAAGGTTCGTCGGCCAACCTGCAGCTGCTGCGGGACGGCGGCGCCGACCTGGCCTTCGTGCAGGGCGGCACGGGCGAGTTGCGGCCGGCGGATGCCGAGGCGCTGGAGTCGCTGGGCAGCCTGTTCGTGGAGCCCGTATGGCTCTTCTACCGCGAGGACGCCGCCCGCCGCGTCGCGTCCCGGGGCCGGCTCACCAGCCTGGCGCAACTGCGCGGGCTGCGGGTGAACGTGGGTACACCGGGCAGCGGGCTGCCGACCCTGGTGGACAAGCTGCTGGACGCCAACCGGGTGGACCCGGCCGAGGTCACCCTGACCCATCTGGGGCAGACACCCGCGACGGTGGAGTTCCTGGCCGGCCGGCTGGACGCGGTGGTGTTCGCCTCGGCGCCCGAGTCATTGATGGTGCAGATGCTGCTGCAGACGCCGGGCGTGCGGCTGATGGGCTTTCCGCAGAACGAGGCCTATGGCCGGCGCTTCCCGTTCCTGACGCCGGTCACGCTGCCGCGCGGGGTGGTGGACCTGGCCGCCAATGTGCCGCCGGCCGACGTGCATCTGGTGGCCTCCACCACGTCGCTGCTGGCCCGCGAGGGCACGCACCCGGCGCTGCTGCAGCTCTTCGCGCAGGCGGCGCAGACGCTGCACGGCGCGGCGGGCTGGTTCAACCGGGCAAGGGACTTTCCCAACACGCGCAACAGCGAGGTGCCGATGGCTGCGGAGGGCGACCGCGCCATCAACGGCTCGCCACCGATGCTGCAGCGCTACCTGCCGTTCTGGATGGCCAACCTGGTCGAGCGCATGTGGCTGGTGCTGGGCGTGCTGCTGGCCGCCATGCTGCCGCTGTCGCGCATCGTGCCGCCGCTCTACCAGTTCCGCGTGCGGTCGCGGGTGTTCCGCTGGTATGGGCGGCTGCGAGAGATCGAGGACGAGATGGAGGTCGGCCAGAGCACGCCCGACGACCTGCGCGCACAGCTGGATCGGCTGGAAGCCCAGGTGGAGAAGGTGAGCGTGCCGCTGTCGTACGCCGAAGAGCTGTATGCGCTGCGCAACCATATCCATCTGGTGCGGCGCAAGCTCCGGCCGGCGGCGCCGGCGGTGCCGGTGTGAATGGCGGGCACGGCTTGCGGCCAGGCCACGCCCAGAATCAGCCCCTGAAATGGCTGTAACGCTTATCAATCAATCGGCTGCAGCTATTCTTTTCATAGCAAACACCTGACACCGGAATCCTCGCCTCAGCGGGTCGGCGGCGGGTCGATGCTGCGCAGCGCGCC
The DNA here is from genome assembly GCF_040365715.1 of Acidovorax sp. FG27. NCBI lineage: Bacteria > Pseudomonadati > Pseudomonadota > Betaproteobacteria > Burkholderiales > Comamonadaceae > Acidovorax > Acidovorax sp. FG27. The sequence continues at coordinate 255,469 of NZ_BAABVY010000009.1, forward strand.
TTCGGCCACCAGGCGGTCGCGCATGCGGCGGGTCATGGACTGCGTGCTGCCGTCGACCGCCGTGAACAGGAACAGCGCGCCGTTCGGGCTGCACCAGGTGAGCTGCGTGCGCACCATCTGGCGGTCGCGGCTCAGCTCCACCCACTGGCCCAGCGCATAGTCAGGCAGTGGCTGCGGTGTCCGCGACGGCTGCGGCACCGGGGCCTGAGCGGCGGCGGCGGCGGCGGCGGCCAGGGCATCGTCGGTTCTGTCGACCGCGGAGGCGTCCAAGGCGGCGGCGTCCCCGGCCCCAGTGTCATGCGCATCCACCACCGCCTCGGACTCCTCCATCGGCGGCATGGCGTCCACCGCCTGCGCCGCCGCGGAAGGCGCCGCGTCGCCCGCCGGGCTTTCGGCCGATACGGTGGCCAGCACCGGCGCGAGCCCCGCCAGCCGCTCCAGCACGGCGTCGATCTCCGCCTCCGGGTGGCCGATGGAGCGCAGCCCTTCGCGCACCGTGGGCAGCAGGTCGGCGATGGTGCGCACCACAGCGGCGGGGTCCTGCTCCACCTGGTCGGGCTGGGTGCAGGTGAGCAGCACGGGCACCAGCGCCAGGTAGCCGGACCCGTCGCTGCCCGGCTCGCCCGGCGCACGCATCTGCGACTGCGCCACCACCTCGGCCCACGGCCCGGTGGCGAAGGCCAGAAGGTCAGCTGGCATCTGGGCGGCGCCCGGCATGCGGCGGATATCGTGGGCCACGGCCCTGGCCAGCACGGCCTTCTGCTCGCGCTGCAGCAGCTCTGCGTCGGCCTGCGCGCGCTGGGCCTCGGATTCCTGCGCCAGCGCCTCCCAGGCCTTGTGCAGCGCCCGCAGCACGGCCTTAAAGGGCTTGGCGTTGCGCGGCTCAGCGGCATTCAGGTGCTTGACGGCACCATTGAGCAGCCGCACAAAGCGGGTGAAGCCCGGCGTGTCCTCGGCGGTGTAGGCCAGGCTGCGGTCGGTCAGCTCGTCCAGCAGGCGCCGGGCCGGATGGCGTTCGTCGGTGAAAAAGCTCGGCTCCAGCCGCGCGATGCGCCGGATGGGCGGCTCGATGCGCTGCAGGGCGCGGCGCAGCGTGGGCAGCAGCCGTTCGTCGCTGGCGATGCGGCGCATCATCTCGGCGACCACCGCGTCCGACCCGGCCTCCTGCTGCGCGATGGCCTGCGCGTCGATGGCGGCCAGCGTGGGCGGCGGTGCGCTGCCCGCCGGCATGCCGCCCGATGTCCCGACCGCCACGACCAGCGCGCCGGCCCCGGTCACGCCCCCATGGAATCCCGACCCCGCCACGCGCTCGGCGCCCAGCTCGTCGAGCATCTGCTGCAGCATGGCGACCGTGAGCAGCGCCTCGGTGTCGGACCCGAGCGGCATGCCGAGGGTGGACGACATGCCCTGCAGGGCAGTGGCTCCAAAGCCCGACAGCTCGTCACCCAGGGCCGGCCCGTAGCCGGTCGAAAAGTGCTGCAGGGCATGCAGAGCCCCCTGTCCGGTGCCTGCGGCCACCGCGCTTCGGTCGCCCGGGGTGGCCACGCCGTAGCTGACGGGGCGCACCCCGCCCTCGCGCAGACGGGCCGCCGCACGCTGATAGACGGCTACCAGCCGCTGGCCCAGCAGATCCGGCAGATGGCGCATCCAGCGCTGGCGCGCGGCCTCCGTCACGCCGCTGTCCGACACCACCTGCTGCAATGCCCGCAAGAAGTTCTCGGGGCGCAGCGGGTTGCGCTCGGGCACCACGCGGGCCAGGCCCTGGGCGGCGCTCATGAGCCGGTCCAATTCCGCCAGCACGGCCTCGGTGGTGTGGGTCACCAGTTGCTGCGCGCGCGACAGCTCCACCTGGGCCAGCACCTGGGCGTCGTCCATCAGGGTGAGCGAATCCCAGGCAGGCGGCCCGCCGCCCGCCGGGGCCTGCGCGCCGCCCGCCCTGCCCCCCTGTGCGCTCGCCAGCGGGGCCCCGGCCAGATACTCCATCAGTGCGATGGGGTAGGCCTGCACCAGCGTGGAACGGTGCGTGCGCAGCAAGACCAGGGCGTCGCCCAGGCCGTCTTGCTCGCGTTTGTCCGACGCGGCGGCCTGTTGGTCGCGCAGCAACCGGCTTTCCGTGTCGGCAAGCGCCTTCTTGAGCGCCTGCACTCCGTCCCGCACGGCATGGGCCACGCAGATACGGAAGGCGTTTCGATCGTAGGGTCCGGCAGTGGCCATGTTTGCCATCTCGACAGGAAAGCCAGCGGGTGCAGCAGGAGCAGCAGATCTGCGGGCGCGCAGCCGTTCGCCGCGACGGTCTGATCGTGGGATCGTCTGATCGCGCCCGGGTGGAGCTTACTTCAGCGCCTTGTAGCGCATGCGCTTGGGCTTGGCGCCCTCCTCGCCCAGGCGCTTCTTCTTGTCGGCTTCGTATTCCTGGTAATTGCCGTCGAAGAACACCCACTGGCTGTCGCCTTCGGCGGCCAGGATGTGGGTGGCGATGCGGTCGAGGAACCAGCGGTCATGGCTGATGACCAGCACGGTGCCCGCGTATTCCAGCAGCGCGTCTTCCAGGGCGCGCAGGGTTTCCACATCCAGGTCGTTCGAGGGTTCGTCGAGCAGCAGCACGTTGCCGCCGGCGATCAGGGTCTTGGCCAGGTGCAACCGGCCGCGTTCGCCGCCCGACAGGCTGCCGACCTTCTTCTGCTGGTCGGAACCGTTGAAGTTGAAGCGGCCCGCATAGGCGCGGCTGGCCATCTGGAACTTGCCGACGTTCAGGATGTCGAGGCCGCCGGAGATGTCTTCCCAGACCGTCTTGTCGTTGCCCAGCTCGTCGCGGTGCTGGTCCACGAACGCCATCTTGACGGTCTGGCCCACCACCACCTGGCCGCTGTCCGGCTGCTCGCGGCCGGCCAGCAGCTTGAACAGCGTGGACTTGCCGGCGCCGTTGGGGCCGATGATGCCGACGATGGCGCCGGGCGGAATGCTGAAGCTCAGGTTGTCGATCAGCACGCGGTCGCCGAAGGACTTGCTGACGTTGTGGAACTCGAACACCTGCTGGCCCAGGCGCTCGGCCACGGGAATGAAGATTTCCTGCGTCTCGTTGCGGCGCTGGTATTCGAAATCGCTCAGTTCCTCGAAGCGGGCCAGGCGCGACTTGCTCTTGGCCTGGCGGGCCTTGGGGTTCTGGCGCGACCATTCCAGTTCCTTCTTCAGGGCCTTGGCATGGGCTTCTTCGCTCTTCTGTTCCTGCGCCAGGCGGTCGCCCTTTTGCTCCAGCCAGGTGCTGTAGTTGCCCTTCCATGGAATGCCGCGGCCGCGGTCCAGCTCCAGGATCCATTCGGCGGCGTTGTCGAGGAAGTAGCGATCGTGGGTGATGGCCACCACGGTGCCGGAGAAACGCTTGAGGAACACTTCCAGCCACTCGACCGATTCGGCGTCCAAGTGGTTGGTGGGTTCGTCGAGCAGCAGCATGTCGGGCTTGGACAGCAGCAGGCGGCAGAGCGCCACGCGGCGCTTCTCGCCGCCGGACAGCAGGCCGATCTTGGCGTCCCAGGCGGGCAGGCGCAGCGCGTCAGCGGCGATTTCCAGCTGATGCTCGGAGTCGGTGCCGGCGGTGGCGATGATGGCTTCGAGCTCGGCCTGCTCTGCGGCGAGCGCATCGAAGTCGGCGTCTTCGGCGCCGTAGGCCACATAGACCTCTTCCAGCCGCGCCTTGGCCGCGAAGACCGCGCCCATGGACTCTTCCACGCTTTCCCGCACCGTGTGTTCCGGGTTCAGCTTGGGCTCCTGCTCCAGGTAGCCGATGGTCAGGCCCTGCATCGGAATGGCCTCGCCCTCGTACTCCTTGTCCACGCCGGCCATGATCTTCAGCAGCGTGGACTTGCCGGAACCGTTCAGGCCCAGCACGCCGATCTTGGCCCCGGGGAAAAACGAGAGAGAGATGTCCTTCAAGATCTGCCGCTTCGGGGGCACGGTCTTGGTGACGTGATTCATCGAATAAACGTACTGGGCCATTGGCTTTCTTTCCTTGGAATGGGTGCGGCATCGTGCGGGCGGACCGACCGGCGCGGGGTCGGGCCGCACGACGCGGTTCAGCGGTGATTATCAGGTGCTTTGGCGGAGCCTTCGCCCCGCACCGCGCGAGAGGCATGCCCGCAGCCGCCCGACGCGGCAAAACCGGCACCTTCGCGAGGGTTGCCCGGGGCGCGTGCGGGAGTCGTGCCACAATAGCAGCTCAGACGCCGGCTCCAGTGACCGGCGGACTCAGCAACCTGCTGGGGATCCGAAAGCCGCCTTGCGGCGCCTTCTCGCTCCCGATCCTGAAGAATCATCAGCCTATGACTGGCCGCAGCCCCACGGGTTCGCGACAGGCCGATGCCCCAAGCGCCCTGGACAGGGCGCCTCCTTGAATGAACTTTGACGAACTGAACCTGGCCCCAGAGATCCTGAAGGCCGTGCACGAGCAAGGCTACGAGACGCCGACGCCGATCCAGGCCCAGGCCATTCCCCTGGTGCTCGAGGGCCACGACCTGCTGGCCGGCGCGCAGACCGGCACCGGCAAGACGGCTGCCTTCACCCTGCCCCTGCTGAACCGCCTGTCGCAAGGCACGGCACCCAAGAGCAAGTTCGGCGGCAAGGGCGTGCGTGCCCTGGTGCTGACGCCCACCCGCGAGCTCGCCGCCCAGGTCGAAGAGTCCGTGCGCGAGTACGGCAAGTACCTCGACATCAACTCCACGGTCGTCTTCGGCGGCGTGGGCATGAACCCGCAGATCGACCGCATCAAGCGCGGCGTGGACGTGCTGGTGGCTACCCCCGGCCGCCTGCTCGACCTGCAGCAGCAGGGCTTCCTCGACCTCTCCACCGTCGAGATCCTGGTGCTGGACGAAGCCGACCGCATGCTGGACATGGGCTTCATCCACGACGTGAAGAAGATCCTGGCCCTCGTGCCCCGCGACAAGCAGAGCCTGCTGTTCTCGGCCACCTTCAGCGACGAGATCCGCGAGCTGGCCGGCACGCTGCTGAAGAATCCGCAGAGCATCCAGGTCACGCCGCGCAACACCACGGTGCAGCGCATCACCCAGGTGATCCACCCCGTGGGCCGTGGCAAGAAGAAGCAGGTGCTGCTGCACATCATCCAGCAGCACAACTGGAGCCAGGTGCTCGTCTTCACACGCACCAAGTTCGGCGCCAACAACGTGGCCGAGTTCCTGACCAAGAATGGCGTCAATGCGATGGCGCTGCACGGCAACAAGAGCCAGAGCGCCCGCACGCAGGCCCTGGCCGGCTTCAAGAGCGGCGAGATCCGCGCCCTGGTGGCCACCGACATCGCCGCGCGCGGCATCGACATCGACGAGCTGCCCCACGTCGTGAACTACGAGATCCCGAACGTTCCCGAAGACTACGTCCATCGCATCGGCCGCACCGGCCGCGCAGGCGCCAGCGGCGAGGCCGTGAGCCTGGTCTGCATGGACGAAGAAGGCTTCATGATGGAGATCGAACGCTTCACCAAGCAGGAGATTCCGGTCCAGGTGCTGGACGGCTTCGGCCCCGAAGCCGGCGAAAAGGCCGAGCCCATCGCCATGGGCCGCCAGACCATCTGGGGCGGCGCCGGCAAGCCGCCGAGCCGCGAAGTCATGCAGGCGGCCGCCAAGGCCGCCCGCAGCGAGATGATGGACCGCATCCGCACCAACAAGGCCAGCCAGGGCGGCGGCGGTGAACGCGGCGCCAAGCCTGCGGGCGGCGGCGGACAGCGCTCCGGTGGCGGCGGCAGCCGTGGCGCCAGTGCCGGCGCCGCCGGTGGCGGCCAGGGCGCAGGCCCCAACGGTGGCGGCCGCAGCGGCGGCCCGCGCGCCGGCGGTGGCGGCGGCCCGCGTGGCCAGGGCGGCCCGTCCAACCAGCCCGGCCGGGGCGGCCAGCGCAGCGGTGGTGGTGGTGGTGGTGGTGGTGGTGGTGGCGCTCGCTTCGACGACAGCCAGCCACGCCGCGAGAACGCCCACCTGGTGACCCAGGCCGGCGTGAACCTGGGCGCGGTGCGCCATGGCGGCGGCGGTGCCGGCGGCCAGCCCGACCCGATGCGCACCAGCGTGGACAGCATGGCCGGCGGCCGTCGCGGTGGCGGTGGCTTCCGGGGTGGCAACGGCGGCGGCTATGGTGGCGGCGGCGCAGGCCGTGGCGGCCGTGGCGGTCCACGCAGCGGTGGCGGCGGTGGTTACGGCCGCTGATCCAGCGCGCCTCCGATGGGGCACGGGCGCAGCCGGTGCCCCGGTCGTGAATACGGCAATCTGATGCTGGCGGCCCGAGGGCCGCCAGTTTCGTTGGTGGGAAGCTGTTCTTCTGCTGCACTCACCCCGTCGACAAAAAGGGCCTGGAAGCATTGCGCTTCCAGGCCCTTTTCCTTGTGCCGTCGGGCCGTCCGCCCGGGCGCGGCGCCTGCCGAGCCGGGTCGGACCGCCGTTGGCTGCGGGATCAGGCGAAGTTGGCTTCGGCGAACTTCCAGTTCACCAGCTTGTCGAGGAAGGTCTCGACGAACTTCGGACGCAGGTTGCGGTAGTCGATGTAGTAGGCGTGTTCCCAGACGTCCACCGTCAGCAGCGCCTTGTCGGCGGTGGTGAGGGGCGTGCCGGCGGCGCCCATGTTGACGATGTCCACGCTGCCGTCGGCCTTCTTCACCAGCCAAGTCCAGCCGGAGCCGAAGTTGCCCACGGCGCTCTTGACAAAGGCTTCCTTGAAGGCGGCGTAGCTGCCCCACTTGGCGTTGATGGCGTCGGCCAGCGCGCCCGAAGGCTCACCGCCGCCGTTCGGCGTCATGCAGTTCCAGAAGAAGGTGTGGTTCCAGATCTGGGCGGAATTGTTGTAGATGCCGCCGCTGGACTTCTTGATGATCTCTTCGAGCGGCATGTTCTCGAATTCGGTGCCCTTTTGCAGGTTGTTCAGGTTCACCACGTAGGCGTTGTGGTGCTTGCCATGGTGGTATTCCAGCGTTTCCTGGCTGTAGTAGGGGGCCAGGGCGTCGATGGCGTAGGGCAGCGGCGGCAGGGTATGTTCCATGGTGAAGTCCTTCGTGGGTTGATTGAAATTCTGAGAACGCATCGCTGGCGGGCGCGGGCGAGCACCTGCACGCGGCGAGCAGCGATTGTAGGAACTAAACCGGGGCCTTCCGTGTAGGCGAGACGAGAGACCTGCGGGCGCCGCCGCCCGGCTTAGAACGTGTTTACGATCTCGCAGGGGATCGCGTTGGAGCGCAATCGGGATGAGTGGATGCTCTGGATGCGCCGCATGGGCTCATGCCCATGCAAGCAGCCGGAGCCTCAAAACTCGTTGCCATGGCCCGATTTCGCTCCAACCCGAAGGGCAGCGGTGTGGGCGGGCGGTCTGCGGCGTTGCGGCGCTTGTGGGTAGCCGTGCTATCCACTGCGCACCGCGCCTTGCAGCCCACCCGCCCACTCCACTGCGCGACCCCTGGGAGATCGTCAACACGTTCTTACAGCAGGCGCCGTTGCGACACGGTAAGGTCGATCTCGCCCTCGGCCAGCCGGCCGACCAGCGCGTCGCCCGGGCGTACCTGGCCGGGCCGCGTGACCGGCTGGCCCGCTGCATCGGTCAGCAGGGCGTAGCCACGCTGCAGCACCAGCCGCGGGTCCAGCAGCTGCAGCCGCAGCGCAGCGCGCTCCAGCCTGTCGGCGTGGACGCCCAGGCGCCGCTCCACCGCCACAGGCAAACGAGCCTGCAGCGCTTGATTTTCCTGGGCCATGCGCTGCAATTTCAGTAGCACCGCGTGGCGCATGCGCTGCCCGTGGCGCGCCAGCTGCAGCTGCTGGCGGGCGACCAGGCCAGAAGGCCGGCCCAGGCGCTGCGCCGCTGTGTCGAGCCGCTGGTGGCGCAGGTCCACCTGGCGCTGCACGGCGTCCTGCAGCCGTTCGGCCAGCAGGTCCAGCGCGCCCAGCCACACGGCCCGCGGCTGCGACACCAGCTCCGCCGCCGCCGTGGGCGTGGGGGCGCGCAGGTCGGCGCAGAAGTCGGCGATGGTGAAGTCGGTTTCGTGCCCCACACCGCTGATGAGCGGCACCGGGCTGGCCACGACCATGCGCGCCACCTGTTCGTCGTTGAAGGCCCAGAGGTCCTCGATGGAGCCGCCGCCGCGCACCAACAGGATCACGTCGATGGGCATGCCGACATGGGCCTCTTCGGGCGCGTGTTCGCCCTCCGTCGCCCGTCCCGCCTGGGCCTGCCGATACAGTTTCGATAGCGCCCCGCAGATCGACGCGGGGGCCTGCGCGCCCTGCACCAGCGCCGGTGCCAGCACGACCAGGATATGCGGCACGCGCCGCCGCAGCGCCGTGACCACGTCGTGCAAGGCCGCCGCGCCGGCGGAGGTGACCAGGCCGATGCCACGCGGCATCAGCGGCAAGGGCCGCTTGCGGGCGCTGTCGAACAGGCCCTCGGCCTCCAGCCGGGCCTTCAGGCGCAGGAACTGCTCGAACAGCGCACCCTGCCCCGCGCGCTGCATGCTCTCGACGATCAGCTGCAGGTCGCCGCGTGCTTCATACACGCCCAGCCGGCCTCGCACTTCCACCAGTTCCCCGTCCCGGGGCTGGAAGTCGAGCAGGCTGGCGGCGCGGCGGAACATGGCGCTGCGGATCTGCCCCTGGGCGTCCTTCAGCGTGAAATAGCAGTGCCCGCTGCCCGCCCTCGAGAACCCCGTGATCTCGCCGCGCACCGCTACCGGGTTGAACCGCGCCTCCAGCGCATCAGCAACGGCGCGGCAGAGCGAGCCAACCTCCCAGATACGCGGCGCGGGGTCTGGGTTTGCGCGTTCAAACATAGGCGGGGCGCGGGCTGGCAGCGGACCGGGCGGCGGGATTAGTCCACAGCGCGGGGAGAGCGGCAGGGTGGAAACCCGATACGCCCAAAACCCTCGGCAGCGCCAGCAAACCGGCGCAAGCCTTTGATTTCAAAGCATTTTTCACTGCGCGATTTTTCATCAATCTGTCAAAGTCGTGATCTGGCGCCGTCTGGCGGGCTGTCGCAAGGGGGTTGCCCACAAAGTTATCCACAGTTTTTGTGGGCGAACGTTTCAAGGACGGGCTGGGACCTGCACGTGGGCGGAGCGGTTGTCGGCACACCCCCCGATCCGCCCTGCGGCCGGAACGGCGTGGGCCATAATCGCCGGCTGGATGTCACCCGCCCGGAGAGAGCATTGTTTTCGATCATACAAGCCGCAGGCTGGCCCATCTGGCCGCTGATAGCCTGCTCCGTCATCGCCCTGGCGCTGGTGCTGGAGCGCTTTCTCGCCCTCAGGACGTCCCGGGTCGTTCCGCCCAAGCTGCTGGACGAAGCCATCTCCGTGTCGTCCCGCAGCCTGCCCACGCCGGACGTGGTGAACCAGCTGGCGCAGAACTCGGCCCTGGGCGAAGTGCTCGCCACCGGGCTGCGCACCCTGAACAGCCACCCGCAAAGCAGCGAGGCCGACCTGCGCGCCGCGATGGAAGGCGCGGGCCGGGCAGTCGCCCACCGGCTGGAGAAGTACTTGAGCGCGCTCGCCACCATCGCCTCGGCCGCGCCCCTGCTGGGCCTGCTGGGCACGGTGATCGGGATGATCGAGATCTTTGGCTCGCAGGCCGGCGGCGGCAGCGCGGGCCAGGCGATGGGCGCCGGCAATCCGGCGCAGCTGGCGCACGGCATCTCCATCGCGCTCTACAACACCGCCTTCGGGCTGATCGTCGCCATCCCGACGCTGATCTTCTGGCGCTACTTCCGCAGCCGGGTCGATGCATACCTGCTGGCGCTGGAGCTGGCGGCCGAGCAGTTCGTGCGCCACATCGGCCGCCTGCGCAAGTGACCCCGCCCTCGCCCGCCACCGGAGTGCGCCGCCCATGAACTTCCGCCCCCGCGCCAAGGAAGAGCCCGAGATCAACCTGATCCCGTTCATCGACGTGCTGCTGGTGATCCTCATCTTCCTGATGCTGTCCACCACCTACAGCAAATTCACCGAACTGCAGCTGACCCTGCCCGTCGCCGACGCCGAGCAGCAGCGCGACCACCCCAAGGAGATCATCGTCTCCGTCGCGGCCGACGGCCGCTATGCCGTGAACCGGGCCGCCATCGAGGGCAAGGGCGTGGACGGCGTCGCCCGGGCGCTGAACGCCGCAGCTACCGCCGGGGGTGACAGCGTGGTCATCATCAGCGCCGACGCTTCTTCCCCCCACCAGGCGGTGGTGACGGTGATGGAGGCCGCGCGCCGCGCGGGCCTCTCGCAGATCACCTTCGCCACGCAGTCTTCCCTCGGCGGCGCGGCCCGCTAGCGCAGGGCATGGCCCCGCCGCTGCAAGAGGCCTGGTCGCATCGCGGCTGGCTGGCCTGGGCGCTGCGCCCGCTGTCGCTGGTGGTGGGCGGCGCGGCGGCCTTGAGGCGCACGGCGTACCGCGCCGGGCTGCTGCGCTCGCACCGGCTGCCGGTGCCGGTGATCGTGGTCGGCAACGTGATCGTGGGCGGCGCGGGCAAGACGCCGGTGACGCAGGCCATCGTGCGCCATCTGCAGGCCAGCGGCCGCCGCCCCGGCATCGTCTCGCGGGGCTATGGCCGGCGCACCCGCGACTGCCGGGCCGTGCTGGCGCACAGCAGCGCAGCCGACGTGGGCGACGAACCCGCCCTGCTCGCCCGCAGCACGGGCGCGCCGGTCTTTGTGGCGGCGCGGCGGGCCGAAGCGGGCGCAGCGCTGCTGGCCGCCCACCCCGAGGTCGACGTGATCGTGTGCGACGACGGCCTGCAGCACTTGGCGCTGGCGCGCGACATCGAGATCTGCGTGTTCAACGACGACGGCGTGGGCAACGGCTGGCTGCTGCCCGCCGGCCCCCTGCGCGAACCCTGGCCGCGCCCGGTGGACACCGTTCTGCATACCGGCCCCCGCCCCGCCGGCGGCGACGCGCCCGCCTTCGCCCTGCAGCGCGGCTTGGCGGACGACGCCGTGCGGGCCGACGGGAGCCGCGTGCCGCTGGCGGCGCTGCGGGGCGAGCCGCTGCACGCGGTGGCCGCCATCGCCCGCCCGCACGACTTCTTCGCCATGCTGCGGCAGCGGGGCCTAGCCCTGGCCCGCGAGGAAGCGCTGCCCGATCACTATGATTTCGATAGCTGGAGGCGCCCTTCCGACGGGCGCCAGAGCCTGATTTGTACCGAAAAAGATGCCGTCAAGCTGTGGCCGTTGCACCCCGGTGCGCTGGCCGTGCCGCTGGCGGTGCAGGTCCCGGCCGGGTTCTTCGCGCTGCTGGATGCCCGACTGGCCCGGGTCACCACGCCACTATCATCGGCGGGCCGGGCCTGACGCAGGCCGCCGATTCCGCTTCTCCGATCCGCACCCATCGCCCCACCGGGGGCGCCGACGCCATGGACTCCAAACTACTCGACCTGCTGGTCTGCCCCGTCACCAAGGGCTCCCTCGTCTTCGACCGCGACCGCCAGGAACTGGTGTCGCGCAGCGCACGCCTCGCCTACCCGGTGCGCGACGGCATTCCCGTGTTGCTGGAAAACGAGGCACGCACCCTGACCGACGACGAAATCGACGCGGCCGCATGAGCGCGGCCGCCTCCGCTCCCGCATCCGCCGCCGCGCCGACGGCCCTGCCCGGCTTCACCGTCGTCATCCCAGCGCGGCTGGCGTCGACCCGCCTGCCGAACAAGCCGCTGGCGGACATCGCCGGCCTGCCGATGGTGGTGCACGTGGCGCGCCGCGCCGCGCGCAGCGGCGCGGCGCGCAGCGTGGTGGCGGCGGACGACGAACGCATCGTCGAGGCCTGCCGCCAGCACGGCGTGGAGGCCCTGCTGACCCGCGCCGACCACGCCAGCGGCAGCGACCGGCTGGCCGAGGCCTGCGAGCTGCTGGGCCTGGCGGGCGACGACATCGTCGTTAACGTGCAGGGCGACGAGCCGCTGATGGACCCGGCGCTGGTCGACGCGGTGGCGCGGTTGCTGGCCGACCGGCCCGATGCCAGCATGGGCACGGCGGCCCACGCCATCGATTCGGTGGCCGACTTCCTGAACCCGAACGTGGTCAAGGTGGTGCTGGACGGGCGCGGCCTGGCGCATTACTTCAGCCGGGCGCCCATTCCCCATGCCCGCGACCAGGCGGCCGGCACGGCATGGTGGCAGCAGCCAGCCGGGTCACCCGCGGGGCTGCCCGCCGGCTTCGCGCCGCTGCGGCACATCGGCATCTACAGCTACCGCGCCGCGTTCCTGCGGCAGTTCCCGCAGTTGCCGCCCGCGCCCACCGAGGCGCTCGAGGCGCTGGAGCAGTTGCGTGCGCTGTGGCACGGCCACCGCATCGGCGTGCACGTGGCCGCCGCCGCCCCGGGCCCGGGCGTGGACACGCCGGCCGACCTGGACCGCGTGCGCGCCCTGCTCGGCTGACCACGCAGGCGATGCCGCATCGCCTTGCGGCAAAGCGGCCGGCCACGGGCCAAAAATGGCGCTGCGCATCGCCTCGCACACCGCCGAGTCGCCGTGATGACGCGTCGGGGAGGCGAAGGTGTCGCATGCTATCCTCGACCGGAAACACGGCACCCGCGCGGCGCACGCTCGCCTGCGGCCGGTTGCCCGCCGAATTCAACATCGAGAGGAGATTCATGAAGCTGATTCTTTTGGGCGCGCCTGGGGCGGGCAAGGGCACGCAGGCCACGTTCATCTGCACCAGGTACGGCATTCCCCAGATTTCGACCGGGGACATGCTGCGCGCTGCCGTCAAGGCCGGCACGCCGCTGGGCCTGGAGGCCAAGGCCGTGATGGACGCGGGCGCGCTCGTCAGCGACGACCTGATCATCAACCTGGTGAAAGAACGCATCGCCCAGCCCGACTGCGCCAAAGGCTTCCTGTTCGACGGATTCCCCCGCACCATTCCCCAGGCCGACGCCATGAAGGCGGCCGGCGTGAAGCTGGACTACGTGCTGGAAATCGACGTGCCCTTCGATGCCATCATCGAGCGCATGAGCGGCCGCCGCTCGCACCCAGCCAGCGGCCGCACCTACCACGTCAAGTTCAATCCGCCCAAGGTCGAGGGCAAGGACGACGTGACCGGCGAAGAGCTGATCCAGCGCGAGGACGACAAGGAAGCCACGGTCAAGAAGCGCCTGGAGGTCTACAGCGCCCAGACCCGCCCGCTGGTCGACTACTACTCGAGCTGGGCCCTGCAGGACCCCGCCAACGCGCCCAAGTACCGCGCCATCAGCGGAACCGGCTCGGTGGAAGAGATCACCCAGCGAGCGCTGCAGGCCTTGTCCAGCTGACTTTCGAGTCCTCTGGCCCGACGCCCCGCTCTGCGGGGCGTTTTCATTTGCGGGGCCCCGCCCTGCGGGGCGCCGTCAGGCGCGGCGGGCCGCCAGCAGTTCGAGCAGCAGCGACACCCGCGTCTTCATCGCGCCCAGGCCCTCTGCCTCGGCCTGCAGCGCGTCGCCAGGCCGTGGCAGCACCCGGCCCAGCGGGCAGCGGGAGGTCACCCGCACCGCCACGCCCGCCGCCTGGGCCCGCAGCAGCGCGGCCTCCAGCGCCTGGTGCACCGTGCCGTTGCCCGTCGCCGCCACGACCAGGCCATCGACACCATCGGCCAGCAGCAGGTCCACCATGCGGCCCGAGGCAGCGGCGTGGCTCAACACGATCTCGACGCGTGGCCAATGGGCCGCATCGCCGGCAGCTCCGCCCTGCGGATGGAGGGCCTCGGGCGCCGGCCAGTCCCGTGCGAGCCGCACCGCCCCTTCTTCCACCCAGCCCAGCGGGCCGCCGTCTCCGGAATCGAACGCGTCCACCCGGTACGGATGCACCTTGCGCACCTGATGGGCGCCGTGCACCGTGCCGGCGGCCACGGCCACCACGCCACGCGCACCGGCGGCGGTGGCGACGGCCACCGCATCCAGCAGGTTCTGCGGCCCGTCCGGCGCCAGCGCGGTGGCGGGCCGCATCGCGCAGGTCAGCACGACGGGCTTGTGGGCATCGAGCACCAGCCGCAGGAACCAGGCCGTCTCTTCCAGCGTATCGGTGCCGTGGGTGATCACGATGCCGCGCACCTGCGGGTCAGCCAGATGCGCGGCGCAGCGTGCGGCCAGCCGCTGCCAGATGGCGTGCTCCATGTCCTTGCTGTCCACCTGCGCGATCTGCTCGGCGACCATGGCGTCGCCCGCCGCCTTCGCCAGACCGGGCACGGCCTCGAGCAACTGCTCCACGCCGACCTGGGCCGCTGTATAGCCGATGTTGTCGGACGCATCCCCCGCGGTGCCCGCGATGGTGCCCCCCGTTCCCAACACCACGATTTTTTGAGCCGCCACTTGCATCCTCGAAGAAACTGGTTAAAAATACAGGTACTGGATTAAACACCAGCCCCGCAGTCGATCCCTGTGGTCATCGCAACGCACTGGAACCTCGCCATGCTCGACAGCCCCAAGCTCACCGCCCGCCAGCAGCAGATTCTGGACTTGATCCAGACGGCCATCGCCCGCACCGGCGCACCCCCCACCCGTGCGGAAATCGCCGCGCAACTCGGTTTCAAGTCCGCCAACGCGGCGGAAGAACACCTGCAGGCCCTGGCGCGCAAGGGGGTCATCGAGCTGGTCAGCGGCACGTCGCGCGGCATCCGCCTGCGCAGCGAGACCGTGCGCTCCATCAACGCCGCCCGCGGTACCCAATTCAGCCTGCCCATTCCCGGCCTGTCCCAGCTGGTGCTGCCGCTCATCGGCCGCGTCGCGGCAGGCTCTCCGATTCTCGCGCAGGAACACGTCGACCAAACCTACAGCGTGGAAGGCAGCCTGTTCCAGCACAAGCCCGACTACCTGCTGAAAGTGCGCGGCATGTCCATGCGCGACGCGGGCATCATGGACGGCGACCTGCTCGCCGTGCAGGCCACGCGCGAGGCCCGCAACGGCCAGATCATCGTCGCCCGCCTGGGGGACGACGTCACGGTCAAGCGCCTGCGCCGCAGCGGCAACGCCATCGAACTGCTGCCCGAAAACCCGGACTACCCGGTGATCACCGTGCAGCCGGGCGAGCCCTTCGAGATCGAGGGCCTGGCAGTCGGCCTGATCCGCAACACCATGCTCATGTAGCGCTGACGCGGCTGCCCAGGTGGCGGGCGTCTGGCGGTGGGGTGGGGGAGCGGCGCACAGTTCGCTTTCCCAAAGCCCTACACGCCAACCCTGCGGCAAGCCGCTCAATGGCAATCCTGCCTGTGTTCAATCCTCCGTGCCCTCGCACGGGGCCGGCGCACCCCCCGGGGTGAACCGATGGCCATCGAGGCGCCTTCGGGCGGCTGCTCCCCCGTCGGGACCAGCCCCCCGCCCAGGCCGAGCCCCGATCTCCATGTGGTTCGCCATCGCGGAATGCTCCGGCACTGTTCTAGGCACTGGCCACGATGGAGTTTTCACATGGGAATTGCCCTGCTCGCCTTTTCGTCCTTGTCGCATCCCGTCAAGGCACTCACCCAATGGTTCGCCCGCCCGGGCCGCATCGCCGCCAGCCCATCGGCGCCGATGGTTCGCCGGCACCCGCCCGCAGGCAGCGGCGCTGACGCCCAGGCAGCAGTGGCGCCCGGTGCGCCAGCGGCAGGCGGAGTGGCCCCACCGGCCTCGGCCAATGCGGCGTCGATGGCAGGCGCTGACGCTCCACACACCACCGCCACCCCTGCATGCGTGGTGCCCATGACCCGCGTGCCCGCAGCCGCAGCGGTAGCTCTGCCGGCATTCCATGCGCTGCGGGTGCAGTCCGTGCGCGCCAGCCTGGCGTTGCCGTCGGCGGCGGGCCAGGCGGCCAACGCGGCGTCGTTCCACGGCGACACGGGGCTGGCCACCCCCAGCCGGCGGCGCCCGGTGCTGCGGGTGCTGCGCCGCATCCAGGTGGCCGATCCGACCCGGCTGGTGCTCTCGGGCCGCATGGCGGACGTCTGCGCCGAGCTGGACCGGCTCGCCGCGTCCGAAGCCGCGCTGACGGCCTGAGGCGCGCTCCCGGCAGGCTCCCTGCTGGAGTCACCAGCACATCGCGCCGGCCGTCACCCGCTCGCCGCCGGATGCGGGTGGCGCCGCCTGCGGAGCCAGCCGCTTGTGATGGCCCCCGCAGTCAGTGCGGCTTACTCCACAGCCTCGTGGCCGGGCCACTTTTTGGCTTTTTGATTTCCTTCTGCATTTGCAGGACACAACGCTAGGCGCTTGCCGGTCGCCGGTCGCCGGTCGCCGGTCGCCGGTCGCCGGTCAAGCGTTGATCTGCGCCCACAACTTGTCCAGCCGCTTGATGCTCACCGGCTGGGGCGTGCGCAGTTCCTGCGCGAAGAAGCTCACCCGCAGTTCCTCCAGCAGCCAGCGCATTTCCTGCATGCGGGCATCGACTTGGCCCTTGCGCTCGGCCACCAGGCGCCAATAGCGCTGTTCCTGCGGCCGCAGTTCCGCGAGCCGTGCGGCGTCCCGCGCCGGGTCGGCGCGGTATTTGTCCAGGCGCTGGGTGATGGCCTTGAGGTAGCGCGGGAAGTGCGCCAGTTGCGGCCAGGGCGCCGCCGCCATAAACCGACCGGGCATCAGGCGCTGCAGCTGCTGCTGAGCGTCCTGCGTCGCATCGGCGGCGTTCTTCGTGTCCTTGATCTTGCGCACGGCGGTGGCGTATTCCACCAGGATGGTGCCGGCCAGACGGGCGACCTCGTTGGCGATCAGGGTCAGGCGGCCCCGACCCTCTTCCACCCGGCGCTTGAAGTCGGCTTCGCCCGTGGGCAGCGGGTCCTGAAGGAAGGCGCGCTCCAGGGCGATGTCGAGGATCTGCTGGCGCAGCTCTTCCTGCGTGCCCAGGGGCATGTAGGCCACGGCCATCTTCTGCAGGTCGGGCAGGTTCTTTTCCAGGTACTTCAGCGCGTCCCTGATCTGCAGCGCGAACAGCCGCCGCAGGCCGGCGCGGTGCTTCGCGGCGGCCACTTCCGGTTCGTCGAACACTTCGATGGTGACGGCATCGCCGCCGTCGATCAGCGCCGGAAAGCCGATCAGCGTCTGCCCGGCCTTGCGGATTTCCATCAGCTCGGGCAGCTCGCCGAACGTCCACGCGGTGTAGCGCTGCCCCGCCGGCGCCGCGGCATGGGGCGTGCCGGCCGCGGGGGCCTTACCCGTGGCAGCAGCGCCTTTTGCTACACCTTTCATAGCTGCTCGCGCAGATGGATCGGGCGCTGGCGCCTGATTTGGCACTGAAACCGGTGCCCCGGCCGCCAGCTTCAGCCCGGCCAGCGCCTGGAAAGCGCCACGCGCCTTGGCGCCCCATTCGGCCTTGAGGGCACCCAGGTTGCGCCCCTGCCCCAGCTGCCGGCCGTGTTCGTCGACCACGCGGAAGTTCATGAACAGGTGCGGAGACAGCATGTCGAGCTTGAAGTCGGCGCGCTTGACGTCCAGCGACGTCTCGGTCTGCACCTGCTTGAGCAGCACGTCGGTCAGGCTGCCGTGCCCGAAGCGCTCGGGCGTGCCGAACAGCGCGGCCAGGCGTGCGGCGCTCTCGGGCAGCGGCACGAAGCGGCTGCGCGGGCGCTGGGGCAGGCTTTTCAGCAGCGCCTGGATCTTGGCCTGCAGCATGCCCGGCACCAGCCACTCGCAGCGTTCGTCGTTCACCTGGTTCAGCACGAAGAGCGGCACCGTCACGGTGATGCCGTCGCGCGCGTCGCCGGGCTCGTGCAGGTAGCTCGCGGCGCAGTCCACGCCGCCCAGCCGCACGGTTTTCGGAAACGCGTTGCTGGTGATGCCCGCCGCTTCGTGCCGCATCAGCTCGTCACGGGTGAGCTTGAGCAGATCGGGGTTCTGGCGTGCCTCGTCCTGGTACCAGGCCTCGAAGCCCGCGCCGGTGCACACGTCAGCCGGCACCTGCTGGTCGTAGAAGGCGTAGATCAGCTCGTCGTCCACCAGCACGTCCTGGCGGCGCGACTTGTGCTCCAGCTCTTCCACCTTGACGATCAGCTTCTGGTTGGCCGCAAGAAACGGCAGGCGCGTTTCCCACTGCCCGCCGACCAGCGCCTCGCGGATGAAGATCTCGCGCGCGGCGTGCGGGTCCACCTTGCCGAAGTTGACGCGGCGGTTGTTGTAGATGACCAGGCCGTAGAGGGTCGCCCGCTCCAGGGCGGACACCTGCGCTGCCTTCTTCTCCCAATGCGGGTCCAGCAGCTGCTTCTTGAGCAGGTGCCCGCCGATCTGCTCGACCCATTGCGGCTCGATGGCGGCGATGCCGCGCCCGAAGAGCCGCGTCGTCTCGACCAGCTCGGCCGCGACGATCCAGCGGCCCGGCCTCTTGTTCAGGTGCGCGCCGGGGTGCTTGTAGAAGCGGATGCCCCGCGCGCCCAGGTACCAGTCTTCCTCTTCGCTCTTGATGCCGATGTTGCCCAGCAGGCCGGCCAGCATCGACAGGTGGATCTGCTCGTAGCTGGCGGGCGTGGTGTTGATCTTCCAGCGGTGCTCGGTCACCACCGTCAGCAGCTGGGTGTGGATGTCGCGCCACTCGCGCAGGCGGCGGATGCTGATGAAGTTCTGCCGCAGCAGGGCCTCGTACTGCCGGTTGCTGAGCTTGTGCGTGGGCTGCGGCTCCGCAAGTGCCGGGGCGGGCTGGGGCGCCGCGGCTGCGGCCATGCGCTGCGCCACGGGCAGCACGGCTTGGGACGGCGCGCCCTTGCGGGCCGCCTCGCGCTGCATGCGTGCCGAAGGCAGGCTGGGCGCGCCGCCCCGCGCCTCGCCGATCCACTTCCAGAGCTTGAGGTAGCCGCTGAATTCGCTTTTCTCGTCGTCGAACTTGGCATGCGCCTGGTCGGCCTGCTGCTGCGCCTCCAGCGGCCTGTCGCGCACGTCCTGCACCGACAGCGCGGAGGCGATCACCAGCACCTCGTCCAGCGCCTTGCGGTCGCGCGCCTCCAGGATCATGCGGCCCACGCGCGGGTCCAGCGGCAGGCGCGACAGCTCCACGCCCATGGGCGTGAGTTCGTTGGCCTCGTCCACCGCGCCCAGTTCGCCCAGCAACTGGTAGCCATCGGCGATGGCCCGGCCCGACGGTGCCTCGATGAACGGGAACTGCGCCACGTCGCCCAGGTGCAGCGACTTCATCCGCAGGATGACGCCCGCCAGCGACGAGCGCAGGATCTCCGGGTCGGTGAAGCGCGGCCGGCTGTTGAAGTCGGCCTCGTCGTACAGGCGGATGCAGATGCCGTTGGCCACCCGTCCGCAGCGGCCGGCGCGCTGGTTGGCGGCGGCCTGGCTCACCGGCTCCACCAGCAGCTGCTCCACCTTGCTCCTGAAACTGTAGCGCTTGACCCGCGCCGTTCCTGCGTCGATGACGTATCGGACCCCCGGCACCGTGAGCGAAGTCTCGGCCACGTTGGTGGCCAGCACGATGCGCCGGCCGATGTGGCCGTCGAAGATGCGGTCCTGCTCGGCCTGCGACAGCCGGGCGAACAGCGGCAGCACCTCGGCGTTGCGCATGACGGGCTGGTGCGCCAGATGCTTGCGCAGGTGGTCGGCCGCCTCGCGGATCTCGCGCTCGCCCGGCAGGAAGACGAGGATGTCGCCGCTGGCGTTGCCCGCCCAGAGTTCGTCCACGCCGTCGGCGATGGCTTCGTTCAGGCCGTAGTCGCGCGATTCCTCGAACGGCCGGTAGCGTTGTTCGACCGGGAAGGTGCGGCCCGACACGTAGATGATCGGCGCCGGGCCCTTGCTCGATTCGAAGTGCCGGGCGAACCGGTCCGCGTCGATGGTGGCGGAGGTGACCACGATCTTCAGGTCCGGCCTGCGCGGCAGGATCTGGCGCAGATAGCCCAGCAGGAAGTCGATGTTCAGGCTGCGTTCGTGCGCCTCGTCGATGATGATCGTGTCGTAGGCTTTCAGCAGCGGGTCGGTCTGCGTCTCGGCCAGCAGGATGCCGTCGGTCATCAGCTTGACCGACGCATCGCGCGAGAGCCGGTCCTGGAACCGCACCTTGAAGCCCACCACGTCGCCCAGCGGCGTCTTCAGCTCTTCGGCGATGCGCTTGGCCACGCTGCTGGCGGCAATCCGGCGCGGCTGGGTGTGCCCGATCAGTTGGCCCTTGCTGCCAGCGGGTGCGTTGCACTTGCCACGGCCCAGCGCCAGCGCGATCTTGGGCAGCTGGGTGGTCTTGCCGGAACCCGTTTCGCCGCAGACGATGACCACCTGGTGCTGCTGGATCGCAGCCATGATCTCTTCGCGCTTGCCCGACACGGGCAGGGATTCGGGGAATTCGATGCGCAGGGCGGGCGCGGCGGGCCGGGGGATGGAGGACAGGGATTCACTCATGAAGACCGCCATTATCCAAGCGCCCCGCCCGGGGCGCACACCGCCGCGCCCTTGGCCCTGGCGTGCGCACGGGGCGCCACGCCGCATCACGGTCGACCGCACCCGTTCGCGTCTTCGGGCGCCTTAAGGGGCAAGCGCCCCCGCTCCACTGGCAGGCGCTGCGGCGCGTGCCTCCGCAGGCAGACGAACGCCCCGCCGCGCATGCATCGAATCGCCCCCGGCGACACCTAGAGCTTCTACCGATAAAAAACCGGACAAGTAGTTATAGACTTTATCCGATAGCCTGACTAACTATAAACGTCATGCAAATTCACGGCGCCGCCCGCGCCGAGCCCGGACCCCATCCACGGACCAAGGAGTCGAGATGCCAGCGCCAGCCAACGCGACCGCGCCCCGCCAGCGCCACGCACCCCGCGCTGCAGTGTCCCGCAGCAGGCGAGGTCGGCACGCGCCGACCGAACCGCGCCATTCGCCGCAGGCCCGCATCGCCCCTGGCCCCGCATGACCCCCCTGTCGCCGTCCGCCCGCAAGGCGACCGGCCCACCGAGTGCCCCGGCACATGCCGCGTCGATCGAGCGGCATCCACGACCAGAGAGTGACGACCCGAGCAACGGCCCGCGCCCCGAATGCACGGCCGGCCCCGAGCCCGGACATGGAAGGAGACACACATGAACAAGACGAGACGTATCCGCCGCCTGGGATGCGCGGCTTTGGTCGGTACGGCTGCCGCCTTCGCGGTGCACGCCCAGACCCCACCCGCCGCCTCCGCATCGAGCGTGAACCTGTACGGGCTGATCGACGTCGGCGTCGAGCATGTCAACAACGTGGGCGCCAGCGGCAGTGGCCTTACCCGCATGCCCAGCAACACCGGCACTCTGCCCTCGCGGCTGGGCTTTCGCGGCAGCGAAGACCTGGGCGGCGGCCTGCGGGCGGTGTTCACGCTCGAGATGGGCATCGCGCCTGACCAGGGCACGCTGGGCCAGGGCGGCCGGGGCTTCGGCCGGCAGTCGTTCGTCGGGCTGCAGGGCGGCTGGGGCACCGTGTCGGCGGGCCGCCAGTACTCGATGATCTTCCTCTCGATGCTCGATGCCGACGTGATCGGGCCGGCGGTCTATGCGCTCGGATCGCTGGACAGCTACATCCCCAATGCCCGGGCCGACAATTCGCTCGCCTACCGCGGCACCTTCAGCGGCCTGACCGTGGGCGCCGAGTACAGCTTCGGCCGCGACGCGGTGAATGCCGGCCCCAGCCCGACGGGCACGAACTGCGCGGGCGAGAGCGCCACCGACAGCCGGGCCTGCCGGCAGTGGTCGGCCATGGTCAAGTACGACAGCGCCGTCTGGGGCGCTGCGTTGGCCTACGACCGGCAGAACGGCCGCAACACCACGTCTTCGACCGACCTCGTCTTCGGCAATCTCAACAGCAGCAGCAAGAGCGACTCGCGCCTGGGCGTGAACGGCTACGTGAAGCTCGCGGGCGCCAAGCTGGGCGCGGGCCTGATCCGCCGCGACAATGACGGCGACGCGGCCAAGCCGCGCAGCAACCTGTGGTACGTGGGCGCCAGCTACCCGATCACCGGCAACCTGACGCTCGACGGCCAGTACCTTCGCCTCAGCTACAAGTCGGTGAACGATGCGGACTCGCAGATGCTGGTGGCGCGGCTGAGCTATGCCCTGTCCAAGCGCACGTCGATCTACACGCAGGTGGGGCACATTCGCAACGACCGGCTGGCCGCCGTGTCGGTCAGTGGCGGCGCCGCGGGCAGCAACCCGGCAGCGGGCGCCTCTCAGACCGGCTTCAACGTCGGGGTGCGCCATGCGTTCTGATGCGCTCCATCCCACCGAATACCGGAAGACCTCCATGCTCCAACGCCGCCAATTTGTCCAGACCCTGGGCTCGCTCACCGCCCTGGGCGCCCTCGCTCCGCTCGCCGCCTTCGCGCAGACGCTGGACACCGCGCGCGTCGTCGTGGGCTTTCCGCCCGGCGGCACCGCCGACGTGATGGCCCGCCGCGTGGCCGACCGCCTGCCCGCGGGCGGCTACGTAAAAACCGCCGGCATCGTGGACAACAAGAGCGGCGCGGGCGGCCGCATCGCCGTCGAAACCGTCAAGGCCGCCTTGCCGGACGGTGCCACGCTGCTGCTGACACCCCATTCGGTGCTCACCGTCTTCCCGGGCATCTACCCCAAGCTCAGCTACAAGCCGTTCGAGGACCTGGTGCCGGTGTCGCTGGGCGCCACCATGTCGCACGCACTGGCCGTGGGGCCGGCGGTGCCCGCCAACGTGAAGACGGTGGCCGACTTCCTGGCCTGGGCCAAGGCCAACCCCAAGGACGCCAGCTACGGCTCGCCGGCGGCGGGCTCCATTCCGCACTTCATCGGCGCGCTGCTGACCAAGAACAGCGGCGTCGATCTGCGGCATGTGCCCTATCGCGGCTCCATCCCCGGCGTGACCGACACGGTGGGCGGGCAGATCCCCGCGATGATCACGCCGGTGGGCGACTTCCTGCCCCAGGCCAAGACCGGCAAGCTGCGCATCCTGGCCACCTCGGGCCCCAAGCGCACGCCGTTCACGCCCGACGTGCCCACGTTCGCCGAGCAGGGCCTGGACTACATCAAGTTCGACGAGTGGTACGGCTTCTACGCGCCGGCCCGCACGCCGCCGGCCGTGGTGGCCGCCGCCAGCGCCGCCATCAACAAGGCGCTGCAGGACAAAGCGGTGATCGACAACCTGGCCACTTTCGGGCTGATCGCGGGCGGCTCGACGCCGGCCGAGCTCGATGCCATGACGCACCAGGAATCCGATCGCTGGGCGCCCATCGTCCGGCAGATCGGCTTCACCGCAGAGTCCTGAGACAAAAGCGGCAGCGCGCGAGCGGGCGACGCCGCGCGCTGCCGCCCCACCGTCCGGTGGACGGTGCCCTACCGATAACGACACCCTTTGAGCCGCCCCGCCGCACATGCAGGGCGCAGGAGACACGCATGCCCATCGACCCTTCACTCGCGCCCCGGCGCCGGCCTGCCGGCTGGCTTGCCACGGTATCGGCCGTCGGCGCCGCGCTGACGCTTTCCGCCTGCGGCGGCTCGGACAGCGGGCCGCCCCAACTGGCGGCCGCCACACCCGCCAAGCTGGCGGCTTGCAACAACCTCGCCGCGCTGGCCTTGCCGGCCACGCGCATCGCGTCGGTCGCCGTCGTCGCCGCCACCGGTGGCGGCGACGGCCAGCCCGCCCTGCCGGAGCACTGCCTGGTGCGCGGCCGCATGAACGAGCGCACCAGCGCGGTGGATGGCAACGCCTATGCCATCGGCTTCGAGATGCGGCTGCCGCAGGAATGGAATGGCCGGTTCTTCCACCAGGGCAACGGCGGCCTCGATGGCACTGTGGTGCCCGCCACCGGCCCGATCGGCGGCGGCGGCCCCACCACCACGGCCCTGGCGATGGGCTTTGCCGTGCTCAGCTCGGACGCTGGCCACCCGCAACCCAGCCCCTTCTTCGGCGCGGACCCGCAGGCCCGGCTCGACTACGGCTACCAGGCGGTGGCCACGCTCACGCCAATGGCGCGTGACGTGATCAAGGCCGCGTACGGCAAGGCGCCCGACCGGTCGTACTTCGCCGGCTGCTCCAACGGCGGGCGGCACGCGATGGTGGCGGCGGCACGCTATGCCAAGGACTACGACGGCGTGCTGGCCGGCAACCCGGGCTTTCACCTGCCCAAGGCCGCCAGCGCGCAGCTGTGGAAGGTGCAGCAATACGCCTCCATCGCCAGCCGGGGCGCCAACGGCCTGCCCGACATCTCCACCGCCGTGACGCCCGCCGAGTACAGCACCGTCGCCGCGCGCATCACCGCCAGGTGCGACGCGCTGGACGGCGCCAAGGACGGCATCGTGTCCGACGTGGCCGCCTGCCAGGCCGCGTTCGACATCCAGGCCGACGTGCCCACCTGCACCGCCGGGCGCGACGGCTCCTGCCTGACGCCCGTGCAGAAGAACACGCTGCAGCGCCTGTTTGCCGGCCCGCGCCTGGCGGACGGCACCGCCGCCTATTCCAACACCTGGTTCGACCCCGGCGTGGCCGGCAAGGACTTTGCCCTCTGGCACTACTTCATCGCGCAGAACCTCGACCCCGGCTCCGTGTCGCTGATCTTCAACACGCCGCCCATGCCCGTCGGCACGTTCACGGCCACGCCGCCGCTGCAGATCGCGCTCAACTACGACCTGGACCGGGACTACGGCAAGCTCTTCGCCACCAGCGGCGTGTTCACCGAGTCCAGCTGGTCGTTCATGACGCCGCCACGCGAGACCGACCTCGCCACGATGCGCGACCGGGGCGGCAAGCTCATGGTCTACCACGGCACGGCCGACGGCGTGTTCAGTGCCGCGGACACCGCCCGCTGGTACGACGCGCTGCAGAAGACCGAACAGGGCCAGGCGGCGAACTATGCGCGGCTCTACCTGGTGCCCGGCATGAACCACTGCGCCAACGGCCCCGCCACCGACCAGTTCGACATGGTGACCGCGCTGGTCGACTGGGTGGAGAAGGGCCAGGCGCCCGACCGCGTGATCGCGCAGGCGCGCGGCCCGGGTTCGGCCGTGGTCAACGCGGAGGTGCCGGCCACCTGGGCCCCCAAGCGCAGCCGGCCGCTCTGCCCCTATCCGCTGGTCGCCCGCTACAACGGCTCGGGCGACCTGGAGAGCGCGGACAGCTTCAGCTGCAAGCCCTGACCCGACGCGGCGCAGGGCGGCCCCGGCGCAGGGCGGCCCCGGGCGTGGGCACGAGGCGCCTCGCGAGGCCGGCCGCGGGCGGCCGGCCCATGCAGCCACTATGATTCGCGTCCGCCCCGCCGCCCCACCCGCCTTGCCATGTCCGCCGTCTTCAATTTCACCTTCGTTCCCTGGTTCCGCTCCGTCGCGCCCTACATCCACAAGTTCCGCCACCAGACCTTCGTGATCGGGCTGCCGGGCGAGGCGATCGCTGCGGGCAAGCTGCAGAACATCGCGCAGGACCTGGCGATGATCCAGGCCATGGGCGTGAAGATCGTGCTGGTGCACGGCTTTCGGCCGCAGGTGAACGAGCAGCTGCGGGCCAAGGGCCACGAGCCCCAGTACTCGCACGGAATCCGCGTCACCGACTCCCTGGCGCTCGACTGCGCCCAGGAGGCCGCCGGCCAGCTGCGCTACGAGATCGAGGCCGCCTTCAGCCAGGGCCTGCCGAACACGCCGATGGCGGGCTCCACCGTGCGGGTCATCTCTGGCAACTTTCTTACCGCCCGGCCCGTGGGCATCGTGGACGGTGTCGATTTCCAGCATTCGGGCCTGGTGCGCAAGGTGGACACGGCGGGCATCCGCCGCGCGCTCGACATGGACGCGCTGGTGCTGCTGTCGCCCTTCGGGTTCTCGCCCACCGGCGAGGCCTTCAACCTGAGCATGGAAGAGGTGGCGACCTCGGTCGCCATCGCGCTGAAGGCCGACAAGCTGGTGTTCGTCTCGGAGGTGCCGGGTATCCGCACCGACCCGTTCCTGCCCGACGGCGAGGACAACCCCATCGACACCGAGCTGCCGCTGGACCATGCGCGCCGCATGCTGGCCACGCTGCCGCCGGCGCGCACGCCGTCGGACGCGTCGTTCTATTTGCAGCACTGCGTGAAGGCCTGCGAAGGCGGCGTGGAGCGCAGCCACATCATTCCCTTCTCGGTCGACGGCGCGCTGCTGCTGGAGATCTACGTGCACGATGGCATCGGCACCATGATCGTGGACGAAAAGCTCGAGGAGCTGCGCGAGGCCAGGCCCGACGACGTGGGCGGCATCCTGCAACTCATCGAACCCTTCGAGAAGGACGGCACGCTGGTCAAGCGCGACCGCACCGAGATCGAACGCGACGTAGCCAACTACACCATCATCGAGCACGACGGCGTGATCTTCGGCTGCGCGGCGCTCTACCCCTACCCCGAGGCGGGCACGGCCGAGATGGCGGCCGTCACGGTGTCGCCCCACAGCCAGGGCACGGGCGACGGCGAGAAGCTGCTCAAGCGCATCGAGCAGCGCGCGCGCCTCATGGGCCTGAAGAGCATCTTCGTGCTGACCACGCGCACCATGCACTGGTTCATCAAGCGCGGCTTCCAGCCGGTGGACCCGGACTGGCTGCCCGACGCCCGCAAGAAGAAATACAACTGGGACCGCAAGAGCCAGGTGCTTGTCAAGAAGCTGTAGCGCCCAGGCGCCCAGGCGCCCAGGCACTCAGCTGCGCCCCGTCGCCGCCGCCACGTGCCGCGCCACCTGGGCGATGGCCGCTTCGCGCACCTCCGGCGCCGCCGGCACGCCCGTCATGTAGCAGGTGACCACCACGGGCGCGCCGCCGCCCGGGGGCCAGAGCACGCCGATGTCGTTGGACGAACCTCTGTCGCCCGTACCCGTCTTGTCGCCCACCTTCCAGCCCGGCACGCCGGCGCGCAGGCGCTTGTCGCCCGTCTTGTTGTGGACGATCCAGTCCGTCAGCTGGGCACGGGATGCCGGGCTCAAGGCCTGGCCCAGCACCAGCATGCGCAGGCTGTGCAGCATGGCGATGGGCGATGTGGTGTCGCGGGGATCGCCCGCCAGCGCTTCGTTCAGCGTCGGCTCGTTGCGGTCGAGCCGCGTGACGGCATCGCCCAGCGACCGGGCGAAGGCGGTGAAGCCCTCAGGGCCGCCGTGCCGCGCCAGCAGCAGGTTGGCGGCGGTGTTGTCGCTCAGCGTGACCGTGGCCTCGCAAAGTTCGGCCACGGTGATGCCGCCGGCACCCACGTGCCTTTCGGTGACGGGCGAATAGGGAACCAGCGCGGTCTTTTCGTAGCGCACGCGGTGGCCTAGCGACTCTTGGCCGCGATCCACCCGCTCCAGCATCCACCCCGCCAGCATGAGCTTGAAGGTGCTTGCCATCGGAAAGCGCTCGTCCCCGCGCCAGCTGAGCAGGCGCCCCGTGCCGGTGTCGAGCATGGCCGCGCCCAGCCGGCCACCCTGCAGGGTCGATTCGACCGTCTCCAGCGCGGTGGCCCAGCCCGCGTCGGTCAGGGCTGTGGGCGCCGCCAGCGCGCGATGCGCCAGGGCCAGGCCGCCCAGAAAACCCAAGGAAAACTCACGCCTCTTCATCATCCAGATCCTTTCTGCTCGGCGGCTTGGCCGTGGAATGGAGCGAACGATACGGGCAAGACCGCTTTGGCACCATCGACAATAAGCGGCACGACACCCCGGAAAAACTTCACCCTCCCAGCCCGCCATGCATCTGCCGCTCAATGCCCTGCGCGCCTTCGAGGTGTCGGCCCGGCACCTGAACCTGACCCGCGCCGCCCAGGAGCTGAACGTGACGCAGACGGCGGTCAGCCAGCACATCCGCAACCTGGAAGACCGCCTGGGCCAGCCCCTCTTCCGGCGCCTGCCCCGCGGGCTGGCGCTGACCGACGAAGGCCAGTCGCTGCTACCGGTGCTGAGTGACTGCTTCGCCCGCATGGCCACCGCGCTGGACCAGCTGAGCGACCGCCGCCCGCGCGAGGTGCTGACCGTGGGCGCCGTGGGCACCTTCGCGGTGGGCTGGCTGCTGCCGCGCCTGCGCGACTTCCAGCAGGCCTGCCCTTTCGTCGACCTGCGGCTCATGACCCACAACAACCGGGTCGACCTGGCGGCCGAAGGCCTGGACTGCGCCATCCGCTTCGGCGACGGCGCCTGGCACGGCACCGAGGCCGACCGTCTGCTGGACGCGCCGCTCTCCGCCATGTGCGCGCCGGCCGTCGCGCTGCGGCTGCGGGCGCCGGCCGACCTGGCGCGCGAGTCGCTGCTGCGCTCCTACCGGGCCGACGAGTGGAGCGCCTGGTTCGGCGCCGCCGGCGTGCCCTGCCCGCTGGTGCGCGGCACCGTGTTCGACTCGTCGCTGGCGCTGGCCGAAGCCGCCGCCCAGGGCGCGGGCATCGCGCTGCTGCCCGCCCGGCTCTTCACGCGCGAGCTGCAGCAGGGCCGGCTGGTGCAGCCCTTCGACACCGAGATCGCGCTGGGCGCCTATTGGCTCACCCGGCTCAAGTCGCGACCGCCCAGCGCGGCGATGGATGCCTTCCGCGACTGGCTGCTGGCCGCTTGCGCGCAGCCCGCCTGAAGCGGCCCGCCACCCGGCCCACCACCCGGCCCAAACGCTATCATCGCCGCCCCATGCCCGCCTACCTGACCGCCGCCCTGTACCTGTTCGTCGATCTGCCCGACTTCGCCCAGCTGCAGGCGCCGCTTCAGGCGGTGTGCGACCGGAGCGAAGTGCGCGGCATGCTGCTGCTGGCGCCCGAGGGCATCAACGGCACCATCGCCGGCTGCCCCGAGGGCGTGCACGCGGTGCTGGCCTGGCTGCGTGGCGATGCGCGGCTGGCCCCACTCAAGCACAAGGAAGCGTGGGGCGAGCGCATGCCGTTCTACCGCATGCGCGTGCGGCTCAAGCGCGAGATCGTCAGCATGGGCGTGCCGGGGCTGAACCCGGCCGCGCACGCCGGCACCTACGTGGCGCCCGAGGACTGGAACGCGCTGATCGACGACCCCGGGGTCGTGGTGATCGACACCCGCAACCACTACGAGGTGGGCATCGGCAGCTTTGCACGGGCGGTGGACCCGGGCACGCGCAGCTTCACGGAATTCCCCGCCTGGGTGGAGCAGCAGAGCGCCCCGGGCGGCCTGCTGGCCGGCAAGCCCCGGGTGGCCATGTTCTGCACGGGCGGCATCCGGTGCGAGAAGTCGACCGCGTACCTGAAGTCGCGCGGCTTCGGCGAGGTCTACCACCTGGAGGGCGGCATCCTGAAGTACCTGGAGACGGTGCCCGAGGAGCAAAGCCGCTGGTGGGGCGACTGCTTCGTGTTCGACGAGCGGGTCTCGGTGGGCCACGGCCTCGCCCCGGGCCACCACCAGCTCTGCCGCTCCTGCCGCATGCCGCTGTCGGCCGAGGATCGCGCGTCCAGCCACTACGTGCCCGGGGTGAGCTGCCCCTACTGCCACGGCACCCGCAGCGAGGCGCAGCTGCAGGCCCTGGCCGAGCGCGAGCGGCAGGTGGCCCTGGCGGCCACGCAGGGGCGCGAACACATCGGCAGCCGTGCCCAGCCGGCCGGGGGGCAGCCCGAGGGCGTACCGCAGCCGCAAGGCGGCCACCGGGCCGGGGACCTGCCGGTGCTGTATTCGTTCCGCCGCTGCCCGTATGCGATGCGCGCGCGCCTGGCTCTGGCCGCCAGCGGGCAACGTTGCGAGCTGCGCGAAGTGGTGCTGCGCGACAAGCCCGCCGCCCTGCTGCAAGCCTCGCCCAAGGCCACCGTGCCGGTGCTGGTGCTGCCCGGCGGCGAGATCATCGACCAGAGCCTGGACATCATGCGCTGGGCGCTGGAGCGCAACGACCCTGGCGGCTGGCTGGTCCCGGAGCACGGCAGCACGAACGACATGCTGGCACTGATCGCGGAATGCGACGGCCCTTTCAAGCAGGCGCTGGACCGTTGCAAGTATCCGAACCGCCATCCGGAGGCAGACCCGGCAGCGCAATGGTCTGCCGCGCAGGCCTGGCTGATGCGGCTGAATGCCCGGCTGGACAGCAGCCGCCACCTGTTCGGCGGCCACGCCACGCTGGCCGACATGGCGATCGCACCCTTCGTGCGGCAGTTCGCCGGCATCGATGCGGCGCGCTGGGAGGCCGGCCCATGGGCGCCATTGCGCCGCTGGCTGGCCGACTGGCAGGCCGGCGATCTGTTCGAGCGGGTGATGGGAAAGTACAGCGCGTGGAGAGAGGGCGACGCGCCCACCCTCTTCCCGCCCGCCTGAAACGGCGCGGGGCGCCCAAGGCGCCCCGGTGTCGTGATGCTGGAACCGCCCAAACGGGCGGAGCGGATCAGGCCGCCGCCAGGCCGCGAGTGCGCCCGCCACGCCCTTGGCGCACCAGCAGCACGAGCAGCGCCAGCGCAAAAGCCGTGAAGCAGATGAACGACCAGTTGGCGATGGAGCCGCCCAGGAAGGTCCAGTCGATCGCCGAGCAGTCGCCCGAGCCGCGGAAGATCATCGGAATGGCCCGGCCGATGGGGAAGTGCTCGATCATTCCGTAGAAGTCGCGCCCGCAGGTGGCGATCTCGGGCGGGTACCACTGCAGCCAGCTCTGCCGCGCCGCCACGAAGGCGCCGAAGCCGGCCGCCAGCAACGCGAGCACCCCCCAGCCGACCTGCCAGCCTTTTTGGCCTCTGGCGCTGGCGACACCTGCGAAGACTGCTACAAAAATAAGAGCATAACGCTGCACGATGCACATCGGGCACGGCTCCAGCCCCAGGCTGTGCTGCAGGTACATGCCGAACGCCAGCATGGCCACGCAGGCCGCCGAGATCAACGCCAGCACGCGGCGAGGCGCACGATCCAACCAGTTCATTTGTTCTCCCTCATCCAGATTCATTGCCCACCGTGCCCCGTCCTGCGCGGACGGGGCGCGGCCCCATTCACCAAGGCATCCGTGGGTCCGGCCCGGCCGGTGGTCCACCAGGGAGGGGCGCGAAGCGGCTCGAGGGGGCCGTCAGATGCCTGCGGCCTGGTCCAGAAACACGCGAGCGCGGCGCGGCGTCACCACCAGCGTTTCACCTTCCCTGTACCCCATGTCGCGGAACTCGGTCGCAGGAATCTGCGCCTCGATCACCGACTCAGGGGCTGCATTGTCGGCTGGTTTGTCACCTTCGGTCGCAATTAGTTCCAGCCGCGCGATGGGGCCGACCACGATGGCGCGCTCCAGCCGGGCGACGATGCCCCGTGGGCGGCCGTCGGCGCCCGCGCCCTCGCCGGGCACGTGGCGGCGCACGTCCAGGTCGTGCGGGCGCACGTAGGCCGAGGCATTGGCGTTCTGCGCGCCGGCGTGTTCGGGCGAGTCGATCTGCACGCCCTCCACATGCACCTGGCCTTCGTGCGCGCGGCCCTTGAAGAGGTTCACGTCGCCAAGGAAGCCATAGACGAACGGGCTGGCCGGCTGGTCCCACACTTCCTGGGGCGAGCCGCTCTGCTCGATGCGGCCCTGGTTGATGACGACCACGCGGTCGGCCACCTCGAGCGCCTCTTCCTGGTCGTGCGTCACGAAGATCGAGGTGACGTGCAATTCGTCGTGCAGCCGGCGCAGCCAGCGGCGCAGCTCCTTGCGCACCTTGGCGTCGAGCGCGCCGAACGGCTCGTCGAGCAGCAGCACCTTGGGCTCCACGGCCAACGCGCGCGCCAGCGCGATGCGCTGGCGCTGCCCGCCCGAGAGCTGCGAGGGAAAGCGGTCGGCCAGCCAGTCGAGCTGCACCAGCTTGAGCAGGTCCGTGACCTTCTGCTTGATCTGCGCTTCGCTGGGCCGCTGGTCACGCGGCTTCACGCGCAGGCCGAAGGCCACGTTCTCGAACACGCTCATGTGCCTGAACAGCGCGTAGTGCTGGAACACGAAGCCCACGTTGCGCTCGCGCACGTGCACGTCGGTGGTGTCTTCGCCGCTGAAGTGGATGGTGCCCACGTCCGGCGTCTCCAGCCCGGCGATGATGCGCAGCAGCGTGGTCTTGCCGCAGCCCGAGGGACCGAGCAGCGCGATCAGTTCGCCCGACGCGATGTCGAGGCTGACGTCGCGCAGCGCCTGGAAGTCGCCGAACTGCTTGCTGATGTGACGGATTTCGATGCTCATGGAAAGGCTCGTTTGGTTGTCAGTGCGGCGTGGGCCGCTCGGGCGGCAGGTCGCGGGCGGCCCGCTGTTCGCGCTCGCTCTGCCACTCGGCAACGGATTTGATGACCAGGGTGACCAGCGCCAGCAGCGCCAGCAGCGAGGCCGCCGCGAAGGCCGCCGCCGACTGGTATTCGTTGTAGAGGATCTCCACGTGCAGCGGGATGGTGTTGGTCTGCCCCCTGATGTGGCCCGAGACCACCGACACCGCGCCGAATTCGCCCATGGCCCGCGCGTTGCAGAGGATCACGCCGTACAGCAGGCCCCACTTGATGTTGGGCAGCGTCACGTGCCAGAAGGTCTGCCAGCCGGTGGCGCCCAGCACGATGGCGGCCTGCTCTTCGTCGTTGCCCTGCGCCTGCATGAGCGGAATCAGTTCGCGCGCGATGAAGGGGAAGGTGACGAACACGGTCGCCAGCACGATGCCGGGCACGGCGAAGATGATCTTGATGTCGTGCGCCTGCAGCCAGGGGCCGAACCAGCCGTTGGCGCCGAAGACCAGCACGTACATCAGGCCGGCCACGACGGGCGACACCGAGAACGGCAGGTCCACCAGCGTGGTGAGGAACGCCTTGCCCTTGAACTCGTACTTGGCGATGGCCCAGGCCGCCGCCACGCCGAACACCAGGTTGAGCGGCACGGCGATCAAGGCCGTGATCAACGTGAGCTTGATGGCCGACCAGGCATCGGGGTCGCGCAGGCTGGCCAGGTAGGCGTCGATGCCCTTGGAGAAAGCCTCCACGAACACGGCCACCAATGGCAGCACCAGGAAGAGCAGCAGGAAGGCGAGCGCGATGGTGAGCAGCGTCCAGCGCACCCAGGGCGCCTCGGTGGTGCCGGCCTGCGCGCGGCGCCTGGAGGGGGGAGTGGTGGTGATGGGCGAACTCATGCCGGCGCTCCCGCGTGGCGGCGCTGCCAGGCCTGCAGCGCATTGATGACGAGCAGCAGCGCGAAGGAGATGACCAGCATCACCACCGCGACGGCGGTGGCGCCCGCGTAGTCGTACTGCTCCAGCTTGCCGATGATGATGAGCGGCGTGATCTCGGACACCATGGGCATGTTGCCCGCGATGAAGATCACCGAGCCGTACTCACCGATGGCGCGCGCGAAGGCCATGGCGAAGCCGGTCATCAGCGCGGGCGTGATGGAGGGCAGGATCACCTTCCAGAAGATCTGCAGGCGCGTGGCACCCAGGCTGGTCGCCGCTTCTTCCAGCTCCTTTTCGGAGTCTTCCAGCACTGGCTGCACCGTGCGCACCACGAAAGGCAGCCCGATGAAGATGAGCGCGATCACCACGCCGGCCGGCTTGAACGCGAGCTGGATGCCCATCGGCTCCAGGTAGCGCCCCAACCAGCCGTTGCCCGCCAGCAGCGCGGTGAGCGAGATACCGGCGACGGCCGTGGGCAGCGCGAACGGCAGGTCGACCAGGGCATCGACGATCTTCTTGCCAGGGAAGGTGTAGCGCACCAGCACCCAGGCGATCAGCAGGCCGAACACCAGGTTGACCAGCGCCGCGATCAGCGAGGCGCCGAAGGTCAGCCGGTACGACGCCAGCACGCGGGGCGCGGTGACGGCCGTCCAGAACTGGTCCCAGGTCAGGCTGAAGGTCTTGAACAACAGGGCCGACAGCGGGATCAGCACGATGATGCTGAGATAAAAGAGCGTGTAGCCCAGCGTGAGGCCGAAGCCGGGCAGCACGCGCCTGGCGCGGCGCGCGCGGCCGGGCGCCGGGCCGCCGGTGCCGGGCGGCACCGAGGTGGTCGCGGCGGACATGGCTTACTTGGCGCCGGGCGTGTAGAGCTTGTCGAACTGGCCGCCGTCGTTGAAGTGCACCTTCTGCGCATCTCCCAGCGAGCCGAAATACTTGGCGACGGTGAAGAGCTTGACCGGCTTGAAGAGGTCGGCGTGCTTCTTCAGCACGGCCTCGGAGCGCGGGCGCAGCGCATGCTTGGCGGCGATTTCCTGCCCTTCATCGGAGTAGAGGTAGTTCAGGTAGGCGCGGGCCAGGTCGCCCGAGCCCTTCTTGGCGACCGTGCGCTCGACCACGGCCACCGGGTTCTCGGCCACGATGCTGGTCGACGGATAGACCGCGTCGACCTTGCCCTTGCCGAATTCGCGCTCGATCGACAGCACCTCGGATTCGAACGTGATGAGCACGTCGCCGGTGTTGCGCTGCAGGAAGATGCTGGTCGCGTCGCGGCCGCCCTTGCCCAGCACCGGCACGTTCTTGTAGAGCTTGCCCACGAACTCGGCGGCCTGCGCATCGGTGCCGCCCTTTTCGCGCACCGCGCCCCAGGCGCCCAGGTAGGCATAACGGCCGTTGCCGCCGGTCTTGGGGTTTACCACTACGACCTGCACGCCGGGCTTGACCAGGTCGTCCCAGTCCTTGATGTTCTTGGGGTTGCCGTTGCGCACCAGGAACAGCATGGTCGAGGTGGTGGGCGATGCGTCGTTGGGAAACTTCTTGGCCCAGTCCTTGGCCACCACGCCGTTGGCCGCCAGGAAGTCAATGTCGGTGGTGGTGTTGAAGGTCACCACGTCGGCATCGAGCCCGTCGTTCACCGCACGGGCTTGGGCGCTGGAGCCGCCGTGCGCCTGATCGATCTTCACGTCCTTGCCCGTGGTCTTCTTGTAGTGCGCGACGAAGGCGGGGTTGTAGTCCTTGTAGAACTCCCGGGCCACGTCGTAGGACACGTTGAGCAGTGTCGAGGGCTGGGCGGCGGCCCATCCGCTGGCGGCCAGGGCGACGGCGGCGATGAGGGTCTTGAATGGAGTCTTCGTTGGCATGCTGGTTATGTCCACGTAGCTGAAAGTAACCTGCATTGTGGACAGCCGGCCTTCAAACACAAAAGACTATATTTTTGTTTATTTATCGAGAACGGGCATAAGGACCGCCCTTCGGCAGCCGGGCATCAGGCGGCCGAACGCAGCGGGACGGCGGTCTCTGCTGGCCAGCCCGCCCCGGGGGCCGCGCCCTGCTCGCCGGCCAGCGACTGCAGCAGCGCCCAGCCCAGTGGCCACTCCCCGTGGCCCGATTCGACGTTGATGTGGCCGGCGTTCTGGAGCCTGACGAATTCGCTGCCCCAGGCGCGGGCGTAGGCGCCCGCCAGCCGGACGGGGCAGTAAGGGTCGTTGCTGCTGGCGACCAGGATGCTGCGGTACGGCAGCGGGGCGTAGGGCACCGGCGCGAAATCGCTCAGCACGGCGCGCCGCTCCGGGTCTGCGGGCGCCACCAGCAACGCCCCCCGCACGCGGGCGGCGGCCGTGGCCCCGATGTGCGCTGTGGCGATGCAGCCGAGGCTGTGGGCCACGACGATCACCGGATGCGGCGCCGCCAGGATGGTGTTTTCGAGCGTGGTCACCCAGGCGTTGCGCGTCGGGGTGATCCAGTCGTCCTGCACGACGCGGATCGCCCCGGGCACCCGGTCGGCCCAGAGCGTCTGCCAGTGGCCGGCGCCTGAATCGCGCCAGCCGGGCACCACCACGACGGATGTGGCCTCGCCATGTGCGCAAGAGGGCGTCACCGTGGACACTCCCCGGGCTGCCAGCCAACGGACGGGGCACGGAAGGGATCGGACGGGTGGGAAAGCAGAGGCGTCGCAGCGGCCATGTCATCGCTCCAGGGTGTGCGGGTGTCGGCCATTCTGCGAGCCCA
Organism: Acidovorax sp. FG27; assembly: GCF_040365715.1. NCBI lineage: Bacteria > Pseudomonadati > Pseudomonadota > Betaproteobacteria > Burkholderiales > Comamonadaceae > Acidovorax > Acidovorax sp. FG27. Next base: position 291,072 of record NZ_BAABVY010000009.1, read on the forward strand.
CCTATAAAACCCAAACGAATATCTGGTTGTGAATTAATAGATAAAACATCTATCAATCACGCACCGCCTCCACCCAGCCGGCCTGCTCGGGCGTTCAGCGCCGCCCGTGCTGAAGGATGCGAAACAGTTGCTGCTGCGCCCCCCAGAGGGCCAGATAGGCGGCGACTTCGACCCACTCTTCCAGCACCGGCGCTGATTGCTGCCAGGCCGCCGATACGGGCAGCCCGAGGTGACCCTCGGCATAGGTACTCATCAGCGCGGCGCACAGGCCCAGCGCCACTTCAGCCCAGGGGAACCGGCCGGTCGACAGGTGCGGCCAGATGAGCCGGTCGGCCCGGTAGCGCAGCAAAAGGGCGACGACCCCCGCCGCCGCTGCACCGACCACCGGCGCCACCGCGAACTTGTACGCCAGCACGGAAGAGGAATAGATCGGCTCTCCTTCCTCGATATCCATCGGCGCGAGGAACGCAGCCCCCCAGGCCAGTTCGCGCCCGGCCAGCACCAGCCAGACGGGAACGAGGCACGCCGCGAGCACGATCGCAGGTCGCGCCCTACCCTCGCGGACCAGTCGCCGTGCGAACCACGCTGCCGCGGCCGCCCCGCCCAGCAGAAAGAGGACCTGTATGTTCTCGAGCCAGCTGTTCTCCCACCCGGCCGACGCAGGCAGCCGCGGTACCACCCCGTAGCCCGCCAGCAACCAGCCCGCGATGAGCACGAGCAGGGCCAGCCGAGAAGCAGGGAAGGAAGGGGCGAGCGCCGGCGACGATGAAGCGCGCGGGAAAAAGGTCATGAGGCTGGCTAAGCGCATGGGGCGACGGACGCTCAGGGCGGCGGTCGGTCTGCGAGGGATGAAAACCACAGAGTATTGCCGATAAAACCAATTCGTATAAGAAGCAGACACAGCGGTTCACGCACCCGAACTCGAAGCCGGGCGGCTGAGGCGATGGAGCGGGAGCGGAGTCAGCGCAGTCGAGGCGCTCATCAGCACGGCAGACAGGAGGCAGCCGCAGGGCAGACGGGTGGCAAGAGGCTCAGGCCGTCCGGTCCGCCACGCGATCTTCGGAGTGATCGCCGTGCAAGGGCATCGCCGCCCGGCCAGGCACCGCCTCCCCCAGAAAATCCAGCAGATGCCGCACCGCCGGCGACAGGCCGCGCCGCGATGGGAAGACCGCATACACCACGCTGCGGGGCGTGGACCAGTCCGGCAGCACGCGCTGCAGCCGCCCATCGGCAAGCTCGGCATGGCACAGGTAATCGGGCAGCCAGCAGACGCCGATGCCGGCCAGCGCCGCGAATTTGAGCGACACCAGATCGTCGGCCACGTAGCGCGGGCTGTGCTGGACGGTCTCCTCGCGGCCATCCGGGCTGATGAGCTGGAAGGTGGTGCGCCCGTCGGCGGCCGACATCGCCAGCGTGTCCAGCGCTGCCAGGTCCGCCAGCGTGACCGGCACCCCCTGCCGTCTGAGCTGCGCGGGGCTGGCCACCAGCACCTGGGTGCCCTCGTCCAGCCGCTTGACCACCATGCTGCCGCTGGCGTCCAGCGTCGTGCGCACGCGCAGGGCCACGTCCACGCCCTCTTCCACCAGGTTGACAACGCGGTTGGTGACCTGCATGTCCACCCGCACCAGCGGATGGCTCTGCAGGAACTGGGGAATCAATTCGCTCACCACGCTGTGCGCCAGGGTCACCGGGCAGGTGAGGCGCACCGTGCCGCGTGGTTCGGTCTGGACCTGGGCGACGGTGTCCGCCGCCGCCTGCGCGGAGTCGCGCATCGCCTGGCAGTGCCGCAGATAGGCCTCGCCGACATCGGTGAGCGACAGCTTGCGGGTGGTGCGGTGGAGCAGGCGCACGCCCAGGTGGGCCTCCAGATCGGACACCCGCCGCGACAGCCGCGACTTGGGCACACCCAGCGCCCGACCGGCGGCCGCGAAGCCGCCCCGCTCGACCACCTCGGCGAAGTACAGCATGTCGTTCAGGTCCTGCATGGCGTGCCCTTTCCGCACTGAAAGCGTTATTGCGTCGGCATTCAGGACAATCTATTGCAAATCGCGGCGCTTATCAAGCAATGGTGCCATTCATACAATCTATCCAACGCCGCGCCAACGCCGCACCCTCTGGCGCCCGCCCTTCCAACCCATCTTTCAGGAGATTCTTCATGCAACTGCTCCACATCGACTCCGCCATCACCGGCGATGCCTCCGTTTCCCGCCAGCTGACGGCCCGCACCGTGGCGGCCTGGGTCGCCGCCCGCCCGGGCACGGCCGTGCAGCATCTGGATCTGGTGGCGGATGCGCCCAACCACTTCACCATGGATTCCATGGCACCGCGCACCGGCCAGACCGAGGGCTTGAGCGAGACGCAGCAGCGCGAGAACGCCGTCTCCGAACGGCTGGTGAGCCAGTTCCTCGCGGCGGACGTGGTGGTGGTGGGCGCGCCCTTCTACAACTTCGGCATCCCTACCCAGCTCAAGGCCTGGATCGATCGCATCGCCCAGCCGGGCCGCACCTTCCGCTACACCGCGAACGGCCCCGAAGGTCTGGCCAAGGGCAAGACGGTGATCGTCGTGTCGTCGCGCGGCGGCGTATATTCGACCAGCGAAGGCGGCCGTGCCCTCGAGCACCAGGAAAGCTATCTGCAGACGGTGTTCGGCTTCTTCGGCATCACCGACGTGCGCTTCGTGCGTGCCGAGGGCGTGGCCATGGGCGGCGATGCCAGGAGCGCAGCGCTGGCCAGCGCCGAGCGGGACATCGAGCAGCATGTGCGAACGGGTGCCGCGGCCGCGGTGGCCGAGGTCGAGGTCGAAGCCGCCTGAGCGCAACCGCGCGCGGGTGTCCAGCCACGGCAGCGCCAGCGCATGCCGCCACACGGACGCACCGCGCCACCGTTACGCAGAAAAGAGCCGGCGATGCCGGCTCTTTCCACGTACAAATTCATATTGTTTTCAGGCCCCAGCGCTTGCTGCACCAGCGCCCACAGCTATCAATTCAGTAGCATCGAGGGCAAGAAGACCTGAAATGGACGGCAGTCAGGCTGCGAGCCAGCCAGCCCCGGTCGACGCCGGCTGAGCGCCGGCGTGCTGCCCCGCATCAGCCCGGCTTGTGGTCGCCCGGGTGGTTGTGGGTCTTGACCCAGGCGACGTACTTGTCCATCCACGACTGCAGGAACTTGCGGCTGCCTTCGCCGACGTTGCCGTCTTCATCGAAGAAGCCTTCCTTGTAGTGGATGAAGGCTTCGGGCTGGCCCAGCGTGGGCACGTCCAGGTAAGCCAGCACGTTGCGCAGATGCTGCTGCGCAACGGCGGTGCCGATCGCACCGATCGAAGCGCCGATCACGCCAGCCGGCTTGCCGCCCCACACGCTTTGCCCATAGGGGCGCGAGCCGTGGTCCAGCGCGTTCTTCAACACGCCCGGAATGGAGCGGTTGTATTCCGGCGAGACGAACAGCAGCCCCTGCGCCGCCGACACTTCCGACTTCAGGCGCATCACGGGCGCGGCCTGATGGCCATCGTCGTCCTGGTTGTAGAGGGGCAGATCGTCGATCCGCACGTCGGTGAACGAAAAGCCTTCGGGCGCCATGCGCGTGAGCGCGGTGGCCAGCTTGCGGTTGATGGAGTCCTTGCGCAGGCTGCCGACGACGACAGCGATCTGGTACTTGTCCATGGGTGTCCTTGGGGGTTGCAGATGGGGTGGAGAGCGGCAACCGTGTCGCCACCACGGATGATGATAAGCACCGGCCGCGTGACTTCCCGTCCGTCATCCCGTCTCGGTTGCTATTCTTTATATAGCATCAAACCCTTGCAGAGAAAGCGCTTGGCGCCAAAATGCATCTGCAGCCGACCTCTGCAGCTCACCTCGGCAGCGCGTCGGTCCCGGCCTGGTCCTACAGCGGCACCGCGTCCAAGGCCCCGTATGCGCACGAAAGCCCGGCACTGCGAACAGCCCGGGCTTTGGTGGGAGCAGTGGCAAGGCCACGCCCCGGCAGGTGCCGAAGAATGAACGAGCCGGAGGATGGAAGTCGTCCGGTCGACGGAGATCAGTGCACCATCATCAGATCTTGCGGCCGAATGGCCCGTCGCTGCCCACCTGCACGATTTCCTCCGCGTCGGGCGCGTCCTTCAGGCCGCCGCGGCGGCCGGGCTTGGGCTGCTCGGTGCGGGTCACGCAGTCGGCGTAGTAGCGCACCACGCCGTTCTCGTCCTCGATCTCCACCAGGCCGTGGATGTCGGTCTCGAAGCCCGGTGAGAGCTTGGAGAACTCCCGCGAGAACTTGAGGTAATCCACGATCTTCTTGTTGAACACCTCGCCCGGGATCAGCAGCGGAATGCCCGGCGGGTACGGAGTAATCAGGCTGGTGGTGATGCGCCCTTCCAGGTCGTCGATCTCCACCCGCTCGGTCTTGCGGTGCGCAATGTGCGCGAACGCGTCGCTGGGCTTCATCGCCGGCGTCAGGTCCGACAGGTACATCTCGGTCGTGAGGCGCGCGATGTCGTACTTGGCGTACAACTCGTGCACGTGCTGGCACAGGTCCTTCAGGCCCATGCGCTCGTAGCGCTTGTGCTGCTGGCAGAACTCCGGAAGGATGCGCCACATCGGCTGGTTCTTCTCGTAGTCGTCCTTGAACTGCTGCAGCGCGGTCAGCAGCGTGTTCCACCGGCCCTTGGTGATGCCGATGGTGAACATGATGAAGAAGCTGTAGAGGCCCGTCTTCTCGACCACCACGCCGTGCTCGGCCAGGTACTTCGTCACGATCGACGCCGGAATGCCGGTCTTGTCGAACTTGCCGTCCAGGTTCAGCCCGGGCGTGACGATGGTGGACTTGATCGGGTCCAGCATGTTGAAGCCGTCCGCCATCTGGCCGAAGCCGTGCCACTTGCTGGCGTTCTTCTTGCCCTTGCCGTCGCTGCGGATGATCCAGTCCTCGGCGCGGCCCAGGCCCTCGTCCACCAGCTTGTCCGGCCCCCAGACCTTGAACCACCAGTCGTCCTTGCCAAACTCTTCTTCCACCTTGCGCATGGCGCGGCGGAAGTCCAGCGCTTCGAGCAGGCTTTCTTCCACCAGCGCAGTGCCGCCCGGCGGCTCCATCATCGCCGCGGCCACGTCGCAGCTGGCGATGATGCTGTACTGCGGGCTGGTCGAGGTGTGCATCAGGTAGGCCTCGTTGAAGAGGGGCCTGTCGAGCTTCACGGTCTGCGAATCCTGCACCAGCACGTGGCTGGCCTGGCTGATGCCGGCCAGCAGCTTGTGGATGGACTGGGTCGCATACACCATCGAGTGCTTGGGCCGCGCGCGCTTCTTGCCCATGGCGTGGTAGCTGCCGTAGAAAGGGTGGAAGGCGGCGTGCGGCAGCCAGGCCTCGTCGAAGTGCAGGTTGTCCACGTAGCCGTCCATCATCGACTTGATGGTCTCGGTGTTGTAGAGCACGCCGTCGTAGGTGGACTGCGTGATGGTCAGCACGCGGGGCTTCACCGCCTTGGCATCGACTCCCTTGAGCAGCGGGTTGGCGCGGATCTTCGCCTCGATGGCGCCACGCTCGAACTCGGCCTGCGGAATCGGGCCGATGATGCCGAAGTGGTTGCGGGTCGGCTTCAGGAACACCGGGATCGCCCCGGTCATGATGATCGAGTGCAGGATGGACTTGTGGCAGTTGCGGTCCACCACCACCACGTCGCCGGGCGCCACCGTGTGGTGCCACACCATCTTGTTGGACGTGCTGGTGCCGTTGGTCACGAAGAAGCAGTGGTCGGCGTTGAAGATGCGCGCCGCGTTGCGCTCCGACTCGCCGATGGCGCCGTTGTGGTCCAGCAGCTGGCCGAGTTCCTCGACCGCGTTGCACACGTCGGCACGCAGCATGTTCTCGCCGAAGAACTGGTGGAACATCTGGCCCACGGGGCTTTTCAGGAAGGCCACGCCGCCGGAATGGCCCGGGCAGTGCCACGAGTAGGAGCCGTCTTCCGCGTAGTCCAGCAGCGCCTTGAAGAACGGCGGCTGCACGCCCTCCAGATAGCTCTTGGCCTCGCGGATGATGTGCTTGGCCACGAACTCCGGCGTGTCCTCGAACATGTGGATGAAGCCGTGCAGCTCGCGCAGGATGTCGTTGGGCAGGTGGCGCGAGGTCTTGGTCTCGCCGTGCACGTAGATCGGCACTTCGGTGTTCTTGCGGCGCACTTCGGCGATGAAGTTGCGCAGGCTCTGCACGATGGGATCGAGGTCGGAGCCGAGCGTGAACTCCTCGTCGTCGATCGAGAGAATGAAGGCGCTGGCGCGGCTTTGCTGCTGCGCGAACTGCGTCAGGTCGCCATAGCTCGTGACCCCCAGCACTTCGAAGCCTTCCGACTCGATGGCCTGCGCCAGTGCGCGGATGCCCAGTCCGGACGTATTTTCTGAACGGTAGTCCTCGTCGATGATGACGATGGGAAAGCGGAATTTCATGCGCTGCCTCCGGGGCGATCGGGCCAAAAAAACGAAATAGCCGCGCAGTGTAAGGAATAACAATGACGCGCTTTTGAACGTGCGGGCTTTTGTCCCACAATTTGCCCAGCCCGTCGCTGGGGCGATGGGATCACAAGGAGCGTGTCATGGAGGAATCGACCATCTGGTGGCTTTTGGCAGGAGGCGCCGTGGTGGCCGAGCTGCTGACCGGCACCTTCTACCTGCTGATGCTGGCCGTGGGCCTGGTCGCGGGCGCCATCGCCGCGCACGCGGGGGTGTCTACCTCGGCCCAGTTGCTGACCGCCGCCCTGGTGGGCACCGCGGGCGTGGGCGCCTGCCACGTCTTTCGCCGGCATCGCCCGGCGGGCCAGCCCGCCGCAAGCAACCGCGACGTGAATCTCGACATCGGGGAATCGGTGCAGGTCGATGCCTGGAACGTCGACGGCACGGCGCAGGTGCGCTACCGCGGCGCGCAGTGGACGGTCATGCTGCGCCCCGGCAATGCGCCCTCCCCCGGCATGCACCGCGTGGCGGAAGTCATCGGCAACCGCCTGCTCGTCGACCGCGCCTGACTTCGCTCGCAGCACGCGCCTCGGCATCGCGCAGCCCCACTGACAATCCCATCCGTCCGGCCGGACGTCCCTCACAGAAAGGTCTTATGGAAATCGCCATCGTCATCGTCGTCATCGCCGGCATCTTCATCGCGCGCTCGGTCAAGGTCGTGCCGCAACAGAACGCGTGGGTGAAAGAGCGGCTGGGCAAGTACGCCGGCACGTTGACGCCCGGGCTCAACTTCCTCGTGCCGTTCGTCGACCGGGTGGCCTACAAGCACAGCCTGAAGGAAATCCCGCTCGATGTGCCCAGCCAGGTCTGCATCACCCGGGACAACACGCAGCTGCAGGTGGACGGCATCCTGTACTTCCAGGTGACCGACCCCATGCGCGCCAGCTACGGATCGAGCAACTACATCATGGCAGTGACGCAACTCGCGCAGACCTCCTTGCGCAGCGTGATCGGCAAGCTGGAGCTGGACAAGACTTTCGAAGAGCGCGACATGATCAACGCCCAGGTGGTCGCCGCGATCGACGAAGCAGCGCTGAACTGGGGCGTGAAGGTGCTGCGCTACGAGATCAAGGACCTGACGCCACCCGCCGAAATCCTGCGCGCCATGCAGCAGCAGATCACCGCCGAGCGCGAGAAGCGTGCGCTCATCGCGGCCTCCGAAGGCCGCCGCCAGGAGCAGATCAACATCGCCACCGGCGAGCGCGAAGCCTTCATCGCCCGCTCCGAAGGTGAAAAGCAGGCGCTCATCAACAACGCGCAGGGCGAAGCCGCATCGCTGACCGCCGTTGCCGAAGCCACCGCCCTCGCCATTGAGCGCGTGGCCGCCGCCATCCGCCAGCCCGGCGGCGAGCAGGCCGTGCAGCTGAAGGTGGCGGAAAAGGCGGTCGAGGCGTTCAGCAAGGTCGCGGAAGACTCCAACACCACACTGATCGTGCCGAGCAACATGACCGAGGTGTCCGCGCTCATCGGCTCGGCCATGAAGATGATCCAGACCGCTCAGCGCACGCCCTGAGACCTGCAACGGCCAGCGAGAACGCCAAACTTGCCGAAGTTGCCCGAAGAGGCCCGAAACCACTGCTACAATCGCGGGCTTCGGAGAGGTGGATGAGCGGTTTAAGTCGCACGCCTGGAAAGCGTGTGTGGGCTAATCCCCACCGCGGGTTCGAATCCCGCCCTCTCCGCCACATGCAACCCCAAGTGAATCATTTTCACTTGGGGTTTTTTACTTTGGCGGCGCGCATCTGGCTCACCTGACCCGGCCGACGTACCGGCGTGGACGGATGGAAGCACTTCCCGCGATCACCGGCCCACAGCCACCGTAGTCCGGCACCTACGCGCCATGGCGACAAGCACTTGCACTGGCGTTGTGCAGTGCAACAGACGATGGTTTCCACACCATGCCGGATCACAGCCTCACCAAGCCCGAACCCTCGTCTCGCTTAGCGGATGTGGCCGAACACCTGCGCCAATATGAAACGTTGGGCGCGCACTGCTCTCCGACCGGCACGCACTTCGCTGTCTGGGCGCCCAATGCCACCCATGTAGAGGTGATCGGCTCGTTCAGCCGGTGGCAGCCGCGTGCGATGCAGCGAGCAGGAGATGGCTCGGGCCGCTGGACGACGCAGGTGGAAGGCGCGCTCCATGGCGACTTCTACAAGTACCGCGTCCATGGCTCGGACGGCCGCCATGTCGACAAGGCCGATCCGTATGCCACCCGCTCCGAGCTGGCACCCGGAACCGCTTCGCAGATCTGGCAGCTGGACTACGCCTGGAACGACGCGGACTGGATGCAGTCGCGGGCGCAGCGGCAGGGGCTGGCGGCGCCCATGTCGATCTATGAAGTCCACCTGGGATCGTGGCAGCGTGATGACGACGGACGGTTCTTGAATTACCGCGAGATCGGGCAGCGCCTGGCGGCCCATTGCGATGCGATGGGCTTCACGCACGTGGAGCTGATGCCGGTGGCCGAGCATCCGTTCTACGGCTCCTGGGGTTACCAGACGACCGGCTACTTCTCGCCCACCGCGCGCTATGGGGAGCCGCAGGACCTGATGCAGCTGGTGGACACCTTGCACCAGCATGGCATCGGTGTGATGGTGGATTGGGTCGCGTCGCATTTCCCGGCCGACGCGCATGGCCTGGCTCGGTTCGACGGCACGGCGCTCTATGAGCACGAGGACCCCCGGCAAGGCTTCCACCCGGAGTGGAACAGCCTGATCTTCAACTACGGCCGGTTCGAGGTGCGCGACTTTCTGATCGGCAACGCCCTGTTCTGGCTGGAGAAGTACCACTTCGATGCGATTCGCGTGGATGCGGTGTCGTCCATGCTGTACCTGGACTTTTCCCGCAAACCGGGTGAATGGATTCCGAACCAGGACGGCGGCAACCAGAACTGGGACGCCGTGCGCTTTCTGCAGGACCTGAACCGGACGGTTTACGCCGCTTTCCCCGACGTGCACGTGATCGCAGAAGAGTCGACCTCGTGGTCGGGCGTTTCTCGGCCCGTGCACCACGGTGGCCTAGGCTTCGGCATGAAGTGGAACATGGGCTGGATGAACGACACGCTGCGCTACATGCAGCGCCAGCCCATCCACCGAGGCTGGCATGGGGACGACATCCGCTTCTCCGCCGTCTACGCCTTCGACGAGAACTTCGTGCTGGCCCTCTCGCACGATGAAGTGGTGTACGGCAAGCACAGCCTGCTCATGCGCCAGCCCGGCGACGAATGGCAGCGCTTCGCCGGCCTGCGGACCCTGTACGGAATGATGTGGTCGCACCCTGGCAAGAAGCTGCTGTTCATGGGCGGCGAATTCGGCCAGGTCGAGGAATGGCACCACGAAAGAACACTGGACTGGCACCTCTGGGGCCAGTCCCGTCACGCGGGTTTGGCGCGGTGGGTGGCGGATCTGAACGCCCTGTACCGGCAATCGCCCGCGTTGCACGCGACCGACTTCGACCGCGATGGATTCCGCTGGGCAAACCTTTCCATGCCTGACCCGACGGTGCTCGCCTTCTTTCGCCAGTGCGACGACGAGGTGGTGCTGGCCATCCACAACCTCACGCCTCGCCCACTCCACGGCCAGCAGGTCCAGGTGCCATGCGCCGGACGCTGGCGCGAAGCGCTCAACAGCGACGCTGCCTGCTATGGCGGCAGCGGCGTCGGGAATGCCGGCGGGGTACAGGCCGTCGCCATGTCGAACGAGTCCTGGGCCGTCACCGTGACGCTGCCACCGCTTTCCACCCTTTTGTTCACCAACCTGCCCGCCCGGGCTTGACCTCACCGGAGTTTCCCCATGTCTCGCACACGCAATGTCCTCGCCATCGTGATGGCCGGAGGCGAAGGGTCCCGTCTCCACCCTCTGACAGCCGAACGCTGTAAGCCCGCGGTGCCGTTCAATGGCAAGCACCGCATCGTCGACTTCGTGCTGTCCAACCTGGTCAATTCCGAGATCTACTCGATCTACCTGCTGGTGCAGTACAAGTCGCAGTCTCTGATCGAGCACATTCGCCAGTCCTGGACGATGACGCGCTTCATCCCAGAGCACTTCGTGACCGTGGTGCCGCCGCAGATGCGCAATGGCCCGGAATGGTTCCAGGGCACGGCTGATTCGGTCTACCAGAACATCCACCTGATCGAATCGTTCCAGCCCGACATCGTGGCCGTGTTCGGCGCCGACCACATCTACCGCATGGACGTGCGGCAGATGGTCGATTTCCACATCGCCAACAACGCCCACGTGAGCGTCGCCACGCTGCCGGTGCCGCTGTCGCAGACGAACCAGTTCGGCATCGTGGACATCGATTCGAACCACCGCATCCGCGACTTCGTCGAAAAGCCCGCCACGACGGAGCCGATGCCCGGCAGCACCACGCATGCCCTGGCGTCGATGGGCAACTACCTCTTCAACGCCGACGTGCTGCTGGAAGAGCTGAAGAAGGCCCATGCGACCGGACACAGCGACTTCGGCCGCGACATCCTTCCCACCATGCTGAAGTCGCACAGGCTCATGGCCTATGACTTCACGACCAACGACATTCCCGGCACCGAGCCGTATGAGGAACATGCCTACTGGCGCGATGTGGGCACTATCGACGCCTATTTCGATGCTCATTTCGATACCCTCGGCGCGACGCCACGCTTTCGCATGACGAACCGCCAGTGGCCCATCTATGCCAGCCCCGACCAGGCGGAGTCGGCGCAGATCGAAGATGGCGTCATCCACCGCTCGGTGGTCGGCTCAGGCAGCATCGTGGACGGCGCCATGCTCGACCACGCGATGCTGCGCCGCTCCGTCTTGGTGGAGCGCAACGCCCGGCTGCAGCACTGCATCGTCATGGAGCGCTCGCGCATCGGCCACGGCGCCCAGATTCGCCGCGCCATCATCGACCAGGACAACGACATTCCACCCAACGAACGTATCGGCTTCGACCTCGAAGCGGATCGCGCCCGTTTCCCGGTCACTCCCAGCGGGATCGTGGTCGTGCCGCGCCTGTACTTCCCACCCAAGCGGGGCGCTGCCGTCGTGACCGGCAACGGCACCGAAGATGGCAAGTTGTCCATGGCACCGGCCGCCGCTGCCGTGAAATCCGTCGCGGAGCTGGCAGCATGAACACGGTGATGATGAGAGCAGACCTGAGCCCTTCCGCCGGCTCCGGCCCGGGCAAGAGCCCGCGCCGCCCGCGCACGGCGCGCTACACCGCAGAACGCGGACGCCCCTGGCCGCTGGGGGCGACCGCCGACCGCAACGGGGTCAACTTCGCGGTGTACTCCAGCATCGCCGACCGCATCGAGATCTGCCTCTACGGCGACGACGACCGCGAACTGCAGCGCATCGTGCTGCCGGCGTTGACGGACGACATCTGGCACGGCTTCGTGCCCGGCCTGAAGGCGGGGCAACGCTATGGCCTGCGCGTGCATGGCCCCTACGCGCCGGAAGCGGGCCAGCGCTGCAACCCCGCCAAGCTGCTGATGGACCCCTATGCCCGCGGGCTGGACCGGAAGGTGGTGGGCGCCATCGACCAGTTCGGCTACGCAGTCGGCCAGGACGAGGAAGATCTCGTCATCGGCGATGTGGACAACGGCGCCACCGCAGCCAAGTCGCTGGTGGTGCGTTCCCGCTTCGACTGGGGCGACGACCAGCCCCCCCGCGTTCCGCCGGAAGACACCGTGTTCTATGAAGTGCACGTCAAGGGCTTCACGCAGACGATGCCCGAAGTGCCTGAAGCGCTGCGGGGCACCTACGCAGGGCTGGCCTCGGCCCCGGCCATCGCCCACCTGAAGAAGGTGGGAGTGACCAGCGTGGAACTGCTGCCGGTGCAGGCGTTCATCGACGACCAGCGGCTGGTCGAGCTGGGCCTGGCCAATTACTGGGGCTACAACACCGTCGGATTCTTAGCGCCCGAGCCGCGCTATGCGGCCAATGGAGCGGATGGCGGGTTGGATGAATTCAAGGCGATGGTGAAGGCGCTGCACGCCGAAGGCATCGAAGTGATCCTCGACGTGGTCTACAACCACACGGGCGAGGGCAATCACCTCGGCCCCACGCTGAGCCTGAAGGGCATCGACAACGCCTCCTACTACCGACTGTCCGAGGACCCGCGATTCTGCGTGGACTACACCGGCACCGGCAACACGGTGGACACCAGCAGCCCCCCTGCCCTGCGGCTGGTGCTGGACAGCCTGCGCTACTGGGTGACGGAGATGCATGTCGACGGCTTCCGCTTCGACCTCGCCTCGGCGCTGGGCCGCGACACGGTAGGGGCCTATACCTGGCGCGCGCCGTTCTTCAACGCCATTGCGCAGGACCCGGTGCTCTCCCGCGTGAAGCTGATCGCCGAGCCCTGGGATCTCGGCCCGGATGGCTACCAGCTGGGCGGCTTTCCGACCGGCTGGATGGAATGGAACGGCCGCTACCGCGACGCCGTGCGCGACTATTGGGCCAACGCAGACGCCAGTCTGCCGGCGCTGGCGGCCTGCCTGTGCGGATCGGCCGACATGCTGGAGCCGCGCCGCCGCCGTCCCACGGCCAGCGTCAACTTGGTCACGGTGCACGACGGCTTCACGCTGGCCGACCTGGTCAGCTACAACGAGAAGCACAACGACGCCAATGGCGAGGGCGGCAATGACGGCGAGAACCACAACCGCGGCTGGAACTGCGGCGCCGAAGGCGACACCGACGATCCGGAGATCATCGCCCTGCGGGCGAGGCAGACCCGCAATTTCCTGACCACGCTGTTTCTCTCCCATGGCACACCGCTGCTGCTGGGCGGCGACGAAGTGGCCCGCACGCAAGGTGGCAACAACAACGGCTACTGCCAGGACTCCGCCCTGTCGTGGTACGACTGGGATCGGGCCAAGCAACCATTCGCGCAGGATCTGCAGGCCTTCACCGCCGCCCTGATCGCGCTGCGGCGCTCGCTGCCGGTCGTGCGGCTCAGCGAATGGCCGCACCACGGAGTGGGCGCACCCGCGCTGGTCACCATCGAGTGGCGCAGCGTGTGGGGCCTGGAGATGAGCCCGGAGGAATGGAACGATCCCGCCGTGCGTTGCGTGGCGGCGGTGATGGAAAGCCGGGTGGCGGAAGACGACTCCGTGATGATGCTGTTCAATGCGTCAGGCGACGAAGCCACCTTCACGCTGCCTGCGGAGCCTTCTGGCCGGTCGTGGCAGGTGCGGCTCGACACGCGTGATGGCCTCGTCACCGCCAAGGACGACACCGGTGCACCGCGCATCGACGCCGGTGGCCAGTACACGCTGCTGCCCCACTCGATGGCGGTGCTGACGGGCGCCTCGGTACTCACAGCGGGAACGGGCAGCACCCAGGAAGGTACATGACGTCGCGGCACGACATGCCGTTCGGTGAACGGCCTCTCGCTTCCGGCGAGAGGCTGTTTTCACTGTGGGCGCCAGCGGCACAGGCCGTATCGCTGCTGCATGGCCCGCCTGGCGATGCGGCGGCGATCGACCCAGCGCAAACGGCCGTCCCCGCCCAGCGCGCGGCCGACGGCTGGTGGCACGCCCGCCTGCCCTCCTGCGCGGTGGGAACGGCGTATCAGTGGCAGGTCGATGGGTCGCTCGCCGTGCCGGACCCTGCCTCCCGGCACAACCCGCAAGGGCCACACCGCCCCAGCCGCGTCACGGACCCGGACGGCCACGCATGGCGTACCGACTGGACGGGCCGTGCCTGGCACGAACTGGTGTTCTACGAGCTGCATGTGGGCAGCTTCACGCCCGAAGGCACCTACGCGGCCGCCGCACGGCACCTGCCGCGCCTGACCGCCCTCGGTTTCACGGCCATCGAACTGATGCCGCTCGCCACGTTCGCGGGCGACTGGGGCTGGGGCTACGACGGGGTGCTGCCCTATGCGCCGCACCCGGCCTACGGCTCGCCCGACGATCTCAAGCGTTTTGTGGACGATGCCCATGCCCTGGGGCTGTGCGTGTTTGTCGACGTGGTCTACAACCATTTCGGGCCGGACGGCAACTACCTCCATGCCTACGCCCCGGCGTTCTTTTCGACCGAGCATCACAGCCCCTGGGGCGCGGCCATCAATTTCGATCAGGCTGGCAGCGACGTCGTGCGGTCTTTCTTCACGCACAACGCGCTGTACTGGCTGGAAGAATTCCACATCGATGGCCTGCGGCTGGACGCGGTCCACGCCATCATCGATGACAGCAGCCCGCACATCCTGGAGCAGATCAGCGCGCAGGTGCGGGAGTGGGCGCACCGCGCCGGCCGCCATGTGCATTTGATGCTCGAGAACGACGGCAACCACGCCCATCGCCTCACCGACCAGCATGCGCCCGGGCGCTACGACGGCCAGTGGAACGACGACTTCCACCATGCCATGCATGTCGCGCTCACCGGTGAGACGCAGGGCTACTACGCCAAGTTCGGACCAGACCCGATCGCCCTGCTGGCCCGGGTGCTCACCCACGGCTTCGCATTTCCCGACACCGACTTGGACCACTCCGAACGCACCGATCCGGCGCCTCCGGTACCGCTGGCTGCGATGGTGAACTTCATGGGCAACCATGATCAGATCGGCAACCGTGCGATGGGCGAACGGCTGGCGCACTTGGTGCCTTCCGAGGCCGCCGAGGTTGCGCTGCTGCTGTCGCTGCTCACGCCCGCCACACCGATGGTATTCATGGGCGATGAATTCGATGCGTCCACGCCGTTCCTCTACTTCGCGCAGTGGGAAGGAGAGCTGCGCGACGCCGTGCGCGCCGGGCGCCAGAAGGAGTTCAGCCATGCCGTGCCCGAGGGGCAGGAATTGCCGGACCCTTGCGGGGTCAGCTCTCTGCATGCCAGCCAATTGCGTTGGGAAGAAGCCGGGCAGCCCCGGGGGGCGGGGCGCAGCGGCCTGCTTCAGCGCGCCCTGGCCGCACGCCGGGAGTGGTTGGTGCCGCTGGCACCCCGCCTGTCTGCCGCCGGCCACACCTCCGAGCGCGTGGCCGAGCGGGCGCTTCGAGTCCACTGGCGATATGCCGGGGGCTTGACGCTGCGCCTGGAGTTCAACTTGGGCGCGACCGCGGTCGACGCCCTGCCGCTTGCCTTGCCTGCCGGCTCGCAGAGCACTGAGATCTTCACGCTGCGCAGGACCGCCGAAGAGGGCATCTGGCCCGCTTGGTCCGCCCGATGGACCTTGATTTCGGCCGTCGATGGACGGCCCGCCGATTAGTCGATTCACCTGACCCCCCCGATGCCATCACCTTCCGACGACCTGATTCAACAAGCCCGACGCGCCGGCATCGCCACCGAATTCACCGACTTCTGGGGCGCTTCCGTCCAGGTTCCGGAAGCGGTGCTGGAGCAGGCGCTGGCGTCGATGGGAAGTCACACCCTGGCCGCCAAGCCCGCGCCCTGGATCGTGGACGAGGGCTCGCCTGCCACGCTTCGGCTGGACAGCGCCCAGCCCTGGAGCATGGTGCCGGTGTCTGCGGAGGACGGGGACGGGGACGGGGTCGTCCACGGCAGCGGGGATGAAGTGCAGCTCCCCGGCACGCTGTCCGCAGGCTATTACCAGTTGCGCACTGCGTCAGGAGACCGCCTGGTCATCGTCGCGCCCCCGACCTGCTGGGTCCCGGACGGCCTGGCGCAGGGTCAGCGCTGGTGGGGCGTGACGGCCCAGATGTATTCGCTGCGCTCGGCCACCAGCTGGGGCATTGGCGACTTCACCGATCTCGCAGCCTTGGCGGGAACGGCCGCGGCGCATGGCGCGGCCTTCCTGGGGGTGAGCCCGATCCACGCGCTTCGTCCCGACACGCCGGAGCGCGCCAGCCCCTACAGCCCGAGCAGCCGACTGGCGCTGAACGTGCTGCACATCGATGTGACCGCCGTGCCCGGATTTCACAGCAGCCAATCGGTGAAAGACCTGGTGAACGACCCTGGCTTTCAACAGCGGCTGGCTGCGGTGCAGGCCAGCGACACGGTGCTCTACCCCGAGGTGGCGGGCCTGAAGACCGCCGTACTGACACGCCTGTGGGAGGCCTTTCGCACCCAGGAGCTGTTGCAGGGTACCGAGCGGGGTCGCGCCTTCCAGGCCTTCTGCGACGAGCATCGCGGCACCCTGGGACTGCATGCGCTCTTCGAGGCCATCCAGCTGACGCTGCATGCGGGCGATCCTTCCGTCTGGGGCTGGCCCGCCTGGCCCCTGGAGCTTCAAGATCCTCTTGGCGCCGCCGCCCAGGCCTTCGCGAGTGCCAACGCCGACCTCGTCGCGCAGCGCCTCTGGCTGCAATGGTTGGCCCACGAACAGTTGGCCCAGGCGGCACGCAGGGCCCGCGCGGTCATGCCGCTGGGTCTCTACTGCGACCTCGCGGTGGGCTCGAGCGATGGCGGATCGGAGACGTGGACCCAACCGGGCATGTATGCCCGGGGCATGAACATCGGCGCCCCGCCCGACCCGCTCAGCCTGCAGGGGCAGGACTGGGGCTTGCCGCCCATCAACCCGGTCGCCCTGCAGGACGCCGACTTCCTGCCATTGCGCGAACTGCTGTCGACCCTCATGCGCGACGCGGGCGCGGTGCGCATGGACCACGTAATGGGGCTGATGCGCCTCTACTGGCAGGGCCGTGGCGGCGGCACTTACGTGCAGTACCCGCTGGACGCTCAACTCGCGGTGCTGCGAGTGGAGAGCCACCGTCACCGCTGCATGGTGATCGGCGAGGATCTGGGCAACGTGGCCCCGGCAATGCGCGAGGCGATGGCGCGCCACGACCTCTTTTCGTACCGTCCGCTGATCTTCGAGCGCCTGGAAGGCGGCGCCTTCAAGCCACCTGCGCAGTGGCACCGGCAGGCCCTGGCCGTGGTCACCACGCACGATCTGCCCACGCTGGCGGGCTTCTGGGCTGCCGACGACATAGCGACCCACCGGCGGCTGGGGTGGCTGGACGAGGGGGATGCCCAGGTCCGCGCCATGCTGAACCGGGCACAGGACCGCACGCAGTTGCTGGCAGCGCTGCATCAGGCCGCACTGCTGCCCGAAGGCATCACCATCGATGCCCAGTCCGCACCGCAGATGACCCCGGAGTTATCGGCGGCGGTGCACGGCTTTCTGGCGACGACGGCCAGCCAGCTAGTCGGCGTGCAGCTGGAAGAGCTGACGGGTCAACTGCATCAGCCCAACGTGCCGGGCACCACAGAAGACCTGCACCCCAACTGGCGCCAACGCATGGGCGTGCCGCTGGAGCAACTGGCGGCGAGCCCCTATTTCGTGGCCATCACCGGCGCGCTGCACGCCGAGCGGGCCCTGCCTGCCTCGTCGGCACCCGCTGTTCCAGCCATCGAAGCGGCTCTGGATTCGGCCGACGTGCCACTGGCCACCTACCGCGTCCAGATGCACGCCGGCTTCACGTTCAACGACGCGACCGCTGTGCTGCCCTACCTCCACGAGCTGGGCATCAGCCACCTCTACACCTCGCCCTACCTGCAAGCCGCTAAAGGCAGCACGCACGGCTACGACGTGGTGGACCCCTCCCGCATCAACAGCGAGATCGGCACGGAAGCGGAGCACGCGGCCATGTGCGACGCGCTGAAGTCGCGGGGCATGGGCCATCTGCTGGACACCGTGCCCAACCACATGGGCATCGACGATCCGCGCAACCGATGGTGGCAGGACGTACTGGAGCACGGCCAGGCCTCGCCGCATGCCGCGACGTTCGACATCGAGTGGAACCCGCCCACGCCGCAAACCGGCCACCGGGTACTGCTGCCCGTGCTGGGCGACCACTACGGCAAGGTGCTGGAGGCCGGTGAGCTGCAGATCAGGTTCGACGCGGGCAGCGGCAAGTTGGTCCTCGCCTACTGGGAGCGGAATCTGCCGCTCGACCCCCGGTCATTCGCCATCGTGCTAGGCGCCCTGCCGCTGCCCGTGGCGGGCGGCGAAGGCTCGGCCTCCGCGCTGGCGGATCTCGAATCGATCGTGCATGCGTTCGCGTCGCTTCCCCGGCAGGACACGGGCGACGCCCAGCTGAAAGCCGCCAGGCTGCGCGACGCCCCGCTGCTGTGCCAAAGGCTTGCCCGGCTGGCCATTGCCCACGAGTGGGTGGTGCAGTGGGTGCAGCATTGCCTCGTGAAGGTCAACGGCACCGCGGGCGAGCCCGCCAGCTTCGGCACGCTCGATGCCGTGCTGCAGGCCCAGGCCTACCGTCTGGCGGACTGGCGCGTGGCGGGCGACGACATCAATTACCGCCGCTTCTTCGATGTCAACTCTCTCGCGGCGATCCGCATGGAAGACCCGGCGGTGTTCGACGCCGTGCACGCCCTGCCGCTGCGCTGGGCGGCGGAAGGCAAGTTGACCGGGCTGCGCATCGACCACCCCGACGGCCTGGCCGATCCTGCCCGCTACTTCGAGCAGCTGCAGCAGCGCTATGCGGCGCTGCAGGGCGCGCGGGGCACCGAGCCGCCGCGCGCGCTCTACGTGCTCGTGGAAAAGATTATGGCCGACCATGAGCCGCTGCCCGCCGACTGGCGCGTGCACGGCGGCACGGGCTACCGCTTCAGCACGCTGGTCAACGGATTGTTCGTCGACGCGGACGCGCAGGCCGATTTCGACACGCACTATGCCGAGTTCACGGGCGACACGCAGGCGTTCGAGGAAGCGGGCTACGAATGCAAGCGGCTCATCATCCAGACCGCGCTGGCGTGCGACCTGAACTGGCTGGTGCACACCCTGAGCCAGATCACCCGAGCCGACCGCATGGTGTGCGACTTCACCCGCAACCAGCTGCGCCTGGCCCTGGTGGAAGTGGCCGCGTTCTTCCCGGTGTACCGGACCTATGTGGTGCCTGGCAGCAGGCCAGCGAGCGATACGGACCGGCGCCACATCGCGTGGGCCGTCAGCGCCGCCCGCAGGCGGATCGGCACGGCGGAAGGCGGCGTGCTGGCGTACCTGCAGTCGGTGTTGCTGGGGGAGCCGGGAGCCGAGCCGGATCTGCGTGCGCAATTCGTGCGCAGGTGGCAGCAGTTCACGGCGCCGGTGATGGCCAAGTCCATCGAAGACACGCTGTTCTACCGCTATACGCGCCTGGTGTCCCTGAACGATGTGGGGGCTGAACCGCGTCGCTTCGGCCTGTCCATCGCCGCCTTTCACCATGCCAACCAGCAGCGCGCCAAGCACCTGCCGCACAGCATGCTGGCCACCTCCACGCATGACAGCAAGCGGTCGGAGGACGTGCGCGCGCGGCTGAACGTGCTGTCCGAAAAGCCGGGCGAATGGAAGGCGCTGGTGCACGACCTGCACGCCCTGGGCCAGCGCTTCACCACCACCATCGACGAGGTGGAGGCGCCGAGCCGGCACGATCTGTGGAGTCTCTACCAGGCGATGGTCGGTATCTGGCCCGCAGAGGGATGCACGGCGGACGCACGCGATGCGCTGCGCGAACGCCTGCAGAAGTACATGGTCAAGGCCATGCGAGAGGCCAAGCTGGCGACCAACTGGCTGTTTCCGAACGAGGCGTACGAAGACGCCGTTTCGCAGTACATCGAGAAGAGCCTCTCGACGGAGCGGTTCGTGGCCCGGCTGGAATCGTTCGTGCGCCACATCGTGCCGCAGGGGTACCGCAACAGTCTTTGCCAGCTCGCACTGAAGCTGACGGTGCCTGGCGTCCCCGACATCTACCAGGGCTGCGAGACCTGGAATTTCTCGTTGGTGGATCCCGACAACCGCCGCCCGGTGGACTATCCGCCGCTGGCTGCCTCCCTTCGGTCCGCGCAGGCGATGTATGCGGACCGCTTCCCTACCCCGCAGGAATGGGCTGACCTTATCGGCTCGCCTGCCGACATGCCTGCCCTTGCCAAGCAATTGGTCGCATGGCGTTTGCTGCAGTTGCGCCACCGCTATGCGGCGTTGTGCCGCAATTCCACCTATCTGCCCCTGCCGGTGAGTGGCGACGAAGGCGCAGGCGGGCACGCGGTGGCCTTCGCGCGCATTCGCGAGGCCGATGCCTTCGTGGTGTTGAGCACCCGCGTCACGAGCCGGTTCGAGGAGGGTTGGGGAGACGCCTCCATCGATCTGGCATCCGCCCATCCCACGCTGGCGCGCATACCGCGCTGGATGAACTGGATGACGGGCGAGCAAATGGACCTGGGCGCAGCGCCCTGGAAGGTGCAGGCGGTTCTGGGTGCGACCAAGCAAGCCCCTCAGCTGCCTTTTGCCGTGTGGGTTCCGGTACAAAGCGAAGCATGAAAATCTTGTTCGTCACGCCCGAGTGCGCTCCCTTCGTCAAGACCGGAGGGCTCGGTGATGTCGCTGCCGCGCTGCCCAAGGCATTGCGTGCGCTGGGCCACGAGGTCATCACCCTGATGCCGGCCTACGGCGGCATGGCACCCGGCGGGGAACTGAAGCGGGTGATCGCCGTGCACCGCACGGCGCGGTGGCCCGATGCGCAGCTGCTGGAAGTGGTGCAACCGAGCGGCGAGCACTTCGTGTTCCTGTCCTGCCCTTACGCGTTCGGCGACGTGAAGTCGCCCTACGGCCCCTCGGGCGCCGGTGCGCCCGCCCACGCTGCAGTACCGTTCGGGCTGCTGTCCCACGTCGCCGCGCTCATCGGCACGCAACGCAGCCCCATCGGCTGGCGGGCGGACATCGTCCATGCCAACGACTGGCCCTGCGGGCTCGCGCCGCTCTACCTGCGCAGCGAGCGTGATGCGAGTGCGGGCACCGCCGTGGCGCGCAGCGTGATGACCATCCACAACCTGGCCTTCCAGGGCGTGTTTCCCATCGAGGCCATCGATCTGCTCGATGTGGTCGAGCCCTATCGCGGTGTCGAGGGTGTCGAGTTCTGGGGCCAGCTCTCCATGCTGAAGGCGGGTCTGCAACAAGCCGACGCCATCACCACCGTCAGCCCCACGTATGCGAAGGAAATCCAGCAACCCGCGTTGGGTTTCGGGCTGGACGGCGTGCTGCGGGCTCGCAGCCAGCAGCTGCACGGCTTGCTCAACGGCATCGACACCGACGTCTGGAATCCGCGTACCGATGGGCTGATCGCCGAGCGCTACGGCGCCGATAACCTGTCGTTGAAAGCCAGTAACCGGGCGGCGCTGCGAAAGCGGACCGGCCTGCCCGACAGCCGGCAACCGCTGCTGGGCTTGATCGGACGCCTGACGGAGCAAAAAGGCATCGACCTCGTCATCGCAGGCGCACCACGCCTGCTGGCGAAAGGGGCCCAGCTGGTGGTGCTCGGCAAGGGAGACGCGCGGTTCGAAGAGGCGCTGGCGCAACTGGCTGCCGCCCACCCGCGGCAGGTTCACGTCACGCTGGGCTTCGACGAGTCCCTTGCCCACCAGATCGAAGCCGGCGCCGACAGCTTTCTGATGCCCTCCCGGTTCGAACCGTGCGGCTTGAACCAGATGTACAGCCAGGCCTACGGCACACCACCCGTCGTCACAGCCACTGGCGGACTGGCGGACACGGTGTCCGATGTGACGCGATTCCCGCAACAAGGCACGGGCTTCGTAATGCCACGGGCCGACCAGCCCGCGTTCGACCAGGCCATGGATCGGCTGCTCAAGCTGTGGGCGGATGGAAAGGCGTGGGAATCGCTGCAGCGGCGCGGCATGCAAAGAGACTTCGGATGGAAGAATGCGGCGCAGCAATATGCGGATCTCTACACGGAGTTGCTCGCCACTTCCGACCCGAGAAGTGAGAACACACGCCCTGCGGCTTGATTGCCAGGGCAATGCTGGAGCGCTGCCAAGTCCAGCATGGCGCATCGGCGCAGCCACCAGAGGCAGCCTGGGCCATCCGCAATTCACGGAAAGCGGGCCGGGAACGGACATTCCCGATCGCAATTCCCAACCGTGAGAATCGAACAGAAAGCCGCTACAGCTTTGATAGCTGTAGCGGCTCCATTTACCTGGGGTGGCTGATGGGGCACGAACCCACAACAACAGGAATCACAAGTTCATCCATCGACGTAGAGCTGGCGCGGCCTGGCGCCCGATCCGTGGGAAATATGCGGCCCATCTGCATCACGGTATATGGAATTTAGCGGAGATCGCATCCCACGAAGTCTCGGCACGCCTACTGCCCACGCCGCCCAGCCAGCGTGTCCTCCACCGCCTTGTTCAACAGGTACATGCTCTGCTCAATCTGTGCGTTGACTTCCTTGACCAGGGCGCGCTTGTCTGGGCTGTCTCCCTTCTGAATCTGCCGTCGCATCTTCACCAGATCGGCCACTCGCTTGTCCAGCACATTGGCGGGGCCGTCCACCTTCGCCACTGGCACATCCAGCAGAACCGCTTCAGCATCCTCTCCCTGTTGCACCCGGCCCTTGGCTTCCGCCATGCTCGTGTTCACCCGCTTCAGGTTCTCGTGGTAGGCCGTGCTCTGCCCGTTGACGCCGCGCGTGTTGCCGTAGAAGCGCCCCGCCAGGGTGATCTGGTGCGGCGCCAGCTCCTCGCCTGTCACAAGGGACGTTGCCATATTGGCGGCCTTGGTCGCCTCGCGTCCGACGCCACCTGTAAGCTGACCAAAAAGGTACTCGATGGCGTCAGGGTTGCCCATCGACGCCGAACACCACGTCCTGCGCACGCGGCGTGCGCATCAAGCCGCCGCTGTAGCTCGGGCTCACGATCGCGAACTTATCCGCCATGATGATGAAGGCGCTGGACGTCACCCCATTGACCTCTTCAGCCGCGATGCCGAAACCGGCCAGCGCACCGCCGGCCTGCACCTTGAGGGTGTACTGCGCGCGCAGGCCGTCGGTGTGGCTCGCCAGCACAGTCATCTCCTGCTCCAGGCTGGCCCGGCCGGGCTTGCCGTCCTGGTAGTAGTTGCCCAGCGAAGCCTGCAGTTGCAACACGTTCGTCGCCATGGCGCGCTGGCCGTCGCTCCACGCGGCTTGCGTGGCGCGCACCCCGGCGCTGGCCTGTTGCAGGCTGGCCGTCACCTCGCGAACCTCCCGCGCGAAGCTGCGCTCATTGCTTTGCACGATGGTGGAGAGATCCCGGATCTCTGCCCCCCGCTTCGCAGCCTCGTCCGCGATCGAGCGCACGAGCTCATCCCGGATTTCCTGCGCAAGGTGGTCGAACCGTGTCGGGTCATCCAGCGTCTTCGCCAGCGACTTGAACAGCCGCGACTCGATGATCGATCGGGCGAATTCGTCCACCCGGATAGTCGCCGACAGCCCGCCGCCCAGGTCCACGCCAACCTCTCCGTCCGCTGGCTCCTTCGGCGCAGCCAGCACCTTCGCAAGACCGGCCACGCCCCCTGTCAGCTCCCGCAGCTCCCGCAACGTCACGGCACGCTCGCTCTCGTTGCCGCGCTCGCCTTCCCGCACCTGCATGCGCTCGGTCACGGCCTTGACCCAGTTGGAAAGTGCCTTGTCCTGCAGGTTGACGGAAGGCAGGGCCGGCAGCCGGGCGACGCCGGTGTCGCGCTTCACGGTGTTGGTCATGCTGCGCGCAGCTCCTCACTGGTGGAATACAGCCCCAGCGAAGTCACGCGGGACATACCTTCGATCTCCACCTGGTGCTCCAGCCAGCGCCCGGGCGGCAGCCGTTGGGGCTGCACGTCGGTGAAGACCGCCGTGTGACGCAACGCCCCGTCGCCCCAGAGACGCAGGGTGACGGGCGACTGCGCTGTCTGCTGGCCATACACCTTGGCCCAAGCCAGCGGCGCCTGGGCGCCCTGCGTCACCACGCCGGTCCGCCACCGGGCCACACGCGCGTTTGTGCCAGTGAAGCATTCCAGGATGTCGGTGCCCCTCGCCACGTACATCAGATCGTTGAACTTGTCGACCCACACGGCCGTGCCGGTCATGTCCACTCTCCCGAGCTTCATCCCGTCCTGAAGAGCGAATGCGAGGCAGCCGCCGCCGGCACCAGCATGGAAGAGGTAATAGACACCCTCGTGCTCGGCCGCGAACATGAACGCGGGCTGCAGGGTCTGCCAGTCCTTGCGCGCGATCAGCTGACGGGTCACCACCTCGATGCCGCGCGAACTTGCCAGGCACAGCCCGTCCGGGGAAGCATAGAGCACCCCGCCCTGGACGGCCACCACCGAACGGCGGGCCACGCAGGACTGGTTGCTGTCCAGCTTCTGCGCCGACATGGACGCCGAGTGGGCGCCCGTCACGAAATACGGGTTGCCCGTGGTGCCGACGAACAGGGTCTGGTCGAACACCGCCAGCCCCACCACCGGAAACTCGGTCGTCACCTGGTAGTCCACCGGCCACGCATAGGGCACGTAGGGCTCACAGAAGGCGACCGTGTTGTCGATGAAGCCCGCCATGATCCCGTTGGGCATCCCCGTCAGGCCGCGCAGATAGGGGTTGGCGCCCGCGGTCGGCTTGTTCTCGCCTTCGAATTGCCAGTCCATCCAGTACGACGGCGCCGTCCAGGTGAACTGCGGCTGGAGGCTGTCCAGCTCCTCGCTGGGCTTGTCGTCCAGGAATGAAGGCACGCTGATGAGCAGCTCTTGCACCAGCTGCCAGGCCGCCGCGGTTTCCGACGTGTTGCTGCGGTAGAGCCGCCATTTCGCGATGTTCCGGGCTCCATGACTCACGCCCGTCATGGTCGCCGGCCGGTTGATGGTCACGGTGTCGTTCGCGTCCGCCTCGAGCATGTCCGACAAGGGCGAAGGCTCCGACTCCTCTCCGAGGTCGGAAACGAATGACACCACGTAGTACCGGGAGTCCACCACCCGCTGCACCGTCTTGCCGGCGATCTCGGCCACGCCACGCAGCTTGTCGAGCCAGTCGCCTGCCGCCGCGGGCGTCTCGGTGACTGCGGTGTACTGAGAAACCAGCTGCGCCTGGATGTTCGCCACCAATGCACTGCAACGCTGCTGGTCTCTACGAGCCGTGCGTTGAAGCTCTCGCTCTGGCCCGTCGCGGCCGTCTTGCCGGCCTGGTAGGCGTCGAGTGCGGTGTAGTACGCCTCCAGCGCCGCCCGGTACTGCTTCCACTCCAGCGATTCGGTGGACCAACGTGGAATCGCCATCGCCACCCACGTACTGCGGCCCCCTCGGCTCCGCCGGCTTGACCGGCGCCGCCCCTGGGTTGCTCCAGCTCTTCGTCAGGGCCAGCCCGGCGAACTCCTTCACGAGCCGGTCCAGCTCAGCGCGGCAGTTGGCACACTCGGCGCCCGGCGCGGTCGCGGCCACCGCGAAGCCGGCGATCTTGTCGGCACGGTCGGCGGACAGCACTGTTTCTCCGGCGCGGGCTCCTGCAGTGGCCGGGAATTCGTGCAGCTGCAGCGCCGCCACCAGGTCACCTCGCCGGATGGGGAAGCTGGCAGGCATCGCAGTCACCGGCACGGCCCACCCCCCCGGCTACCTTGGTGGCGCCAAGCCGGGTGGTGGTCAGCTGGGTGTCGCCGACCCGGGCATCGCTCACAACCGCGTACAGGTTTGCGGGCGGCACGCCGCCGCCGACACTGGTGGACAGCGCCAGGCCGTAGTTTGACGTGGCGCCAGCGTATGCTTTGCCAGAGCCGTCCCAGCGGATGGCCTCCTGATTGCCAGCATGCTGGACTGCACTGGCCAGCAGATCCTTGCGGACCATTTCTGCGAAGTCGCCATACAGCCAGGTGCGGGCCTCGTCCGCCGTGAACTCGCCCACCACCTGCAGCTTCACCGTGGGTTTCACTGGCCGGGCAACGCCCAGCACGCGGTCGTTGCCGCGGGTGTCGATCATGCGCGGCCGCTCACTGCCATCAGCCGTCGATCGATATGTACGCTCCGAGGTCTCGTCGTTGATCTGCCCCTTTACGAAGCACAGCTCCTGCGCGTAGGAGCGGATGGGCGCGTCAGGATTCTGCACCACCGCACCGCTCGCGTCACGGCTGAAACGGTGGAGGGTCTTCGTTCCGGTCACGCAGGCCGAGTGCCGGCGGTCAGTGGCCAGTGGCCAAAATTCGCCACTCGGCAGGAAGAGGTTGATGCTCTCGCGCGCGAAGTTTGCGCCCAGGGCCCGGTCGGAAACACTCGGCGCCTCGCCGACGAACGAGCTCAGCTTGTAGGCGGTCATGGCCTGCCAATCTGGCAGGCTTGGTGCGGCTAAAGGGTGTCACTGACCGCGCAACGTTCTCAGCACTCGCACAGTCGAGCACGAGACCACCGCATTGCTGAAGGTGCCAAGGCGCTTCATGGATGCTGTGCATTCTCGACACTCATCGTCTGGCAAGCTTTCGGACATGAGGTTCAGCGGCTGCAACAGGCCCCAAAAATGTACTTAGATCCAAAAGGGAGCTGGGGCGTCTAAAGAGGACTGTCCCTTGATGACAGCCCATTTTCGCCAGCCAAGCTCGAGTGCGGGCCTCAAGACATTGACGACCGGTGCGCAGATACCCCAGCCCTCACACCATCTGCGACCGCCATTGCAACGTTGCCGGCCACATACGCAGCGTCGCCGCAAGCGAATACGTTGGGCACCGACGTCTGTTGCATCGCATCCACTTGGATGTGCACGCCCATGAGACCCTGGACTAACGCGCACCCAAGCTGGTCCGCGATCGGGCTAGCAATATGCGTACGCGGCTGCGTGAAAAGTCCGTTCATAGACAAGGTCCTGCCGTCGGCGAGGACCACATCTGCTACGCCCTCAATTCGGACCACCCGGGCCGTCTCCACTGCTGTACCACGTCGAGCAAAGGCTTCCAGTTCGTCGTCGGTGAGCTCGTACGCGCCGTTGAGAAACAGCGTGGGTGTTCCCCAATCGGGCAGCATAAGCGCATGGTGCTGAGCCAGTTCCGAGGCGGCGATGATGCCGATGGGACCCGCGTCCAGCTCGTATCCGTGGCAGTATGGGCAATGGAAGATGCTCCTGCCCCACCTCTCAAGCAGGCCCTCGACACTGGGAAGCTCATCACGTACCCCGATGGCCAGCACGAGCCGCCCCGCATCGAGTTGCTCGTTACCGACACGCAGCGTGAAGCGCCCGTCATCACGCTGCTTGGCGTCATCCGCCATGCCTTCCATCCATCGCACCGTTGAGTACCGCTGCAATTGCTGCCGCGCCTTCGCAGCTATGGCTCCCGGCGCTGATCCGTCGCGCGACAAGAACCCGTGCGCTGTGCCACCGGCGGCATCCACGAAGCGGTTCCGACGCAAGCCTGCATCTACAACCGTGACGTCCCGACGTGCGCGAGCCAGTTGTAAGGCTGCGGACAAGCCTGCATAACTGCCGCCAATGACAGCGAACTCAGTTTTGATCATGGTGATCCTCCAAACGGTGGATGGGGTTTTCGTGCGCACGCACCTGGGCGTCCATACGGCTGGTAAAGCGCTTGGCCAATTGGGCCAACGTAACGCCGTCCAGGCTCGACAGCAGGGAGGTTTCGGCAGCCTCCATTGCGTTCCGGAGCGATTCGTTAACGACCTGAGCCACGAGGCACTCGGGCCGATCTTCCCGGAAGCCCAATGAGACCAGGGCCGGCGCGCCAAGGGCTTGGTGCACGTCGTGGAGCGTGACGTTCTCCAGCGGCGTCGCCATCAGCCATCCGCCCCCATGCCCCTTCTCCGACGTAACGATCCCTGCTTCACGCAGTCCCGCCATTAGCCGGCGGAGCACGACCGGATTGGTGCTCATCGCACGGGCGAGCACCTCTGAGGTCACTGGAGCGTCTGCATGCGCCAAGTGGAGGACGACGTGAAGTACGTCAGACAGTCGACTGCTGGATTTCATGCACCAATGATAGTTGCATGATATCCGTCTGTCGAGTGTGCGGGTATCGGCGTGATACTGGCTGTGCAGAGAGAGGTATTGATGGCCGGGGCCTATGTCAGGGCCGGGGCCCAGGTCATCTCTGGCAGTTCCGCAATGGCTTCCTCGAAGGTCGGCACAGGGCGAGTGCTGGAAAGCACGGACGATTCGATCTCTCGCAGCACCGACCACACTTCATCGCGCAGATCCACGCCTCGCTGACCTTCAGCGGCGTAGCGAGCGTTCTTGCTCGACGCGTAGCTGGCCAAGCTGACGATCCCGTCGTATCGGCGCTGCTGGGCAAACTCGTCCAGGCGCCGCTGCGCCTTGTCGCTGACGGCTCTCAGCAGTTCGCCTCGGTGGCGCTGAGCAGCAATCGCAGCTTCCCCGGGCGACAGCGGCACGGACGTCCACTTTTCCCGCCAGCCTTCACCGTCCTGGGCGGCCTCGCACCGCAGGCTGTGCGTGAGAGGGTCGACGCTTGGCGGGTCGCTCGGCAGCACCCACACGTATCCGTCCGGCATTTCGAACGGGTCGGGGAACGACTTGTCCGGGTTCTGCGCGATCACCTCATGCGGCGTGAGAGGGAATTGGAGATTGGAGAGGTTGAGAATTTTCATGCTCGGATCCTTAGATGACTCGCCCTGCACGAGTGCCACTGTTCAGCCAGGTGACGTACGAGTTGCCATCGATATAAGCGCCTGGCGGCTGCCCGCTACCTGCCGCATACCAATTACCCCCCGAGGGATTCCAGGACCCATAACCACCGCTCACACCGTACTGGCCCCACCCTCCTCCGTCATCACCTTTGCCCCCGTTGGCATTGGCGCCAAGGTAGTAGATGCTCTCGCCCTGCGCGCCGGCAAGTGCAGGCAAGACATTGACAGACGACGTGCTCTCAAAGCCCTGGCCCCGCCCGCCAGCCCCGCCGCCCGCGAAGAATTGGTAGCCGTCGGTGGAAACCGCATACACCCCCTGTCCATTTCCACCGGGACCGCCGCCGCCATAGATCGCGCCGAAATTCTCGATCTTCAGTGGCACGCGCGTGGTGATGGCGGTTCCGCCGCTGGCGACACCCCCTACCAAGGTGGAGGATGAGATCTTGAGCGTCACGCCACCAGGAAATGACCAGTTGCTCGGGAAGTTGAGCGAGCTGACCAAAGCCGCAGTGATGTCGACCACGAGAGGCGCCTCGGGTCAACACGATCAATGCTTTCGTGGCGGACGCCGCCGTGAAGCCGGAGCTGGGCATCGTGGACTACACCAAGGACACGGCCAAGCAGGCGGACCTCGATGCATTCGTGCGCGCGCTGGCCGCTGCACCCGGCAATGAGAGCAAGCCATCGCGCTGGTTCCTGGAGGAGGCGCACAAGCGCGTGGTGGCACTGCATGTCATTCCCACGACCAAGGCGGCACCGGCGGATGTGAAGCGCAATCCAAGCGACGAGGAGTGCTGCCTGATCCGTCTTGGCTATGCAGCCGCCGTCGGAACAACAGTACCAGCCGAGGTCGCAGCCTGGATGAACCCCGCTACCGGCGACGTGATCCACGCAAACCGAAAAGCCGATTGGTTGGAGCACTTCGGCCTGGGCGGCAGGGCGAAGGCCGAGGAGTACACAATGCCTCTCTACGAGGCAGCGCAGGACGAATCTGCGGAGGTCACCTCCGAAGGTGTGCGGCAAAGCTCCGAAGGTTCAGCGCTCAAGATTGCCCGGGTCGCCAACGCGGACGGCGGGGCAATGTGCGTCCTGCCCTTGCAAGTCGAGACGCCCGCCGGCTGGGTAGGCGCCTATGACCTGAAAGCACTGAAGACTCTGATCGACGCCCCGGCGGTAAACGGTGTGTTGCGAGCTCATGCAGAGGGCCGGATCGCCCACAACTACGCAGGACACTGCCCGGACCAGCCGGAGGGCCCTGACGCCAGAGACCCCGCATGCAAGGTGTGCGCGGCCCTCCGCGCCACCCCCGCAGTTCAAGCGCCCCCGGCCACATCCGGCAGCTATACACCGTGGCCGAGATCCTTGCTCGCGTGTCGAGCGGCTACTACAACGCGGAAATGCTGTTGCAGCACGCGCTGGCGCAACTCTCTGACGCCCCCCAGGCAGAGCAGCAAGGCTCGGCAACGCACAGCGGTATGTCAGATGCGGTCTACGCGGAACTGCCTGATGCCTGCGGCGAGCTGCCGGTCGTTGGATTCGACTATCCCGTTTTCGACGCCGACCAAATGCGGGCATTCGCGGATGCGACGCGCTTGGCCAAGGTCTGGGAGCGCGGCGTAGTGTCAGCCATCCGGCCGGCGGACATCGCCAAGTACCTCAGGGTCTACCGCGCAGAGGCCCCCATCGTCGCCAACCGGGAAGTGGCTGTGCTGTCGAATCTCTTCAACCTAGCCATCGAGCGCGGAGACATCGACCGCAATCCCTGCAAGGAAGTGCGCCGAAACCGTGAGGCACCACGTACCCGATTGGTCGAGGTGCACGAGTTGTAGCCGTTCGTGGCGTGGGCGCTGCTCCAGGGCCCAAGCGCAGTTGTGCTGGTGAGCCTGGCCCAGTTCGCCGCCCTCAACGGCAACCGCCGTGCCGAGTTCCTGCAGCTGCATTGGCCGCAGGTCGACGACGAGATCGTGCGGCTGCAGCGGGCCAAGCAACGGGGCAACACCACGAAGCGCGAGCTGGTCGGCATCAGCGATGCCTTGCGCGAGGTCTTGGACCGGATGCGCGCCCTGCCTGGCTACAACCCGATGGGCGCCGTGTTCCGGGCACCACGGACCAACAACCCGTATTCGGAGGCGGGGTTTAAGGCGATGTGGGCGCGGCTGATGGCATCGGCAATCGCTGAGAAGGTGGTAGCCGAGCGCTTCACCTTCCACGATCTGCGAGCGCACTACACGACCTACTTCAAGTTGCGATTCGGCGAGCTACCCGAACTGCACGCCGATCCGGCGACGACGGCCGGGGTCTACGAGCGCAGCCGCGAAGTCCGCCGCAAGGCTTTGTGATTTCCCACCGAGGGAAATAAAAACGCCCCACGCTATCAATAAGATAGCTGGGGCGCCTTGATTTACCTGGGGTGGCTGATGGGGCTCGAACCCACGACAACAGGAATCACAATCCTGGACTCTACCAACTGAGCTACAGCCACCGTAGATTTGAATTATAGCCAGAAAAAACGGTGTCTCGAAGAAATCACCGCTTTATTCGCCGACTCACTCGGCAGCGGGGCGCGGAGGCTTAATGTGCACCTCGAAGCGCTGCTTCAGGAACTCGTAGTAGGCCAGCGCTTCGGCGGAGCCCCACGATTGCTGGAACTGCTGGTGTTGCTGCTGCGCGGCGGCGGCATCCACGGAAGGCCGATCCAGCACGCGGTTCAGCTTCACCACGGCATAACCGAGCGCACCCAGGTCCACGCCGGACCAGGACGGCAGTGCGTCGACCGGGGCATGCAGCACGGCGTCCACCAGGGCGCGAGGCTGCCCTTGCGGCGGCTGATCGCGAGAGAAAACCAGCGGTGGCGTCAAGCCGGTGGCCGACGCCGGGGCAGCCTTCCAGGCTGCCAGCTTGGCTTCGCCTTCCTTGCGCGCCAACTCGGCGGACTTTTCTGCCACGAGCTGCTCGCGCACTTGCGCCCGTACCTTGTCGAACGGCAGTGTCTGCGCTGGCGAATAAGCGGTGATGCGGCCGGCCGCCATGGTGTTGGGCGCGATTTCCACGGCCTCGGTATTGCGCTTGTTCTGCAACGAATCGGGCTGAAACAGGGCCTCCAGGAACCGGTCGCTGGCCAGTGCACCCTTGGCGCCCGGCTGGGGCGTACGGGTCACATCGGTTGCGGTCTGCACCTTCAGCTTCAGCTTGTCCGCCACCGGTTGCAGGCTGTCGGACTGTTCGTAGACACCATTGGCGAACGATTCGGCCACTTCAGCGAACTTGCGCTGGGCCTGCTGCTGCTTGAGCTCGGCTTCCAGCGAGCCACGCAATTCTTCGAACGAGGGCTGGCGCGGCGTCTTGACGTCCGTCAGCTGGATGATGTGATAGCCGAAATCGCTCTCCACCACGTCGCTGATCTCTCCCTTCTTGAGCGCAAAGGCGGCGTCTTCGAAAGGTTTGACCATCGCGCCACGTCCGAAGAAGCCCAGATCACCACCCGAGGGGGCGGAGCCAGGGTCCTGGGACTCCTTCTTCGCCAGCTCGGCGAAGCTGACTGGCGACTTGCGCAGTTGCGCCAGCAGTTCATTGGCGCGAGCCTTGGCCTTCTCGCGGTCCGCGGCGGGCGCATCCTTAGGCGCGTTGATCAGGATGTGGCTGGCCTTGCGTTCTTCCTTGCCAGCCAAGCGCGCCAGGTTTTCCTTGTAGTAGGTGCGCAGGTCGTCCTCGCTCAACGTGGTGCCGGCGCGCACTGCGTCGAGATCGAGCACGACGTATTCGGCCGTGGCCTGTTCCGGCTGCTGGAAGCGCGCGGTATGCGACTGGTAATAGGCCTGCAGATCGCTGTCGGTCGGGTTGACCTTGCTCGCAAATTCGGCGGGGTTGAAGCGCACCACCTGGGCCTCCCGGCGCTGGTAGAGCGAGTCCAGTGCCAGCTTCGATTCGGCCTTGCTGACGAAGGACGAGGATATGACGGGCCCCATCACCTGATTCACCGAGATGTCGCTGCGCACGCGAGCCTCGAAGCCCTCGGGCGTGAGACCCTGCGCGCCGACGAGTGCGCGGTACGCCTCGCCATCCAGACTGCCGTCCGGGCGCTTGAGGCTGGCGATGGCTGGGATGTTCTGCAGTTCGCGGGCCAGGCGCGCATCGCTGGTTCCCAGATGCAGCTTCTTGGCCGCGGTCTGCAGCACCCGGTCGCGGACCATGCGTTCCAGCGTCGCGTAGCGCGCGGCGGGAGAATCGAGCAGTTTGCCGTCGATCTGCGGCGACTGCGCGCGCATCCGGTCGGACTCCGCGCGGTGGGCATTGTCCCAGTCGGCTTGAGTGATGTCGTGACCGTCCACGCGTGCGACCACCGGGCTCTTCTCGGAGAAGTAGTTGTGGTCGATACCCACAAGCACAAACGAAGGAATGATCAGCAAGAACAGCAGGATCATCACGATCTTGGAGTGCTTGCGGATGGATTCGAACATGATCGATCTTTCAATGGCGGCAAAAGAAAAGGCGAACTTTCGTTCGCCTTTTCAGGAGGGGGTGGTGGGTGCTGACGGGGTCGAACCGCCGACCTACGCCTTGTAAGGGCGCCGCTCTACCGACTGAGCTAAGCACCCCACCGGAAACTACCCATCAGTTCAGGGCATCCTTCAATGCCTTGCCTGGACGGAACTTCGGAACTTTAGCAGCCTTGATCTTAATCGTATCACCGGTACGGGGATTGCGGCCCGTGCGCGCGGCGCGCTTGCCCACGGCGAACGTACCGAACCCGACGAGCGATACCGTGCCACCCTTCTTCAGGGTTTTCTTGACCGCCTCGATGGTGGACTCCAGCGCGCGCGCAGCAGCGGCCTTGGAGATGTCGGCGTTGTTAGCAATGTGCTCGATCAGTTCGGTTTTATTCACAAGAAGCCTCTCGGGAAAAGAGTGGGTGGAATGTTTGTGCAAATCTGGCCTCGCCACCACTTCGGCGCCACCAGAGACGGGAAAGGCGCCAGCGGCAAGGTGCGAGGGAGTGTGAAAGCGGCAACGGCCTTCAAGCTGCTGAGATTAGAGCCACCGGGTTTGCGGGTGTCAATAAGAACAGCCGCTTTGCAGGGGCGCGGGTGGCGATTCTAGTGGTATTTACACACGGTTTCGGTGTGCCAGACCCCGCCGTCAACGCGTCACGCGGGCACGAATTTCGGGCAGCGCTTTCTGCAGGTAGTACACCATGGACCACACCGTCAGCACCGCGGCGATCCAGATCAGCCAGGTGCCCCACACGCCCGTGTCGATCGCGCCGAGGACACGGCCGTCATACAGCAGGAAGGGAATGGCGACCATCTGCACGGTCGTCTTGAGCTTGCCCAGCATGTGCACTGCGACGCTCTTGCTCGCGCCGATCTGCGCCATCCATTCGCGCAGGGCCGAAATGGCGATCTCGCGGCCGATGATGATGAGCGCCACGAACACATCGGCCCGCTGCAGGTGCACCAGCACCAGCAGCGAGGCGCAGACGAGGAACTTGTCGGCGACCGGGTCGAGGAAGGCGCCGAACGAAGAGGTCTGGTTCAGCTTGCGCGCGAGGTAGCCATCGAGCCAGTCGGTCGTGGCGAACACGACGAACATGGCGGTGGCGATGAGATTGCGGGTGGACGGCTCCAGCGGCGCATAGAACACCCCCACGATCAAGGGTATCGCGACGATGCGCGTCCAGGTCATGATGGTGGGGATGGTGAGGAACATGGGGCGGATTGTTGCATGCGCCGGCCGGGCGCTCAGCGCAGGGCGCGGTAGATCTCTTCGGCCAACTCCCGCGAGATGCCATCCACCGTCGCCAGGTCTTCCACGCTCGCCGCCGCCACGCCGCGCACTCCGCCGAAGCGTTGCAGCAACCGGGCCCGTTTTTTCGGCCCCACACCCGCGATCTCTTCCAGCTGGCCCCCGCCCACCCGCACCTTGGCGCGCGCGGCGCGCATGCCGGTGATGGCGAAGCGGTGCGCCTCGTCACGGATCTGCGCCACCAGCATCAGCGCGGCGGAGTCGCGGCCCAGGTAGACCTTGTCACGCCCATCGGCGAACACCAGCTCCTCCAGGCCGACCTTGCGGCCTTCGCCCTTTTCCACGCCGACGATGCGGGTGAGGTCCAGCCCCAGTTGGGTGAACACCTCGCGGGCCATGCTGACCTGGCCCTTGCCGCCATCCACCAGCACCAGATCGGGCAGGCGCGCCTGGCCGGGCGACGGTTCGGCGCCGCCCGCCTCGCGCTGGGCCTCGGCCACCTTGCTGTAGCGGCGCGTCAGCACCTGCCGCATGGCGGCATAGTCGTCTCCGCCGGTGATGCCCTCGATCTTGTAGCGGCGGTATTCGCTGCTCTGCATCTTGTGGTGGTGGAAGACCACACAGGATGCCTGCGTGGACTCACCGGCCGTGTGAGAGATGTCGAAGCATTCGATGGTGAGCGTCGCCAGGTCTTCCACCTCGAGGTCGAGCGCCTCCACCAATGCCCGCGTGCGCGCCTGCTGGGAGCCCTCTTCGGCCAGCAGGCGGGCCAGCTGGATATCGGCGTTCTTCTGCGCCATCTCCAGCCAGACGCGGCGCTGCTCGCGGGGCTGGTGAATCGCCGACATGCGCACTCCCACCTGCTGCGACAGCGCCGCCAGCAAGCCCCGGTCCACAGGGTGGCTGGTCACCAGCACCGGCGGCGCCGGCACGCCGATGTAGTGCTGCGCGATGAACGCCTCCAGCACCTGTACTTCGATGGACCGGGAAGGTGGCTGCGCGGGCCGGCCGCCATCGTCAGCGGCAGCCGCCGCGGGCATTGCATCCTCGGGCGCGCCGCCCTCGCCTGCCGCTTCAACGCCCATGGCCTCCTGCGACTCTTCGGCCTGGAACACGGCCACCGCGTCCTCGACGTGGACGGGGAAGTAGGCGCGGTCTCCCAGGTGCCGCCCTCCCCGCACCATCGCCAGATTGACGCAGGCACGGCCGCCCAGCACCTTGACGGCGAGGATGTCCACGTCCTTGTCCGACGTGGTCTCGATGGACTGCTGGTGCAGCACGCGCGACAGCGCAGAGATCTGGTTGCGCACGTCCGCCGCCTGCTCGAATTCGAGCTTGCCGGAATGCTCCATCATGCGCGCCTCCATAGCCTGCAGCAGCTCCTGTGTCTCGCCGCGCAGCATGGCCTCGGCGTGGTGCACATCGCTGGCATACGCCTGCGGCGAGATCAGGTCCACGCAGGGGCCGCTGCAGCGCTTGATCTGGTAGAGCAGGCACGGCCGCGTGCGGTTGGCGAATACCGTGTCCTCGCAGGTGCGCAGGCGGAACACCTTCTGCAGCAGCAGGATGGTCTCCTTCACCGCCCAGGCGCCGGGGTACGGACCGAAGTAGCGGTGGCGCTTGTCCACGCCGCCGCGGTAGTACGCCATGCGCGGGAACTGCTGGCCGGGATGGTCGCCGGTGCCGTCGCGCGCCGCCACGCCAGTGATCTTCAGGTAGGGATAGCTCTTGTCGTCGCGAAAGAGGATGTTGTAGCGCGGGTTGAGCGACTTGATGAGGTTGTTTTCCAGCAGCAAGGCTTCGGCTTCGGACCGCACCACGGTCGTGTCGAGCCGCGTGATCTTGCCCACCATGTGGCCGATGCGCGTGCCGCCGTGGCTCTTGGTGAAGTAGCTGGAAACGCGCTTCTTCAGGTTGCGGGCCTTGCCGACATACAGCAGCCCGCCCTGGGCGTCGAAATAGCGGTAGACGCCCGGAAGCGGAGGCAGGGCAGCCACCTGGGCCAGCAGTTCAGCGGAGTGCACATCGGACATGGGCGTATTGTGGCCGTGGCCACCGTCCCCACAGGTGGGACACCGCCGATGGCACCCTGCCCGCTCGGGCTTTGTCAGCCCTGGCCGTAGGCCGTGCGCACCAGCGCCGTAGCCAGGATCTCGGACGGATCGACCAGCGTCCAGCCGGCGGCCTCGGGCGCGTCCGGCAGCGCCAGCGGAATCTCGGTACAGGCCATGACCAGGGGAATGTCGCCGTGCTGGGCGCGCACGGCCTGGCCCACCTCGGCGAACCGGCGCCGCGCCAGCGCCATGTCGCCGGCCTTCACGCCGTCGTAGATGCCCTGCATCAGCCACTCCTTCGCGTCCGCCGAGGGCAGCACGCATTCCACGCCGTGGGTGGCGAAGGCCTCGTCGTACAGGCCCATGCCGTAGGTGCCCTGCGTGGCCAGCAGCGCCGCGCGGCGGATGCCCCGGCGCTGCAGCTCGGCAGCGGTTTCGCGGGCGATGTGCAGCAGCTGCACGCCGGGCACGCGCTCCTGCAGCGCCGCATGCCAGGCATGTGCGGTGTTGCACGACATCGCCGCCGCGCGGGCGCCGATGGCCGCCAGGCGTTCCAGCGCCGACACCAACCCTTCCTGCGGCTGAGGCGCGGCCGGATCCCGCAGCGCCTGCGTGCGGTCCGCCACCGGCACCTGGGCGATCCAGTGCTCGGGGAACGACTGGTCGCGCACGGCCTGGCCATGGTCGCGCAGCCATTGCTCCGATGCCTGCACGAAGAGCCGCGCGAAATCCACCCCTGCGGCCGGGCCCATGCCGGCCACGATGCCGACGGTCATCGCGGGCACGGCGGCCCCGGACGAATTCTCAGGTGCGTTCATTTGGTCATTCCAACAATCACTCGCATTGTGCGCAATCCAGGCAACCGGCGCTGCCGCAACATTCAGAAGGCCGCGGAGCGGGCCAAGCCAGCAGCCGCTGTGGAACCGGCTTCGCCGGGCCACCGGCGGCGTCCCCTGCCCGCCGTGCGCAGCACGGCGAGAGCGGGGGGAAGGCGCGCACCGCCTCAGGGGGGGTCCCTATCTCAACATGCTGGACATGGCGGACAGGCAATTGACCATCCGCACCGCAGACTCGGTATCAGGCGCGGTGAAGCGCAGCGCATCGGGCGCCGTGCGCTCCAGCGTCGGCCACTGGCAGAACAGGTCGGCCAGCGCCACCGACTGCGCCACCAGATCGACGCTGACGGGGCCGTCGATGCAGAACGGCCGGGCGCTGCGCACCTGCGCCATCGCCTGGGCCACGCCTTCGCGGATGGCGGCACAGGCGCGCTCGGGTGACAGGCTGATGCCGCTGTTGGCGCCCGTGGCGCGCTTGGTCTGCACGAAGGTCGCGTGCGGAAACAGCTCGCGCGTCTCGGCGATGAAGGCATCGTCGCCCGATGCAGCGATGACCGGCGCCCCGTAGGCCCCGGCCAGCGCGCCGTAGATGCCCGCCTCGCCCAGTTCGCGCCCATTGAATGCGATGCGCTCGAACGCGAAGCTGTTGATGGTGTGGGCCAGGATGCCGTGGGCGCGCGAGCGGGCGTGGTAGCCGATGAAGCAGACGCCATCAACGCCCAGCTCCACGCCGGACACCATGCTCAGGTAGCGGGGCTTGCCCTGCACGGCCTGGGCGCGGGCGTCGAGCAGGTCGGGCGGCATGTTGCGAAAGCCGCCATGCGAGTCGTTGACGAGCACCTCGGCGGCGCCGCCTTCGAACGCGCCGGCGATGGCGGCATTCGCCTCCGCCGCCATGAAGCGCCGCGCACGTTCGTATTCGGGGTTGCCGGCGCGCACTTGCTCGGGGTGGTAGACGCCGGCCACGCCTTCGATGTCGACGGAGATGAGGATTTTCATGGGGGGCTGCACGGGGCGTGGAAAGAAAGGCGGAGGAAGAACGGCGAGACTGGGGATGGCGGCATCAGCCGACGCGGCCGAGCAGCTCGCGCAGCCCGCGTCGGTCATGGCCATCACGGCCGGTCACGCGTTCCGCATGCCAGAGCGCGTGGACGATGGCCTGCTCGACGCT
This sequence comes from Acidovorax sp. FG27, assembly GCF_040365715.1. NCBI lineage: Bacteria > Pseudomonadati > Pseudomonadota > Betaproteobacteria > Burkholderiales > Comamonadaceae > Acidovorax > Acidovorax sp. FG27. The sequence goes on from NZ_BAABVY010000009.1 coordinate 329,677, forward strand.
GTCGGCCGCCGCCTGGAACAAGCCGTCGAGCAGGGATTCGTGGACCAGTGGCACGGCCGGCATGGACTCTTGCGGCAGGTGCGGCAGGGTGTAGGCGGTGGAGAACGCAATAGCGATGTCGCCGCTGCCATGGCCGTACACCGAGCCGGTGCGCGCCAGGCCCGCGGCCGCGCGCCGTGCCAGGCGGCCGAGCTGGCGAGCGTCCAGCGCGGCATCCGTGGCCAGCACCATGATGATCGAGCCTTTCTCGGGGCCGGCGGTGGCGGCGAGCGCCTCCGCCTCCAGCAGCGCCGCCAAGCGCGCACCGATCGGCATGCCGCCCCAGACCAGGTTCGGCAGCAGACCGTAGTTGGCGAGCACCAGCGCGCCCACCGTGCGAAGGCCGCCGGCGAACTGCACGCGCCGCGACGCGGTGCCGATGCCGCCTTTGAGCTGGAAGCTCGACATGCCGCGGCCCGCACCCACGGCGCCCTGGGGAACCTGCTCGCCGGCCGCGTCGCAGGCGGCGCGGTAGTGGGCGTCGCCCACGGCCATGCGCTGGATGTCGTTGAGGAAACCGTCGTTGCACTCCAGCACCAACGGATTGACGGTGGGCAGCGCGCGGCCCGTCTCGGGATTGGCGCGCACGCAGTCGCGGATCTGCGCCTGCACCACGGCGGGCACCGAGAACGTGTTGGTGAGCGCGATCGGCGTCTCCAGCTGCCCGAGCTCTTCCAGCTGCACCAGGCCCACGCTCTTGCCGAAGCCGTTGATGACGGCGGCGCCGGCCGGCACCTTGTGGCGGTACGGGTCGAGCCCATGCGGATGGATGACGGTCACGCCGGTCTGCACCGGGCCGTCGGCCAGCGTGGCGTGGCCGACGGTGACGCCCGCCACGTCCGTGATCGCGTCCAGCGGCCCCGCTTCCAGCAGGCCGATGCGCGGCGGCGCGGGGGCCGCGAGGTCGCGCGCGTTCGCCCCGGTCATGTCTGCCGGTCGATCTTGGGATCCAGCGCGTCGCGCAGGCCGTCGCCCAGCAGGTTGAAGGCCAGCACCGTGAGGAAGATGGCGAGGCTCGGGAACAGCGCCACGTGCGGCGCGTTCACCATGTCCGCGCGTGCTTCGTTCAGCATGGCGCCCCACTCCGGCGTCGGCGGCTGGGCGCCCATGCCGAGGAACGACAGGCTGGCGGCGGTGATGATCGAGGTGCCCACGCGCATCGTGAAGTAGACGACGATGGAGGAGATGGTGCCGGGCAGGATGTGCCGCACGATGATGGTCCAGTCCGATGCGCCGATGCTGCGCGCGGATTCGATGTAGGTCATCTGCTTGAGCACCAGCGTGTTGCCGCGCACCAGCCGCGCGAAGGCCGGCACGCTGAACACCGCCACGGCCACCACCACGTTGGTCATGCTGCTGCCCAGGATGGCCACCACGCCGAGGGCCAGCAGGATGCCGGGGAAGGCGAACAGCACGTCGGAGATGCGCATCACGATGCGGTCCCACCAGCCTTCGTAGTAGCCGGCGAGCAGGCCCAGCGTGGTGCCGATCAGGCAGCCGATCGCCACCGACAGGAAGCCCGCGGCCAGCGAGATGCGCGCGCCCATCAGGATGCGGCTGAAGATGTCGCGGCCGAGCGGATCGACGCCGAACCAGTGCATGGCCGAGGGGCCGTCGTTCAGCCGGTCGTAGTCGAAGAAGTTCTCCGCATCGAACGGCACGATCACCGGGGCCAGCACGGCCACGGCGACGAGCAGCACAACGAACACCAGCGCGGCCACCGCGACGTGCTGCTTCTTGAACTTGCGCCAGAACTCGCGCCAGGGGGTGCGCACCGTGGAGGCATTGCCGGCGGCGGGGGCCACCGTGGCCGCCGCCACCAGGGCGGCGTCGGGCGGCGTGGGAATGGAGGGCGTGGTCATACCGTGTCTTCGTCGATGGTGGGGGTCCGGTCCGTGCGCTTCACTTGTAGCGGATGGTCGGGTTGATGAAGCCGTAGAGCATGTCCACCACCAGGTTGATGAGGATGAACTCCAGCGAGAAAAGCAGCACCAGCGTCTGGATGACGGGGTAGTCGCGCATGGTCACGGCGTCCACCAGCAGGCGGCCGAGGCCGGGCCAGTTGAAGACGGCCTCCACCACGATGGAGCCGCCCAGCAGGAAGCCGAACTGCAGGCCCATCATGGTGACGACCGGGATGAGCGCATTGCGCAAGCAGTGCTTGAGCACCACGGTGCGCTCGTTCAGGCCCTTGGCGCGCGCGGTGCGTACGAAGTCTTCCTGCACCACTTCAACGAAGGATGCGCGGGTGAAGCGGGCCATCACGGCGGCCACCGCCGCGCCCAGCGTGATGGAGGGCAGGATGTAGTGCTTCCAGCTGTCGGCGCCCACGGTGGGCAGCCAGCCCAGCTCCACCGAGAACACCTGCATCAGCGTCATGCCGAGCGCGAAGGCGGGAAAGGAAATGCCGGACACCGCCAGCGTCATGCCCAGTCGGTCGGGCCAGCGGTTGCGGTACACGGCCGACAGAATGCCGATGCCCATGCCCAGCACCACCGACCAGGCCATGGCGGCCAGGGTGAGCAGCAGCGTGGGCATGAACCGCTCGCCGATCTCGGCGGCCACGGGGCGGCGGGTGCGGATCGACGTGCCGAAATCCCCCTGCACCATGCGCGAGAAGAAGTGCACGAACTGCTCGGGCAGGGGCTTGTCGAGGCCCAGCTCCTGGCGCACGACCTGCACGGTGGCCTCGTCGGCGTCCACCCCGGCGGCCAGGCGTGCGGGGTCGCCCGGCAGCATGTGGACGAAGAGGAACACCAGTACCGCCACGATCAGCAGCGTCGGCAGGAGCCCCAGCAGTCGTTTGAGGAAATAGTTCAGCATGGATGCGGCGCTGCGGTGCGCAGCGAGGTGACAACGGAAACGGAAACGGAAACGAAGGCGGGAAAGCAGGCTCCCGCACCGGGCGGGGGCCTCGCGCCCTGCGGGCTTACTTCAGCGAGATCTCGTCGCTGTTGATGTTGCCGTCAGGCATCACGTACACGCCCGACAGGCGCTTGGAATGGGCGTACAGCACCTCTTCGGTGACCAGCGGGATGCGCGGCAGGTCCTTGGCGATCTGTTCCTGCGCCGTCTTGTAGAGCGCGGCGCGCTCGGAGCCGTCGGTGGTCAGCAGCGCCTTGGCGATGGACTCGTCCACCACGGGGTTGCTGTAGAACGCGTAGTTGGCGAGCTTGGGTGCCCACGACTCGGTGGAGAACAGCGGACGCAACGCCCAGTCGGCTTCACCCGTCGAGGACGACCAGCCGATGTAGTAGAGGCGTGCCTTGGCGGTCTTGGGGTCGGGCCAGGCATCGACCAGCTCGGCACGCTTGCCGGGCTCCAGTGCCTCCACCGACACCTTGATGCCGACCTGCTGCAACTGCTGCTGCAGGAACTGAATCACCTTCTGGCTGGTGGTGTTGTTGTAGCCGCTCCACAGCGTGCTCTCGAAGCCGTTCGGGTAGCCGGCTTCCTTCAGCAGCTCCTTGGCCTTGGCGACGTTGTAGGGAATCGGCTGCATCTTCACCGCGTACTCCACGCCCTGCGGCACGAAGCCCTGGGCCGGGAACGCGTAACCGCTGAAGGCCACCTTGGACAGCGCGTCCTTGTTGATGGCGTAGCCGATGGCTTCGCGCACCTTCGGGTTGTCGAAGGGCTTTTGCAGCATGTTGAACGTCAGGAAGCGCTGGATGATGGAGGGCGCCGTGACCACGTCCACCTTGTCGCTCTTCTTCAGCGTGGCGATCTGCTCATAGGGCAGCGTGAAGGCGAAGTCGGCCTCGCCCGTCTGCAGCATGGCGGCGCGGGTGTTGTTCTCGGTGACGGGCTTCCAGGTGATCTGGTCGATCTTGGGGTAGCCCTTCTTCCAGTAGTTCGCGAACTTCTTGCCGACGATGGCTTCCGTCTGCTTCCATTCCACGAATTCGAACGGGCCGGTGCCCACGGGGTGGAAGGCGATGTCCTTGCTGCCCCACTTGGCCAGCGCCGTGGGCGAGATCATCGCGGCGGAGGCGTGCGCCAGCGCGTTGATGAAGGGGCCGAAGGGCTCCTTCAGCGTGATGCGCAGGGTCTGCGGGTTCACGGCCTCGACCTTGGCCACGCGGTTGAACTGGTTGGCGCGCAGCAGGCGGTTGGCCGGGTCCATCACGCGGTCCAGCGTGGCCTTGGCGGCGGCTGCGTTGAAGTCGGTGCCGTCGTGGAACTTCACGCCCGAGCGCAGCTTGAAGGTGTATACCAGGCCGTCCTTGGAGACTTCATAGCTCTCGGCCAGCACGTTCTTGAGCTTCATGTCCTTGTCGAAGGCGAACAGGCCTTCGTAGAACGTCTTGGTGACGGCCGTGGTGATCGTCGTGTTGGTGTTGTAGGGGTCCAGCGTCTCGGGCTGCTGGTAGATCGCAAGCACGGCGTTGCCGTTGGCCAGCGCGGAGCCGGAGGCGGCGACGGCCACGAGGGCCAGGAGGCCGGCTGCGACGCGGCGGGAATGCAGGGTTTTCTTCATGGTGGACTCCGGTTGGAAAGGGAACGAAGGCAGGAAGGGACAGCGGGAAAGCGAGAGCGGGTCAGGTCAGTACAGGTTGGCGATGGCGTGCCGCGCCACGAAATGGCCCGGGCCGACTTCCACCAGCGGCTGCACCGCCGGCTCGTCGCCGATGGCGCGGATGGGGCTGGGGATCTCGCCGCCGAGCAGCGCGCGCTTCAGGTGGCGGCGGGCCGGGTCGGCGATGGGAACGGCGGCCATGAGCTTCTTGGTATAGGCGTGCTGGGGGTTCTCGAAGATGGCGCGGCGCGGGCCGATCTCGACGATCTGCCCGAGGAACATCACCGCCACGCGGTGGCTGATGCGCTCCACCACCGCCATGTCGTGCGAGATGAAGAGGAAGGCCACGCCCAGTTCGCGCTGCAGGTCGAGCATCAGGTTGACGATCTGCGCCTGGATGGAGACGTCGAGCGCCGAGACCGATTCGTCGGCCACCACCACCTTGGGGTTGAGCGCGAGCGCCCGGGCGATGGCGATGCGCTGGCGCTGGCCGCCGGAGAATTCGTGCGGGTAGCGCTGGGCATGCTCGCGCGGCAGGCCCACCTTCTCCAGCAGCCAGTCCACGCGGGCCTGTGCCTCTTCGCGGGTGCCGATCTTGTGCACCAGGAGCGGCTCCATGATCGAGAAGCCCACCGTGAGCCGCGGGTCGAGCGAGGCGAACGGGTCCTGGAAGATGAACTGGATGTCGCGGCGCAGGGCCTGCACTTCGGACGTGGGCAGGTCCAGGATGTTGCGGCCGCCGAACTCGATAGCGCCGCTCTGGCTGTCGACCAGGCGCAGCAGCGACCGGCCGGTGGTGGACTTGCCGCAGCCCGATTCGCCCACGAGGGCGAGCGTCTCGCCGGGGTAGAGATCGAAGCTCACGCGCTCGACCGCATGCACACGGCGCTTGACGCGGTTGAAGAGGCCGGAACGCAGATCGAAGCGCGTGACCAAGTCCTTCACGCGCAGGATGGGCTGCGCCCCCGCGGGGCGCGTGTCGGCGGGCGTGGATTCCAGCACCGCCTCGGCACCGGACGTGCCGCTGGCGCCGATCAGCTCGAAGTGGCGCGGCAGGTCCGTGCCCTGCATGGCGCCCAACTTGGGCACGGCCGACAGCAGTGCACGGGTGTAGGCATGCTGCGGCGCGGCGAACACCTGGTCGGACGGGCCCTCCTCCACCTTGTCGCCGCGGTACATCACCAGCACGCGGTCGGCCACCTCGGCCACCACGCCCATGTCGTGGGTGATGAAGATCACGCCCATGTGCATCTCGTCCTGCAACTGGCGGATGAGCTGCAGGATCTGCGCCTGGATGGTCACGTCCAGCGCGGTGGTGGGCTCGTCGGCGATCAGCAGCTGCGGCTTGCACGACAGCGCCATCGCGATCATCACGCGCTGGCGCATGCCGCCCGAGAGCTGGTGGGGAAAGCGGTCCAGCACGTTGCGCACCTCGGGAATGCGCACCAGCTCCAGCATGCGCAGCGCCTCGGCGCGGGCGGCGGCGCGGTCCTTGCCCTGGTGCACGCGGATCGATTCGGCGATCTGGTCGCCCGCGGTGAACACCGGGTTGAGCGAAGTCATGGGCTCCTGGAAGATCATGGCCACGTCCGCGCCGCGCACGCCGCGCATCACGGCGTTGCTGGCCCTGGCGACCTCCAGCACCTGGCCGTTGCGCCGGCGCAGCGCCACCGAGCCATTGATGATCCGGCCGCCGCCATGCTCCACCAGCCGCATCAGCGCCAGCGAGGTAACGGACTTGCCCGAGCCCGATTCGCCCACGATGGCCAGCGTCTCGCCCCGGTCGACGTGGAAGGACAGGTTGCGTACGGCATCCACCGTGCGCTCGGAATTGGCGAAGCGGATGGTCAGGTCGTCCACGGCCAGCACGCGCTGCTCGGGCAGCGCGAGGGCCGAGGACGGGGTCGGGGCATTGGGTTTCATGGCAGGCGGAAAGAAGATTCGGTCGGGGGGCGGATGGGCACGGCGCGCTGCGCGCTCAGCGGTAGATGAAGGTCTCGGGCGCCTCGCCCACCCGGGCGAAGCCGCGGTACATGCCCTCGGTGTTGAACGGCAGGCACACGTTGCCGTGGCGATCGACGGCGATCAGGCCGCCCGTGCCGCCGATGGCGGCGAGCGTGCCGTGCACCACGGCGTCGGCCGCATCGGCCAGCGCCGCGCCTCCGTGCTGCATGCGCGCGCAGATGTCATGTGCGGCTGCTACCCGGATGAAGCTCTCGCCATGGCCGGTGCACGAGACGGCGGCGGTGCGGTCGTCGGCATAGGTGCCCGCGCCGATCAGCGGGCTGTCGCCCACGCGGCCGGGGCGCTTATTGGTCATGCCGCCGGTGGAGGTGGCGGAGGCGAGGTGGCCCTGCGCATCCAGCGCGACGGCGCCCACGGTGCCCATCTTGCGGTCTTCATCCAGGGCACGGCCCGCCAGCGCCGCGGCGCCGTCGTGGTCCAGTACGGCGCCGCGCTGGCTGGCGCGCGCGGCCTCCAGCTGGGCGCGGCGCGCATCGGTGGAGAAATGCGATGCCTGCACCATCTCCAGGCCCGCTTCGCGCGCCATGCGCTCGGCACCTTCGCCGGCCATCAGCACGTGCTGTCCGTGCCGCATGACCGCACGGGCGGCCAGCACCGGGTTGCGCACGTGCGCCACGCCCGCCACCGCGCCGGCGGCGAGGTTGCCGCCGTCCATCACCGCGGCGTCCAGCTCGTGCGTGGCCTCGGCGGTGAACACCGCGCCGTGGCCGGCATTGAACAGCGGGCACTCCTCCAGCAGGCGCACGGCCTCGCAGACCGCATCCACCGCGCTGCCGCCCCGCGCCAGCACGGCCTGGCCGGCGCTCAGCACCGCGTGCAGCGCGGCCTGGTAAGCCCGCTCCTGATCGGCATGGATGGTGGCGCGGCTCAACGTGCCCGCACCGCCGTGGATGGCGATCACGGGAACAGGGCGAGCAGCAGAAACGGAGGCGGGCGAGGCGGGCGAAGCGGTCATGCAGGCAGGGTCGGGAAATGGGGGGAAACGGCGAGGGAAGGAATGGGGAAAGACGGGGCGACCAAGGGCGTCATCGAAGGCAGCCCTTCAGCGCCCCCTGCCCCGCCCCTCCGCCCGCTTGGGGCCAGCGTCCACCGAGCGCGAAGCGAGCCGGCTGCGGGCGCTGTCGTGCAGCCAGGGCAGCACGGCTTCGGTCATGCGGGCGGCGGTCTTCACCGAGTCCTTGGACTGATGGGCCACCGCGCTGGTCAGCGCTTCGATGAGCGCCAGCGCGGACGATTCGGAATTGGCCGCGTACTGGTTTTCCGTCTGCGCGAACAGGCAGACATGCGCGAACGGCAGGATCGGGGAATGCGGGCCGTCGGTCAGCGCCACCACCTTCACGCCACGCTCGAAGGCACCCTGGGCCAGCAACACGGTGTCGGTCAGGTAGCGCGGGTAGCTGATGGCGACGAGCACATCGCCCTCGCCCATGCGCGGCAGCAGGCGCGCGCCATACGAGGCACCGCCCACGCCCGCCAGCAGATGCACGTTGTCGCAATACGCGTCCAGCCCGCGCTGCAGCAGGCCCGCCAGCCAGCCGCTGGCGCCATAGCCGGCCAGGTACACGCGGCGCGCGGCCAGCAGGGCCTGCACGGCCAACTCGCAAGCGGCGGGGTCCAGCGCGTCGCGCGTGGCGGCGATGTTGCGCTGGCTCTCCTCCAGCGCGGCGGCGAACACGTCCTGGATCGAGGTGGGCTTCTCCAGCTTGATGCGCATCTTCTCGATGGGCGCGAGCATGGCCTCGAAACCCTTCACCAGCTCGGCCCGCAGCATCGGGTAGCCGTCCAGCCCGATGGCCCGGGCGAACCGGTTGGCCGTGGCGATGGACACGCCGACCGCTGCGGCCAGCTCGTCGATGGGCATGGTGGCCGCCTGCAGCGGATGCGCCAGCACGTAGTCCGCCATCTGCTGATGCGAGGGCGTCAGCTGCGGGCGTGCGCGGCCGATGCGGATCGCGATCGATACGCCGTCGGCGATGACGTCGGGCAGGTCGGACATAGGCAATGAAGAACGGTGGCAGCGGGGCCGGGACCATGGCGAGCCAGGCCTCCGCGTCCTGGAAAGACATGGAGGCGACCCGTCCAATTTGACAAAGAATTTACAACGAGCCGATAGTAAAGAAAAAAATCAATCATTCATAGCGTTTTCGAAACTGCACTCGGCTGGTGCGCGGCCCCACGAAAAAGGCCCCCATGCGGTGCATGGGGGCCCTGTGATGTGGCGGCTCGTGGGGCCGCAGCGATCCCCGCCATCGGCGGTCGCGATCGGAAGCGGCTTTCGTCAATCGGCCTGGATGTTGGCCGCCTTGATGACCCGCGCCCAGTCCGCCAGGTCCGTCTTGACTCGGGCGCCGAGCTGCTGCGGTGCCTGGTAGTCGGCCGTTGCGCCCTGCTCCTGCGCCTTCTGCTGGAAGGCGGGGTTCTGCACCACGGTGCGAACGTCGGCTACCAGCTTGTCGATCACCGGCCTGGGCGTGTTGGCGGGGGCGAAGAGCGCGAACCACGACGTGGCGTTGACCTGCGGACAGCCCGCCTCGGCGGTGGTGGGCACGTTGGGCAGGCTGGGCAGGCGCTCCTTGCCGGTCACGGCCAGCACGCGCAGCTTGCCCGCCTGGATGTGCGGCATGAAGGGCGGCGCCGTGCCGAAGGTCAGGTCCACCTGGCCGCCCTGCTGCTCCAGCATGGCGCCGGTCACGTGCTGCAGGGAGCCGTTGCCGGACGAGGCGTAGTTCAGTTTGCCGGGGTTGGCCTTCGCATAGGCAATGAGCTCGGCCAGCGTCTTCACCGGCAGGCCGTCGCGCACCACGATGATCTGCGGCGCGGACAGCACGTTCGCCACGGGCTGGAAGTCGGCCGTGTCCCAGGTTTTCTGCGTCGTGAGCAGCGGCGAGATGACGTGGTAGCCCGAATACTGCATGAGCAGCGTGTAGCCGTCGGGCTCGGCCCGCTTCACGGCCGCCGCGGCGATGTTGCCGTTGCCGCCGCCCTTGTTGTCCACCACCACCGATTGGCCGAGCACGGGGCCGAGCGCCTGCGCGAGCATGCGCGCCGACAGGTCGGTGGTACCGCCGGCGGCGGTGGGCACGACGAGCGTCACGGGTTTGGCCGGGTAGGCTCCCTGCGCCTGGGCTGCCAGCGGCAGCGCCGCGCATGCAGCGGCGGCGGCAAGGGTGGCCAGCGCGAGCCGGCGGGGAAAGGTATGTCGCATGTCGTCGTCTCCTGGGTCGTTAGTCGTTGTGTGTTTCGTCAAATGTCTTGCGCGGCGGCGGGGGCATCAGTCCACGGTGGCGCCGGTGTCCTTCACCACGCGCGCCCACTGCGGCAGCTCGGCCTGCACCAGCGCGCCCAGCTGGGCCGATGTGCCCTTGAACGGCTCGCAGCCCACGTTGGCGAGCTTGTCGATCACGTCCTTCTGGTCCAGGGCGCGGGCCACCTCGGTCTGCAGCCGCGCGACGATCGGCGCGGGCGTGCCGGCTGGCGCGAACAGCGCGTACCAGGGCGACTGGCCGAAGCCCGGCAGCGTCTGGCCGATCGTCGGCACGCCGGGCAGCGCGGCCACCGGGCGGCTGTTGACCACGCCGAGCACCTTGAGCTTGCCCGCCTTGATGAACCCGATGCACGAAGGCAGGCTCTGCACCGACAGCGGCACCTGCCCGCCGGCCACGTCCGTCGCGGCGGCGGCCGAGCCCTTGTAGGGGACGTGCTGCAGCCGGATGCCCGCGGCCTTCTGCAGCATCTCGCCGATCAGGTGGTTGAGCGTGCCGTTGCCCGCCGAGGCGATGGCGTATTCGCCGGGCTTGGCCTTGGCGAGCGTGACGAGGCCAGCGATGTCGTTCGCCGGAAAGGATGGGTGCGCGACCAGCACGTAGCCGGCCGTAGCCACCGGCGCCACGGGCTCGAAGTCCTTCACCGGGTCGAAGCCGGGGTTGCGGTAGAGCGCCGGCCCGATGACGTGCGCGCTGTCGGCCGTGAGCAGCAGCGTGTAGCCGTCGTGCCTGGCGCGGGCCGTGGCGGCGGTGGCGAGGGTGCCGCCCGCGCCGGGCCGGTTGTCCACGATCACGCTCTGGCCCATTTGCTCGGACAGGCGCTGCGCGACCACGCGGGCGATGGCGTCGTTGGCACCCCCCGCCGCCTGCGGCACGATCAGCGTGATGGGCTTGGAGGGGTAGCCGTCCTGCGCCCAGGCGAACGGAGCGGGTGCGCAGAGGGTGGCGGCGAGCGCCTGCAGCGCGCGGCGGCGCGGCAGGCGGCCCGAGAGGGAGGAAAGCGTGGGCATGGTGTGTCTCCTGTCGTTGTGTTTTTCTGTTATCTCGCCATCGCCCGTTCGCGAATGGCTTCGAAATCCGCTGGCACCGGGTGCAGATCCAGGCGCCGCCCGGCCTTGGCGATCTGGCCGGGAATGTCGTGGCCGATGAGCTCCGGCAGGCGCCGTGCGGCGGCCAGCAGCGCCGCCAGGTCCACGCCGGTGTCGTAGCCCATCAGCTCGAGCGCATGCACGACCTCTTCGCTGCAGACGTTGCCCGAGGCGCCCGGCGCATAGGGGCAGCCGCCCAGCCCGCCCAGCGAGGCGTCGAACCGGTCAGCCCCCGCGCCGATGGCGGCCAGGACGTTGGCCAGGCCCATGCCCCGCGTGTTGTGGAAGTGCAGCGTGAACACCAGGCCCGGCCAGCGGGCACATGCCGCGCTGACCAGCGCCACCACCTGCGCGGGGTGCGCCATGCCCGTGGTGTCGCACAGCGTGATGCCGCCCACGCCCAGGTCTGCGAAGCGCTGCACCCAGCCGAATACCTCGGCCTCGGCCACGTCGCCCTCCATAGGACAGCCGAACACGCACGAGAGCGACACGTTCACGGCCACGCCCGCCGCCTGCGCCGTGGCCACCACCTGCGCGAGCGACGCGAACGACTGCGCGCGCGTCATGCGCAGGTTGGCGATGTTGTGGGTCTCGCTGGCGGACATCACCAGGTTGAGCTCGTCGGTCAGTGCCTCGATGGCGCGCTCCGCGCCCCGCACGTTCGGCACCAGCGCGGCATAGACCACGCCGGGGCGCCGCGCGATCTCGCGCATCACGATCTCGGCGTCGCGCAGCGCCGGAATGGCCGTGGGCGACACGAACGCGGTGACTTCGATCTTGGCGAGCCCCGCGTCCGACAGCGCGTTCACGAGCGCGATCTTGTCCTGCGTCGGCACGAAGGCCTGCTCCATCTGCAGGCCGTCGCGCGTGCCCACCTCCTGCATGTGGATGCGGCGCCCGGCGCCCTGCCACACGGTCCCGGTCGCGTTGGTGTTGGCATTGGCGTTCATTGCACCACTCCCTTCTCGCGCAGCAGTGCGATCTGCGCATCGCTCAGGCCGGCCTCGCGCAGCACCGCATCGGTGTCGTCGCCCAGGCGGGGGGCGCTGGAGCGGATGGTGCCCGGCGTGGCGGAGAGCTTGGGCACGATGCCCGGCACTTCCAGCGTATGGCCGTCGCGCGTGGTCTGCGCCAGCAGCATGTCGCGGGCGCGGTAGTGCGGGTCTTGCGCGATGTCCTGCGCGGTGTAGACCTTGCCCGCCGGCACGCGCGCGGCCGCCAGCGTGTCCATCACCTCGGCCACGGTGCGCGTGGCCGTCCAGGCGCCGATGGCATCGTCGATCTCGCGCACGCGCGCCACGCGGCCGGCGTTGTCGCCCAGGTCGGGCGCCGCCGCCAGGTCGGCCCGGCCGATGGCCTCCATCAGCCGCTTGAAGATGCTGTCGCCATTGCCGGCCACCAGCACCCAGCCGTCCGTGCAGGGATAGGCATTGGAAGGCGCGATGCCCGGCAGCGCGCTGCCCGCGGCGCCCCGCACCGCGCCGAAGGCGCTGTATTCGGGAATCAGGCTCTCCATCACGTTGAACACCGCCTCGTGCAGCGCCACGTCGATCACCTGGCCCTGGCCGCCGCCCACCTTGCGGTGGTAGAGCGCCGTCAGCACGCCGATGGCGCCGTGCAGCGCCGCCAGCGTGTCGCCGATCGACACGCCCACCCGCACCGGCACGCGGCCCGGCTCGCCGGTCAGGTGTCGCAGGCCGCCCATGGCCTCGCCGATCACGCCGAAGCCCGGCAGGTCGCGGTACGGGCCGGTCTGGCCGTAGCCCGAAATGCGCAGGATCACGAGGCCTGGGTTGAGCGCATGCAGCTGCTCGGGCGACATGCCCCAGCCTTCCAGCGTGCCGGGGCGGAAGTTCTCGATCAGCACATCGGCCTCGGCGATGAGGCGGCGCGCGATGTCCTGCCCCTCGGGCTGGCGCAGGTCCAGCGCCACCGAGCGCTTGTTGCGCGACTGCACCTGCCACCACACCGACGTGCCGTCCTGCAGCATGCGCCAGTTGCGCAGCGGGTCGCCGGTGCCGGTGGCCTCGATCTTCACCACGTCGGCACCGAACTCGCCCAGCGTCTTGCCGCAGTACGGGCCGGCGATCAGCTGGCCCATCTCGATCACGCGCACGCCCGCCAGCGCCGTGGGTGCTGCGGCTTCGCTTTGTCCTTCTTGCATCTTCGTCCTGGTCCGGAAGTCACTCTGGCGCCGCATGATGCCGCCCGCCGGCCGCGCATCAAAACGCTGATGCGCGACGCTGCCATCGCAATCCGGCATGGCCCGCCGGTGCGGCGCTACCATGCCGGTCCATGAAGCTCGACCCGGTCTCCCTGCGCCTCTTCGTCGCCGTGATGGAAGAAAGCGCCATCGCCCGCGCCGCCGCCCGCGAGCACATCGCGCCCTCGGCCGCCAGCCGGCGGCTGGCCGAACTGGAGGGCGCGTTGCGCGTGGAGCTGTTCACCCGCAGCAACCGCGGCGCCGAACCCACCGCCGCCGCCTTCGCGTTGCTCGACATGGCCCGCGGCGTGCTCAACGACCTGGACGGCATCGCCGCGCAGATGAGCGACTTCCGCGCCGGCGTGCGCGGCCAGGTGCGCGTGGTGGCCAACATCTCGGCCATCACCCAGTTCCTGCCGGCCGAGCTGCAGCGCTTCATGGCCAGCCACCCGCAGGTGCAGGTGCAGCTGCAGGAGCAGATCAGCACCGCCGTCGCGCGGTCGGTGGCGGAGAACGCGGCGGACGTCGGCATCCTCAACCACGGCAGCTACGGCGACCGCGTGGCGCTGCTGCCCTACCGGCGCGACGAACTGGTGCTGGTCGTGCCCGCCGGCCATGCGCTCGCCCGGCGCCGCGGCGGGGTGCGCCTGGCCGACGCGATCGACTGCGACTTCGTCGGCATGCACCCGGGCAGCGCCATCAACCATGTGCTGATGCGCGCGGCCGCCGAGCTGGAACGCCCGCTGCGCCTGCGCATCCAGGTCACGGGGTACGACGCGCTCTGCCTGATGGTGTCGGCCGGCCTGGGCGTGGGCGTGATGCCCGGGGGCAGCGCACAGCTCTACCGCGGCGCGCTGCCCGTGCGGGTGGCGCCGCTGCGCGAGGCCTGGGCGCAGCGGCGGCTGTCGCTGTGCGTGCGCTCGGGCGAATCGCTCTCCAGCGTGGCGCGCCTGCTGGTGGACCACCTGCGCGGCGGCGGCGCCGCCGAACGCGAGGAAGCGGCCGCATGACGTCGGCCGCTCTTTCCCATCCGCGCCTCTGGGACGTGTTCTGCCAGGTCATCGACAACTATGGCGACATCGGCGTGTGCTGGCGTCTTTGCGCGCAGCTCGCTGCGCGGGGCGAGCGGGTGCGGCTCTGGACCGACGACGCCAGCGCCCTCGCCTGGATGGCGCCCTTGGGCGCTCCCGGGGTGCAGGTGCGGCCCTGGCCCACGTCCGCGCCGCCGGACGGCCCGGGCGACGTGGTCATCGAAGCCTTCGGCTGCGAGATTGCTCCTGATTTCATAGCATCCATCGCTCATGGAATAAGCGCTGGAGGGCAAAAAAAGCGCTTCAAACCCTTGTGGATCAACCTGGAATACCTGTCGGCCGAGCCGTATGTGGAGCGCAGCCACCGCCTGCCGTCGCTGCAGTCCAGCGGGCCGGGAGCGGGCTGCACGCGGTGGTTCTTCTATCCCGGATTCACGCCGCGCACCGGCGGACTGCTGCGCGAAGCGGGCCTGATGGAGCGGCAGGCCGCGTTCGACCGCGCTGCCTGGCGGGCCCGCCACGGCATCGCGGCGCACGAGTGGGCCGTATCGCTGTTTTGCTATGAACCGGCCGGCCTGCCGGCCTGGGTCGGGCAACTGGCCGAACGCGGCGATGCGCGCTTGCTCGCGACCCCTGGACGAGCGGCTGCGGCGGTGCAGGCGCTCCTGCCCGCGTACCCGGCGTTGCCCGTGGAATTCCTGGCGCCCTGCCCCCAGCCCGCCTTCGACGAAATGCTCTGGGCCTGCGACCTGAACTGCGTGCGCGGCGAGGATTCGCTGGTGCGCGCGCTGTGGGCGGGCCAGCCCTTCATCTGGCACATCTACCCGCAGGAGGACGATGCCCACCATGCCAAGCTGCAGGCGTTCCTCGACTGGCTGGACGCGCCCGCCTCGCTGCGCCGCTTCCATGCCGTCTGGAACGGGATCGACCGGGTGACCCCACTGCCGACGATCACCGCGAACGTACTGGCCGATTGGCAGGCCTGCGTGCTCGCCGCCCGCACACGTCTGCTGCGGCAGGACGATCTCTTGACGCAACTGATGGGGTTCATGGCCGAAAAAAGCTAAAATCCACGGCTTTGCGCCAATTGAAGGCGGCAGCTCCTGGTCGTAAGGCCAGGGCGCCCAGCCGGTGCACCCCGCCGCGGAACATGCGCTGGCGCCGGACCTGCGACGACCACGGCTTGTGAAAGCCCTGGTGGACACGGACACCCCGCGCGCTCCAGCACGTAGAGCGGCTTCAACCCCAGCAATCTGCTATGAAAATCGCTCAAGAAATCCGCGCCGGCAACGTCATCATGCACGGCAAGGACCCGATGGTCGTCCTGAAGACCGAATACGCCCGCGGCGGCCGCGGCGCCGCCACCGTGCGCATGAAGCTCAAGAGCCTGATCGGCAACTTCGGCACGGAAAACGTGTTCAAGGCCGACGACAAGATCGACAACGTCATCCTCGACAAGAAGGAATGCACGTACTCGTACTTCGCCGACCCGATGTACGTCTGCATGGACACCGAATACAACCAGTACGAAGTCGAAGCCGAGAACATGGGCGACGCACTGAACTACCTGGAAGACGGCATGTCGCTCGAAGTGGTGTTCTACGACGGCAAGGCCATCTCGGTCGAACTGCCCACCAGCGTCGAGCGCGAAATCACCTGGACGGAACCCGCCGTGAAGGGCGACACGTCCGGCAAGGTGCTCAAGCCCGCCAAGATCGCCACCGGCTTCGAAGTGCCCGTGCCGCTGTTCGTGAGCCAAGGCGACAAGATCGAAATCGACACGCGCACGGGCGAATACCGCAAGCGCGTCTGAGCGGCCGGCGCGCCTGCGTCGCCGCTTACGAAAGGCACCCGCCATTCCATGGCCGGTGCCTTTTTCTTTGCAGGGCCAGCGCCGGCGCGAAGCTCAAGTAAGCTCGTTCCGCCCGCTGGTCCATGCATGGACACTCGGGCAATGGCTGAGCCCGGTGCAGGTCGGCGGTGCGGCTGCCGGATCGGTCCCCCGCGCCGCTGAGCGGATCCGTCGGCGGCAGCGGGGTCGATACTACCGTCACGAAGGAACAGCCCGCAGCGCCGCATCGTGCGCGCGCTTCAACAACCGCCGGCGGATCAGCCCACTGGCCGGCCTGATGAGCAGCCAGTAAGGGCGAAAACGCCGCAGCGCCGCATCATCGCCGCACCAGACGCGGGTGCGGGTCGTCAACCGCGTCCCGCCGCCTTCGGGGGCCGCCGTGAAATTCATCACCAATTTGGCGATACCCGCGGGGTCGAGCGCCTGAAAGGCCGCCGCGTCGCGCACATCGACGAGCCCATAGTCCGACTGCCAGAAGCGGCCCGCCAGGCCGTGAGCCAACTCACGGTCGCCATCCCGCCCGAGGGGCGTGAAGTCGGCGACGCTGAACGAGGGGCGGTGCTTGAGGCCGGATGCGAATCCCAGCCGGCCGGCCAGGCGGTTGGGCGTTTCACGCAACGCGATGAGCCCACGGGCGATCGGGTCGTTCAGCACCGCGGGACGGCCGAGAACGTCGAGCACACGAGCTTGCGAGGCCGGAATGTACCGGCTGTGCTCCTCTGCGAACTGGTAGCGCGGCAGGTAGTGGTCGATCAGGCTCATGCGCCATTATTGGCACCAGGCAACGCTGTGGCCTTAGCGGTCCGGTCATGTGGATGCGCCAGGTTCGGGGTGAGCGCCGCCCATCCGCCACCGCCCCGGCCGACGTGGAGCCGCTGAACACCGCCGTAGCCAGGCTGCAGGCGAGCGGGAGACCCAGCGTGCGCCGCCCGTACATCACCCCGCCAGCACGGCGCCCACCAGCCAGACGTTCGCCACCGAGATCACCGCGAACAGGGCCCAGGCCAGCCCCCTCACCGCGCGTCCGTTCGCGAAGCCGCCCATCAGCGCCCGGTCGCTCGTGAAGCGGATCAGCGGCCACATCGCGAACGGCAGCTGGAAGCTCAGCACCACTTGGCTCAGCACCAGCATCTTGCCGATGCTGTCGTCGCCCAGCCACCAGACGCCGGCCAGCGCGGGCACCAGCGCCAGCACGCGCGTGATCAGGCGGCGCTGCCAGCAGGGGATCTTCAGCTTCAGAAAACCTTCCATCACGATCTGCCCGGCGATGGTGCCGGTGAAGGTCGAACTTTGCCCGGAAGCCAGCAGCGCGATGCCGAACAGCGTGGCCGCCAGCGCGCTGCCCACCAGCGGCTCGATCAGCCGGTAGGCGTCGGCGATGTCGGCGACGTCCTGGCGGCCATGGCCGTGGAAGGCGCTCGCGGCCAGCACCATGATGGCCGCGTTCACCAGCAGCGCGAGCGACAGCGAGATCACGGCGTCCAGCGTGCAGAAGCGGATCGCTTCGCGGCGGCCGGCATCGCTGTCTTCCACCAGGCGGGTCTGCACCACGGACGAATGCAGGTAGAGGTTGTGCGGCATCACCGTGGCGCCCACGATGCCGATGGCCAGGTAGAGCGCGCCGGGTTGCTGCAGGCGTTCCAGGCTGGGCGCGAAGCCCATCGCCACCGCAGGCCAGAGCGGCTGCGCGAACGCCAGCTCGACCGCGAAGCAGGCGGCGATGGTGCCCACCAGCCCGAGCACGATCGCCTCCACCCGGCGAAAGCCCGCGCCCTGCAGGCCCAGCACCAGCAGCGTATCGAACGCGGTGATGCCGATGCCCACCGGAATCGACACGCCGAAGAGCAGGTGCAGCGCCAGCGCGCCGCCCAGCACTTCAGCCAGATCGCAGGCGATGATCGCCAGCTCGGCCCCCGCCCACAGCAGGCGGTTGGCCGTGGGCCCGTAGCGCTCGCGGCACAGCTGCGCCAGATCTTTTTGCGCCACCAGCCCGAGCCGCACGCACAGCGTCTGCAGCAGCATCGCCGCCAGGCTGGCCAGCAGCACGACGAACAGCAGCCCGTAGCCGAACCGCGAGCCGGCCTCGATGTCCGTCGCCCAGTTGCCCGGGTCCATGTAACCCACCGACACCAGCAGCCCCGGGCCGGCGTAGCGCAGCAGCTTCTTGTGGAACGGCAGGCCCGGATCGATGCGGACGGAGCCCTTCACCTCCGAAGGGCAGAACGGTGCGGTGGCGGTACGGGGGAGCGAGAGGGCCATGGCGCGATCTTAGGCAGCCGGCTGCCCGTCAGGCGGCAAAAATTGCTATCTCTTGGATAGCGGGAAGACCGCACGGGTCCAGCGCTGCGGGGTGTTTTGAACAAGGCCGGCCGGGCCGTTGCCCACTCGACGCCGCGTTGGGGGCGAGGCGCATGGACCTGACACGGCCCCGCCCCTCGCATGACCCCACGGCCAGGCCAGCAGGCGCCATGGAGCCGGTTTCGCAGGGCCTGGCGTCGTCACCCCGGTATGACTGCGCCGCAGGCGGCTCGGGGAGGCTTCTCTACACCGGGCGGGCCACCAGGTCGTGGCCCTGCACGCCCACGATCTGCGCGCGGGTGAACTCGCCCACCTTCATCTGCTTGCTGATCTTTTCCGGCGGCAGCAGGTGCACCACGCCGTCGATCTCCGGGGCGTCGGCATAGCTGCGGCCCGTTCCGCCCTTGCGGCCCAGCGCGGGCGCATGGTCCACCAGCACCTGCATGGTCGCGCCCACGCGGCGCCGCAGGCGGGCGATGGACACTTCCTCGGCCACCGACATGAAGCGCGCGCGGCGCTCCTCGCGTACCTCCATGGGCAGCATGCCGGGCAGCTCATTGGCGGCGGCGCCGTTCACGTCGCTGTAGGCAAAGCAGCCGGCGCGGTCGATCTGGGCCTCGCGCATGAAGTCGAGCAGGTGCTGGAACTCCTCTTCGGTTTCGCCCGGAAAGCCGGCGATGAAGGTGCTGCGGATCACCAGCTCCGGGCAGGCTTCGCGCCAGCGCTGGATGCGCTCGAGGTTGCGCTCGCCGCTGGCCGGGCGCTTCATGCGCTTGAGCACGTCGGGGTGGCTGTGCTGCAGCGGCACGTCCAGGTACGGCAGCACCTTGCCGGTCGCCATGTACGGGATGACTTCGTCCACGCTGGGGTACGGATAGACGTAATGCAGCCGCACCCAGGCGCCGTAGGGCTCGGCGATGTCGCCCAGGGCAGCGACCAGCTCCAGCATGCGCGTCTTCACCGGCTTGCCGTCCCAGAAGCCGGTGCGGTACTTCACGTCCACGCCGTAGGCCGACGTGTCCTGGCTGATCACCAGCAGCTCCTTCACGCCGCCTTCGAACAAGGCGCGCGCCTCGTTCAGCACGTCGCCCACCGGGCGCGAGACGAGGTCGCCGCGCATCGAAGGGATGATGCAGAACGTGCAACGGTGGTTGCAGCCCTCGCTGATCTTCAGGTAGGCGTAGTGCTTCGGGGTCAGCTTGACGCCCGCCACGCCGAAGCCGCCCGGAACCAGGTCGAGGAACGGGTCGTGCGGCTTGGGCAGGTTGAGGTGGACCGCGTCCATCACTTCCTGCGTGGCGTGGGGGCCGGTGACGGCCAGCACGCTGGGGTGCATTTCACGCACCATGTTGCTGCCGCCCTCGCCCGCGCGGGCCCCCAGGCAGCCGGTGACGATCACCTTGCCGTTCTCGGCCAGCGCCTCGCCGATGGTGTCCAGGCTTTCCCGAACGGCGTCGTCGATGAAGCCGCAGGTATTGACGATGACGAGATCGGCGCCCTGGAAGGTCTTGGAGGTTTCGTAGCCCTCGGCGCTCAGCTGCGTGAGGATGAGTTCGGAGTCGGTCAGCGCCTTGGGGCAGCCCAGGGACACCATGCCTATGCGCGGCGCGCGTGCCGGGGATAGAACGGTTTCGGTCATGTGCGGGTCCATCGAGGAAAGTCTTGTCTATGGCTGGATGCGCCGGCCGCCCCGCCAGGCCGACGGGCACAGCCGATGGCGTCAGGGCAGCACGGCCCTACGCAGCGAGGTGGGCAGCGGAGCACGGGCCAGCGGCCGGACGACGGGCATCACGGTGCTGGGCGAGGGCTTGTAGTCCTGCCGCCAGCGAGACGTGGAATCGGGCGCGCTGGGGGAGGTTCCTGGCGGGGGTTGAAGCCGGTCGGATCGCAGCGGGATCGGTGCTTGTCGTAGAGGGGCTGGACCGGCTCTCACGCGCCGGGCCGATCCAGGCCCAGGCGCAACGGGCCCGATTGTAAATGCCGGCGTCACACCACGTCACTCGCGGGGTCCGGAACCCCTGCCGGGGGTGAGCGCGCCCTGGCTGCGGACCGCGTGCTCGCCTTGCGGTAGTTGGAGGGGCTGCTGCGATCTCCGCGCTGCACGAACGGGGCATGAAAGTGGGGTTTTCACGGCCGAAGGCGTATCGGAGCCGGCATTTCAAAGTTGTTGACAATTAGACTGCCAGCGCATGACTCCACCGCGCAAACGAAAACCGGCCCGCACATCGACCGCCCGCCCTGCCCCCCGTTCCACCCACGGCTTTCGCCGACTGTTCATCGCCGTGTTCACTGCCGGCGTGGTCGCCCTGCAGGCCACCAGCTGCGGCACCCCGCCCGGGGCCGGCCCCGCGCAGGCCCGGCCGCCCGCCGCGCCTTCCACTTCGACTTCCACTTCCGCTGCCACCACCAACGCCTTCGCTTCCTGCCCGCAGCACTTCGCCGGCGGCTTGGCACCGGTGACGCCGGCGGCCCCCTCGCTGCGCGCGCTGTGCTTCGACGCGTTCGCCGTGCTGCACAGCGGGGCCACGCGCACCCCCGTCTACGTAGCCGAGCGCCTGAACCGGCAGACCCTGCAGGCGGGCGATGGCTTGAAGCGCACGGACAGGTTCTATGCCGACGCGCGCCTGCCACGCGGCGAGCGGGCCGAGCTGGCCGACTACAAGGGCTCGGGCTGGTCCCGCGGCCACATGGCGCCGGCGGGCGACATGGGCACGCCCGAGGCGATGGCGCAGAGCTTCAGCCTGGCCAACATGGTCCCGCAGGACCCGAAGCAGAACGGCGGGCCCTGGGCCAAGATCGAGCAGGACACCCGGCGCTACGTGATGCGGGCGCGGGGCGACGTCTATGTCATCACGGGCCCCGTGTTCGCGCCGGGCGCGCAGCGCATCGGCCCGGGAGGCGTGGCCGTGCCCTCGCACCTCTTCAAGCTGGTGTTCGACCCTGCCACCGGCAAGCGCTGGGCGCACTGGCAGCAGAACGCGCCCACGGCCCAGGTGGGTCAGCCGATCAGCTACGCGGAGCTGGTGCAGAGAACCGGCATGCAGCTGTTGCCCGGCGAGCGGCCGGACTGAGTTTCTTGCCCCCGGCGGTGCACGGGGGGCCTACCTTCAGCGCTGCTTGATGCCGAAGGCGCCCAGCATCTGCTCGGTCTGCTTCTGCATCTGTTCCTGCACCTGCGTGAAGACGGCCTGGGACTGCTCGACGTAGCTGCCCATCATGCCCTTAAGCATGGGCGACTGCAGGTGCATGTACTTGCTCCACATCTCCGGCGTCATGACCTGGGACTGCTCGGTCATGCGGGCCTGAATTTCGGTGAAGGCCTGCACGTTCTTCTCGAGGTAGGCGCCCATGAAGCCCTGCATGGCATGGCCGTAGAAGCGGATGATGTTGGCCAGCACGGCCTCCGTGAACATGGGCGCCCCGCCGGCCTCTTCCTCGAGGATGATCTGCAGCAGGATGCTGCGCGTGAGGTCGTCGCCGGTCTTGGCGTCCCGCACGGCCACGGGCTCGCCGTCCATGACCAGCTGCTTGACCTCCGACAGCGTGATGTAGGTGGAGGTCGATGTGTCGTACAGGCGGCGGTTCGGGTACTTCTTGATCAGTCGCTGTGCGGTGGATGCCGCGGCGGCGGCCTGGTTGTCGTCTTCTGGCACAGCTAGCTCCTCAGGGCATGTCGCCCCATCAAATTGCGCTCCGGGCCATTCTAGGGAGTGCGCCGCTCGCCGCCGCGCAAGGATTACCCTGAGCGGCCTGCCTGCGCTCCCCGGGCGCCGGGCAGTGCCCCGGCAGGCCCGAGCCCGCGCGTGGCAGGCCTTTGATGCAGATCAAACAGCGTGCGTTCACGCCCATGGCGCAGCCCTTCCAGTTATAGGAAATACACGATTGCTTACCGATTCAGCAGCCATCGGCATTGGATGACCTCTATGTAAGACGGTTCTTACTATCCGCCGCGTGTCTGGGCCCGAGACTCGCTTACGGGCTGCAAAGGGGCAGTCCTTTCAAGACTTTCCACGGATCATCATCCATGGCCTCCCACAATACCGTCGTGTGCCATCCCCCTCAGGCGCGCTGACGGCGGACCAGGCCATCGGCTTCACGAATGCGAACACCATGGGAAACTATCCACTGCGAACCCGCCAGCAAAAAGGATTGCTACAGCAATTCACGCCTCTCGATCTTTCCCCTACATGGGATGACGGCGAGGTCATCAAGGTCCGTGGCGTGCGCGTCATCACGCTGTCCGGCCATGCCACCTATTCCGACCGCGACTACGTGTTGAACCAGGCCGTCGGTTGCATCGAGATCATCGGCAACCGCGTGGCCACGCGCGCGACGGTGCTGCTGATCGGCTTCACGCTGGCAGCGGAGTTGCCCGCCGCCACGTTCCACATCGGAGAAGACGAAGCCGTCGGCACCATGACGCTGCCGGCCAGCTGTCTGGGCGCGTACATCATGACGGCCAACAGCCCGGCCGCGTATTTCCGCATGGGCGGCGACGGTTCGCTGAACGCGCTGGCCACCGACGCTTCTTCCCTCAGGGTGCACGCGACCGCGGCCTGATCGGACACCGGTCCCCCAAACAGAAGGCCCAGTGAGACTGGGCCTTTTGCTTGGTGGATGCTGCGTTACGCGTGCAGGCTCAGCAGTGCCTGGACCGCCTACTGGCGCAGCGCGTGAACGTCACTTCACGACCATGAACAGGCTGGGCAGCCAGGTCGAAAAAGTCGGCACGAAGGTGACCAGCGCCAGCGCGAAGATCAGCGCGCCGTAGAAGGGCCAGATCGTGCGCATCACCGTGCCCACCGACACCCCGCCGATGGCGCACCCCACGAATTGCGTGGTGCCCACCGGCGGCGTGTTCAGCCCCAGCGCGCAGTTGACCAGCATCACGATGCCGAACTGCACCGCCGTCATGCCGTATTCCTGTGCGATCGGCAGGAAGATGGGCGTGCACAGCAGAATGGTGGCCGCCATGTCCAGGAAGGTGCCCAGCACGAACAGGATGATGTTGATGAGCAGGAAGATCATCCACGGCGTGGTCGTCACCTCCGCCAGCATCTTGCCCGTCAGCTCGGCCACGCCGTAGAGGCTGATGAGGTAGCCGAAGGTGCTGGAGATGCCGATCAGCAGCAGGATCACGCCGGTGGTGCGCACCGCCTTCGACGCCGCCTTGATGAAGTGCTCCCACTTGAGCGTGCGGTAGAGGAAGATCGTCAGGCCCAGCGCATACAGCACGGCCACGGCGGCGGACTCGGTCGCGGTGAAGATGCCCGAGAGAATGCCCCCCAGGATCAGCACCACGATGAAAAGCCCCGGCAGCGCCGCCGCGAACGAGCGGGCCACGATGTGCCAGCCGGGAAAGGTGCCTTTCGGGTAGCCGCGCTTGACCGCCACCAGGTAGGCCGCCGCCAGGTTGCTGACGGTGAGCACCAGGGCAGGCACCAGGGCCGCCAGGATCAGTGCCGCGATGGACACTTTGCCGCCCGCCGCCAGCGCGTAGATGATGAGGTTGTGGCTGGTGGGCATGAGCGCGCCGACCAGCGCCGCGTGCGTGGTCACGTTGACGGCGTAGTCGGCGTGGTAGCCCTCCTTCTTCATCATCGGGATCATCACCGCGCCCATGGCCGACACGTCCGCCACCGGCGAGCCGGAGACGCCGCCGAACAGCGTGCAGGCCACCACGTTGGACATGCCCAGCCCGCCGCGCACGTGGCCGATCAGCGCCCGCGCGAAGTTGACGATGCGGTCGGCGATGCCGCCGTAGAGCATGAGCTCGCCGGCGAAGATGAAGAACGGGATCGCAAGGAACGAGAAGATGCCCATGCCGGAGGTCATCTGCTGGAAGCCGACCTCGAGCGGCAGGCCTTCGTAGAGCAGCGTGGCCAGGGCCGACAGCCCGATGGAAAACGCCACCGGCACGCCCAGCAGCAGGAAGACCGTGAAGGACAGGCTCAGGATCAAGAGTGGAATGGTCATGGCTTGTCTCGCTTCAGCCCCAGGCGGGCTCGACCTCGCGGCCTTGCGCCAGCGCGATGATGTGTTCGATGGAGAACATCACGATGAGAACGCCGGCGATCGCCGCCGGCACGTATTTCCAGCCCTCGGAGATCCACAGCGTGGGCAGGCGGTAGCTCCACACCGACTCGGCGAGCGAGGCGCAGCTCCAGGCCATGACGGCGCCGAAGACGAGGATCAGCGCATGGATGAGGTATTCCATCTTCAGCCGCAGCCAGTCCGGCGCCAGCACCAGGAACGACTCCAGCCCGATGTGGCCGGCGTCCCGCACGCCCACCGCCACGCCGAACATGGTGACGTAGAGCACCAGCAGCAGGGCGAGGCTTTCCGCCCAGGTCGGCGTGTTGTTCAGCACGTAGCGGCCGAACACCTGCCAGCTCACCGCGCAGATGACGGCGACCAGGCCGATGATGCCCAGCCACATGCACGCACGCGCCAGGGCGCGGCACAGTCTTGTGTACATAGTTTTTTTAGGTGAAATAGGCCACCAGCGCCCGTGTATCAAGCGCCTGTAGCTATGAACTCAGGAGCAATCAACCTGGCGACGCGTCTGCGCAAGACGCGCCACCGGGCTGCCGCGACATCACTTCGTGTCCTGCACCCGCTTGACCAGGTCCTTCAACTTGGCGTCGGTGATGAACTTGTCGTACACCGGCTTCATCGCGGCCTGGAACGGGGCCTTGTCGATCTCGATGATCTCTGCGCCGCCGGCCTTCACCGTGGCCAGCGACTTCACTTCGCGCTCGGCCCATTGCTTGCGCATGTAGGGCACCGACTCCTTGGCGGCCTGGCGGATCCAGCCCTGCTCCTCTGGCGAGAGGCGGTCCCAGGCGCGCTTGGAAAAGAGCAGCATCTCGGGCGCCATCGAATGCTCGGTCTTGGTGTAGTACTTGGCGACCTCGAAGGCGCGGGCGCTCTCGTAGGTGGGGTAGTTGTTCTCGGCCGCGTCGATGAGGCCGGTCTTCAGCCCGGTGTAGACCTCGCCCATGGGCATGGGCGTGGCGTTGGCGCCCATTGCCTCGATCATGCTCACCCACAGGTCGGACTGCTGCACGCGCACCTTCAGTCCCTTCATGTCGGCGAAGCTGCGCACCGGCTTCTTGGCCGTGAATATGGAACGGGCGCCGCTGTCGTAGAACGCCAGGCCGACGAAGCCCTGCTTCTCGCAGCTCTTCAGGATCTCTTCGCCGATGGGGCCGTCCAGCACCTTGTGCAGGTGATCGACCGAGCGGAACAGGAACGGCATGGTCGGCACCTGGGTTTCGGCGCAGATGTTGTTCATGGGCGCGATGTTCACGCGCACCATCTGCAGCGCGCCGATCTTGGCCTGCTCGATCGTGTCCTTCTCGTTGCCCAGGGCGCTGTTGTTGAACACCTTGATGGAATGCTTGCCGCCGGAAAGCGCCTTGAGCCGTTCGCCCATGAACTTCACCGCGGTGACCGTGGGGTAGTCGTCGGGGTGGATGTCGGCCGAGCGGAACTCGGTGGCGCCGGCGCCGAACGCGCACAGGCTCGCGGCGATGGCCGCCAGGGTGGCCTTGAAAGTCGATGGCTTCATGGTGTTTGCCTCTGCTCTTGTGGAGTCGTTGGAAGGAATGGGAGTGCGTCGGTCCGTGCGGTACGAGGAAGGGGGTTCCGCGCGGCTGCGAAAAACGATGGCGGGTGGACGGGTGCGCCGCGGCTCAGCCCGCGAACCGGAACGCGGGCTCCGGCATGCCCTGCACGCCCGGCCGCAGAGCGAACACGCCGCCTGCGAGCGGTTGGTCGGACAGGTCGATGCCGCCGGGGCGGATGGACGTGACGTAGAGCGTGTCCATCGATGCGCCGCCGAAGGCGCACATCGCGGGCTTCTTCACCGGCACGGCCAGCGATCGGTCGAGCCGGCCGTCCGGGGTGAAGCGGTGCACCAGGCCGGCGTCGTTGCCGCAGATCCAGTAGCCGCCGCCCACGTCCACCGCCGCGCCGTCGGGCCGGCCGGGCAGCGGCGCCATGTCGGCGAAGAGGCGCTGGCGGTGCGGCGTTCCGGTGTCGGTGTCGTAGTCGAACGCCCAGATGGCCTGCACCTGCGGATGCGAGTCCGACAGGTACATGGTGCGGCCGTCGGGGCTGAAGGCGATGCCGTTGGGCACGATGAGTTCGCCCAGCGCCAGGTCGGTCAGCCGGCCGCTCGCGGCTTCCTCGGGGCCCCAGCGGTAGACGCGGCCCACGCGGGCGGCCGCGCCCATGTCCTGCAGCATGGTGCCGGCGATGAAGCGGCCCTGGCGGTCGCAGCGGCCGTCGTTGAAGCGCATGCCGTCACGGGCATGGGGCGCTGCGGCCAGTCGCCGGGCCGTCACCGGCAGGTCGTCGGTGGCGCCCGCTTCGGGCAGGTCCAGCAGGAAGACACCGGTTTCCAGCCCGGCGATCCAGCGGTCGGCAGAGCCGCCCTCGGCCGCGGCCATGCAGGCCACCATTTCGGGCGTGCGCCAGCGGCGGTGAACGCCCCGGCGCGCATCGGGGCCGGCCGCGTCGGGCCCGGCCTCCCGGCGCGGGGAGGACTGCGTGGCATCGCGGTCCAGGGACCAGCGGT
This sequence comes from Acidovorax sp. FG27, assembly GCF_040365715.1. Classification (NCBI taxonomy): domain Bacteria; kingdom Pseudomonadati; phylum Pseudomonadota; class Betaproteobacteria; order Burkholderiales; family Comamonadaceae; genus Acidovorax; species Acidovorax sp. FG27. The sequence continues at coordinate 356,579 of NZ_BAABVY010000009.1, forward strand.
GCAAAACGCGGGCGGGAATGTCGGTCCAGTAGAGTGCCTGGGCCTGCGCCCGCCAGACGGGGCTTTCGCCCGTGGCGCAACGCGCGTCCAGCACCAGTTCCGCGTCGGGGGCGGCGGCGAGGGGCGGCATGCTCGCTTCAGCCTTCGAATGGGCCCTGGGCGGTGAATGCGCCGCCCTGGTAGACGGCGGCCGGGTCGTCGGCCGCGGGTGCGGGGCGGGCCTCGACCTGGGCGCGGAAGCGCTCGGAGCTGTCCTGGGGCTGGTAGCCCAGATGCGCGGCCGCATGGTTGTCCCACCACAGGTCGCGGTTGCCTGAGGCACCGAACACGACGGTGTGCCCGACGTGGGGCGTGAACAGCGCCTTGCCGACCAGTTGCGTCAGGTCGTCGTAGCTGAGCCAGGTGCTCATCATGCGGCGGTCCTTCGGCTCCGGGAACGACGAGCCGATGCGCAGGCTGACGGTTTCGATGCCGTAGCGGTCGAAGTAGAAGCTGGCCATGTCTTCACCGAACGACTTGGACAGTCCGTAGTAGCCGTCGGGCCGGCGGCGGGCGTTCGCATCGATGCGCTCGGTCTGGCGGTAGAAGCCGATGACGTGGTTGGAGCTGGCAAACACCACCCGGCGCACGCCATGCCGCCGGGCGGCTTCGTAGATGTGGAAGACGCCCTTGATGTTCGCCTCCAGGATCTCCTCGAAAGGCCGCTCCACCGACACGCCGCCCAGGTGCACGATGGCGTCGCAGCCCTGCACGAGCGCGTCGACCGCCGCCTTGTCGGCGAGGTCGCAAGGGACGATTTCTTCGGTGCCGGCGCCCGCCCCCGCTGCGGGCTGGATGGGCGCGATGTCGGAGAGGCGGACGATGTCCGCGAAAGCGCCCAGGCGCTCGCGCAGGACGGCACCGAGGCCGCCGGCAGCGCCGGTCAGCAGGAGGCGGTGAACACGGGAGGTGGAATTCATGGCACGGATTCGGCGTTCTGTTATATGTTGTCGTACAACGTGAGGGGGATTATCATCAGACGATGAGCACGCTGCCAAAGGGATTACCCGCATACGCTTCAGACGCTGTCGCCCTGGCGTCTGCGCCCCTGCCCGCCCGGCGTGTAAGGGGGTTGGCCAACGTGCTGGTCGACCACTTCTGCGCGCAGGTGCGCGACCGGGTGTTGAGCCCGGGCGACAAGCTGCCTACCGAATCGGAGCTGATGCGGGTGCACGACGTGAGCCGCACGGTGGTGCGCGAGGCGCTTTCCAAGCTGCAGGCCGCTGGCTTGGTCGAAACCCGCCACGGCATCGGCACCTTCGTGCTGCCGCCCCGGGCGGGCGGTGTGTTCCGGCTCGATCCGTCGGAGCTGGCCGCGTCGGTCGACGTGCTGGCGGTGCTGGAGTTGCGCATCAGCCTGGAGACCGAGTCCGCGGGGCTGGCGGCCCAGCGCCGCACCGAGGAACACCTGCAGGCCATGCGCAGCGCGCTGGACGACTTCGCCCGCAGCATGGCCGAGGGCGGGGATGCGGTGACGCACGACTTCCGCTTTCACCTGCAGATCGCGCAGGCGACCGGAAACCCCTACTTCGCCGACATCATGAACCACCTGGGCACGACGCTGATTCCGCGCACCCGGATCGCGGCGATCCGCAACGCCCCGCCCGAGGACGCCTACCTGCACCGCGTCAACCGCGAGCACGAGGAGATCTTCATGGCCATCGCGCGGCAAGACCCCGAGTCCGCCCGCGCGGCCATGCGCATTCACCTGACCAACAGCCGCGAGCGACTGCGCTTGGCGCAGCAGGCGGCCAAGGCAGGCTGACCCCGCGAGACGCGAAGGGGGAACGAGCCGGCTGCGGCAAGGTCCGCCCGCAACGGGTCGCACGTTGGAACCCGCACGGCGCCGCGCACCTGACCCCGGGCCCCGGTCAGCGATGGCCATTCCCGGAGCGTCGATTACGGGCCTGCTACAAGCGAAGGCGTGTCGGCACCTCATGCGTCAGTGCCTGGCCGCCTGTGCAGGCGAGGCCGATGTGGGCAGTCGCACCGCCGCGCTGGGATAGCGCCCGCTTTCCGCGCTGACGTCGGCTTTCCAACCCCTTCCTATGTACTCAAAAGTGCCTCTTGCGCAAGCGGCATAAGGTTTTGATGCTATCAATTACATAGCATTTCTCGAGCGATGACCAGTCGGCTCCCAGCGGCGTGCACCCATTCCATCGCTGGCCGTCTGCCATGACAGCCTATTGCGTCGCCCAAATTTTTGGTTGTATGATGACCTACAACCTAAGTTTGGAGACATCGAATGACTTTCAACCGCCGTTCGGCCCTGCTCGGCGTGGCCGCCCTCCTGTCCGCCACCACTACCGCTCTCGCGCAACCCGCGGCCTGGCCTGCCAAGCCCATCCGCCTGATCGTTCCGTACCCACCGGGAGGCAGCTCGGACATCATCGCGCGCTCCATCAGCCAGCCGCTGTCGGAGCTGCTCAAGCAGCCGGTGATCGTGGAGAACAAGCCGGGCGCCAATGGCAACCTGGGCGCAGACTTCGTGGCCAAGGCGCCCGCGGATGGCTACAGCGTGCTGCTGTGCGACGTCGGCGCGCTGGCGATCAGCCCCTCGGTCTACACCAAGCTGCAGTTCAACCCCTCGACGGACCTGCGCGGCGTGACCATGCTGGCCTATTCCCCGCACCTGCTGGTGGTGCATCCGTCGGTGAAGGCCAACAATCTGAAGGAATTGATCGCCCTGTCCAAGACGGAGGATCTGAACTTCGCCGTCACGGCCACGGGCAGCGCCCCGCATCTGGCCGGCGTGGCGCTGGAACGCGCCAGCGGCGCGAAGTGGCAGTATGTGCCCTACAAGGGCGGTGTGACCGCCATCCAGGACACCGTCGCCGGCCAGACGCAGATCCTGATGAACGGCATGCTGGCCACCCTGCCCCACGTGCAGAGCGGCAAGCTGAAGGTGCTGGGCGTGTCGAAAGCCACCCGCATGCCGCTGATCGGCGATGTGCCGACGATCGCCGAACAAGGCGTCACCGGCTTCGATTCGGGCACCTGGCAAGGCATTCTGGTGCCCAAGGGCACGCCGGATGCGGTGGTGCAGCAACTGAACAAGGCCCTCATCACCGTGATCCGCTCGGCCGACATCCGCTCCCGCCTCGCGGGCCAGGGCGCCGAGGTCGTCACGATGACGCCCGCCGAACAAGACCAGTTCTTTGCCAAGGAACGCGCCCGCTGGGCCGCAGTGGTGCAGGCCGCCAACATCCGGCTCGATTGAGACGACTCCATGCCGAGGGGGGAGCGGCCAGGGCGGAGAGCTTCACGACCTGCGCGCCGCTCCTCTTCGCCTCTTTTTGCCCACCCGCGCCACCCATATCAATCCATGCCGCAAAGACCGCTTCGGCTAAACCCGTCGAAACCGAGGCGCGGGACATGAGAGCCCCTCGACAAGCTCCAGGCGAACGCGTTCACTGACTGGCATCCACCCACGCCCATCTTTTTCCTTCAACCACTCCAGAGCGCAGCCATGCAACCTCAAGAACTCAAGACCATCATGGGCTCCGGCCTGCTGTCCTTCCCCGTCACCGACTTCGACGCCCAGGGCGAATTCAACGCGAAGTCGTATGCCGCCCGCCTTGAGTGGCTGGCCCCCTACGGCGCCAGCGCGCTGTTCGCTGCAGGCGGCACGGGAGAATACTTCTCGCTCGCGGGTGAGGAATACAGCCAGGTCGTGAAGACGGCGGTGGACACCTGCCGCGGCAAGGTGCCGATCATCGCCGGCGCCGGCGGCCCCACCCGCACCGCCATCGCCCACGCGCAGGAGGCTGAACGCCTGGGCGCGCACGGCATCCTGCTACTGCCCCACTACCTGACCGAGGCGGGCCAGGAAGGCCTGATCGAGCATGTCGCCCAGGTGTGCAACAGCGTGAAGTTCGGCGTCATCGTCTACAACCGCGACCGCACCAAGCTCACGCCCAACTCGCTGGCGATCCTGGCCGACCGCTGCCCCAACCTGATCGGCTTCAAGGACGGCGTCGGCAACATCGAAACCATGTCCTCGATCTTCATGAAGATGGGCGACCGCTTCTCCTACCTGGGCGGCCTGCCCACGGCCGAGGTCTACGCGGCCGCCTACAAGGCGCTGGGCACGCCGGTGTATTCGTCCGCCGTCTTCAATTTCATCCCGAAGACCGCCATGGAGTTCTACAAGGCAGTGGCCGCCGATGACCTGACCACGCAGCACCGCCTGCTGCGCGAGTTCTTCATGCCCTACCTCGACATCCGCAATCGCGTGGAAGGCTACGGCGTCAGCATCATCAAGGCCGGCGCCAAGATCGTCGGCCACGACGCCGGCCCGGTTCGCGCGCCCCTCTCCAATCTGAAGCCATCGGAGATGGAAGAGCTGAAGGCGCTGATCGACAAGCTCGGCCCGCAGTAAGCCGGCACCGGAACCAGTGCAGGCGCGTTGAGAAAAGCCCGTTCGGACTGAGCCTGGCCTGCCCTCAGCTTGCCGAAGGGTCGACGCCGGTGCAGATGACTTGCAGGCCCCGGGGCGAACGGAGTCAACCGACTGGCAAACGGCATCGGGGCGGTTGGAGCGCCGAGACCACGTCCGGCCTTTTCAGTCGGCGCCACTGTGGAGCACCGGGGCATGCCGACGGCGCCACCGACGGCAGCACGCAGTTCGTAGCCCGCATCGAGCCCCGGGCGCAACGACAAGGCAAAGAAAAACCGCCACACCCTGAAACCAGAGTGTGGCGGTGTCTTGAGTGGTGGAGCTGGCGGGAATTGAACCCGCGGGCAATCTAGGATTGGCGCGGGTTGCGGCCCTTCGGTGTGAATTCGGTGTGAGCAGAGCCCCCTTTCCAGGCGGGTCACGGCCAATCTGTGCCAACCAACCACCAGCCGTCTGGAAACACTTTTCGAGCTGTCCTGCCACCCGTGCCGCACAGCAGCAGCCATCCACCCCGGCGCCAGCACTGGCGCACGCGCGGTGCAGTCGGCGCCCCCTGGAGAACAGCCTCGCGCTGCGTTGGCCCAATCCGCACTCACGGTTCACGTCGCCGGACAATACGGGCATGCGTCACCACATTTACGAACATCTCGTCCAGGCACTCCAGGCGCACTGGAAGGCTCACGCCAATGCATACCCGCAGAAGTTCGTGCTGAGCCCCGAGCAGCTGAAGGTGCTGGACGAAGCCCGCGATGCGCTCGGTGTAGCCATCACCGGAAAGTCCGTTCCGCGCGGCAGTCCGTTCATGGACGTGCCGATCGAAGTCAGTGCGGCCAGCGTCGGGGAAATGATCGCGCACGACGGAACCAGCTCTCCGCTTGACGAGTACCGGCTGCATGGAGCGGGCAAGAACTGAGACCATCCGTTAAGGCGGTGCCGTGGCTTGCGGCGGCAACCGTTGCCGTGATGGGAAGCGATGTGGAGGCCGGGTCGGTCAGAAGCGGCCGGCTGGCTCGGGTTGATGGGAGCCCGGCACGCCTCGAGCGCTGCCAGCGGCTGCCCCTCATACCCTTCGCGCCGCCTGATCTCCGCCATCGCCGCGGGGAAGGTCACCCAGTGATGCGCTCTGCTGAGATGAGCAGGGCTTGCCCTTTCCTGCGCCTGCGCAAACAGAACTACACTGCCGCACCCCCATCACGACGGCTATAGAACGCTATGCATCATCGGTTCCCTCAACGAGGCTTTGCGCGTTGCATAGCGTTTGCTACCCTTCTCGCCAGCGCTGCTGCCGCTCACGCCGCCCACACGCTTTACGTGTACCAAAGCGGCCCCGACGTCATCGCCCAAGGCAGCGGCCCGATCAATACAGCTGGGATCACGCTTTTCGGGAACACTGGCACCTACATTCCCGATGTCCAGCCCAATGTCGGCCGCATCGCTATTGGCACTACCACTTCCACGCAATGGCAAGGGATAAGTGGTCCTGCGACCTTCGGTTCGGGAGTTCGAACCTCCACCAGTTCGGTCACAGGCGATTTCGTCGGCATCGTCGGCGTGAATAGCTCAATCCGGCTCCCTGACGGCTACGTCTCAGGCACACCTCTCCAGAACTCAGCTCGCTGGAGTGGGCAGACACTGACCTCGCTAGGCATGACACTCGGTACGTACACGTACACATGGGGATCCGGGCCAACCAGTGACAGTTACACGCTGGTGATCGGATCAGCCCCGCCGCAGACCATCACTTTCAACGCGCCTGCGACGCAGACTCTGGGCGCTAGGCCAACAGTCACAGCCACCGCTAGCTCTGGGCTTCCTGTATCGTTTACTTCCGCTACGCCCACCGTTTGCACTGTCACGACCGCCGGGGTAGTCACGCTGCTGAATACCGGCACTTGCACCATCAATGCTGATCAGGCTGGTGATGGGTCGTTCCCTGCCGCTCCACGGGTTCAAGGCAGCTTCGCGGTGGCAGCTGCGCCCACGCCCGTAAGCGTTCCTACGCTCTCTCAGTGGGGACTGTTCTTGATGTCGCTTATGGTGGCGGGCTTCGGCGTCGCAGTGAACCGGCGACGGGGCTGATCGCACGATATGCCGGGACCCGCCTCTTAGCGGGCCTTTTTCTTTGCGGGCTTTTTAGGGCTGCAAAAAAATTCTCGCCGGCACTGTCAGCTACGCAGCAACCGGGAAGTGTGATTGCACTGGCAGCGGACCCTGCTGCTCGGCTGCTGCTATGCGGGCTTCGTATTGCTCGCATCGGCCGCTCGAAGCAGGTCGGTAGCGCGCTCGAGTGCGTCAGCCGTTTCAGCCAACTGCTGGCTGATCTCATCAGTGCGCTCTACAGCTGCCAGAACATCAGGATGTGCCTGAGGCTCAGCGACGTGGGTGGTGAGTACGGCGTGCACGACGTCAAGTCCGTCCGACGCAGCTTTAATCTGGTCTACAGCGTCTGTATTTTGGCTGATCGCTTGCGCTATCGCCGGGATGCTTGGTTGAGTCATTTCCATCGAATCTGAGTCAGTTGCCCAGTGAGCTTAATACAACTGTTTTGCGCCTCGGCGCTGTGACCTACAAGAAAACTGGGTGGGTCAGGCCAAATGCTTTGGATGCAGACATCCTCCACACTCACCAGCTCGAGGGGTGCTCCAGCGCCAATTAGAGCAATTCTCGTGGAGGACAGCCAAGTAATTCGTGACAGCTTAATCCAGACCCTCGCCGAGCTAGCCAACACCGAGGTTGTGGCCTGGGCCACTAATCCAGTTGACGCTGAGCAGGCCCTCACGGAGTGGCACGGGCAATGGGAGTTGATCGTGATCGACCTCTTCCTCGCTTCTGGAACAGGGCTAGACGTTCTCAAAAAAATCAGGCCAAGAGAGCCTTACCAGAAGGCTTTCGTCCTCAGCAATTACGCAACCGCCGACATGCGCAGACGGTGCTTCGAGTTGAGTGCGGATGGCGTCTTCGACAAGTCGACGGAGATCGAGATGTTCCTTGACCGGTGCGGCGCGATTGACCGGAAGTTTTCAGGCTAGACGTCATCTTAGTTCCTGCGGCCAACGCGCTGGCTTCGCCTTGACGGCTCACACTCCCGCCACACGCGGGTCGCTCTTGCGCTGGCTGCTTAAGCTGGTGCCCAGCCAGTACGCACCCGCCACGCCGCTAGCACCATGTTGGCCGCCACCGCCAGCATGCGCCTCGTAATCGGTGGGTCCTTTAGTACCGCTGATGCGCTGACAGAGCGTCTTCCACCGCCTGGTTTAGTAGATACATGCTCTGCTCGATCTGAGCATTGACCTCCTTCACCAGCGCCCGCTTGTCGAGGCTGTCTCCCTTCTGGATCTGCCGGCGCATCTTCACCAGGTCGGACACCCGCTTGTCCAGCACATTGGCCGGGCCGTCCACCTTCGCCAGTGGCACATCCAGCAGAACCGCTTCAGCATCCTCTCCCTGTTGCACCCGGCCCTTGGCTTCCGCCATACTCGTGTTCATCCGCTTCAGGTTCTCGTAGTAGGCGGTGCTCTGCCCGTTGACGCCGCGCGTGTTGCCGTAGAACCGCCCCGCCAGGGTGATCTGGTGCGGCGCCAGCTCCTCGCCTGTTGCCAGGGAGGTTGCCATGTTGGCGGCCTTGGTCGCCTCGCGCCCGACGCCGCCTGTGAGCTGACCAAAAAGGTACTCGATGGCGTCAGGATTCAGGTCCACCCGGCCCGGACGCCATTCGTTTCCGCCCGTGGCCAGATTGACGTAGTAGGCGATCCCCCGGGCGACAGGCGTCACCGAATCCTTGCCCATCGTGTGTCCAGGCTTCGGGTCTAGCGCGCTGCGCTGCTCCTTATAGATCGGCTTGCCCGTCCAGTCTTTGTTCTCCATCAGCGCCACCACGGGGTCGAACGGCGTGGGCGTCAGCATCTGCATGATGTTGTCGGCCCCGCCCAGCGGGTTGTACGCGTTCAGGGCGATCAGCGCCATGTCGGCCAGGTGCCCGGCCCGGTTCTTAGTCGGATCGTCGTGCATGGCGAACTCCACCAGCTTGCGGCCAATGTTGGGGAAGACGTGGAACCCCAGCGGCATGGGGATGGCCACGTAGTCCTGCCGGCTCAGCGGGATGATGATGCTGCGCTCCTTCACGAAGTCCGGAATCTTCTTCCACTCGTCGTCCGCTCCGCCGCCTCCCATGATGAGTGCGCCCGCCATACCGGACAGCAGTCCCAGTGCGACGCCGCCCATCATGATCTTGCGCCCAGCCGGCCCTGTCAGCGTCTCCAGCATGCGCTTGTTTCCCTGGATGGCTGCACTCAGGAAAGCGTAGTAGCTGCCCGCGACCGACGTGTTGCGCCCTTTGCGGTTGAAGTTCCTCGATGCGCGGCAGCACCTCGAAGTCGTCATTGGGCAGCAGCTCCTCCAGCATCTCTTTGGTGGACCGGTTGCCGCGGTCGTTCAGCCGCTGATGGTCGGCATCGTGCGGAAGGAAGTGGGTGCCGTAGAGATAGCCCTTGGCGCGCAGCTGGCGGGCGTACTCGCGCAGGTCCTCGCCGTGCGCCTCGAAGTAGTCGATGAAGCGGTCCTCGCCGGCGATGGTCTGCATGAACCAGATGGCCGTGCCGTCGCTGTTGCCGATGTCCCAGAAGGTGTGCACCGGCTCGTCCGCCACGGGAACGGTGCGGATGCCGCCCCGCTTGCGCACCTCGGCCATGTTCTGCGAGTAGTAATGACCTTCGGTGCTGATCTGGAAGGCCTCGGCCGGCGTGGAGGGGTATTCCTGCCACATCTTCTCCTCGGCGCCGCTGAAGTCCGCCTCGCGTGTCGACAAGTACCAGGTGCGCTGCTCGTCATCGATCACGCAGGACATCGCGCCTTCGATCTCATCGAAGTAGTCGTGGTCCCGGTCCAGCAGCTCCACTGCCCCCACGGCAGCCGGTACTTGGGCTCCTGCCACCAGGCATAGAAGTGGAATCGGTAGTCCTTGGGCGTCAGCTCGGCCTTCGACTGGTGCTGCGCTTGGCTGCGCTGGGTCATCGCGAAGAACGCGCCATCGCGCCCCTCTGCAGTGGACTCGATCACGAGGATGCCGGTCGTAGGCACCGCCGGGATGGAGCCGGTGACCACTTCCTGCGCCTTGTCCGGAAACTTCGCGCAGATCTTCCCGAACTCGGAGACGTGCAGCCGGTAGATGGTGCCGCCGCGGAGCGACGTGGCCACGCGCACGCTGCTGTTGTTGTGGCCGAAGAGCAGCTCGCTCGCACTGTCGCGCGCCAGCGGGAAGCGCTCGCGCAGCACCTCGGGCAGGTTCTGATACGCGAACTTCACCTTGTCGCGGAAGATGGTTTCGGCCGCTTCCCTGTCCTGCGCCACGATGCCGCAGCGCTGGTCCGCATTGAACAGCGCGTGATCCAGCCACATGACGGCGATCAACCTGGTGAACCCGAGCTGGCGGGCCTTCAGGATCAGGTTGTGGTGCCAGAGCCGCAGGATGAACCGCCGCTGGGCCCGGTTGGGCTTGAACGGCAGCACCGCCGCCTCCTCGTCGCCGTCGCCCTTGACCATGATCTTGTAGAGCGCCCCGCTGAAGAGGCGCCACTGTGGATCGGCCAGGCACGCCGCCATGTCAGCATCGATCGCCGGCACGAAGTCGTGCGGGATGCTCTTGCGCTGAGCCACTGTCAGTCCTCGCCGTGCTCGGGATCGCGCGCCACAGGCTGGAATGCGGACGACCCGCCGCCGGCGATCGCCTGCAGCATCTTGGAGAAGGCATCAGCTGGTGCTGCGCTCTTGTCGTCCATGCCGAACGCCAGCCGCTCCATGTCCACCAGCTTCTGCAGGCTCTCGGCCAGCACCTTCATGGTCTTCGACCGCTCGGGCAGGCTGATGACCGCGTAGTACAGCTCGTTCAGGCGGTCGCGTCCGGTTCTCTCGTCTGGGTTCTCCAGCAGTTCGCCAAGCTGGCTCAGCAGCACCAGCGTGTCGGGATCGGTCTGCTTCTTCAACTCATCCAGCAGAGAATTGGTCAGTCGCCGTGCGCGGTGGATGTCGCGGCGGTGCGCCAGCCGCACGTCGGCCACTGCATGCGCGTTGGCATCCACCACGGCCTGCTCCCGGATTCTGGTATCCGTGGATACCTCGCTGGATACCGCCGCCTTGGATACCAGCGCGTCCGCCTTGGCGTGGATCTTCTCGGACAGGTCGCGCTCCCAGCCGTCGCGCTTCGCCCGCTTGTTGATGGCGCCGTGCGTGATGCCGTGCTCTTCGGCAATCTGGCGCAGGGGCTTGATGCCGGCCCGGTAGTCCAGCGCGATCCGTTCCCAGTCGGCTGCGGGCTTCTCTGCTGTCCTTGCTTGTTTCATGAAGCCACGCTGCCACGCTTGGCACGGCGAAATGTCAGTCACAGGTCAAGAACTATCTATTGACCAGTGCTGATTTAGATTTTTGTTTTTGCATCCTGATGTATTTTTGTAGGAATCTGACTCTTATCTGCGTCATTATGTGTACACGTTTTAGCGAGGGAGTTATCGCGTAACCCGACGCTGATCCGTCATCTATCACCACAACTAAAGATTGGACCGAAATGAATTTTTTTAAAGCATTCCTTGCTGTGAGCGCCCTACTGGCTGCACTCTCAGGTCAATCTATTGCTCAAGAAGGCCCGTTTCACACCAAGAGCGGATCTGCAACCTACCATACCAGTGAAAAGAAGGCCCTCCGCGCCGCCGGACTGGAAGAGTATGTGAACAAAGAAAATACGAGCGAGATAGATGGCTTCGTCAGAAACAGAGCAAAGATCGAGGCTCTCAACATTGAGTCATTTGCTGGCGGCTGGATCGAGTACGACGCAAATTTGAAAGCTCAGCAAGTTTTTGCCTTTGCGGGTCAAGACAATCCAATTCGCAACGTGAAACTTGAAGGAAAGTTAAGCTTTATTGCTGTCAAATTTAGCTTGAAGCAGCTGAAGTCGCTTCGCGAGCAAATTTTCAAAGATTTCGAACACAGTGAGAATACGGCCAACCAACTAATATTCGGCATCGGCATCGACGAAAAAGCTAACAAGCTCTTGATTTCAGCCAGAGAAGAAAATCACAATTTATAACATCCTGGTTAAAGTTGACGGGAATTCCATTAGAAGCACTAGCACTTGAAAAAGGCGGACCAATTAATCTGATGGGCTCTCTATTTGGAGGCTCACCCATCGTCGCCTCCAACGACAGCACTTCAGCAAACGCTCCCTGCACTGCGGGGTTCAACGTTATTGTCGATGTGGTTTATCCAGGCACTATTACAGCAGGGCACTGCATGCATTACAACAAGCTTGGAATAAAGCATATTTTGGGGATAACTTTACGAAGGGCGCCTACATAAGCGACTTTTTTGCGGATGGATGGCTCGACAAAATGGATGCCGCCATATTTGGCAATACTAATTTCGTGTACACCTTGCACAAAAAGATTTTCACTGGCCTCTCAACTGTCGCCAGCGTAAAGCCTCCACGCGGACTTGCCGCCAATGAAAAGGTATGTACGTTTGCATATACAAGCGGCTGGCGCTGTGGCACCATGACATTTCTTGACTGGGAGTACTTTGTCGGCCCTCATAAAACGAATTTGGCTCGTGCAACCTTTTGCGGTGCGCCTGGAGACTCGGGCGGCCCAGTTGTAAACGAAGGGAAGCCAGCTTTAGGTATTTATGTCGGCACCACTGCTTCGACAAACAGTACCACTTGCGGAGCAGTCTTCGGGGACCAAGCTGACTCAGTATTTCAGCCCATAATGCCATATCTGGCACGCTATCCCAACGTCACCATAATGTCCGAATGACAGGTCGTTGGCGGTTCCATAGACATCTTTGAGACGCCTGTCAGTGCTTACTGGTGGCACAGAGGTATCTGTGAACCGCCCGTCTCCTTGGTAAGTCGATCTCTTCAGCAAAGATCAACCCGGAGCGCGCAAGGTATATCAGCGCCCAGTCCACCTCCCCCTTCGACCGCCCCAGCGCCAGCACCAGCTCCGCATGGAAGAACCAGCGCCCCGGGCTCCGTTGCAGGAAGCGCAAGAGCACGTCCGTCCCGCTGCCCGGCCGGATCACGCCCGCCGGCCGCGGGTTGGCATGGCGCCTCTTCTCAGGCCCCTGGCGCGCGCCCAGGTGGTCGGCCACCCATGCCATCGGCTCGTTCATGGTGCTCACAGCTGGATCAGACCTCGACGCGAAATGCTTCACCCATGCCCATCGCACCCACCGCCTGGCGCGATTCGTCACGCGCCCGGGCGACCAGCGCGCCCTAGCCTGCAGCGGCGCACAGATCGATCAAGCGATGCAGCATGTGCTGCCGCTTTTCTTTCTTGGCCTCTTCGTGCAGGCGAACGATCTCCGGCCGCAGTTCGTAGATCTGGAGACGAAGCCCCGCGCGGCGAGCCTCCAGTGATGCCCGGAGGCCAGCCGGGCAATGCACCCGGTCCACCAGATAGGCCCGCTTGTGCTAGGCAAGCTGCGCCTCGACTGCCAGCAGCTCGTGGCGCCAGCTCTTGTACCGGCCAATCTGCTCGTTCACTTCAGCCCTTCAAATGGATGTTGCCGCAGCAACATAATTTTTTTTCGGCAGGCTTGTGTAGGTTTTTGACTACGGCTTTGCGCTATCGGTGGTTGCGCTTGGCTCTCCCTAAGGATTTATGCGCTGAAGCGACATCGAAGCAATCGCGATCGAGGAAAAGATTGTTAACATTTATTAGCAATCCGCTATCACTCCTACCAGATCAATGCTCTCGGTCATCCTTTCCAAGCGAGCGGCACTTGCGACGCTCCTGGCTGCCATCGCAACCACCAGCTACGCAAACCCATTTGTGGAAACCTTTGGCAGCAGCCAGACGCGTCAACGGTCTCAATACGTACCGCAGTTCGCAGCGTCCGGCGCCGTCAGCTACTACCGGTTCGCCGACCCTCAGGGGTCCACGGTCGAAAGACAGGTGGATGATGGTTATTACGCTGTGATTGATCCGTCACAGATCATTCCGACCGGCGGCGGTAGTTGGTGGGCAAACGGCAACACTGGGCCTGCAAATACCTTGCGCGACCACACCGGCGCTGGCGCTCCTGGCGGGTCCGTTTTGGTCGTGAATGCGGGGAACACCACCAACGCGCTGTACCGTCGGATTGCCACTCTGCAGCCGAATACGACCTACACAATGGTGGCTTGGCGTTACATCGTCGCGGGGCCGACCAACCTCTCGTTTGAGATTCGTGAAGCAGACGACACGCGTCAACTGAGCCTTTCGCCAAACACAACGACTCCAGACGCCGGCACTCAAGCAGGCCAGTGGACGCACCTGAGCTGGACGTTTCACACCAGCAACTGCGCTGTTGCGCAGTACGCAGTGAATGTGAAGAACAATTCGCCCGTAGTTTCAGGAAACGACCTGTTCCTGGACGACATTTCGCTGCAGCCAGACCAGACCGGCGTCGTTCAGAGTAACGTGCCATGTTCGACAACGACGGTCCCGGCTGTGACCGCAGCAAATGACTCAGGCTCAACCCCGCCAGGCCAGCCGCTGACTATCAACCTTTTGGCGAATGACTCGTCTTCCAACACGACGACTGCGCCGTTGGGCACGCCAACCCAAGGCGATGTGACCGCGCAGCATGGATCGGTGGTGTTCAACCCGGATGGCACGGCGCGATACACCCCAACTGCCGGCTATACGGGCACCGACACCTTCACCTACAACATCTGCACGGTGGCCTCCGCCCAGAACCCCTCTCCGACGTGCGCGAGCGCTTCGGTGACGGTTAACGTCGCCGCCGTGGCTGCCCAGCCCGCATCGGTTCCTACCCTCTCGCAGTGGGGCCTGATCGTCCTCTCCATGCTGCTTGCGATGTTCGGCCTCGGCCGAGCTAAGCGTCAGAACTGAGGATTCGCACACCGTAGAAAAAGCCCGCAGCTGCGGGCTTTTTCTTTTGCGCTGCTTGGCCTGGATGGGACGCCTATTTGGCGCAGACACTCCCGAGAACCTCGCCGGTTTCCGGATCGATGGGCAGCGCCGCCCACTGCTCAAACGTCATCGGGAAGGTGACGCCCAATTCGGCCGCCGCCCAGGCGCACACCCTGTCGATGTAGTCGCTGTAGCGGCGCACTCCCAGGTCTTCGGTGCTGATTCTCTGTCGGCGACGCGACTCGCGGCCCGTCAGCGGGTTGACCGTAGTGACGGTCTTGTGGCCCAGGAATTCGCGTCGGCAGTGCTCCTTCCAGACCGCGAGAGGGAACGCCTGCCCGTTCAGCCGGGCCTGCGCAGCGATCGACCTGAGCACCACGCCGTGCAGGTACTTGCGCTGCTTGTCCGTCTTGTCGTCCTCGTACAGCCGGGCCTCCACCACCAGGCGCCGCCCCGCCTTCAACTGCTCGCCGGCCCAGGGCAAGAACGCGCCTTTGCAGTTGGCAGCACCCTGCTGGGGGTTGTGCCACGTCGCGCGGAACAGGACGTCAGCCATGGGCCAGCTCCTCGAAGAGGTCTCGCGTCTGCAAGTCCCGGCTGCCCCTCTTGGGCCACCAGCCAGAAAGAATCCGCACCGCGCCAGCCTTCTTGCGTCCCAACTCGACCAGCCCAGCACGGCGGGCGCAAGTGCTGCCCACCGGCAGACTCCCGATGAACAGCGTCGGTGCGAAGACGGGTCGGCCGCACAGGCAGCAGCGCATCACAGCACGGCCTTCCGATACGGCCAGGCCACCATCGCCGCGTCGCGCGCGTGCTCGTTGCTTGAGCCAACCCAGCCGGTAACAGCCTCGAACCGCTTCGCGTCCAGCTTCGCGCCCTTGCGTGCCGGGCTGATGCCGTGAGCCGGCACGCCCAGCTCGCCGCACACTGCGGTAATGAGGCTGCACCACGCATCGACCTGGCCCACATTGCGCGCCATCTTCGCGCTGGCTGCGCCACTTTTGACCCGAGTCCAGGTGTGACTCTGGAGCCTCGAGTCCCCGACGCTGCGCAGCTGGTGCTGAAGGCGCCGGACGACCTGGCCGCGATCATCGCCAACCGCGTGACGGAGGCCGAGCGCCGCGCGCAGAAAGTGGCCGACGACGCGCTGGAACGGCAAAGGCTAATCGACGCCGAGAAGGAGGCGCAGCAGAGCATTGCGGAGGCCCGCGCCGCGAATGCGTTACCGGCGCCCCTGATGGACGCGCTGAGCGACTTGGCGGCCGACGTGAAGAACGACGCGGTGGCCGGCATCGACGCTCAGACCGCCATCGGCGCGGCGCAGGCGAGCGCGGCCACGGTCGGGGGCGACACGATCACGCTGGGCCGGATCAACGCCCTGCTTGCCCCGATCAAGCTGGACGCCGCAGGGCTCGAGGCGCTGGGCTTCGCGGTCACCCGCCTGAGGGCTGCGGTCCACTTCCCTGCTGCCTTGTTCCCGATGCTCTGCCGCGCAGTGGCGAAGCGGGCGACTGACGCGGCGGCAGCGGGCGTGACCACGGAAGTAGCTACCTGATGGCGTTTGAGCCGTGCAGCTCAAAACTGTGTGATAGAGCGCTGCGCGAACTCGAGCCGCTGCAGGATCTGAGCAGGGCTCAGCACCAGCGCTGAGATACGTTAGCGCCGGCGCCGGACCCCTGCCAACCCAAACAGCGCAAGAGCCGCAGACATGACGACCAACCCCCACTGGTTCAGAGTGGAAACACTCTGCGGCGAAGCTGCGGGGGGCGCCGCATTCAGGTTTTCGTAGCGAACGAAGTCGACCACGTAGGTGGAATCTACGTTGGGGTCATTCGTCTGATCGCCGAAAAGAATCACGGCCGAACTATTGTTCGATGTAGACAGATTCTTTGTCAGCAGCGGAGTGGCTGTGCCAGCGGCGATGTCGCTGTAGGAAGCGTCGACGTACACGTTTATAACGCCGTTCAAATAGCGAAACACGTAATCATGGAAGACGGTAGCATCGTTGGGAGCCGACGCGGTGTCGTCTGCCCAGCCAATCCTGGAACTGTCGATGTAAAGCATGCTGGCTCGGTTCGCCAAGTTTCCGAACGGAGCTTGAAAGGTGTCCACAACGCTGAACATCAGCCCAGCGTCCAACTGGTTGTGCGGATCGACGGCGAGAGCCCGCAACCTGATCGAAGTGATGAAGTTTGCGCTCGACACTGCGAGTCGATAGGTTTGGACCTCGCTTGTTCGGCCCCCTGTCTCAGTGGTGGTTGAGAACTGCGTGGTGCCCGTCCCTACTGTCTCGGTGCCGCCGATGTTGTACTTAGTCCATCCCTGCGCTGTCGGAGCTGCACTGCCGTCGTAGATTTCGACTGGAGCAGCAAAGGCTGTAGTCCAGGCAGTGAAAAGCATGGCAGCGGCGCTAGCACGTTGGGATTTCATGATTGCCCTGCGGCGGACTAGTGGGGATGTAATGATTATGAAACAACCTCTGTCAGTTTCTTTAAGGCGTCCCTACGGCAGACAACGACCTTGTCGGACAAACTGATTCAAACCGATGCCGGGGAATAGCTCTAAGCACCATGCCTGACTACAGGAGACCGACATGATTCCGAGCCAGCCGACGAAGCATCAGCAGATGGACCACCAGCAGGCCACCACACCAGAAGAGCAGAGCAAGCGCCCCCCGGTTGCCCAGCAACACCCCAACGCCCAAGTGCACGCCGAGCCTCACCCGCCGGCGTTCGATGAAGCGGAGGACGAGCTGGACGATCCGGTCGGCGACCGGTCCGGGAACGGCTGAACCTCTCCCGCTCCATTCCTCCAAGCCCGCCTCGTGCGGGTTTTCTTTTGCCCGCATTGCGGGCTTTCTTGTTTCCGGAGCCCGCGTGAAGCCCCGAATCCGCGCCTCCTTCAGCGGGGGGCGATCCAGCGCAAAGATGTGCGAGATCTTGCAGCGTCGCTACGGCGATACGGTAAGTGTGGCCTCACCACCCCATTGATGCCGCGGCCCTGAGGGCCGAGGATGTGTGTCCATATGCAGGACTCTGGACACACCCCTGAGTGGGCCGGCCCGATGGTTGAGCGCACGATGCGCAATGGCAAGCGTATCTATACCTCGGTCTTCAAGGCCTGGCTGGTGAAGCAGGCCCGCGTGCCGGGCGTGTCGGTCTCCGGCCTTGCGGTGCGCCATGGCGTCAACGCGAATCTGCTGCGCCACTGGATGCGTCTGGAGCACTGGGGTGCGCCTGCGCCTGGCCCCGTGCTGTTGCCCGTGACCGTCACGCATCCTGCGCCTGCCCCGGCGCCGACTCCGGTTGCCGATGGCTCGGCACCGATAGAGATCGTGCTGGGCGAGGCCACCGTGCGCGTTCCCGTCGGCGTGGACCTGCAGCACCTGCGCCTTGTCCTGCATGCGCTGCGCGCATGATCGGGCCGCCTGCCAATACTCAGGTCTGGCTGGTGGCCGGCCACACCGACATGCGTAAAGGCTTCGACGGCCTGGCCGCGCTGGTGCAGACGGCCCTGGCGCAGAGCCCGTTCAAAGGTCACGTATTCGTCTTCCGCGGCCGCCGCGGCGACATCGTCAAGCTGTTGTGGTTCGACGGCCAGGGCCTGCTGCTCTTGAGCAAGCGGCTGGAGCGAGGACGCTTCATCTGGCCGCAGGCAACTAGCGGCAGCGTAGCCCTCACGCCCGCACAACTGTCCATGCTGCTGGAGGGCATCGACTGGCGCATGCCGGTGCGCACGCACCACCCCGAGTTGGCGGCATAGCCACACGCGCTTGCTGTTGGTGGCATTACCGATTGCCCAGGGCATGCCCTTGCGGCACAGTTGGGGCCCGTGCCGACACAACAGCCCGCCGAGCCCCACACCGTCGAAGGCTTGCTGCGCGTGATCGAGGTGCGCGATGGCGAACTCGCTGTGCTGCGCCTGATGGTGGACAAGCTCAAGCTGCAACTGCTGCGCCGCGCGCGTGCGCAGTTCGGCACCTCCAGCGAACAGTTGCAGGCCAGCTTCATCGACGAGCAGGCATTGCCGGTGCCAACCTGCAAGCCGGTCGACACCAAGGCCGAGGCCGCCAACGCATCCACGCTTGACCGCAGCCTGCCGGCACACCTGCCGCGCGAAGCGCAAGTGCACCGTCCCGAGACGAACACCGCGCACCACGATGCGGCAGGCCAGCCCTGCGGCTGCACCGCCTGTGGCGGGCGGCTGCGCCAGATCGGCCAGGACGTCTCCGAGCAGCTGGCGTACGTGCCGGCACGCTTCAAGGTGATCCGCCATGTGCGACCCAAGCTGGCCTGCGTGCGCTGCCAGTCCATCTTCCAGGCCGACACCGCTAGCCGCCCCATCGCACGCGGCCTGGCCGCAGCAGGCTTGCTGGCCCACGTGCTGGTGTCCAAGTATTGCGACCACCTGCCGCTGTACCGGCAAAGTGGCATCTACGCGCGCAGCGGCGTTCAGCTCGACCGTTCCCCCATGGCTGGCTGGGTCGATCACAGTGAGCGGCTGCTCGCGCCGCTGGTGGCCGCGCTGGGCCGCTACACACTGGCCGCGGCCAAGCTGCATGCCGACGACACGCCCGTGCCGGTGCTGGCACCAGGCCAGGGCAAGACGCGCACCGCGCGTCTGTGGGTCTATGTACGCGACGACCGGCCCGCCGGCGCCACGGAGCCGCCGGCGGCCTGGTACCAGTACACGCCGGACCGCAAGGGCGAGCATCCACAGCGCCATCTGCGCCACTTCCATGGCGTGCTGCAGGCCGATGCCTACGGCGGCTGGGGCAAGCTGTACGACAGCGGGCTGGTCACAGAGGCCGCCTGCTGGGCCCATGCGCGCCGTCCGTGGTGGGACCTGTACCTGAGCACCGGCAAGGCCGAGGACTCCATCGCCGCCCAGGCGCTGCAACGCATCGCGGCTCTGTACGCCGTGGAGAAGCAGGTCCGTGGCCAGCCACCGGATGTGCGCCGAGCCCACCGCCAGGCCCGCGCTGGACCGCTGCTCGACGAGCTGCACGCTTGGCTGAGCAGCCTGGTGGGGCGCGTGTCGGCCAAGTCCGATCTGGCACGCGCCATCGGCTACACCCTCACGCGCTGGCAGGCACTGACGCGCTACCGCGATGACGGACGCATCGAGATGGACAACAACGCAGCCGAACGTGCCCTGCGCGGGATAGCGCTGGGCCGGGGCAACTACTTGTTCATGGGCTCGGATGCAGGCGGCGAGCGGGCCGCCGCGATCTACAGCCTGGTGCAGACGGCCAAGCTCAACGGGCTCGATCCCGAGGCTTACCTGCGCGAGGTGCTGGGGCGCATTGCCGATCACCCGATCTGCCGGATCGAGGAACTGCTGCCGTGGAACATCGGCACGCGCGAGGCGGTGGGCGACGAACAGCGACGCGCCGCATGAGCCGAGGCGTCGATCCGCGCCTGCTGGAACTGCTGAACAACGCCAGCAGCCTGCAGCTGTTCGAGCTGAGCACCGTCATCGAGCGGCTGCTGGCCGATCCACGTCGCATCATTGCCGTGCGGGTGAACCTGCACCTGGGCCAGACAGTGCGCTTCCTGGACTGGCGCGATGGCAGCCTGCGCGAGGGCAAGGTGCTGGCCATGAAGGACACGCAGGTCGTGCTGCAGGACCTGCGCGAGAGGCGCGAATGGAAGCTGCCCTATACCGCCATCGAGCCACAGCCCACCGACGCCGGCCGAACGCAGCAAGGCGCAGCGGCACAGCCCGAGCCGAGTGCGCCAAAGCCTACACGAGAGGACTTCCAGCGCGGCGACAAGGTGGCCTTCGAGGACAAATACCTGCAGACGGTGGTCGGCACGGTTGTGCGGATCAACGAGCGCACTGCAACCGTCGATGCCGGTAACGGCAACTCGTGGCGAGTGGGCTTCGCGCTGCTGCGCCGCGTGCTCGACATCTGAGCTTGCGCCGAACGGCCGGGGTCAAGAGGGGCCTTGGCGCCACGCTTACGCGATACGCACGAGATCGTCTACACCTTCGCCAACACGTCCTGGGAACACCGTGACACGCTGCGGTTCGCTGATGCCGTAGACCGCTGGCTCGGACTGAATCTTGTCTGGCTTGAGGCCGTGGTGCACCCAGGGCGAAAGTCCTGCACGCACCGTGTTGTGAGCTACGAAACGGCAGCTCGCAACGGAGAGGTGTTTGAGGCCGTGGTGGCTAAGTACGGCCTACCTAATCAGGTCTTCAAGCTGTGCACCCGTGAGCTCAAGACTAACGTGATGGACTCATACGCACGGTCCATCGGCTGGGCGCCTGGCACCTACGAAAACCGCCATCGGAATCCGAGCCGACGAGCCGCGGCGCGTGCGCCGAGAAGTGGCCGAACGCGAGCGAATCATCTATCCGCTGGTAGATGCTGCGCCGGTCGACAAGCAAGACGTTCTGGACTTCTTTGAGGCATTTCCCTGGAATCTTCGCATCCCAGAGCACCAAGGCAACTGCTTCGGCTGCTACAAAAAGTCAGACGCCAAGCTGCTGCGTCTGTACCGCGAGGACCCGAGAAACTTCGCCCTGCCTGTGCGCCTGCATCAGCTCTACCGCAACGTCGGGCCCAACAACGTGCTCGGCCCCCGAAAGATGTACCGCGGCTACTGCAGCGCACCGGATCTGGTCGCCGAGTTCGAGGCAGCGGGTCCAGCTTACCGCCCCCCGATTACCGATGGCGGTTGCTCCGAATCGTGCGAGCTGTACGAGACCGAGCAACTCGATCTCTTCCCTGCCTGCCCCCCCCCCCCGCCCCACCCGGGGCACAAACCATCTGGAGGTCGCATGGCCATCACCGCATACCCACTCTCATGGCCGGCGGGCTGGAAACGCACGCTCGACGCATCCCGCACGCAAGGCGCCTTCGGCTCCCGGAAGGAAAGCCGGTACGGCTTGACCCAGAAGGAGAACGTCACCATCGCCGAGGCCACCGGCCGGTTGCTCGCAGAGCTGGAGCGCATGGGCGCCGCGGAGCGCTCCATTGTGCTGTCCACCAACCTGGTGCTGCGCCAGGACGGCCTGCCACGCTCCGGCCAGGCCGCCCCGCGCGACCCGGGCGCGGCTGTCTACTGGACCGATCCATTCAACGGCCACCCGCGCAGCATGGCGATCGACCGGTATACGAAGGTGGAGCAGAACATCGCGGCTCTCGCCGCTACTGTGGAAGCCATGCGCGCGATTGATCGTCACGGCGGCGCCGTGGTGCTGGAGCGGGCCTTCACCGGCTTCTCAGCCCTGCCGGCACCCATCGTCGCCGGGGTGGCCCGGCACTGGCGCGACGTGCTGGGCTTCAAGCCCGACGCGCGCGTGACCGCGCAGGCGCTGGCCGATCGCTACCGGGTCCTTGCATCCGCCAACCACCCCGACCGCGGCGGTGACGCCGAGCGGATGGCCAAAATCAACCGCGCCCGCGACGAGGCGCTGAAAGAAATTTAATGACCACTACCCCCACCCAGCCCGCCACCGTGCCGAAGGCGCTTTACGTCCACCCAAAACATGGCCCGCTGTACGACTTTGCGAGCATGCATGCCTACGCAGTCGCTTTCTGTGCAGCAGCCCCAGCCGAACCTCCGGAGGTCAGCTCCGAAGGTCAGCAACCCAGCTCCGAAGGTTCGGCGCTCCAGATCACCCGGGTCGACAACGCGGAAGGCGGGGCAATGTCCGTCGTGCGTTGGCAAGTCGAGACGCCCGCCGGCTGGGTCGGCGCGTACCACCGGGAAGCTCTGGAGGCCCTGATCTGCCCGACGATGGCAAACGACATCCTACAAGCGCAGGCTGAGGGCCGGATAGCCCACAACTACGCAGGACTTTGCCCAGACCAGCAGACAGGGCATGACGCCAGGGATTCCGCATGTAAGGTGTGCGCGGCTCTCGGCTCAGCGCACGTAGTTCAGGCGCCCGCCGGCCACATCCCGCAGCCATACATCGTGGCCGAGATCCGCGCCCGCATTGCCAGCAGAGACTACAACGCCGAGATGCTGCTGCAGCACGCGATGATGCATCTGTCTGCCGACTCTGACTCACCGTCAGCCTGACCACGCCGCGCGCGCCCGCCGCGCCCCCCCTTCACAAAACCTCCAGCCCGCCTTGAGCGGGCTTTCTTTTGCCCGTGAACGGCCAAGGAGAAGTCCATGACAACCCAACGCACAATGCCCGCGTCCGCCGCTGGGGGCGGCACCGCCAGCGCCTCGCCTAACGAAGGCGACTACCGCTGGGTGCTGCTGGCGGAGCACTGCCGCCGCACCGGCGAAACGTCGCAGATGGTCCACACTCGCCGCAAGCGAGGGATCTGGCTGGACGGCAAACACACCAAGCTGGCCAGCAAGAAGCGGCTCTACGTCAACGTCGAGGAATACAACCGATGGGTCGAAAACCAGAAGCATTGAGCCTCCCGCCGGGCGTGACGATCCGGGGCAGTCGTCTCCAACTGGCCTTCAGTTGGAACGGCCAGTGCCGGGAGCTGCTGCCCGAAGGGCCGATCACCAAGGGCTCGATCCAGTACGCGGCGAACCTGCGGGCGGAGATCAAGCGGAAGATCGACGACGGAACGTTCGTCTACGGCGACTACTTCCCGGACAGCCCGAAAGCGAAGCAGGCCGCGCCTGGCGCCGAGCTGATGGAGGGACTGCTGGCCGACCAGCTGGAAACCTACCGCCGGCAGGTTGAGAACGGGCAGATGTCACCTGCCACATTCCGCGGCTATGCCAAGGCGATCAACGGCGAACGGATGCGCCAGTGGCACGGCCGGAGAGTTCGAGAGGTGACCCCCAGCGACCTGCGAGAGTGGATTGCCGATATGGACTGCACCAGCAAGGCGATCCGCAACACCCTGATCCCTCTGCGGAGCGTGCTCGAAGATGCTCTCAACGACGGGAAAATCGACTTCAACCCGTTCGAACGGATTGCGCTGGCGAAGCTCATCCGCCAGACCGCCAAGGCCAGCGACTACGTCATTCAGCCGTTCACTGCTGAAGAGCGAGCAGTGCTGCTCGGCGCCTCTCGTGCGGACGAACGGCCGATGCTGCAGTTCTGGTTCTCCACAGGTCTTCGGCCAGGGGAACTGCAGGCGCTGGACTGGCAGCGGGTCGACTTGGAAAAGCGCGTCGCCAGGATCGAGCTGAACCAAGTGGTGGGTGTCGTCAAAGCCCCGAAAACCGCTGCGGGTATCCGGGATGTCGATCTGAACTCCGATGCGCTGGCCGCGCTGAGAGAGCAGCGTCTTCTTTCCGCTGGACAAAACAGCAGGGTGTGGCTGAATCCTCGCAACGCGCAGCCATGGGAGACGGACGCCCAGATCCGGAAAACTTTGTGGATGCCCTTGATGGCCCGGGCCGGCCTGCCCTACCGTAACCCGTATCAGGTCAGGCACACCTTCGCGTCAGCGCTGCTGACGGCCGGTGCGAACCCCTGGTACGTGGCCCAGCAGTTGGGGCACGAGGACGTGGAGATCGTGTTCCGTACCTACGGCAAGTTCATCCGCGAGGACTACCAGAAGCCGAAGGCGATCCTGGAGGGCGTGTCCTGACCCGTGTGAATTGCGGTGTGAATTTGGTGTGAGCCGCACGCCAAAACACGCCAACAACGTGGCAAAAGAAAACGCCTGCCAACGACGGTTGTCATTGGCAGGCGTTGGCTGAGGTGGTGGAGCTGGCGGGAATTGAACCCGCGTCCGCAAGCCTTCATCGGGCAGATCTACATGTTTAGCGGTCTGTTTTGGATCTCGCTACCGTTGTCGCGCAGTCGCACGCTACAACGGCGGCCAGCACCCTATTTTCTTACCTCGACCCAAGGTACCCGGATCGAGGCCAGCCCATGTAATTATCCTTGCAGCCGGGAGGCCCTGATTGCTCAGAACCCCCTTGCCCAGCCCATCGGCCAACTGTTGCAAGGCTCACTGGCAATTAAGCAGCGAGTGCGAAACGTTCGTCGTTTGCAGTTAGTTTGTCGAATGCAGATTTACGAGCGCCAATCAAGCTCGACATGCACCACACCGATTCCGAACCCACGTCGAAACCAGGGCAGCCCCAGGCTTCCTATCTTAGTCCAGTCCCAGCACTTTCAAGAGCTCCAGCGGAGATTTAATCGCCGCGTCGGCGCGCCACGACTCCAGGGGCAAGGCGCCCAGGTACCCGTACGTCGCAGCGACGGTCTTCATGCCGGCAGCAAGGCCCGCCACGATGTCCCGCTCGTCGTCACCGACATAGACGCAGGACTGTGGCGCGACCCCCAGCCGCCGCGCCGCTTCGAAGAGCGGTTCGGGATGTGGTTTGGAAAACGGCGTGGTGTCGCCGCTCACCACCGCCTTGGCCGAGGCGAAGAGGGGCATGGCCCGCACCAGAGGCTCGGTGAATCGCGCCGCCTTGTTGGTCACCACGCCCCAGGGCAGGCCGCGCCGCTGCAGCGCAGCGATGAGTTCGGGCACGCCGTCGAAGGCATGGGTGCCATGCAGCAGCCGGCTTTCGTATCGGACGAAGAACTCCTCCCGCATCGCGGCGAAGTCGGGATGGTCAGGCGTGATACCGAAGGCGACGGACAGCATGCCTCTGGCTCCAGCGCCCGCCATGGGCCGGTAGTCCGCAAGCGGCAGGGACGGCAGGCCCCGGTCGACCCGCAATTGGTCGGCCGCGGCACCCAGGTCGGGCGCGCTGTCCACCAGCGTGCCGTCGAGGTCGAACAGCACCGCCTGGCAGTGTGCGAAGGATGGAGAAGAGTTCACTCTGCGAGGCGCCGGGTGGCGAACAGGTAATTCACGCTGGTATCGGCGCTCAGCCAATAGCGGCCGGTCAGGGGGTTGTGCTCCAACCCCCGGGTCTGCGTCACTTCCAGTCCGGCCTGGCGGCAGGCATGGGCCAATTCATTGGGCTTGAGAAACTTCGCAAATTCGTGGGTGCCACGCGGCAGCATTTTCAACACATACTCGGCACCGACAATGGCCAGGAGAAAAGCCTTGGCGTTACGA
Organism: Acidovorax sp. FG27; assembly: GCF_040365715.1. Taxonomy (NCBI): domain Bacteria; kingdom Pseudomonadati; phylum Pseudomonadota; class Betaproteobacteria; order Burkholderiales; family Comamonadaceae; genus Acidovorax; species Acidovorax sp. FG27. The sequence continues at coordinate 381,885 of NZ_BAABVY010000009.1, forward strand.
TTAATGGTGGAAAAGAAAACCCAGCCACCGGGTTTCACTAATTGTGAACAAGCTTTCACTACCGATTCTGGCTGTGGAACGTGTTCCAGCATTTCCATGCAGGTCACCACATCGAAAGAGCCCGGTCGCTCGGCAGCGAGGGCTTCCACGGCGATTTCCCGGTACTGGACGCGCGGCGTCTCCGCCTCCAGTGCGTGCAATTGGGCGACCCTCAAAGCCTTGGTGGACAAGTCGATGCCCATCACCTCGGCCCCGCGGCGGGCCATGGAATCCGCCAGGATTCCTCCGCCGCAGCCTACGTCCAGCACGTCTAGCCCCTTCAACCCCGCCAGCTGATCGATCCAGTCCAGCCGCAGAGGGTTGATCTGGTGGAGCGGTTTAAACTCACTCTCTACATCCCACCAACGGTGAGCCAATTCGGAAAACTTGGCCAGTTCGGCCGGGTCGGCATTGACGTGTTCACTCATGGCCTGGATTGTCCCACCAAGGAAAAGCCGGACATAAAAAAAGCCCCGTTTCCGGGGCTCTTTTTGGGATCGGTCGAAGATCGATCAGTTGGAGGCGCGGGTGCCGACCACTTCGATTTCAACGCGACGGTTCTTGGCGCGGCCTTCCTTCGTCTTGTTGTCGGCGATAGGTTGCTTCTCGCCCTTGCCTTCGGTGTAGACGCGGTTGCGTTCGATGCCCTTGGACACCAGGTACGCCTTCACGGCTTCGGAACGGCGGACCGACAGCTTCTGGTTGTAGGCATCGGTACCGATGGAGTCGGTGTGACCCACGGCGATGATGACTTCCAGGTTGATGCCCTTGACCTTGGAGACCAGGTCGTCCAGCTTGGCCTTGCCTTCTGGCTTCAGCACGGACTTGTCGAAGTCGAAGAAGGCGTCAGCTGCGTAGGTGACCTTCGAAGCCACTGCAGGAGCGGGTGCTGGAGCCGGTGCGGGAGCAGCGGCAGGAGCGGGAGCAGCAGCCGGAGCGGGAGCAGCAGCCTGAACAACCAGAGCACCATCGCAGCCGACAGCGGCCGTGGCGGGGGTCCAGTTGGCGTCGCGCCAGCACAGTTCGTTGGTGCCGTTCTTCCAGACCAACTCGCCGGTGCCGTTTTGCCAGTTGTCGATGACCTTGCCGCCATCAGCTGCCTTGACCTGGGCGCCAGCCGACGTCGCGATTACGGCAGAGGCCAACAACATCGCCACTTTGTTCAGTTTCTTCATGGTTCTCCTCTTGGGGAAAAAGCCGCAGCCGCGCTGCGAATCAGGGACGTCGTCAGTGACCATCACTAAAAACGTTGATTTGATTGTGCCATACGTAACAAGCCAAAGATGGTTTTGGCGGGGTGCGCACCGTAGGACAGAAGCGCGAGGGCGCCGTTATGTTGCAAACCTGCGACACAGTCTTGGAACTAAAATGAATCGTCCCTGTCGCCTCCCCGTCGCCCCCACTTGCCATGACCCAGTTCGCCAAAGAAACCCTGCCAATCAGCCTAGAAGAGGAAATGCGCCGCAGTTACCTCGACTATGCGATGAGCGTGATCGTGGGGCGTGCGCTGCCCGATGCGCGCGATGGGTTGAAGCCCGTGCACCGGCGCGTGCTGTTCGCGATGCACGAGCTGAACAACGACTGGAACCGTCCCTACAAGAAGTCCGCCCGTATCGTGGGCGACGTGATCGGCAAGTACCACCCGCACGGCGACAGCGCGGTGTACGACACCATCGTGCGCATGGCGCAGGACTTCTCCCTGCGTCACATGCTGGTGGACGGCCAGGGCAACTTCGGCTCGGTCGATGGCGACAATGCGGCGGCCATGCGGTACACCGAAATCCGCCTGGCGAAGATCGCCCACGAGATGCTGGGCGACATCGACAAGGAAACCGTCGATTTCGGCCCCAACTACGACGGCAGCGAGAAAGAGCCGCTGGTGCTGCCGAGCAAGCTGCCCAACCTGCTGGTCAACGGCTCGGCCGGCATCGCGGTGGGCATGGCCACCAACATTCCGCCGCACAACCTGAACGAGGTGGTGGATGCCTGTCTGCACATGCTGCGCAACCCCGAGGCCACCATCGACGAGCTGATGGAGATCATCCCGGCGCCCGACTTCCCGACGGCCGGGATCATCTACGGCATCAATGGCGTGAAGGACGGTTACCGCACCGGGCGGGGCAAGGTCATCATGCGCGCCCGCTGCCATTTCGAGGACATCGACCGCGGCCAGCGCCAGGCGATCATCGTCGACGAGCTGCCCTACCAGGTCAACAAGAAGACGCTGCAGGAGCGCATGGCCGAGCTGGTGCACGAAAAGAAGATCGAAGGCATCAGCCACATCCAGGACGAATCCGACAAGTCGGGCATGCGCCTGGTGATCGAGCTCAAGCGCGGCGAGGTGCCCGAGGTCGTGCTGAACAACCTGTACAAGCAGACGCAGCTGCAGGACACCTTCGGCATGAACATGGTGGCGCTGGTCAACGGCCAGCCGCGCCTTTGCAACCTGAAGGACCTGATCGTCGTCTTCCTGCAGCACCGCCGCGAAGTGGTGACGCGCCGCACGGTGTTCGAGCTGCGCAAGGCGCGCGACCGCGGCCACGTGCTCGAAGGCCTGGCGGTGGCGCTGGCCAACATCGACGAATTCATCCGCATCATCCGCGAGTCGCCCACGCCGCCGGTGGCCAAGGCCGAGCTGATGACGCGCGCCTGGGACAGCAAGCTGGTGCGCGAGATGCTCACTCGCACGCGGGAAGACGGCGGCGTGGTCAATGCGGACGACTACCGCCCCGAGGGGCTGGAGCGCGAATTCGGCATGGGCCAGGACGGTCTCTACCGCCTGTCGGACACCCAGGCCCAGGAAATCCTGCAGATGCGCCTGCAGCGCCTGACCGGGCTGGAGCAGGACAAGATCGTGGCCGAGTACAAGGAAGTGATGTCGGTCATCGAAGACCTGCTGGACATCCTGGCCAAGCCCGAACGCGTCTCGGTCATCATCGGCGAGGAGCTGGGCCACATCAAGCAGGAGTTCGGCCAGTCCAAGCTGGGCGCCCGCCGCAGCGTGGTCGAGTACAGCGCGCAGGACCTCTCCACCGAAGACCTCATCACGCCCACCGACATGGTGGTGACGCTCTCGCACACCGGCTACATCAAGAGCCAGCCGCTGTCCGAATACCGTGCCCAGAAACGCGGCGGGCGCGGCAAGCAGGCCACGGCGACCAAGGAAGACGACTGGATCGACCAGCTCTTCATCGCCAACACGCACGACTACATCCTGTGCTTCTCCAACCGCGGGCGCCTCTACTGGCTGAAGGTGTGGGAAGTGCCGGCCGGCTCGCGCGGCTCGCGCGGCCGACCCATCGTGAACATGTTCCCGCTGCAGGAAGGCGAGAAGATCAACGTGGTGCTGCCGCTCACGGGCGACATGCGCACCTTCCCGGCCGACCGCTACGTGTTCATGGCGACCAGCATGGGCACGGTGAAGAAGACCGCGCTGGACGAATTCAGCAACCCGCGCAAGGGCGGCATCATCGCCGTGAACCTGGACGACGGCGACTACCTCATCGGCGCGGCGCTGACCGACGGCAAGCACGACGTGATGCTGTTTTCCGACGGCGGCAAGGCCGTGCGCTTCGACGAGAACGACGTGCGCCCGCTGGGCCGCGCGGCGCGCGGCGTGCGCGGCATGATGCTGGAAGACGGCCAGAGCGTGATCGCCATGCTGGTGGCCGAGAACGAGACTCAGAGCGTGCTCACCGCGACGGAGAACGGCTACGGCAAGCGCACCGGCATCGTCGAATACACCCGCCACGGCCGCGGCACCAAGGGCATGATCGCCATCCAGCAGAGCGAGCGCAACGGCAAGGTCGTGGCCGCCACGCTGGTGCATGCCGACGACGAGATCATGCTCATCACCGACAAGGGCGTGCTGGTGCGCACCCGCGTGTCCGAGATCCGAGAGCTGGGCCGCGCCACGCAGGGCGTGACCCTGATCGCCTTGGACGAAGGCGCGAAGCTGAGCGGCCTGCAGCGCATCGTCGAGAACGATGCCAACGTGCCGGACGGCGACCTTCCGCCCGAAGGCTCCGGCGACACGGGGGCCGACACGCCGCCGCCCGCCGGCGACGCCTGAACCCGCCGCATCCGCGCCCGGCGCGCCGGGACGTCGATGCTATTGAATCAATAGCTGCCAGCGCTTGTACATCAAGCGCTGGCAGCATTTTTGACACTGAATTCCTGCCATGAACCGTCCCTACAACTTCTCCGCCGGCCCCGCCGCCATTCCCGCCGAGGTGCTGCAGCAGGCAGCCGGGGAGATGCTGGACTGGCACGGCAGCGGCATGGGCGTGATGGAGATGAGCCACCGCGGCAAGGAATTCATCGCCATCTACGAACAGGCCGAAGCCGACCTGCGCGAGCTGCTGGCGGTGCCGCCCGAATTCAAGATCCTGTTCATGCAGGGCGGCGGCCTGGCCGAGAACGCCATCGTGCCCCTGAACCTGTCCCGCGCGGCCACGGTCGATGTCGTCGTGACCGGCAGCTGGAGCCAGAAGTCGCAGAAGGAAGCGAAGCGCTACGCCTCCGAAGTGCGGGTCGTCGCGTCCGGCGAGGAAAGCGGCTTCACCACCGTGCCCGACCCGGCCACCTGGCAGCTGAGCCGGGGCGCGAGCTACGTGCACCTGTGCAGCAACGAAACCATCCACGGCGTCGAATTCCAGCAGTTGCCCGACCTGAAGGCGCTGGGCAGCGACGCCCCGCTCGTCATCGACTTCTCTTCGCATGTGGCGTCGCGCCCGGTGGACTGGTCGCGTGTCGGCCTGGCCTTCGGCGGCGCGCAGAAGAACCTGGGCCCCGCCGGCCTCACCCTGGTCGTCGTGCGGGAAGACCTGCTGGGCCACGCCCTGCCGATCTGCCCGAGCGCCTTCGACTACAAGGTGGTGGCCGACAACCAGTCCATGTACAACACGCCGCCGACCTGGAGCATCTACATCGCGGGCCTGACCTTCCAGTGGCTCAAGCGCCAGACCGAGGGCGACGCCACCGGCATCGCCGCGATGGAGCGGCGCAACATCGCCAAGGCGGCGCGGCTCTACGACTACATCGACCAGTCGCAGCTCTACTTCAACAAGGTCGCGCCAACCGCGCGCTCGCGCATGAACATCCCGTTCCTGCTGCGCGACGAATCGCGCAACGAGGCGTTCCTCGCCGGCGCCAAGGAACGCGGCCTGCTGCAGCTCAAGGGCCACAAGTCGGTCGGCGGCATGCGCGCCAGCCTCTACAACGCCATGCCCATCGAAGGCGTCGAGGCGCTGGTGGCGTACATGCAGGACTTCGAGCGAAAGCAGGCCTGAGAAAGCGTTAAAAAGGCACCCGCCGCGCCCCCTCGCCCCCGCCCTCCCCCCACCAGACAGCACCCGATGTCCACTCCGCAAGCCTCCCCCGATCTCGCCAGCCTGCGCGTGCAGATCGACAACATCGATCAGCAGCTGCTCACCCTGCTCAACCAGCGCGCGCTGGTCGCCGAGCGCGTGGGCGAGGTCAAGAAACGGGAGGGCACGCCCTTCTTCCGGCCGGACCGCGTGGCGCAGGTCATCGACAAGATCCAGACCGCCAACCCCGGCCCGCTCAAAGGGCCGCACGTGGCCGCCATCTGGCGCGAGATCATGTCCGCCTGCCTGGCGCTGGAAGCCCCGCAGCGCGTGGCCGTGCTGGGCCCGGCCGGCACCTTCTGCGAACAGGCGGCCGTGGAATTCTTCGGCGGCGCGGCCGACCTGATGTACTGCGCCAATTTCGACGAGGTGTTCCACGCCACGGCCGCAGGCAGCGCGCAGTACGGCGTGGTGGGCGTCGAGAATTCGGTCGAGGGCGTGGTCACCCGCTCGCTCGACCTCTTCCTGCACACGCCCTGCCATGTGGTGGGCGAGGTCAGCCTGCTGGTGCGGCACAACCTGCTGCGGCAGTCCAACAGCCTGGAAGGCATCGAAGCGGTGCTGGCACACCCGCAGGCGCTGGCACAGTGCCAGAGCTGGCTCGCCAAGCACCTGCCGCACGTGGAACGCCGGCCGGTCTCCAGCAATGCCGAAGGCGCGCGGCTCGCCGCCACCAACCCGGCCTGGGCCGGCATCGCCAGCGAACGCGCCGCATCGCAGTTCGGCCTGCACATCGTGTCCCACGCGATCCAGGACGACGCCTACAACCGCACCCGCTTTGCCGTGATCTGCCTGCCGCACACGCTGGCGACACCGCCCGCGTCGGGCAAGGATTGCACCAGCCTGGTCATCTCCGTGCCCAACCAGCCCGGCGCGGTGCACGACCTGCTGGTGCCGCTCAAGAAGCACGGCGTGTCGATGACGCGTTTCGAATCGCGTCCGGCCCGCACGGGCCAGTGGGAGTACTACTTCTACATCGACCTGGACGGCCACCCCAGCCAGCCGCACGTGGCGCGCGCGCTGGAAGAGCTGCGCAGCCTGTGCGCGTTCTACAAGGTACTGGGTTCCTACCCGGTCGCGCCATGAGCGCGCACGTCGGCGGCCGCCAGCGCAGCGGCGTACCCAGCAGGCCCGCGCGAGCGGTGGACGGCTCCACCGGGGAGGGCCGGCATGTTTGAGCAACTCGGCCTGATCGGCTGCGGACTCATGGGCGGCTCGTTCGCGCTGGCGATGAAGCAGGCGGGCCTGGTCAAGCGCGTGGTCGGCTACAGCAAGTCGCCTTCCACCACCGACCGCGCCCGGCAGCTCGGCGTGATCGACGTCGAGGCGCCCTCCGCGCTGCTGGCGGTGGCCGGCGCCGACATCGTGCTGCTGGCGGTGCCGGTGGCCGCCACCGAGGCCACCCTCAAAGCCATCAAGCACCTGGTCACGCCGCAGATGCTCATCATGGACGTGGGCTCCACCAAGGCGGACGTGGTACAGGCGGCTCGCCAGGCGCTGCGCGACCAGGTCGGCTCATTCGTGCCCGCACACCCCATCACCGGCCGCGAGGTCTCTGGCGTCGAACATGCGGAGGCCGAGCTCTACAGCGGACGGCAGGTCATCCTGACGCCCACGGAGCGCACCCTCACCGCCCACCTGCAGCGCGCGGAGGCGCTCTGGACGGCGCTGGGCTGCCGCGTGCAGAGCATGTCGCCCGAATCGCACGACGCCGCCTTCGCCGCCGTGAGCCACCTGCCCCACATGCTGGCCTTCGCCATGATGAACAGCATCACCGCGCAGACCGAAGGCGACACCTTCCTGTCGCTCGGCGGGCCGGGCTTCCGCGATTTCACGCGCATCGCCGCCAGCGACCCCAAGATGTGGCGCGACATCCTGCTCGCCAACCGCGAAGAGCTGCTGCTGCAGGCCCGCCTCTTCCAGCAGGCGCTCGGCGACTTCGAGCAGGCCATGCAGCAGGGCGACAGCCAGGCGGTCGAGGACCTGATCACGCTGGCGAGCGCCACGCGCACGCACTGGCGCATGGGCGCGCAAAGAACGAACAAGACCGGCACCTGATGTACACCACCGCCTTCCTCGATCTCCCGCCGCTGGCCTCGGCCGGCGGCAGCGTGCAGTTGCCCGGCTCCAAGAGCATCTCCAACCGCGTGCTGCTGCTGGCGGCGCTGAGCCACGGCACCACCGTGGTCCACGACCTGCTCGCCTCGGACGACACGCGCGTGATGCTGGACGCCCTCCGGCAGATCGGCTGCACCGTGGAGCCGTCGGGCAGCACCGTGCGCATCACGGGCCTGGGCGAGCGCGCGGCGCAGTCGCCCGCCCGGCTCTTCCTGGGCAACGCCGGCACGGCCATGCGGCCGCTGACCGCCGCGCTGGCCTTGCTGGGCGGCGAGTTCGAGCTGTCGGGCGTGCCCCGCATGCACGAGCGACCGATCGGCGACCTGGTCGCCGCCCTGCGCCAGCTCGGCTGCCGCATCGACTACCTGGGCAACGACGGCTTCCCGCCGCTGCGCATCGCCCACCAGGGCGGCGTGCCGCCGCTCTCGCTGAGCGAGCCGATCCGCGTGCGCGGAGACGTCTCCAGCCAGTTCCTCACCGCCCTCCTGATGGCGCTGCCGCTGGTGGCGCGCACGCAGGACGTGGTCATCGACGTGGTGGGCGAGCTGATCTCGCGCCCCTACATCCACATCACGCTGGAGCTGCTGGCGCGCTTCGGCATCGACGTGCGCCACGATGCGTGGCAGCGCTTCACCATCCCGGCCGGCAGCCGGTACCGCTCGCCCGGCAGCATCCATGTCGAGGCGGATGCCTCTTCTGCTAGCTATTTCATAGCACTGGGCGCCCTTGCGATGGGCGCCGAAGGCACGGATGGCGTCAAGGTGCTGGGCGTGGGGCAGGATTCGATCCAGGGCGACATCCGTTTCATCGAAGCCGCGCAGGCCATGGGCGCGCAGGTGGAAAGCGGCCCGAACTGGCTCACCATCCGGCGCGGCGCCTGGCCCCTCAAGGCCATCGACCTGGACTGCAACCACATTCCCGATGCCGCGATGACGCTGGCCGTGATGGCCCTGTATGCCCACGGCACCACCACGCTGCGCAACATCGCCAGCTGGCGCGTGAAGGAGACCGACCGCATCGCCGCCATGGCCGCCGAGCTGCGCAAGCTGGGCGCCACGGTGGAAGAAGGCGCCGACTTCATCCGCGTCACCCCGCCCGCGCACCCCGGCGACTGGCGCGCTGCCAGCATCCACACCTACGACGACCACCGGGTCGCCATGTGCTTTTCGCTCGCGGCGTTCAACCCGGCCGGGCTGCCGGTGCGCATCCTCGATCCCCAGTGCGTGGCCAAGACCTTCCCGGATTACTTCGAGGCGCTCTTCTCGGTGGCCCACGCGCCCGTCGACAGCATTCCGGTGATCTGCATCGACGGCCCCACCGCCTCGGGCAAGGGCACCGTCGCCGCCGCCGTAGCCCAGCGGCTGGGCTACCGCTTCCTCGACTCCGGTGCCATGTACCGCATCGCGGCGCTGGCCGCGGTGCAGGCCGGGCTGCGCATCGACGCGGAGCACGAGCCCCGCATCGCCGCGCTGGCCCGGGCGCTGCCGGTGCGCTTCGACGCCGGCCACGTGTGGCTGGGCGGCGACGACGTGACCGAGGCCATCCGCACCGAGGAGGCCGGCATGAACGCCTCGCGCGTGTCCGCCCTGCCGCAGGTGCGCGAGGCGCTGGTCGAGCTGCAACACAGCTTCCGGCAGTTGCCGGGGCTGGTGGCCGACGGGCGCGACATGGGCACCGTCATCTTCCCGAACGCGCCCCTGAAGGTGTATCTCACGGCCAGCGCCGCCTGCCGGGCGGAGCGCCGGCATAAACAGTTGATTTCAAAGGGAATTTCGGCTAACATAGCCGACCTTCGCGCCGACTTGGAGGCGCGCGATGCCCGGGACAGCTCCCGCAGCGTCGCGCCACTGAAGCCCGCGCAGGATGCCCTGGTGCTGGACAATTCCCTGCTCACGATCGACGAGGCCGTCGAGCAGGTCATTGCCTGGTGGCAGGAACGCCAGCCCTTCGCTGCCCCGCAGTGACCGGCCGGCAACGCGGGGCGAAAAGCCGCCCCGCACTGGCCCACCGAGCCCCCGCCGCGCCTCCAGCGCCCGGCTCGCGTGGTTCGCAACCCTACCGCGGCCCCCGCCGCACAACCTTCCGCAGGCAGTCCTAGAAACGACGGCAATGGTGCTGTCGGAAACCTGTTTGCGGCGCTAGGAAATACATGTCTGAATCTTTTGCCGCCCTTTTTGAAGAGTCGTTGACGCGCACCGAAATGCGCCCAGGCGAAGTCATCACCGCTGAAGTCGTGCGCGTCGAGCACAACTTCGTCGTGGTGAACGCAGGCCTCAAGTCCGAAGCCTACGTGCCCCTGGAAGAGTTCAAGAACGACAAGGGCGAAGTCGAAGTGCAAGTCGGTGACTTCGTCTCCGTGGCCATCGGCTCGATCGAAAACGGTTACGGCGACACCATCCTGTCGCGTGACACCGCCAAGCGCCTGGCCTCCTGGCTGGCGCTGGAAAAGGCCCTGGAATCCGGCGAATTCGTCACCGGCACGACCAGCGGCAAGGTCAAGGGCGGCCTGACGGTGCTGGTCAACGGCATCCGCGCCTTCCTGCCCGGTTCGCTGATCGACACGCGTCCGATCAAGGACCTGACGCCTTACGAGAACAAGACCCTGGAATTCAAGGTCATCAAGCTCGACCGCAAGCGCAACAACGTGGTGCTGAGCCGCCGCGCCGTGGTGGAAGCCTCCATGGGCGAAGAGCGCGCCAAGCTGATGGAAACCCTGAAGGAAGGCTCCATCGTGCAAGGCGTGGTCAAGAACATCACCGAATACGGTGCGTTCGTGGACCTGGGCGGCATCGACGGCCTGCTGCACATCACCGACATGGCATGGCGCCGCGTGCGTCACCCCTCCGAAGTGGTGACGGCTGGCCAGGAAATCATGGCCAAGATCCTGAAGTTCGACACCGAGAAGAACCGTGTGTCGCTGGGTCTGAAGCAGATGGGCGACGACCCATGGATGGGCGTGTCGCGCCGCTATCCTTCGGGCACCCGCCTGTTCGGCAAGGTCACGAACATCGCCGACTACGGCGCGTTCGTGGAACTGGAACCCGGCATCGAAGGCCTGGTCCACGTGTCCGAAATGGACTGGACGAACAAGAACATCGCTCCTTCCAAGCTCGTGTCGCTGGGCGACGAAGTCGAAGTCATGGTCCTCGAGATCGACGAAGACAAGCGCCGCATCAGCCTGGGCATGAAGCAGTGCAAGGCCAACCCATGGCAAGAGTTCGCGCAAAACACCAAGCGCGGCGACCGCGTCAAGGGCCCGATCAAGTCGATCACCGACTTCGGCGTGTTCGTGGGCCTGGCTGCCGGCATCGACGGCTTGGTGCACCTGTCCGACCTGTCGTGGAACGAGGCTGGTGAAGCCGCCGTTCGCAACTACAAGAAGGGCCAGGAAGTCGAAGCCATCGTGCTGGCCGTGGACGTGGACCGCGAACGCATCTCCCTGGGCATCAAGCAGCTCGACGGCGACCCATTCACCACCTTCGTGACGGTGAACGACAAGGGCCAGACGGTGACCGGCAAGGTCAAGACCGTGGACGCCCGTGGCGCCGAGATCGACCTGGGCGAAGACATCGTGGGCTACCTGCGTGCTTCGGAAATCTCCCGCGATCGCGTGGAAGATGCCCGCAACGTGCTGAAGGAAGGCGACGAAGTCACGGCCGTGGTGGTGAACGTGGATCGCAAGACCCGCAACATCCAGCTGTCGATCAAGCAAAAGGACATGGCCGACGAGCAAGGCGCCATGGCCAGCCTGTCGCAGCAATCGAGCCGCGAAAGCGCCGGCACGACCAGCCTGGGCGCCCTGCTGCGCGCCAAGCTGGACAACTCCGACAAGTAAGCCATCCATCGCCAGATCGGCAACGCACCGCCGGAGCTCGCTCCGGCAGGTCACAACGGCGGGCGCTTCGAGCGCCCGCCTTCTTTTCCGATGACACATCCCGATCCTGCAAAGCCCTCCATGACCCGATCAGACCTCGTCGAAGACCTGGCCGCGCGATTCAGCCAGCTCACCCAGCGCGACGCCGAGCAGGCCGTCAAGACCATTCTGGACGCGGTGGGCGATGCACTGGTGCGTGGCCACCGGATCGAGATCCGCGGCTTCGGCAGCTTTTCGGTCAACCGGCGCCCGCCCCGCATGGGCCGCAACCCGCGCAGCGGCGAAGCGGTGGCCATTCCGGAAAAGCGCGTTCCCCACTTCAAGCCGGGCAAGGCCCTGCGCGAAGCGGTGGACCAGCGCACGGCGCAGATGAAGGATGGGTCGAGCGACTGACGCTACTCTTTTGATAGCTGAACGCCCTTATTAATTGGGCGCCAGCGGCCTGAATGGCGGGCAGCGGGCATGCCAGCGCGGCGATGCGCCCGCCCAGGTCCTAACCTCGGCACCCGGCACGCTGCCCTGCTCGCGTCGGCGGCAGCCGATGCGCCGAGCGACCGGCTCCGCGTCGCATCCGGTGCAACCTTAGAATCGACGCTCCACCGGGGAGACGCATGAAGTATTTTCTGTGGCTGCTCAAGGCAGCCATTTTTTTTACCCTGTTCGCTTTCGCGCTGAACAACCAGCAAGACGCCACTGTGCATTTCTTCTTCGGCACGCAGTGGCGCGCGCCCATGGTGCTGGTCGTGCTGACGGCCTTCGCCGCGGGCCTGGTCGTCGGCGTGCTGGGCATGGTGCCGCGCTGGTGGAAGCACCGCAGCGCCGCCCGCAAGGCCGGCGTGGCGGCGGCCGCCCACCCCGCACAGCCCACCACGCCCCCCGCTCCCGCCGCGCTGGTGCCTGCGGAACTCACCACGCCACCATCGCCCTTCCATGGAATTTGATCTCAGCTGGATCCTGCTCGGCTTTCCGCTCGCCTTCGGCCTGGGCTGGCTCGCCTCGCGATTCGACCTGCGCCAGTTGCGCGAGGAAAACCGCCGCGCGCCCAAGGCGTACTTCAAGGGCCTGAACTACCTGCTCAACGAGCAGCAGGACCAGGCCATCGACGCCTTCATCGAAGCGGTGCAGAACGACCCCGACACCTCGGAGCTGCACTTCGCGCTGGGCAACCTGTTCCGTCGCCGGGGGGAATACAACCGCGCCGTGCGCGTGCACGAGCACCTGCTCTCGCGCGGCGACCTGAGCCGCAGCGACCGCGAACGGGCCCAGCACGCCCTGGCGCTGGACTTCCTCAAGGCCGGCCTGCTCGACCGGGCAGAGGACGCCCTGCGCCGGCTCGAAGGCACGCCGTTCGAGAACCAGGCCCGCCTGGCGCTGCTGGCGATCTACGAACGCTCGCGCGACTGGCCGCAGGCAGCTGCCATCGCCCGCAAGATGCAGGGCTCCAACCAGGGCGATTTCAGCCCGCGGCAGGCCCACTACCTCTGCGAGCAGGCGCTCACCCAGGCGGCCCACGGCGATCTGGCGGCGGCGCAGCGCCTGCTGGAGTCGGCGATCGACGCCGCGCCGGGCGCCGCACGGGCGCGCATCGAGCTGGCCCGGCTGCTGCAGCGCCAGGGCGACGCGCCCGGCGCGCTGGCCGCGCTGCTGCAACTGGCGCAGGACGCGCCGGCGGCGCTGCCGCTGGCCGCCGCGCTGCTGGTCGAGCTGGCCGCCGCCACGGGCCGCTCGGCCGAGGTGCGCGCCCTGCTGCTGCGGCACTATGAGCAGTTCCCCGCCCTGGATCTGCTGGAAGGCATCGTGGCGCTCGACCTGGCGCCGGACGCTCCACCCGGGCCGGGCCGCGAATGGTACGTGCGCCACCTGGACAAGGAGCCGTCGCTGGTGGCGGCGTCCAAGTGGCTGGCGACCGAGACGCTCGCCCATGAAGAGTTCCACCCTCAGATCCAGCGCGCGCTGGACGTGGCCGTGAAGCCGCTCACGCGCTACCGCTGCGCCGCCTGCGGATTCGAGGCCCGGCAGCATTTCTGGCAGTGCCCGGGCTGCCAGACGTGGGACAGCTATCCGGCGCGGCGCGTCGAAGAGCTCTAAGCAGGTGTGACAGCCTTCTGAGACGGCGTGAATGGCCCCGGCGCGCCGGCGCCCCCCTCGCGCTGTCAACCAAGGTCAACCGGCCGGGCCGGCGCGCCAGCGGCGCGTGACAACACACGCGGGGCCCGCCTAACCTGTCGGTGCAGCATGCCGCTGCGCACCACGTCCAGACAGGGAGCTCTCGCATGGTCAAGTCCCTCATCACCCTCGCCGCCGCACTCTGGGCCGCCGCGGCCCTCGCCGCGGTGGATGTCAACCGCGCCACCGAGGCGCAGCTCGACGCCGTCAAGGGCATCGGCCCGGCCATGTCGGGCCGCATCCTGGCCGAGCGCAAAAAGGCTCCGTTCAAGGACTGGCAAGACCTGGTCGAGCGGGTCAAGGGCATCGGCCCGGGCTCGGCCGCCCGCTTCTCCGCCGAGGGCCTGACCGTCAACGGCGACCCGTTCAAGCCGGCCGCGACATCGCGCTGACCTTCGCCCCGGGCCGGGGGCGGGGCCGTTCGCAGCCCCCGGGCCCCGCACGATAAAGCCGGCGGGCGCGCAGCCAATCGCCGTCTGCTGCTCGGGTTTTCATAGCGGCGCGGGAGGGGCGCCCGTAGAATGGTTCGCGCATGCCCCTCGTCCTTCTCATCCTTCTACCCTTCCTCGGCAGCGTGCTGGCGGCGCTGCTGCCCACCAACGCGCGCAACACCGAATCCACCCTGGCCGGGGTGATCGCCGTGTTCTGCACGGTGCAGGTGGCGATGTGTTTTCCGGAAGTGGCGGCGGGCGGCGTGCTGCGCCAGGAGATCCCCTGGCTGCCATCGCTGGGGCTGAACCTGGTCGTGCGCATGGACGGCTTCGCGTGGATGTTCTGCATGCTGGTGCTGGGCATCGGGTCGCTGGTGGTGCTGTATGCGCGCTACTACATGTCCGCCGAAGACCCGGTGCCGCGCTTCTTCTCGTTCTTCCTGGCCTTCATGGGCGCCATGACCGGCGTGGTGCTGTCGGGCAACATCATCCAGCTGGCGTTCTTCTGGGAACTGACCAGCCTCTTTTCCTTCCTGCTCATCGGCTACTGGCACCACCGCCAGGATGCACGGCGCGGCGCGCGCATGGCCCTCACGGTGACAGGCACGGGCGGGCTGTGCATGCTGGCCGGCATGCTGGTGATCGGCCACATCGTCGGCAGCTACGACCTGGACCACGTGCTGGCGGCCGCCCAGCAGGTGCGCGACCACCCGCTCTACCTGACCGCGCTGGTGCTGGTGCTGCTGGGCGCCTTCACCAAGAGTGCGCAGTTCCCATTCCACTTCTGGCTGCCCAACGCCATGGCGGCGCCCACGCCGGTGTCGGCCTACCTGCATTCCGCCACCATGGTGAAAGCGGGCGTCTTTCTGCTGGCGCGGTTCTGGCCCGTCATGGGCGACACCGAGGCGTGGTTCTGGCTGGTGGGCGGAGCCGGCATGTGCACCCTGCTGGTGGGCGGCTACGCGGCCATGTTCCAGCATGACCTCAAAGGCCTGCTCGCCTATTCGACCATCTCCCACCTGGGGCTCATCACGCTGCTGCTGGGCCTCAACAGCCCGCTGGCCGCCGTGGCCGCCGTGTTCCACATCATGAACCACGCCACGTTCAAGGCCTCGCTCTTCATGGCGGCGGGCATCGTGGACCATGAATCCGGCACCCGCGACATCCGCCGCCTCTCGGGACTGCGCACCATGATGCCGGTCACCGCCACGCTGGCGATGGTGGCCAGCGCGTCGATGGCGGGCGTGCCGCTGCTCAATGGCTTCCTCTCCAAGGAGATGTTCTTCGCCGAGACGGTCTACATCAACGCCACGCCGCTGGTCGCTTGGGCGCTGCCGGTGGCCGCCACCATCGCCGGCGTGTTCAGCGTAGCCTATTCGCTGCGCTTCATCGTCGATGTGTTCTTCGGCCCGCGCGCGACCGACCTGCCACGCGAGCCGCACGAGCCGCCGCACTGGATGCGCGTGCCGGTCGAATTGCTGGTGCTGGCCTGCCTGGTGGTCGGCATGCTGCCGGCCTGGTCGGTCGGCCGGTTCCTCGCCGCTGCGGCGGCGCCGGTGGTCGGCGGCACCCTGCCCGAGTACAGCCTCGCGGTCTGGCACGGCTTCAACACGCCCCTGGTGATGAGCATCGTCGCCATGCTGGGCGGCATCGCTCTCTACCTCCTTCTGCGCTGGCAGCGGCAGGCCGGCCATGTGGACGCGCCGCCGCTCATGTACCGCATCAGCGGCCAGCGCGCCTTCCAGCGCGTGATGGTGCTGCTGACGCGTGCCGGCCGCAGCGGCCGCGCGCTGCTGTCCACCGAGCGACTGCAGTGGCAGATGCTCTGGCTGGTGCTGGCCACGCTGGTGGCCGGCGGCCTGCCGCTCTGGACGCAGGGCCTGCAGCTCGGCGACCGCGGCACGCTGCCGCTCTCGCCCAGCTTCGTGCTGCTCTGGGTGCTGGGCATCGCCTGCGCCGTCGGGGCGGCGTGGCAGGCCAAGTACCACCGGCTGGCGGCGCTCACGCTGCTGGGCGGGGCGGGCCTGTGCACCTGCATCACCTTCCTCTGGTTCTCCGCGCCCGACCTGGCGCTGACCCAGCTGGTGGTGGAGGTCGTCACCACCGTGCTGGTGCTGCTGGGCCTGCGCTGGCTGCCCCGGCGCGACGAGAGCCTGCGCGGCACCGGCGTGAGCCTGGCCATCGCCCGGGCGCGGCGCCTGCGCGATCTGGTCGTCGCGGTGGCGGCCGGGGGCGGCATGGCCTGGCTGGCCTACGCCATGATGAGCCGGCCGTTCGCCGACAGCGTCTCGACCTTCTTCCTGGAGCGAGCGCTGACCGAAGGCGGCGGCACCAACGTGGTCAACGTGGTGCTGGTGGACTTCCGCGGCTTCGACACCTTCGGCGAGATCGTGGTGCTGGGCATCGTGGCGCTCACCGTGTATGCGCTGCTACGGCGCTTCCGCCCCGCGCGCGAAACCATGGACCTGCCGGAGCAGCAGCGCGCCCTGCCGGCCGACCTGCAGACCGACCTGCTGAACCCACGCAACGCGCCCGACACCGCCGTGGGCTACCTCATGGTGCCCGCCGTGCTGGTGCGGCTGCTGCTGCCCTTCGCGACGCTGGTGGCGTTCTACCTCTTCATGCGCGGCCACAACGAGCCGGGCGGCGGCTTCGTCGCGGGCCTGGTGATGTCGGTCGGGCTGCTGCTGCAATACATCATCTCCGGCACGGAATGGGTGGAGGCCCACCTGCCCCTCTACCCGCGCCGCTGGATCGGCACGGGCCTCTTGGTCGCCCTGGCCACCGGCGCGGCCGCGATCGTGCTGGGCTACCCGTTCCTTACCAGCCACACCGCGCATTTCACGCTGCCCGTGATCGGCGAGATCCACGTCGCCAGCGCCATGTTCTTCGACATCGGCGTGTTCGCGCTGGTGGTGGGCTCCACGCTGCTCATGCTGACCGGCATCGCCCACCAGTCGGTGCGCGGCCACCGCTACCACGCCCGGCTGATGGACGACGAACGCGCCGAGCGCGAGGCCGCCGTCGCAGCCGCCGCGGCCACCGTGGGCGATGCGCCCGTGCCGCCTTCCCATCCCCTGCCCGACGGAGCCCGCTGATGGAAATCGTCCTTGCCATCGCCATCGGCGTGCTCACCGGCTCCGGCGTCTGGCTGCTGCTGCGCCCGCGCACCTTCCAGGTCATCATGGGCCTGATGCTGCTGTCGTATGCGGTCAACCTGTTCATCTTCAGCATGGGCCGGCTGGGCCTGGCCATCGACAAGGAGCCGGTGCTGATCGACGGCGTGCCGCAGGATCTGCTGCATTACGCCGACCCCATGCCGCAGGCGCTGGTGCTGACGGCCATCGTCATCGGCTTCGCCATGACGGCGCTCTTTTTGGTGGTGCTGCTCGCCTCCCGCGGCATCTCGGGCACCGACCACGTGGACGGCAGCCGCGCGCGCGACCTGCAGGAGATGCCATGACCGGCTGGTCCGCATTCACGGCGTCGCTGATGCCGCACCTGATGCTGGCGCCCATCATGCTGCCGCTGCTGACGGCATCGCTGATGCTGCTGCTGCGCGAAGAGCGCCAGCGGTTCAAGCTGGGCGTCAACATCGCCTCCACCCTGCTGGGCCTGGTGATCTCCATCGCCCTGCTGCAGTGGACGCACAAGGCCGGCGCGCCCACCTCCATGGGCGTCTACCTGCCCGGCAACTGGCCGGCGCCGTTCGGCATCGTGCTGGTGCTCGACCGCCTCTCGGCGCTGATGCTCGTGCTCACCAGCCTGGTCGCGCTCTGCTCCATCCTCTTTTCGGCCACGCGCTGGCACCGGGCGGGCGTGCACTACCACCCGCTCTTCCAGTTCCAGCTCATGGGCCTGGCCGGCGCGTTCCTCACCGCCGACCTGTTCAACCTGTTCGTGTTCTTCGAAATCATGCTGGCCGCCTCCTACGGCCTGCTGCTGCACGGCTCCGGGCGCACGCGCATCGAGTCGGGGCTGCACTACATCGCCATCAACCTGGCGGCGTCGTCGCTGTTCCTGATCGGCGCCTCGATGCTCTACGGCATCACCGGCACCTTGAACATGGCCGACCTGGCGCGCAGCATCCCGCAGGTGGCGGCGGTGGACCGGGGCCTGCTGCACGCGGCCGCCGGCGTTCTGGCCACGGCGTTCCTCATCAAGGCGGCCGTCTGGCCGCTCAACTTCTGGCTGGTGCCCGCCTACGGCGCCGCCACCGCCCCGGTCGGCGCCCTGTTCGCGCTGATGACCAAGGTGGGCATCTATACCCTGCTGCGGCTCTGGACGCTGATGTTCAGCGGCGAGGCGGGCGCGTCCGCGCTGTTCGGCGGCATGTGGCTCATCGGCGGCGGCCTGCTGACGATGGTGTTCGGTGCAGTCGGCATGATGGGCTCGCAGCGGCTCACCCACCTGGCCGGGTTCGCGGCGGTGCTGTCCTCCGGCACGCTGCTCGCGGCACTCGGCTTCGGGCAGAACGTGCTCACCGCCGGCCTGCTGTTCTATCTGCCCAGCTCGGTCATGGCAGTGAGCGCCCTCTTCCTGCTGGCCGACCTGATCGACCGCTGGCGCAACGACGGCGCATCGCTCGCTCCCCACGAGACCGACGGCGAGGCGCCTTTCCTCAATGCCCAGCTGCTGCCCACCAGCGCGCACAACCTCGACGAGGACGAAGCGGCGCTGATTGGCCGGGTGATTCCCGCGGCCGCCGCCTTCCTGGGCCTGGCCTTCCTGACCTGCACCCTGGTCATCGCCGGGCTGCCGCCGCTGTCGGGCTTCGTGGGCAAGTTCGCCATGCTGACGGCGCTGCTGAACCCGCTGGGCCTGGGTTCGTCGGCCGGCCACACGCCCGGCCTGGAGGGCTGGGCACTCGTCGTGCTGATGATCGCCACCGGCCTGGTCGCGCTCATCGCCCTCACCCGTGCCGGCGTCACGCATTTCTGGGCCAGCCACGGCCGGCCCAACCCGCAGCTGCGCGTGGCCGAGGGCGTGCCCATCGCGGTGCTGCTGACCGCCTGCATGGTGCTGACGGTGCAGGCCGACAGCGTGATGCGCTTCATGCAGGCCACCGCGCATTCGCTGCATGCGCCCGGCAACTACGTGCGCGCCGTGATGTCGGCCCAGCCCGTGCCCGGCCCCGTCACCAGCGGCACGCCGGCCACCACGCCGGAGGCGACGCGCATTCCAGGAGCCTCGCAATGATCCGCAGCATCTTCCCCGCGCCGCTGCTGTCGGTGGCGCTCTTCGGCATGTGGCTGTTGCTGAACGGCTCGCTCAGCGCCGGACACCTGGTGCTGGCGCTGCTGGTGGCGGTGATCATTCCCGTGCTCACCCGCGGGCTGCGGCCCTTGCCCGTGCGCATCCGCAAGCCCGGCACCGTGCTGCGGCTGGCACTGAACGTGCTGATCGACACCTCGGTCTCCAACCTCGCCGTGTCGCGCTTCCTGGCCTTCAAGTCGCTGCGCCGGCATTCCTCGGGCTTCGTGCACATTCCGCTGGAGCTGCGCGACCCCAACGCGCTCGCCGTGCTGGCGGTGATCGTCTGCATCACGCCCGGCACGTCGTGGGCCGAACTCTCGCTCGACCGCTCGGTGCTGCTGCTGCACGCGCTGGAAGTGGGCGACCCGCAGGAGCTGATCGACCACATCAAAACGCGCTACGAGCGCCCCCTGATGGAGATCTTCGAATGAACACCCCGATCCTTTCGTGGGCGCTGCCCATCGCGCTCTTCATCCTGGCCCTGGCAATGGGCTGCTGCCTGCTGCGCGTGCTGCGCGGCCCGTCGGCGCAAGACCGGGTGCTGGCGCTGGACTGCACCTACCTGAACGGCATGCTGCTGATGCTGGTGCTGGGCATCTACTACGGCAGCACCAACTACTTCGAGGCCGCGCTGCTGATCGCGCTGCTGGGCTTCGTCAGCTCCACCGCCATGGCCAAGTTCCTGCTGCGCGGCGAGGTGATCGAATGACCGAAGGGACCCTGCCGCTGTGGACGGAAATCACCATCGCCGTGCTGGTGCTGGCCGGCTCGGTCATCGCGCTACTGGGCTCCATGGGCCTGCTGCGGCTGAAGACGTATTTCGAGCGCGTCCACGCGCCTTCGGTGATCGCCACCATGGGCTGCTGGTGCATCATGCACGGCACGCTGCTGTACTTCTCCATGCAGGGCGGGGGCCTCGCCATCCATGCGCTGCTGATCGCGCTCTTCATCGCCATCACCGTGCCCGTCACCACCATCTTCCTGATGCGGGCGGCGCTCTTTCGGGCGCGCCGCGCCGGCAAGGACGTGCCGGCCAGCCTGAGCCGCATCGTCTCGAGCGACGAGCGCGACTCGTGACGTCGGGCGGCGCATTGGCCGCCATGCGGCCATTTACTATTGAATTGATAGCTACTGGTGCTTGATGGATAAGCGCCAGCGGCCATTTTGAGCACCCAACCATGGTCCAGACCGCCTCCGCACCCGGCACCGTCCTGCTCGACACCACCGTTGTCCGCACGCTGCAGGATTGGCTGGACCGGTTCACCCAGCCGCAGTGGGCCGGCACGCATCTGGAAGGCTGGCTGTTCGAAGACGCAGCGACCCGCCAGGCTGCGCAGGACCGGCTGGCCGCCGCGGGTATCACCGCCCGCCTGCACAGCGCGTACAAGCCGCTGGTGCACCACTTCCTCGCCATCGGGGACCGCGCCCGGTTGCGGCACGCCGTGGTGCGCTGCCCCCGCGTGCAGCCGGGCGCCGAGCGCCGCTTCGCGCTCGAAGCCTATCCGCTGGCCGCCCTGTTGCCCGAGGGCGCCCTGCGCCTCGAGCTGGGCGACATGTGCGACGAACCGGCGGCGCTCCACTACGAGGTGCAGCTGCACTGGCAGGACGGCCACGCCGAGACGCACCGGGTCTTCGCACCCAACCGGCGGCACGCGGACGGCATCGGCCAGCCGCAGTGGTCGCCCACCGGCTGGCTGCGCGTGGGCAGCGCGCCGGGAACGGCCGACCTGCTCGACACGCCCGTGCTGACCGATTACGAGCAGCTCTTCGCCCACGTGCTGCACACCGTGCGGGGGCAGCCCTGGGGCCAGCGCGAACCGTACTTCGAGCGGCTCGACATCCGCGTCCACACGCCGGGGCTGGAATACGCCCTGCCCGCCGCCGCCGAGCGCATCAGCACGCACGAGGCACTGCACGAAGACATCTACTTCTCGCTGCTCGAATGCTTCCAGCAGCACTCCGGCCGCCCGCCCGGCGACCGCCGGCTGCAGCCCGGCCAGATCGTGCCGGACGTGCGCGCCCTGCCCTGGCCGGCCGGCGAGCCCCGGGTGCGCATCGCGCTGCGCCCGTTCGACACCGGCCTGCAGGACGCCGCCGCCTGGCCCGACAGCGACCCGCCGGACGCCCCCCTGCACCGCCTGGGCCAGGCGCCCTCGCCTGCGCGCATCCACCAGGTGCTGCAGGCGCTGTCGGCCTTGCCGGGCGTGGAGCGCTTCGCGGCGCCCACGCGCCAGGGCCGCACCGTGCATGGGCTCTACCTGCCCGGCAGCGACGCGCCCGTCTTCATCAGCGCGGCGCAGCACGCCAACGAGACCTCGGGCGTGGTGGGCGCGCTGCGGGCGGCGCAGGCCCTGCAGCGCCAGCCCGGCGCGCACTTCGCGCTGATCGCGCTGGAGAACCCCGACGGCTACGCCCTGCACCGCGAACTGGGCGCGCAGCACCCGCACCACATGCACCACGCGGCGCGCTACAGCGCCCTGGGCGACGACATCGAATACCGCGATGCCAGTGACGGCGCCACGCTGCTGGAACGCGCGGCACGCGAGCACGCGCTGGCCTGCTCCGGTGCCGGCCTGCACATCAACCTGCACGGCTATCCGGCCCATGAGTGGACGCGGCCCCTCACGGGCTACGTGCCGCGGGGCTTCGAGCAATGGATGCTGCCCAAGGGCTTCTTTCTGATCCTGCGGCACCACGCCGGCCGCCGGCACCAGGCGCTGGCCCTGCTGGAGGCCGTGACGGCCGCGCTGCGCGAGGTGCCCGGCCTCGCCGACTTCAACGCCCGGCAGATGGCGCTCTATGCACGGCACGCCGGCCCCATTCCGTTCGAGACACGGCACGGCTTCGCCTACTCGGTGACGGAAAACCCGCAGGGCGCGCCCGTCACGCTCATCACGGAGTTTCCCGACGAGACCATCCATGGCGACGACTTCCGCTTCGCCCACACCGTGCAGTGCGCCGCCGTGCTCGCGGCGCAGCAGGCCTGGCAGGGCATCGTGAACGCTGGCTGACGCTTCGCGCCCGACCGGCCCGCGGCCTGGCACGGGACATGCATGGCTGCAGGGCGGTGGATGGAGCATCCGGGTCGCACCCGAGATGCTTTCCCCCGGCACCCCGCTTACAGTCGATGCGCCCCTGGCGGCCGCACGGGTGTCCGCACGGCGCCGGGCCGCAGAGCCCTTCCTGGATGACCTTTCCTTCCGGAGCACCTATGCAGCGCAGAGCCCTTCCCTTCCTCGCCCTGGCCCTGGCCGGCGTCCTTTCCGCGGCGCCGTGCGCCGCGCAAGTCCGCTGGGACCTTGCGGCCGCCTACCCGGCCAGCAACTTCCACACCGAGAACCTGATGCAGTTCGCCAAGGACGTGGAGGCCGGCACCGGCGGCAAGCTGCGCATCACGGTGCACGCCAACGCCTCGCTCTTCAAGGCCAACGAGATCAAGCGCGCGGTCCAGGGCGGCCAGGCGCCGGCCGGAGAGATCCTGCTGCCCAATTTCGAGAACGAGAACGCCGTCTTCGGCGCTGACGGCCTGCCGTTCCTCGCCACCTCGTACGCCGACTCCCGGCGCCTCTACGAGGCCCAGAAACCGGTGCTCGAACGCCTGCTCGGCGCGCAGGGCCTGCGCCTGCTCTACACGGTGGCCTGGCCGCCGCAAGGCATCTACACCAAGAAGGAAATCGCCTCGGTGGCCGACCTGCGCGGCATCAAGTGGCGCGCCTACAGCCCCGCCACGGCCAAGATCGCGGAACTGATCGGCGCGCAGCCGGTGACCATCCAGGCGGCCGAACTCTCGCAGGCCATGGCCACCGGCGCTGTGGAGTCGATGATGACCTCCGGCTCCACCGGCTACGACAGCAAGATCTACGAAAGCATCAAGTACTTCTACGACACGCAGGCCTGGTTGCCGAAGAACGCGGTCATCGTGTCGCGCAAGGCGTTCGACGCGCTGGACAAGCCCGCGCAGGATGCGCTGCTCAAGGCCGCGGCCGAGGCCGAGGCGCGGGGCTGGAAGCTCAGCGCCGAGAAGAACGAGTGGTACAAGAAGGCCCTGGCCGACAAGGGCATGAAGATCCTGCCGCCGCCGGTCAAGCTGAACGCCGACCTGCGCCAGGTGGGCGACGTGATGCTCGCCGACTGGCTGCGCAAGGCGGGGCCGGACGGCGAGGCCATCATCGCGGCCTACCGCAAGTCCGCCCCCGCGGGCGCCGCCAAGTGAGCCCGGCGTGCGGCGCTTTCTCGACCGGATCTACCTCGCGGCGGGCGCCCTGGGCGCCGCCTGCGTCGCGCTGATCTGCGCGCTGATGATCGCCCAAAGCCTGCTGCGCGAAGCCGGCGTGCGCACCGGCGCGCTGAACGACGTGGTGGCCTGGCTCTGCGCGGCCGCGGCCTTCTTCGCCATGGCCCACGCCTTCAAGCACGGCGATTTCGTGCGCGTCACGCTGCTGCTGGACAAGCTGCCGCCCCGCGCGCGGCGCGCTTTCGAGCTGGCCGCGCTGGCCATGGGCACGGTGGCGACGGCCTACCTCGCCTGGTCCGCCTGCCTCTTCACCTATGAGAGCTGGGAATTCAACGACGTGGCCCAGGGCCTGCTGCCGCTGCCGATGTGGATTCCCCAAATGAGCTTCGCGATCGGGTCGGTGCTGCTGCTGGTGGCCGTGCTGGATGAATTCCTGATCGTGCTGCGCGGCGGCACGCCGAGCTTCGTGCGTGCCGTGGAGGAACGCCACGCCCGCGGCGACTTCTCCGCCGACATCTGAGCCCTTGCGCCCTGCCGCCCCCCGCCACCGTTTTAGACCACCCGAGCCCGCGCCCCGCGCGGCAGAAAGACCTGTGCCATGGACATCCTGATGGTGGGCGGCATCCTGCTGCTGCTGATGATCGTGCTGCTCGCGGGCGGCGTCTGGATCGCGATGACGCTGGCCATCTGCGGCTGGGTGGGCCAGGCCTTCTTCACCAGTACCCAGCCGGGTAAGAACCTGTTCTCGGCCTTCTGGGAAAGCAATGCCAGCTGGGAGCTGGCCGCGCTGCCGCTCTTCATCTGGATGGGCGAGATCCTGTTCCGCACGCGGCTGAGCGAGGAGATGTTCGAAGGCCTGCGTCCCTGGCTCAACCGGGTGCCGGGCCGGCTGATGCACACCACCATCCTGGGCTGCGGCATCTTCGGCTCGGTCTCGGGCTCGTCGGCCGCCACCTGCGCCACCATCAGCAAGGTCGCGCTGCCGGAGCTGCTGCGGCGCGGCTACGACGAGCGCCTGGCCCTCGGCTCGCTGGCCACGGCCGGCACGCTGGGCATCCTCATCCCGCCCTCGATCACCATGGTGGTGTACGCGGTGGCCGCCGATGCGTCCATCATCCGCATCTTCCTGGCGGGCTTTCTGCCCGGGCTGCTGCTCATGCTGCTGTTTTCAGGCTACATCGGCTGGTGGAGCCTGCGGCATCCCGACCGGGTGCCGGCGGCCGATCCGCCCAGCACGCTGCGCCAGAAGATCCGCCAGTCGGGCAACCTCATCCCCGTCACGGTGCTGATCGTGTTCATCGTCTGGGTGCTGGTCGCGGGCTACGCCACGGCCACCGAATGCGCGGCCTTCGGCGTGGCGGGCTCGCTGGGGCTGGCCCTCTGGAGCCGGTCGCTGACGTGGAAGAACTTCTGCGAGGGGCTGATGGGCGCGACGCGCACCAGCTGCATGATCATGTTCATCCTCGCGGGCGCAGCCTTCCTCACCAAGACCATGGCCTTCACCGGCATACCGCGCGAGCTGGCTGAATGGGTGGATGCCATGCAGCTGCCGCCCTACGCTCTGATCGCGGTGCTGACGGTCGTCTACCTGGTGCTGGGCACGGCGCTGGACGGCATCAGCATGATCGTGCTCACCAGCGCCGTGGTGCTGCCGATGATCCAGAAGGCCGGGTTCGACCTGGTGTGGTTCGGCATCTTCATCGTGCTGCTGGTGGAGATCGCCGAAGTCACGCCGCCGGTGGGCTTCAACCTCTTCGTGCTGCAGAACATGACGGGCAAGGACAGCAACACCATCGCCCGCGCCGCCATTCCGTTCTTCGTGTGCCTGGTGGTCTGCATCGCGCTCATCACGCTCTTCCCGCAGATCGTGACCGTGCTGCCGGACCTGGTGATGGGCAAGGACGGCGGCTGAACCCCGGGCGCCCTCGCGCGTCCTGAGATACTCCGCGCCATGCTGCTGAACATCGCCGTCATCTGCCTGGCCGCCTGCGTCGGTGCCCTGATGCGCTGGGGCTTCGCACTCTGGCTGAACCCGGGCGGGCTGCTCCCGTGGGGCACGCTGGCCGTGAACCTCATCGGTGGCTACTGCATCGGCATCGCGCTCGCGGTGTTCGCCAGCCGGCCCGACATCGACCCCGCCTGGCGGCTGCTCGTCATCACCGGCTTCCTGGGCACGCTCACCACGTTCTCCAGCTTCTCGGGCGAGGTCGTGACCATGCTCATGCAGCAGCGCTTCGGGCTGGCCTTCGGCACCATCGCGCTGCACCTGGGCGGCTCGCTGGCGCTGACCTGGTTCGGCATGCGCTCGGCGTTGTGGTGGCTGGCGCGCTAATCTGTCGCACACTCATACTTGTCCCCGCACGGCCACGGCCGTGCCCTCTTTCCCTCGCACCATCGCTTCCATGGAAACCACCACCGACCTGAAAGACAGCCGCCTGGCCGACGCCTGGGCCACGCTGCAGAACCACGCCGTCGAAGGCAACCCGCTGCACGCCGACGCCTACCGGCTGGCGTTCGCCGACCCCGAATTCCTGCTGCGCCGCGAGACGCGGGGCATCCGCTTCCAGCTGGAGATGCTCAAGCCCGACCTGGGCCAGACGGCGCAGGGCATCGAAAACACCGTCGTCGTGTACGGCAGCGCCCGCTTCGTCGCGCCCGACGAAGCCCAGGTGCAGCTGGAGTCGGCCGAGGCCAGCGGCGACGCCACCCGCATCGCGCGGGCCAGGCTGGGCGTGAAGAACGCCGTCTACTACGACCTGGCGCGCCAGTTCACCCGCATCGTGGCGGAGCACAGCCAAGCGCAGCCGCCCGCAGAGCGCCTCTATGTCTGCACCGGCGGCGGCCCCGGCATCATGGAAGCGGCGAACCGCGGCGCCCACGAAGTCGGCGCGCTGAACGTGGGCCTTAACATCGCGCTGCCGCACGAGCAGAGCGGCAACCGCTTCATCTCGCCCTCGCTCAGCTACAAGTTCCACTACTTCGCGCTGCGCAAGATGCATTTCATGATGCGCGCCAAGGCGCTGGTGGCCTTCCCGGGCGGTTTCGGCACGCTGGACGAACTCTTCGAGGTGCTCACCCTCGTGCAGACCGGCAAGGCCAAGCCGGTACCGATCGTGCTCTTCGGCACGTCGTTCTGGAAGAAGGTGGTGAGCTTCGAGGCGCTGGTGGAGCAAGGCACCATCTCCGAAGCCGACCTGAAGCTCTTCCACTACACCGACGACCCGCAGGAAGCCTGGAGCATCATCAAGGCGTTCTACAACCTCTGAGCGGTACAGGCACGCCCATGTCACGCCAACTCATCGGCTCCGGCTCCCCGTTCGAGGAGCAGATTGGCTATTCGCGCGCGGTGGCGCAAGGCCCGTTCGTGTTCGTCTCGGGCACCACGGGCTTCGACTACCGCACGATGACCATCGCGGAGGGCGTCGCCGACCAGGCCGAGCAGTGCCTGCAGAACATCGCGCAGGCGCTGGCCCAGGCCGGCGCCAGCCTGGCCGATGTGGTGCGCGTGACCTACGTGCTGCCGAACGGCGAAGACTTCGAGGCCTGCTGGCCGGTGCTGCGCAAACACTTGGGCGCCGTGCGGCCGGCGGCCATGATGATCTCGGCGGAGCTGCTCGATCCGCGCATGAAGATCGAGATCGAAGTCACGGCGATGAAGCAGTCCGGCTGACGAGCCGCATCGGAACCCGGAACCGGCCCTGATGCGGGCCATGGTGCGGGTCCTAGTGCGGCCCGGCCTCCATCCGCAGCGCCAGCCGCGCCCCCGCCCCCACGGTGGCGCCCACGACCCAGAAAAGGCCCGCCACGCCGATCAGCGCGCCGGCCGAGCCGAACAGCACGGGCATCAGCACGCTCGATGCGTTGATGGCGATCAGCCGCAGCCCCAGCGCCTCGCCGTGGCGGTGGTGCGGTGTGAGCTGGTGCAGCAGGCTCATCACCATGGGCTGCACCGAGCCCAGCGCCAGACCCAGCAGCACCGAGCACGCACCCAGTGCCAGCGCGCTCGGCATGAGCGGGTAGATGCCGAAGAGCACGGCCGACGCCACCATCGCCCCGGCGACCACCACCGACTCCTTCAGCCGGGAGGCGACGAACGGCATCAGCACGCGGATCACCGCCGCCGCGATGGCGAAGCCGCCCAGGATGGTGCCGATCACCGATGCCGACAGGCCGCGCTCGTGGCCCAGCAGGGGCACGACGAAGGTGTGCACGTCCCAGCAGGACGACAGCAGCCAGTTCACCAGCAGGAGGCGCCGGAACGCGGGGTCGTCCAGCAGGTCCCAGGCGCGCGTGGGCGGGCCGCCGGCCGCGGCGATGACGGGGGGCAGCTCCACCGTGGCGCGCACCCAGAACCAGGTCGCCAGCGGCAGCACGGCCATGAGCAGAAAGGCGGCGCGGTAGCCGGCCATGCTGCCGGCACCTTCGCCCACCAGCGCGCCGGCATGGTCGATGAGCAGGCCGGCGGCGAACGGACCGATGAAGTTGGAAACCGCCGGCCCGATGGCCAGCCAGCTGAACACCTGCCGCAGCTGCGTGGGCCCCTCGGCCGCCCGGCCCACGTGGCGCTGCAGGGCGATGACCGCCGCGCCCGAAGCGCCGCCGGTCATCAGCGCCGCGAGGCACAGCACCGGAAACACGGGGAACACCACCGCCAGCCCCGCGCCCGCGGCGGCGAACACCACCGCGTGGCGCACCGGGCGCTTGAGCCCATGCCGGTCGGCATAGCGGCCGGCGGGCAGCGACAGGAACACCTGCGTGAGCGCGAAGAGCGCCAGCAGCACGCCGACCGCCGCCGCGCTGTAACCTTCGCGCAGCGCCAGCAGCGGCGTGGCCATGCGCATGCCGGCCATGCAGGCATGGATGCAGATCTGCCCGAGGATCAAGCGTGCCAGCGCCCAGTTCACTTCAGCGGCCCTCTCGCTCACGGTCGCGCTCGGTGTCGTGGTCGCTGGCGTCGTCGCCGTCCAGCGACAGGCCCACCTGCACGGCGGGGCCCGCGGCACCGGCCCCCGGCGCGGCAGGCGCGGGCAGCTCCTGCACGTCGCGCAGCCTGCGCTGGATGGCGCGGGTGCGCACGCCCACGTCGTCGAACTTTTTGGCCGCCGCGTCGATGGACTTCCGGGCCGATTCGACGATCTCGCCGAACTTGGCGAACTCGGTCTTCACCGAGCCCAGCACGCCCCAGACCTCGGACGAGCGCTTCTCGATGGCGAGCGTCTTGAAGCCCATCTGCAGGCTGCTGAGCATGGCCGCCAGGTTGGCCGGGCCGGTGATCATGACGCGGCAGTCGTTCTGCACCGCCTCGACCAGTCCGGGGCGGCGGATCACCTCGGCGAACAGGCCCTCGGTGGGCAGGTACAGCACGGCGAAGTCGGTGGTGTGCGGCGGCGACACGTACTTGGTGAAGATCTTGCGGGCCTCCAGCTTGATCGAGGTCTCGAAGGCGTTGCCGGCGGAGGCAATGGCGGCCTTGTCCGCCGCGTCGTGCGCATCGAGCAGGCGCTGGTACTGCTCCACCGGGTACTTGGAGTCGATGGGCAGCCACACCGGTTTTTCGTCGCCCCGCCCCGGCAGGCGGATGGCGAATTCGACCAGGTCGTCGCTGCCCGGCACGGCCTTGACGTTGCGGGCGAACTGGTCGGGCGTGAGCACGTTCTCGATGATCGCGCCCAGCTGCATCTCGCCCCAGGTGCCGCGTGTCTTCACGTTGGTCATCACGCGCTTCAGGTCGCCCACGCTGCCGGCCAGGGTCTGCATCTCGCCCAGGCCCTTGTGGACCTGCTCCAGCCGGTCGCTGACCAGCTTGAACGACTCGCCCAGGCGCTGCTCCAGCGTGGCGTGCAGCTTCTCGTCGACCGTGCGGCGCATTTCCTCGAGCTTGGCGGTGTTGTCGGCCTGGATGGCGGCCAGCCGCTCGTTGAGCGCGCCGCGCAGTGCTTCCGCATGGTGCTGGCTGCCCTGCGCCATGCCCGCCAGCTGCTGCGAGACGGCGTCCTGCAGCACCGCGAACTGGTTGCGGATCTGCTGGCCGTTGGCCTCCAGCTGGTTCGTCAGCGCGGCGGAGACGGCGCCCAGCTGCGCATGGATGTCGCTCTTGAGCGAATCGAGCGTGCCGCGCGTGGCGTGGGTCAGCGCCTCGAAGCGTTCCTGGATGCGCTCCTCGAAGCGCTTGGCGCCTTCCGCCATGGCTTCGCGCGACTTGCCGCTGTCGGCCACCAGGGCCTGGGCGGTGTGGGTCAGCTCGGCGCGGAAGCTGGCCAGCGCCTCGGCCAGCTCCTTGCGCGCCAGGGCGGCCTCGGTCTGGCCGCGCGCCAGGCGCTGTTCCAGCTGCGCCTCGAAGGCGCCGAAGGCGGCCAGCAGCTCCGCACGGCCGTTGCGCGATTCGGCCACGGCCTGCGCCAGGCGCTCGTCCACCGCGCCGCGCAGGCCCTCCAGCGTGCCCTGCGTGGTCTGGGTGAAGCCGCGCAGCTGCTGGCCCATGCCGTCCAGCGCGCCGTCGTTCTTGGCCACCGCCAGCTGCGTGGCCTGCACCGCGCGTTCCAGCGCGTGCAGCCGCTGCAGCCATTCCGGCGGCAGTTCCACCTCGACCCGGCGGCGGCGCAGCAGGAGCACCACCAGCAGCACCACCATCACCAGCAGCAGCCCCAGGGCCGCCCACATCGCCATCGTCATCCGGTCGCTCGCCTTCTCATCCTCGTTATGCTATCTTTTTCATAGCTTCCCGCGCTTATCCATCAAGCGCCAGGGCCTGATAAGACCCTGAAAACCGTTCATCCGCGCCGCGGTGTGGGCTGGTTCACCGGCGTGAGCGGGCCGCGCCCGTCGAAGAACGCGATGAGGTTGTCCGCCGCCAGGTTGGCCATGGCCAGGCGCGTGGGCACGGTGGCGCTGGCGATGTGCGGCGTCAGCACGACGTTGGGCACCTCCAGCAGCGGGGGGTGCACCTTGGGCTCGCCTTCGAACACGTCCAGCCCCGCCGCGGCGATGCGCCGGTCCTTCAAGGCCTGGGCCAGCGCCGCGTCGTCCACGATGCCGCCGCGCGCGATGTTGATCAGGTTGGCGGTGGGCTTCATCTGCGCGATCTCGGCCGCGCCGATGGCGTGGTGCGACTCGGGCGTGTAGGGCAGCACCAGCACCAGGTGGTCGGCGGTGCGCAGCAGCTCTTCCTTGCCGACATAGCGAGCCTTGCACTCGGCCTCCAGCTCGGGCGAGAGGCGCGAGCGGTTGTGATAGATCACGTTCATGCCGAAGCCGTGGGCGCCGCGCCGGGCGATGCCCTGGCCGATGCGGCCCATGCCGAGGATGCCGAGCGTGCTGCCGTGCACGTCGCTGCCGGCGAACATGTCGTAGCTCCAGCGGTTCCACTTTCCGGCGCGCAGGTAGTGCTCGCTCTCGGTCACGCGCCGGGCGGTGGCCATCAGCAGCGCGAAGCCGAAGTCGGCGGTTGTCTCGGTCAGCACGTCGGGCGTGTTGGTGCCCTGCACGCCGGCGGCGGTCATCGCATCGACGTCGAAGTTGTTGTAGCCCACCGCCATGTTGGCGACGATGCGCAGCCGGGGCGCCGCGGCCAGCAGCGCGGCATCCACGCGCTGGCTGCCGGTGGTGAGCACGCCGTCCTTGTCCTTCAGGCGCTCGGCCAGTTCGGCGGGCGTCCAGATGATGTCCTCGGGGTTGGACTCGACCTCGAAGTGCTGCGACAGGCGCTCGACCACTTCGGGAAAGATGTTGCGGGCGACGAGGATGCGGGGTGGGGTCATGGGAGGAGGGTTTCCTTGGGGGTGTGGAGAGTCAGCGGAACCAGACGAGGGTCATGACGGCGAAGAGCGGCAACAGGATGCCGAACGACCACAGCATGTAGCCGAAGAATCTCGGCATCTTCACGCCACGGTCTTCGGCGATGGCCTTGACCATGAGGTTGGGCGCGTTGCCGATGTAGGTATTGGCGCCCATGAACACCGCCCCCGCCGAGATGGCGGCCAGCGTGGGCGCGAGCGCGCTCATCAGCACCGCCGGATCGGCGCCGGCGGTGTTGAAGAACACCAGGTAGGTGGGCGCGTTGTCGAGGAATGAGCTGAGCAGCCCGGTCGCCCAGAAGTACGCCGCCGGATCGGGCGTGCCGTCGGGCCGGGTGACCGCCGCCACGATGGCGCCGAACGGGCCCGCCGTGCCCGCCTGCAGCATGGCGATGACGGGGACGATGGTCAGGAAGATGCCGGCGAAGAGCTTGGCCACTTCCTGCATCGGCGCCCAGTTGAACTGGTTGGCGGCGTGCACGCCGCGCGGCGTGAGCGCCAGGGACAGCAGCGTGACGGCGACCAGACCGGCATCGCGCACCAGCCCGGGCAGGCCGACCCGGGTGCCGGCGACGTCCCACGCCAGCGGGCTCTTCCACACGCCGCTCAGCAGCACCAGGGCCACGGCCAGGCCCAGCAGCGCGAAGTTGATCTGCCCGTCGAAGACGATCCGCGTCGCCTGCGGCCGGGCGGTGCCCACAGCCGCAGCGACCGCAGGCGCCCCGGGGTCGCGCCGCAGCTGCCAGGTGTCGAGCGCGTAGAAGAGGCCCAGGAGCACGCCGACCAGCCAGAGCGTCTGCGGCCCGATGTGCGTGAAGGTCCAGAAGAAGGCAACGCCTTTCAGGAAGCCCAGGAACAGCGGCGGGTCGCCCAGCGGCGTGAGCGCGCCGCCCGCGTTGGAGACGATGAAGATGAAGAACACCACGACGTGGGCCTGGCGCGTGCGGTGCGCGTTGGCGCGCAAGAGCGGGCGGATGAGCAGCATCGACGCGCCGGTCGTGCCCATCACGCTGGCCAGGGCCGCGCCGATGGCCAGCAGCGCCGTGTTCACCCCCGCCGTTCCGCGCAGGTCGGCGCGGATGTGGATCCCGCCCGCCACCGTGTAGAGCGCGGTGAGCAAAATCACGAACGGCAGGTATTCCGCCAGCAGCGCATGCACCACGCCGGCGGCGGCCGCCACCGGGCCGAACGCGGCGCCGAAGGGCAGCAGGAAGGCCAGCGCCCACGCCGCCGTCACCTTGCCGAAATGGTGGTGCCAGAACGCGGGCGCCGCGAGCGGCATCAGCGCGATCGACAGCAGCAGGCCCGCGAACGGCACGCCCCAGGCGAGCGAGAGCGCGGCGCCGTCCAGCTCGGCCGCGCCGGCCACGGCGGGCAGCGCCAGCAGCGCCGCCAGCGCGAGCCGCATCGCACGAAGGTGCAGCCGCCCTCCGGTCATGCGGTGACGGGGATCTCGAACACCTGCCGCAGGTAGGCCAGGTAGGCCTCGTCGTCGCACATGCCCTTGCCCGGCGTGTCGGACAGCTTGGCGACCGGCTGGCCGTTGCAGCGCGTCATCTTGATGACGATCTGCAGCGGCACGTGCGCCGGGGCGTCGCCCAGGTCGTTGGTGAGGTTGGTGCCGATGCCGAAGGCCAGCTGGCAGCGGCCCTGGAACTGGCGGTACAGGGCGATGGTGCGCGGCACGGTGAGCGCGTCGCTGAAGATGAGTGTCTTGGTGAGCGGGTCCACGCGGTTCTTGCGGTAGTGGTCCAGCAGGCGCTCGCCCCAGGCGAAGGGGTCGCCGCTGTCATGCCGGGCGCCGTCGAACAGCTTGCAGAAGTACAGGTCGAAATCGCGCAGGAAGGCGTTCATGCCGTACACGTCCGAGAGCGCGATGCCCAGGTCTCCCCGGTATTCGCGCGCCCACATCTCGAAGCCGTAGATCTGGCTGTCGCGCAGGCGCGGGCCCAGCGCCTGGCAGGCCTGCAGGTACTCGTGCGCCATGGTGCCCAGCGGGGTCAGGCCCAGCTTCATCGCGTAGAGCACGTTGCTCGTACCCGCGAACTGGCCGGGCCCGCCGGCCCGGTCGGGCCGCCGGTCGCCCGTGCCCAGGCGGGCGCACAGCACGCGCAGCACCTCTTCGTGCCAGGCCCGGCTGAAGCGGCGCCGCGTGCCGTAGTCGGCGATCTTGAGTTCGGCCAGGCCCTCGCCCTGCAGCTGCGCGATCTTGGTGTCGAGCCGGCGCCGGCCTTCGGGGAAATCGGGCACCTTCTGCGTGTTGCGGAAGTAGACCTCGTTGACGATGGCCAGCACCGGAATCTCGAAGAGGATGGTGTGCAGCCACGGCCCGGCGATGGCGATCTCGAGCTCGCCCGAGGGCAGCGCGGTGACGGAGATGTACTTTTCGTTCAGCCGGAAGAGCGCGAGGAAGTCGACGAAGTCGCTCTTGATGAAGCGCAGCGAACGCAGGTAGGCCAGCTCGGCGTCCTGGAACCGCAGGCTGCAGAGCGAGCGGATCTCGTCGCGAATCTCGCTGGCGTAGGGCGCGAGCGCCACGCCGGGGTTGCGGCACTTGAAGCGGTATTCGACCTGCGCGCCGGGAAACTGGTGCAGCACGACCTGCATCATGGTGAACTTGTACAGGTCGGTATCGAGCAGGCTGGTGATGATCATGTGAACTCCGCGCTGCGGAAAGCGCGAATCTGGCGAAGGTGCCGTCGAGGGCTTGTCTCTTGCGCCATTGTGGCACCAAGCCCCTGCGGGCCGCGGTTGCGGGCCCTTCGCCCAAATGTTGCGATGTGTGCCTGCCGGCCGCGCATGGCTTGCAACGCTGCCTGCGAGGGTTAAGCTGCATCCGCCGATGAGACAACGGCACGTTCCGCATTCCCCAACCACCCACCAAGAAAGCAAAGGCAACTGCCCATGGCCTCTCGCACCCTGCCCCTTTCCACGCCATCGCTTCAAGGCGATGGCATCCGCCCCGCATGGCGCCTCTCTGCCACGCTGACGGCCTGCCTGCTGGTGCTGTCCGGCTGCGGCGGCAGCAGCAACGACGGCAACGGCGGCGATCCCGTCGCCGAAGCCTCTGCCTGCACGGTGGTGAGCGGCGGCGGCTCGGTCGTGGTGGGCTCGGGCCTGCCGGGCGACCCGGCGGCGCCCGAGCCCGCATCGGGCTACCGGGTGGGCAAGACGGCCGTCTACGCCAAGAACTACATGGTCTCGACCGCCAACCCGCTCGCGTCGCGCGCGGGCTGCGACGTGTTGAAGCAGGGCGGCACGGCGGCCGACGCGGCCGTGGCCGTGCAGATGGTGCTGGGCCTGGTGGAACCGCAGTCGTCCGGCCTGGGCGGCGGCGCCTTCATGCTGCATTACGACGCGGCGACCCGCAAGGTGCAGGCCTATGACGGCCGCGAGACCGCGCCGGCCGCGGCCACCCAGAACTACCTGCGCTGGGTGAGCGACACCGACCGCACGCTGCCCCAGCCGGGCGGCGCGCGCGCCAGCGGCCGCTCCATCGGCACGCCCGGCGCCGTGCGCATGCTGGAGATGGCGCAACGCGACCACGGCAAGCTGGCGTGGAAGGACCTCTTTCCCAATGCCGTCAAGCTGGCGACGGACGGCTTTCCGATCAGCGGCCGCATGGCCGGCGCCATCTCGGGATCCGCCAGCAGCCTGGCGCGCGACGCCGAGGCCGCGGCCTACTTCCTGAACGCCGATGGCAGCCCCAAGCCGCTGGGCACGGTCATCCGCAACCCGGCATATGCCACCACGCTGACCACCATCGCCAACGGCGGCGCCAACGCGTTCTACACCGGCCCGGTCGCCCAGGGCATCGTCGACAAGATCAAGGTCACCAGCGGCGGCAACCCGGCCGTGCCGATCACGCCCGGCCTGACGGAGCTGAGCGACCTGGCCAACTACCAGGCCAAGCGCCGCGATCCGGTCTGCACGACCTACCGCGACTACTGGGTCTGCGGCATGTCGCCACCCTCGTCCGGCGGTATCGCCGTAGCGTCGGCCCTGGGCATCCTCGAGAACTTCGACCTGGCCGCGCACAAGCCCACCGCCATCGACATCGAGGGCGGCAAGCCCACGGTGATGGGCGTGCACCTGGTGAGCGAAGCCGAGCGCCTGGCCTATGCCGACCGCGACAAGTACGTGGCCGACACGGACTTCGTGCCGCTTCCCGGCGGCACGTGGAACACGATGCTGAACAAGCCCTACCTGCGCAGCCGCGCCGACCTGATCAGCCCGACGCGCAGCATGGGCACCGCCACCGCCGGCGTGCTGGGCACCAATCCGCAGGGCGTGAGCCTGATCGATGAGAAGGGCACGACGCACTTCACCATCGTCGACCGCCAGGGCAACGTGGTGGTGATGACGACCACGGTGGAGGCCAGCCTGGGATCGTTCCACATGACGCAAGGCTTCGTGCTGAACAACCAGCTGACCGACTTCTCGGCCACGCCCACGGACAGCACGGGCGCGGCCGTCGCCAACCGCGTGGAGCCGGGCAAGCGGCCCCGCAGCTCGATGGCGCCCACGCTGGTGTTCAAGAAGGCGGCCGACGGCGGCATGGGCGATTTCGTGATGGGCACCGGATCGCCGGGCGGCGGCACGATCATCCAGTACGTGGTGAAGACGGTGGTGGGCGCGCTCGACTGGGGCCTGGACGCGCAGCAGGCCACGTCGCTCATCGACTTCGGCGCCAGCAACAGCGCCACCACGTCGGTGGGCGGCGAGCACCCGAACGTGAACACGGCCAACGGCGGCGCGAACGACCCGCTGGTCACCGGCCTGCGGGCACTGGGGCATACCGTGTCCACCTCGGCGCAATCGAGCGGCATCAGCACCATCATGCGCGTGCAGCGCAATGGCGCCAGCGTGCTGCAAGGCGGCGCCGACCCGCGCCGCGAAGGCGTGGTGCTGGGCGACACCTTCCAGCCCTGACGCACGGGCACCGGGCCGGCGCGCACGTTGCGCGGCCGGCCCCCGTCAGTCGCTGCCGCGCACCCGCAGCCGGGCCAGCGCGGCCTGCAGCGCCGCCGGCAGCGGCCGGGGGCGCCGGTCGCCCCGCCCCACGTACACATGCACGAAGTGGCCGCATGCCGCGGTCTGCGCTGCGCCCTCGGCGAAGAGGCCCACTTCGTAGCGCACGCTGCTGGTGCCCATGCGCGCCACGCGGATGCCTGCCTCCACCGTCTGCGGAAAGGCCAGCGGCGCGAAGTAGTTGCACTGCGTCTCGATCACGAGGCCGATGGTGTCGCCATGGTGGATGTCGAGCGCGCCCTGGCCGATCAGGTAGGCGTTGACCGCCGTGTCGAACCAGCTGTAGTAGACGACGTTGTTCACATGGCCGTAGGCGTCGTTGTCGCCCCACCGGGTGGTGATGGTGTGAAAGACGGCATAGTCGGCGCGTGAAAGCGGCCGGGGCCGGGGCGGCATGGACACAGGGCCTGCAGCCGGGGCGGTGCCAGCCGCGCCTTCTTCGCCTTGCCGGTCTTTGCTTGGATTCGTCACGACGGTTTCTCCGCGGGGGCGCGTGGTGGCCACGGCGCCGGTTGATGTGCAGCGCAGTTTCCGGGCTGGCGGCCGCGCTGTCGAGCCAGGGGTGTCGCCGGATGGGCAGCACGGAGTGGCCGGCGCGCCGTCACGCAATGCCGTTGTGCGGCGGGCGCTACAGGGGTGGATAGCCGCCCGTGCCGCCCGGCCAGGCCGTCAGCACTTCATATCCCTCTGGTGTGACGGCCACCATGTGCTCCCACTGGGCGGAGAGAGACCGGTCCCGGGTCACCACGGTCCAGCCATCGGCCAGCTCCTTGATGTCCCGCCTGCCCGCGTTAAGCATGGGCTCGATGGTGAAAATCATTCCGGCCTCCAGTGGCAAGCCGGTGCCCGGTTGCCCGTAGTGCAGCACCTGCGGCTCGTCGTGGTAGACCCTGCCGATGCCATGCCCGCAGTACTCGCGGACCACGCTGAATCGCTCGCGCCGCGCCACCGACTCGATCGCGTGCCCGACGTCGCCCAGGCGCGCGCCGGGTTTGACCTGCCTGATGCCCGCGGCCATCGCCTCGTAGGTCGCATGGACCAACCGCCGCGCCAGCACGCTCGGCGCGCCGACGAAGAACATGCGGCTCGTGTCCCCGAACCAGCCGTCCTTGTCGACCGCCACGTCGATGTTGACGATGTCGCCCTGCTTGAGGATCTTGTCGGCGGAGGGAATGCCATGGCAGACGACGTGGTTGACGGACGTCAGGATGGTCTTGGGATAGCCGCTGTAGCCGACATTGGCGGGCCGCGCGCCCTGCACGCCGACGATGTAGTCGCGGCAGAGCCGGTCGAGCGCCTCGGTGGTCACGCCCGGCACGACATGCGGCTCGATCATGGCCAGCACGTCAGCGGCCAAGGCCGCTGCGCGCCTGGCCATCACCAGTTCGTCGGCCGACAGGATGGACACACCGTGCGCCATCAATGCCGGCCTGCCCGGGGCGATGCAGGGCGGGCGGAAGCCGCATCCACCACCGCCGCCGCGATGTCCATCCCGCCAGCCAGTTCGGCGCGCACCAGCAACTGACAGATCGCCCGGTGATCG
Source organism: Acidovorax sp. FG27 (assembly GCF_040365715.1). Taxonomy (NCBI): domain Bacteria; kingdom Pseudomonadati; phylum Pseudomonadota; class Betaproteobacteria; order Burkholderiales; family Comamonadaceae; genus Acidovorax; species Acidovorax sp. FG27. The sequence goes on from NZ_BAABVY010000009.1 coordinate 419,739, forward strand.
AGCTCGGGATGCAACTCGGCGAGCATGCCGACCCGCATCCAGTGCTCCGCCTGCGCGTTGATAGATCTGCTGAGCGCGGCACCTGCGATGCGCAGGTTGTCGTGCGTCGCGTCCGAGATTTTGACGATGCCCATTACACGATGAATACACAAAACATAAGCGAATTGTATATGCGCCTGCTGCGAGCTCGCCGAGTCGGGCGCAGGGACCGAGGTATCAGCACACTGTGAAGAAAAGCCCTCCAAGGTCATCGCAAAGAGGACCGGAAGGAACAACCGCCGCCAATGTTCCTTCCCAGCTCTTCATGCCGCTGGAGACTCTGCACGTCGCTGCCAGGGATCGCTCAAAGCAGCCGTGCCAGGTGCCGAAGCGCGCTCCCGCACGAAATCCACGAAGGCTTTGAGAGGGGCAGGCAACAGGGTGCGTCCCGAGTAGTAGAGAAAAGGGCCGGAGAAGCTCGGCCACCAGTCGGCCAGCACCGGCTCGAGCTGACCGCTCGCCAGATGCGGCCGCAGCCAGTCTTCGAACAGATAGACCACGCCGGCGCCGCCGATGGCGGCATCCACCGCGAGGTCGGCCGCGGCGCCCAGGCGCACCACCATGCGCGGCACAGGATCGACACGAACCGACTCGCCGTCGCGTTCGAAGTCCCAGGGCGGCACGGTGCCGCTGGCAAAACGCCCACGCAGACAGGCGTGCTGCAGCAATTCGCGAGGGTGCGACGGCCGCCCGCAGCGGTCGAGGTAGGAAGGCGATGCGGCGGCGGCGAAGCGCTGCATGCGGGGGCCGATGGGAACGGCCACCATGTTCTGCTCCAGACGGTCGTCGTAGCGGATACCGGCTTCGCAACCGCTGGCCAGCAGATCCACGAAGCCATCTTCGGCGACGACCTCCAGCTGGATATCGGGGAAGGCGCGCAGGAATTCCGGCACCAGCGCGGGCAGCACCAGACGCGATGCGCTCAAGGGAACGTTCAGGCGCAGTGTTCCGGCCGGCTTGTCGCGGAAACCATTCACCACGTCCAGGGCGCTCGCCACTTCTCCCAACGCCGGACCCAGGCGTTCCAGCAGGCGCTGGCCGGCTTCGGTCGGAACCACGCTGCGCGTCGTGCGATGCAACAGCCGCACCCCCAGCCGAGACTCCAGCCGCCGCACGGCCAGGCTCAGGCCGGATGCGCTAGTACCACTGGCGCGGGCACCTTCACGGAATCCCCTGGTGCGCGCCACAGCCAGAAACGCGTTGAGGTCACCCAGGTCGATGTTCATTGTTTCAAGTTCTGCACAGGCCGTGCGCATTGTGCCGGCTTATCAGACAGCCGGCCGCTGACTACAGTGCCTCCACCTCTGCAACTTATCGCGTCACAACATGAGCCATCCCGCCACCGCCTCCACCTCCACCACCGTCCTCCTGGGAGACCGCCCAGTGCGCCGTATGGGCTACGGCGCCATGCAACTGGCCGGACCCGGCGTCTTTGGCCCGCCCAAGGACCCTGCATCCGCAGTCGCCGTGCTGCGTGCCGCTGTCGAGGCCGGGGTGAACCATATCGACACCAGCGACTTCTACGGACCGCACGTCACGAATCAGCTCACCCGCGAAGCGTTGCATCCCTATCGGGCCGATTTGGTCATCGTGACCAAGGTCGGTTGCCTGCGTGGCCCAGACGGCTCGTGGGATGCCGCGCTGTCGTCTGGACAATTGCGCCAGGCGGTGCACGACAACCTGCGCCACCTCCGACTGGAGAGGCTGGAGGTAGTGAACCTGCGCGCGATGTTCGATATCCACGGCCCTGCGGAAGGCTCGCTGGAAGAACCCCTCACCGCCCTCGCAGAACTGCAGCAGCAGGGCTTGGTCGGGCATATCGGTCTCAGCAACGTCACGACCAGGCAGATCGCCGATGGCCGGCGCATTTGCCGCATTGCGTGTGTGCAGAACCATTACAACCTCGTGCACCGCGACGACGATGCCCTGATCGACAGCCTGGCCAGCCAGGACGTGCCCTACGTGCCGTTCTTTCCTTTGGGTGGGTTCTCACCGCTCCAGTCGACCGTGCTGTCGGAAGTGGCGCAACGGCTTGAAGCCACACCCATGCAGGTCGCGCTGGCTTGGCTGCTCCGGAGATCACCCAACATCGTGTTGATTCCTGGAACTTCTTCGGTGAAGCACCTGCACGAGAACCTTGCGGCTGGCAGTCTGAGCCTGCCGCAGGAGGCCATGAGCCGATTGGACTCCATGGCGGCACAGCGATCGTGAGGTCATGGGTTCTGGGTCGTGGGGCCGGCTAGTCGAGTGACCGGGCGGGACTTTCCCTGGCCGCGGCGAGACAGTCATGCGGGCCGCCCTACGCAGTCGAACTGCTCCGATGTATAGATGTTGCACGGGAGACCCCCCCCGAACCATTCCACACCTGCCAGAAAGTGAAACGCCGCAGCTACCATTTCGATAGCTGCGGCGCCAAGCCCAGTAAGGGCCATTGATGGTGGGACGTGCGGGGGTCGAACCCACGACAAACGGATTAAAAGTCCGCTGCTCTACCAACTGAGCTAACGTCCCTTGCAAACAACCTGCGTTGCAGCAAAGCCTCGGATTATAGCTTGGTTTTTCAGGTGGCCGATTTCGCCAGGGCGTCGAGCACCCAGCCCGCCGCGCACTGGCCAAAGGTGGCGGTGACGGCCACCACGGAGCCGTAGCCATGGCAATTCAGGCTGCCGTCTCCTTCAGCGACCTCGCACGTCGGGTGCGGGGGCGCCACGGCTTCGCGGCTGAACACGCAGACGACGCCAATCTTCTTGCCCTCCCGTGCGGCGCCATGCTGCTTGCGCAGGCGGTAGCGCAGTTGGGCGAGCAAGGGGTCGTGCGTGGTCCTGGAGAGGTCGTCCACATCGACGAGATGTGCCAGGCGTTTGCCCCCCGCCGCGCCGACCGTGATGAACGGCAGGCCCCGCCGCGCCATCGCCCAGGCGGCGATGGCGGTCTTGGCCTTGGCGTCGTCGCAGGCGTCGATCACCGCGTTGCAGCCGGGGGGCAGCAACGCATAGCAGTTCTCGGGAGAGACGAAGTCGTCGATAGCATCGACACGGCAGCCCGGGTGGATGAGCGCGATGCGCTGCCGCATGGCCTCGATCTTGGCCTGGCCCACCGTGTTGCTCAACGCGTGGATCTGGCGATTGATATTGGATTCGGCGACATGGTCCATGTCCACCAAAGTAAGGCGGGCCACGCCGCTGCGTGCCAGGGCCTCGGCCGTCCAGGAGCCGACGCCGCCCACGCCCACGACCACGACATGCGCGCATCGGATACGCGCGGCGCCGTCCACGCCGTACAGCCGGGCCAGCCCGCCGAAGCGACGTTCGAGCTCGGCATCCCCGGCATCCTGCGCCGGGACCTCTGACGCGGCAGGCACGGCGAGGGAGGACGTCACTTCAAGCGCGCCAGGCGTTCCTTGGCGGCGGTGGCCGCCTCGGATTGCGGATAGGCCTTGATCAGGTCTTCCAGCGTCTTGCGGGCGGCACGCGTGTCCTTCAACTCGACCTGGCAATTGGCGATCGAGAGAGCCGCTTCCGGCGCGCGGGCGTGGTCGGGCGCCGTGGCCAGCAGTGCCTTGAAGTTGTTGATCGCTTCCTTGTAGTCGCGCGTGGCGTACTGGGCGTTGCCGAGCCAGAACCGCGCCGACGGCGCGTAGCCACCCGACGGGTACTGGCGCAGGAAGTTGGTGAAGAGCGGCACGGCGTCGGGGAACTTGCCCGCCCGGAATACGGCCAGTGCGGCATCGAAGTCGCGCTTCTCGGCCGGGTCGGCCTGGAACTCGCGGCCGTCGACGGTCACCTTGGCCGGCTCGAACTGCCGCAGGCGCTCGTCCACGCCCTGGGCGATTTCCTTCTGGCGGCGCTGCAGGTCCGCCACGTCGCGCAGCAGTTGCTCGTTCTGCCCCCGCAGGCTGGCCTGCTCGGAGCGCAAGGTCTCGATTTGGGTCTGCAGTTCCAGCAGGCTGCGGCGCATCTGCGACGTCTCGTCGCCTGCGCGTTGTCCGCCTTGCTGCAGCACATCCACGCGCTGGCGCAACTCGAGGATGGCGCGGCGTGCCTCGTCGTCCTCGAACAGCGCGGCGTGGCTGACCGGCGCCGCCGCCACCCACATCGCAGCTGCCAGCGCAGCCAGCGCACCGTAACGGGTGCTCATGCGCTGCGCCGCCATCAACGGTAGGACAGTTCGGCGCGGCGGTTCTGCGCGTGCGCGTCTTCGCTGTTGCCTTGAACGGCAGGCTTTTCCTTGCCGAAGCTCACAGCTTCCATCTGGCTGTCGGGCACGCCCAGCAGGCCCAGAGCGCGGCGCACGGCCTCGGCACGCTTCTGGCCCAGCGCCAGGTTGTATTCGCGGCCGCCACGGTCGTCGGTATGGCCTTCGATCATGACCTTGCGGTTGGGCGATGCCTTGATGAAGCGGGCGTGCGCGTCCAGCAGCGACTGGAACTCGCCCTTGATGACGTAGCTGTCGTAGTCGAAGTAGACGATGCGGGCCACGCCGACGGGGCCGGCGCCGTCACGGGCAGAAGCGTCCAGGTTGACAGGGGCCACGCCGCTTTGGTTGGAGCTGCCGGTGTTGGCGCCGCCGGGGACGGTGGACGTCGCGCCACGGTCTTCGACCGGCGCGTCCTCCAGCTTCACGCCAGAGCTGCAACCGGCCATCAAGGCGGTGATGGCGAGAGCGAGGGACACGCGTTTGAGCTTGGCATTCATCATTCAATTTCTCCTGTCGGGCTGATGCTTCAAATAAAAACTAACCAAAATCATTGCTTCTGGAACGGGCCCCAGTCGGGCTCCCGAATGTCGCCGCTCTTGCCGGCCAGGCGCGCCTTGATGCGACCGTCCAGCGTGGTGGTCATCAACGCCTCGCGTCCCTGCTGCTGGCTCGCATATACGATCAGCTTGCTGTTCGGAGCAAAGCTCGGGTTCTCGTCGGCCGACGTATCGGTCACGGCCGTGACCGTGCCGGACTTTAGATCCATGACGTGCAATTTGAAGGCGCCGCCTATGCGGGAGATGTAGGCCAACCACTGGCCGTCCGCGCTGACAGAGGGAGAGATGTTGTAGGAGCCGGTGAAGGTCACGCGCTCGGCGTTGCCGCCGGAGGCCGATACGCGATAGATCTGCGGCGCGCCGCCCCGGTCGCTGACGAAGTAGATGCTGCGACCGTCGCTGGAGAACGTGGGCTCGGTGTCGATGCCGCTGCTCTGCATCAGGCGGCGCGGCTCGCCGCCCGCGGCGTCGATCAGGTAGAGCTGCGAGCCGCCGTCGCGGCTCAGCGTCACCGCCAGCGTGCGGCCGTCGGGCGACCAGCCGGGCGCGCTGTTGGAGCCGCGGAAGTTGGCGATCAGCCGGCGGCGGCCGCTCGAGACGTCGTGCACGTACACCACGGGCTTGCGGGACTCGAACGACACATAGGCCAGCTGGCCACCCGTCGGAGACCAGGCGGGCGAGATGATGGGCTCGGGGCTGGAGAGGGCCGACTGGGCGTTCTCGCCATCGGCATCGGCCACCCACAGGCTGAAGCGCGAGCCGGCCTTGGTGACGTAGGCGATGCGGGTGGAGAAGACGCCGCGCTCGCCGGTCAGCTTCTCGTAGATGTAGTCGGCGATGCGGTGCGCCACCAGCCGCAGGTCGGCCTCGGTGACCACGAAACTCTGGCCACCCAGGTCCTGCCCGTTGACCAGGTCCCACAGGCGAAAGCGGATGTCGTAGCGGCCGTCTGCCAGCCGCGTGATGCTGCCGGACGCGAGCGAATCGGCCTTCTTCTCGCGCCACTGCGCCACGTCCGGACGGGTGGACTCATCGAGCGCGACGCCGGTGGCGTCGATGCCCACGAACTGCCCGCTGCGCTCCAGGTCGGCCTGCACGATGGCGGAGATCTTCTGCGGCGACTGCGCTTCGCCGCGGAACGGCACGATCGCGATGGGCCGCTGGGTCAGGCCCACACCCCTGATTTCCACGCGGAACTGGGCCAATGCAGGCAGGGCCGAGGTGGCCGCGAGGGCGGCCACCGCGTGCCGCCGGGAGAGGTGCGGCAGTGCCGCGAGGGGAGAGACGAGAGGGGAGGTTCGGTCAGTAGTCATTGGTGATGGGTCAACGATCGGGTAACCGCAAGGGTGCCGGCAATGGAGCCAGCCATGTTACACATCGCCTGCAGATGCCTGTGACAATCTGTGCAGGCTGCCAAGGCTGAAAACTTAGAATCCGTCCCTCATGCAACCTTCGAATCATAGCGTCACGCAGGACCCGTCAACCGGGAAAACCACGACGCCTCCCCTGTTCACACGGCTGAAACGGCTCTACCCCTACTTCGCCAACCAGCGCATGTTGTGGGCCATCGCCATAGCCGCCACGCTGGTCGGCGCGATCACCGAACCGCTCATTCCGGCCCTGCTCAAACCCCTGCTGGACCAGGGGTTCACCGAAGGCACGCTGCAGCTGTGGATGGTGCCCGTGACCATCATGGGCGTCTTCCTGATCCGGGGCCTGGCGCAGTTCTGCGGGCAGTACGCCCTCGCCCGCATCGCCAACGAGGGCATGCTCAAGCTGCGCCAGGCGCTGTTCGACCGGCTGCTGGCCGCAGACATGGGTCTTTTCGGCCGGCAGTCGGCCAGCGCGCTTTCCAACACCGTGGTGTACGAGGTGCAGACCGGCTTCCTGTCGCTGGTGCAGGCGTTGATGGGCCTGTCGCGCGACGGATTCACGCTGGTGGCCCTGCTGGGCTACCTCATCTACCTCAACTGGCAACTGACCCTGATCGTCGCCGTGCTGGTGCCGGGCGTGGCCTGGATCATGAAGACCCTGTCGCGCCGGCTCTACAAGCTCACCAAGAGCAGCCAGCAGGCCACCGACGACCTGGCCTACGTGGTGGAGGAGAACGTGCTCGCGCACCGCATGGTGCGGCTGCACGGCGCGCAGGGCAGCCAGGCCGGCCGCTTCCACCAGCTGAGCCAGAGCCTGCGCGGGCTGGCCATCAAGTCCACCATCGCTTCGGCCGCCATGACGCCGCTCACCCAGCTGCTGGCCGCCGGCGCCCTGTCGGCAGTGATCTGCATCGCGCTCTGGCAAGCCCAGGTGGCAGGCAGCCGCGACGTGACGGTGGGCGGCTTCGCCTCCTTCATCGCCGCCATGCTGATGCTGATCGCGCCCATCCGCCGCCTGGCGGACGTCGCCAACCCCATCACGCGCGGCGTGGCGGCGCTGGAGCGCGGCCTCGCGCTGCTGGAAAGCTCCCCCGCCGAAACCGGCGGCACGCACCGCGCCCAGCGTGCGACGGGCGCCATCGCGCTGCGCGACGTGGCCGTGTCGTTCGGCACCGACCATGCCCAGGCGCTCGACGGCGTGACGCTGGACATCCGCCCGGGCGAGATCGTCGCCCTGGTCGGCCCTTCGGGCGCCGGCAAGACTACGCTGGTCAACCTGCTGCCGCGCTTCATCGCGCCCACGGCGGGCGAGGTGCTGGTCGACGGCGTGCCCGTGCCGCAGTGGGACCTGGAATCGCTGCGCAGCCAGTTCGCCATGGTCAGCCAGGACGTCGTGATGTTCAACGACACCGTGGCCGCCAACGTGGCGCTGGGCGGCCAGATCGACGAGGCCCGCGTGCAGGCGTGCCTGGCGGCGGCCAACCTGGCCGAACACGTGGCGGCGCTGCCGCAGGGCATGCGCACGCTGGTGGGCCACAACGCCACGCAGCTCTCGGGCGGCCAGCGCCAGCGCCTGGCCATCGCCCGGGCGCTTTACAAGGACGCTCCCATCCTCATCCTGGACGAAGCCACCTCGGCGCTCGACACCGAATCCGAGCGCCTGGTGCAGGAGGCTCTGCAGCGCCTGATGCGCGGTCGCACGACCCTGGTGATCGCGCACCGGCTCTCCACCATCGAGCACGCCGACCGCGTGGTCGTGATGGAGCGGGGCCGCATCGCGGAGCAAGGCTCGCACGACGAGCTGATGGCGAGCGGCGGGCTGTATGCGCGCCTGCAGTCACGGCACAGCGCGCCGTGACCGGTTGAGCCCGAAGGCGGCGGCCGCAGCGCCGCGCGGCCTTCAGCAGCGGCTCACCACTTGCCCTGGCGCGGCGGCTGGCGGCGGCGCATGGCCTCGGCGATCAGCTCCACCATGTCCTTGCGGTCGGCGCCCACGGCGAAGTCGTGCGCCGTCATGCCCAGCTGGTTCTTGATGGTCACGTCGGCGCCCTCCTTCAGCAGCACGCGCGCGACGTCGGCGGCGCCGTAGCGCACGGCCATCATCAGCGGCGTGGTGCCGTTGGGCGAGCCGGCATCGATGTACGCATGGTTCTCCAGGAGCAGGTTGGTCATCGCCGCGGCGTCGTCGGTGGTGCACGAGGCCGCGTAGTGCAGCGGCGTCCAGCCGGTCTTGTTCACGTCGGCGTCCTTGGCGATCAGCGCGCGGGCGGCGGGCAGGTTACCCTTGATCGCCGCCATCATCAGCGGGCTCTCGTCCTGCGCATTGCGCGCCTCCACCTTGATGCCGGGAGCCTTCATCAAGGCGTCGAAGGCCTTCATGGAGCCTTCGCGCAGCGCCAGCGTCAGGCCGACCTGGCCCTTGGCATCGCGGGTGTTGGGGTCGAAGCCGCGCCTGACCAGCGCGGTGATGGCGCCGCCGTCGTCGCGGATGATGGCCGTGAAGAAATCGTCGTAGGCGCCGGCATGGGCGCAGCCGCCCATCGCCAGCAGCGCCATCCAGGTCATGCAATGCCGCCGGTGGATCATGGCGTCACTCCTTTGAAGAACAGGTTGTCGAAATTGCGGCTGGTGGCCTCGGCCACCTCCTCCACGGTCACGCCCTTGACGGCCGCCAGCTGCTGCGCCACGAAGGGCACGTACGAAGGATTGTTGGTCTTGCCCCGGTACGGCACCGGCGCCAGATAGGGACTGTCGGTCTCGATCAGCAGCCGGTCCATCGGCACGAAGGCGGCCACGTCGCACAGGTGCTGGGCGTTCTTGAACGTGACGATGCCGGAAAAGGACAGGTAATAGCCCAGGTCGAGCGCGGCGCGCGCCACTTCCGCCGTCTCGGTGAAGCAGTGGAAGACGCCGCCCGCCAGGTTGCCGGCCCCGTCCTCGCCCTCCTCCCGCAGGATGGCGAGCGTGTCGTCCGACGCGCTGCGGGTGTGGATGACGAGCGGCTTGCGCGTGGCCCGGCCGGCCCGGATGTGCGTGCGAAAGCGCTCGCGCTGCCACTCCAGGTCGGCCACGGAGCGGCCGCCCTTGCGGTCTTCCATGCCGTAGTAGTCGAGCCCGGTTTCGCCGATCGCCACCACGCGGGGCAGCGCGGCGCCGTCCAGCAGATCCTGCAGCGACGGCTCGACCACGCCTTCGTTGTCGGGATGCACGCCCACCGTGGCCCAGAAGTTGTCGTAGCCGGTGGCGAGGGCATGTACCCCCGCGAACTCTTCCATCGTCGTGCAGATGCAGAGCGCCCGGTCCACGCGGGCGTCGGCCATGGCCTGGCGGATCTGCGGCAGCTGCTCGAGCAGCTCGGGAAAGTTGAGGTGACAGTGGGAGTCGGTGAACATGCGGTACGGGATGACGGAACGGTGGAGGCCGGGCCAGCGGGGCACGGCCCCGGGCGGCGCAGCACCGGCAGTATCCACAAAAACGAATGCCGACCGGTGTGCACGGTCGGCATCGGGCGCAGAAGTGGGCCTACGGGGGGGCCTACGGGTGGGCGTACAGGCGGGCCGGGCGCGGCTCAGATCGTCTGGGTGGGCCGGTCGGAGCCCAGCGCGGCGCCCAGGATTTCCTCGATCTTGGCCTTCAGCTGGCGCGACTTCTCGTCCTTCGGGAACTGGATGCCCACGCCCTGGGTGCGGTTGCCCGCCGCACGCGCCGGCGTGACCCACGCCACCCGGCCGGCCACAGGGTAGCGCTGCGTGTCTTCCGGCAGGGTGAGCAGCACGTAGACGTCGTCGCCCAGGCGGTATTCGCGGGCGGTGGGAACGAAGATGCCGCCCTCGGCGAAGAACGGGATGTAGGCCGCATACAGTGCCGCCTTCTCCTTGATGGCCAGCTGCATGACGCTGGGGCGCGGCGCGTTGAGGGGGCTGTTCATGGACGTGGTGGGGCGGTTCGGCGGCGGGTCTTCAATGTTTCGAGTGTAGGGCGTTTCGCGCCTGCGCCGCCAAGGCCTCCAGCATCAGGCCGGCGTTGAACGGGTGCTCCGCCGTGCGGGCCTCCTTGGCCAGCGCCCGGCCCCAGCGGGTGAGCGGGCCGACACCCGGCGGCGCGGGCAGGTCGGCCGCGTCGAAGTAGCGCGGCGCCGCGCCCACCCGGTGCGCGAGCAGGTCGTGGCAGAGCTTTTGCAGCGCGTCCACCGCCTGGGCGGGCGACCAGTCGGCCAGTGCCGTCGCGTCGCCGCGCGCCATCGCCTTGGGCAGGCGCGCCCAGGCGTCGGGGCTGCGCCCGGCGCGGGCCATCGCCAGCGCGTCGTCGGGACGGCCGCCAGCGGCCCGCAGGAATGCGGTGGCCGCCTCCGGCGCCACGCCCTGCCCCGCCAGCCAGCCGTGCATGGCGGCGTCCTGCGGCCAGACCATGGTGTGGCCCAGGCAGCGGCTGCGGATGGTGGGCAGCAGCTGGTGCGCCGCTTCCGTCGCCAGCACGAAGCGCACGTCGCCGGGCGGCTCCTCCAGTGTCTTGAGCAGCGCGTTGGCGGTGACGTGGTTCATCTGCTCGGCCGGATAGACCAGCACCGCCTTGCCACGCCCGCGTGCCGAGGTGCGCTGGCAGAACTCCACCGCGTCGCGCATCGCATCCACGCGGATCTCGCGGCTGGGCTTGCGTTTCTTGTCGTCGATGTCGGCCTGGGCCTTCTCGGGCAGCGGCCAGCCCAGTTCCATCATCTGCGTCTCGGGCATCAGCACGCACAGGTCGGCATGGGCGCGCACATCGATGGCGTGGCAGCTGGTGCACACGCCGCAGGCGCCGTCCGCCGTGGGCGCGTCGCACAGCCAGGCGCGCACCAGCTCCAGCGCCAGCGGGTACTGCCCCAGGCCCGACGGGCCCTGCAGCAGCCAGGCGTGGCCGCGCTGCGCGAGCAGGGCCTGCCGCTGCTGGGCGATCCAGGGCGCGACGGGCGCGGCGCTCATGCCGTGGCCCCGGCGGCCGCGGGCAGGTGGCCGCGCTCGGCCAGGGCCGCCGCCAGCTGCGCCCAGACGGCGCCCCGCTCCTGCCGCGCATCCAGCCGCACGAAGCGCGCGGGCGCGCCGGCGGCGCGATCGGCATAGCCCTGGGCGACGCGGGCGAAGAAATCTTCGGGCTGCGACTCGAACCGGTCGGGCGTGCGCGCGGCGGCCAGGCGTGCGGCGGCGTCGGCGGGCGGCAGGTCGAACCACAGCGTGAGGTCGGGGTGTCGAATCGAATCGCCCCCCAGCGCCGGTGCAGCTTGGGCCATATGCTCCAAAATCGATAGCAAACGGACATCGAAGCCCCGGCCCGCGCCCTGGTAGGCGAAGGTGGCGTCGGTGAAGCGGTCGCACAGCACCACGTCGCCCCGCGCCAGCGCCGGCTCGATCACGCACCGCAGATGGTCGCGCCGGCCGGCGAAGACCAGCAGCGCTTCGGTCAGCGGGTCCATCGCATCGTTCAGCAGCAGCGTGCGCAGCTTCTCGGCCAGCGGCGTGCCGCCGGGCTCGCGGGTCACCACCACTTGGCGGCCCTGCGCGCGCAGGGCGGCGGCCAGCGCGTCGATGTGCGAGGACTTGCCCGCGCCGTCGATGCCCTCGAACGTGATGAAAAGCCCTGCCTTCGCAGGCGTCGCGTGTGGGGTCGTCAAGGTGGGTGCTTCCATGCCGGGCCGGGTCACTGCTGGCCGCGCTGGTAGCGATTCACGGCGCGGTTGTGTTCGTCCAGCGTCGGGCTGAAATGGCTGGTGCCGTCGCCACGCGAGACGAAATACAGCGCCTGCGTGCGCTCAGGCTGCACGGCGGCCAGCAGCGCCGCCTTGCCGGGCATGGCGATGGGCGTGGGCGGCAGGCCGGCGCGGGTGTAGGTGTTCCAGGGCGTGTCGGTCTGCAGGTCGCGGCGGCGCAGGTTGCCGTCGAACTTCTCGCCCATGCCGTAGATCACGGTGGGGTCGGTCTGCAGCAGCATGCCGATGCGCAGGCGGTTGGTGAACACCCCGGCGATCTGCGCCCGGTCGGAGGCGCGGCCCGTTTCCTTCTCGACGATGCTGGCGAGGGTCAGCGCCTCGTCGGCCGACTTCAAGGGCGTGTCGGCGGCGCGCTGCGCCCAGGCGGCCTCCAGCTTCTTGTCCATGGCGTGCAGGGCGCGGCGCAGCACCGCGAGGTCGCTGCTGCCCTTGGCGTAGGTATACGTGTCGGGGAAGAACCGGCCTTCCGCCGCCACGCCCGGGCGGCCCAAGCGCTGCATGATCTCGGCCTCGGGCAGGCCAGCGGTTTCGGGCTTGAGTTGCTCCTCACGCGCGAGCGCCTGGCGCACCTGCCGGAAGGTCCAGCCTTCCACCAGCGTCACGGCGCGCAGGGCCTCTTCGCCGCGCACCAGCTTCTGCAGCAGCTCGCGGGGCGTGGTGCCCACCGGAATCTCGTAGTTGCCCGCCTTGATGAGCCGGTCCTGCCCCGACACGCGGAACCAGGCGTAGAGCACCCGGGGGTCGATGGCCACGCCGGCGGCGGCCACGGCCTGGGCCACGCCGCGCGGGGTGGTGCCGGGCTCGATGGCCAGCTCCAGCGGCTCGCCCGGCGCCACGCCCGCACGGGGCGCCACCGGCATCGGCGCGTGCAGCCACCAGGCCGCCGTGGCGCCCGCCGCGAGAAGAATGACCACCACCAATGCGAGGAAACGACGCACGACCCTGCTGCCTGTATGAAAGGAACCGGGCATCATAATTCAGGCATGACTTCTTCCCTGCCCCCGCTCCTGGACGGCGTCGCGCCGCTCGCTCACCTGGGCGTGATCCGCGTCGAAGGCGCCGATGCCGCCGCCTTTTTGCACGGCCAGCTGACGCAGGATTTCGCGCTGCTCGGCATGCAGGAGGCCCGCCTGGCCGCCTTCCTCTCGGCCAAGGGCCGCATGCAGGCGAGCTTCATCGGCTTCAAGCGCAGCGCCACCGAGGTGCTGCTGATCTGCTCGCGCGATCTGCTGGCGCCCACGCTCAAGCGCCTGTCGATGTTCGTGCTGCGCGCCAAGGCCAAACTGACCGACGCCACCGGCGATTTCGCCCTCTGCGGCCTGGCCGGTTCCGCCGCCCAGGCGCTGCTGGCGGGCGCCGACGCGCCCTGGTCGCGGCGGGACGTGGACGGCGCCACGGTCGTGCGCCTCTACCCCGCCCAGGGCCAGCCACGGGCGCTTTGGGTGGCGCCGGCCGGCACGCCCGCGCCGACCGGTGCGGCTCTCGGCGAAGCGCTCTGGCAGTGGAGCGAGGTGCAGGCAGGCGTCGCCACGCTGGCCCAGCCGGTGGTCGAGGCCTTCGTTCCGCAGATGCTCAACTACGAGTCGGTGGGCGGCGTCAACTTCAAGAAGGGCTGCTACCCGGGCCAGGAAGTGGTGGCGCGCAGCCAGTTCCGCGGCACGCTCAAGCGCCGCGCCTACCTGGCGCACGCGGCGGCCGACGTGGCGGTGGGCAGCGAGGTGTTCGCGGGCGGCGACGCCGAGCAGCCGGTGGGCACCGTGGTGCAGGCCGCGCCAGCGCCCGGCGGCGGCGTGGACCTGATCGTCTCCATGCAGATCGGCGCGGCGGACGGCACGGCGCTCACCGCCGCCAGCGCGGACGGCCCGGCGCTGACGCTGCAGCCGCTGCCCTACGCGCTGCTGGACGACATCTGACCCGCAGGGCCGGCGGCGGCGCAGGCCCCATCGGCGCCGATGCTATGCAATCGATAGCTGCCGGCGATGGTCCATCAAGGGTTCTGGGCCTTTTCCCTTTGAAAGCCCCACGCATCAAGCGCCAGCCGCTCCTGATTTTGTAGCGGCGCCCAGGCTGCGCTGCATGGTGACGTGGGGAATGCCGGCCTCTTCATACGGCGCGCCCACCACCGAAAAGCCCGCCCGGCGGTAGAACGCCTCCGCCGTCGCCTGGGCGTGCAGCGTCACCAGGCCATCGCCCCGCCCGGTGGCGGCCTGCACCAGGGCGTCCAGCACCTCGCGGCCCCAGCCCTGGCCGCGCACGGCCCGGTCCACCGCCATGCGGCCGATGAGCCCTTCGCCCTCCGCGCCTGGTCCGCCCGGCCCGCCCTGCAAGAGGCGGCCGGTGGCCACCGGCAGCCCCAGGCGGTTGTACGCGACGGCGTGCACGGCGCCGGCGTCGCGGCCGTCCTGCTCCAGCGCGGCGGCGATGCCCTGCTCCGCGACGAACACCTCGGTGCGCAGGGCCGAAGCGGCCGGGCCGAGCGTCGCCCAGTCGCCGACGCGCACTTCCACCATCGGCTCGCCCGCGCCGAAGCGCTCGACCAGGGCGCGCAGCGCGGCCGGCACCGGGCGCGAGGTCTGGCTGGCGGGGTCGGCAAAGACGTAGACCAGCTCGCCCGACACCAGCAGCCGGTCGCCGCAGAAGATGCCGAAGGCGAAACGCAGCGACGTCGTGCCCATGCGCACGCAGCGCAGTCCCACGTCCAGCACGTCGTCGAGCCGGGCGGAGGCGTGGTATTCCACCTCGGCCTTCTTCACGTAGAGCTCGCCGCCCAGCACGTGCATGCCCGCTTCGTAGGGCACGGCCAGCTGGCGCCAGTATTCGCCCATGGCGTTGTCGGCGTACATGAGGTAGTGGGCATTGAAGACGATCTTCTGCATGTCCACCTCCGCCCAGCGCACCCGCAGGCGGTGCAGGCAGCGGAACTGGGCGCGGCGGGGGCGGCCCTCGGCGGTGACGGCGGTGACGGAGGTGACGGGGGTCGATGGCATGGTCAGGGCTCCAGTCCGAAGGCGCCGCGCAGGGCGCGGGCCGCGTCGGCATGGGCCTGCCGCGCCTCGGGAATGGCCCGGCCCATCTTGATGAATTCGTGCGTGACGCCCCGGTAGATCTCCAGGTCCACCGGCACGCCGGCGGCGCGCAGGCGGTCGGCATAGGCCACGCCCTCGTCCACCAGCGGGTCGCATTCGGCCAGGCCCACCCAGGCGGGGGCGACGCCGTCCACGTCGGGTGCCAGCAGGGGGGCGAAGCGCCAGTCCTCGCGGTCTTGCGGGTGCTCGATGTACTGGCTGAAGAACCAGTCGATGGCCTCGGCATCCAGCACCAGGCCATGGGCGAAGCGACGGTGCGATTCCG
Source organism: Acidovorax sp. FG27 (assembly GCF_040365715.1). Classification (NCBI taxonomy): domain Bacteria; kingdom Pseudomonadati; phylum Pseudomonadota; class Betaproteobacteria; order Burkholderiales; family Comamonadaceae; genus Acidovorax; species Acidovorax sp. FG27. The sequence goes on from NZ_BAABVY010000009.1 coordinate 434,999, forward strand.
TGTCCTGGTGCGCCGTCGTGCCCGGGTAGAACAGCAGCTGCAGCGCCAGCGGCAGGCCGGCATCGCGCGCCAGGATGGCGTTCACCGCCGCCAGCGTGCCGCCCGCGCTGTCGCCGCCCACGGCCAGCCGGGCCGGGTCGGCGCCCAGCTCGCCCGCGTGCGCGGCCAGCCAGGCCAGTGCGTCCCAGGCGTCGTTCGATGCGGTGGGAAAGCGATGCTCGGGCGCCAGGCGGTAATCGAGCGACACCACCATGCAGCCGGCCAGGCGGGCCAGTTCGCGGCACAGCACGTCGTGGGTCTGCACGCTGCCCACGGTGAAGCCGCCACCGTGCAGGTAGAGCAGCAGCGGCAGGCCGGCAGCGCCGGGCCCGCCCCGGGCGACCGGGGCGTAGAGCCGCGCCGGCAGCACCGCCCCGTCGCGCGCGGGAATGCCCAGCTCCTCCACGCGGGCCAGCGGGGCCTTGGGCACTTCCAGCACGCCGGCGCCCGCTTCATAGGCGGCGCGGGCACGCACCGGGCCCAGGGTGTGCAGCGGCGGGCGGCCGGCGCGTGCCATGCGGTCGAGCACATCGGCCATCTTCGGGGTCAGGGTTGCGGAGGGCGGGGGCATGGTCGGCGGGTGGAAAAGGCAGCAGGGGTGGGGTAAAAACAGGCCGCCCGGGCCCGGCAGGGGCCCGCGAGCGCCACGGCCGGTCGGCGGCCAGACACAATAGCGGATCGCGCGCGCCGCGTGCGCTGCCCCTGCACCCCGCGCGATGCCCGCGTGACCGCGTTCCACCACGTGACGCACCCCTTGTTCGCCGCCCTCCTTCGCCCCCACACCGCATGCTGCCCACCCTCTCCTCCGTTCACATCGCCGTCATCGGGCTGGGCTACGTGGGGCTGCCCCTGGCAGTGGAATTCGGCAAGCAGCGCTCCGTCGTGGGCTTCGACATCCGGCCCGAGCGCATCGCCGCGCTGCGCGCAGGCATCGACCACACGCTGGAGGTCGGCGCCGAGGAACTCGCCCAGGCGTCTCACCTGCGCTTCACCGCCGACCCGGCCGACCTGGCCCAGTGCAACGTCTTCATCGTGACGGTCCCCACGCCCATCGACGCGCACCAGCAGCCCGACCTGGGGCCGCTGATGCGGGCGAGCGAGACGGTCGGGCTGCTGCTCAAACCCGGCGACGTGGTGGTGTACGAATCCACGGTCTACCCCGGCGCGACGGAGGACGACTGCGTGCCGGTGCTGGAGCGCCATTCCGGCCTGCGGTTCAACCGCGATTTCTTCGCCGGCTACAGCCCCGAGCGCATCAACCCCGGCGACAAGGCGCACCGGCTGACCGGCATCGTCAAGATCACCAGCGGCTCCACGCCCGAGGCGGCGGACCTGGTGGACGCGCTCTACGCGCAGATCATCACGGCCGGCACCCACCGCGCCGCCAGCATCCGCATCGCCGAGGCCGCCAAGGTGATCGAGAACACGCAGCGCGACGTGAACATCGCCCTGGTGAACGAGCTGGCGCTGATCTTCAACCGGCTGGGGCTCGACACCGAGGCCGTGCTGCAGGCGGCCGGCACCAAGTGGAACTTCCAGCCGTTCCGCCCCGGCCTGGTGGGTGGCCACTGCATCGGCGTGGACCCGTACTACCTGACGCACAAGGCCAAGTCGATCGGCTACCACCCGGAGATCATCCTGGCGGGCCGGCGCCTGAACGACAGCATGGGCGCCTATGTGGTCACGCAGCTGGTCAAGGCGATGACGAAGCGGCGCATCCACGTGCAGGGCGCCCGGGTGCTGGTGATGGGCCTGGCCTTCAAGGAAAACTGCCCCGACCTGCGCAACACCCGCGTGGTGGACATCGTGCGGGAGCTGGCGCAGTACGACGTGCGAGCCGACGTGCACGACCCCTGGGTGAGCGCCGAGGAGGCGGAAGACGAATACGGCATCGCGCTCACCCCCTCGCCCGCCACGGGCGCCTACGATGCGATCATCCTGGCGGTGGCGCACGGGCAGTTCCGCAGCATGGGCGCGGCAGCGATCCGCGCGCTGGGCAAGCCCGAGCATGTGCTGTTCGACCTGAAATACGTGCTGGCCGCCGCAGAATCCGACCTTCGCCTGTGAGGCGGCGCCAGCCCCGCCAGCCCTGCACTCTCGACCCTCCACTTCCTTTTCGTCCCCCACATGCCCACTGCCTACGACGCCCTGAAGACCCAGCTCGCCGCCGCGCCGCGTACCTGGCTGGTCACCGGCGTGGCGGGCTTCATCGGCAGCCATTTGCTGGAGACCCTGCTGTGGCTGGACCAGCGCGTGGTGGGGCTGGACAACTTCGCCACCGGCCACCGGCGCAACCTGGATGAAGTGCGCGCCCTGGTGGGCGACGCACGGTGGCGGGCCTTCGACTTCATCGAAGGCGACATCCGCGATGCGGACACCTGCCGCCGCGCCTGCGCCGGCGTGCGGCACGTGCTGCACCAAGCGGCGCTGGGCTCCATCCCGCGATCGCTGAACGATCCCATCGCCACCAACGCCACCAATGTCGACGGCTTCCTGAACATGCTGGTGGCGGCCCGCGACGCGGGGGTGCGGAGCTTCACCTACGCGGCATCTAGCTCCACCTACGGCGACCATCCAGGCCTGCCGAAGGTGGAGGACGCCATCGGCCAGCCGCTGTCGCCCTACGCGGTGACCAAGTACGTCAACGAGCTGTACGCCCAGGTCTTCAGCCGCAGCTACGGCTTTCACTCGATCGGGCTGCGCTACTTCAACGTGTTCGGCCAGCGGCAGGACCCGGGCGGCGCCTACGCGGCGGTGATTCCGCTCTGGACGCGGTCGCTGCTGGAAGGCGAGCCCGTCCACGTCAACGGCGACGGCGAGACCAGCCGCGACTTCTGCTACGTCGCCAACGCGGTGCAGGCCAATCTGCTGGCCGCCACCACCGACGAACCCGCCGCCACCAACCAGGTCTACAACGTGGCGGTGGGCGAGCGCACCAGCCTCGGCACGCTGTTCGGGCTGATCCGCGACCGGCTGCATGCCCACGGCGTGCCGGCCTCGGCCCGCCCGCTGCACCGCGACTTCCGGGCGGGCGACATCCGTCATAGCCAGGCCGACATCGGCAAGGCCCGGCGGCTGCTGGGCTATGCGCCGTCGCACACGCTGGCCCAGGGGCTGGACACCTGCATGGGGTGGTATGCCGAATACGGCAGCCGGCCAGGCGCTGCACAGGGCGCTGGCTGACCGTGCGCATCTCCCACGTGGCTTGGAACCTGGGCGGCCTGGCCGTGCCGCTGGCCGTGGCCGCGCTCACGGTGCCGCCGCTGCTCGCCCGTATCGGGCCGGAGCGGTTCGGCCTGCTGGCGCTGGCCTGGGGCCTGATCGGCTATGCGAGCGGGCTGGACCTGGGCCTGGGCCGCGCCCTCACCCAGCGGGTGGCCGGCCTGCGCGGCAGCGGACAAGACCACGGAATACCCGACGTGCTGGCGACGGCCGGGCGCATCACCCTGATCGCCGGGCTGTGCTTCGGCGTGCTGGTGCTGCTGGCCGTGCCCGCGGGCGCGCCCGACTGGGTGCATGCCGCCGGCACGCCACGCGGCGAGATCACCGCCGCCGTGCTGCTGCTGGCGCTGGCGCTGCCCGCCCAGGCGATGAGCGCCACCTACCGGGGGCTCAACGAGGCGTACCTGAACTTTCGCGGCATCAGCCTGCTGCGCGCCGGCCTGGGCGTGGTGAATTTCGCCGGCCCCTGGCTGGTGTCGCTCCTCACCCCACACCTGGGCTGGCTGGTGCTGCCGCTGGTGGCCAGCCGGCTGCTCAGCCTGGCGGTCTACCGCGCGCTGGCCTGGCGCTGCGTGCGCCGGGGCGGCGCCAACGCGCCCGGCCGCTACCAGCACCGCACAGGGCGCGAGCTCTTCGCCTTCGGCCGCTGGGTCACGGTGAGCAGCATCGTCAGCCCGATGCTGGTGCAGGCCGACCGCTTCACCATCGGCGCCCTGGTGTCGGCCGCCGCCGTGTCGGCCTACGTGCTGCCCTACGAGGTGGTGGTGCAGAGCCTGGTGCTGGCCGGCGCAGTGTCGTCGGTGATGTTCCCGGGGCTGAGCCGCCTGCTGCGGGAGGACCCGCTGGGCTGGCGGCCCTACTTCCTGACCTGGCTGGGCCGCGTGGCCGTCCTGATGGCGCTGGTGTGCAGCCTGCTGGCGCTGCTGCTGCCCTGGCTGCTGCGCGAATGGATCGGGCCGCAGCTGCAGCCGGTGTCGGTCGAGGTGGGACGGATCCTGTGCCTGGGGGTGTTCGCCAACGCGCTCGGCACCCTGTTTTATGCGCTCCTGCATGCACGGGGCCGGGCGGACATCACGGCCCGGCTGCACCTGGCGGAACTGCCGGTGTTCCTGGCGCTGCTGGCGGCGCTGATCGGCGCGTTCGGGCTGCCAGGCGCCGCCTGGGCGTGGACGCTGCGCATGCTGGCCGATGCGTCGCTGCTGGGCTACTTCGCGCTGCGCGGCACGCAGCCGCAGGGGGCCGCCGCGTGAACCCGAAGGCGGTCGACATCGTCATCGTCAACTGGAACGCCGGCGCGCAGCTGATGCGCTGCCTGCAGTCCATCCGCTCCAGCGCGGCGCATGCGCACTGCACGGTGCGGGTGATCGACAACGGCTCGTCGGACGGCTCGCTCGAGCAGGCCGAGGCGGCGTTCGAAGGCGAAGACGTGGCCTTCGTGCGGGCGGGCGCCAACCTGGGCTTCGGCAAGGCCTGCAACCGGGGCGCCCGGCTGGGCAGTGCCGAATTCATCCTGTTCCTCAACCCCGACGCCGAACTGCGCAAGGACGCCCTCGCGCAGGCGCTGGCCCTGCTGCGCAGCCCGGCCCATGCCCGCACCGGCATCTGCGGCGTGCAGCTGGTCGACGAACATGGCCATGTCGCCCGCAGCTGCGCACGGCTGCCGAACGCGGCCCGCATGGCCGCGCATGCCCTGGGGCTGACCCGGCGCTTTCCGCGGCTGGGCTATGCCATGGGCGAATGGCCGCACGACGCCACGCGCCAGGTGGGCCACGTGATCGGCGCCTTCTACCTGGTGCGGCGCTCGCTCTTCGAGGCGCTGGGCGGCTTCGACGAGCGGTTCTTCCTCTATTTCGAGGACCTGGATTTTTCCTGCCGCGCCCAGCGCGCCGGCTGGGCCAGTTGGTATGTGGCGACGGCGCAGGCCTTACACGCCGGTGGAGGCACGTCTCGGCAGATCAAGGCGCGGCGCCTGTTTTACTCACTGCGCAGCCGCTTGCTCTATGCGCGCAAGCACTTCAGCGCCGTAGGCTGGGCCTGCGTCGCCGCCGCCACGCTGGTGGCGGAACCGCTGGCGCGGCTGTTGCAGGCGCTGGTGTGCCTGTCCTGGGCATCCGCACGCGAAACCACCGCCGCCTACGCCATGCTGTGGCGCTGGCTGCTGGGCCCCGCCGGCCAGGAGCCATCGCCATGACGGCACCGCTGCGCGTGCTCGCGCTCACCAAATATGGCCGGCTCGGCGCCTCGTCGCGCATGCGCACGCTGCAATACCAGCCGCTGCTGGCGCAGCATGGCGTGCAGCTGGACGTGCGGCCGCTGGTGCCCGATGCGATGCTGCAGGCGCGCTATGGCGCCGGCCGCTACGCCAGCGCGGCGCTGCTGGGCGCCTATGCCCGCAGGGTGCGCGACCTGCTGGGCGCGGGGACATTCGATCTGCTCTGGATCGAGAAGGAAGCACTGGCCTGGCTGCCCCTGCCGCTGGAGCGTGCGCTGCTGCGCCAGGCGCCCTACGTGCTGGACTACGACGACGCCACCTTCCACCAGTACGACCTGCACCGCTCGGCGGCCGTGCGGCGGCTCTATGGCGGCAAGCTCGACGGGCTCATGGCCGGCGCCGCGCTGGTGGTGGCCGGCAACCGCTACCTGGCCGACCGGGCCGCGCAGGCCGGCGCCCGGCAGGTGGAAATCGTGCCCACCGTGGTGGACCTGCGGCGCTATCCCCCCACCCCCTGCGCCGGCCCGGCGGAACCCACACGCATCGCCTGGATCGGCTCGCCCTCCACCGCGCGTTACCTCGGCGCCGTGGCCGAGCCGCTGCGTGCGCTGGCCCGCCGCACGCCCTTCGTGCTGCGCGTGATCGGCGGCGGCGATATGCGCCTGCCCGGGGTGCCGACGGAGACCGTCGCCTGGAGCGAGGCCACCGAGGTGGAGTCGCTGCAGGGCGCCGTGGCCGGCATCATGCCGCTGCACGATTCGCCATGGGAGCGCGGCAAGTGCGGCTACAAGCTCATCCAGTACATGGCGTGCGGCCTGCCGACGGTGGCGAGCGACGTGGGGGCCAACCAGGACATCGTGATGCAGGGCACGACCGGCGTGCTCGCACGCGGCGCGCAGGACTGGGTCGATGCGCTGGACGGGCTGCTGCGGGACCCGCCCCTGCGCCGGCGCATGGGCGCTGCCGGCCGCTCGCGTGTCGAGCAGCATTACTGCCTGCAGGTGACCGCACCGCGCCTGGCGCGGCTGCTGCGGCAGGCCGCGGGCCGGGGCCCGGAGGACCTGGCATGAAAGGCCTTCTGATCGCCGGTTGGGCCGACTCGCTCATCAACTTCCGCGGCCCGCTGATCGCCGCGCTGCAGGCACGCGGCGTGCAGATGCACGTGGCGGCGCCCGGCCTGGCCGCGGGCGACCCCATCCGCCAGGCGCTGGAGCAGCGCGGCGTGGCCGTGCACGGCGTGCCGCTGGCCCGCACCGGCACCAACCCCCTGCGCGACCTGCGATCGCTCTACGCGCTGTGGCGGCTGATGCGGCGCATCCGGCCCGACTTCGTGCTGGGCTACACCGTCAAGCCGGTGGTGTGGGGCTCGCTCGCCGCGTGGCTGGCCGGGGTGCCGCGCCGCCATGCGCTCGTCACCGGGCTGGGCTATGCCTTCCAGGGCGAGGGGCAACGCGGCCTGCTGCGGCGCATCGTGCAGTCGCTCTACCGCGTGGCGCTGTCGAAGGTGCACACGGTGTTCTTCCAGAACCCGGACGACCTGGCGCTGTTCCGCTCGCGGGGGCTGGTGCGGCCGCCCACCGCCGCGGTGGTGGTCGCCGGCTCGGGCGTGGACGTGCGCCATTTCGCGCCCGCCCAGCTGCCCGCCGGCCCGGCCTGCTTCCTGCTCATCGCCCGCCTGCTGGGCGACAAGGGCGTGCGCGAATATGCCGAGGCGGCGGCCCTGCTGCGCCGCCGGCAGCCCGGCGTGCGCTGCCTGCTGGTGGGCTGGATCGACGGCGACAACCCGGACGCCATCGCCCGGCACGAACTGGACGGCTGGATCGAACGCGGCGACATCGAATACCTGGGACGGCTTGCCGACGTGCGCCCCGCCATCGAGCAGTGCAACGTCTTCGTGCTGCCCTCCTACCGCGAAGGCACGCCGCGCACCGTGCTGGAGGCCATGGCCATGGGCCGGGCCATCGTCACCACCGACGCCCCGGGTTGCCGCGAGACGGTGGCGGCGGGCGACAACGGCCTGCTGGTGCCCGTGCGCTCGGCCGAAGCGCTGGCCGGGGCGATGGAGGCGCTGGCGACCGACGCCGCGCTGAGGCAGCGCATGGGCGAGCGTTCCCGCCAGATCGCCCTGGCGAAGTACGACGTCGATCTGGTCAACGACGCCATGCTGCGGGCCATGGGCCTCGCTTGCGCACCGCAACAGCCTGGCTGCGGGGAGGGTCCGGCATCGTGAAGCGGCTGTTCGACCTGGTCTGCGCGGCGGCGGCGCTGGTGCTGCTGGCCCTGCCGCTGCTGTGGCTGGCCTGGCGGGTGCACAGCCGGCTGGGCAGCCCGGTGCTCTTTCGCCAGCAGCGGCCCGGGCTGCACGGCCGGCCTTTCGTGATGTTCAAGTTCCGCACCATGACCGATGCGCGTGATGCGCGGGGCGTGCTGCGGCCCGATGCCGAGCGGCTCACGGCGTTCGGCCGGTGGCTGCGCTCCACCAGCCTGGACGAGCTGCCCGAGCTCATCAACGTGCTGCGCGGCGAGATGAGCCTGGTCGGCCCGCGCCCGTTGCTGATGGAATACCTGCCGCTCTACTCGAAGGAGCAGATGCGGCGCCACGACGTGCGCCCCGGCATCACCGGCTGGGCGCAGGTGAACGGGCGCAACGCCCTGCGCTGGGAGGACAAGTTCGCGCTCGACGTCTGGTACGTGGACCACCGCTCGTTCCGGCTCGACCTGCGCATCCTGGCCCTGACCGTGCTGCAGGTGCTGCGCCGCGACGGCATCAACGCGCCGGGCGAAGCCACCGCGGCACCCTTCACCGGCAGCGCCCCACCCTCCTCGGACAGAATCGACACGCCATGACCTCACCGCTCTACGCCGTGTACGGCGCCAGCGGCCACGGCCGCGAAACCATGCCCATCGCGCGCGCCTGGTGCGCCGAACGGGGCCTGCCGCCCGACCGCCTCGTCTTCGTGGACGACGCGCCCCCGGCCGCGCTGGTCAACGGCCACCGCGTGCTGACCTGGGAAGCCTTCCTGCGGCAGGGCGCCACCACCCGCCACGCCGCCATCGCCGTCGCCGACGGGCGGGTGCGCGAGCGGCTGGCGCTGCGCTGCGAGGCGCACGGCGTGTCGCTCTGGAGCCTGCAGGCGGCCAACGCCGTGCTGATGGACGACGTGCGGCTGGGCGCCGGCGCGCTCATCAGCCCGTTCGCCGCGCTGACGTGCAACATCCGCATCGGCCGGTGTTTCCATGCCAACGTCTACAGCCACGTCTCGCACGACTGCGTGATCGGCGACTACGTCACCTTCGCGCCGGGCGTGCGCTGCAACGGCAACGTGGTCATCGGCGACCATGCCTACATCGGCGCGGGCGCGGTCATCCGCCAGGGCCGGCCGGGCGCGCCCCTGGTCATCGGCGCGGGCGCCGTGGTCGGCATGGGCGCGGTGGTGACGCACGACGTGCCGCCGGGCGCCGTGGTGGCCGGCAACCCCGCCCGGCCCCTGCCCCGCAAGGACTCCGCATGCTGAACACCCCCTTCGCTCCCTGGCCGAGCTTCACCCGCCAAGAGGCCGAGGCCGTGCAGCGCGTGCTGCTGTCCAACCGCGTGAACTACTGGACGGGCACCGAAGGCCGCGACTTCGAGCGCGAATTCGCCGAGTGGACCGGCGCGCGCCATGCCGTCGCCGTGGCCAACGGCACGCTGGCGCTGGACCTGGCGCTGCGCGGGCTGGGCGTGGGCGCGGGCGACGAGGTGGTGGTCACGCCCCGCACCTTCGTCGCCAGCGTGTCATGCGTGGTGAATGCCGGCGCCACGCCGGTGTTCGCCGACGTGGATGCGGACAGCGGCAACCTGACGGCCGAGACCATCGCGCGGGTGCTCACGCCGCGCACCCGCTGCATCGTCGTCGTGCACCTGGCGGGCTGGCCCGCCGACATGGACCCGATCCTCGCGCTGGCACGCCAGCACGGCATCAAGGTGATCGAGGACTGCGCCCAGGCCCACGGCGCCCGCTACAAGGGCCGCAGCGTGGGCACGCTGGGCGACGTGGGTGCCTGGAGCTTCTGCCAGGACAAGATCATGACCACCGGCGGCGAGGGCGGCATGGTCACCACCGATGCTGCCGCCCTCTGGTCCGCCATGTGGGCCTTCAAGGACCACGGCAAGACCTGGGAGGCGGTGTACGAGCGCGAGCACCCGCCCGGCTTTCGCTGGGTGATCGACGGCTTCGGCACCAACTGGCGCATGCTGGAGATGCAGGCCGCCATCGGTCGCATCCAGCTGGGCAGCATGGCCGAGTGGAGCGCGCTGCGCGAGCGCAACGCGGACACGATTCTGGGCGAGGCGGCGCGCCACGCCTGCGTGCGTGCGCCCCGCTGCCCGGCCGATGGCGGGCAGACCCGCCACGCCCACTACAAGGCGTACTTCTACGTGCGGCCCGAGCGGCTCGCGCCCGGCTGGAGCCGCGACCGCATCGTGCAGGCGCTGACGGAACTCGGCGTGCCGGCGTTCCAGGGCTCGTGCTCGGAGGTGTACCTGGAGCGGGCCTTCGACGGCACGCCCTGGCGGCCGGCCGAGCGCCTGCCCGTGGCGCGGCAGCTGGGCGAGACCAGCGTCATGGTGCTGGTGCACCCCACGCTGCGCCAGGGCGACATCGATGGCACGGTGGCGGCCTTGCGCGCCGTCTTGACCGAGGCCACCGCGCAGTGACGCCGCACCCCGCCGCCGACCCGGCCCGTGCGCGCCGCGAGCCCATTGCCCGGCGCATCCGCCAGCTGCCCCGTCCGGTCAAGCGGCTGGTGGTGGTGTCGCTCGATGCCGCCCTGTGCGCGGCCGCCTTCGCGCTGGCGCTGATGGTGCGGCTGGACCGCGTCGACGTCTTCCAGGCCATCTACCTGCCGGGCCTGGTCGGCGCCCTGCTGCTGTTCCTGCCCATCTTCGTGGCGGCGGGGCTCTACCGCGAGGTGTTCCGCTTCAGCGGCTGGACGGCGCTGGCCCAGGTGGTGAAGGCCACCGCCGTGTACGGCGTGGTCTATGCCGCGGTGTTCACGCTGCTGCGCGTGGGCGGCGTGCCGCGCACGGTGGGCATCATCCAGCCGGTGCTGTTCCTGACCTTCGTGCTGACGTCCCGCGCCGTCGCACGCTACTGGCTGGGCGGGCTGCACCGCGACCTGAAGCTGCGCGACAAGTGGCCCCGCGTGCTGATCTACGGCGCGGGCAACGCCGGCCAGCAGCTGGCCAGCGCCCTGGCCCACGGCCGCAAGGTGTGGCTGGTGGGCTTCGTGGACGACGATGCGCGGCTGCACGGATCCAACCTGCAGGGCGTGCCGGTGCTGCCGCCGGCCGACCTGCCGCAGCTGTTGCGCAAGACGCGCGTCGATGCCCTGCTGCTGGCGCTGCCCAGCGCCACCCGCAAACGCCGCGCCGAGATCGTGCAGGCCGTGCGCGCCGTGGCGCCGGCTCTGGCCGTGCGCACCCTGCCCACGGTGACCGACATCGCCCAGGGCCGGGTGCAGGTGAGCCAGCTGCGCGACGTGGAGGTGTCGGACCTGCTCGGGCGCGACCCCATTCCGCCGGACCCGGCGCTGCTGGGCCGCAACATCACGGGCAAGGCGGTGCTGGTGACGGGCGCCGGCGGCTCGATCGGCAGCGAGCTGTGCCGGCAGATCCTGATGGCCCGGCCGCGCACGCTGGTGCTGGTGGAACACAGCGAGGCCGCCCTGCACGAGGTGAGCCTGGACCTGGCCCAGCGCTGCACCCAGGCGGGCCTGCCGACCGAGCTGGTGCCGCTGCTGGCGTCGGTGCGCGACGCCGACCGGCTGCACACTGTCATGGCCGCCTGGCGGCCCGACACGGTCTATCACGCCGCCGCCTACAAGCACGTGCCCATTGTCGAGCGCAACCCGGCCGAGGGCCTGGAGAACAACCTCTTCGGCACGCTGCAGACGGCGCGGGCCGCCATCGCCCACGGCGTGGCCGACTTCGTGCTGGTCAGCACCGACAAGGCGGTGCGCCCCACCAACATCATGGGCGCCAGCAAGCGGCTGGCCGAGATGACGCTGCAGGCCCTGTCGCACGAGCCGGCCGGCGCCGGCGGCACGCGGCTCTCGATGGTGCGCTTCGGCAACGTGCTCGACTCGTCGGGCTCCGTCGTGCCGCTCTTTCGCGAGCAGATCCGCCGGGGCGAGCCGGTCACGCTGACGCACCCGGACATCACCCGCTACTTCATGACCATCCCGGAAGCGGCGCAGCTGGTGATCCAGGCCGGCGCGATGGCGCGCGGGGGCGACGTGTTCGTGCTGGACATGGGCCAGCCGATCCGCATCGCCGACCTGGCGCGGCGGATGATCGAGCTGTCGGGCCTGTCGGTGCAGGACGAGCTCAGGCCCGACGGTGACGTGCCGATCCGCGTGGTGGGCCTGCGGCCCGGCGAGAAGCTGTATGAAGAGCTGCTGATCGGCAACGACCCGCAGCCCACGGCGCACGAGCGCATCATGAAGGCGCACGAAGACTTCGTGCCCTGGCCGGTGCTGGAGCCGCAGCTGGCCGCGCTGCGGGCGGCCGCCCATGCCAACGACGTGGTGGCCGTCCGCGCCCTGCTGCAGCGGCTGGTGTCGGGCTACCAGCCCAGCGACGACGTGGTGGACTGGGTGCACCGGCAGACGACGGCCCGGCCGGCGGCTGGCGGCGCACAGCCGGTCACTTGAAGTTCACGCGCACCGGCTGGGCGCCAGGCAGGCCGTCGAAGGTGGCCGTCACCGCCAGCCCGGCCCGGGGCGGCAGCAGCGCCGAGAACGAGCCCAGGCTGACCAGGTCGCCCGGCTGCAGCGTGATGTCTTCCTTCTGCAGCGCGCCGGCCAGCCAAACCACCGCCTGCAGCGGCTGGCCCAGGATGTCGCTGCCCTGGCCGCCGCCGAGGCGCAAGCCCTGCCCGTCGGTCAGCGTCACCGTCATGCGCTCCAGCGCGTCCAGCAGCGCATATTGCTCCCCGCGCGTGGCGGGCACGGCGATGGGCGCGCCCGCCACGCCGAGCCGCGCGCCCACGTTGATGGCGGCCACGCCCGCGCCGTTGAGCTGGGGCGGCGCCTGCACGGCCAGGTCGGGCAGCTCGATGAACGGAATGACCTGGTCGATGTGCTGCAGCACTTCCAGCGGCGTGCGGGCATGGTTGATGGCCGCGCTCTTCACCCGCACCAGCATGTCGGCTTCATAGAGCGGGCGCGCGCCGAAGGCGGCGTCCACCGTCGCGCCGCTCGCGAGCACCATGCCTTCGTAGAGCTTGCCCCAGACGGGCTTGTCGGTATTGAAGCGCTTTTGCACCGCCGGGTTGGTGAGCCCCGCCTTGTAGCCGATCACCTTGCCGAGCCGGGGCGCCAGATGCGCGTTCAACTTGGCGCGGCTGCAGGCGCCGTCGGCGTCCGACAGGGCCGGGAAGTTGGGCGCGGGCGTCTTGGCCAGGTAATGGCTGGCCAGCTCGGCGACCTGCGCGTCGCTCAGGCAGTCGGCCCGGGCGGCGGTGCTTGTCGCACACGCGACCACGGCCACGAGGGCGATGGGGGCGATGAGGGTTTGCTTCATGGTCATGCACGTCTCCGGGTTGTAGGGTGTGGGGCATCGTAATGACGACTTTCGCGCAGCGCACCATGGCTTTCATCTACTACGTCACCCAGATCCAGTTCGAATTCGGCGCCGTGCGCCTGCTGCCGCAGGAGTGCGCGCGCGTCGGCATCACCCGGCCCCTGGTGGTGACCGACCAGGGCGTGAAGGCGGCCGGCGTGCTGCAGACCGCGCTGGATGCCCTGGGCGGCCTGCCGCACGCCGTGTTCGACCAGACGCCCTCCAACCCCACCGAGGCGGCCGTGCGTGACGCCGTGGCGCTCTACCACGCGCAGGGCTGCGACGGCCTGATCGCCGTGGGCGGTGGCTCGGCGATCGACTGCGCCAAGGGCATCGCCATCGCCGCCACGCACGAGGGGCCGCTCACGCGCTACGCCACCATCGAGGGCGGCTCCGGGCTCATCACCGACCGGGCGGCGCCGCTGATCGCCGTGCCCACCACCAGCGGCACCGGCAGCGAGGTCGCCCGGGGCGCCATCATCATCGTGGACGACCACCGCAAGCTGGGCTTCCATTCCTGGCACATCGTGCCGCGCACCGCCATCTGCGACCCCGGCCTGACGCTCGGCCTGCCCGCGCACCTGACCGCCGCCACCGGCATGGACGCCATCGCGCACTGCATGGAGACCTTCATGTCGTCGGCCTTCAACCCGCCGGCCGACGGCATCGCGCTCGACGGGCTGGAACGCGGCTGGCACCACATCGAGCGTGCTACCCGCGACGGCGCCGACCAGGACGCACGCCTGAACATGATGAGCGCCAGCATGCAGGGCGCGATGGCTTTCCAGAAAGGCCTGGGCTGCGTGCATTCGCTCAGCCACAGCCTGGGCGGCGTGAACCCGCGCCTGCACCACGGCACGCTCAACGCCGTCTTCCTGCCCGCCGTCATCCGCTTCAACGCGGGCGCCCCGGCCGTGCAGCAAGGCCGGCGCCTGGAACGCATGGCGCACGCCATGGGCCTGGCGAGCGCCAGCGACGTGCCCGACGCCGTGCGCGACATGACCGCCCGGCTGGGCCTGCCCACCGGTCTGGCGGGGCTGGGGGTGACGGAGGACATGTGGGGCGACGTGATCCGCGGCGCCATGGCCGACCACTGCCACAAGACCAACCCGCGCGAGGCGAGCGTGGACGACTACCGCGAAATGCTGCGGGCTTCGATGTAGCTCGTCGGGGCCTGCCGTCACAGCCGCTGCACGCGGTCCAGATCGGGCCGCCGCAGCCATTCGGCGAACTCATCCGCCAACTGCCGGGCGGCGGCAGTCGCGGCGCTCCAGGCGCGCACGCGGGCGGCCGTGTCGGTGCCGTAGTGCATGAAGTCGTTGCGGTCGGGCAGCTTGCCCAGCGGCAGGCCCGCGATCCACTCCGGGCTGGGCGAGAGCACGATCATGGAGTCGAGCGCGGGCGTGCTGCGGTGCCGCCAGCGCAGGTGCTTGTCGAGCCAGCCCGGCACCACGCTGGACTGGAAATGCGGGTAGAGCACCAGGGGCGCGCCATCTTCAGCACCAAAAAGGCCTCCAGCGCTTGATCTATCTGGGCTTGATGCTATTTTTTCTGTAGCATTGAGCGAACCACTCCCATACCGCAGGTGCAGGTGATAATCCGTGATGCCGCCATCCCAGTAGGCGCCGGGCGGCGCGCCCGGAATGTCCTGCACCGCCTGCAGAACGAAAGGGATCGAGCAGCTCGCCTGCAGTGCCGGCAGCAGGTTGGCGGCGGACAGGGCGACCTGCCGGGTCGGCAGGTCGCGCGCATCGAAGGGCAGCGCCGCCGGGCCGGGCCCCTCGCCGGTCGGGGACGAGAACACCACCCGCTGCAGCCACCACCCGAGCGCCCGCCGGTGCAGGGCGTTGCTGGCAAAGGCGGCGATGTAGCCCAGCGGGGTGGCGTAGCGGTGTTCCCGCGCCAGCACGTGCCGCCCGCGCGCGGTGACGATGTGCAGCCGCCAGCGTGGATGCGCCAGCACCTCGGCCTCGCGCCCTCCGAAGACGCCGCGCAGGGTCTGGCCGAAGCGCTCGCTGACGTGCGCGGCCGTGGGCCGGCGCGCGCCGGGCGGCACCTCGTAGGCCTGGTGAATGTATTCGTGCTCCAGCCGCTCGAAGGCGGCGAGCGGGTCCTGCCGCAGGCAGGCCGTGGCCATGCGCCAGGCGCCGATGGAGGCGCCCACCAGATGCACCGGGTGGCTCGATGCGGCCAGCCAGTCCCCGAACAGGAAGCGGTCGAGCGGCCCCAAGATCAAGCCCTTCGGCCCGCCGGCTGCTGCTGGAATCACGCCGACGTCGGCCGGGCGCAGGCCGCCTTGCTGGCGCAGCCGCCGCATCGCCGCCGGGCCGGCATGGATGCGGAGCGCTTTCACACCCAGTCGCCCGCGTCGGGGCGCACCGTCCAGTCGATCGGGTCCTGCTGCAGCACCATGTCGATGTCCAGCCCCAGCGCCACGCCGACCTCGTCGGGAAAGCTCACCGCCAGCTCCTTGTCGTCCATCTCGGCCTCGCCGGCGCGCATGCGCCAGGCCGAGAGGTGCAGCACGCCGGCCAGGGGCTCGTAGACGCCGTTGTCGAACGGCGCGCAGTGGTGCTGCAGCGCGTCGACCACCGTCGGCGGCAGCTGCCAGCGGCGGGCCATGCCCGCGCTGATGTGCGCGTAGCTGTAGCCCATCACGCGCTGCTCCATCCGCGCGCGGCGCAGCTCCAGCGGCGCGATCAGGGCGTTGATGGACTGGGCGCGGTCCGGATCGGCCAGGTGCAGCGTGAGTTCGCCCAGGGCATGCAGCAGGCCGGCGGTGTACGCCGCCAGCGGGTTCTGGTGGACGATCCCGGCGAGCGAGCGGGCCAGCTTGGCCGTGCGCAGGCTGTAGCGCCAGAACTGCTGCAGGTTGACCCCCGGCACCGAGCGCGACGTGGTGCCCAGCGGCGCCGAGGCCACCAGCGTGCGCAACTGCCGCACGCCCAGCAGGGCCAGGGCCTCCGGAATGCCGGCGATATGCCCCTGCGCACCGAACGCGGGCGAGTTGGCTTCTTCCAGCAGACGCGCCGCCATGGCCGGGTCGGTGCAGAACACCTGGTTCACCCGCCGCAGGTCGGGCTCGGGCGAGGCCAGCTCGCTCATCAAGAGCGCCACGGCACGGGGCTGGCTCGGCAGCGCGACGGGGACGGCCAGCAGTGCGTTCAACTCCATGGGTGCGGGGCGGGTGGAATGCCAGGTGGGCGGGATCGGGCGGTGGAGCGCCGATTATCCGAGCAAGCTGCCGCCGGCCGGGCGCGGCCCGCGGAATGGGCGGCAGCCGCTGCTCAGCGCTTGCCCTGCTGCAGCTTGGCGAAGGCCGAGGCCATGGCCGACTGCCCCGCCGGCTCGGCATGGCGGCGCGGCGCCTGCTGGTGCCCGCGGCCGGCGCCCTCGAAGCGGTTGTCCCGTGGGCCGTCGCGCCGCGGGGGCGCGGCGTCCAGCTTCATCGACAGGCCGATGCGCTTGCGCAGGACGTCGACCTCCATCACCTTCACCTTCACGATGTCGCCGGTCTTCACCACCTCCCGCGCATCGCTGACGAACTTGTGGCTGAGCTGGCTCACGTGCACCAGGCCGTCCTGGTGCACGCCCAGGTCGATGAACGCGCCGAACTGGGCCACGTTGCTCACCGTGCCCTCGAGCACCATGCCTTCCTTCAGGTCGCTGATGTCTTCCACGCCGTCGTTGAAGCGCGCCACCTTGAAGTCGGGGCGCGGGTCGCGGCCGGGCTTTTCCAGCTCGCCCAGGATGTCCTTGACGGTGATGACGCCGAACCTGTCGTTGGCGAAGAGTTCGGGCTTCAGGGTCTTGAGCATGTCCGCCCGGCCCATCAGCTCGGCCACCGGCTTGCCGGTCTTTTCCATGATCTGCTCGACCACCGGATAGGTCTCGGGGTGCACGCCGGTCATGTCCAGCGGGTTGTCGCCGCCCCGGATGCGCAGGAAGCCCGCGCTCTGCTCGAAGGTCTTGGCGCCCAGGCCGCTCACCTCCATCAGCTGCCGGCGGCTCCTGAACGCGCCGTTGGCCTCGCGCCAGCGCACCACGGCCTTGGCCACGCTGCCCGACAGGCCCGAGACGCGCGAGAGCAGCGGCACGCTGGCCGTGTTCAGGTCCACGCCGACCGAGTTCACGCAGTCTTCCACCACGGTGCCGAGGGTGCGCGCCAGCTCGCTCTGGTTCACGTCGTGCTGGTACTGGCCCACGCCGATGCTCTTGGGGTCGATCTTCACCAGCTCGGCCAGCGGGTCCTGAAGCCGCCGGGCGATGGACGCCGCGCCGCGCAGGCTCACGTCCACGTCGGGCATTTCCTGGCTGGCGTATTCGCTGGCCGAATAGACCGATGCGCCGGCCTCGCTCACCACCACCTTCTCGATCACACGCTCCGCCTTGGCGGCGAGTTTGATCAGGTCGGCGGCCAGCTTGTCGGTCTCGCGGCTGGCCGTGCCGTTGCCGATGGCGATCAGGTTCACGCCATGCTTGTCCGCCAGCTTGGCCAGCGTGTGCAGGGAGCCTTCCCAGTCGCGGCGCGGCTCGTGCGGATAGACGGTGGCCGTCTCGACCAGCTTGCCGGTGGCGTCCACCACCGCCACCTTCACGCCGGTGCGGATGCCCGGGTCCAGCCCCATCACCACGCGCGAGCCGGCCGGCGCGGCCAGCAGCAGGTCGCGCAGGTTGTCGGCAAAGACCTTGATGGCCACCTTCTCGGCCTCTTCCCGCAGGCGGGCGAACAGGTCGCGCTCGGTGGAGAGGCTGAGCTTCACGCGCCAGGTCCAGCCCACGCATTTGCGCAGCAGGTCGTCGGCGGCGCGGCCGGCATGGCTCCAGCCCAGGTGCAGGGCGATCTTGCCTTCGGCGATGCTGGGCTTGCCGGGCTCGGGCTCCACCGGCAGCACCAGTTTCGCTTCGAGAATTTCCAGCGCCCGGCCCCGGAACACCGCCAGCGCGCGGTGCGACGGCACCCGGCCGATGGGCTCGTCGTATTCGAAGTAGTCGCGGAACTTGGCGACCTCGGGGTCGGTCTCGTTCTTGCCATCGACCTTCTTGCTGCGCAGCAGGCCCTCGGCCCAGAGCCATTCGCGCAGCGACTGCACCAGCGCCGGATCCTCGGCCCAGCGCTCGGACAGGATGTCGCGCACGCCGTCCAGCACCGCGGGCACGGTGGAGAAGTCGGCGCCGGGCTTGCCGTCGTCCAGCACCTCGGGCGGGCGGGTGAAGGCCGCGGCCTCGGCGGCCGGGTTCAGCGTGGGGTCTGCGAAGAGCTTGTCGGCCAGCGGCTCGATGCCGAATTCGCGGGCGATCTGGCCCTTGGTGCGGCGCTTCTGCTTGAAGGGCAGGTAGATGTCTTCCAGCTCCTGCTTGGTCGGCGCGGCGGCTATTGAAGCGCGCAGCGCGTCTGTCAGCTTGCCCTGCTCGTCGATGGCCTTGAGCACGGCGGCGCGGCGGTCTTCCAGCTCGCGCAGGTAAGAAAGGCGCGCTTCCAGCTCGCGCAGCTGGATGTCGTCCAGCCCGCCGGTCACTTCCTTGCGATAGCGCGCGATGAACGGCACCGTGGCGCCACCGTCCAGCAACTCCACCGCCGAACGCACCTGTTGTTCACTGACCCTGATTTCTGCCGCCAACTGCCGGATGATCTGCTGCATGTTCTGCCGATGAATGAGACGAAAAACGAACCGGGCAGTTTGCCATAGCGCCTACGGCCGATTCGGCCTCGGCCGACACCGCCGCCCTGGCGCAACTGCAACGATGTGCAAACTACAACCCACTCCAGAAAGGCGCTCCATGCAACACAAGACTTTGCTCGCCATCGCCGCGTCGCTGTCGCTCCTGGCTGCCGCCGGCACCGCCAACGCCCAGGTCGGCAAGGCGGCTGCCGAGGCCAGCGACTCGGCGGAACACAAGATCGAACAAAAGCGTGCCGAGAACGAGGCCCAGAAGAGCGGCCCGGTCGGCAAGGCGGTGAACAACACCAAGGCCAGTTATCACAAGAAGCGCTCGGAACACTCTGCCAACAAGGCGAAGAAGTCGCTCAAGAACGCGGGTTGAGCGGCGGCCGGCGGCTTCACGCCGCCCTGCCCTCGCCCATCGGGCCGGATCGTTTCTAGAATGCGGGCGCGGCTCCCCTGGGGTCGCGCCCCATTTTCCTTTTCCAGATGACGCCCCTGCCCTTTCCCGTTCGCACCGAATGCCCGCCCGGCGCGTGCGTGTGCGGGCGGGACGCGCTGATCGCGCAGCCGGGCGGCGACGTGCGTATCCTGCGGCTCACCCGGGACGAAGAAAAGCGGCTGCTGCACCGGCTCGAGAACCTGGCCGACCTGGCAGACCTGCGCCGCATGGAGTCGCGCCTGTTCGAGCAACTGGGCGTGCGCCTGTCGATCGCCGCCGGCGCGAACGAAGTCCGCACCCTGCGCGGCATCACCATCCTCGTGCACGAGCAGCCGGGCCTGTGCCGCAAGACCCGCCAGGCCATTCCCGCCGCCATCAAGAAGAGCATGGACCAGCGGCCGCAGATTGCCTGGGACCTGCTGGACGAAGACGGACTGTTCGCAAGCGCGTGACCGCAACACCCCCGCCCGACGCTCCGCAGGACGATCTTTTCGGCGACTGGCCGGCCGCGCCGCCCGCGCCGACTGCCCCGGCCGTGCCCGAGGCGGCTGCCGAACCTGCCACCCCGCCCGCCCCGCGCCGATCGGCGGGCGTGCGGCCGGCCGAATGGGACGAAGCGCTGCACGCCCTGGGCGCGGCGCTGCCGCCCCGCGTGCGGCTGGGCACGTCGTCCTGGACCTATCCGGGCTGGAAGGGACTGGTCTGGGAAGGCGAGCACTCGCAGGCCCTGCTGTCCAAACAGGGCCTGGCGGTCTACGCGCAGCACCCCTTGCTGCGCACCGTCAGCATCGACCGCAGCTTCTATCGGCCGCTGACCGCCGAACAGTACGCCCGCTACGCCGGCCAGGTGCCGGCGGACTTCCGCTTCGTCGTCAAGGCGCCCAGCCTGGTGACCGATGCCCTGGTGCGCAGCGAGGACGGACGCGGCAAGCAGGCCAACAGCGCCTTCCTCAGCCCCGAGCTGGCACTGCAGGAATTCGTGCAGCCGGTGCTGGAGGGCCTGGGCGAGCGGGCCGGGGCCCTCGTGTTCCAGCTCAGCCCGCTGCCGCAGACGCTGCTGCACCGGCTCCCCGAGGTGCTGGATCGGCTGGGTGCGATGCTGCGCGCCCAGCCGCCGCTGCAGGCCACCGCCCCGGACGCGGTGCTGGCCGTGGAAGTGCGCGACCCCGAATGGCTGGCGCCCGAGGTGCTGCCCCGGCTGGCCGAGGTGCTGCGTGCCAGCCGCGCCACCTATTGCCTGGGCCTGCATGCCCGCATGCCCGCCCTCGAAGACCAGTTGCCGCTGCTGCGCCTGCTGTGGCCCGGCCCCCTGGTCTGCCGCTGGAACCTGAACCCGGTGCACGGCATGTATGGCTATGAAGACGCCGAAAAGCGCTATGAGCCGTTCGACCGCATCCACCACCCGGACCCTGACCTGCATGCCGGGCTGGCCCGCGTCATCGCCGGCACCACCGGGCGCGGGCAGAACGCGTACGTCACCGTGAGCAACCACGCGGAGGGCTGCGCGCCGCTCACCATTCGCACGCTGGCACAGCGGATCGTGGCTGAGGTCGAGTCGACCCTGAGCAACCCGCCCACCGGCTGAAGCATCAGTTGCGGGAGCGCCCCACCCGCAGCGAGCTGCACACGCCCGCCACACCCGCGCTGCCGGCGGCCAGCAGCATGGCGATGGATTCCGCCCGGCCGTCGTGCTGGTGCCAGACGGCGTAGATGCCGGCCAGCAGTACCGCGCCCAGGGTTTGGCCGGTCAGGCGCGCCGTGCCCAGCATGCCGCTGGCCGCCCCGCTGCGGTGCAGGGGCGCCGTGGTCACGATGGTGTGGTTGTTGGGCGACTGGAAGAGGGCAAAGCCCGCGCCGCACAGTGCCATGCGCCAGGCGATGTCGGCGCTGGCGGCATGCACGGGCAAAAACGCCAGGGCCAGCAGCCCGGCGGCGAAGATGGCCATGCCGGCGCCGCCCAGCGCGCCGTCGGCGTAGCGGCCGATGAGGCGGCCGGCCACCGGCGCGACCAGCACGATGGCCAGCGGCCAGACGGTGATGAGCAGGCCGGCCTCGATGTGCGAGCGGCCATGCACTTCCAGCAGCAAAAAGGGCAGCGCGAGGAAGGCGAGCATCTGCGCGCAGAAGGCGCTCACGGACGACCCCATGGAGAGCGCGAACACCGGAATGCGCAGCAGGTCGACCGGAAAGAGCGGCGCCTGCAGGCGCCACTGCCGCCGCAGGAAGATCGCGCCGACCGCCAGGCCGGCCGCCAGCAGCAGCCAGCCGGAGAGGCCCGCGCCGCCGGCCCCCTGGGCCGCATCGGCCCGCACGCCCAGGCGTTCGCCGCCGATGAAGATCAACGTGAACATGGCGATGTTGAGCACCACGTCCACCGCCGAGATGGGCGGGCCACCCGCCCCGGCCGAGTTGCGCGGGTTGCCCGGCAGCGCGCGCCGGCCTCGCCAGAGCGTGAAAGCGCCCAGCGGCAGGTTCAGCGCGAACAGCCAGGGCCAGGTGGCGACCGAGAGGATGGCGGCCGCGACCGAGGGCCCGGCCATGGTGGCGCCGGCCACCACCAGCGAATTGAGCGCCACGCCCCGCCCCAGCACCGACCGCGGGTAGATGAGCCGCACCAGCGCCGCGTTCACGCTCATGACACCCGCCGCGCCCGCGCCCTGCAGCGCTCGCGCCGCGATCAGCGCGGAGAGCGACGAAGCCACCATCGCGCCCACCGACGCCAGCACGAAGACCGCCATGCCGACCAGGTACACGCGCCGGTAGCCGAGCCGGTCGCCCAGCGCCGCCAGCGGCAGCAGCAGCACCAGCGCGGCGATCTGGTAGGCATTGACCACCCAGATGGCCTGCGAGGCGTTGGCGTTCAGCTCGCGGGCGATGCCGGGCAGGGCCAGGTTGACGATGCTGCTGTCGAGCACCGCCAGCGTCAGCCCCAGGATGATGACGAACATCGCCTGCGCGCGCGCCGGCTGCGGCAGGCCGTCGGGGGCTGAATGTTCTGGCGGGGGCATCGCCGTCAATGGACGGCCCCGCCCACGCGGTGCGCGCGCTTGCCGCCCAGCGTGATCCAGGTGAGCGCGAAGCCGACCAGCGCGCCGGACGTCATGCCGATGACCATCGGCAAGGGCTTGCCGGTGGCGAAGACGCCCACCACCCCCATCGCCGCAGCGCCCACCAGCATCTGCAGCGTGCCCAGCAGGGCCGACGCGGTGCCGGCGATGGCGCCATGCTCCTCCAGCGCCAGCACCGAGGTGGTCGGGATCACCAGCCCCATCGCGGCGCTGGCCAGGAAGTAAAGGCCCAGCAGCACCGCCAGCCGGTCGCCGCCCGCCGCGTAGTAGCCGAGCATGACGACCATGACGGCGGCGGCCACGGTGACCGCCGCCTTCACCACCCGCACCAGGCCGAAGCGCCGGCCCAGCCGGGCAGTGAACTGCGCGGCCGCGAAGAAGGCCGCCGCGTTGACCGAGAACGCCAGGCTGTACTGCACCGAAGACAGCCCGTAGTGGTTGATGAGCACGAAGGGCGAGCCGGCCAGATAGACGAAGAAGCCCGCCATGGAGCAGCCCCCGATCAGCACCAGGCCCAGGTAGTGGCCGTCGCGCAGCAGCACCCCGTAGGCGGCCAGCGCCCGGCCCCAGGAGGCCTCGGCGCCCCGCGCCCGGCGCTGCGGCGGCAGCGTCTCCTCGAGCGAGCGATGCACCAGGGCGAGGCCGGCCACCGCCGCCAGCGCCACGGCCCAGAACACGCCGCGCCAGCCGGCGAGCGCGATCACGCCGCTGCCCGCGAGCGGCGCCAGCAGCGGCGACACGCTGAACACCAGCATCAGCAGCGACATCAGCCGCGCGGCCTCGGTGCCGGTGTGCAGGTCGCGCACCACGGCGCGGGGAATGGCCATGCCAGCCGCCGCGCCCAGGCCCTGCATGAAGCGCAGCGCGATCAGCGTGTGGATGTCGGTGGCCAGGGCGCAGCCCACGCTGGTGACGGCGAACAGCGACAGCCCCACGTAGAGCGGCGGCTTGCGGCCCACCCGGTCGGACACGGGGCCGTAGATGAGCTGCCCCACGCCCAGCGCCACGAAGAAGGCCGTCAGGCTCCACTGCACGGCGCCCACGTCGGCGCGCAGGCTGGCGCCGATGTCGGGCAAGGCCGGCAGGTACATGTCGATGGCAAACGGGCCGATGGCCGAGAGCAGGCCCAGCACCAGCGCGAGCCCGACGAAATGGGGCATGGGCCCGGTGGCCGTGGTGATGGAGGCGGACTCGGAAGACACGGCGCCGTCGGTGGAAGCGGCGGGAACGGCGGAAGACGCGGAACGGGAGGAGGAAGGATCGGACGGAGAACGCATCCGGGCGATTGTCGCCAACCGCGCCGCCGCGCGCCTGCGTGGGGTCAAGACTGCAAGCATTTCAGGCCGCTGGCGCTTTATCCACCAGCGGGTATAGCTATCAAAACAATAGCATCGTGGATGCCGTTGCGCACCGGGCACCCCCCGGTCCGATCAGAAATACTTCAGCCAGGCAATGTCCTTGCGGCGGGCCTTGAACCGCCCGAACGCCCGCACCGGCCAGAACAGCGCCGCCGCCAGCGCCAGCGAGGCCAGCCAGATGGCGGCCACGCTGTCGAAACCGAAGTACGTCCCCTGGTTGGGCCCCCACACCGCCAGGGCCGCGAGGTAGAGGCACCTGAGCACGTACAGGTGCAGCAGGTAGAAGAACATGGGTGCGGCGCCGTACACCGTCAGCACCCGCACGAACGGGCCCCGGGGGTCGAGCCGCTCGAACCCGCCGAGCAGCAGCAGGCCGACACCCAGCGTCAGCGCCACATAGAGCAGCGAGGGCGGGTACTTGGTGACGTTGAAGAAACCCATCGCCGTGCGCAGCATGGATTCGCCCACCACCCATGGATGGTCGCCATACCCGTTCAGCGCGCGCAGCACCACGAAGCCCGCCAGCAGCGCGAGGCCCCAGCCCGCAAGGCGTCGCCGGCGCGCCGCCGGATCGGCGTGCGCCGCGAACCAGGGGCCGGCCGCATAGCCGAGCGCGATCACGCCGATCCATGGCAGCAGCGGGTACGAAGTGCGGATGCGCAGGGCCCCCTCGCCGCCCAGGGACAGCCAGCCCCGGTCGTGCAGCGCCGCCCAGGGCACATGCATCGCGTCGCCCGGCGGAAAGTGCAGCCCGTCGAGCAGGTTGTGGCCGGCCACGATGGCAACGCCCACCATCACCAGCGCCGGGCGCGGCAGCCACAGCAGACCGGCCAGCGCCAGCATGCTGAGGCCGATGACCCAGATCACCTGCAGATACAGCACCTGCGGCGGCAGCTGGAAGGTCCAGGCGAAGTTCACCAGCGTCAGCTCCAGCAGCACCAGGAACAGGCCCCGCTTGGCCAGGAAGGCCGCCGTGGCGGCGCGGCCGTCCGGCTGGCGGGCGCCGTAGAGGAAGGCCGAGAGCCCCGTGAGGAACACGAACACCGGCGCGCACAGGTGGGCCAGCAGCCGGTTGCCGAACAGCTCGGGCAGCGTGGTGGCCACCGCCATCGGATCGGCCACCTGGTGGTGCATGAAGAACGTCTCACGCACATGGTCCAGCAGCATGAAGACGATCACAAGGCCACGCAGCGCGTCGATGGACACGAGGCGCTGCGCGGACGGTGGAGGGCTGGAAGCGGGCAAGGCGGAAGACATGGCACAAAACGAGCAAGCGAGCGAGCGAACGGGCGGGCGGAAGCCCACTGGCCGGTGAATCGATGGGGACGAGATTGTGACGGCTGCCGCAGGGCCCCGCGCCCGGCGCCCCTCCGCGTGGGGGCTTGCGCGAGAATGCAGGCGCCATGCCCCGCACTGCCCCTCCCTTCTTCCCCGGCACTGCCGCCACACGGCTCGCGCTGGCCGCCGTTCTGGCCTTCGGCGGCCTCGTCGCCCGGGCCGCTGCCGAGGCCGGCGCGGCCGCAGCCAGGCCTTCACTGGCCGCATCCGCCGACGGCACCTATGTGCTGGACGAGCGCGCCCGGCTCGCCTGGCCCCGGTGCGTGGAGGGCATGCAATGGACGGGCCGCGCCTGCGCCGGCGAGCCACGCCTTTTCACCTACTCCGAGGCCCAGGCGCTGGCCCGGTCGCGCTGGCAGGCCGAGGGCGTGAACTGGCGCCTGCCGCGCGTGCCCGAGCTGCGCCGGCTGGTCGATCGCACGCGCCAGCCGCCCATCGTCGATCCCATCCTGTTCCCGGCCACGCCGATGCAGTGGCACTGGACGGGCACGGCCAGCGTGAACACCGCCACCGTGAACCCCTACAACTATGGCAACGTGGCGCGTGGCGGCAGCGGCGAAAGCGGGCTGCAGGCCCAGCAGGGCTGGGCCGTGGACATGGAAACCGGCGAGGCGCGCGGCAATGTCGGCAAGGGCACACGGCTGCCGGTCCGGCTCGTGCGGCCGCTGCCGTGAGCGTCGGCGCCGCCGCTCGCTTTTCCGAGCCCGCCGGTCGATACTGTCCGCCTCACCCTCCCACCCATCGGCAGGCCGTTCAAGCCTGATGCTCCATGCCCCTTACCAGCGCTCTCCAATCCGTTCTGGCCCCCGCGGGCGCCCTGCGTGCCGCGATCAACACCGGCAACCCCATCCTGGCGCGGCCCGCCGGTGACGGCGGCGCCGAAGGCGTCTCGGTCGATCTGGCGCGGCGCCTGGCCGACCAGCTGGACGTGCCCCTGCAGCTGTGCGTGTTCGATGCCGCCGGCAAGTCGGTCGAGGCGGTGACAGCCGAGCGGGCCGACTTCGGCTTCTTCGCGGTGGACCCGGTGCGGGGCGCGGGCATCGCGTTTTCGGCGCCCTATGTGCTGATCGAAGGCAGCTACCTGGTGCGCGAGGATTCCCCGCTGCGGGACAACGCCGAGGTGGATGCGCCCGGCCACCGCCTGGTGGTGGGCCGCGGGAGTGCCTACGACCTGCACCTCTCCCGCGAGATCCGCCATGCCGAGCTGGTGCGCGCGCCCACGTCGCCCGAGGTGGTGCCCACCTTCCTGGCCGAACGGGCCAACGTCGCGGCCGGCGTGCGCCAGCAGCTGCAGGCCGATGCGGCCCGCCACCCCGGGCTGCGCCTGCTGCCGGGCCGGTTCATGGTGATCCAGCAGGCCATGGGCGTGCCCAAGTCGCGGGGTTCGCAAGCCGCGCAGGCGCTCGCCGCGTTCGTGGAAGAGGCCAAGGCCAGCGGCTTCGTGGCCGAGGCGCTGGCGCGGCACGGCATCGCAGGCGCGTCGGTGGCGCCCCCGGCCGGTTGAACTCGGCGGCGGCCGAAGTCTGGCCACTTCGGCACCCGGCGGAGCACGGCGGCGGCCGTCAGTACGCAGACACGCGTTGACTGAGCTGCGCACCACGCGGCACTGCCCACCGGCCGCAGTTCGCGCCGCCATCGCACCGCTCGCGGCGCGGCAGACGCACCCCGTCGCAAGCGCGCGGCGGCCCGCGCTGGCAGCAGGCACATTGCGTGCACCAGCAAGTTGAGGCCGCCATGCAATTCACTCCGCTCATCGCCCTTCACGCGAGCGCTGCCTTCCTGGCCGTGCTTACCGGGCCGGTGGCCCTCTGGGCGCGCCATGGGCGCATCACCCGTCCGCGACTGCACCGGGTGTTCGGCCGTGCGTGGGTCATGCTCATGGTCATCACCGCCACATCGGCCCTCTTCATTCGCGACTTCGGCCTGCCCAACGTCGCAGGGTTCACCCCGATCCATCTGCTCATCGTGGTCACGGCGGCATACCTGTTCGCCGCGTTCCGGGCCCTGGCACGAGGCGACATCCCCCGGCACCGACGCTGCATGCAACGGCTCTACATCGGGGCCTGCATCGTCACCGGGCTTTTCACCCTGCTGCCCCAGCGGGCGATGGGTCAGTGGGTCTGGGGCACCTGGCTGGGCTGGCTGTAGGCGAGGACTCAGGCTCCGCGCAGTTGCGACCGCAGCTGCGCGCCGAGCTCCGGCTTGTCGGCGAAGGCATCGGTCGGGTTGCGCTGCTGCATCACGTCTTCCAGCCGGGTCTGCACGGGGCCCAGCGCCTTCGGGTGGCTGTAGATGTAGAACTGGTTGGCGGCGACGGCCTCGAACACCTTGGCCGCCACGTCGGCGGCCTGCACCTTGCCGCTGCTCACGGCCTTGCCGATCATGGCCTGGCCGATCAGCTGGCTCCGGGTGGGCTGCCCCGCCGCCAGCGCGCCGGGCCGGTTGCGTTCGCTGGCGTTGATGCCCGTCGCCACGAAGTACGGGCACAGCACGCTGGCGCCGATCTGGTCGCTGACCAGCGACAGGTCCTGGTAGAGCGTCTCGCTCAGGCTCACCACCGCGTGCTTGCTGACGTTGTAGATGCCCATGTTGGGCGGGTTCAGCAGGCCGGCCATGCTGGCGGTGTTGACGATGTGGCCGCGCCAGGTCGGGTCCTTCGCGGCGGCTTCCAGCATCATCGGCGTGAAGAGGCGCACGCCGTGCACCACGCCCCAGAGGTTCACGCCCAACACCCACTCCCAGTCGGCCACGCTGCTTTCCCACAGCAGGCCGCCCGAGCCCACGCCGGCGTTGTTGAAGACCAGGTGCGGCGCGCCGAAGCGCTCCTGCACGGCGGCGGCCAGCGCCTCCATCTGCGCCGCGTCCGACACGTCCACGCGCCGCGCCAGCACCTGGGCGCCGGCCGCCTGCAGCTCGGCGGCGGCGGCGTCCAGCGCGTTCTGCTGGACGTCAACCAGCACCAGGCGCATGCCGCGCCGGGCGCCGATGCGCGCGCACTCCAGCCCGAAGCCGGAACCCGCGCCGGTGATGACGGCGGTCTTGCCGTGGAAGTCTTCGATCATCTTTTGTCTCCTGCGTATGTTTTGCGTGAATCGGTCGGCGGGGTATGCCTCATCGCGGCGTAAGCCAGCAGACGCCGCGGGACTGGCTTCGCCAAACCGCTGGCGTCGTCCCCCTTCCCGGACCGCGCAGCGGAACGAGAGAAGGGGGAAGGCGCGCAGCGCCTCAGGGGGATCGCTTCAAGGCATAGCCGATGCGCGGGAAATGCACGTGCACCGTACCGGCGCGCGGGTCGGTGCGGCGCAGGGTGTAGCGGGTGCGGGTGGCGGCGACCAGCGTGCCAGGCGTGGGCTCGGGGCCGAAGGTCTCGGCCGTGATGGTGACCTCGCTGCCCAGCGCAATGCCGTGCTCGTCCTGGAAGACGTCGCCCACCAGCGGCAGCGGCTCGGAGCGGGCCGCCACCGCGATGGCGCTCTCGGCGTCGAACTTCTCCATGCGTCCATGGCCCAGCGCGGCGACGCGGTCCATCCACTCGGTGACGGCGGGCGTGGCCGTGAAGATGTCGGCCATGACCGGCACGCACTGGCGCGTGAACCAGAGCGGGTGGTAGGCGGCCAGGTCGGCCACGCAGGGCTCGGCGCCGAAGAGGAAGTCGTGCTCTTCGGCCATGTGGGCGATGCGGCGCAGGTACGAGCGGTAGGCCGCCGTCGCGTCGCGGGGGTCCAGCCGCTGCATGCCGCCGTTCATGGCGCGCCGGTCGGCCACGAAGGCCTGCTGCGCGGCCTGCGGCAGGTTGGCGAACAGCACGCTGGCGCCCCGGGGCTGCAGGTTGTAGGCCATGGCGGCCCAGAAGAGCGTGGTGTCGGCCCACTGCGCGAAGACCCGGGCCACGCCCTTCAGGTGCGGTGGGTGCAGCGGCGGCTCGGGCTGGGCGTGCTCCAGCACGTCGCAGATCAGCGCCGTGTCGCAATAGATGTCGGCCCCCACCTGCAGGAAGGGCGTGCGGCGGTAGCCGCCGGTGAGCGCGACCACGTCGGGCTTGGGTGCGACGCTGGGCACGATGACGGACTTCCAGGGCAGCTGCTTCATGCCCAGCGCGAGTCGGATCTTCTCGGAGAACGGCGACGAGGGGTAGTGGTGCAGGATCAGTTCGGTGGTCATGGGGACTCTCCTTTTCCTTGTGGCGCCCCGGCCTTCACGCGGGGGCACAGAGCATCTCGACGTGGGGAATGCCGTCTTCCAGGTACTCGGACGAGACGGTGGCGAAGCCGTGCTCGGCATAGAAGCGCTGCAGGTGCGCCTGCGCGCTGATGCGCACCGCCTGCCCGGGCCAGGCCTGCCGGCAGCGCGCCAGGCCCTCGGCCACCAGCGCCCGGCCGGCACCGGTGCCGCGCGCCTCGGGCGCCGCCACCACGCGGCCGATGGAGGGCTCGGGGTAGTTCACGCCCGGGTCCACCACCCGCAGGGTGGCCAGCAGCGGGCCGCCCGGCGCGGCACGGCCCAGCAGGTGCCAGGCGGTCTTGTCGGCGTCATCCGGGTCCTGGTAGGGCCCCTGCTCCAGGATGAACACGCGGCAGCGCAGCGCCAGGGCATCGTGCAGCGCGTGCACCCCCAGGTCGTCGAACCGGGCCCAGGTCCAATGCAATGGCGTCATTCAGACCAGCTTGACCAGTTGCTTGCCGAAGTTCCTGCCCTTGAGCAGGCCCAGGAAGGCCTCGGGCGCGGCGGCCAGCCCTTCGGCGATGGTCTCGCGCGGGCGCAGCTTGCCCGCGGCGACCAGCCCGCCCAGTTCCTTCAGCGCCTCGGGCCAGACTTCCATGTGTTCGCTGACGATGAAGCCCTGCACCTTCATGCGGTTGATGAGGATGAGCGCCGGGTTCTGCAGCGGCAGCGGCTGGCCGTCGTAGCCGGCGATCATGCCGCACACCGCCACGCGCGCGAAGGCGTTGGCGCGCAGCAGCACGGCGTCGAGGATGTAGCCGCCCACGTTCTCGAAGTAGCCGTCGATGCCGTTCGGGCAGGCTTCCTTCAGCGCCCTGGACATGGCCTTCAGGTCGCCATGTTCGCGGTGGTCGATGCACACGTCGAAGCCCAGCTCTTCAGTGGCGTAGCGGCACTTCTCGGGGCCGCCCGCGATGCCCACCACGCGGCAGCCGCGCGCCTTGGCCAGGGCCGCGAAGGCGCTGCCCACCGCGCCCGTGGCGGCGCTCACCACCACCGTCTCGCCCGCCTTGGGTTCGATGATCTTGACCAGGCCGTACCAGGCCGTCACGCCGGGCATGCCCACGGCGCCGAGATAGTGCGACAGGGGCACATGGGTGGTGTCGACCTTGCGCAGCATGCCGGGCGCATTGCCGTCGGCCACGCTGTACTCCTGCCAGCCGCCCATGCCGACCACCTTGTCGCCCACGGCGTACTTGGGGTGGCGGCTTTCCACCACCTCGCCCACCGTGCCGCCGATCATGGGTTCGCCCAGCGGCTGGCTGGCCGCGTAGCTCTTGCTTTCGTTCATGCGGCCGCGCATGTACGGGTCGAGGCTGAGATAGTGATGGCGCACCAGCACCTCGCCGTCCTTGAGCGCCGGGGTGTCGGTGGTGACGAGCTTGAAGTTGGCCGTGGTGGCTTCGCCCTGCGGGCGGTTGTCGAGCAGGACCTGTTGGTTGCGTGGCATGCGGAAGTCTCCTTTGCTATTGTTACGATAGCTGCATGCGCCGGTAAATCAAGCGCTGCAGCACGATTCGATGCATAAGTTGCAAGCCGTGGGGATGAAGCCCCGGCCTGCGCGGATCAGTCGGTGGACAGGGCCGCGCCTTCGGCGGGCGCCCGCTTCACGTACTTGAAGGTGCCGGTCGCATGGCTGCAGGCCCGCCCCTCGGCGTCGTAGACGGTGCCCTCGACGAAGGCGATGGAGCGGGTGCGATGCAGCAGGCGCCCCCTGGCCACCAGCGGCCCCACGGCCGGCTGCATGAAGCTCGTCTTCATCTCGATGGTGACCACGCCGAAGTCCGGCGTGACGCTGCGCGCCGCGGTGGCCAGGGTCACGTCCAGCAGCGCCATGGTCGCGCCGCCGTGCGTCACGGCGAAGGAATTGAGGTGCTCGGGCGCGGCCTCGTAGCGCAGCTCCGATTCGCCGTCCGCCATGCGGTGCAGGGTGAAACCCAGGTGGGTCACGAAGGGAATCTCGACACCGAAGCTGAGCGAAGGGAGGTCTTGGAGCATGGAGGCAGTCACAGGCGTTGAACGAAAGGCAGGTGCGGTGGTTGTACCGCAGTTCAGCCGCCCGTCACCACGCTCACCCCGCCATCCACCGCCATCCACTGGCCGGTGATGTGCTTGCCCGCGTCGCTGGCATAGAGCAGCGCGATGCCCTTCAGGTCTTCGTCGTCGCCCAGGCGGCGCAGCGGCGCATGCTGGGCCATCTTGTCTTCGCCCAGCGACTCGATCAGCACCGTGGCCATCTTGGTCTTGAAGAAGCCCGGGCAGATGGCGTTCACGGTGATGCCGTATTCGCCCCACTCCGCCGCCAGCGCGCGGGTGAAGTTGATGACCGCGCCCTTGGACGTGTTGTAGGCGATGGTCTTCATCGCCGAAGGGTTGCCCCCCAGCCCCGCGATGGAGGCCACGTTCAGGATGCGGCCGCGCCGGCGCGGGATCATGCTCTGCTTGGCGATGGCCTGCGACAGCAGGAAGTAGCCGCGTACGTTGAGGTTCATCACCTTGTCCCACGCGGCGGTGGGGTGGTCCTCGGCCGGCGCGCCCCAGCTGGCGCCGGCGTTGTTGACCAGGATGTCCACGTCGCCCAGGCGCTGCAGGGTTTCGGACGCCAGGCGCTGGATGTCGGCCTCCTGGCCGCAATCGGCCGCGACCCAGCGCGCGTCGATGCCGGCCGCCTGCAGCGTGGCGGTGGCCTCTTCCAGGTCGCCCGCCTTGCGCGAGGTGATCAGTACGCGGGCGCCGGCTTCGCCCAGGGCGTGGGCCATCTGCAGGCCCAGGCCGCGCGAGCCGCCGGTGACGAGGGCGGTCTTGCCCGAGAGGTCGAAGAGTTGCTGGACGGTGCGGGTCATGGCGATGGGTCTCCTTGGAATGGGGTCTGTGGCTGCGGATGCAAGGCAGGCTGCGGGGCATTGTGCGGCGCGACGGCGGCGCCAGCGTGTCGCGCCGTTGACCGGATCAGGGTCGGCGGGCCGGGCCCTGCCCGCAACCGGTCAGAACGCGTCTTCTGGCAGTGCCGCGCAGGTCGTGTCGCGCCGGCGCACCACGTTCAGCCAGGCGCCGATCTTGGACAGCTCGTAATGGAAGAAATAGCGCATGGCGCCCATCCTGCCTTGGCTCGCCGCTATCGAAAGCGCAGCATCGGTGCGCTGGGTGGCCAGCGCCAAATCCAGCCAGACCCAGGCCAGCACGGTGTGGCCGAAGGCCTGCATGTAGGGCACGGCATTGGCCAGCGCGTCGGCCGGCTCGCCGGTGGCCCAGGCCGCCTTGGTGGCCGCGCCGACCTCGCCCAGCGCGCCGGCCAGGGCATTGGCATGGGCCGCCAGCGCGGGCTGCTGGATGGCCTGCTGCACCGTGGCGTCGATGCGGCCGGCCAGCAGCATCAGGCCCCGGCCGCCTTCCATCAGCACCTTGCGGCCCAGCAGGTCCATGGCCTGGATGCCGTGCGTGCCTTCGTGGATCATGTTCAGGCGGTTGTCGCGCCAGTACTGCTCGACGGGGAAGTCGCGCGTGTAGCCGTAGCCGCCGTGGATCTGGATGGCGAGCGAGTTGGCCTCCAGGCACCATTCGCTGGGCCAGCTCTTGGCGATGGGCGTCAGCACCTCCAGCAGCAGGCGCGCTTCATCGGCCGCCTGGGCATCGCCCGTGTGCTGCTCGTCCACCAGCCGCGCGCAGTACAGGTTGAGCGCCAGCGCGCCTTCGCCGTAGCTCTTTTGCGCCAGCAGCATGCGCTTGATGTCGGCATGCTCGATCAGGCGCACCTGGGGCGCGGCGGCGTCCTTGCCGCCCTTCCCCACCGGCCTGCCCTGCGGGCGGCTCTTTGCATAGTCCAGGCTGGCGTAGTAGCCGGCGAGGCCCAGCATGGTGGCGGCCATGCCGATGCCGATACGCGCCTCGTTCATCATGTGGAACATGCATTTCAGCCCCTCGCCGGGCTGGCCGACGAGGTAGCCGATGGCGCCCGCGCCGCCGCGCACCGGGTAGGTGCCTTCGCCGAAATTCAGCAGCGTGTTGGTGGTGCCGCGCCAGCCCAGCTTGTGGTTCAGGCCCGCCAGCGCCACGTCGTTGCGCTCGCCGGTCAACTGGCCTCGTTCATCCACCAGTTGCTTGGGCACGATGAAGAGCGAGATGCCGCGCACGCCCGGCACCAGCTTGCCGTCCGGCCCGGGGATCTTGGCCAGCACCAGATGCACGATGTTCTCGGTCATCTCGTGGTCGCCCGAGCTGATCCACATCTTGTTGCCCGTGAGGCGGTAGCGGGCTCCGAGCGCATCGCCCGCGAAGCCCTCGCCATCGGGCACGGCGCGGGTCGCCACGTCGGACAGCGACGAGCCCGCCTGCGGCTCCGACAGGCACATGGTGCCGGCCCAGCGGCCGTCGAATTCGTTCTGCGCGAACACCTGCCTTTGCAGGGGCGTGCCGTGCGCCATCAGCAGGTTGGCATTGCCCGAGGTGAGCAGGTTGGAGCCGATGCTGACCGAGGCCGCCGCGAAGAAGCTGTTGGCCGCCGCCTCCACCGTGTAGGGCAGCTGCATGCCGCCGATGGCGTAGTCCTGCGCGGCGCTCAGCAGGCCCGATTCGGCATAGGCGCGGCGCGCATCGTGCGTGGCCTGCGGCAGCACCACGCGCAGCGTGCCGCCGGGCTGGGTTTCGGTGCGCGGCTCCTCGGTATCGACCAGGCGGTTGAAGGGCGCGAATTTCTCGCGGGCGATGCGCTCGCTGGTGTCCAGCACGGCGTCGAAGGTCTCACGCGCGTGGTCGGCGAAGCGTTCGCGGGCCGTGAGCGCTTCGGCCTGCAGCCAGTCGTGCAGCAGGAAGTCGAGGGTGGAGCGCAGTGAGGTGGTCATGCGGGAAATTATGGGGAGTGGGTGGCGTGCGGCATGTCCGCTGCGTGACGTGTTCGCGGGTTGCGTGCGGAGCGCGGCTCCATGCAAAAAGCCCCGTGCGCGCGCGGGGCTCGCACAGGGCTCATCGACGGGCGTTCGGCGTGCAGGCCGGCGCTCAAAGCACTTCGAAGATGCCCGCAGCCCCCATGCCGCCGCCGATGCACATCGTGACGCAGACGCGCTTGGCACCGCGCCGCTTGCCTTCGATGAGCGCATGGCCCGTCAGGCGCTGGCCGCTCACGCCGTAGGGGTGGCCCAGGGCGATGGCGCCGCCGTTGACGTTCAGGCGGTCGGCCGGAATGCCCAGCTTGTCGCGGCAGTAGATGACCTGCACGGCGAAGGCCTCGTTCAGCTCCCAGAGGTCGATGTCCTGCACCGAGAGGCCCAGCTTCTTCAGCACCTTGGGCACGGCGAAGACGGGGCCGATGCCCATCTCGTCGGGCTCGCAGCCGGCCACGGCGAAGCCCAGGAAGCGGCCCAGGGGCTTGAGGCCGTGCTTGCCGGCGTAGGCTTCGCTCACCACCACGCAGGCACCCGCGCCGTCGCTGAACTGGCTGGCGTTGCCGGCCGAAACCAGGCCACCCGGCAGGGCCGAGCGCAGGCCGCGAATGGCCTCCACCGTCGTGCCTTCGCGCGTACCTTCATCCTTGGAGACGGTGACCTGTTTCGTGATCAGGCCCATCGTCTTGTCGGCGATGCCGGCGGTGACGGTGATGGGCGCGATCTCGGCGTCGAACAGGCCGGCGGCCTGTGCGGCGCAGGCCTTCTGCTGGCTGGCGGCGCCGTATTCGTCCATCGCTTCGCGGCCGATGCCGTAGCGCTTGGCGACCTGTTCGGCCGTCTGCAGCATGTTCCAGTAGATCTCGGGCTTCTGCTTTTCCAGTGCCAGGTCGCGGATCATGTGCAGGTTCATTTCCTGCTGCACGCAGGAGATGCTTTCCACGCCGCCGGCCACATACACGTCGCCCTCGCCCGCGATGATGCGCTGCGCGGCGGTGGCGATGGTCTGCAGGCCCGAGGAGCAGAAGCGGTTGATGGTCATGCCCGAGGTGGTGACGGGCAGGCCCGCCTTCAGCGCGATCTGGCGGGCGATGTTGCTGCCGGTGGCGCCTTCGGGCGTGGCGCAGCCCATGATGACGTCATCGACTTCTGCGCCGTCGATGCCGGCGCGCTGCACGGCGTGCTGCACGGCATGGCCGCCCAGGGTGGCGCCGTGGGTCATGTTGAACGAGCCCTTCCAGCTCTTGGCGAGCGGGGTGCGGGCGGTGGAGACGATCACTGCGGAGGTCATGTGCAAGATTCCTTGTTCGGTCAGCGGGAGCGGCGAAGACGCCGTGCTCAGGCGAAGGCCCTGCCTTCTGCGGCCAGGCGCGAGAGCAGCGGCGCGGGCTCCCAGGCGGCGGCGTCGTCCAGCGGGTTCTTGGCGAAGCGCTTCATGGCCTGCTCGACGTTGAAGAGGCCCAGCTCGCTCGCGTAGTGCATGGGGCCGCCGCGGTGGATCGGGAAGCCATAGCCGGTGAGGTACACCATGTCGATGTCGCCTGCCTTGCTGGCGATGCCTTCGTCCAGGATCTTCGCGCCTTCGTTTACCAGCGCGAACACCAGCCGCTGCACGATCTCTTCGTCGCTGATCTTGCGCGGCGTGACGCCCAGTTCCTTGCGGTGGTCTTCGACCATCTTGTTCACCAGCTCGCTCGGAATGGCGTCGCGCTTGCCGGCCTGGTAGTCGTACCAGCCAGCGCCGGTCTTCTGGCCGAAGCGGCCCAGCTCGCAGAGCCTGTCGGCCGTGCGGCTGTACTTCATGTCCGGACGCTCGACGGCGCGCCGCTTGCGGATCGCCCAGCCGATGTCGTTGCCCGCCAGGTCGCCCATGCGGAACGGGCCCATGGCGAAGCCGAACTTCTCGATGGCGCGGTCCACCTGTTGCGGTGTGGCGCCTTCGTCCAGCAGGAAGCCGGCCTGCTGGCTGTAGCGCTCGATCATGCGGTTGCCGATGAAGCCATCGCACACGCCGGATACGACCGCCGTCTTCTTGATCTTCTTGGCAATCGCCATGACCGTGGCCAGCACTTCCTTGGCGGTCTCCTTGCCGCGCACCACTTCCAGCAGGCGCATCACGTTGGCGGGGCTGAAGAAATGCATGCCCACCACATCCTGCGGGCGCTTCGTGAACGAGGCGATCTGGTCCACGTCCAGCGTGGAGGTGTTGGAGGCCAGGATGGCGCCGGGCTTGGCCACGGCGTCGAGCTGCTTGAAGACCGCTTCCTTGACGCCCATTTCCTCGAAGACGGCCTCGATGATGAGATCGGCGTCCTTCAGATCTTCATAGCTCAGCGTGGTCTGCAGCAGGCCCATGCGCTGCTGGTACTTGTCTTCCTTGAGCTTGCCCTTCTTGACCTGCGATTCGTAGTTCTTGCGGATGGTGGCGGTGCCACGGTCGAGCGCTTCCTGCTTCGTTTCCAGGATCGTCACCGGAATGCCGGCGTTCAGGAAGTTCATGGCGATGCCGCCGCCCATGGTGCCCGCGCCGATCACGCCCACCGTTTTGATGGCGCGCTGCGGCGTGTCGGACGGCACGTCCGGAATCTTGCTGGCCGCGCGCTCGGAGAAGAAGATGTGGCGAAGCGCGCGCGACTCGGGCGTCCACATCAGGTTGATGAACAGTTCGCGCTCATAGGCCATGCCGTCGGCGAACTTGCGCTTGGTAGCGGCCTCGACCGCATCCACGCACTTGGCGGGCGCGGGCAAATTCTTGGCCATGCCCTTGACCATGTTGCGCGCGAACTGGAAGTACGCATCGCCCTCGGGGTGCTTGCAGGGCAGGTTGCGCACCAGCGGCAGCGGCCGGGAATCGGCCACGCTGCGGGCGAAGGCCAGGGCCTCCTCGGCCAGTGACTCGGGCGAGGCGGCCATCTTGTCGAACAGCTTCTGGCCGGGGATGGAGCCGATCAGCTCGCTCTTGACCGGCTCGCCGCTCACGATCATGTTGAGGGCCGGCTCCACGCCCACCACGCGGGGCAGCCGCTGCGTGCCGCCGGCGCCGGGCAGGAGGCCGAGCTTTACCTCCGGCAGCGCCACGTTGCAGCCGGGCGCGGCGATGCGGTAGTGGCAGCCCAGCGCCAGCTCAAGTCCGCCGCCCATGCACACGGTGTGGATGGCCGCGACCACCGGCTTGGCCGAATTCTCCACGGTGCTGATGACCGACAGCAGGTTGGGCTCCTGCAGCGCCTTGTCGGTGCCGAACTCCTTGATGTCGGCCCCGCCCGAGAACGCGCCGCCCGCGCCGGTGATGACGATGGCCTTCACGGCGGCATCAGCGTTGGCACGCTCCAGCCCGTCGGTGATGCCCTTGCGGGTGGCATGGCCCAGCCCGTTGACGGGCGGGTTGTTCAGCGTGATCACGGCGATGTCGCCGTGGACTTCGTAGGCAGCGGTCATGCTCTGGAGTTCCTCGGATGTGAAAGGGTGGCAAACGGGGCGCCGCGCTGGGCGACGAATCGAACGATCGTGCTTTTCCATTCTAGGGGCGGTGGATGGCACGGCAAAGACAGGTCTGTCCCAGACCGGACAGAAGCGCGAGCACCGTCAGGCGCGACCGGCGACGGCATCCTGGGCCGACCGCTGGAACATGCTCGAAAAGTCGCAGCATTCCCGGGCGATCTCGCTCACCGACGACACCAGCACGCTCCGGCGCTCCGCCCTCCAGGACACTGCGTACTGCACCTCCGGCGCCGGCATGGCGGTGCGGAAGGTCTGCAGCGCGCCCGTGTCGATCCAGGTGGCCAGGCAATCGCGGGGCAGGTAGCTCACGCCCATGCCGGCCACCGTCAGCCCGATCAGCGGCAACACGCTGTCGGTCGAGATGGAGCGCGCGCAGTGCACCTGCTGGCTGCGCAGCCAGCGCTCCACCACCTCGCCCAGCACCGACTTCGGGCCCTGCACCAGGATGGTCTGCCCCGCCAGCTCATGCGCCGCCACCAGCCGGTCCGCGGGCAGCGCGCCCGGCTGGCACATCCAGGCGAACGGGACCGGCCCGAGCGAGCGGGTGGTGAAGCGGGGCTCGTCCAATGCCTGCGGGGCGATGGCCACGTCGATGTCGTCGGCCAGCAGCTTGTCGCGCAGGTGCAGGCCTGAATCCACGTCGGGCAGGATGGCGACCCGCGGGTACTCGGCACGCACGCGCTGCAGCAGGCGGGGCAGCCAGGTCATGGCGGTGAGCTCGGTCACGCCAATGCGCAGCCGCCGGGTCATCGCTTCCGGCCGGGTGAGCGCCTCCAGCGCCTGATCGCGCTGCTCCAGCAGCCGCACGGCGGCCTGCAGCACCTCTTCGCCCTTCTCGGTCAACCGGGCCTGCCGCTGGCTGCGGTCGAAGATGTCGGCGGACAGCACCGACTCCAGCTCCTGGATGCGCTTGGAAATCGCCGCCTGCGAGGTATTGAGCCGCTGGGCGGCGCCGGCGAAGCTGCCCGCCCGGTCGATCCAGTACAGCGCCTCGAGTTGCTTGAAAGAAAACATGGGCGAACGGGTGGTGGTTAACCCGGTCAATGTATCAATCTTCGATATCGAAAACCATCGATAAATATCGCTTTTCTTCAACTGCAAGGCATCGAACAATCGCGCTCGTTCCTTCCCCGCACCCAGATTCACCGATGAGCGCAATCCCCTGCCCGTACACCGTCCTTGCCGCGCCCGAGCCCAGCCCGCTGGCGGAGTCGTTTCGCGACATCGCCGTCTCGCACCTCAGCGACAACCTGCAGCGCCTGTCGGGCCTGTGCAACCTGCGGCGCATCCATTCGCGTGCCCGGCTCGTCGGCACGGCGATCACCGTGAAGGTGCGCCCCGGCGACAACCTGCTGATCTACAAGGCGCTCACCATGATGCGGCCGGGCCACGTGCTGGTGGTGGACGGCGGCGGCGACACCACCAATGCGCTGGTGGGCGAACTCATCCTGCTCTACGCCCAGCAACGCGGCTGCGCGGGCTTCGTGATCGACGGTGCGGTCCGCGACACCGCCGCCTTCGAGGCAGCGGACTTCCCCTGCTATGCCCGTGGCGTGAGCCACCGTGGTCCCTACAAGCTCGGGCCGGGCGCCATCAACGTGCCGGTCACGGTCGCAGGCCAGGTCGTGCTGCCGGGCGACCTGCTGGTGGGCGACGAAGACGGCGTGGTCAGCTTCCCTGCGGCCGAGGCGCCGGCGCTCCTGCAGGCCGCGCTGCGCACGGCCGCGCACGAAACGGCCGTGAAGGCCGAGATCGCGAACGGCCAGGTGCAGCAATCCTGGCTCGACAAGGTGCTGGTGCCGGCGGGCCTGGCCGATACACCCCGGCCGTGACGCCGCCGCACTCCCTCCATTCCAACAATCACCGGAGACATCAGATGCCCTTTCACCAACCCCCTCTTCTTTCCCGACGTACCGCCCTGGCCTGTGCGCTGCTGGCTTCGCTGGCGCCCACGCTGACCGCCCACGCGGCCGACTATCCGGGCGAGCGCCCGATCCGGCTGGTCGTGCCGTGGGCGCCGGGCGGCGCGACGGACGCCATCGCCCGGGTGCTGGCGGTGCCGCTGGGGCAGGCGCTGGGCCAGTCCGTGATCGTGGACAACCGCCCCGGCGCCGGCGGCAACATCGGCACGGGGCAGTTCGTGCGCGAAAAGGCCGACGGCTACACGCTGATCATGGCGACCAGCTCCACCAACGCCGTGAATCCGCATCTCTACAGCAAGCTACCCTTCGACCCGGCGAAGGACTTCACGCCGGTGGCCTTCGTGGCCTCGGTACCCAACGTGCTGGTGGTGCGCGCCGCATCGCCCTACAAGACGCTGGCCGAGCTGCTGGCGGCGGCGCGCGCCCAGCCGGGCAAGCTGTCGTATGGCTCGGCGGGCAATGGCTCGTCGCAGCATCTGGCCGGCTCGATGCTCGTTCGCGCCACGCAACTGCAGATGACGCACGTTCCCTACAAGGGCAGCGGGCCGGCGGCCAGCGACCTCATGGCCGGGCACCTGGACATGATGCTGGACACCGGCTCGCTGCCCCACGTGCAGGGCGGCACGCTGCGGGCGCTGGCGGTCGCGTCGAAAAAGCGCATGGCCGCCCTGCCGGAGGTGCCAACCTTCGAGGAAGCCGGCGTGCCCGGGGGCATCCAGGCGTCGGCCTGGTACGGTGTCATGGCGCCGGCCGGCCTGCCGAAAGACATCACCCAGCGGCTCAACCGCGAGATCAACAAGATCCTGCAGCAGCCGGCGGTGGCGCGGCATCTGCAGGAATTCGGCGCGGAAACCAACCCGGGCACGCCCGAGCAGTTCCAGGCGTTCGCCGCCAGCGAGGTGGCGCGCTACCAGGCCATCGTGAAGGACTCGGGCGCCAAGCTGGAGTGACGCGGCCGCGGGGCCGGCGGGCGGGCGGTGGGGCACCGCCCCCGCGTGCCTGCCTTCACACCTCCAGCCACTCCTTGCGCACGTAGGTGTTGGCGCGCAGGTCGCCCGGCGTGCCCTCGAACACGATGCTGCCGTGCCCCATCACCAGCGCCCGGTCGGAGATGGTCATGGCGATGGTGAGCTTTTGCTCGATGAGCAGCACCGACACGCCGCGCGACTTGATCTTCACCAGGTACTCGGCCACCAGCTCCACGATCTTGGGCGCCAGGCCCTCGGTGGGCTCGTCGATGATGATGAGCTCCGGGTCGCCCATCAGCGTGCGGCACAGGGTGAGCATCTGCTGCTCGCCGCCCGACATGACGCCGGCCTCGGTGTGCTGGCGCTCCTTCAGGCGCGGGAACATCTCGTACATGTCGTCGAAGCTCCAGCGGCTGCCGCGGCCGTTGCCCTTCTGGCCGAGCAGCAGGTTCTGGTGCACGGTCAGATTCGGGAAGATGTCGCGGCTCTCGGGCACATAGCCGATGCCCCGGTGGGCGATCTCGTACGCCTTGCGCCCCTGCAGGCTTTCGCCCTTCCAGGCCAGGCCCCCTTCCCAGTGCACAAGTCCCATGATGGCCTTGGCGGTGGTCGAGCGGCCCGAGCCGTTGCGGCCCAGCAGCGCGACAATCTCGCCGGGCTGCACGTCGAACGAGACGCCATGCAGCACGTGGCTCTTGCCGTAATACGCGTGCAGTTGATCGATGTGAAGCATTCAGTGGCCCCCTTCCTGCTGCGCGGCGATGACGGAGCCGAGGTAGGCCTCCTGGACCCGGGGGTTGGCCCGCACGGCTTCGGGAGTGTCGTAGGCGATCACCTCGCCATAGACCACCACGGCGATCTTGTCGGCCAGGCCGAAGACCACCCCCATGTCGTGCTCCACGGTCAGCAGCGTGCGGCCCACGGTCACTTCCTTGATGAGGTGGATGAAGCGCGTGGTCTCGCTCTTGCTCATGCCGGCGGTGGGCTCGTCCAGCAGGATGACGTTGGCGCCGCCAGCGATGGTGATGCCGATCTCCAGGGCGCGCTGCTCGGCGTAGGTCAGGTTCATCGCCAGCGTGTCGCGCTTCTTGTCCAGGCGGATCTGCTGCATGAGCTGCTCGGCCCGCTCGTTCGCATCATGGAGCCGCGAGAGGAACTTAAGGAAGGTGTAGCGGTAGCCCAGGCTCCACAGCACGCCGCAGCGCAGGTTCTCGAACACGCTGAGCTTGGGGAAGATGTTGGTGATCTGGAAGCTGCG
This sequence comes from Acidovorax sp. FG27, assembly GCF_040365715.1. Classification (NCBI taxonomy): domain Bacteria; kingdom Pseudomonadati; phylum Pseudomonadota; class Betaproteobacteria; order Burkholderiales; family Comamonadaceae; genus Acidovorax; species Acidovorax sp. FG27. The sequence goes on from NZ_BAABVY010000009.1 coordinate 476,691, forward strand.
CGACAGCCCCATGCGGTTGATCTCATACGGCGCCTTGCCGTCGATGCGCTGGCCGTTCAGCAGCACCTCGCCGCTGGTGGCGCCAAAGCGCCCGCTGATGAGGTTGAACAGCGTGGACTTGCCCGCGCCGTTGGGGCCGATGATGGCCACGCGCTCGCCCGGCGCCACGGACAGGTTGGCGCCCCGGATGATCTCGGTCTTGCCGAAGCTCTTGCGCAGGTCGCGCAATTCGAGCGCCGGGGTGGCCGCGGGCGTGGTCGCAGGTGTCTTCACGGGTGTAGTGGCGGTCACGGTCAGGTCGTCGCGGTTCATTCAGGCGCCCTCCCCGCGCTTGACGGCATGTTCGATTTCCTCCTGGATCACGCTCCAGCGGCGCACGAAGCGGCGTCGGCATACCTCGAAGAGGCCGATGCCGATGGCGAACAGCAGCCCCGCCCCCGCCCAGGTGCCGAAGGCCCGCGCATCGAGCGTGACGCCCATGAAGGGCAGCTTCGGGCCGAGCGCGGCGTTGAGCTGCAGGTGATAGGTCATCTCGACCATGGCAGCGGCGCCCAGCAGCGCGACCAGCGCGGTGGCGGTGAGCGCCAGATAGGACGGCAGCAGCTGCTTGAGCTTGCCGAAGCGCGCCAGCCGCAGGTTCATCATGATGAGGCTGGCGATGCCGCCCGGCGCATACATCACCATGAAGAGGAAGGCCAGGCCCAGGTAGAGCAGCCACGCCTTCGACAGCTCGGACAGCAGCACCGAGGCCAGCACCAGCAGCACGGCGCCGATGATGGGGCCGAAGAAGAAGGTGGCGCCGCCGAGGAAGGTGAACAGCAGGTAGCCGCCCGAGCGCACCACGCTCACGCTGTCGGCCGCCGTGACGATCTCGAAGTTGATGGCGGCCAGCCCCCCGCCCACGCCGGCGAAGAAGCCCGCGATGATGAAGGCGTAGTAGCGCACGCGCTGGGTGTTGTAGCCGATGAACTCCACCCGTTCGGGGTTGTCGCGCACCGCGTTCAGGATGCGGCCGAGCGGCGTGCCGGTGAACGCGAACATCAGCGCCGTGCAGATGAAGCAGTACACCGCGATCAGGTAATACACCTGGATGGCCGGGCCGAAGCTGATGCCGAAGAACGACTTGCCGTACACCCGGTCGGTGGTGATGCCGCCTTCGCCACCGAAGAACTCGGGGAACATCAGCGCCATCGAAGCCACCAGCTCGCCGATGCCCAGCGTGATCATGGCGAAGGTGGTGCCCGATTTCTTGGTGGTGACGAAGCCCAGCAGCACCGCGAAGAAGAGCCCGGCCAGGCCGCCCACCAGCGGAATGAACACCAGCGGGATCGGCAGCGCGCCCTTGCCGGCCAGGTTCATGGCATGGATGGCGATGAACGAGCCCAGCCCCGTGTACACCGCGTGGCCGAAGCTCAGCATGCCGCCCTGCCCGAGCAGGATGTTGTATGACAGGCAGATGATGATGAGATAGCCGACCTGCGCCAGCATGGTCAGCGCCAGGCTGCTGGTGAAGACCCAGGGCGCGGCGATCAGCGCCAGCGCGAAGGCGGTCCAGACGACGAAGCGGCCCACGTTGAGCGGCCTGAAGCGGTGGTATCGCACGGCGGCAGGCGCGGTCCCGGGGCTGGTCGATGGCGAGGAAGAGGATGGGTTTTGGCTCATGCGTCAGTCCTCCCGGGTACCCAGCAGGCCCTTGGGCCGGAAGATCAGGATCAGCACCAGGAAGAGGTACGGAAGGATCGGGGCGATCTGCGAGATGGTGAGCTTGAGCACCGGCCAGCCGAAGGTCTGCTCGGTCACCTGCACCCCGAAGCGGGCGAAGGCATGCACCAGCGAGTAGTCGAGCGCCACGGCGAAGGTCTGCACCAGGCCGATGAGCAGCGAGGCGATGAACGCCCCCGCCAGCGAGCCCATGCCGCCCACCACCACCACCACGAAGATGATGGAGCCTACCGATGCCGCCATGGCCGGCTCGGTGATGTAGGTATTGCCGCCGATCACGCCGGCCAGGCCCGCCAGCGCACAGCCGCCGCCGAACACCAGCATGAAGACGCGCGGCACGTTGTGGCCCAGCGCCTCGACCATGTCCGGGTGCTTCAGCGCCGCCTGGATGACAAGGCCGATGCGGGTGCGGGTCAGCAGCAGCCACACCGACACGAGCATCAGCAGCGCCACCAGCATGATGAAGGAGCGCGACTTGGGGAACTGCGTGCCGTAGAGCGTGAAGAGCGGCCCCTGCAGCTGGCTGGGCAAGGCGTAGGGCACGGTGGAGCGGCCCCAGATGAGCTGCACCACCTCCAGGATGAGGTAGGACAGGCCGAACGTGACCAGCAATTCGGGCACGTGGCCGAACTTGTGCACGCGCCGCAGCGCGAAGCGCTCGAAGGCCGCGCCCATGGCGCCGATCAGCAGCGGCGAGATGACGAGCGCCGGCCAGAAGCCGATCACGCCCGAGATCGAATAGGCCAGGTAGGCGCCCAGCATGTAGAAGCTGGTGTGGGCGAAGTTGAGCACGCCCATCATGCTGAAGATCAGCGTCAGCCCCGAACTCAACATGAACAGCAGCAAGCCGTAGCTCACGCCGTTCAGCAACGAGATGGCGAAAAACTCAAGGTTCATCGGAGAGGTCGGAGGCTGGGGTGAAAAAAAGGCCCGAAGCGAGTCGGGCCCCGAACGGCTGGACGCGTGTGCCGCGTCAGGACGGCCGCTTCATCTGGCACGAGGTGGGCGTGCTGGCGACGTAGGGCTCGTAGTACTTCACCGGCACGAAGGTGTAGCCCGTGTTCTCGGCGTCGTTGGGGTACTTGCCGCCGGCCTTTTCCCACTTCGACACGAAGAGGCCCTGCTGCAGCTGGTGGTCGCTCTTGCGCATCTCCACCTCGCCGTTGAAGCTGTTGAACTTCATGCCTTCCATCACGGCGGCCACCTTCACGGGGTCGGTGGACCTGGCCTTGACGAAGCTGTTGTCCAGGATGGCGAACGCATGGTAGACGGCGCCGGTGTACATGTCGTCGTTGAACTTGGCCTTGTAGTCCTTGACGATGCGGCCGATGTCGCCCGGCAGGTTCAGGTGGTTGTACGACACCATGTACACCCGGCCCGCAGACGCCGCGCCCATGGCCGTGGGGCTGCCGGTGACGCCGCCGTAATAGGTGTAGAAGTTGACGTTGTTCAGGCCCGCGTCGTTGGCCGCCTTGATGAGCAGCGCCAGGTCGGAACCCCAGTTGCCGGTGATCACCGTGTCGGCGCCCGACTGCTTGATCTTGGCGATGTAGGGCGCGAAGTCGCGCACCTGCGCCAGCGGGTGCAGGTCGTCGCCCACGATCTGCACGTCGGGGCGCTTGCGCGCCAGGTTTTCCTTGGCGTACTTGGCCACCTGCTGGCCGTGCGAATAGTTCTGGTTGATCAGGTAGACCTTCTTGACCTCGGGCACGTCCTTGATGAAGGTGGTCATGGCTTCCATCTTCATCGACGTGTCGGCGTCGAGCCGGAAGTGCCAGTAGCTGCACTTGCTGTTGGTGAGGTCCGGGTCCACCGCCGCGTAGTTGAGGAAGACGACCTCCTTGCCCGGGTTGCGGGCGTTGTGCTTTTCCAGCGCGTCCATGATGGCCAGCGCCGGGCCCGAGCCGTTGCCCTGCACCACGTAACGGGCACCCTGGTCCATCGCGGAGCGCAGCGCGCTGGTGGTCTCCTGCGGGCTCAGCTTGTTGTCGATACCGATGATCTCGAACTTCACGCCCGAGGCGTTCTTCTTGCTGAACTCGTCGGCGATGAACTGGAAGCTCTTCAACTGGTTGGTGCCGACCGCCGCCATCAGGCCGGACAGGGGGTCCAGCCAGGCGATCTTGACGGTCTCACCCTTTTGGGCGAATGCGCCGCCAGCGCTCGCCAACAGGACGGATGCTGCTATTGCCTTGATAGCGAAGCCCATGGTCTGTCTCCTTTTTTTGAGGTCAACGGGTTGTCAACACGATGCAGCGTATCGGCAAGGGCCAGGGTTCGTTTCAGGGAATGCCCGTAGCCGCTATCGCCCAAGCGACTACGGGCGGCGGACGGCGGCGGCGGGCCCGCCGCAGCCGTCAAACGCCCGGCAGGCGATAGCCCTGGAGCTGCTCGCGCAGCCGGGTCTTGAGCATCTTGCCGGTGGCGCCGATGGGGATGGCCTCGACGAACACCACGTCGTCCGGGATCTGCCACTTGGCGGTCTTGCCTTCGTAGAACTGCAGCAGCTCCTCGCGCGTGACCTCGGCGCCGGGCTTGCGCACCACGGCCACGATGGGCCGCTCGTCCCACTTGGGGTGCGGCATGCCCACGCAGGCGGCCATGGCCACGGCGGGGTGGCCCATGGCGATGTTCTCGATGTCGATGGAGCTGATCCACTCGCCGCCCGACTTGATCACGTCCTTGCTGCGGTCGGTGATCTGCATGAAGCCGTCTTCGTCGATGGTGGCCACGTCGCCGGTCGGGAACCAGCCGATGCCGTGCTCGTCGGGCACCAGTGGGTCGCCGCCCTCGCTCTTGAAATAGCCGGCGACGATCCACGGCCCCTTGACCAGCAGGTCGCCATAGGTCTTGCCGTCCCAGGGCAGCTCGCGGCCGTTGCCGTCCACGATCTTCATGTCGACGCCGAAGATGGCGCGGCCCTGCTTGCGCAGGATCTCCATCTGCGCCTTCTTGGGCAGGCCCAGGTGCTTGTTCTTGAGCGTGGTCAGCGTGCCCAGCGGGCTCATCTCGGTCATGCCCCAGGCGTGCAGCACGCGCACGCCGTAGTCGTCCTGGAAGGTCTGGATCATCGCGGGCGGGCACGCCGAGCCGCCGATCACCGTGCGGTTGAGTGTGGAGAACCGCAAGCCGCCGGCCTTCATGTGGCCCAGCAGCATCTGCCACACGGTGGGCACGCCGGCCGCGAAGGTCACGCCCTCGGCTTCGATCAGCTCATAGACCGACTTGCCATCGAGCGCCGGGCCCGGAAACACCAGCTTGCAGCCCGTGAGCGGCGCGGAATACGGAATGCCCCAGGCGTTGACGTGGAACATGGGCACCACCGGCAGCACCGCGTCGCGCGCCGACAGGCACATGACGTCGGGCAGCGCGGCCGCGTAGGCGTGCAGCGTGCTGGAGCGGTGGCTGTAGAGCGCCGCCTTGGGGTTGCCCGTGGTGCCGCTGGTGTAGCACATGCCGCAGGCCGTGTTCTCGTCGAAGCGGGGCCAGGCGTAGTCGGGCGACGCGCCGCCGATCAGCGCTTCGTAGCTGACCAGGCCCGGCACGCCGCTGTCCTGCGGCAGCCGGTCCGCATCGCACAGCGCGACCCAGTGGCGCACCGTGGGGCAGCGGGCATGCACCGCCTGCACCAGCGGCAGAAAGGTCAGGTCGAAGCACAGCACCTGGTCCTCGGCGTGGTTGACGATCCAGGCGATCTGGTCGGGGTGCAGGCGCGGGTTGATGGTGTGCATCACGCGCTCGGAGCCGCTGACGCCGAAGTACATCTCCAGGTGCCGGTAGCCGTTCCACGCCAGGCTCGCCACGCGGTCGCCCGCCTGCAGGCCCAGCCCGTCCAGCGCGTTCGCCAGTTGCTTGGCGCGCGCCGAGAGGGCGCGGTAGGTGGTGCGGTGGATGTCGCCTTCCACGCGGCGCGACACGATCTCGGCGTCGCCGTGGTGGCGCTCGGCGAACTCGATCAATGTCGAAACCAGCAACGGTTGGTTCTGCATCAGTCCCAGCATGTCGGTGTCTCCTTGGATGGGGGGGATCGTTGTGACGACGGGCATCCTACCGTGCGCTTTGCAGCCTGCGGGCAGGGGCAGGCCCCACCCGGCGGCGGCCATGCGTCCACGCTGTCGCGCAGCGGACAAGGGCGCGCCCGAAGTCCCTGCCGCGGGCTGGAGATCACCCCTGCGAGACAATCGGGCCATGCCTTTCACCCTCTCGATTGACGAGGCCCCACCGCGCTCGGGCCTGGTCTGGCGCAATGGTTTCGCGGACCTGGGCCCCGCGTTCTTCACCGAGCTGCAGCCCACGCCGCTGCCCGCACCCTACGCGATCGCCACCAGCGCCGATGCCGGCCGGTGGCTGGGCGTGTCGCCCGAATGGCTGGCCTCGGGCACCGCGCTCCAGGTGTTCAGCGGCAACGCCGCGCTGGCAGGCATGCGGCCGCTCGCCTCGGTCTACAGCGGCCACCAGTTCGGCGTGTGGGCGGGGCAATTGGGCGACGGGCGCGCCATCCTGCTGGGCGAAACCGAGGGCGGCATCGAAGTGCAGCTCAAGGGCGCCGGCCGCACTCCCTATTCGCGCGGCGGCGACGGGCGGGCAGTGCTGCGTTCGTCGATCCGCGAGTTCCTCTGCAGCGAGGCGATGCACGCGCTGGGCGTGCCCACCACCCGTGCGCTCAGCCTCACCGGCTCGCCCGCGCCGGTGTACCGGGAAGAAGCGGAGACGGCGGCGGTGGTCACGCGCTTGGCGCCGAGCTTCATCCGGTTCGGGCATTTCGAGCATTTCGCCACCCAGGGCCGGCAGGCCGAGCTGCGCCAGCTGGCCGACTACGTCATCGACCGCTACTACCCCGACTGCCGCGGTACCGATGCCACGGCCCACCTCGGCGGCAACGCCTACGCGGCGCTGCTGCAGGCGGTGAGCGAGCGCACGGCCGCGCTGCTGGCGCAGTGGCAGGCGGTGGGTTTCTGCCACGGCGTGATGAACACGGACAACATGAGCATCCTCGGGTTGACCATCGACTACGGCCCGTTCCAGTTCCTCGACGCGTTCGTGCCCGGCCACATCTGCAACCACAGCGACCACCAGGGCCGCTACGCCTTCAACCGGCAGCCGAACGTGGCGTACTGGAACCTCTTTTGCCTGGGACAGGCGCTGATGCCGCTGATCGGCGACACGGCGCATGCGCAGGCGGCGCTGGAGTCGTACAAGGCGGTGTTTCCTGCCCGCTTCATCGCCCGCATGCGCGAGAAGCTGGGCCTGCTGCAGCCGGGCGCGGGCGACGGCGACGCGGCGCTCATCGACGGGCTGCTGCAGCTGCTGGCGCAGGGCGGCGTGGACTGGACCATCTTCTGGCGGCGCCTGTCGCAGGCGCGTGCGGGCGGCGACTACGAGGCCGTGGGCGACCTGTTCCTCGACCGGACGGGCTGGAATCGCTGGTTGCTATCATTTCAAGAGCGCAATGCGCTCGAGGATCAAGCGCTGGCGGCCGATTTGATGCTCAAGACCAATCCCAAGTTCGTGCTGCGCAACCACCTGGGCGAAGAAGCCATCCGCGCGGCCACCCGCGGCGACTTCACGGTGCTGCACACCTTGCAGGCGCTGCTGGAGCGCCCATGTGAAGAACACGCCTCGCAGGACGCCCACTGGGCGGACTTCCCGCCCGACTGGGCCTCCACCATCGAGATCAGCTGCTCATCATGACCTTCTCCATCGAAAAATCCGACGCCGAATGGCAAGCCCTGCTGAAAGACAAGGGCGCCGAGCCCGCCGCCTTCCAGGTCACCCGCCACGCGGCGACCGAGCGGCCCTTCACCGGCAAGTACGAAGCCCACTGGGCCGACGGCAGCTACCACTGCGTGTGCTGCGGCGCCAAGCTGTTCGACTCGGACACCAAGTTCGACGCCGGCTGCGGCTGGCCCAGCTTCTCGCAGGCCGTGCCGGGCGCCATCGAGGAAATCGTGGACCGCAGCCATGGCATGGTGCGCACCGAAACCGTTTGTGCACAATGCGGGGCGCACCTGGGCCACGTCTTCGAGGACGGCCCGGCGCCCACCGGCCTGCGCTACTGCATGAATTCGGCGTCGCTCGACTTCGAGCCGCCAGAGGCTCGCTGAGGGCCCATCGCAGCGCGCACCGGCACCGAACCAACGCTTCCGCCTTTCATGAAACTGCTGATCGACTTCTTCCCCATCATCCTGTTCTTCGTGGCCTTCAAGGTCTGGGGCATCTTCACCGCGACGGCCGTCACCATCGCGGCCTCGGTGGTGCAGATCGCCTACCTGCGCATGCGCCACGGCAAGGTCGAACCGATGCAGTGGGTCAGCCTGGGCGTGATCGTGGTCTTCGGCGGCGCCACGCTGCTCTCGCACAGCGAGACCTTCATCAAGTGGAAGCCCACGGTGCTGTACTGGCTGATGGGCGCGGCGCTGATCCTGGGCCAGCTGCTGTTTCGCAAGAACCTCATCCGTTCGGTGATGGGCGCGCAGATGCAGCTGCCCGACACCGCCTGGCGCACGCTCCAGTGGAGCTGGGCGGGGTTCTTCGCGGCCATGGGGCTCGTCAACCTGTGGGTGGCCTACACCTTCGACACCGATACCTGGGTCAACTTCAAGCTCTTCGGCGGCATGGGCCTGATGGTGGTGTTCGTCGTGGCGCAGGCCTTCTACATCAGCCGCTTCCTGAAAGAGACGGAGGGCGAAGCGGGCACCGCGAGCGATGCCGCGCACACGGGGGCCGCCGCACCGAAGGACGCGCAGCCATGAGCGGGCCCGAGCCTGGCGCCCCGCTGCCCATCACGGCCGAGGCCATGCACGCCTGCCTGGCGCAGGCATTGACGCCCACGCACCTGCAGGTGCTGGACGAAAGCGCCGCCCATGCGGGCCATGTGGGCGCCAACGGCACCGGTTTCGGCACCCACTTCCGGGTGCGCATCGCGTCACCTTTCTTTACGGGCCGTACACGGGTGGCGCAGCATCGCCTTGTGTATGATGCGCTGCGGCTTTTCATTGACCAGGGCGCCCACGCCATCGCCATTGAAATTGTCTGATCTGCCCCCTTCTCGGGCTGGCGGCCACAAGCGCCGCGACCAACTTCCTTTTTGTGGATAAGCGAATGAAGAAAAAGCTCTTGTCAGGCCTCGTGGCCGCAGCTCTGCTGGGCACGGTGGTTCTGCCGGTCTCTGCGCAAAACATCGCCGTGGTGAACGGCAAGGCCGTTCCCAAGGAACGCGCCGACGCGCTGAGGCAGCAGGTCGAGCGCTCGGGCCGTCCCGTGACGCCCGAAGTCGAAGGCCAGATCAAGGAAGAGGTCATCGCCCGCGAGATCTTCATGCAGGAAGCGCAAAAGCGCGGCCTGGAAGGCTCGCCCGAGTTCAAGGCGAACATGGAAATCGCCCGCCAGACGATCCTGATCCGCCAGCTGTTCGAAGACTTCCAGAAGAACAATCCCGTCTCCGATGCGGAGATCAAGGCCGAGTACGACAAGTACGTCGCCGCCAACACCGGCAAGGAATACAAGGCCAGCCACATCCTGGTGGAGAAGGAAGACGAGGCCAAGGCCATCATCGCTTCCATCAAGAAGGGCGCCAAGTTCGCCGACATCGCCAAGAAGCAGTCGAAGGACCCTGGATCCGGCGCCCGTGGCGGCGATCTGGACTGGGCCAACGCCAGCACCTACGTGCCTGAATTCACCGAGGCACTGGTCAAGCTGAACAAGGGCCAGATGACGCAGACCCCGGTCAAGAGCCAGTTCGGCTGGCACGTGATCCGCCTGGACGACGTGCGCGAAGCCCAGCTGCCGAAGCTGGAAGAAGTCAAGGCGCAGATCGCCCAGCAGATGCAGCAGCAAAAGCTGATGAAGTTCCAGGAAGAACTGCGCACCAAGGCCAAGGTAGAGTAATCCCCTTCGCCTGCCTGCTGCCCTTCAGGAGCGGTGTGGCGCGCACCTTCGGGTGCACCTTGGAAAAGAGCGGCCACATGGCCGCTTTTTTTCGTCCTGCCTCGAAGCCGCGAGCGACCGGCGGATCGCACGCGTGCTGCGACCGTTGCCTTCGCATCCCCTCGTCACCTCCCCCGCCCAGCCATAAAAAAACCCGGCGGGACATGGCGTCCGGCCGGGTCGGGTGCATGCCTGGCCGGTCCGGGACCGGCCAGGCAGCAGGCGTCGTCAGTTCAGAGGCGACTTCTTGCCGTCCTTGTACACGTACAGGGTGATAGCGGGGTTCTTCATTTCGCCGTTGGGTTCGAAGGCGATGTTCGCGGTCACGCCCTTGAAGTTGGACTTGGCCAGCTCGGGAATGTAGACCTTCGGATCCCACGAACCAGCGCGCTTCATGGCGTCCACCAGCAGCATGGTGGCGTCATAGGTGTAGGGGCTGTACACCTGGAACTGGTTGGGGTACTTGGCGTCGTACTTGGCCTTCCAGGCCGTGCCGCCAGGCATCTTGGCCAGCGATGCGCCGCCTTCGGCGCAGACCACGTTCTCCAGCGTCTTGGCGCCGGCAGCCAGGCGGGCGATTTCTGCCGTGCAGATGCCGTCGCCGCCGAAGTACTTCACGTTGGCCATGCCCAGCTGTTCCATCTGGCGCAGCATCGGGCCGGCCTGTGGGTCCATGCCGCCGTAGAACACGCCGTCGGGGTTCTTGGCCTTGATGGCCGTCAGGATGGCCATGAAGTCGGTGGCCTTGTCGGTCGTGAACTGCTCGTCGACGATCTTGATGCCCTTTTCGGCAGCGATCTTCTTGAACACCGACGCGACGCCCTGGCCGTAAGCGGTACGGTCATCGATGATGGCGACGTTCTTGAGCTTCAGCGTGTCGGCAGCGTAAGCGGCCAGGCCTGCGCCCAGCGCGTTGTCGTTGGCGATGATGCGGAACGTGGTCTTGTAGCCAGGCTTGGTCAGGTTGGGGTTGGTGGCCGCGCCGGTGACGTGCGGAATGCCGCAGTCGTTGTACACCTTGGATGCGGGGATGGTGGTGCCCGAATTCAGGTGACCGACCACACCGGCGACCTTGGCGTCGCAGAGCTTCTGCGCAGCGGCGGTGCCCTGCTTCGGATCGGCGGCATCGTCTTCCGCCTGGAGTTCAAACTTGACCTTCTTGCCACCGATGGTCACGCCCTGGGCATTCAGTTCCTCGACGGCCATGCGAGCGCCGTTTTCGTTGTCTTTGCCGTAGTGGGCCTGCGCACCAGAAACCGGGCCGACGTGGCCAATTTTCACCACTTCTTGGGCGGTGGCCATTCCGGCGACCGCAGCGATAGCAGCGGCGACGGTCAGTTTCAACTTCAATTGCATATGGATCTCCATTAAGGGGTAGGCGCTGAGAAATATGGTTGTGTCCCAACGCAGGCGAACATATCGCAATTTACGGGCCAGATCACTAGGGAACACGCGAAAGGATGATGCAAATCGGCAGGATTTACCCTGTCAACTCAGCGCGGCGCGGCGGCATCGGCCGAAAGTTCCTCGGCCACCGCCTCGTAGACCGCATGCCGCACCACCGATTCGACCTCCTCGCGCAGGCGCGGCACCATCGAGCGGGTCTGCTCCTGCACCACCGTGGCAATGGCCTCGCGCAGGCGCTGGTCCAGCACCACGTCCACGCGCTGCATCACGCGGTGGACGATGTACTCCTCGATGCCGGCCGGCAAGGCGCTGGCGGATGCAGGCTGTGGCGCGGCCCCCGGTGGCGGCGCGAAGGCAGCGGCCGCAGGTTGCTGCCATGGAGCCGGCACCGGCACAGCGGGCGCCGCAAGGCCCGGGGCGGCATTCCAGGAGGCCGGCGGGGCAGCGGGTTGCGGATGCGCGGCCGGCAGCGCTGCGTCCGGCCCGGCGGCCGGGTCGATGCGCACCACTTCGGTGAGCGTCGGCACGAATCTGGGAGGGCCCTTGGGCGGCTGCGGGGGGATGGTCATCACGCGCCTTTCAGCACGAGGTCGTGCCGCACGATCTGGTAGCCCCGGGCGGCGTAGTGGCGCCAGCGGTCCCGGGCTGCCTGGCGGTCCTGCCCGTCGATGCTGCTCACCACCTCGATCAGCCTGGAGAACCGGCTGAACGCAGGCGGCACCACGGCCCCCATGTTCAGCAGCACGTCGCTGTGCGGCGCGGTGCCCGCATCGCGCGCCAGCAGCACCGGCGATGCGCGCTGCGTGTCTTCGTCGGCGTCGTCGCGGCAGTGCGCCACGAAGTCGGTCGCGCCCATGGCCCACAGCATGCGGTCCAGCGGGTCGAGCACCTCGTCGGGCCCGGTGATCACGAGCCGCGCATCGCCCCGGCTCACCTTGCGGGCGAACCGGCAGGCGTAGGCCAGCTTGTCGGGCGCATTGAAGTGGAAGGCGATCTCGGTCATGGCCCGCCGCCGGTCTCAACGAGCGGCAGCGCGCACGGGCTTGCTGCCCGCCGTTGCGGTGCGCCGGCCCGCGGCCTTTGGGGCCACGGCGGGCGTGCGCGCCACGTCCAGCAGGTAGTGCACCAGCAGGCCGACGGGCCGCCCCGTGCCGCCCTTGGCCGCCCCGCCCTTCCAGGCCGTGCCCGCGATGTCCAGATGCGCCCAGGGCGTGTCGCCGACGAAGCGCTGCAGGAACTTGGCGGCGGTGATGGCGCCGCCGGCGCGGCCGCCCACGTTGCCCAGATCGGCGAAATTGCTCTTCAGGCTGTCGGCGTATTCGTCGTCCAGCGGCATGCGCCAGCAGGGGTCGAGCGCCGCATCCCCGGCCTGCTCCAGCTGGCGAGCCAGGGCCTCGTCGGTGGCGAAGAGGCCGCTGCGCAAGCCGCCCAGGGCCACCACGCAGGCACCGGTCAGGGTGGCGATGTCGACCAGGGCCGCCGGCTTGAAGCGCGCCGCGTAGGTGAGCGCGTCGCACAGCACCAGCCGGCCCTCGGCGTCGGTGTTGAGCACTTCCACCGTCAGCCCGTTCATGGTGGTGACCACGTCGCCCGGCTTGACGGCGCGGCCGTCGGGCATGTTCTCGCAGGCCGGGATGAGCCCCACGACGTTGATCGCGGGCTTGAGTTCGGCCAGCGCCTTGAACACGCCCAGCACGCTGGCCGCGCCGCCCATGTCGAACTTCATCTCGTCCATCTCGGCCGCCGGCTTGATCGAGATGCCGCCCGTGTCGAAGGTGATGCCCTTGCCCACCAGCACGACCGGGGCCACGCCCTTGCCGGCGCCGCTGTAGTGCAGCTCGATGAACCGCAGCGGCTCCTCGGAGCCCCGCGCCACGGCCATAAACGAGCCCATGCCCAGGCGGGCCACCTCGGCCGGGCCGTGCACCTTGCACTGCATGTTGGACGCCTTGGCCAGCGCCTTGGCGGCGTCCGCGAGCAGGGTCGGGGTGGCATGGTTAGCCGGGCGGTTGGCCCACTCCCGGGCGAACTCCACGCCGGCGGCCACGCCGGTGCCACGCACGAACGCCTCGCGCACGGCGGCCGCGTCCGGCACGCCCACCGTCACGCGGCCGAGCATGCGGGGCTCGGCCTTGGACTTGGTGGCCGTGTAGGCGTAGCTGGCGTCCGCCAGCGCCATCACGGCGGCGCCCACGGCGTCGGGCTGGGCGGCCCCGGCGAAGACGATGGCCGCACGCTTGACCTGGGGCGTCTTCAGCGCGGCGGCGCAGCCCTGCAGCGCCTGGCGCACGTGGCGCGGGCTGCCGTTGCCGGCCCCGGCCAGCACCAGCCGGCGGGCGGCCACGGCGGGCGCCTGATAGAGCGACAGGTGCTTGCCTGGCTTGGTTTCCAGGTCGGCCTGCTTGAGCGCATGGGCGACCAGGGTGGACAGGGCATCGGAGGCCGGCTTGAAGCCTTCGGGGACGAGCACGACCAACAGGTCGCACTTCTCGGCAGCGGCGGTGGACAGGGGCAGGGTCTTCAGATCGAAGTTCATAATCGGCGTTTTCCTTCGAGCCCATGTTATTCGATTCATCCATCCGCAAGGAGCTGGCACGCAGCTTCGGGGCCACGCTGGTGGTGCTGGTCACCGTGGTCATGACGATGATGCTGATCCGCACGCTGGGCCAGGCCGCCCGCGGCAGCGTCAACCCCTCCGACGTCATGCTGGTGATGGGCTTCACGGTGCTGGGGCAGTTGTCCACCATCCTGACGCTCAGCCTGTTCGTGGCCACGGTCAGCACGCTCTCGCGCATGTACCGCGACAGCGAAATGGTGATCTGGTTCGCCAGCGGACGGGGGCTGCTCAGCCTGCTCAAGCCGCTGCTGCGCTTCGCCTGGCCGGTGATGGTGGTGGTGGCGGCCCTGTCTCTGGCCATCTGGCCCTGGGCCAACCGGCAGGTGCAGGAGCTGCGCGCCCAGTACGAGCAGCGCAGCGACATCGACCGCGTCGCGCCGGGTGAATTCCAGGAATCGGCGAACGGCTCGCGCGTCTTCTTCATCGACCGCGCCACGTCCGACGCGGGCGAGGCCTCCAACGTGTTCATCGCGACGAACGAGCACAACCGCGAGACGGTCACCTCCGCGCGCAGCGCGCGCCTCGAGGTGCGCAACAACGAGCGCCTCGTGCTGCTGAGCGACGGCCAGCGGCTCGAGAACACACTCGACAAGCCTTCCATCAAGGTCAGCGATTTCGAGGAATACGGCACGCGGATCGGCTCCGCGTCGTCCCGCTCGTCGGACGATGCCGCCGTCAAGACGCAGGACACGCTGGACCTGATCAAGGAGCCCACGCCCGTCAACATGGCGGAACTGGGCTGGCGCCTGGGCCTTGCGCTGGCCGCGCTCAACTTCGTCGTGCTCGGCCTGGCGATCGCCGTGGTCAACCCGCGGGCCGGGCGCAGCGGCAGCATGCTGTTCGCGCTCTTCGCCTTCATCACCTACTACAACCTCATGACCGTCGGCCAGAGCTGGGTGGCCGTCGGGCGCCTGGACGTCGGGCCTTTCATGCTGATGCTGCACGGCGGCACGCTGGCCTTCGGCGTCGCCCTGCTGGCCTGGCGCCACAACCACTGGTCCCTGCGCATGCTGCTGGCCGGACGCCGTCGCCCATGAAAACCATCCGCCGACTCATCTACCGCGAGGCCGCCACCGGCGTGGCCTTCGTCACCCTCGCCTTCCTGGCGCTGTTCTTCTTCTTCGACATGGTGGACGAACTGCGCTGGGTGGGCCGCGCCAGCGAAGCCGGCTACACCCTCTCCTACGCACTGCTATACGTCGCGCTCAGCCTGCCCGCCCACCTCTACGAGCTGCTGCCCATCACCGTGCTGATCGGCACCATCTTCGTGATGGCCCGCCTCGCGCAGAGCTCGGAATTCACCATCATGCGCACCAGCGGCCTGGGGCCCTGGCGGGCCCTGCGCACGCTGCTGGTGCTGGGCTGCGCGTTCGTCATCGTCACCTTCGCCGTGGGCGACTACCTGGCGCCGCTCAGCGACCGGGCCGCGCAACTGGTGAAGGCCCGCCGCACGGGTCAGATCAGCGCGGGCGCCACCGGCGCCTGGTTGAAGGAACGCCAGGGCGACCATTCGGTGGCGGTGAACGTGCGGGCGCTCGACCCCAACGGCCACATGCGGGGCGTGCGGGTGTTCGAATTCGACGCGCAGGGCCGCATCGCCGCCACCGTGCAGGCGGAACGGGGCGAATTCGCGCCCGACGGCGAGGGCTGGAACCTGGAGGGCGTGCGCCGCAGCGTCTTTCACCACGGCAGCGCGTCGCCCGGCGCGCTCACCTCCATGGCCGGCGGGGGCGCCGCGGCGCCTCGCGTGGAACGGCTGCAGGCACCGGACTACCGGTGGCCGACGCGCATCAGCACCGACATGGTGGCGGCCTCGCTGCTCAAGCCCGACAAGATGGCGACCATCGACCTGTTCCAGTACATCCGTCACCTCGAGGCCAACGGCCAGTCGGCGCAGAAGTACGAGATCGAGTTCTGGCGCAAGGTGTTCTACCCCTTGAGCTGCTTGGTGATGGTGGTGCTGTCGCTGCCCTTCGCCTACCTGCACTTCCGCTCGGGCGGTATCGCCGGCTACGTCTTCGGCGGGGTGATGGCCGGCATCAGCTTCTTCCTGCTCAATAACGTGTTCGGCTATGCCGGCAACCTGCAGAACTGGTCTCCGTGGCTCACGGCGGCGGCGCCGGGGCTGATCTATTCCCTTCTCTCACTCGGCGCGTTCGGCTGGCTGGTGCTCAGGCGATGACTTCCATCGATTCTTCTTCCCGCGACGGCGTCGTGCTGTTCGCCCATGGCTCGCGCGACCCGCTCTGGAGCCAGCCCATGGAGGCAGTCGCCGCCCGCATCGCGGCGGAGAGGCCCGCGCTCGCCGTGGCGTGCGCCTACCTGGAACTCAGCGAGCCCGACCTGCCGACCACCGTGGCGCGCATGGCGCAGGCGGGCGTGCGCCGCATCACCATCGTGCCCATGTTCCTCGGCACCGGCCGGCATGCGCGGGAAGACCTGCCCGTCCTGGTGCAGGCGCTGCGCGACGACCACCCCCAGGTGCAGTTCCACGTGCAGCAGGCGATCGGCGAAGACGAGCGCATGACGGCCCTGATGGCCGAGATCGCCGCGACGCCGTTTGCCTGAAAACGGTCGCCCCCATCCGTTCAGCTTAGAAGTCTGCAGCATAATGTTGCGACTTCTTAGCCGCAATCAGATATGAACCTGCACCAGTTCCGCTTCGTTCAGGAAGCCGCCCGCCGGAACCTGAACCTGACCGAGGCCGCCAAGGCGCTACACACCTCGCAGCCCGGTGTCTCCAAGGCCATCATCGAACTGGAGGACGAGCTGGGCGTGGACATCTTCGCGCGCCACGGCAAGCGGCTCAAGCGCATCACCGAACCGGGCCAGCACGTGCTGAAAAGCATCGAGCTGATCATGCGGGAGGTGGGCAACCTGAAGCGCATCGGCGAGCAATTCAGCGCGCAGGACAGCGGCACGCTCAGCATCGCCACCACCCACACGCAGGCCCGCTACGTGTTGCCCGTGCCGGTGGCCAAGCTGCGCGAGGCCTACCCCAAGGTCAACATCAGCCTGCACCAGGCCACACCGCACGAGGTGGCGCGCATGGTGATCGACGAGGTGGCCGAAATCGGCATGGCCACCGAGTCGCTCGCCGACTACCCCGACCTGGTGACCCTGCCCTGCTACGAATGGCAGCACGTACTGGTCATCCCCACCCACCACCCGCTGGCGCAGAAGGAACGCATCGGCCTGGACGACATCGCGCACGAGTCGCTCATCACCTACCACCCTTCGTTCACCGGCCGGGGCAAGATCGACCAGGCCTTCGCCGCGCGCAAGCTCCAGCCGCGCATCGTGCTGGAGGCCATCGACTCCGACGTGATCAAGACCTATGTGCGGCTGGGACTGGGCGTGGGCATCGTGG
The DNA here is from genome assembly GCF_040365715.1 of Acidovorax sp. FG27. Taxonomy (NCBI): domain Bacteria; kingdom Pseudomonadati; phylum Pseudomonadota; class Betaproteobacteria; order Burkholderiales; family Comamonadaceae; genus Acidovorax; species Acidovorax sp. FG27. The sequence goes on from NZ_BAABVY010000009.1 coordinate 493,733, forward strand.
CCGAGATGGCGATGCGCGACGACCCGCTGAACGACCTGGTGGTGCGCCCCGTGGGCCATCTCTTCGGCCAGAGCGTGGCCCGCGTGGCCTTCAAGCGCGGCGCCTACCTGCGCAACTTCGTCTACAAGTTCGCCGAACTGCTGAGCGACCGGCTCAACCGTGAACTCATTTCCCGCGCCATGACCGGCCACGTCAACGACTACGAACTGTGAAGCGGCCGCCGTGCTTGCGGTCGCAGCCTCTTCACCCGTCTGCTCTCAGCCCTTACAGCGTCCCATGAACCAAGCCGCTTCGCCCTCACCCCGCACGCCTGCCGTGCCCACCAAACTGCCGCAGGTCGGCACCACCATCTTTTCCGTGATGTCCGCTTTGGCGCTGGAGCATGGGGCGGTGAACCTGGGCCAGGGTTTCCCGGACTTCGCCTGCGACCCGGCGCTGGTCGACGCCGTCACGCAAGCCATGCAGGCCGGCCACAACCAGTACCCGCCCATGCCCGGAGTGCCCGCTCTGCGCCAGGCCGTGGCCCGCAAGATCGAGGCGCTGCACGGCCGCGCCTACGACGCGAACAGTGAAATCACCGTCACCGCCGGCGCCACCCAGGCGATCCTGACGGCCATCCTCGCCACGGTGCGGCCGGGCGACGAGGTCATCGTGCTGGAGCCCTGCTACGACAGCTACGTGCCCAACATCGAGCTGGCGGGCGGCACCGTGGTGCGTGTGCCGCTCACGCCGGGCACCTTCCGGCCCGACTTCGGCGCCATCGGCGCGGCCCTCTCGCCGCGCACCCGGGCCATCATCGTCAACTCCCCGCACAACCCCAGCGCCACCATCTGGTCCGATCAGGACATGCTGGCGCTGCAGGAGCTGCTGGCCCCGACCGACGTGCTGTTGATCAGCGACGAGGTATACGAGCACATGGTGTTCGACGGCGTGGAGCACCAGAGCGCGGCGCGGTTCCCGGGCCTGGCGGCGCGCGCGTTCATCGTCTCCAGCTTCGGCAAGACCTTCCACGTGACCGGCTGGAAGGTGGGCACCGTGGCCGCGCCGGCGCCATTGATGGCCGAATTCCGCAAGGTGCACCAGTTCAACGTGTTCACCGTCAACACGCCCATGCAGCACGGCCTGGCCGCGTACCTGCAAGACCCGGCGCCGTATCTGCAGCTGCCGGCCTTCTACCAGGCCAAGCGCGACCTCTTCCGCCAGGGCCTGGCCGGCTCGCGCCTGAAGCTGCTGCCCAGCACGGGCAGCTATTTCCAGTGCGTGGACATCTCCGCCGTCAGCGACCTGAGCGAGGCCGACTTCTGCCTCTGGCTCACGCGCGAGATCGGCGTGGCGGCGATTCCGCTGTCGGCCTTCTATGGCAACGGCTTCGATCAGCGCGTGGTGCGCTTTTGCTTCGCCAAGCAGGATGCGACGCTGAACGAAGCGCTGCTGCGGCTGCGGCGGCTCTAGGGAACCTCTGCATGAATCACCGCGCCGTGTGCATCTGCGGACTCGGGCAGTCTGCGCGGCGGCGTCAGAGCAGCACGATGTCGTACTGCTCCTGCGCCATGGCGCCTTCGGCCTGCAATGAAATGGGCTTGCCGATGAAGTCCGACAGCCCCGCCAGATGCTGGCTCTCCTCGTCGAGGAACAGCTCCACCACGTGCGGCGAGGCGATCACGCGGAATTCGCGCGGGTTGAACTGCCGCGCCTCGCGCAGGATCTCGCGCAGCACGTCGTAGCACACGCTGCGGGCGGTCTTCACCTGGCCCGAGCCCTGGCAGTGCCTGCACGGCTCGCACAGCATGTGGGCCAATGACTCGCGGGTGCGCTTGCGGGTCATCTCCACCAGCCCCAGCTGCGAGAAGCCGCCCGACATGGTCTTCACCCGGTCGCGCGACAGCTGCTTGCGGAATTCGGCCAGCACCGCTTCCTGGTGGTCTTCCCGCGCCATGTCGATGAAGTCGGCAATGATGATGCCGCCCAGGTTGCGCAGCCGCAGCTGGCGGGCAATGGCGCCGGCGGCCTCCAGATTGGTGCGGAAGATGGTGTCGTCGAAATTGCGGGCACCCACGTAGCCGCCGGTGTTGACGTCCACCGTCGTCAGCGCCTCGGTCTGGTCGATGATGAGGTAGCCGCCCGACTTCAGGTCCACCCGCCGGCCCAGCGCACGCGCGATCTCCTCGTCGATGGCGTAGAGATCGAAGATGGGCCGCTCGCCCCGGTAGAGCTGCAGCTTGGGCACCGCCGCGGGCATGAACTCGCGGCCGAAGGCCTGCAGCGCCGCGAACTGCTCGCGGGAGTCGAGCCGGATGCTGGTGGTCTCTTCGCCCACCAGGTCGCGCAGCACGCGCTGCAGCAGGCTCAGGTCCTGGTGCAGCAGCGAGGTGGGCGGCAGCCGCAGCGCGGCCTGCTTGATGCGCGCCCAGGTCTTGCGCAGGTAGGTGATGTCCTCGGCCAGCTCGGCGTCGGTCGAATCCTCGCCATTGGTGCGCAGGATGAAGCCGCCACCCGAAGCGCCGCCGTGCGTCTTGTCGGCCACCAGGGCCTGCAGCCGCGCGCGCAGCGCGTCGCGCTCGGCGGCCGGGATCTTCTGCGATATGCCGATGTGGTCGTCCTGTGGCAGAAACACCAGCAGCCGGCCCGCCACGCTGATCTGCGTGGAGAGACGCGCGCCCTTGGTGCCGATCGGGTCCTTGATGACCTGCACCATGATCGACTGGCCCTCGAACACCTGCTTTTCGATGGGCACTGGCGGCTCGCCCTTGCGGGCGAACATGGGCGCCTCGCCGCCCTCCTGCCGCTGCCACACGTCGGCCACGTGCAAGAAGGCGGCGCGCTCCAAGCCGATGTCGATGAAGGCGGACTGCATGCCCGGCAGCACGCGCGAGACCTTGCCCAGGTACACGTTGCCGACCAGCCCGCGCTCCAGCGTGCGCTCCACGTGCAGCTCCTGCACGGCGCCGTGTTCGACGACGGCCACGCGGGTTTCCTGGGGCGACCAGTTGATGAGGATGTCTTGTTGCATGGTCGGAAGGGAAGACGCCGGCAGCCGCCGGGAGAGGAGTTAGACGACGAAGCCGGCTGCGCGCAGCAGTTGCGCCGTCTCGTACAGAGGCAGGCCCATGATGCCCGAATAGCTGCCCGCCAGGTGCTCCACGTGCGCCGCCACGCGGCCCTGGATGCCGTAGGCGCCGGCCTTTCCGAGCGGCTCGCCGCTGGCGACGTAGGCGTCGATCTGCGCCGGGGTCATGGCAGCGAAACGTACGGTGGAGACGGACAGCGCCGCCCACCGCCGTCCGGCCGCCTGCACCGCCACGGCGGTCAGCACCTGGTGCTCGCGCCCGGCCAGCACGGCCAGCATGCGCGCAGCATCGGCGGCGTCCTCGGGCTTGCCGAAGATGCGGCCGTCCAGCGCCACCGTGGTGTCGGAACACAGGATGGGCGCGGCCGCCAGGGCGCGCCGGGCATGCCGCGCCACGGCGGCATCCAGCTTCAGGCCCGTGACGCGCTGCACGTAGGCTTCGGGCGACTCGCCGGGCAGCACGGCTTCGATGGCTTCCGCGTCTTCCGCCACGTCGCCATCGGCGTTGGGCAGCAGCAGTTCGGCGCGCACGCCGATCTGTTCGAGCAACTGCCGGCGGCGCGGGCTCTGGGATGCGAGATAGAGGAAGTCGGCCATGGCTTTGGAATTCGGGGTCAAAACAGCCTCTCGCGCCCGTACATCAAGCGCATTCAGCTATAAATTTCATAGCAAGATGAAGAGTGGCAGCAGCTCGGCGTAGCCAACCGCGGGCCGCTCACTCCCGGTGATACGGGTGGCCGGCGTTGACGGACCACGCGCGATAGAGCTGTTCGATCAGCAGCACGCGGACCATGGCGTGGGGCAGCGTCAGGTCCGACAGGCGAATGCGCTCGTGCGCCGCCTGCCGGAAGGCCGGCTCCAGGCCGTCCGGGCCGCCGATGACCAGCGCCACGTCGTCGCCGCTCAGTTGCCAGTCCTTCAGGCGCTGGGCCAGGGCCTTGGTGGTCAGGTTGGTGCCGCGCTCATCGAGCACCACGACCCGCATGCCGCGGGGGATCGCCGCCTCGATGCGCTCGCGCTCGGCGGCGTAGAGCGTCTCGAGCGTCTTGGAGCCGCGCGGCTCCGTCTTCACGGCCTTGAGTTCGACCTTCAGCTCCGGCGGAAACCGCTTGGCGTAGTCGTCGTAGGCCGTCTGCGCCCAATCGGGCACGCGCTGGCCCACGGCCACGATCAGCAGCTTCATCGGTGCCCGGCCCGTGCCTGCTCGTCAGTCAGGACTTGCGGGCCGGGGCCTTCCTGGCGGGCGCCTTGGCCGACGCCTTGGCTGCGGCGCGGGGCGCCGAGCGTGCGCCCGTCTTGGCGGGAGCCGCCTTCTTGGCGGCTGGCTTCACGACCAGGGTCTTGATGGGCTTGGCTGCGGTCTTGGCGGGTGCCTTCGCTGCCGTCTTGGCTGCCGTTTTCGCGGCGGTCTTGACCGGCGCGCGGCTCGAGGCGGCGGCCTTCTTCGCAGGGGCCTTGGCCGCCGTCGTCTTGGCCGCCGTCTTGGCGGCAGCAGTCTTGCGGCCGGCGGCGGGTGCGGCTTCCGCCGTCGCCGCCTTGGCCTTGGACACGCCGGGCTTGCGGGCGGGCTGTTCCGGCTTGGCGGCCACGGCGGCCTTCTTGCGCTTGGGCTTGTCGCCGGCTTCGGCGACGGCGGGCTTGGGCGCGCCCAGCTTCAGGCGCACGGGCTTGTCGCCCCAGATTTCTTCCAGCCGGTAGTACTGGCGGATGGCGGGCTGCATGATGTGCGCCACGGCCGCGCCGCAGTCCACGATGATCCACTCGCCGTTGTCTTCACCCTCAATGCGCGGCTTCGGAAAGCCGGCCTCGCGCACGGCGTCGCGCACGCTGGAGGCCAGCGCCTTGGTCTGCCGGTTGGAGGTGCCCGACGCCACGATCACGCGCTCGAACAGCGGCGACAGGTGCTCGGTGTTGAACACCTGCACGTCTTGCGCCTTGACGTCCTCCAGGCCATCGACGATGGCGCGCTGGAGCTTGGTGACGTCTTTCTTGGCGGCGGTTTCCGAGGTGGTGGAGGTGGTCATCAGGCTGTGTTCGGTGAAGAAGGAAATGTATTTATAGCGGGCTGGCGGGCCGCCGGCCAGTGGACCGCTCCCTGCGCCTGCCGGCGCCCCCGTGCCCCGCCAGGGGTGTTTTGTGCGTTTGGCGCAATGGGTTCAAGCGCTTGCAGCTATCAAAATTATAGTTGATGGCCCTCGGCGGAGCCTTGGAACCTGTGGCCGGGCTCTCAGGCACTCGTCAACATGTTCCCAGCCAGTCGCGCCGCTGCAGGAACCGGGCCGTCAGTTCGGCCTCGGGCGAGCCGGCCGGGTCTTCGCGCCGGTAGGCCCAGGCGGCGAGCGGTGGCATCGACAGCAGGATGGATTCGGTGCGCCCGCCCGACTGCAGCCCGAAGTGCGTGCCCCGGTCCCAGACCAGGTTGAATTCGACGTAGCGGCCCCGGCGGTAGAGCTGGAACTCGCGTTCGCGCTCGCCATGGGGCAGCCCCTGGCGGCGCTGCACGATGGGCAGGTAGGCACCCAGGAAGGCGTCGCCCACCGACTGCATCATCGCCAGGCTGGCGTCGAAGCCCGGCTCCGAGAAATCGTCGAAGAAGATGCCGCCCACGCCGCGCTGCTCGCCCCGGTGCTTCAGGAAGAAGTACTCGTCGCACCACGCCTTGAAGCGCGGGTACTTGTCGCCGCCGAAAGGCGCCAGCGCGGCCTGGCAGCTGCGGTGGAAATGCACCGCGTCTTCCTCGAAGCCGTAGATGGGCGTCAGATCCATGCCGCCGCCGAACCAGCACACCGGCGCCGCGCCCGGGTGGCCGGCGGCGATCATGCGCACGTTCATGTGCACGGTCGGCACGTAGGGGTTGCGCGGGTGGAACACCAGCGACACGCCCATGGCCTCGAACGGCGCGCCGGCCAGCTCGGGCCGGTGCGCCGTGGCCGAAGGCGGCAGCCGCGGGCCGCGCACGTGCGAGAAGCCGCAGCCGGCCCGCTCGAACACGCGCCCGCCTTCCAGGATGCGGGTGATGCCGTCGCCCTGCAGCGGCTCGCCGGCCTCCTTGGTCCAGGCGTCGGAGCGAAAGCGCGCACCGCCTTCTTGCACCGCCCCCTCGACGCCCTCGATGGCGTCGGTGATGCGTGCCTGCAGGCCGACCAGATAGCCGCGCACCCGGGCGGCCACGCCGCCGGAATGCAGGGGCTGCGCGGCCGAGCCCGCGTCGGTGGGCTGCATCAGCTCTTGATGGCGCGGTGGCCGATGTCGCGGCGGTACTGCGCGCCGTCGAAGTGGATGCCGCGTGCCACGTCGTACACCCGCTGCTGCGCCAGCTTGACGCTGTCGGCCAGCGCCGTGACGCACAGTACGCGGCCGCCGGTGGTGCGCGGCACGCCCGCCTCGTCGAGCGCGGTGCCGGCATGGAACACCATGGCGTCGTCGGCATCGGCGGGCAGGCCGGTGATGGCGTCGCCCTTGCGCGGGCTTTCGGGGTAGCCGTGCGCGGCCATCACCACGCCCAGGGCGGGGCGGCGGTCCCACTGCATCTCGAGCTGGTCGAGCTTGCCGTCCACGGCGGCGGCCAGCACGTCGACCAGGTCGCTCTTCAGGCGCATCAGGATGGGCTGGGTTTCCGGGTCGCCCATGCGGCAGTTGAATTCCAGCGTCTTCGGGTGGCCGGTGGCGTCGATCATCAGACCGGCGTAGAGGAAGCCGGTGTAGGGAATGCCGTCCTTTTCCATGCCCCGGATGGTGGGCAGGATGATCTCGCGCATTGCGCGGGCGTGCACGTCGGCCGTGACCACGGGCGCGGGCGAGTACGCGCCCATGCCGCCGGTGTTGGGGCCTTCGTCGCCGTCTTTGAGCCGCTTGTGGTCCTGGCTGGTGGCCAGTGCCGCCACGTTCTTGCCGTCGCACAGCACGATGAAGGAGGCCTCCTCGCCTTCGAGGAACTGCTCGATCACCACGCGCGCGCCACCTTCGTTGTGGCTCACGCCGTACTTGTTGTCCACCAGCATGAAGTCGACCGCGTCGTGCGCTTCCTGCAGCGTCATCGCGACCACCACGCCCTTGCCGGCGGCCAGGCCATCGGCCTTGACCACGATGGGCGCGCCCAGCCGGTCCACGTAGGCGTGCGCGGCCGCCGGGTCGGTGAAGGCCTCGTACTCGGCCGTGGGAATGCCGTGGCGCTTCATGAAAGCCTTGGAGAACGCCTTGGAGCTCTCCAGCTGCGCGGCGGCCCGGGTGGGGCCGAAGATGCGCAGGCCGTGCGCGCGGAACTCGTCCACCACGCCGACGGCGAGCGGCGCCTCGGGGCCGACCACGGTCAGCGCGATCTTCTGCGCCTGCGCCCATTCGCGCAGCGCCCGCACGTCGGTGATGTCCACGTTTTCCAGCTTGGAATCGAGCGCCGTGCCGCCGTTGCCGGGCGCCACGAACACCTTCGCCACCTTGGGCGACTGGCTGATCTTCCAGGCCATTGCGTGTTCCCGGCCGCCGCCACCAATCACGAGAATTTTCATAATGCTGCGTTGTGATAGACCTCTTGCACGTCGTCCAGGTCTTCCAGGACGTCGAGCAGCTTCTGCATGCGGGCAGCGTCGTCGCCTTCCAGCTCGATGGTGTTGTCGGCGCGCATGGTGACCTCGGCCACCTCGGGCACCAGGCCAGCGGCCTGCAGCGCATTCTTGACGGCTTCGAAGTCGCCATAGGCCGTCAGCACCTCGATGGCCCCGTCCTCGCCGGTGACCACGTCCTCGGCGCCGGCTTCCAGCGCGAGTTCCATCACGCGGTCCTCGTCGGTGCCGGGCGCGAAGATGAGCTGGCCGCAGTGCTTGAACTGGAACGCCACCGAGCCTTCGGTGCCCATGTTGCCGCCATATTTGCTGAAAGCGTGTCGCACGTCGGCCACGGTCCGCACGCGGTTGTCGGTCATGGTGTCAACAATGATGGCCGCGCCGCCGATGCCGTAGCCCTCGTAGCGGATCTCTTCGTAGTTCACGCCCTCGGCATTGCCGGTGGCCTTGTCGATGTTGTACTTGATGCGGTCGGCCGGCATGTTGGCCGCCTTGGCCTTGTCGATCGCCAGGCGCAGGCGCGGGTTGGCCGACACGTCGCCGCCACCGGCGCGTGCCGCCACCGTGATCTCGCGGATGATCCGCGTCCAGATCTTTCCGCGCTTCTCATCCTGCCGCCCCTTGCGGTGCTGGATGTTCGCCCATTTACTGTGTCCTGCCACGGGTGTCCTTCGGGTGCTGGTATTGATTTAATCTACTGGCCGCGATTTTACTTTTGACTGCCCACCCATCATGGCCGAACCTCTTCTGATCGCCCGTTCGGGCACTGCCGAATGCCACCTCCTGCCCGGCCTCGCCAACCGGCACGGGCTCATCACCGGCGCCACCGGCACGGGCAAGACGGTCACGCTGCAGGCGCTGGCCGAAGGGTTCTCGCGCATCGGCGTGGCGGTCTTCATGGCCGACGTGAAGGGCGACCTTACCGGCATCAGCCAGCCGGGCCGCATCGGCGACAAGCTGGCGGCCACGCTCGCCGAGCGCGGCCTGCAGGTGCCCGAGCCCGTCGCCTGCCCCACCACGGTGTGGGACGTCTTCGGCGAACAGGGCCACCCGGTGCGCGCCACCATTTCCGACATGGGGCCGCTGCTGCTGGGCCGCATGCTGAACCTGAACGAAACCCAGCTGGGCGTGCTGAACCTCGTGTTCAAGATCGCCGACGACAGCGGCCTTTTGCTGCTCGACCTGAAAGACCTGCGCGCCATGCTCACGCACGTGGGCGACAACGCCAAGCAGTTCACCACCGAGTACGGCAACATCAGCGCCGCCAGCGTGGGCGCCATCCAGCGCGGGCTGCTGCAGATCGAGACCCAGGGTGGCGACCGGTTCTTCGGCGAGCCCATGCTCGACATCAACGACCTGATGCAGACCGTCGATGGCCGGGGCGTGATCAACATCCTCGCGGCCGACAAGCTGATGAATTCGCCGCGCCTCTACGCCACCTTCCTGCTCTGGATGCTGTCGGAGCTGTTCGAGACACTGCCCGAGATCGGCGACCCGGAAAAGCCCAAGCTCGTCTTCTTCTTCGACGAGGCCCACCTGCTGTTCAACGAAGCGCCCAAGGTGCTCGTCGAGCGGATCGAGCTCGTGGTGCGGCTGGTGCGATCCAAGGGCGTGGGCGTCTATTTCGTCACCCAGAACCCGCTGGACATTCCCGACAGCGTGCTGGCGCAGCTGGGCAACCGCGTGCAGCATGCGCTGCGCGCCTTCACCCCGCGCGACCAGAAGGCGGTGAAGGCCACCGCCACCACCATGCGGCCCAAGCCCGGGCTGGACATCGAGGCGGCCATCACCGAGCTGGCCGTGGGCGAGGCGTTGGTGAGCTTCCTCGATGCCAAGGGCCGGCCCAGCGTCACCGAGCGCGTCTTCGTGCTGCCCCCGGGCAGCCAGATCGGGCCGATCACCCCGCAGCAGCGCCAGGCGCTGCTGGCGCAGTCGCTGGTGGCCGGCGTGTACGAAAAGGCCGTGGACCGGGAATCGGCCTACGAGAAGCTGCGCGGCCGCGCCGACGTGGCTGCCGACAACGCCCCCGCCAAGGCGAAGGCCGACGCGGCGCAGGACGGCAGCGGCATGATGGGGGGGCTCAACGACGTACTGTTCGGCTCCACCGGCCCGCGCGGCGGCAAGCGCGACGGCCTGGTGCAGACCATGGCCAGGTCGGCCGTGCGCACCATGGGCACCTCGCTCGGGAAGGAGATCCTGCGCGGCGTGCTGGGCAGCATCTTCGGCGGCAAGAAGCGCTGATCCACTCCCAGCCGCCCCGGGCTGGCGGACCGGCGGACTGGCGATTCAGGGCGTCAGCACCAGCCGGTGCGCATAGCGGGCCGGCGCCAGTTGCAGCGGCCGCATGCCGCCCTGCGACCACGGCCCAGCCATGTCGCGGTAGCGCGGCGAGAAGACCAGCCCGCTCTGCCCGGTCTGGTAGATGAACAGCGACTGCTCCGGATCCCCCAGGTCGTACACCGCGCGCAGCGACGGGGCGTGGCGGCTGGCGAAAGGGTCGTGCTTTTCCGCCGGGTTGTACTGGCCCACGTTGACCGTGTAGGCATCGCCCGGCGACGGCACGCGCACATCGAACCAGCGGGCCAGCGCCGGCACGTTGCCGAACGGCCGGTGCACGCTGAGCGCCGGGTGGGCCGCGCCCCAGCGCCAGCGGGCGGGGTCGCCGCCGTGGAGCGCGGCCAGGCGGTCCAGCGCCCGGCTGAAGGCCGCGCCCGCCTGCTGCGGGCAGGTCAGGGGCTGGCACCACCAGCCGTCGCCCCCCTGCAGCATGCCCTCGATGCCGGCGCGGAAGTCGCGCCGGCCGTAGAGCGCCGCGAAGCGCTCGGCCCCGATGCGGGGCGCCAGCAGGCCACGCGCCAGCTCGTCCGCCCAGGCGGCGAAGATCAGCGGCGCGGCGCGGTCGGCGCGCATGTCGCCGTCCCAGCCCTGCAGCAGCGCCCGCGCCTGCGCAGCCAGGGCGTGGTCGGTGGGCGCGGCCACCAGGTGCGGCAGCAGCCGCAGCACCGCCAGCGACACGGTGTCCTGCTGCAGGGCCCGCAGGCTGGCCATGTCGTGGCGCGGCGTGGCCGCGAGGCGTTCGGCGATGCGGTCCTGCCGGTAGGGCAGCGACCAGTCGGCCGTGATGAAGTGGGGATAGCCGGGCGGCGTGATGCGCTGGTTGGCCGTGGCCAGCCAGCCGCGGGCGGCGCCGTCGTCCTGCGGGGTGTCTGCCAGGGGCAGCCAGCCCTGCCAGTCGTAGCGTGCGTCCCAGCCCGGTGCGGGGGCCACGCCGCGCAGGTCGTTGCCCGCGCCGCGCACCGGCACGCGGCCCATCGCCTTGAAGCCGATGGCGCCGTGCACGTCGGCCGCCACCACGCTCTGCATGGGCGAGTGGTAGTGGGCGAAAGCGCCGAACAGCTCGGCCACCGACCGGGCCTGGTTGGCCAGCAGGCCGGCCAGCACCGTCTGGTTGTCGGCGTCGAGCGCGCTCCAGCGCAGCGCGATCACATGGCGGTCCAGGTCGATCACGCCGCCGTGCAGCGCCGCCTGCGCGTCGCTCAGCACCGGGCCGTGGCGTGTGGCGCGCACGCGGTGGCGCACGTCCGGCTGGCCCTTGACGCGAATCAGTTCTTCGCGCTCGGTGAAGCGGGCCCAGCCGTCCGGCGTGCGGTAGCGCTTCGGGTCGGCCGGGTCGATCTGCTCCAGGTACAGGTCCTGCACGTCGGGCGCGGTGTTGGTGAAGCCCCAGGCCGCCTGCGCCGTGCGCCCCAGCACCACGAAGGGCAGGCCGGGCAAGGTGGCGCCCACCACGTCCATGCCGGCGACGGGGCCGCCGTCCGCCGCCACGCCAGCCGGTGCCTTCAGCCGGGCGAAGTACCAGATCGCCGGAGCGCCCAAGCCCAGGTGCGGGTCGTTCGCCAGCAGCGGCTTGCCGCTGGCGGTGCGGCTGCCCGCCAGCACCCAGTTGTTGCTGCCCCGCCCGCCCGGGTCGCCCGCCTGCGCGGCCAGATCGTGCGGCCAGGGCGCGAGCAGCGGTGGCTGCGCCTGCGGCACGCCAGCAGCCGCCACGGGCTCGGCGGGCGTGCGGTACACACCCATCTGGCGGTAGAGTGTCTGCAGGTCGACGGCCGTGGCCGGCGCTTCACCGGGGTACGGGGGCATCAGCTGCCAGAGCCGGTCGGTGGGCAGCGTGCGGGCCAGCGACAGGCGGGCGAACTCGTTGCCCCAGTTGCCGCCCAGGTCCAGCGCCATCATCAGCGCCCAGCCCACGCTGTCATGCGGCGACCACGGCGCGCCTTCGCTGCCGCCAGGGCGGGTGCCCAGCAGCAGGAATTCCGGCGGCAGCGCCTGCGTGCGGTGCTGGTGGAACGACGCGATGCCGCGGCTGTAGGCCTGCAGCGCCTCGCGGGCGAAGGGCGGCAGGCCGTCGTACTGGCGGCGCGCGGCGCCGGCGATGTCGAGCGTGCGCATCAGCCGGTCGGTGTCCAGCGCGGCGGGGCCGAACAGCTCCGACAGCTCGCCGTGCATCAGGCGGCGGTTGAATTCCAGCTGCCAGGTGCGCTCCTGCGCATGCACGTAGCCCATGGCGAACCAGGCGTCGAACGGCGTGGCCGCCTCGATGTGGGTGACGTCTGCGCCGTCGCGGCGCACCTGCACGGGCTGCGTCAGGCCCGAAGCCTGCAGGCGGCCGTCCAGGGCGGGAAAACTGCGCAGCACGTAGACGGCGGCCGCGGCGCCCGCCAGCAGCGCCACGGCGACCAGCCCCACCGCGATGCGGCCGATCCACCGCTGGGTTCGCGACATGCCCATGCTCAGCCTTTCTTCAGCGCCCTGGATTGAAGGCAGCGCTCAGTGGGTATGGCCCCAGTAGATCAGCGCATCGCGCCCTTCCACCGACAGCGACACCGGCGCGCCCACCGGCAGCAGGACCTTGGTGGCCACGTGGCCGAACGGCAGGTTGGTGAGCACGGGCGCCTTGATCTGGGTGCGCAGCCAGGCGACCACGCTCTGCAGCTTGAAGCCCTTGTCGTGCGGCGTCAGCGTGTAGTCGCTGAACTGGCCCAGCACCACGGCCTTCTGGCGGGCCAGCACGCCGGCGTGCAGCAGCTGCGTCAGCATGCGCTCGATGCGGTAGGGGTGCTCGTTCACGTCTTCCAGGAACAGGATGCCGCCGCGCACGTCGGGCAGGTAGGGCGTGCCGACCAGCGAGGCCAGCACGGCCAGGTTGCCGCCCCAGAGCGTGGCGTTTTTCACGTAGATGTCGCGCACGGCGGGCTGGCTGTCGGCGCCGGGCTTCTCGGCGTTCATGCGCCAGCCGGCGCCTTCGCCGTGGCCGGTGAAGAGGTCGTCCAGGCAGGCCAGCATGATGTCGTCGGGCTCGCCCTCGCACCCTAGGTCGCCGACCAGCGCCGGGCCGGCCCAGGTGGTGGCGCCGGTCTGCGCCAGCAGGGCCGTCTGGAAAGCGGTGAAGTCGCTCAGGCCGACGAAGCGGGTGCCGCCGGCCACGGCCTTGGCGACCGCCTTGTAGCGGATGCCGGGCAGGATGCGCGAGAGGCCGTAGCCGCCGCGCGAGATCAGCGCCACGTCGGCCCCGCTCGCCGCGGCGCGGTGGATGGCGGCCAGGCGCGTGGCATCGTCGCCCGCGAACCGGGTGTGGCTCGCCAGCGCGTCGGCATCGATCTCGACCTCGTGCCCCATCGCCTGCAGGCGGGCCACGCCGCGCTTGAAGGCGGCCTTGTCGCGCACCGCGCCGGAGGGGGAATAGATGTAGATGTGCTGCGGGCCGTGGTGGTGGCCGCAGGCCGAGGGGTGGTGATCGAGGGACAAGGCATTCAGGCCGCGCACGGCCTGCTCCGAAAGAGGGCAAGGTGGGCGCACGGCCGGGGCGGGCCCGGGCGTGGCGTCAAGGGCGGAAGTATTCCACAGCGCGTTCGGCCAGCGCCGGGCCGTCCAGCGACGGGTCGGCCAGCCTGTCCGGCACCGGTGCGCCGGCCGGCACCGCCGCGGGCCAGTGCGCGGCGGCACGGGGCCCGGCGCGGTGGCCGGCGTCGGGGAACGGCGCGGCCCAGGCCGGGTCGCCATCGTCCGCCGGCGGCTCGCCGCAGACCAGCCAGCCGGCAAGGCGCCCGGGCAGGGCCGCATGCAGCGCGGCGGCCAGCGCGCCCATGGCCGGCGGCGCCACCAGCACGGTGCGGCCCAGCTCCAGCCGCGCCGCCCATTCGGCCAGCACCCGCGCATGCCAGGCCAGCGTGTGCACCGCCGCCTTCTTGGGCTTGTCGCTTCTGCCGAAGCCGACGAGGTCGGGCGCCACCACGCGGTCGCCCGCCGCGACGAAGACCGGCAGCATGCGGCGCCACGCATGGCTCCAGGCCGTGCTGCCGTGCAGGCAGAGCCAGGTGCGGGCGGCGTCCGGGGGTCCTTCGTCCAGATAGTGCAGCCGCAGCCCGCCGAGCGCCGGCAGGTCGCTCACGTAGTGCGGCAGCCAGGGGTTGCCGGACAGTGCCGCAAACCGCGCTTCAGGCGTGCGCAGGGCGTCGTCGCGCAGCGGGTGCGCGGCCAGCGCCCGGGCCCGCTGCTGCTGGCGGCGCTGCTGGAAGAAGTCGCTCAGCAGCGCGGCGCATTCGTCCGCCAGCACCCCGCCTTGCAGCGCGGTCTGGTGGTTGAGCCGGGGCTCGGCGAAGAGGTTGACCACCGAGCCGGCCGCGCCCGTCTTCGCTTCGGCCGCGCCGAACACCACGCGCGGCAGCCGCGCATGCAGCATGGCGCCGCTGCACATGGCGCAGGGCTCGAGCGTCACGTAGAGCGTGCAGCCGTCCAGCCGGTAGTTGCCCAGCCGCTCGGCCGCCGCCCGCAGCGCGGCGATCTCGGCATGGGCCGTCGGGTCGAGGCGGGCGATCGGCGCATTGCGGCCGGTGGCGATCACCTGGTCCTGCCGCACGACGACGGCGCCCACCGGCACCTCGCCCGCCTCGGCAGCGGCGCGGGCCTGCTCCAGCGCCAGGCGCATCCAGCGGGCGTCGTGGGGCGCCTGGGCGCCATCGGTGCTTTCACTCATCTTTTGATAGCATCAAGCCCAGCATTCATCAGCGCCAGGGCCTGTTTTTACTTGGACTCATCGTCCGGCATGGGGCGGGCCTGCTGCATCAGCGCATCCATCTGCTGGCGCACCTGCTGCTGGATCTGCTGGCTCTGGTCGCGCACCGAGCCGGTGGGTGCGCTGGCGGGTGACCCGGGCACGGCGGGCAGCGCCGCCGCCTGCGGCGCCTGGGCCTGCCGCCTGGCCAGCACCGCCACGATGGCCAATGCCACCACCAGACCGATGAGTCCGAAAGTCCTGAACACCGCGCACCGCCTTCGTCGTTACCGCAGCCCGGGATGGGCCCGTGTGGCCGCCACTGTAGCGGCAGTCCCGCGCCGGCCTCCAGCAAAAACGGCCGCAGGAGCGGCCGGTGGACGTGGGCGGGGGCATCGGTGGCGCCCCTGGCGGGTCAGTTCAGCCCAACGCGGGCGTTGTCCGGGTAGTGGTAGAGCGTGACGGCCGGGTGCGTCAGCTCGCCCTTGGGCGTGAACGACACGTTGGCCGTGACGCCCTTGTAGTTCGCCTTGCCGATGAAGGGCGTGTACTTGCGCGGATCGACCGAGTCGGCGCGCTTCATCGCGTCGGCCAGCACCATGGCGGCGTCATACGCGTAGGGGCTGTAGATCTGGAACTGGCCGGGGAACTTGGCGTCGTAGCGCTTCTTCCACTCGGGGCCGCCCTGCATCCTGGCGACGGAGGCGCCGCCGGTGGCGCAGGTCACGTTCTTCAGCGCGGCAACCTTGCTGGCCAGCTCGGGCAGCTTTTCGGTGCAGAGCGCGTCGCCGCCGAAATACTTCACCTGGCCCATGCCCAGCTGCTCCATCTGGCGCAGCATGGGGCCGGCCTGCGCGTCGAGGCCGCCGTAGAAGATGCCGTCGGGCTTCTTGCTCTTGAGCGAGGTCAGGATGGCCATGAAGTCGGTGGCCTTGTCGTTGGTGAATTCCTCGCCCACCACCTGCAGGCCCTTTTGCTGCGCGGTGGCCTTGAACACCTGCGCCACGCCCTGGCCGTAGGCCGTGCGGTCGTCGATGATGGCCACCGTCTTGAGCTTCAGGTGGTCGGCCGCGTAGAGCGCCAGCGCCGCGCCCAGCGCGTTGTCGTTGGCGATCAGGCGGAAAGCGGTCTTGTAGCCGGGCTTGGTGAAGTCGGGGTTGGTGGCCGAGGCGGTGATGTGCGGCAGGTCGCACTTGTCGTAGATGGAGGAGGCGGGAATCGACGTGCCCGACTGCAGGTGGCCCACCACGCCGGCCACCTTCTGGTCGCAGAGCTTCTGCGCCACGGCGGTGGCCTGGCGCGGGTCGCCCGCATCGTCTTCGGCTGCCAGCTCGAACTTGATCTTCTTGCCGCCGATCACCAGGTTTTGCGCATTCAGGTCGTCCACCGCCAGGCGCACGCCGTTTTCCGTGTCCTTGCCGATGTGGGCGATGCCGCCCGAGACGGGGCCGGCGTGGCCGATCTTGACGACCTGCACGTCCTGGGCATTCACCGCGGCGGCGGCGAGGGCGCAGGCCAGGGCGGTCAGTTGCAGGGGAAAACGCAGGCGGGAAGCAGTGGACTGGGCGAACATTCGGTCTCCGTGGCTGGCTGGACGAAAGGAAGCGAAACACAAGCGAGCGTGGCAGCAGTTGCCGCCACCTGCATATGCTAACCATGAGCCCGCGCTCGTCGCACCAAAACCATGCAAGACCCCAGCCGAGCAGCCCCAAACAGGTGCATTGGCGGGGTGGCGACGGTGCCCCGGCACGCCGCTCGCCGCCCTTCGTGGACGGGGCGCAGCACGCCGATGGCCCCGCGCTGGGATAATCCCGCCCCATGTCCCTGCTGCCCCACCAGATCGAACTGCTCTCCCCCGCGCGCGACGCCGACATCGGCATCGAGGCCGTGAACCACGGCGCGGACGCCGTCTACATCGGCGGCCCCGCCTTCGGGGCGCGAGCCGGCGCCGGCAACGAGATGCGCGACCTGGAGCGGCTCATCCGCCACGCGCACCGCTTCGGCAGCCGCATCTTCATCACGCTCAACACCATCCTGCGCGACGACGAGCTGGAAGGCGCGCGCCAGATGGCCTGGCAGGTGTACGACGCGGGCGCCGACGCGCTCATCATCCAGGACATGGGCCTGCTGGAGCTGGACCTGCCGCCCATCCAGCTGCACGCCAGCACGCAGACCGACATCCGCACGCCCGAAAAGGCGCGCTTCCTGCAGGACGCAGGGCTCTCGCAGATCGTGGTCGCCCGCGAGCTGGACCTGGGCCAGATCGCCGCAGTGCGCGCCGCCACCGACCCGGCGCGCACCACCATCGAATTCTTCGTGCACGGTGCGCTGTGCGTGGCCTATTCGGGCCAGTGCTACATCACCCACGCCCATACCGGCCGCAGCGCCAACCGGGGCGACTGCAACCAGGCCTGCCGCCTGCCCTACGAGGTGCTGGACGCGGGCGGCCGCATCATCGCGCACGAAAAGCACGTGCTGTCGATGAAGGACAACAACCAGTCGGACAACCTGCGCGCACTCATCGACGCCGGCGTGCGCAGCTTCAAGATCGAGGGCCGCTACAAGGATATGGGCTACGTGAAGAACATCACGGCCCACTACCGCAAGCTGCTCGACGAGATCATCGAGGAGCGCGAATTCACCGCGCAGCCGCTGGCACGGTCGTCCTCGGGCCGCACCACCTTCAGCTTCACGCCCGACCCCGACCAGAACTTCAACCGCGAGTTCACCGACTACTTCGTCAACGGCCGCAAGGAAGACATCGGCGCCTTCGACACGCCCAAGACACCGGGCCGCGCCATCGGCTGGGTCACCAAGGTGGGCGAGAACTTCGCCGAGCTGGAACTCTCCAGCGCGGACACCGTGCTGCACAACGGCGACGGCCTCTGCTACTACGACCTGCAGAAAGAGCTGGTGGGCCTGCAGATCAACCGCGCCGAGGCCATCAACGCCAGGAAGGGCCTGTGGCGCGTGTTCCCCAAGGACCCGATCGCCGGCTTCAAGGACTTGCGCCGGGGCCTGGAGGTCAACCGCAACCGCGACATGGAATGGGTGCGCACGCTGGACAAGAAATCCAGCGACCGGCGCATCGGCCTGTGGGCGCAGCTGGCCGAAACCGCTGACGGCTTTTGCCTGACGCTGACCGACGAGGACGGCTTCACGGGCAGCGCCGCCATCCGTCAGGCGCATCAGCCCGCCACCGACCCAGCACGCGCCGAGGCCACGCTGCGCGAGCAGCTGGGCCGCTTCGGCGCCACCGTGTTCGCGGTGCACGACATCGCGCTCGCGCTGTCGCAGCCATGGTTCGTGCCGGCCTCGGCGCTCAACCAGCTGCGCCGCGATGCGGTGGAGGCGCTGGAGGCCGCGCGCGCGGCCGGCTTCGTGCGACTACCGCGCGCCCAGCCGGTGGAGCCGCCAGCGCCCTTTCCCGAAGACACGCTGAGCTATCTGGCCAACGTCTTCAACCACAAGGCGCACGACTTCTATGTGCGCCACGGCGTGAAGGTGATCGACGCGGCCTACGAGTCGAAGGAAGAGGAAGGCGAGGTGAGCCTGATGATCACCAAGCACTGCGTGCGCTTCTCGATGAGCCTGTGCCCCAAGCAGGCCAAGGGCGTGATCGGCGTCAAGGGCACCATCAAGGCCGAGCCGCTGCAGCTGGTCAACGGCAAAGAGAAGCTCACCCTGCGCTTCGACTGCAAGCCCTGCGAGATGCACGTGGTGGGCCGCATGAAGAAGTCGGTGTTGCACCAGCACGCCAAGGACATGCAGGCCGTGCCCATGCAGTTCTACCGCACGCGTCCGGCGCCTGCTTCGCTATCATAAAGATAGCTTAAAGCCAAGACACCGCCTGCGCCAGCGGCCTGTTTGGCATTGAACAGGGCGCCAGGCGAGCCGGGGGTGCGCGGCGGCCCGGGCCTGCGGCGTCCCGGCGGCCCTGGCGGGTGGCGCGATACTCGGGGCATGACCCATCACCGCCCTCCCCTCGCTCGCCGCGCCGCGTCGCTCGCGGCCACCGTGTCCCTTGGCCTGCTGCTTGCAGCCTGCGGCAGCGGCCCGTCCGGCGCCGACAAGACCGAGGAGGATTTCATCGCCTACCGCAAGGCGCAGGACCTGGCCGTGCTGCAGCAGCAGATCACGCCGCCGCTGGACGAGCCGCTCAAGCTGCTGGACTCGCCCGCGCCGCGCTACCCGTCCTACCTCATCACCCTCGGCACCAAGGGCGACGTGGTGGTGTCGTTCGAAGTGCTGCCGAGCGGCCGCGTCGGCGATACCAAGGTGCTGCCCGGCAGCGACGAGGGCCTGCACAAGCCGGTGCTCGACGCGCTGCGCGGATGGAAGTTCTCGCCGCCGAAGCGCGACGGCAAGCCGGTGCGCCTGCGCCTGCAGCAGACCTTCCGGATGGCGCCCTGACCGCCCGCGCCGCGCAAGGCGCCGGCCGCGCCCCGCGGCGGCTCAGGCGTCGCGTGCCAGGCGGATGCCGCTGACCTGCCAGCGCGCCGTGGCCGGGAAGAAATTGCGGTAGCTGGCGCGCACGTGGCCGGCCGGCGTCACGCAGGAGCCGCCCCGCAGCACGTACTGGTTGACCATGAACTTGCCGTTGTACTCGCCCACCGCGCCTTCGGCGATGCGAAAGCCTGGATACGCCGCGTAGCTGGACTGCGTCCACTGCCAGGCGTCTCCGAAGAGCTGCGCGAGCGGCGCCTGGCCGCCACCTGGCGTGCCCTGCGCCGCGCGCGGGTGCCACTCGCCGCTGTCGGCGAAGTGGCCCAGCGTGCTGTCGGCCCCGGCTGCGGCGGCCTCCCACTCGGCTTCGGTGGGCAGGCGCGCCCCGGCCCAGCGGGCGTAGGCGTCGGCTTCGTAGTAGGACAGGTGCACCGCCGGCCGGTGCGGCGCAAGCGGGCAGGCGCCGGCCAGGGTGAATTCCTCCCACGCGGCCGCACCGTCGGCGCGGGGCTGGGAATTGGCGGTCGTTGCCGCCCGCCGCCAGTAGAGCGGGTGGTCCAGCTGGTTCGTCCTGCGCCAGTCCCAGCCCTCGGCCAGCCAGTGGGCCGGCTCCTGGTAGCCGCCGTCCTCGATGAAGGCGAGGTATTCGCCGTTGGTGACCAGCCGCGAAGCGAGCTGGTAGGGCGCGAGGAACACCCGGTGGCGCGGCGACTCGTTGTCGAACGCGAAGCCCTCCCCCGCATGGCCGATCTCGACCACACCGCCCTCGAACCGGTGCCAGGCCAGCGGCATCGCCGCCGGATGCAGCCCGCCGCCCGCCGCTGGCGCGGCACGCTGCTGCTGCTCGTAGGACGGCCAGAGCGGGTTGCACGACAGCAGGTGCTTGACGTCTGTGAGGATCAGTTCCTGGTGCTGCTGCTCGTGCTGCAACCCCAGCTCGACCAGGGCGTGCAGGGTGGCGTCGTCGGCGCGCTCCTGCAGCAGCTGGGCCATGCGGCCATCCACGTTCATGCGGTAGGCCAGCACCTGCGGCAGCGCCGGCCGGGTGAGCAGGCCGCGTTGCGCGCGGGGGTGCTGCGCGCCCAGGCCGTTGTAGTACGAGTTGAACAGCACCCGGAAAGCCGGGTGGAAGGGCTGAAAGTCCCGCTCGTACGACTCCAGCACGAAGGTTTCGAAGAACCAGGTGGTGTGCGCCAGGTGCCACTTCGCCGGGCTGGCGTCGGGCATGGACTGCGCGCAGCAGTCCTCGTCGGTCAGCGGCATGGCCAGGGCCGCGGTGGCCTGGCGCACGTCGTCGTAGCGCTGCGCGATGGAGTTGGGGACAGTGGTGTGGCGGACTTGGCGCAATGGCGCGCCGCCATGCGATGGAAGAGATCGGGTCATGGCGGCGATGGCGTGGGTGGAGCAGGAGCGCGGGCGGGACGAAAGAAGACTAAGGGTCGTCACCGTCTCAAGGCCGGGCGTGGACCATCGCATACCAGCCGCGGTCGTCCGTCCAGGCCTGGGCGCGCGAGAAGCCCGCGCTCGCCAGCAGCGCGGAAAAGCCGGGCAGCGTGTATTTGTAGCTGTTCTCGGTGTGGATGCGCTCGCCCGCCGCGAAGTCGCGCCGGCCACCGGGCCAGCGCACGCAGGCGTCCTCGCGGGCCTGCAGGTGCATCTCGATGCGGGAGAGCGCATCGTTGAAGAAGGCGCGGTGCTCCCAGGCCTCGGCTGCGAAGTCGCTGCCGATGAGCCGGTTCACATGCTCCAGCACGTTCAGGTTGAAGGCCGCCGTCACGCCCGCCGCGTCGTCATACGCGGCCTCCAGCACGCTCACCTCCTTGCGCAGGTCGACCCCGATGAGCAGCGCGCCGTCGGCGTCCACCAGCGAGCGCATGCGGCCCAGCAGCGCCTTCGCCTGCGGTGGATCGAAGTTGCCGATGGACGAGCCCGGGTAGAAGACCAGCCGCCCGGTGCGCGGGATGTCCGCCGGCAGGGTGACGGATTGGGTGATGTCGGCCGCCACCGCGTGGGTGACCAGACCGGGCACGGCCGACGCGAGCCGCGCCACGCCTTCGCGCAGGAAATCGGCCGAGATATCGACGCCCACGAAGCGTTCGGGCTGCAGCAGCTGGCAGAGCGTACGGGCCTTCTCGCAACTGCCGGCGCCCAGCTCGACCACGGTGGCGCAGGGCCTGACGGCCTGGGCGATGTCCTCGCCGTGGGCGCGCATCAGGGCATATTCGGTGCGGGTGGGGTAGTACTCGGGCACCCGCGTGATCTCCTCGAACAGCTCGGAGCCGCGCTGGTCGTAGAAATACTTGGGCGAAATGCTGGCGGGGTGCCGCGACAGCCCCTGGATGATGTCGATGTGCGATGGGTAGAGCATGGCAGTCGGAGGGGCTGTGGGGGGAGGATGGAAGGAAAGGCATGCGGCGCCGCGGGGCGGCCGAAGGGGCCTCGTGGGCGGCACCGCGATGGATCATTCGGTCATGCCGGTATGACAGGATTGCAGAAGCGACCTGGCGGCGCTGTAGGACGCGCCCGCTTACCGCGCGGATTTCACCCGGCGCGGCCAGGGGCACCCGCCGGCTCTGCTACGTTCGGCGCATGGATTCCTTCACGCAGATCGCCCTCGGCTCCGCCGTCGCCGTAGCCGCCCTGGGCCGGCGCACCGCTCCCTCGAAGGCCGCGCTCTGGGGCGCCGCCGCCGGCACCCTGCCCGACCTCGACACTTTCATCGACCACGGCGACGCCATCGCCAACATGGTGCTGCACCGGGCCGAGAGCCACGCCCTCTTCTACCTCAGCCTGGTGTCGCTGCCGCTCGGCTGGCTGGCGGCGCGGGTGCATGGGCAGAGCGCGCTCTGGCGCCGCTGGTGGCTGGCGCTGTGGCTCGCGCTCGTCACGCACCCGCTGCTGGACTGGATGACCGTGTACGGCACGCAGCTGCTGCGGCCCTTCGACGACACGCCGCTCGGGGTGGGCAGCATCTTCATCATCGACCCGGCCTATACGCTGCCGCTGGCGGCGGGCGTGCTGCTGGCCCTGTGCCTGCGGGGCGGACGCGGCCTGCGGTGGAACGCGGCGGGCCTGGCCGTCAGCACCGCCTACCTGGCATGGAGCTTCGCCGCGCAGCAACACGTGGCGCAGGTGGCGCGCGCGGCGCTGGCCGAGCGCGGCGTGCAGGCCGAGCGTCTGCTGGTCACGCCCACGCCGTTCAACACCGTGCTCTGGCGCGTGGTGGCGGTCACGCCCACGCAGTATCTGGAGGGCTTTCATGCCCTGGCCGACGGCGACCGCCCCATGCAGTGGACCGCGCACCCGCGCGGCGCCGAGCTGATCGCCCGCTACGGCCAGCACCCGCAGGTGCGGCGCATCGCCGACTTCAGCCGGGGCTTCTGGCGGCTCACGCAGGACGAGCGCGGCCACATCTTCGTGACCGACCTGCGCTTGGGCCAGGAGCCGGCCTATACCTTCCACTTCGACCTGGGCGAGGCCTCGGCGGTTGCGGCCGGGGGCGGCTCGGTCACGCAGCGGTGGCAGCGCCCCGACATCGCCGCCGCCCTGCCGGCTTTGTGGCGGCGCATGCGCGGGCACGGCGGTGGCAACGGCCTCTTCGGCGTAGCGGACGCGGCACCCTGAAAATTGAGGTCTTTCAGGGCTCCAGCGCCCGTTCTTCCAGCGCCTGATGCTATTTTTTCAATAGCAATTCGTTCGCGGGTTCTGAACGCGGGTTCAGAACCGCCAGCCCAGTCCCACCCCGGCCAGCACCGGGTTGATCTTGAACGTGCCCACCGGGTTGCCGGCCGCGAACACGTCGGTCTTGATGAACACCTTCTTCACGTCGAAGTTCAGGTACAGGTTCTTCGCAAGGGGAATGTCCACCCCGACCTGCAATGCACCGCCCCAGCTGCTCTTGTCGATGGAGGGGCTGAGCGCGGCCTGCACCGCCGGGTCGAACCGCACGCTCGAAAAGCGCGTGTAGTTGACGCCGGCGCCCACGTAGGGCTTGAAGCCGCTCCAATGCGTGAAGTGGTATTGCGCCAGCAGCGCGGGCGGCAGGTGCCTGAGCGTGCCGATCTGGCCCAGTCCGTCGGCGCGGATCTTCTGCTTTTGCGGCACGGTAAGGATCAGCTCCGCCGCCAGGTTGGGGCTGAAGAAATAGGTGATGTCCACTTCGGGCAGCACCTTGTCGTTGATCGACAGGCCCAGGCCGGTGGAGTCCTTGTTCACGCTGTCCAGGTGCACGGCGCGGGCACGGACCAGCCAGGGGCCGTCGGCGGCCTGCTGCGCGAAGGCGGCGCCCGAAGTGAGGGCGCCCAGGAGGGCGAGAGCCAGCCATTGCTTTTTCATACGGAACTCGATGCGGTTGACCGGGGACGACCCCCGTGACCGTATTGAGCGCCGTGGGCCGCTGGCGGGCCTTGCCGCAGATCAAACGCCGGCTGGCCTCGCAGGGGCCGTGCGCCGCTGTCTGATCTGCGTCAGGCAAGGACGCCGCCGCGGTGGCGCCATCGCCCGCGGATCCAGTGTCAATGCACCGGGGCGGCGCCCTCGCCGGCCGGCTTGCCGCGCAGCCGCTGGACGAGCGTCACCCCGCCCAGCACCAGCGCGCCGGCGACGATGCCCACCAGCGCATTCAGCAGGTTGTTGGCCAGAAAGCGCCACAGCCCGCCCGCCGGCCACTGGGCGGCCAGCTCGGCCAGGCCCTCCACGCCATGCGCGATGGCCGGCACGCCGTGCACCAGGATGCCCCCACCCACCAGGAACATGGCGGCGGTGCCGGCGATCGACAGGCCCTTCATCAGCCAGGGCGCCGCCGCCACGATCCCGCGGCCCACGGCGCGCACGGCGCCGCTTTGCTTGTTGCTCAGCCACAGGCCCAGATCATCGAGCTTCACGATGCCTGCCACCAGGCCATAGACGCCCACGGTCATCACCAGGGCGATGCCGGCGAGCACGGCCACCTGCTGGGCGAACGGCGCCTGGCTGACGGTGCCCAGCGTGATGGCGATGATCTCGGCGGAGAGGATGAAGTCGGTGCGCACCGCGCCCTTGATCTTTTCCTTCTCGAAAGCGGCCATGTCCACCGGCACAGGCGCTGCGTCCGCCGGGGCCACGGGCACCACGGCCTGCGGCTCGCCGGGCTGCGCCGGCGCCTTGCGGTGCAGGAACTTGTGCGCCAGCTTCTCAAAGCCCTCATAGCAGAGGAAGGCGCCGCCCACCATCAGCAGCGGCGTGACGGCCCAGGGCAGGAAGGCGCTGATGAGCAGCGCGGCCGGCACCAGGATGAGCTTGTTCACCAGCGAGCCCTTGGCCACCGCCCAGACGACCGGCACCTCGCGCTCGGCCCGCACCCCGGAGACCTGCTGGGCGTTGAGCGCCAGGTCGTCGCCCAGCACGCCCGCCGTCTTCTGCGCGGCCACCTTGGTCATCACCGAGACGTCGTCGGCCATCGCCACGCCCTTGCGGGCGGCCACCTTGGTCATCAGGGCCACGTCGTCCAGCACCGTGGCGATGTCGTCGAGCAGGGTGAGAAGGCTGGCACCGGCCATGGGGAACTCCGTGGGGGTTGAAAGCGGCCGATTATGGGAGCAGACCCACCTGGCCGCGCTGCGCCGCGAGCGCAAGCCGGCGCAGGACGGCGCCGCGTCAGGCGGGGCTAGCGGGGCTGTCGCTTGCGGCGCCGGATGGCAGCAGCACCGCCGACGGGCCCCGCAGATGTGCGAGCAGGCTGCGCAGCGCGGGCGGCAAGGCGGCCTCGTCACGCAGGCACAGGCACAGCCGGCGCTGCGCCCAGGCATCGCGCAGCTTCACCGTGCGGTAGTGCCGGGCGCGCCGCAGGCGCCGGGCCACGCCCTCGGGCACGATGGCCACGCCCACGCCGTGCGACACCAGATCGCACTGCCCCTCGAAGCCGGCCATGCGCGCCCGCATGGCCAGCACCGCGCCTGCCGCGCGCGCCTGCCCGTCCAGGTAGTCCTGCAGCGCGTGGCCCGCCGCCAGGCACACGAAGGGCTCGTGCAGCACGTCGGCGAAGGCTACGGCGCGCCGTTCGGCGGCCAGGCGGTGCCCGGCCGGCACGATCAGCACCAGGTGGTCGCGGGCGACGGGCTGGCACTGCAGGCCGGGCGCGGGCACGGCGCCGGACACGACACCTGCATGCGCCGCGCCGGACGCGATCAGCCGCACGATGTCCGCGCTGGTGCGCTCGGTCAGCACGACCCGCAGCCCGGGCCGCTCGGCGAGCCAGGGCCCGAGCCGGGGCGGCAGGAATTCGGTCAGCGCGGCCGTGTTGGCATACAGGTGCACTGTGCCGCGCGCGCCGGCCGCGAAGCCGTCCAGCTCGCCCCGCAAGAGCGCCTGCTGGCGCACGATGAGCCGGGCGTGGTGGGCCAGCGCCTCGCCTGCCTCGGTCGGCACCACCCCGCGGGCGCGGCGCTCCAGCAGCGGCACGCCCACGTCGGCCTCGATGTGCCGCAGCCGCTCGCTGGCCGAGCCCAGCGCCAGGTGGGCGCGCACCGCGCCCTGGGTGATGCTGCCGGCATCCACCACGCTGAGAAAGAGCCGCAGGTCGGCGAGGTCGAGGCGCATGGGGCGGTGGGCGGTCAAGGGGCGGAAGGGGTTGAGAGACACGCGTCACCCTTCGGACGGTCCGAAGGCTGCCGCGCAGCATCCGCATTGTGCCGGCGCGGGCCTGCGCCTTCAATGCGGGCATGTCCACCGCCAACGCCTTCCTGTCCGCCTCCCCTGCCTCCCCTGGCTTCCTCGCCCTGCTGGGCGGCACGTTCCTGTTCGCCGGCTGTGTGAAAGGCGTCACCGGCATGGGCTTGCCGACGGTGGCCATGGGCCTGCTCGGACTGGGCATGCCGCCGGTCGCGGCCGCCGGCCTGCTGGTCGTGCCTTCGCTGGTGACCAACCTCTGGCAGTGCGCCACCGGCACCGGCACCGGCGCCCTGCTGCGCCGGCTCTGGCCGCTGCTGCTGGCGAGCGCGGCCGGTGCGGGGGCGTCGGCCGCCTTGCTGGCGCGGCTCGACCCGCTCTGGACGGGGCCGGCGCTGGGGGTGGCGCTGATCGTGTATGCCCTGCACGCGCTCTGGGCCAGGCCGCTCAAGGTGCCGCCGGGCGCGGAACGCTGGCTGTCGCCCCTGGTGGGCGCGGTGACGGGCATCGTCACCGGCGCGACCGGGGTGTTCGTGATGCCGGCCGTGCCCTATCTGCAGGCGCTGCAGCTGGGCCGCGACGCGCTGGTGCAGGCGCTGGGCTGGTCTTTCACCGTGTCGACGCTGGCCCTCGCCGCAGGCCTCGCCGCGCACGGCGCGCTGCGCGCGCCGCAGATCGGCTGGTCGGTGCTGGCCACGCTGCCCGCGCTGGCCGGCATGGCGCTGGGCCAGCGCCTGCGGGCCCGCCTCAGCCCGCAGCGCTTTCGGCAGGCGTTCCTGGGCTTGCTGCTGCTGCTCGGGCTGGAGCTGGCCTCGCGCGCGCTGCGCTGACCGGCACCGCCCGAGCCCGCCCGATCAGATCAGCCGACCCACTTGCGGGCGTTGCGCCAGATGCGCATCCAGGGGCTCGCCGCGCTCACGTCGCCGCTGGTCCAGCTCATCTGCACGTTGCGGAACACGCGCTCGGGGTGCGGCATCATGGCCGTGAAGCGGCCGTCGGCCGTGGTCACGGCCGTCAGCCCCCCGGCGCTGCCGTTGGGGTTCAGCGGGTACTGCTCGGTCGGCGCGCCGTGGTGGTCCACGAAGCGCATCGCGGCAATCGCTCGGGCCGCGTCGCCGCGGGTCGTGAAGTTGGCGTAGCCCTCGCCATGCGCCACGGCGATGGGCAGGCGGCTGCCGGCCATGCCGGCGAAGAACAGGCTGGGCGACTCCAGCACTTCCACCTGCGACAGGCGCGCCTCGAAACGCTCGCTCTGGTTGGTGGTGAAGCGCGGCCAGGCCTCGGCGCCCGGAATGATGTCGGCCAGCTCGGCGAACATCTGGCAGCCGTTGCACACGCCCAGGCCGAAGGTATCGCCCCGGCCGAAGAAGCCCTGGAACTGCGCCGAGAGGCGCTCGTTGAAGGTGATGGACCGCGCCCAGCCGATGCCCGCGCCCAGCGTGTCGCCATAGCTGAAGCCGCCGCAGGCGACCACGCCCTGGAAGGCGGCGAGGTCGGCCCGGCCAGTCTGCAGGTCGGTCATGTGCACGTCGAAGGCCTCGAAGCCGGCTTCGGTGAACGCATAGGCCATCTCGACATGCGAGTTGACGCCCTGCTCGCGCAGGATGGCGACCTTCGGGCGGGCCAGGTTCAGGAACGGCGCGGCGACGTTCTCCGCCGGGTCGAACGTGAGCGCCACGTGCAGGCCGGGGTCGGCCGGGTTGCCGGCGGCCGCGTGCTCGGCGTCGGCGCAGGCGGGGTTGTCGCGTTGCTGGCAGATCTTCCAGCTCACCGCGTCCCACACCTGGTGCAGGTCGGACAGGCTGGCGCTGAACACGCTCTTGGCGTCGCGCCACACCTGCAGCTCGCCCTTGCCCACGTCGATGGTGGACGACTGCGGGCGGGTCTTGCCGACGAAGTGGCTGAACTTCGACAGGCCGTGCTCGCGGAGGGTCTGCATGACCTCGTTGCGCTCGGCGGTGCGCACCTGCAGCAGCACGCCCAGTTCTTCGTTGAACAGCGCCTTCAGCGTCATTTCCTCGCGCCGCGCGCTCACCTGCTGCGCCCAGTTCTTGGCGTCGCCGGTTTCCATGCGGCTGTCGGTGATGCCGTCACCCTCGGTCACCAGCAGGTCGACGTTGAGCGCCACGCCCACCTGGCCGGCGAAGGCCATCTCGGCCGCCGCCGCGAGCAGGCCGCCGTCGCTGCGGTCGTGGTAGGCGAGGATGCGGCCCTGGGCGCGCAGCGCGTTCACGGCGTTGACCAGGTTCACCAGGTCCTTCGCGTCGTCCAGGTCGGGGGCCACGTCGCCTGCCTGGTTCAGCACCTGGCCCAGGATGGAGCCGCCCATGCGGTTTTGCCCACGGCCAAGGTCCACCAGCACCAGCGTGGTGTCTTCCTCGGTGGCGTCGAGCTGCGGCGTGAGCGTGCCGCGCACGTCGGCCAGCGTGGCGAAGGCGGTGACGATCAGGCTGACGGGCGAAGTCACCTTCCTGGCGGTGACGGATTCGTCCTTCCCGCTACCGGAGGGGCTCGTCCAAACGGTGCGCATGGACAGCGAATCCTTGCCCACCGGAATGCTGATGCCCAGCTGCGGGCACAGCTCCATGCCCACGGCCTTGACGGTGGCGTACAGGTCGGCGTCTTCGCCCACCTCGCCGCAGGCCGCCATCCAGTTGGCGCTGAGCTTCACGCGCGGCAGCTCGATCGGCGCGGCGAGCAGGTTGGTGATGGCTTCGGCCACGGCCATGCGGCCCGAGGCGGGCGCGTCGATGGCGGCGAGCGGCGTGCGCTCGCCCAGGCTCATGGCCTCGCCGGCGAAGCCCTTGAAATCGGCCAGCGTCACGGCGCAATCGGCCACCGGCACCTGCCAGGGGCCGACCATCTGGTCGCGGTGCGAGAGGCCCCCCACCGTGCGGTCGCCGATGGTGATGAGAAAGCGCTTGGACGCCACCGTGGGGTGGGCCAGCACGTCGATCACGGCCTTTTGCAGCGCCACGCCGGTCAGGTCGATGGGCGCCAGTTCACGGCGCACGGTCTTCACGTCGCGGTGCATCTTGGGCGGCTTGCCCAGCAGCACTTCCATGGGCATGTCCACCGGCAGCTTCTGGTCGCCCGCTGCCACGGCCGTGTCCTCGAGCACCAGCTGGCGCTCTTCGGTGGCGGTGCCGATCACGGCGAAAGGGCAGCGCTCGCGTTCGCAAAAAAGCCGGAACTGCTCCAGCGATTCGGGCGCGATGGCCAGCACGTAGCGTTCCTGGCTTTCGTTGGACCAGATTTCCTTCGGGGCCAGGCCCGACTCTTCGAGCTGCACGGCGCGCAGGTCGAAGCGCGCGCCGCGGCCGGCGTCGTTGGTCAGCTCGGGGAAGGCGTTGGAGAGGCCGCCCGCGCCGACGTCGTGGATCGCCAGGATCGGGTTGGCCGCGCCTTGCGCCCAGCAGTGGTTGATGACCTCCTGCGCGCGGCGTTCGATCTCGGGGTTGCCGCGCTGCACGGAGTCGAAGTCGAGCTCGGCCGCGTTGGCGCCGGTGGCCATCGAGCTGGCGGCGCTGCCGCCCATGCCGATGCGCATGCCCGGCCCGCCCAGCTGGATCAGCAGCGAGCCGGCGGGGAATTCGATCTTCCTGGTCAGGCCCGCGTCGATGGTGCCCAGGCCGCCCGCGATCATGATGGGCTTGTGGTAGCCGCGGTCGACGCCGCCCACGGTCTGCTCGTATTCGCGGAAATAGCCCAGCAGGTTGGGCCGGCCGAATTCGTTGTTGAAGGCCGCGCCGCCCAGCGGGCCCTCGACCATGATCTGCAGCGGGCTGGCGATGTGCTCGGGCTTGCCGAATTCACCGCCCCAGAGCTTGGACACCGTGAAGCCCGTCAGGCCCGCCTTGGGGCGGGAACCACGGCCCGTGGCGCCCTCGTCGCGGATCTCGCCGCCCGCGCCGGTCGATGCGCCCGGGAAGGGCGAGATCGCCGTGGGGTGGTTGTGGGTTTCCACCTTCATCAGCACGTGGTTGAGAGCGCTACTCTTTTCATAGCTGCTCACGCCCATTGCACCTGCGCCAGAGGCCGTTTTGGCAATGAATCGCTCGACCTGCGAGCCTTCCATGACCGAGGCGTTGTCCGAATACGCCACCACCGTGTGCTGCGGCGCCAGCTGGTGGGTGTTGCGGATCATGGCGAAGAGGCTCTTGTCCTGCTTCTCGCCGTCGATGGTGAACTGCGCGTTGAAGATCTTGTGGCGGCAGTGTTCGCTGTTGGCCTGCGCGAACATCATCAGCTCCACGTCGGTGGGGTTGCGCTTCAGGGCCGTGAAGGCGTTGACCAGGTAGTCGATCTCGTCCTGCGCCAGCGCCAGGCCCCAGCGGGTGTTGGCGGCTTCCAGCGCAGCGCGGCCGCCGCCCAGCACGTCGACGAATTCCATCGGCGCGGCGGGCAGTTCGGTAAAGAGCGCGGCGGCGCCGGCGAGGTCGGGCACCACCGATTCGGTCATGCGGTCGTGCAGGAGCGTGGCGACCTGCTGCAGCTGCTCGGCCGACAACTCGGGCGTGCCGCCCAGCAGGCCGGCTTTCAGCGCCAGGCGGTATTCGGTCACGCGCTCGACGCGGCGAATGGCCAGGCCGCAGTTGCGCGCGATGTCGGTGGCCTTGGAGGCCCAGGGCGAGACGGTGCCCAGGCGCGGCGTGACGATGAGGGCCGGGCCGTCGGCCGGGCCGGCGTAGGCGTCGCCGTAGGTCAGCAGGGCCGCCATGCGCTCGCGCTCGGCGGGCGTGGGGGCTGCGTCGGTCGCCACCAGGTGCACGAAGCGCGCTGCAATGCCGGTGATCTTGGGGTGGATGGCCTGGAGGGCGGGCTGCAGTTGCTGGGCGCGGAAGCTGCTGAGAGCGTTGCCGCCCTCCAGCTGGGTCATGTGCAAGGTCACGGTGGCGGCCTGTGTGATGGGGGAGGAGAACGGGGGGCGAAGCAGGTGGGCGGGAGGC
Organism: Acidovorax sp. FG27; assembly: GCF_040365715.1. NCBI lineage: Bacteria > Pseudomonadati > Pseudomonadota > Betaproteobacteria > Burkholderiales > Comamonadaceae > Acidovorax > Acidovorax sp. FG27. The sequence goes on from NZ_BAABVY010000009.1 coordinate 524,450, forward strand.
CGCTGAATGGGGCCGGCGCGCCGGAGGCGTTCGGAAAACCCGGCATTTTAACGGCGCCGCACGGCCATGCGGCGCCGCGGCGGCATCGGCCGGGGCCGGGTGGGATAATTGCGCCCCATGAGCATCACCATCAAAGACGCGGCCGGCATCGCCGGCATGCGCGAGGCCTGCCGGCTGGCCTCCGAAGTGCTGGACTACATCACGCCCCACATCCGCCCCGGCATCACCACCGCCGAGATCGACCGCCTGGGCGCGGAGTGCATGGCGCAGCAGGGCACCGTCTCCGCCACCATCGGCTACCAGCCGCCCGGCTACCCGCCCTACCCCGGCCACCTCTGCACCTCGGTCAACCACGTGGTCTGCCACGGCATTCCGAACGACAAGCCGCTGAAGAAAGGCGACATCGTCAACGTGGACGTGACGGTCATCACCAAGGACGGCTGGTACGGCGACAACAGCCGCATGTTCCTGATCGGCGACTGCTCCATCGCGGCCAAGCGCCTGTGCGCGCTGACCTTCGAGGCCATGTGGCTGGGCATCCAGCAGGTCAAGCCCGGCGCGCGGCTGGGCGACGTGGGCCATGCCATCCAGAAGTTCGCCGAAGGGCACGGCCTGTCGGTGGTGCGCGAATTCTGCGGCCACGGCATCGGCCAGAAGTTCCACGAAGAGCCGCAGGTGCTGCACTACGGCCGCCCCGGCACGCTCGAGGAGCTGGTGCCCGGCATGATCTTCACCATCGAGCCCATGCTGAACCTGGGCCGGCGCGAGATCAAGGAGCTGGGCAACGACGGCTGGACCATCATCACCAAGGACCGCAGCCTTTCGGCCCAGTGGGAACACACCGTGCTGGTGACCGACACCGGCTACGAGGTGATGACGCTGTCGGCCGGCTCCCCGCCGCTACCCTCCTTCGTCACCGCCACGGCGACCTGAAAAGGCGTGAAGGAGCCCGCCATGCCCCCCTCCACCAGCCCGTCCGCGCCGATCGAACTGCCCGCCCTGCGGGACGCCTACCGGGCGGACAAGGCGGCGCTGCTGGCCGCGCTGCAGCCGGGCGGCGTGTCCACGCGCGGCATCCGCTCGCTGCTGCTCAAGCTCTCCAGCCTGGCCGACGGCGTGCTGTGCCAGCTCTGGCAGCGGGCCGGCCTGCCCTCCACCGTGGCGCTGGTGGCCGTGGGCGGCTATGGCCGCGCGCAGCTCTTTCCCTATTCCGACGTGGACGTGCTGGTGCTGCTGCCCGACGCCCTGTGCCCGGACCGCGGCGACGCGCCCGAGCCCGGGGCCGACGGCGAGGACCAGGACCCGCTGCGCAGCGCGATGGAGACCTTCATCGGCAGCTGCTGGGACGCGGGGCTGGAGATCGGCTCCAGCGTGCGCACCGTGGCCGAATGCCTGAGCGAATCGGCCGGCGACGTGACCGTGCAGACCTCGCTGCTGGAGTCGCGCCTCATCTGCGGCAACGCGGCGCTCTTCACCGAATTCCGCCGCCGCTACCTGGAGCAGATGGACGCGGCCGCCTTCCTGGTGGCCAAGACACTGGAGATGCGCCAGCGCCACACCAAGTACGAAGACACGCCCTACGCGCTGGAGCCCAACTGCAAGGAATCGCCCGGTGGGCTGCGCGACCTGCAGACCATCACCTGGGTGGCCCGCGCCGCGGGGCTGGGCAGCACCTGGCGCAACCTGGCCGCGAGCGGGCTGGCCACGCCATTCGAGGTGCGCCAGATCGAGCGCAACGAGGCGCTGCTGTTCCTCATCCGCGCGCGGCTGCACCTGGTGGCCGGGCGGCACGAGGACCGCCTGGTGTTCGACCTGCAGACCGCCGTGGCCGAATCGTTCGGCTACCGCTCCGTCTCGCCCGACGGCAAGCGGCTGGCCATGCGCGCCAGCGAAACGCTGATGCGCCGCTACTACTGGGCCGCCAAGGCGGTGTCGCAGCTCAGCCAGATCCTGCTGCTGAACATCGAGGAGCGGCTCTCGCCCTCCACCCACGAGCTGCGCCGGATCAACGAGCGCTTCTTCGACAAGGCCGGCCTGATCGAGGTGGCGAGCGACGACCTCTACCAGAAGAACCCGCACGCCATCCTGGAAACCTTCCTGCTCTACGAAACCACGGGCGGACTCAAGGACCTGTCGGTGCGCACGCTGCGGGCGCTCTACAACGCGCGCGGCGTGATGAACGCGGCCTTCCGCCGCGACCCGGTCAACCGGGCCACCTTCATGCAGATCGTCAAGCAGCCGGCCGGCATCACGCACGCCATGCGGCTGATGAACCAGACCTCGGTGCTGGGCCGCTACCTCTGGCCCTTCCGCCGCATCGTCGGGCAGATGCAGCACGACCTCTTCCACGTCTACACCGTGGACCAGCACATCCTGATGGTGCTGCGCAACGTGCGGCGCTTCTTCATGCCGGAGCACGTGCACGAATACCCTTTCTGCTCGCAGCTGGCGGGCGGCTGGGACAAGCCGTGGCTGCTGTACCTGGCCGCGCTCTTTCACGACATCGGCAAGGGCCGTGGCGGCGACCATTCGCAGATCGGCGCGGAGGAAGTGCGCCACTTCTGCCGCCAGCACGGCGTGGCCAAGGCCGACGGGGCGCTGATCGAATTCCTGGTGCGCGAGCATCTGTCCATGAGCCAGGTCGCGCAAAAGCAGGACCTCTCGGACCCCGACGTGATCGCCGCCTTCGCGCAGCGCGTGGGCAACGAGCGCAACCTCACGGCGCTCTACCTGCTCACCGTGGCCGACATCCGTGGCACCAGCCCCAAGGTCTGGAACGCCTGGAAGGGCAAGCTGCTGGAAGACCTCTACCGCGCCACGCTGCGCACCCTGGGCGGCCGCGCCCCCGACGCCGCCGCCGAGGTGGAGGCGCGCAAGCGCGAGGCGCTGGTGCTGCTGGCCCTGAGCGCACAGCCAGCCGACGGCCACCTCAAGCTCTGGGACACGCTGGACGTGAGCTACTTCATGCGCCACGAGGCGGCCGACATCGCCTGGCACACGCGCCACCTGGCGCGGCTGGTGGGCGCCGACAAGCCGGTGGTGCGCGCGCGCCAGTCGCTGGTGGGCGAAGGGCTGCAGGTCATGGTGTACGCGGCCGACCAGCCCGACCTCTTCGCCCGCATCTGCGGCTACTTCGACCGCGCCGGCTTCAGCATTCTCGATGCGCGGGTGCACACGGCCCGCAACGGCTATGCGCTCGACACCTTCCAGATCGTCGCCTCCACCCAGGCCGGCCACTACCGCGAACTGACCCACATGGTGGAGAGCGACCTGGTGCGGGCCATCGCGGAAGGCGGCGCGCTGCCCGAACCCACCCGCAAGCGCCCCTCGCGCCGGGTGCGCAGCTTTCCGGTGGCGCCCCGCGTCACGCTGCGGCCGGACGAGAAGGCCCAGCGCTGGCTGATCTCCATTTCCGCCGCCGACCGGGCCGGGCTGCTCTACCTGGTGGCGCGGGTGCTCTCGCAGCACCAGCTGAGCGTGCAGCTCGCCAAGGTCAGCACGCTGGGCGAGCGGGTGGAGGACACCTTCCTGGTGCAGGGCGCCGAGCTGCAGAACAACGCGCGGCAGATCCGCATCGAGACGGAGCTGCTGAAGGCGCTGGCCGACGGCTGAGCCCGGCAAGGCGCCAGCGGCCCGGGCCGTGCATTGCTATTTTTTTCATAGCTGCATGCGCCCATTACACCAGCGCTGGCGGGTCTTTTGACGCAAAAAAGGGCGTCAATCGTCCTCGGCCGCGCTGATGCCCGGGAACAGCACCTCGGTGAAACCGAACCGGCTGAAGTCCCGCACCCGCATCGGATAGAGCTTGCCCACCAGGTGGTCGCACTCGTGCTGCACCACCCGCGCATGAAAGCCCTCGGCCACCCTGTCGATCGGGTCGCCGAACGGATCGAAGCCGGTGTAGCGGATGCGCGAGAAACGCGGCACCACGCCGCGCAGCCCGGGCACCGACAGGCAGCCCTCCCAGTCCTCCTCCTGCGTGTCGCCCAGCGGCGTGATGACCGGGTTGACCAGCGTGGTGCGCGGCACCAGCGGGCGGTCGGGGTAGCGCGGGTTTCGCTGGTCCGAGCCGAAGATCACCACCTGCAGATCGACGCCGATCTGCGGCGCCGCCAGGCCGGCGCCGTTCACCGACTCCATGGTCTCGAGCAGGTCGCGCACCAGGGTGTGCAGGGCTTCGGTGTCGAAGGCGGTGACGGGCTGCGCCACGCGCAGGAGGCGCGGGTCGCCCATTTTCAGGATGGTGTGGATGGTCATGTGGAACGCGTTGCTTCAGGCGGGCGGCGAGCATAACGCCGCAGGCACAATCGCGTCATGCCCGACCCGCACCAGCCGCCGCCGCAGCAGCTGCCGCCTCCCCCTCCGCATGCTCCGCTGCCGCTCGTGGTGCGCTGGCTGCTGCTGGCCTTCGCGGGCCTGTGCCTGGTGATGGGCGTGGTCGGCATCTTCGTGCCGGGCCTGCCGACCACCGTGTTCATCCTCATGGCGGGGTGGGCGGCCGCGCGCAGCTCGCCGCGCCTGCATGCCTGGCTGTGGCGGCATCCCCTGTTCGGCTCGATGCTGCGCAACTGGGCCAACGGCGGCTGCGTGAGCCGCCGCGCCAAGTGGAGCGCCACCGCGCTGATGGCCCTCTGCGCCGTGGTGCTGGTGGTGAGCAACGCGCCGCGCTGGGCGGCCATCACGGCAAGCCTGTGCATGGCCTGCGTGCTGGCCTGGCTCTGGCGCCGGCCGGAGCCGCGCTGAGCCGGCCCCGGCTGTGCGCCGGCGCGGTCCGTTGCGCGGGCCAGGCGGCTTCGTACCGACGAAGCCGAAAGCCCGTGTTTTTGTGTATATAATCGCAGGCTTGTTCCTCGATAGCTCAGTCGGTAGAGCGCCGGACTGTTAATCCGTAGGTCCCTGGTTCGAGCCCAGGTCGAGGAGCCAGATTCTCAAGCCGCGCACCCTGCAATCGCATGGGGTGCAGGCAGCGTCAGTCAGTTATTCATACCGAACATTCCTCGATAGCTCAGTCGGTAGAGCGCCGGACTGTTAATCCGTAGGTCCCTGGTTCGAGCCCAGGTCGAGGAGCCAACATCAAAGGCCGCCCTTCAACAAGGCGGCCTTTTTCTTTGCCTGCGCAGTGGCCCATACGGCGCGATGGCCGACAAAACCGCGCCTGGATCGCTCCGTAGGCTGGCGGCTCCCCCTCACCAGGAGTTCGCACGCATGAAGGCTCTCACCTACCAAGGCGCCAAGAAGGTTCGCGTGGAGACGGTCCCCGATCCCGTGCTCTACGCGCCCGACGACATCATCCTGCGGGTCACCGCCACGGCCATCTGCGGGTCCGACCTGCACATCTACCGGGGCAAGATCCCGGAGATGAAGGACGGCGACATCCTCGGCCACGAGTTCATGGGCGTGGTGGAGGACGTGGGCGCCGGCGTGACCGGCCTGCGCCCGGGCGACCGCGTGGTGATCCCGTTCGTGATCGCCTGCGGCAGCTGCTTTTACTGCGACAAGACGCTGTTCGCGGCCTGCGAGACCACCAACCCCGGCCGTGGCGCGATCATGAACAAGAAGTCGGCCACGCCCGGCGCGGGCCTCTTCGGCTATTCGCACCTGTACGGCGGCTACGCCGGCGGGCAGTCGGAATTCGTGCGCGTGCCGCAGGCCAACGTGGGGCCGCTCAAGGTGCCCGACGTGTTGAGCGACGAGCAGGTGCTGTTCCTCTCGGACATCCTGCCCACCGGCTACCAGGCCGTGGTGAATGCCGAGCTGGGACGAGGCTCGTCGGTGGCCATCTTCGGCGCCGGGCCGGTCGGGCTGATGTCGGCGCTGTGCGCGCGGCACGTGGGCGCGGAGCAGATCTTCATGGTGGACGACAACCCGGCGCGGCTGGCGTTCGCGGTCGAACACTATGGCGTCACGCCGATCAACTTTGCCACCGAGGACGACCCGGCCGAGGTGATCCTGCAGGCCACCGCCGGCCATGGCGTGGACGCCACCATCGACGCCGTGGGCTTCGAGGCCAAGGGCAGCGCGCTGGAAACGGCGCTCACCGCCATCAAGCTGGAGGGCTCCAGCGGCAAGGCGCTGCGCCAGTGCATCGCCGCCACGCGGCGCGGCGGCGTGGTCAGCGTGCCGGGCGTGTATGCGGGCTTCATCCACGGCTTCTTGTTCGGCGATGCGTTCGACAAAGGCCTGACCTTCAAGATGGGCCAGACGCATGCGCAGCGCTTCATGCCGGAGCTGCTAGAGCTGATCGGCGAGGGCCGGATGCGGCCCGAGGTCATCATCTCCCACCGCATGAAGCTCGGCGAAGCCGAGCAGGCCTACGAGATGTTCGACAAGGCCGAGGACGACTGCCGCAAGGTCGTGCTGACGCCCTGACCGAGCGCGGCGCGCCATCGCCCGCACCATCGCGCCCGATTCCCTTCGACCGATTCCACAGGAGGCCCACCATGGTCACGCAACTCGATTCCCCCGACGGCAAGCCCCGCAAGGACGACGACCGGCCCAGCCCGGCGCTCGTCGAAACCGACAGCAGCACCCAGCCGGCCCGGCCGGCCTACCAGCCGCACCCGGACAACGAGCGCCAGCCGCACCAGCCCTCCGGCCCGGACGAGGGCAAGACGGAGCGCTGAAGGATGTTCGCCGAGCGGCCGGGCTGCAGGTGCGAAGATGGGCGCTTCGCCATGAAGGCTCCGCACCACGCACCGACCGCTCCATGACTCTCGCCAGCACGCCGCCATCCGCCCATCCCCACCGCCGACGCTGGCTGCAGCAGGCCCTGGCCTGCACCGGCGCCCTGGCGCTGCCCGTTTGGGCCGCCGCTGCCGCCCGCACCGCCGAGCCGGCGGTCTGGCCCCGCCCTTCGGCGGTGCCGGGCGGCGTGGCGCGGCTCTCGCTCGGGCCAGCCACGGAGCGGCCCGTGGCCCTCGCGAACGGCGTGCCCCTGCTGGTGCTGGGCGACATGATCGAATGGACGGCCATCGTCGGCATCGCGCTCTCGGCCCCGGTCGGGCCGGCGTTCATCACCGTGCGCGCCGCGGGCGAGCCGGAACGCCGGGTGGCCTACGACGTGGCGCCCCACCAGTACCGCGAGCAGCGGCTCACCGTGGCGCCGCGCACCGTCGACCTGTCGCCCGAGGACCAGGCCCGCTACGAACGCGAGCGCGATCACCAGCAGGGCGTGATGGCCACCTTCTCGAGCCCGCTGCCGCGCGCCGACGACCTGCGCATGCAGGTGCCGGTGCCGGGCCGCCGGTCCAGCTCGTTCGGGCTGCGCCGCGCCTTCAACGGCCAGGCCCGCAGCCCGCACAGCGGCATGGACATCGCCGCCGCCACCGGCACGCCGGTGGTCGCGCCGCTGCCGGGCCGGGTGATCGACACCGGCGACTATTTCTTCAACGGCGGCACCGTGTGGCTGGACCACGGCGGCGGCCTGCTGACCATGGCCTGCCACCTGAGCGGCATCGACGTGCGGGTGGGCGACGCGGTGGCCACCGGCCAGCCCTATTGCCGCGTGGGCGCCACCGGCCGGGTGACCGGCCCGCACCTGCACTGGGGCGTGATGCTCAACCGCGCGATGGTCGACCCGGCGCTCTTTCTGCCGGCCTGACCCATGCGCCCGCGCTCCAACTCCGCGCCCCGCCCCACGCCAGCGCCCGCCGCGCAGCCCCGGCTGATCCGCTTCAACAAGCCCTACGGCGTGCTCAGCCAGTTCACGCCCGAGGGCCGCTGGCGGGGCCTGAAGGACTTCATCGACCTGCCCGGCGTGTACGTGGCCGGCCGGCTGGACGCCGACAGCGAAGGCCTGCTGCTGCTGACCAGCGACGGGCGGCTGCAGGCCCGCATCGCCGATCCGCGCTTCAAGATGGAGAAGACCTATTGGGTGCAGGTGGAGGACGAGCCCGGCGACGACGCCCTCGCGGCCCTGCGGCGCGGCGTGCAGCTGAATGACGGCCCCACCCTGCCCGCCCGGGCCGAGCGCATCGGCACGCCGCCGGCACTGTGGGAGCGCGATCCGCCCATCCGCGTGCGGCAGTCACGGCCCACGGCCTGGATCGCGCTCACCATCCGCGAGGGCCGCAACCGCCAGGTGCGCCGCATGACCGCCGCCGTCGGCCACCCCACGCTGCGGCTGGTGCGCGCGGCCATCGGCCCTTACACGCTGGACGGGCTGGCGCCGGGGCAATGGGCCGAAGCGGGCGAAGCACTATCTATTTGATAGCACAAGGCCCTTATTCCACCAGCGCTGATGGCTTAAAACACTCTGATTCTTGCCCCTCGGGTTCACCAGCGCCGAGTTATGCCCGCAGCCTGTGGGCCGATCTGTGGACAAGCATCGGGACAACCCCCGCCAGGCCGCGCCCGTGCTGGATTTCAGCGCGGTGCCTTGTTTTTGGGCAGCCCGGCGGCTCCGGGCTGCGCGGCGAGCCGGGAGCGATCGCGGCGGTGTTGCGGCGCTATAGTCCGCGGCGTTTTCATCAGCCCCAAGCCCTGCTCCGTGTCCGCCCTCGCCACCTCCCTCATGTGCCTGGTCGTCGGCATCAGCGACGGCGACACGCTCACCGTGCGCTGCGGCGCCGCGCCCGGCGGCTACCAGGTGCAGCGGGTGCGCATCGTCTCCATCGACGCGCCCGAAAGCCGGCAGGCCTTCGGCCAGCGCGCCCGCCAGAACCTCGCGCAACTGTGCTTTCGCCAGCAGGCCGCGCTGCGCGCCGAGGGGCACGACGCCTACGGCCGCCTGCTGGCCCACGTGCGCTGCGGCGGCCGTGACGTGGCGGCCGCGCAGGTCGGCGCCGGGCTGGCCTGGGTCTACACGCCGCACGCGGCGCGCTACCCGGAGCTGGCGGCGCTGCAGCGCCAGGCCCGCGCCAGCCATGCGGGCCTCTGGTCGCAGAAGCGCCCGCAGGCACCCTGGGACTACCGCCAGCGGCATCCGCATCGCTGACGGATGACGACCGGCGGCGATCCGGCGGCCGCGTGCCGGGGCCCGGGCCACCGCACGCGCCGCGGAGGAAACCGCTAGCATCACCCGCTTTCCCTGGCCCGGCCCCACGCCTGCGCGGCAGCCCAGTCCCTGGCCAATCCCTGTCGCCGCCCCCGCGCCGCCCCGCGTCCCTGCATGTCCACCCATCGCCCGCCGTCCCCCGCCCCTTCACCGGTCCCCTCACCTGCGCCCAGCGTGTACCGCCACCCGGGCTTCATGGCCTTTCTGCTGGCGCGACTCGCCGCCGTCTTCGCCACGCAGGTGCAGGCCGTGGTGGTGGCCTGGCAGGTGTATGACCTCACCCGCGAACCGCTGGCGCTGGCCTATGTCGGGCTGGCGCAGTTCCTGCCCATGCTGTGCCTGTTGCTGCCGGCGGGCGACCTGATCGACCGCTTCAGCCGCAAGCGCATCCTGACCCTCAGCTGGTCGGTGGGCGCCGTGTGCAGCGGCCTGCTGTGGTGGCTGTCGGGGCACGGCTCGGCGGGGGTGATGGGCGTCTACGCGGTGCTGGTGCTGTTCGGCTGTTCCCGGGCCTTTTCGGGGCCGGCGCTGCAGAGCCTGCTGCCGCAGATCGTGCCGCGCGAGCAGCTCGCCCAGGCCATCGCCGCCAACAGCATGCTGATGCGCTCGGCCAGCATCGGCGGGCCGTTCCTGGGCGGCCTGCTGTACGCGGCGGGCGGCGGCGCGCTGACCTACCTCGTCTGCCTGGCGAGCTTCGCGGCCGGCACCGCGCTGCTGCTGCGCGTGCCGGTGGCGCATGCCGCGCCGCTCGGGCCCACGCAGGGCAGCATGGTGGAGCGCTTCGGCGCGGGCATCCGCTTCATCCGCTCGCGCCCGATCATCCTGGGCACCATCTCGCTCGACCTGTTCGCCGTGCTGCTGGGCGGCGTGGTGGCGCTGCTGCCGATCTACGCGCACGAGGTGCTGCACGTGGGCCCGCAGGGCCTGGGCGCGCTGCGCAGCGCGATGGCCATCGGCGAAGTGGCCATGGGCTTCTATCTCAGCACCCGGCCGTTCAACCGCAACGTGGGCCGCACCATGTTCATCGCGGTGGCGGTGTTCGGCGTGGCGAACCTGGTGTTCTCGTTCTCCACCGTCTTCTGGCTATCGTTCGCGGCGCTGATGGTGGCGGGCGCGGCCGACATGGTGAGCGTGTACATCCGGGGCGCGCTGGTGCAGTTCTCCACGCCGGATGCGATGCGAGGGCGCGTCAACGCGGTGAACATGCTGTTCATCGGCTCGTCCAACGAACTGGGCGAGTTCCGGGCCGGCACCAGCGCCGCCTGGCTGGGCGTGGTGCCGGCCGCCGTGCTGGGCGGTCTGTGCACCCTGGGGGTGGTGGGCACCTGGGCGCTGGTCTTCACGCCGCTGCGCAAGGTGGACCGCTTCGAGGACGCAACCCCGGCTGCGCAGTCGCCCGGCCGCTGAACGCCCCTGCCCGCCCCACAGGCCGATACATCTGTGTCGGCCGGGTAAAAGACGGCGCGGCCCCTTGCGGGCAGCATGGCGGCGGCGCACCATGCGCGCCATCAGCCACTCCGAGCCTTCCGCCATGCTGCCGTGCAAGCCTGCTGCGTCGCCCTCCGCGCCACCCGATGCGGCCTCCCGTGCCACGGATGCGGGCAGCCCGGCGCGGGGCGTGCGGCGGCGGGACTGGCTGGCCGCCGTGGCGGTGGCGGGCTGGGCGGTGCCGGCACTGAACGGCTGGGCGGCGGCGGCCGCGCCGCTGGCCGACGCGGCGAACCCGGCAGCGCCAGGACCGGGCGACGCCGCCTACGGCCTGCGCCTGCTCGACCGGCTGACCTGGGGCGCGAACAGCGCCGCGCTGGAGGCCTGGCAACGGGCGGGCAGCGCCGCCGCCGTCGCTGCCCTGCTGCGGCCCGGCGCACCGGCCGCATTGCCGCAGGCCGCACAGGCGCAGATCGACGCGATGGCCATCACCCGCACGCCGATGGACCAGCTCGCCATCGACATGCAGGCGCGCCAGCAGGCCATCCGCAGCGAAGCGACCGAAGACGCCCGCAAGGCCGCGCAGGAAAGCTATCAGCGCGACATGCGCGCCCTGCAGCGCGAGGCCGAGCGGCGCTTCGTGCTGCGCGCCGTGTACTCGCCCGCGCAACTGCAGGAGAAGATGACCTGGTTCTGGATGAACCATTTCAGCGTCTTCGCCGGCAAGGCCGACATCCGGGCGATGGTGGGCGACTATGAAGACCGTGCCATCCGCCCGCATGCGCTCGGCCGCTTCCGCGACCTGCTGGGCGCCACCGTGCGCCACCCGGCCATGCTGCGCTATCTGGACAACGCCCAGAACGCGGCTGGCCGCATCAACGAGAACTACGCCCGCGAACTGATGGAGCTGCACACGCTGGGCGTGGACGGCGGCTACACGCAGCGCGACGTGCAGGAGCTGGCGCGGGTGCTGACGGGCCACGGTGTCTCGCTGCGGCCGCTGGAGGAGCCGCCACCCCGGCTCAAGCCCGAGTGGACGCGCCACTACGTGCGCAGCGGCCTCTATGAATTCAACCCGCAGCGCCACGACTGGGACGCCAAGGAACTGCTGGGCCGGCCGATCCAGGCACGCGGCGCGGCCGAGCTGGACGAGGCGCTGGACCGCCTGGCCCGTGCCTCCGCGACGGCCCGCTTCATCTGCCACAAGCTGGCCGTGTACCTGGTGGGCGACGCGCCGCCGACGGCCCTGGTGCAGGCCCTGGCCGACCGGTTTCTTCATAGCGACAGCGACATCGCTGCCGTGCTGGAAACGCTGATCGGCAGCGACGCGTTCAACGCCTCGCTCGGCACGCGGCTGCGCGACCCGGTGCAGTACGTGATGGCCGGCCTGCGCCTGGGCTACGGCGAGCGGGTGCTGGCCAATCCGGACCCGGCGCTCTCGTGGCTGCAGCGGCTGGCCGAGCCGCTCTATGGCCGCGCCACGCCGGACGGCTATCCGCTGGATGCGGCGGCCTGGACCAGCTCAGGCCAGCTGGCCGTGCGCTTCGAGATCGCCCGCGCGCTGGGCGGCGCGGGTACCGGCGCGCTCTACCGCGCAGAGGGCGCGCCGGCGCCCAGGGTGGCGCCGCCCGACATCGCGCGCAGCGGCGCGTTCCGCGTGCTGGAGCCCCTGCTGGCCCCCGCCACCCGCGTGGCGCTGGCACGCGCCGCATCGCCGGCCGAATGGAACACCTTCCTGCTGTCGTCCCCCGAATTCATGTACGCCTGAAGCGCCGCGAAAGGTCCGTCATGCCCCGCTCTGCCTCTTCCTCCCTGCCATCGCCCCACCGCAGGCAGTGCCTGCAGGCCCTGGCCGCGCTGGCCGCGCCCGGTGTGCTGCAGGCCAGCCTGGCCGCAGCGCCCGAAGGCGCCACCGACACGCGCTTTCTGCTGGTCTTCCTGCGCGGCGGGTACGACTGCGCCAGCCTGCTGGTGCCCACGGCCAGCGACTACTACTACGAAACCCGGCCGAACATCGCCATCGCACGGCCCGGCAGCGCGGGCGGCGCGCTGCCGCTCACCGCCGACTGGGGCCTGCACCCGGCGCTGGCGGGGTCGCTGCAGCCGCTCTACGCCAGAAAGCAGATCGCCTTCGTGCCCTTCTCGGGCACCGAGGACCTGACGCGCAGCCACTTCGACACGCAGGACAGCATCGAGCTGGGCCAGCCGATGGGCACGCGGCGCGACTACCGCTCGGGCTTTCTCAATCGCCTGGCGCTGGAGCTGGGCGCCCAGACGCGCTGGCACGACCACCTGGCACCCATGGCCTTCACCGACACGCTGCCGCTGGTGCTGCGCGGCGGCTACGACGTGCCCAACACGGCGCTGGCCGCGGCGGGCGCGGCCAGGCCGGGCATCGACGACCGGCAGGCGGGCCTGATCGCCTCCATGTACCAGGGCACGCCGCTGGCCGGGCCGGTGGCCGAGGGCTTCCAGACCCGCGATGAGGTGGCGCGCACCATGCAGGGCGAGATGGACGCGGCCAGCCGCAACGCGCTCAGCACGCGGGGCTTCGAAGGCACGGCGCGGCGCATGGCGCGGCTCATGCAGTCGCGCTGCAACCTCGGCTTCGTCGATGTGGGCGGCTGGGACACGCACGTGGGCCAGGGGAACGCGACGGGCGCGCTGGCCAACCGCTTCGAGGAGCTGGGCCGGGGCCTGGCCGCCTTCGCCGACGAGATGGGCCCGGCCTGGGGCCGCACCACCGTGGTGGTGGTGAGCGAGTTCGGCCGCACCTTCCGCGAGAACGGCAACCGCGGCACGGACCACGGCCACGGCAGCGTGATGTGGGTGCTGGGCGGCGGCATCGCCGGCGGGCGCGTCGCGGGCGAGCAGCAGGCGCTGACGGCCACGACGCTGTTCCAGAACCGCGACTACCCGGTGCTGAACGATTATCGCGGCGTGCTGGGCGGCCTCTTTGCCCGCACCTACGGGCTGCGGCCCGCCGCGCTGGCGCGGGTGTTTCCTCAGGCGAAACCCCTGGATCTCGGGCTGGCGTGACGAACGCCGTCAGGCGGTGAACTGGCCGCTCAGCAGCTCCGGCAGGCGGTCCGCCCCCATGCGAAAGCCGCAGGCCTGCGCATGCCCGCCGCCGCCCATGGCGACGGCCAGCAGCGAACAGTCGTAGCCGCGCTGGGAGCGCAGGCCGACCTTGACCTTGCCGTCCTTGCCCACCGTCCACATCAGCGCGAAGGTGCCGCTCTGCGCGGAGAGCAGTTCGCCGACGAGGCTGTGGAAGGCACCCGGCGCGTTCACCATCAGGCCGCTCTCGCCGTTGAACACCAGCGGCTGCGCGCCGCCCGCCACGTCCTGCGCCAGGTGGCGGAATTTCTCGTCCATGGCCTGGCCGCGCGCGATGAAGGCGGCGGTGTCGGCGGGCGTGAATGCGGCGATCTGCTGCCAGCGGGCGAAGTCGAACGGCTCCATGTCGAGCGCGGCGACGAAACCGGCGGTCTCGGGGAACTTCCAGGCCCAGAGGTCGCGGTCTTCGATGAAGCGCACCAGATCGGGCAGCGGCGCTTCGGGGTGAAAAAAGTCCCACGCCAGCCGGGCGCCGGACTTGCTCATGTCGAAATGCACCACGCCGCATCGGCAGGCGAAGCCGGTCAGCTGTTCGGCCGCGCTCTTGTGGTGGTCGAGCAGCACCAGCTTGGCCGCGCGCTCGTCGATGGCGGCCAGCAGGTCGGGCGCGAAGGCGAAGTCGAGGATGTAGACGGCCCGGCCCTCCAGCGCCGGCAGATCCTGTACCGAACCGGCCTGGCCGTGCGACAGGCCGACGCATTCCACCTGGCCGGCGTAGTAGGTCCATGCCGCCAGGGCGGCGCCGAAGCCATCGGCGCAGCGGCCGTGATAGAGCACCAGCGGCTGGGGATCGTGCCTGTCGGGCGCCACCAGCAGTTGGCGGGGCAGGAGGGTGGGAGCGTTCGTTGTGATCGTGGTCATCCCCGCGATTGTCGGGCAGCCGGGTCGACCGTCGCTCGCAGGGCATGCGGCGCGTTCCTACAGACACCGTACTGCCGCCGCTCAAAGGATCGGCCATCGTCTCGTTTCATTTCTCCACCCTGTGTCGATGTCAACGCCCGTAATGCCCGAAGGAGCGGCCCCGCCCGCGCGGCGCTGGAGCCGCCGCGGCGCGGGGCTCGCCGCCCTGGGCCTGGCCATGCTGTCCGCCGCCGCCCCGGCCTGGTCGCAAAAGCCGCTGGCACGCGCCCTCACGCCCCTGGAGTCGCGGTTTCTCGATGCCGCCGCACGCAACGGCCTGGCCGAGATCGCGGCGGCCCAGCTGGCGCTGGGCAAGGCGCGCACCACCGCCGTGCGCGCCTTCGCGCAGCAGATGGCCGATGACCATGCGGTGGTCCACCGCGAGCTGGCGAGCCTGGCCACCGCCCGCAGCCATGCCCTGCCCCGCACGCCCGACGCGGCCCAGCAGGCCCGCATCGAACAGCTGGCCCCGCTGGAGCCGCATGCGTTCGAGCGCCGATATGTGGAGACGATGGGCGTGCAGGCGCACCATGCCAGCGTGGCGCTGTTCGAGGAGGTGGAACGCGGCACGCAGGACCGGGACATCCAGGAGTTCGCCGCGCGCACGCTGCTGGACCTGCGCCGGCATCTGGAGCTGTCGCGCACGCTTTACGAGACCCTCGCCCGCCAGGACGGGCGCTGACGCCGCCGAGCGCCCGCGCCGTGGCATGGACCGCATGGCGTGAGTCGTCGAATTCGCCGGAGATGCACCATGTCACTGGAACTATTGCGCGAACTGGCCCGGTGCGAGGCCTTCCCCGTCGCGGTGACCGATCAGATCTCCGTCGATCGCCTGCGGCTGCTGAAGGCCGCCGGCATGGTCGAGGCCCAGCTGCCCGACGAGCTGGGCGAGCCCGCCTGGGTGCACGCGGTGACCGGCTGGGGCCGCGCCACGCTCAGGGCCGATGGCGCGCGGCTGGTGCTGGAGCTGCGGCAGGAGCGCCAGATCGACGTGCGCCGCGATTCCGCCGAGGGATAGTGCCCCGCGACCGGGCTCAAGAGCTGGCGATCACCAGCTGGCCGGCGGCATCAGTGGGCCGCGGCGCCTGCGCCCACTTGCGCAGGCCGTCCTGGCCGGACGCGGAGCGCAGCAGCAAGGCACCCGCCAGCACGGCACGGCCGACCGCCTGCCCGCGTGAAGGCGCAGTCAGCGCGGTGGCGAGCAGGCCGAACGCTGCCAGCGCGACGACGCAGTGCTCGAAAGGCGCGCTGGGGCGCTCGTCGTCATAGGCGATGACGTCGTTCAACGCTTTCCGGATGGAATCAACCATGGTGTGGGTCCTGTGGGAGGGTGGAAAGCCTTGAAGCTACGAACCCCGCTGTACCAGCCGGGACGTCCATGAAGCCCTGGCGGCGTAGGAAAAGCCTGCGCCGGCACCGGTGCCCGGCGGGCTGGAACCAATGGCGTGCACACGGCGTCTGAGCGTCATGCTCAAGGCACTCCACGATTTTCTCGACACCCTGGGATTCCCGAACGCGGAAACGCAAGAAGCCGAACGACAGCGCTCGGTGCAACTGGCCACCGCCGTGCTGCTGGTGGAGGTGATGCATGCCGAGCCCCAGGCCGACTCCGCGCAGCGGCAGGCCGTGGCCCGGGCCCTGCAGGAACGCTTTCCGCTGCAGGGCGGCCCGCTCGATGCGTTGATGCAACAGGCGGACGCCACGGCGCGCACGGCCTACGACTATCAGCACTTCACCTCGGTGCTGAACGAACACTGGACGCAACCCGAGAAGATTCGGCTGGTCGAGGCGCTCTGGCAGGTGGCCTATGCCGACGGACATGCGGGAGCGGAGGAACAGCACGCCATCAACAAGATCGCCGGCTTGCTCTACGTGACGCACGGGGAATACATCGCCGGCAAGATGTACGCGCAGGAAGCGGCGGCGCAGGCACGGTGAGCCCGCCCACGTGCCGCGTGCCACTGCTTCTGGGCGGAGCAGCATCCGACAGGAAATGCAAAAAAACGTTTCCAGAATACAATTTGGTACAAATCGTCTTTGCCTCGCCCACGCATCCCATTCCTATGTCATCGCCGTACTCCCTTTCGAAAGGCCCGCCGCAGGCAGGCTTTTCCGAGGGCGATGTCTGGAGTGCCGACCTGCTGGACGTGATGCCGGTGCCGGTGGCCCTGTTGCGGGACGAAGACCTGGTCCGTTGCAACGCGGCCTGCAAGGCATGGCTGGGGTACGCGCCCGCCGAGGCGATGGAGCCCCCTCCAAAACTGGTGGCAAGCCCAGGAGCCTTCGACGGCAGGGTCACGCTGACCGGACGCCACGGCCGGCCGCTGCCCTGCCACGTCAGCGTGCGCCCGCTGCCGGGCGCGGCCGGCGCCACCGGCCTGATGCTCTGGACGGCTGCGCCGGGCGCCCTGGCCCTGCCCGTGCCGGACGCTGCGCTGCGGCAGAACGACGTGCTGGAGCAGCTGGTGCTGGAGCGCACCGAGGAGCTGCGCACCACGGTAAGCAACCTGCACCGCGAGATCCATGACCGCAAGCTCGACCAGGAGCGCATCTACTGGCTGGCGCATTACGATGCGCTCACCGGCCTGCCCAACCGCAGCCTGCTGGCCGAGCGCAGCCAGCAGGCGATCCGGCTGGCGCAGGACAACGGCACGCCCCTGGCCGTGATGTTCCTGGACCTGGACCACTTCAAGCATGTCAACGATTCGCTCGGGCATCGCGTGGGCGACGACTTGCTGGTGGAGATCGGCAAGCGGCTGCGGGCCATCGTGCGCGACCGCGACACCGTGGCCCGGCTGGGCGGCGACGAGTTCGTGCTGCTGCTGCCGGGCGCGAATGCCGCTGGCGCGGCCCGGGTGGCGGGCAAGCTGCAGGAGGCTTCGCGCCATCCTTACCAGATCGGCCACCACGAGCTGACCATGGCGCCGTCGATGGGTATCGCCCTCTTCCCGCAGGACGGCGAGGATTTCGAAACGCTGACCCAGTCGGCCGACACCGCCATGTACCGCGCCAAGTCGGATGGCCGCAACACCTTCCGCTTCTTCACGCCGGAGATGCATGCCCAGTCCGCGCGGGCCTTGCGGCTGGAAAACGCCTTGCGCCGCGCGCTGGAGCGCGGCCAGCTGCACCTGCACTACCAGCCGCAGGTCACGCTCGGCACCGGCGCGATCCGCAGCGTGGAGGCGCTGCTGCGCTGGGACCATCCGGAGCTGGGCTCGGTCTCGCCGGCCGAATTCATCCCCATCGCCGAGGACACGGGCCAGATCTTGCAGATCGGCGAGTGGGTGCTGCGCACCGCCCTGGCCCAGTTGCACGCCTGGCATGCGATGGGCCTGCAGAGCCTGAAGGTGGCCGTCAACCTGTCGGCCGTGCAGTTCCGCCAGCCGCAGCTGCCCGAACTGGTGAGCCGCATCCTGGAGGAAGCGGTGCTGCCCGCGCACGTGCTGGAGCTGGAGCTGACGGAAGGCGTCGCCGTGGACGACCCGCGTTCGGCCATCGCCACGATGGACCAGTTGCGCGAGCGGGGCGTGCACATGTCGATGGACGATTTCGGCACGGGCTATTCGTCGCTCAGCCACCTCAAGCGCTTCCAGATCTACAAGCTGAAGATCGACCAGTCGTTCGTGCGCGACCTGGGCCACGACCCCAACGACCGCGCCATCGTCAGCGCCATCATCCGCATGGCGCAGGCGCTGGGCATGCGCACCACGGCCGAGGGCGTGGAAACCGCCGAGCAGCTGGCCTTCCTTCGGCAGCAGGGCTGCGACGAAGCCCAGGGCTACTTTTTGAGCCGGCCCATGCCGGCCGACCAGGTCACGCCGCTGCTGCAGCGCAGCCGCGATGCGTTGCCGCAGCCCGCGACGCATGACATGGCAGCGCTGGCGGACTGAAACGAGGGCCCGGCCCGCACGGCGCAGGCCCGCCCGGCGGCTCGTCAGCCGGCCCGGGCCGCGTCGACCAGGCGTTGGGCGCAGCGGTTGGCCTGTTCGGCGTCACGCGCTTCCACCATCACCCGCAGGAGCGGCTCGGTGCCGCTGGCCCGGATGAGCACCCGGCCCGCGTCGCCCAGCTCGGCCTCGGTGGCCGCTATGGCATCGGACAGCACCCGGTTGGCCTTCCAGTCCTGGCCGGGGGCCAGCCGCACGTTGAGCAGCACCTGGGGAAAGAGCGTCACTTCCGCCAGCAGCTGCGCCAGCGTGCGGCCGCTGCGCACGCAAGCCTGCAGCACCTGCAGGGCGCTGACCAAGCCGTCGCCGGTGGTGTGGCGGTCGAGCGCCAGCAGGTGCCCCGAGCCTTCGCCGCCCAGCAGCCATTGGTGCCGGGCGAGTTCTTCGAGCACGTAGCGGTCGCCCACCTTGGCACGCACGAACTGCACGCCACGCTGGCGCAGCGCCACCTCGACCGCCATGTTGGTCATCAGGGTGCCGACCACCCCCGGCACGGCCTCGCCCCGGCGCAGCCGGTCGGCCGCCATCAGATAGAGCAGTTCGTCGCCGTTGTAGAGGCGCCCGGCGGCGTCGACGATCTGCAGGCGGTCGGCGTCGCCGTCCAGCGCGATGCCGTAGTCGGCGTGGTTGGCGCGCACGGCGCGCACGAGCGCATCCGGATGGGTCGCCCCCACTTCGTGGTTGATGTTCAGGCCGTCGGGCGAGCAGCCGATGGCCAGCACCTCGGCACCCAGCTCGTGGAACACCTTGGGCGCGATGTGGTAGGCCGCGCCGTGGGCGGCATCGACCACGATCTTGAGACCGCGCAGCGTGAGGTCGTGCGCGAAGGTGCTCTTGCAGAATTCGATGTAGCGGCCCGCCGCGTCCTCCAGCCGGCGCGCCTTGCCCAGCGATGCGGAGTCGGCCCAGACCGGCTCGGCCTCCAGGGCCTGCTCCACCGACTGCTCCCAGGCGTCGGACAGCTTGGCGCCCTGGGCGTTGAAGAACTTGATGCCGTTGTCGGGGTACGGGTTGTGGCTGGCGCTGATGACCAAGCCCAGGCTGGCGCGCTGCGCACGGGTCAGGTAGGCGACGCCGGGCGTCGGCAACGGCCCGAGCAGCACCACGTCCACGCCGGCTGAATTGAAGCCGGACTCGAGCGCGCTCTCCAGCATGTAGCCGGAAATGCGGGTGTCCTTGCCGATGAGCACGGTCGGGCGCTTGTCGGTCTCGCGCAGCACCCGACCGACGGCGTGCGCCAGCCGCAACACGAAGTCGGGCGTGATGGGGGGCTGGCCCACGGTGCCGCGAATGCCATCGGTGCCGAAGTAGGTTCTTTTCATCTTGTCTTCCTCTCTGTGTGATGCTGCCGGGCCGCCTGGCCGGTCAGTCCGGTCTCCTCATGCATGCCGGCGCCTGCTGGCCGCCGTGCCTGCGGCGCGGTCACGCGGGGCCGGCAGCAGGTGCCTGGTCCGCAGCCGCCGCTGGGGGCGCCTCGCGCTGCATGGCCTGCCAGACCTGCAGAGCGGCCGCCGTGTCGCGCACGTCGTGCACACGCACGATGCGGGCGCCCCGGTCCACGGCCAGCACGGCGGCGGCGACGCTCGCGCCCAGCCGCTGATCGACCGGCAGGCCGGTGACGGCGCCCAGCGACGACTTGCGCGACCAGCCCGCCAGCCACGGGTAGTCCAGCGACTTGAGCTGCGCCTGGCGCGCCAGCAGCGCGAAGTTCTGCGCGACGGTCTTGCCGAATCCGATGCCGGCATCCAGCACGATACGGGTCTTTTCGACCCCCAGCGCTTGCAGATCCTGGGCCGACCGCTCTAAAAAAGAGAGCACTTCTGCGACCGCATCACCCTGCATGGGCAGCTGCTGCATGGTCTGGGGATCGCGGTGCATGTGCATCAGGCAGACGCCGCAGCGGGGATGGCCGGCGACCGTCTGCGCGGCCCCCGGCTGCCTCAGCGCCCAGATGTCGTTGATGATGTCGGCCCCCGCGTCGAGCACGGCACGCATGACCTCGGGCTTGTAGGTGTCCACCGAGATGGGTGCGCCGAGGCGGACGGCCTCGCGCACGACGGGTACCACGCGAGCGAGCTCTTCCTCGAGCGGCACGGCCGGGCTGCCTGGCCGCGTGGACTCGCCGCCCACGTCCAGGATGTCGGCGCCTTCGGCCAGCAGCTGCTCGCAGTGGGCGAGCGCCGCCGCCGTGCCCGCATGGCGGCCGCCATCGGAGAACGAGTCGGGCGTGACGTTGACGATGCCCATGACGAGCGGGCGCGACAGGTCGAGCAGGAACCGGCTGGTGCGCCAGTGGGGCCAATCGGCATGCCGGGCGACGACGCTCATCGCGGCCTCCCCGGCAGGGCTGGGTGGGGGTTCATGGAACACAGCGGGGGCACAAGGGGCTTGGGACGACGAGGGGCTTCCAACGAGAACGGGGCCCCAAGGCCCCGTTGCTCTGCGTCACACCCAGCGCTTCATGCGGCAGTGGGCGCCGGATCGGTGTTCACGGCCGGCGTGCCGCCGCCGGGATGGTCCCCCCCCGACGAGGGCGTGCGCGGCGTCCAGTCCTTCGGAGGACGGGGAGGACGGCCGGCCATGATGTCGTCGAGCTGCTCGGCATCGATGGTTTCCCATTCGAGCATGGCGTTGGCCATGGCGTGCATCTTGTCCTGGTTCTCTTCAATCAGCCGGCGCGCCAGCGCGTACTGCTCGTCGATGATGCGCCGCACCTCGCTGTCCACCTTGTGCATGGTCTGCTCGCTCATGTTGGTGGTCTTGGTCACCGAGCGGCCGAGGAAGACTTCGCCTTCGTTCTCGGCATAAACCATCGGGCCCAGGGCCTCGGTCATGCCGTAGCGGGTGACCATGTCGCGGGCGATGGACGTGGCGCGCTCGAAGTCGTTGCTGGCGCCGGTGGTCATCTGGTTCATGAACACTTCTTCGGCGATGCGGCCACCGAACAGCATGCTGATCTGGTTGAGCATGTATTCGCGGTCGTAGCTGTAGCGGTCCTTCTCGGGCAGGCTCATCGTCACGCCCAGGGCGCGGCCACGGGGAATGATGGTGACCTTGTGCACCGGGTCGCACTTGGGCAGCAGCTTGCCGATGAGAGCGTGGCCGGCCTCGTGGTAGGCCGTGTTGCGGCGCTCTTCCTCGGGCATGACCATGCTCTTGCGCTCCGGGCCCATGATGATCTTGTCCTTGGCTTTCTCGAAGTCCTGCATCTCCACGGTGCGGGCGCTGCGGCGGGCGGCCATGAGCGCTGCCTCGTTGCACAGGTTGGCCAGGTCGGCGCCCGACATGCCGGGCGTGCCGCGGGCGATGACGCTCGGATTCACGTCCTGCGCCACGGGGATCTTGCGCATGTGCACGTTCAGGATCTGCTCGCGGCCACGGATGTCGGGCAGCGTCACGTACACCTGGCGGTCGAAACGGCCGGGACGCAGCAAGGCGGCATCCAGGATGTCGGGGCGGTTGGTGGCAGCCACCACGATCACGCCCAGGTTGGTTTCGAAACCGTCCATCTCGACCAGCATCTGGTTCAGGGTCTGCTCGCGCTCGTCGTTGCCGCCACCCAGGCCGGCGCCGCGCTGGCGGCCCACCGCATCGATTTCGTCGATGAAGATGATGCAGGGCGCATTCTTCTTGGCGTTCTCGAACATGTCGCGCACGCGGGACGCGCCCACGCCGACGAACATTTCGACGAAATCGGAGCCGGAGATGCTGAAGAAGGGCACCTTGGCCTCGCCGGCGATGGACTTGGCCAACAGCGTCTTGCCGGTGCCGGGAGGGCCGACCAGCAGCAGGCCGCGGGGGATGCGGCCACCCAGCTTCTGGAACTTCTGCGGATCCTTCAGGAAGTCGACGACTTCCTTCACTTCTTCCTTGGCCTCGTCGCAGCCGGCTACGTCGGCAAAGGTGATGGTGTTGCTGTTCTCGTCGAGCAGGCGCGCCTTGCTCTTGCCGAAGCTGAAGGCGCCACCCTTGCCGCCGCCCTGCATCTGCCGCATGAAGTACACCCACACGCCGATCAGGAGCAGCATCGGGCCCCAGCTGACCAGCAGCGTCATCAGCAGCGAGCCTTCTTCGCGGGGCTTGACGTCGAACTTGACGTTGTTGTTGATCAGGTCGCCGACCAGGCCGCGGTCGAGGTAGGTCGCGGTCGTGCGGATCTTGCGATCATCGTTGGTGACGGCGACGATCTCGGTGCCGCCCTGCCCTTCCTGAATGGTCGCGCTCTTGATACGGTTGCTGCGCACCTCGTCCAGGAATTCCGAGTAGCCCACGGCGCCAGCACCGCCACCGGCACGGGTGTCAAACTGTTTGAACACCGTAAAAAGCACCATGGCGATGACGAGCCAGACGGCGACTTTTGAAAACCACTGATTGTTCAAGCGGAACTCCAGATAGGGAAGGGTTGAACAGCCATGAGCCTGTCATGAAACCGTTCTATCTCATTTAAGGCGCATTTTAGGCGTTTCAAGCTGCGGCCCAGGGTGGCTTACCCCAGCAGAGGTCATGGTCAACGCCTGGCAGGCCCCCACCCTGTGACCGCGGCGTCACTTCAGGCCGATGCCGACCAGGAAGGTTTCGGCCGATCGGTCACGCGACGCCTTGGGCTTGAAGGGCTTCACGGTCCGGAAGTTGTCCTTGAAGAGCTTGACCAGTTCGTCGTACCCGGCCCCGTGGAACAGCTTGGCTACGAGCGCGCCCTCGGGCTTCAGATGGGCCTTGGCGAAATCCACCGCCAGTTCGATCAACAGGGAGATGCGGGCGGCGTCGGCCGATGCAATGCCGGAGAGGTTGGGCGCCATGTCCGAGATCACCACATCGACCGCGCGTCCCTGCACGGCCTCCTGCAGCTTGGCCAGGATCTCGTCTTCCCGGAAGTCACCCTGCAGGAAGGTCACGCCCTCGATCGGCTCCATGGGCAGCATGTCGAGCGCGATGATGGTGCCGTTGAGCGTGCCGGAGGCCGCTCCGCCCGGCGACAGCCGCCTGCGCACGTACTGGCTCCAGGCACCGGGGGCCGATCCCAGGTCGACCACGACGTGGCCGGGGCGGATGAGGCCGAGCTGCTCGTCGATCTCCTTGAGCTTGTACGCCGCACGCGCCCGGTAGCCGTCCCGCTGCGCCTGCTTGACGTACGGATCGTTCATGTGGTCGTGCAGCCAGGCCTTGTTGACCTTCTTGGGTTTGTTGTCGGCTTTCATCTGTTTTTCGCTGTGCATTCACCTGCCGCGGAGCCGGTTGCCGGCACCAGCCCGGCGCATTGAGATAATACGGCCCATGCCCCTCATTCAATTGACTCCCGCCGAGCGCCGGGAACACCGCGCCGAAGCCCACCATCTGGACCCCGTCGTCCTGATCGGCGGTGACGGTCTGACCGCCGCCGTGCAAAAAGAGGTGAATGCCGCACTCAACGCGCACGGCCTCATCAAGGTCCGCGTGTTCAACGACGACCGCGTGGCGCGCGAGCAGATCTACCAGCAGCTCGCCAACGACCTGAACGCCGCACCGATCCAGCACATCGGCAAGCTGCTGGTGCTGTGGCGCCCGATCCCGCCCAAGGAAAAGACCCTGGACGAGGACCGCATGCCCGGCCCGCGCGACGTGAAGGTGCTGAAGTTCAGCAAGCGCGGCGGCCAGCGCCCTGAAGTCAAGCAGTTGCGGGTGCTGGGCAACCAGCGGCTCACCTCGGGCGGCCAGATCAAGCGCGCCAAGCCCAAGCAGAAGTCGGTCAAGAAACGGCAGGCGGATTGATGCCTGGCGCCGCGGCGCCGGAGCGCCACGTCATTTGCATGAAATGGGGTACGAAGTACGGCCCCGAGTACGTCAACCGGCTCTACGCCATGGTGCGCCGCCACCTGAGCGGCGACTTCCGCTTCGTCTGCCTGACGGACGACTCCAACGGCATTCGCAGCGAAGTGCAGTGCCTGCCCATTCCGCCGCTCGACCTGCCGGCGGGCATTCCGGAGCGCGGCTGGACCAAGCTCGCCACCTTCAGCGCCGACCTGCACGGCTTGCGCGGCACCGCGCTGTTTCTGGATGTGGACGTGGTCGTCACTGGCGGCCTGGACGAATTTTTCACCCAGCCGGGCGAGTTCGTGATCATCCACGACTACAAGCGCCCCTGGCGGGTCACCGGCAACTCGTCGGTCTACCGCTTCGAGATCGGCGCGCACCCGGACGTGCTGGACTACTTTCGCGGGCATTTCGACGAGATCCGGAGCCGGTTCCGCAACGAGCAGGCCTACCTCTCCGATTTTCTGCACCGCCAGGGCAAGCTGTCTTACTGGCCCGATGCCTGGTGCCCCAGCTTCAAGTACCACAGCATCCCGGCCTGGCCCTCCAACTACTGGAAGGCGCCTGTCGTGCCCGCAGGCGCGCGCATCGTGATCTTCCATGGGGAATGCAACCCGCCCGACGCGCTGGCGGGGCGCCGCAACCGGCGGTTCCGGCACATCCAGCCGGCCACCTGGGTGGCCGAGCACTGGCGCGAGTAAGAGCCAGGGAAGAATGCAGGGCGGCGGACGCTGCGCGCTCCGTCAGCCCTCGCACCGCCCTCCCATCGACCGGGCCACGGCCCAGGGCGCGGCGGCGGATCAGTCAGCCGCCACGGCGGCCGGTTCAGGCCCTGATGCCAGCGGCCGGGCGATGCGCCACAGCACCAGCAGCGCACACAGCCACTGGAGCGCATACAGCACCGTGCCCACCGAATGCCAGAGCTTGAGGTTCTGGCGGGCGACGATGCGCGGCGCCACGCCGTATTGCGACACCAGCGCCAGCAGCAGGCCGCCGATGATGAAAACCATAGCAGCACGCGCCCACGCTTCCTCGACTTCCGCATACTTTCGCTTCGAAAGCACCAGCAGCAGTGCGCCACATGCTATCGAAATGAAAGTCTGGGCTTCAAACAGCCGGGCCGCCATGCCACCGGCCAGGGCTGGCGTGGGCAGGTGCGTGAACAGCAGCGGCACCACCACGAAGCCGATCGCCGACAGGCTGCCCCACCACAGCGCGGCGGCCAGAAGGGGCAGACGTTCCCGCATGGCGCGCTCCTCTTGCGATGGATGCGGCTTCAGCGGTAGCTGACCGCCACCACGTCGTAACGGCGCAGGCCGCCGGGCGCCTGCACCTCGGCCGTGTCGCCCTCTTCCTTGCCGATCAGCGCGCGGGCGATGGGGCTGGACACGTTGATCAGGCCCAGCTTCAGATCGGCCTCGTCCTCGCCGACGATCTGGTAGGTCACGGCTTCGCCGCTTTCCTCGTCCTCCAGCTCCACCGTGGCGCCGAACACCACCTTGCCGCCGGCGTCCAGCTGGGTCGGATCGATGATCTGCGCAGCGGACAGCTTGCCTTCGACTTCCTGGATGCGGCCTTCGATGAAGCCCTGGCGGTCCTTGGCGGCTTCGTACTCGGCGTTTTCGCTGAGGTCCCCCTGGGCGCGCGCCTCGGCGATCGCGTTGATCACGGCGGGACGCTCGACGGTCTTCAGGCGGTGCAGCTCTTCCTTCAGCTTTTCTGCGCCGCGCTTGGTAATCGGAATGGTGGCCATGGGTGAATCTCTCCGTTCAACTCGTTGCCGCGCGACAAGACGCACGGCGCTGCTCGGCGCGCAAGCCACACTGCCCTGCAGTGCCGCGACGCCACCAAAAGCAAACCGCCGCGCGTTGCCGCGCGGCGGTTGTTCAGTTCGATGGGGGATTATGCCGCGTTTGACGCCGCCTTCCCCCGCTGGAAAGCCCGTGGACCCGCGGCCGCCGCATGCCGGCCGGGCCTCGCGCCTCCCCTGCTGCGGCTTACGCCGTCAACTGCGCGTGCAGCTCCTGCACCGAATACACGTCCAGGTTCTCCAGGTGCTGCACGCCCTCGACCGCCGCCTCCGCACCGAAGATGGTGGTGAAGGTGGTGACGCGCGCCAGCAGCGAGCTGGTGCGGATCGCCCGCGAATCGGCGATGGCGTTGCGCCGCTCTTCCACCGTGTTGATGACCATGACGATCTCATCGTTCTTGATCATGTCGACGATGTGCGGGCGGCCCTCGGTGACCTTGTTCACCACGCCCACCGGCACGCCGGCCTCGGCAATGGCGGCTGCCGTGCCCTTGGTCGCGACCAGCTCGAAGCCGAGCGCCACCAGCTGGCGGGCGATGTCGACGGCGCGCGGCTTGTCGGCGTTCTTCACGGTGAGGAACACCTTGCCCGACGTCGGCAGCTTGGTGCCCGCGCCGAGCTGGCTCTTCACGAAGGCTTCGCCGAAGGTCTTGCCCACACCCATCACTTCGCCGGTGGATTTCATCTCGGGGCCGAGAATCGTGT
Source organism: Acidovorax sp. FG27 (assembly GCF_040365715.1). NCBI lineage: Bacteria > Pseudomonadati > Pseudomonadota > Betaproteobacteria > Burkholderiales > Comamonadaceae > Acidovorax > Acidovorax sp. FG27. Next base: position 551,145 of record NZ_BAABVY010000009.1, read on the forward strand.
CCACGCCCGGGAACTTGACGAACGGGAACACGGCTTCCTTCACGCTGAAGTAAGGCGGCGTGACTTCCTTCGTGATGCCCTGCGACGCCAGCGTCTGGCCGGCCATGCAGCGCGCCGCCACCTTGGCCAGCTGGATGCCCGTGGCCTTGGAGACGAACGGCACCGTGCGCGAGGCGCGCGGGTTCACTTCCAGCACGTAGATCACGTCGCTGCCGTCCACTTCCTGAATGGCGAACTGCACGTTCATCAGGCCGACCACGTTCAGGCCCGCGGCCATGGCAGCGGTCTGGCGCTTGATCTCGTCGATGGTGGGCTGCGACAGGTAGTACGGCGGCAGCGAGCAGGCGGAATCGCCCGAGTGCACGCCGGCCTGTTCGATGTGCTCCATCACGCCGCCGATGAAGGTGACGCCGGAGAAATCACGCACGCAGTCCACGTCGCATTCGATGGCGTTGGAGAGGAAGCGGTCCAGCAGCACGGGCGAGTCGTTGCTCACCTTCACGGCCTCGCGCATGTAGCGCTCCAGGTCGCGCTGCTCGTGCACGATCTCCATCGCGCGGCCGCCCAGCACGTAGCTGGGGCGCACCACCAGCGGGTAGCCCAGGGCGGCGGCCTTTTCGAGGGCCTCGGCTTCGGTGCGGGCCGTGGCGTTGGGCGGCTGGCGCAGGCCCAGGTCGCCCAGCAGCTTCTGGAAGCGCTCGCGGTCTTCGGCAGCGTCGATCATGTCGGGCGTGGTGCCGATGATCGGCACGCCCTCGGCCTCCAGGCCCAGAGCCAGCTTCAGCGGCGTCTGGCCGCCGTACTGCACGATCACGCCGACCGGCTTTTCCTTGTCGACGATCTCCAGCACGTCTTCGAGCGTGACGGGCTCGAAGTAGAGGCGATCGGACGTGTCGTAGTCGGTCGAGACCGTCTCGGGGTTGCAGTTGACCATGATGGTTTCATAGCCGTCCTCGCGCATGGCGAGCGCGGCATGCACGCAGCAGTAGTCGAACTCGATGCCCTGGCCGATGCGGTTGGGCCCGCCGCCCAGCACCATGATCTTCTTGTTGTTCGAAGGCTGGGCCTCGCATTCGGCCGTGCCGCCGTAGGGTGCGGCTTCGTAGGTGGAGTACAGGTACGCCGTGTTGGTGGCGAATTCGGCCGCACAAGTGTCCACGCGCTTGTACACGGGGCGCACCTGCAGCGCGCGGCGTGCCTCGCGCACGGCCTTCTCGTTCGTCTTGAGCAGCTTAGCCAGCCGGCGGTCGGAAAAGCCCTTTTGCTTGAGCGACAGCAGCGTGGCGGCGTCGAGCGCGGCCAGCGCGCCGGCCCCCTTCTCGGACACCAGCTTGTCGATGTCGAGTTCGATCTTCACTATTTGCTCGATCTGGATGAGGAACCACTTGTCGATCTTGGTCAGCTCGAAGACTTCATCGACCGACAGGCCCATGGCGAAGGCATCGCCCACGTACCAGATGCGCTCGGGACCGGGCTCGCCCAGTTCCTTTTCGAGCAGCTCGCGGTCCTGCGTCTTCTCGTTCATGCCGTCCACGCCGACTTCCAGGCCGCGCAGGGCTTTCTGGAAAGATTCCTGGAAGGTGCGGCCCATGGCCATGACTTCGCCCACCGACTTCATCTGCGTGGTCAGGCGGCTGTCGGCCGTGGGGAATTTCTCGAACGCGAAACGCGGGATCTTGGTGACCACGTAGTCGATCGACGGCTCGAACGAGGCCGGCGTGGCACCGCCGGTGATCTCGTTCTTGAGTTCGTCGAGCGTGTAGCCCACCGCCAGCTTGGCCGCGACCTTGGCGATCGGGAAGCCCGTGGCCTTGGACGCCAGCGCGGACGAGCGCGACACGCGCGGGTTCATCTCGATGACGACCATGCGGCCGTCCTTCGGGTTGATGGAGAACTGCACGTTCGAGCCGCCAGTGTCCACACCGATCTCGCGCAGCACGGCCAGCGAGGCGTTGCGCAGCACCTGATATTCCTTGTCGGAAAGCGTCTGCGCAGGGGCCACGGTGATCGAGTCGCCGGTGTGCACGCCCATCGGGTCCAGGTTCTCGATGGAGCAGATGATGATGCAGTTGTCCGCCTTGTCGCGGACCACTTCCATCTCGTACTCCTTCCAGCCGAGCAGCGATTCTTCAATCAGCAGCTCGTTGGTGGGCGAAGCCTCCAGGCCACGCTTGCAGATGGTCTCGAACTCTTCCGGGTTGTAGGCGATGCCACCGCCCGTGCCACCCAGCGTGAAGCTGGGGCGGATCACCGTGGGGAAGCCCAGGGTCTTCTGCACGGCCCAGGCTTCGTCCATGGAATGGGCGATGCCGGAGCGGGCCGAGCCCAGCCCGATCTTGGTCATCGCGTCCTTGAACTTCAGCCGGTCTTCGGCCTTGTCGATGGCCTCGGGCGTGGCGCCGATCAGCTCGACCTGGTACTTCTCGAGCACGCCGTGGTGCCACAGGTCCAGCGCGCAGTTCAGCGCGGTCTGGCCGCCCATGGTCGGCAGGATGGCGTCGGGCCGCTCCTTGGCGATGATCTTCTCGACCGTCTGCCAGGTGATGGGCTCGATGTAGGTGACGTCGGCCGTGGCCGGGTCGGTCATGATCGTCGCAGGGTTGCTGTTGATCAGGATGACCTTGTAGCCCTCTTCGCGCAGCGCCTTGCAGGCCTGCACGCCGGAGTAGTCGAACTCGCAGGCCTGGCCGATGATGATCGGGCCGGCGCCGATGATGAGGATCGATTTGAGGTCGCTGCGCTTAGGCATTCTTGTTCTCCGTCTTGTGCTTTTCCATCAGGGCCGTGAAACGGTCGAACAGGTAGGCGATGTCGTGAGGTCCGGGCGAGGCTTCGGGGTGGCCCTGGAAGCAGAAGGCCGGCTTGTCGGTGCGCTCCAGCCCCTGCAGGGTGCCGTCGAACAGGCTGACGTGCGTGGGGCGCAGCGTGGCGGGCAGCGATTCGGTTTCCACCGCGAAGCCGTGGTTCTGGCTGGTGATGCTCACGCGGCCGTCGTCCAGATCCTTCACGGGATGGTTGGCGCCGTGGTGGCTGTTGTCCATCTTGAAGGTCCTGGCGCCGCTGGCCAGCGCCATGATCTGGTGGCCCAGGCAGATGCCGAAGGTGGGCACGCCGGCATCGATCACCTGGCGCGTCGCTTCGATGGCGTAGTCGCAGGGCGCCGGGTCGCCCGGGCCGTTGGCGAGGAAGACGCCGTCGGGGTTCATGGCCAGCACGTCGGCGGCGGGCGTCCTGGCGGGCACCACGGTCAGCTTGCAGCCCCGCTGCGCCAGCATGCGCAGGATGTTCTTCTTCACACCGAAGTCGTAGGCCACGACGTGGAACCGCGGCTGCTCCAGCCGGCCGTAACCCGAGCCCAGTTGCCACTCGGTCTGGTCCCAGGTGTAGGTGGTCTTGGTGCTCACGACCTGTGCCAGATCCAGGCCCTTCATGCTGGGGGCTGCCTTGGCGGCTGCCAGGGCTTCGTCCACGCGCGCCTGCGTGACGGCCTCGCCCGCCGCCAGGCCGAGGATGGCGCCGTTCTGCGCGCCCTTGTCACGCAACAGGCGGGTGAGCTTGCGGGTGTCGATGTTGGCGATGGCGACGGTCTTTTCGCGCACGAGGTACTGCGACAGCGTCTCGGTGCTGCGGAAATTGCTAGCCAGCAGCGGCAGATCCTTGATGATGAGGCCGGCGGCGTGGACCTTGTCGGCCTCGATGTCCTCGGCGTTGACACCATAGTTGCCCACGTGCGGATACGTCAGGGTGACGATCTGCTGGCAGTAGCTGGGGTCGGTGAGGATTTCCTGGTAGCCGGTGATGGCGGTGTTGAACACCACTTCGCCGACGGTGGTGCCGGTGGCACCGATCGAGTTGCCGATAAAGACCGTGCCGTCTGCGAGCGCCAGGATGGCGGGCGGGAAGGATCCCTGTAAAGACAAGAGCACTGGGTTCTCCGAATGGTTACGGGTCGCCCGGAGCCCGCAGGAAGGCGTTCCTGAGGACTGCTGCTTGTTGGGGAATTGCTTTGGGTGCGGCCGGGCGACGTTTTTGCGGGAAAGCCCCCGATTATATCCGCAGCGCCTCCCGGAACCGGGGCCGGACGCGGGATAACCCGCATTCGCCTGAGGCTGGAATGAGCGAACCGGACAAGCCGGCGCAAAGGGCGATTGCAACCCGCGGTCGGGGATCACCGGCTTCATCAGGTAGCATGCCCTTCACCCTCATTTTCCCCGGCGCCGATGGGCGCCTCCCCCATGGACATGCCTCTCACCTCGATCGGAATCCTGCTCGCCACGGTCGCTGGGATGGAGATTTTCGCGTGGAGCGCCCACCGCTGGATCATGCACGCCTGGGGTTGGGGATGGCATCGCTCCCACCACGAACCCACCACCGGCTGGTTCGAGAAGAACGATCTGTACGCGGTGGTGTTCGCGGGCGTGGCGATCGTGCTGATCGCCTTGGGAACGTCGGGGCACTGGCCGCTGCAGTGGGTGGGCGCGGGAATGACCCTCTATGGCGCGCTCTACTTCATCGTGCACGATGGCCTGGTGCACAAGCGGTGGCCGTGGCGGTGGGTGCCGCGCTCAGGCTACCTCAAGCGCCTCTATCAGGCCCATCGGCTGCACCACGCCGTGCACGGCCGCGACGACTGCGTGTCGTTCGGGTTCCTGTGGGCGCCCGCGCCGGAGCGGCTCAAGCAGCGGCTGCAGGAGGTGCAGCGCCGGCGCCGGCAAGGTCAACCTCACGGCGGCTGACGCCTGCCCCGCCTGGGCCGCAGCCTCAGGCGGGCCGCTGGAAGAGGCGCGGATCACGCGGCGCCGGCGCGTTGGCCCGGGACGCCACGGCCTGCGCGGCGGCGGCCACCACCCAGCCCAGTTTCTCCACCCCCGTCGTGCGCGCGCGGCTGTCCCAGGCCGCCGGACCGCGGTGGTGCACCTTGCGCCCGATGGCACGGTACACGCAACGGGCGGTGGCGATCGACCAGGCGGAGCGCAGCGGCAACGCGGGCAGGCCGGACATGGCGGAATCGTAATAGGGCTCGGCCGCTTCCACCAGGCGCTGCGCCACGCGCGCCAGCGCCGCACGGTGGTGCGGCTCGGCCAGGCGCGCATCGCTGGGCAGGCCCTCGGCGGCCAGCCACTCGGCGGGCAGGTAGACCCGGCCGATGGCCGCGTCCTCCACCACGTCGCGGGCGATGTTGGTGAGCTGGAACGCCATGCCCAGGTCGCATGCGCGGTCCAGCGTGGGCGCGTCGCTGCGGCCCATGATCTGGGACATCATCACGCCGACGACGCCGGCCACGCGCCAGCAGTAGGTCAGCGTGTCGTCCAGAGTCGCATAGCGCTGGCCCGCCACATCCATCGCGAAGCCGTCCAGGTGATGCTCGAAATACACCGGCGCGATGCGGTGGCGGCGCACCACCTCGGCCAGCCCGGCAAAGACCGGATCGTCCTGGTGCTGGCCGCTGCAAGCCTGCCGCGTCGCATGCCGCAGCTGGGCCAGCAAGGCCGCGCTGCCATCCGCCGGCGCGCCGCGCTGGGTATGGCCCAGGGTCTGGCCGTCCACCACGTCATCGCAGTGCCGGCACCACGCATACAGCATGACGGCGGCCTCGCGCACTTCCGGCGCGAACAGCCGGGCCGCGGCCGAGAAACTGTGTGAGCCGGAGCGGATGGCGGCGTCGCCGTGCGCGATGACCCGGGCCGCGGCGGACGTGTGCGCGGCGGTCATCGGGCCACGTCCTGGAGCATCAGGCCCGCGGTGGCCTTGGCCGACCCCACCACGCCCGGAACGCCTGCGCCCGGGTGCGTGCCGGCGCCGACGATGTAGAGGTTGGAAATCTCCGCATCGCGGTTGTGCGGGCGGAACCATGCGCTCTGCGTGAGTACCGGCTCGAGCGAGAACGCGGAGCCGTGGTGCGCATTCAACTCATCGCGGAAATCGGCCGGCGTGAACATCCGGCTGGTGACCAGGCTGTCGCGCAGGCCGGGCATGTAGTGCGTCTCAAGATAGTCGAAGATGCGGTCGCGCAAGCGGGGCCCTTCCACCGACCAGTTGACTGGCGCATTGCCCAGGTGCGGCACCGGCGCCAGCACGTAGTGGCTGGAGCAGCCAGGCGGCGCAAGCGATGGGTCCGTCGCGCAAGGTGCATGCAGGTAGAGCGAAAAGTCTTGCGGCACCTCGCTGCCGTGGAAGATGTCGCGTATCAGTTCGCGGTAACGGGCACCGAAGCACACGGTGTGGTGCCGCAGTTGCGGCTGCGGGCGCGACAGCCCGAAATGCACCACGAACAGCGACATGCTGAAGCGCTTGCCCTTCAGGCGCCGCGCCTCGGCCCGCCCGCGCGTGGTGTGGCCGAGCAGGCGCTCGTAGGTGTGCACCACGTCGGCATTCGACGCCACCTGATCGAACGCATGCGCCTGGCCGCCAGCCACGACCGCGGTGGCGCGGCCGGCCTGCACCTCGATGCGTTCCGCCGGCGTGGACAGCCGCAGCGTGCCGCCCATGTCTTCGAAACAGCGCACCATGCCCTGGACCAGCGCGCCGGTGCCGCCGCGCGGAAACCACACACCCCATTCCCGCTCCAGCGCATGGATCAGCGCGTAGATGGAGCTGGTCTCGAACGGGTTGCCGCCCACGAGCAGCGAATGGAACGAGAACACCTGCCGCAGCTTTTCATCCTTGATGAACTGGGACACCTTGCCGTAGACGCTGCGCCAGGCCTGGAGCTTCACCAGCGCAGGGCCGGCGGCCACCATGTCCCGGAAGTGCAGGAAGGGGACGGTGCCCAGCTTGCGGTAGCCCTCCTCGAACACGGCGCGCGAATACGCCAGGAACCGTTGGTAGCCCTCGACGTCCTCAGGGGACAAGGCGCGAAGCTGCGCGTCGAGCGCCTGCTGGTCGTTGGCGTAGTCGAGCGTGGTGCCGTCCTCCCAGCAGAGCCGGTAGAAGGGTGTCACCGGCAGCAGCTCCACATAGTCGGCCAGCGTGCGCCCCGAGAGCGCGAAAAGCTCCTGCAGCGCCGACGGGTCGGTGATCACCGTGGGCCCGGCATCGAACGTGAACCCCTGGTCGTGATAGACGTAGGCCCGCCCGCCGGGCTTGTCGCGTGATTCGTAGACCGTGGTCTGCACGCCGGCTGCCTGCAGCCGCATGGCGAGCGCCAGGCCCCCGAAACCGGAACCGATGACCGCGGCAGTGGCCGCTGGAGACGAGGAAGGATTCATTCAGTGGATGCTGCGACAGGGGAAATCGACGATGAACCCGAAGGCCCGGCAGGTACGGGGCGAAGGGCCGCCCGCATGGCGGCCGCCACCGGCACCGGCGGACGGCCCGTCAGGATGCGGGCCTTGTCACGCCAGGTGGGCTGGCCGGCATAGAAGCGGTGAATGAGTGCTTGCGGCAGGCCGTAGAAACGCTCCATGACGGCGCGCCGCTCGGCGGGCGCGGCCGCGAGGAACAGCATGCGGTTGAGCAGGCGGAAGAAGCCGGCGGCCTTCCAGTGCGCCACCGCGTGGGCGCGGACGGCGGAAAACACCTGCGCGGGATCGTCCCAGGTGCTGCGCGGCAAGGCGGCCAGATGGTCCGCCAGACGCGCCGCCTGGGGCAGCGAGTAGCCCGTGGTGGCATGGAACAGGGCCGCGGCCAGCCCGGCCTTCGGCACGCCGTGCGCCCCTTGCCACAGGCCTTCCACATCGCCGGCGAGGGCGATCGGCAGAACGCCCTCTTCTTCCCGCAGCACCTGCGCCACGCGCCACCCTCGGCCGGCGACATAGGCAGCGATGTGCTCGCGCAGCCGCTCGCGGGAGAGGTCGCTCCCGTCGGCATACACCGTGTCTTCCACCAGCAGCGTATCGGCCGTGAACGGCAGCAGGTAGACGAAGCGATAGCCATCGACCTGGTCGACCGTGGCGTCCATCAGCACGGGTGCGGACAGGCCGTGGGGCTGCTCGAGCCGCAACTCCTGCCCCAGGAATTTCTGGAACCGCAATGCCAGGTGCGCGATGTCAGGCGCCCCGCGCGCGTCGATCACCGAACGGGATCGCAGCACCTCGCCGCTGGCAAGGCGCACATGGGTCGGCGCCACGGAATCGACGGCACAGCCCAAACGCATGGCAAGGCCGGTCTGCACGCCCAGCAACTCGTCGAAGCGGTCCGAAGTCACGCTGCAGTACCCGCCGTCCAGGCGCCGCCGGTACCCAGGAAACACCACGTCATGCGCTGGCCAGCGGTGTACGACCAGAGGGTCGATCCAGGCGCGCTGAGCGGCGGACAGATCGGATGCGTGAAAGCTCCAGGTGTGATTGCCCCCCAAGGTGTCGCCCGCTTCGAGCAACAGGATGCGCATGTCGGGATGCGCCTGCGTGAGCCGTAGCGCGATCAGCCCGTTCGCGAGCCCGCCGCCCACCAGCAACAGATCGGCTTCGAGGCGGCCCGGGGCACCGTCATCATGCATGGGACGCCAGACTCGCCGCCTCGCGGGCGACGGTGGAACCAGGGAGCGCGGCTTCCACGATGTCAGCGGCCCGCTCCGCGCCGCCCGCAGCGACCACCTCCTGGCCCAATGCCCGCGTGCGGTCGGCGAAACGGGGCTCGCTCAGCAGCGTGCGCAGGGCGCGGCGCACGGCCTTCACGCTGGCAAGCGGAGGAAGGAGCTTGATCCCCGTACCTGCATGGGCGATACGCGCTGCCACGCCGGGTTGGTCGAAGGCCAATGGCAGCGCCAGCTGCGGCGTGCCCGCTTCCAATGCATCCATGGCCGTGTTCAAACCCGCGTGCGTTACCACCACGTCGGCACGCGCCAGGGCCGTGCGTTGCGGCGCGAAACCGGTCACGGCCGTGGCCCCGGCGCGCACCAGGGCCGCAGCTTGCGCACCGTCCAGGCGGTCGCAGTGGGCGATGAGCAACTGCAGGTCTTCATCGCGACAGGCGTGGGCAATGCGCTTGAACAGCCCGAAGCGCCCGCCCTGCAGCGTGCCGAGCGACGCGAAGACGAAGGGCCTGGATGCATCCAGTTCAAGGTCGAGCGGCGGCTCGGCAACCAACGGCCCGCGCAGCGGCCCGACATGGTGAAAATGCGCCGGGAGGTCCGCACGCGGGAAGTCGAAACCTGCCGTGGTCTGGCTGATCTGGGCGATCGGCGAGAGGCAGTCGGCCAGCGTGCGCCGCCCCGCCAGGCCGAACCGGGCCGCATGGCGCTGGATCACCCGCTCGTGCGGCGTCATCAGCCAGTCGTAGACACGGGTGGAGCCCTCGTTCAGCTGCTCACCGCGCTTATCCTGGGCATAACCCCAGGGCATCACCGGAAGCGGCACACGGAGATCCCGGTTCACGGGCAGCGCGCACGCCACCGACACGAAAGACAAACCCAGACCAGCGGCCAGCAGACCGCCCGCCGCCTCCATCTGGTCGGCGACGATGACGTCGACACCCCAACGTTCGAGCGCGGCAGGGGCCTCGCGGCACAGCATGTCCGTTCCTGCGGCGACGTCCTGGATCACGCGGCGCAAGCCGCCCAGCCCGCCAGGGTCGGCGGCGCGGGCGACGATGGCGCCCAGTTGCCCCGCTGGGTGCGTTGCCGCACCCAGCGCATGAAAGCCGATGCGGCGGTCGCGGATCAGCGTGGACACGTCCGCCTGGTGCAGCCAGCTCACGCGATGGCCGCGATCCATCAACACCGATGCCAGGGCCTCCAACGCTCGCACGTGGCTGGTGAATGGTGGGGCGATGACGGCGAAGTGCATGGATGGTGGCGGCCTGGCGGCAAGCCCGGGCCAATCCAGCTATTGTGTCCACCTGGGCTGTAGGACGCGGGCTTGAGTTGCGCCCTGCAAGGGTTCATGCCATGCCTTTGTGACTAAGGTGCATACCCTGGCGTCCGCTTGGTGGGCGCACCAACCAGTTTCATCCCATGCTTGCTCTGCCTGCGGCCTTGCCGTCGTTTGCCCATGCCGTGCCGCTTCAGGCGCCATCCGTCGGCGCGTCGACCGACACGCTGCGCGGGATGATCGAGGAGCGGCTTCGGACACTGCTGCCCGCCGCCGACGCACACCAGGACCGTGTCGGTGCGGCCATGCGGTACGGCGTGCTGGCCCCAGGCAAACGGGTAAGGCCGCTGCTTGTGCTGCTGGCAGCACGCGGCTTTCGGCTGGACCCCGCCGACGTGCTGGACGCGGCCTGCGCGCTGGAGATGGTGCACGCCGCGTCGCTTTTTCTCGACGATCTGCCCTGCATGGATGACGCCAAGCTGCGCCGAGGGCAGCCGACCGTGCACATCGCGTTCGGAGAAGACGTTGCCATGCTGGCCGCGATCGCGCTGCTGGCGCGGGCATGGCGCGTCACGGCCACCGCCGCAGCCATCGCCCCGCGGGTCAGGACGGACATGGTGGCGGTCTTGTCAGACGCGGTGGGCATCGAAGGGCTGGTGACCGGACAGTACCGCGATCTCCATGCGGCAGCGGGGGAGTCGAGCCGGCCCCAGATCGCCCGCACGAACCAGTTGAAGACGGGAGTGCTGTTCGCGGCGGCATTCGAGATCGCGAGCCTGGCTGCGGGCGCAGACGCCCGCACGCGCGGCCTGCTGCGTGAGGCTGCGGACGCACTTGGGCAGGCATTCCAGTTGGCCGACGATCTGGCAGACCAGGAAATGGAACCGTCCCTCCTCGGCAAGGACTGCAGGCAGGACGTGGGCAAGTCCACGCTGGTGTCGATGGTGGGCGCGAGGCAGACGCGCCGGATCCTGGCTGCGCAGGTGGAACGGGCGGAGACGCTCATCGCCCAGGCGATGCCGCTGGAACACTCCCTGCCCACCCTGGTCCGCACGCTGTTCGCATCCCAGCTGCATTGACCGGCACCTGCGGCGGGCCGTCGCCGCGCAATCCCGGCCTGCCACCGCGTGACGGTAAGGGCGCCACCCGATCTGCGCCAGGCATGGCCCCCAAGCCGTGGCGGGAACCGCTCCCTCGCGCCCTCGCGCCCTTTCGCTAAGGCATCAAGAAAAAATGGGCTACGCCTTGCGGCATAGCCCATTGATTCACTGAAAAAAAATGGTCGGCGTGGCGGGATTCGAACTCGCGACCCCTTGCACCCCATGCAAGTGCGCTACCAGGCTGCGCTACACGCCGACAAGACCGCAATTATAGGACGGAAATCTCGCCTTCCAGAAGAAGCTCGCGAATTTCGCGCAATTCTTTGCGGATCGCTGCAGCGTCCACCGATGTCGACACGACCGCCGGCGCGGAAGGCACTGACGGAGCCGCACCATCGCCAGCCGCGTCGGACGGATACACGGCGGACTCGTTGTCCGTCCATGGACCATCCTGCAAGCGGTTGCGGGCGCCGCTGATGGTGAAGCCCTGGTCATAGAGCAGGTCCCGGATGCGGCGGATCATCAGCACTTCATGGTGCTGGTAGTAGCGTCGGTTGCCACGGCGCTTCATCGGGCGCAGCTGGGTGAATTCCTGCTCCCAGTAGCGCAGCACGTGCGGCTTGACGCCGCAGAGCTCCGCCACTTCACCGATCGTGAAGTAGCGTTTTGCGGGAATGGAAGGAAGCGATGTGCTCATGGGACTTCGCGGACAGGCAGGCCAGCGGGCAAGGGTACCGCAGCGGATTGCGGGTTGCCAGTGCCCGGCGACCGCCGGCGATCCAGGCCTTGTTTACCCCGCAGGCGGGTTCTGGATCTGCTCCTTGAGCTTGCTGCTCGCGTGGAAGGTGACCACGCGCCGCGCCTCGATCGGAATGGACTCGCCCGTGCGGGGGTTGCGCCCCGGCCTCGGTGCCTTGGTGCGGATCTGGAAGTTGCCGAACCCCGACAGCTTCACGTCCCGGCCTTCCACCAGGCTCTGGGCGATCAGGTCGAAGAACGCATCCACCATGTCCTTGGACTCGCGCTTGTTCAGCCCGATGTGATCGAACAGCAGATCGGCCAGCTGCGCCTTGGTGAGCGCGGGCGTCTCCAGGCTTTCCACGGTGAATTCCACCACGTCGGCATCTCCCTTCAACATGCTCACCGCAGCCTTGCGCCGGTTCGGCGCGACAGTTCCTGCAGCGTGGATTGCACGGCCGCATCGATCTCTGCTTCGGTCAGCGAAGCCGCGTCGCTGCCCAGCGTGAGGCGCACCGCCAGGCTCTTCTCGCCAGCGGCCAGCGCCCCGGCGCCAGCGGTTTCGCCGTCACGCAGCGGCTTGGGCCGGAACACGTCGAACAGCACGGCCGATCGCAGCACGTCGGAGGGCACGGCGGAGTGGATGGCCGCCATGACCTCGCCGTGGGTCACGCGCTCAGCGACCACCACGGCGATGTCGCGCTCGACGGCCTGGTGCTTGGCCACCGCCTTGAACACCGGCACCGGGCGGCGCAGCACCGCCTCGAGTTCGAGTTCGAAAACGATGGGCGCCAGCGGCAGGCCCCAGGACTGGCGCCACTGCGGGTGCAGTTCACCGACATGGCCGACGACTTCGCCGTCCAGCACCACCTGGGCGCAGCGCCCCGGATGCATGGCGGGGTGCGTGGCCGGCGCGAACGTGGCTCCCAGGGGCGCCAGCAGTGCCTGCACGTCGCCCTTGACGTCGAAGAAATCGACCGCCTGAGACTTGGAGCCCCAGTGGAGCGCTTCGGCCGGGCCATACGCCAGGCCGGCGACGCGCATCGGCTGGTGCACGCCGGCCACGGTCGTGTCGGTGTCCACCACCGATCCGTCCCGCAGGAACACGCGGCCCAGCTCGAACACCCGCACACGGTCGGCCTTGCGGTCCAGGTTGAACTTCAGCACCTGCATCAATGAGCCCAGCAGCGACGAGCGCATCACGCTGAGCTGGCTGGCGATGGGGTTGAGCAGCTGGATCGGCTGGGCATTGGCGGCGAGGTCACGCTCCCATTCCGCCTCCACGAAGCTGAAGTTGATGGTCTCCTGGTAGCCCAGCGCGGCCAGCTCGCGTCGCACGGCAAAGGCGCTGCGGCGCGATTCGGCGCGCAGCTTCGGCGTGATGGGCGCGAGCGGCGGCGTGGTGGGCAACCGCTCGTAGCCGATCATGCGCGCGACTTCCTCGATCAGGTCTTCCTCGATGTTGATATCGAAGCGATAGGAGGGCGCGACCACCTGCAGCACGCCGTCTTGCGCCGTGACCTCCAGGCCCAGGCGCTGCAAGGCATCCACGCACTGGCCCTGCGCGAGCGGCATGCCGATGACCTTGGCGGCGCGCGCCACCCGCAGGGTGACCTGCCTGGGCTGCGGCACGTCCAGCACCTGATCGTCCACCGGCCCGCACGTGGTCTCGGACGTGCCGCAGATGTCCAGCACCAGTTGCGTGATGCGCTCGATGTGCTCCACCGTGTTCTGCGGATCCACGCCGCGCTCGAAGCGGTGCCCCGCATCGGTCGAGAAATTGAACCGGCGCGACCGACCGGCCACCGCCTTGGGCCACCAGAAGGCGGCTTCGACATAGATGTGGCGCGTGTCGTCCGACACCGCCGTGGCGTCGCCGCCCATGATGCCGGCCAGCGATTCGACGGCCTGGCGGTCCGCGATGACGCCCACGGTGGCATCCACGGTCACCGTGTTGCCGTTGAGCAATTTCAGCTGCTCACCCTCGCGCCCCCAGCGCACCTCCAGGCCGCCGTCGATCTTGTCCAGATCGAAGATGTGGGACGGCCGCCCCAGCTCGAACATCACGTAGTTGGAGATGTCCACCAGCGGCGACACGCTGCGCTGCCCGCAGCGGGCCAGCCGGTCGACCATCCATTGCGGCGTCGCCACTCGCGTATTGACGTTGCGCACGATGCGGCCGGAGAACCGCCCGCACAGATCGGCATTCACCACCTTCACGGGAAGGCGCTCGTCCAATGAGGTCGCCACGGGAGCGATCTCGGGCGACTTCAACGGTGCGCCCGTCAACGCCGACAGCTCGCGCGCGATGCCGTACACGCTCAGTGCGTGGGCCAGGTTGGGCGTGAGTTTCAGGGTGAAGAGCGTGTCGTCCAGGTCGAGCTGCTCGCGGATGTCGCGGCCAGGCACCGCATCGTCGGCCAGCTCGAGCAGGCCGCCGTGATCGTCGGCCAGCTGCAGCTCCTTGGCCGAGCACAGCATGCCCTGGCTTTCGACGCCGCGCAGCTTGCCGAGCTTGATGACGAAAGGCTTGCCGTCTTCACCCGGCGGCAGCTCGGCCCCGACCAGGGCGCACGGCACCTTGATGCCGACGCGGGCATTCGGCGCGCCGCAGACGATGTTCAGCAGCGCGTCCTGGCCGACGTCGACCTGGCAGACGCGCAGGCGGTCGGCATTGGGGTGCTGCACGGCCTCCTTGATCTCGCCGACGACGATGCGCGTGAACGCCGGCGCCACGGGGCGCAGCTCTTCCACTTCGAGACCGGCCATGGTCAGCGTTTCGGCCAGTTCGGCGGTGGTCAGCGGCGGGTTGCAGAACTCGCGCAGCCAGGATTCTGGAAATTGCATTTTCGGATTCTCTAGATTCGATCGATGGTCGGGCCGCCACGCAGCCCCGGCTTGCCGGCCTCATGCCGGCACGCTTCACTGGAACTGCGTGAGGAAGCGGACGTCGCCGTCGAAGAACAGGCGCAGATCGTTGACGCCGTAGCGCAGCATGGTCAGCCGGTCCGGGCCCATGCCGAAAGCGAAGCCGATATAGGTCTCGGGATCCAGGCCCATGTTGCGCACCACGTTCGGGTGCACCTGGCCGGAGCCCGCCACTTCCAGCCAGCGGCCGGCCAGCGGGCCGCTCTGGAACTGGATGTCGATCTCGGCGCTGGGCTCGGTAAACGGGAAAAAGCTGGGGCGAAAGCGCAGCACCAGGTCGTCGCTCTCGAAGAATGTGCGGCAGAAGGCCGTGAACACGACCTTCAGGTCCTTGAAGCTCACGTTCTCGCCGATCCACAGGCCTTCGCACTGGTGGAACATCGGGGAATGGGTCGCGTCGCTGTCGACGCGGTAGGTGCGGCCGGGCGCGATGACGCGGATCTCGGGCATGCCCTGCCCCGCGTCGATCCTCTCGCGGTGGCGCTTGACGTGCTGCACCGCGTGGCGCACCTGCATGGGACTGGTGTGGGTGCGCAGCAGATGCGGCGCATCGGGGGTGCCGCCTTCCACGTAGAACGTGTCGTGCATGGAACGCGCCGGGTGGTCCTGCGGCGTGTTGAGCGCAGTGAAGTTGAACCAGTCGGTCTCGATCTCGGGGCCTTCCGCCACCTCGAAACCCATGGAGCCGAAGATCTGCTCGATGCGCTCGAGCGTGAGCGACACGGGGTGCAGGCCGCCCCGGCCCCGCTGGCGTCCTGGCAGGGAGACATCCAGCGCCTCGGCCTTGAGCTGCAGCTGCAGTTCCGCATCGGCGAGCGCCTGGCGGCGGTCGGTCAACGCCGCTTCAACGGCCTGCTTAGCCAGATTGATCGCAGCGCCGCGCGATTTCTTTTCTTCCACCGTCAGCTGCGCCATGCCTTTCATGAGTTCGGTCAGGCGGCCGGACTTGCCCAGAAACTGCGCCTTGGCGTTTTCCAGATCAGCAGGGGTTGTGCTTTGCGCGAACAGTTGCCGCGCGCTTTCGACCAGGGAATCCAGCTCGTTCATATCGACTCATGAAAATAAACAAGGGCTAGTGCCTTTTCAAGCTCTAGCCCTTGTTGTTAGTGCGCAGACTGCTATCTACTCAATAGCAATCGACCGTGAACTCAAGCAGCCAGCTTGGCCTTGACTTGTTCCACGATGCTGCCGAAGGCAGCCTTGTCGTGCACCGCGAGGTCGGCCAGCATCTTGCGGTCGATCTCGATGGAAGCCTTCTTCAGGCCGTTCGTGAACTGGCTGTAGGTCAGGCCCAGTTCGCGCGAAGCGGCGTTGATACGGGCGATCCACAGTTGGCGGAACACGCGCTTCTTGGTGCGGCGGTCACGGTAGGCATATTGCCCAGCCTTCATCACCGCCTGCTTGGCGATGCGGAAGACATTACCGCGGCGACCACGGAAACCCTTGGCGAGGGCTAGAACTTTCTTGTGACGGGCACGGGCCGTTACACCACGTTTGACGCGAGGCATGTGAGTACTCCTTGTTCGTCAGTAAATTAAACGCCCATGCCGGGCAGCATCTGTGAAATCGAGCCCATGTTGGTCTCGTGCACAGCAACCGCACCACGCAGATGGCGCTTGTTCTTGGTGGTCTTCTTGGTCAAGATGTGACGCTTGAAGGCTTGACCGCGCTTGACGGTGCCACCGGGACGAACGCGGAAACGCTTTTTCGCGCTGCTCTTGGTCTTCATTTTGGGCATGTGAATGCTCCTTCTTCTTTGTGCTCGTGAGGCGTTTGCAAACCGATTCGCAAACTTGTTGGCCCCGAGCCACTTTTAAGCAGCGGCATTGCTGCGCTGCGCGACGGCGCTTTCACGCCGTCTCATGCCGCACGGGACCTGGAAGGCCCCATGCCGCACATTCTTCAAGACCCTTCTGGCGGACCGATCGGCCCGCCCCGCCCTGTCAGGCCGCCGGAGCGGCGCTGCCCGCGGTCTCGCCCGCAGGCTTGGCCGCTGCGGGCTTCTTGCGACCCGGCGCGATCATCATGATCATCTGGCGCCCTTCGAGCTTGGGGAATTGCTCCACCAGGATCGAATCACCCAGATCGTCGCGAATGCGGTTCAACAGGGCCAGACCCAGCTCCTGGTGGGTGATTTCCCGCCCACGGAAGCGCAGGGTGATCTTGCACTTGTCGCCTTCCGCCAGGAAGCGGCGGATGTTGCGCATCTTGATGTTGTAGTCGCCGTCGTCGGTACCGGGACGGAACTTCACTTCCTTGATTTCGATGACCGTCTGCTTGGCCTTGGCCTCCGCCGCGCGCTTCTGTTCAAGGTACTTGAACTTGCCGTAGTCCATGAGACGGCAAACGGGGGGGCTGGCCGTGGCGGCAATCTCCACCAGGTCCACATCCAACTCGCCCGCCATGCGCAGAGCTTCCATGAGGCTCACGACGCCCAATGGCTCATTGTCAGGACCCGAGAGGCGGACCTCGGGGGCCATGATTTCCCGGTTCAGGCGGTGCTTGCGCTCTTCGCGGTGGCGACGATCACGAAATTCAGTAGCGATGGCTCTATTCCTTCAATCAAGATGCTACAAAAATAGTAGCTAATGCCGCACTGTCCACGCGGGCTAAAGCATGTTTTCAACCAAATCAGGCTTTAGAGGCAATGTCTTCTGCGATGAGCGCGACGAACGCTTCGAGAGACATCACACCGAGGTCTCGATTGCCTCGGGCGCGCACTGCGACGGCGCCGGCTGCCTTTTCTTTCTCGCCTGCGACGAGGATGTAAGGCAGCTTTTGCAACGAATGCTCTCGTATTTTATACGTGATCTTTTCGTTACGCAGATCGGTCACCACTCTAAGGCCTTGATTCGGCAATGATTTTTGCAGCTTTGCGGCAATTTCGCGACAGTATTCGTCCTGCGCGCCGGTGATGTTGAGCACGGCGACCTGCACCGGCGCCAGCCATGTGGGCAGCGCGCCAGCGTGCTGTTCGATCAGGATGCCGATGAATCGTTCCAGGCTGCCGACGATCGCGCGGTGCAGCACGATGGGGGTGTGGCGCGCGCCGTCTTCACCGACGTACTCGGCGCCCAGGCGCTCGGGCATCGACGGATCGACCTGGATCGTGCCGCACTGCCAGTGGCGGCCGATAGCGTCGCGCAGCGTGTATTCGAGCTTCGGGCCGTAGAAGGCGCCGTCGCCCACGGCGATCTGGTAGTCGCAGCCCGAAGCCTTCAGGCTTTCGATGAGCGCGTTCTCGGCCTTGTCCCAGCTTTCTTCCGAACCAATGCGCTTTGCGGGACGCGTGGCCACCTTGTAGATGATGTCGGTAAAGCCGAAGTCCTTGTAGACCTTCTGCAGCAGCGCAGTGAAGTTGATGCACTCCTGCTGGATCTGGTCTTCGGTGCAGAAGATGTGGCCGTCGTCCTGCGTGAAGGCGCGCACGCGCATGATGCCGTGCAGGCCGCCGGTGGGCTCGTTGCGGTGGCACTGGCCGAATTCCCCGAAGCGCAGCGGCAGGTCGCGGTAGCTCTTGACACCCTGGTTGAAGATCAGGATGTGGCCCGGGCAGTTCATCGGCTTGAGCGCGTAGTCGTGCTTCTCGCTCTCCGTCGTGAACATGTTCTCGCGGTACTTGTCCCAGTGGCCCGTCTTCTCCCACAGGTGCTTGTCGAGGATCTGGGGGCCCTTCACCTCCTGGTAGCCGTTGTCGCGGTAGACCTGGCGCATGTACTGCTCCACGCCCTGCCACACCGTCCAGCCTTTGGGGTGCCAGAACACGGTGCCCGGCGAATACTCGTCGATGTGGAACAGGTCGAGCTCGCGGCCGAGCTTGCGGTGGTCGCGCTTCTCGGCCTCTTCGATGCGCTGGATGTAGGCGTCGAGGTCCTTCTTGTCGGCCCAGGCGGTGCCGTAGATGCGCTGCAGCTGCTCGTTCTTCGCATCGCCGCGCCAGTACGCGCCCGACACGCGGGTGAGCTTGAACGCCTTCAGAAAGCGCGTGTTCGGCACGTGCGGGCCACGGCACATGTCCACGTATTCCTGATGGTAGTAAAGGCCCATGGCCTTCTCATCGGGCATGTCTTCGATGAGCCGCAGCTTGTATTCCTCGCCGCGCGCCTTGAAGACCTCGATCACCTCCGCACGCGGCGTCATCTTCTTGATGACGTCGTAGTCGAGCGCGATCAGCTCCTTCATGCGCTGCTCGATGGCGGCCATGTCTTCGGGCGTGAAAGGCCGCTCGAAGGCGATGTCGTAGTAGAAGCCCTCTTCGATGACCGGGCCGATCACCATGCGGGCGGACGGGTAGAGCTGCTTGACGGCATGCCCCACCAGGTGCGCGCAGGAGTGGCGGATGATGTCCACGCCTTCCTGGTCGCGCGGCGTGATGATCTGCAGGCGCGCATCGTGGTCGATGAGGTCGCTGGCATCCACCAGCTTGCCGTCCACCTTGCCGGCCACCATGATCTTGGCCAGGCCCGGGCCGATGGAGCGGGCGACTTCGGACACCGTGACCGGGCCGGGGAATTCGCGCTGGGAGTTGTCGGGAAGCGTGATCTGAATCATTCAAAAATCCTGTTCGTCCATTCATCCGGAAGAGCCCGCGCCATGCCCAAAAACAAAAAGCGCGGAACACAAGTCCGCGCTTTTGGATGGGGGTGCAGCAAGAAGGTGTGCAGGCGCGAACGTCCAGCCTTTACAGGCCGGTGGATGGCTCCGAAGTAGTTCGCGGTGTCATAACCAGATTGCCTTTCTCGCCCTTGTGCGTTGAGATCCGGTGATTTTAACCCGTCCCGCCGCCGGCCTGGCCGCGACCGGCGCGGCGCCGCCCAGGAACGACAAAGCCCGGCACTGGCCGGGCTTCGTGGGCAAGGACGGCCCCGGGGCCGCCTTCGAGTGGGCAGATCAGTGGAACTGCTCTTCTTCGGTGGAGCCCGTCAGCGCCTTCACGCTGGAGGAGCCGCCCTGGATCACGGTGGTGACGTCGTCGAAGTAGCCGGCGCCCACTTCCTGCTGGTGCGACACGAAGGTGTAGCCCTTCTCGCGCGCCGCGAATTCAGGCTCCTGCACCATCTCGGTGTAGTGCTTCATGCCTTCACCACGGGCATAGGCGTGGGCGAACTGGAAGGTGTTGTACCAGTTGATGTGGATGCCGGCCAGCGTGATGAACTGGTACTTGTAGCCCAGGGCGGACAGGTCTTCCTGGAACGAGGCGATCTGCTTTTCGTTGAGGTTCTTCTTCCAGTTGAAGGAGGGCGAGCAGTTGTAGCTCAGCAGCTTGCCCGGGCAGGCGGCGTGCACGGCCTGCGCGAACTCGCGGGCGAAGCCGATGTCCGGCACGCCGGTTTCGCACCACACCAGATCGGCGTAGGGGGCGTAGGCGACGCCGCGGCTGATGGCTTGCTCCAGACCGTTCTTGACGCGGTAGAAGCCCTCCTGCGTGCGCTCGCCGGTCAGGAACGGCTTGTCGTTCGCATCATGGTCGGAGGTGATGAGGTTGGCGGCTTCCGCATCGGTGCGTGCCAGGATGATGGTGGGCACGCCCATGGTGTCGGCGGCGAAGCGGGCCGCCATCAGCTTTTCGATGGCTTCCTGCGTGGGCACCAGCACCTTGCCGCCCATGTGGCCGCACTTCTTGACGGCGGCGAGCTGGTCTTCGAAGTGAACGCCTGCAGCACCGGCGGCGATCATGTTCTTCATCAGTTCGAAGGCGTTGAGCACGCCGCCGAACCCGGCTTCCGCATCGGCCACGATCGGCAGGAAGTAGTCGATGAATTCCTTGTCGCCCGGGTTCACGTCCCGGCCCCACTGGATCTCGTCGGCACGCTTGAAGGTGTTGTTGATGCGGCGGACCATGGTGGGCACCGAGTCGTAGGCGTAGAGCGACTGGTCGGGGTACATGGTTTCAGACGTGTTGCCGTCGGCCGCCACCTGCCAGCCCGACAGGTACACGGCTTCGAGGCCAGCCTTGGCCTGCTGCATGGCCTGGCCGGCGGAAATGGCGCCAAACGCGTTCACGTAGCCCTTCTTGGCGCCGCCGTTGATCTTGTCCCACAGCTTTTCAGCGCCGCGCTGGGCGTAGGTGTGCTCGGGCTGCACGCTGCCGCGCAGGCGCACCACGTCGGCGGCGGAGTAATTGCGCTTCACGCCCTTCCAGCGCGGGTTTTGCGCCCAGTCGAGTTCGAGGGCTGCGATCTGTTGTTCACGGCTCAGTTGGGCATTCAGCGATTGGGGCATGGTTCTCTCCAGAAAGGGAAGTTGCGGACACATCGGGCGACTGGCCCTTGGAATCAACTTTAAGTCTTCTATAAGACCTGCGCAAGCTCTTATGTCTTATAGAAGAGTGAAATATTGTCCTTTGCAATCAACGGCTTAGTCACAAAATTTTTCCATGTGAAAAATGATTTCTCATATCAAGAAATTTTTGTGCAGCGCGGCATGGCTCTATTTCACATCGTGGAAGTGCGTTTACGTCGCTGGAAGCTCGACCTCGATGGACCCGCCCAGCGGCTGCACGACCTGGAACCAGTCTCCGTGCAGCAGCCGCGCCGTATCGTTGGCGAACCGGGGATGGATCTCGTACATGAAGCACGGAATCGGCTGGCCACCGACTTCCACCACTACGTCGCGCTTGGCATATTCATCCAGGTCCTGCGCGGGCACGTCCAGCCGCAGGCCCTCGATCACGTCCAGTTGGCGCTCGAGCTCCGCACTGACGGCGTACACCTCGCCGATCACCGGCGGATCGTCGTCGCCGTGGCCGTCCAGGCGCATGCCCGGATAGGGGCCGAGCCCGTAGAGCGCGCCGCGCAGCCGGGCCGTGCCCACGTAGCGGGCGGCGGGCCGCAGGCGGGTGATGTCGTTGCTGCCGCCGCGCCGCAGCGTGCCGTAGACGAAGACGTGGCGCAACGGCGCCGGCTGATCGGTGGATTCGTGGGGCATGATCGGATCTCCAATGATTCGTGCCGCAGTCTAGTGAATACGCCCAGCCGCCCTGTCGCCTATCTCTGCCTCGCACTCAGCATGTCCCTGGTGGGCAGCTACGTCGCGCTTTCCAAGCCGCTGGCAGCGGCCTTTCCGGTGTTCCTGCTGGCGTGGATGCGGTTCGGCATCGGCGGCGTCGCCATGCTTCACTGGCTGCGCAAGCCGGCGGCCGAGGCGCCGCTGCCCGCCCACACCATCGGGCTGCTGTTCCTTCAGTCGCTGCTGGGCAACTTCCTGTTCACGGTATGCATGATCTACGGCGTCAGCATGACGAGCGCCACGTCGGCGGGCGTGATCATGTCGTCCATCCCCGCGGCGGTGGCAGTGATGAGCTGGGTGTTCCTGCGCGAGCGGGTGGCGCTCCGCACCTGGCTTTCCGTCGCGATGGCGGTGGCGGGCATCCTGCTCTTCTCGCTATCAAAACCAGAGCATCATGCGCCCGTATCATCAGCGCTGGAGCCTCAAAACACCCACAATCTGGTGTGGCTGGGCTATGCGCTGCTGGTCGCCGCGTCGCTGTGCGAAGCCGCGTACTCGGTCATCGGCAAGAAGCTGACCGGCACGCTCGGCCCCCGGCGCATCACCTCGCTCATCAATCTGTGGGGTTTCCTCATCGCCACCCCTTTCGGCCTCCATGCCGCCTGGCACTTCGACTTCGGCGCCGTGGGCGCGGGCACCTGGCTGCTGCTGGTGTTCTATGCGCTGGCCGCCTGCGTGTGGAGCGTCTGGCTGTGGATGACCGGCCTGAAGGCGGTGCCCGCCGCGCAGGGCGGGATCTTCACCGTACTGCTGCCGGTCAGCGCCACGCTGGTGGGCGTGCTGGTGCTGGGCGAGCGCATGACCCCCATGCAGATGGTGGCCTTCGGCATCGCGCTGGCGAGCGTGGTGCTGGCCACCCTGCCCGTGCGCCGTGGACGCACGCCGGCCGCGCCCCCTGCCCCCGAAGGCAACTAGCGGCCCGTCACCTTGCGGATGGGCGGCCGGATGGCCTCCCGGCGCGCCGGCAGCAGCGGCGCATGTTCCCTTGCGGCGTTCAGCACGATGCAGGTGGACGTCTGGGCGAGCAGGCAGAACCCGGTGACCACCGCATCCAGGTGGCTCACATCGATGACGGCGATCTCGAGGATCCAGCTGTCTTCCCCGGTGACGTTGAAGGCATTCAGCACCTCGGGCGTGTTCTCGATGAGCTTCACCACCCGTGCGTATTCGGCCCGCCCGACCCGCACCAGCGCACGGATGCCGTAGCCCAGCCGCTCGTGGTCCACCCGCGCCCCGTAGCCCAGGATGACACCGGCCGCCTCCAGCTTGCGCACCCGTTCGGTGACGGCCGGCTGGCTGAGGTGCACCCGGCGGCCCAGCTCGGCCATGCTCAGGCGGCCGTCGGCCTGCAATTCGGCCAGTATGCGGCCGTCGTGGGCATCCATATCGAATGTTTCGGTCATCGCCCCATTGAACCAGCAATTGCAAGGCAATGGTGCGATTCAACCTTGAAAGCGGCATGGCCGGGCGGCGCGCCCGTCCGTAGCATTTCCGGCATGAACACCTGGTCCCATCACCCCGCGCGCTGGCTCGCGCCGACGCTGCCGGCCCCCGTCCTGCTCGCGCTCCTGGCTTGCTACCTCGTCTGGGGTTCCACCTACCTGGCGATACGGGTCGCGCTGGTGAGCTTTCCGCCCTTCTTCCAGATGGGCTCGCGCTTTCTCGTCGCGGGCCTGCTGTTGATGGGCTGGGTGGTGTGGCGCCGGGTGCGGCCGGGCGCCGGCCGGTCAGGGCCTGACCTGCCCACGGCGCGGCAATGGGCGCACGCGGCCGTCATCGGCACCCTGATGCTCGGCGCCGGCATGGGCCTGACGGCGCAGGCCAGCGTGGCCATCGGCTCCGGCCTGATCGCGGCGTGCATCGCGGTGGTGCCGATGATGATCTGCGGCTGGGGGCTGCTGTGGGGTCGGCGGCCGTCCGCGGGCGAGTGCCTCGGCATGGCGCTAGGGCTGGCCGGCGTGCTGCTGCTGGTGCGAGGCGCGAGCTTTGCCGCGTCTCCGCTCAGCCTGGTGTGCATCCTGGCCGCCACGGCGGCCTGGTCGCTGGGGTCGGTGCTGTCGACCACGCGCTGCCCGCTCGCACCCGGCGCGGCGGGCTTCGCCAGCGAAATGCTCTGCGGTGGCCTCGTTCTGCTGGCGGTGTCCGGGGCCCTGGGGGAGCGGCCGAGCTGGCCGCCGCAGCCGGCCGCCGCTGCCGCATGGCTCTATCTGGTGGTGCTGGGCTCCCTGGTGGCCTTCAGCGCCTACCTCTATCTGCTGCGCCATGCCAGCCCGGCCCTGGCGTCCAGCTATGCGTTCGTCAACCCGCTGATCGCGCTGCTGCTGGGCAGCGTGGTGGCCGGCGAGGCCGTGAGCCCGCGCGAATGGCTGGCCTGCGGCGTGATCCTGGCGGCCGTGCTGGTGATTTTGCTGGCCCGCAGGGGCCGCCAGGGATGAGCCAGGAGCGTCGGCCCGGCCGTGTGGCAGTGCCGAGAGCCACCCCGCGGCAGCGCAACATCTGGAGGCAAAAAAAAGTTTCTCACCTTGGATTCGCGTTTTTTTCCTATTAGCATCGCCACAGCCAGTGGGAAGCAGGTTTTCGCTGGTAACGTATTTCACTTCCAACAAGGAAAACCCAACATGGCAACTGCAAAAAAAGCGCCGGCCTCCGAAGCCAAGGCTGCCGCCCCCGCTAAGAAGCGCACCCCCAACGCCGCATTCATGAAGGCCCTGACCCCCAGCCCCGCTCTGGCTGCCGTGGTCGGCTCCACCCCCCTGCCGCGCACCGAAGTCATCAGCAAGCTGTGGGTCTACATCAAGGCCAACAACCTGCAGGACGCTTCCAACAAGCGCATGATCAACGCCGATGCCAAGCTCAAGGAAGTGTTCGGCAAGCCCCAGGTCTCGATGTTCGAGATGGCAGGCCTGATCGGCAAGCACGTCAAGTAACGCGCACACCCTGGCGAACGCCTCGCGAAGAAACCGGCCCAAGCGCCGGTTTTTTTGCGTCTGGCCGATGTCGCCGGGGCGTGGGGTGCGGCCTGGACATGGGGCACAGGGGGAATCGCAGCCGTCCACTTTTTACGTCGCCTTACCCTTCGGCGACGATAGAAATTGCAAATGCGATGAATTCGCATTTATAATGGCTTCATCTTCAACAGCCAGCCACCACTGCCTGCCCCATGATCGTCTGTGTTTGCCGCCGTGTTTCGGACCGCGAAATTGCACGCCATGCGCACGCGGGCATGAGCTTCGACGAGATCCAGTTCGAATTGGGTGTCGCCACGCAGTGCGGCCGATGCGAAGACTGCGCCCGCGCCGTGGTGGCGCAGTGCGGTGTGTCGTACCCGGTCGCCGCCTTGCACAACGAGACGACGCAGACGATCCAGCTTGCCAAATCCATCACGGAAAGCAAAGCATGGAATTCCTCTCCACACTCGCTGGCAGCCTGATCCTCGTGGTCGGCTCGGTCTGGTGGATTCTCCGTAAATAACCTGGCCTTCCAGGCCGTCGGCGCGCCGTGATGGCGCAGCCGGCTGCATGCATTTCTATGTCCCAGTTCGATCGATACGGCTCCTCCGGGGGCTTGAGCCGCAACGCGGTCATCGCCGGTTCGGTGGTGTTGCTGCACGTGGCGGGTTTGTGGGCGCTGCAATCCGGCCTGCTGCGCCGCGCCGCCGAGGTGATCGTGCCCGCCGAAGTGCTGAGCGAATTCATCACACCGCCCGCGCCCCCCACCCCGCCCGCGCCTCCCGTGCCACCACCGCCCAAGCCGGCGCCCCCGCCGCCACCCAAGCCCGCGCCCCGCCCGCCGGCGCCCGCACCGCGGCCGGCGCCCATGCCGGTGGCCATCGCAGACCCCACGCCTGCGCCGAACGCGCCCACCGGCACGGTCGAGCCGCAACCGCCCGCGCCGCCCATCCAGGCGCCAGTGGCGCCACCCGCGCCAGCGCCGGCCCCGCCCGCGCCCCCTGCGCCTCCGAAGATCGAGATGCCCTCGAGCGACGCGGCCTATCTGAACAATCCGAAGCCCACCTACCCGGCCATCAGCAAGCGGCTGGGCGAGCAGGGCAAGGTCGTACTGCGAGTGCTGATCGGCACCGACGGCCTGCCCCAGAAGGTGGAAGTCAACAAGTCCAGCGGCTTCGACCGGCTGGACCGCCAGGCCCAGGAAGCCGTGATGCGCTGGCGGTTCGTGCCCGGGAAGCGCAACGGCGTGCCCGAGACCATGTGGAACCTGGTCCCCGTCAATTTTGTTCTCGAATAATCATCAGGAGTTTTCATGGAATCGCAATTCGGCATCGCCAACGTCTGGATTCAGGGCGACTTCGTCACGCGCGCCGTGGCGGTGTTGCTGCTGGGCATGTCGCTGGCCTCTTGGATCGTCATCCTCATCAAGGCGCTGGACATCGTCAAATTCAAGAAGCACGCCCGCATGGCGCGTGACTTCTGGCACAGCGAAGACTTCGCCGCCGGCATGGAAAAGCTGGGCAACGACAACGCCAACCCGTTCCGCCACCTGGCGCTGGAAGGCCGCGAGGCCACCGCGCACCACCGCAACACCAAGGCCCATCTGCACGACAGCCTGGATGTGAGCGACTGGGTGACGCGCAGCCTGCGCAACTGCATCGACGAATTCACCGCCCGCCTGCAGTCGGGCCTGGCCATCCTGGCCTCGGTGGGCTCCACCGCCCCGTTCATCGGCCTCTTCGGCACCGTCTGGGGCATCTACCACGCGCTGGTGGCCATCGGCACGTCGGGCCAGTCCACCATCGACAAGGTGGCCGGCCCCATCGGCGAAGCGCTGATCATGACGGCCCTGGGCCTGGCGGTGGCCATCCCTGCCGTGCTGGGCTACAACGCCCTGGTGCGCGGCAACAAGTCGATCCTGAACAACCTGAACAGCTTCGCGCACGACCTGCACGCCTACTTCGTCACCGGCGCCCGCGTGAGCGCGCCCGGCGAGCAGGCCAAGGTGCTGCCGATCAAGAAGGGTTGATGCGCCATGGCCTTCGGAACGCAAGACGACGCCGATGAAGTGATGAACGAGATCAACATGACGCCGCTGGTGGACGTCATGCTGGTGCTGCTCATCATCTTCATCATCACCGTGCCGGTCATGAAGCACGCCGTGCCGGTGGACCTGCCGCGCGCCTCCAACCAGCGCGAGGACATCAAGCCGGAGACGATCCGCCTCTCGGTCACCGCCGACGGCAAGTACCACTGGAACGAGACCACCATCGGCGACGACGAACTCGAGCCCCGCCTGAAAGCCGAAGCCGCCAAGGACCCGCAGCCCGACCTGCACATCCGCGGCGACAAGGACGTGCGTTACGAGCGCGTGGCCCAGGCGATGTCGGCCGCGCAACGGGCCGGCGTGCGCAAGATCGGCTTCGTGACCGAACCGCAGCCTTAGTCACCGCCGCCACCGCCGCCACCGTGCAGTGCTGACCGCGTCGGCCGTGGCACCTTTCCGACAGTGCATCCCCTGCTCGGCCGCCCCCTGCGCGGCACGAGCACCCCGCTCCTTCGCTCCACGGCCCATCGCCACGGCCCCGAGCCCTCCCAGGCCCTGGAGCGACTCACTTTCTTACGAATTCTCCAGCGCGCCGCTTGACTATCAATTGCGAATGGTTATCATTAACTCAATCGCAACGCAACGAGGACTTCGCATGCAAGCCACCCTGACCGCTCCCTCCGCTTCTTCCTTCTTCGCCGGCCAGCCGTTCAATGTGCGCGGCTCCAGCGATTCGGGCGCCGCAGCCCGGCCTGCCGCCGGCGCGGCGCACTCGGTGGACAGCAGCGCGCTGCTGCAGGGCCAGAAGACGGTGTCGATCAGCCACAACGGCTCGGTGTACCGCCTGCAGGCCACCAAGCTCGGCAAGCTCATCCTGACCAAGTAGGCAGCGTGGCCCGGCCGCCGGCACACAGGCACCGTGCTGCGCCCGGACACCGACGTTTTCATCGTGGGGCGACTCCAGGATTCGCGGCAAGCGGATTCGAAGGGTCGTTTTAGCCAGCCAACGGGCTCACCGCTCGCGTAGCCAGGCGTTTTTTCTTTCGCCGCCCCCGCTAAACCCCGCCGCAGTGGCGCAGACAACAAAAAACCGGCTTCAAGCCGGTTTTTTTGTCGGGACGGGCCACAAGGGTGAATCACGGCGTTTTCGGCGCGGCGACCTTGCGAATCCAGCGCAATATGCTATCGAATCGATAGCAAACTACGTCGATCCGGTGTCACAGCCCCAGCGCGGCGATGCCGGCACGCGCGATCTGCGCGTCCTCGGTGGACTTCACGCCGCTCACGCCCACGGCGCCCAGGCACTGGCCGTCCTTCATGATCGGCACGCCGCCTTCCAGCAGGCCGTCCACGCCCGGCGCCGTCAGGAAGGCCGTGCGCCCGCCGTTGATGACGTCTTCATACACCTTGCTCTCGCGGCGGCCCAGGGCAGCCGTGCGCGCCTTGGCCGGGCCGATCAGCGAGGAGATGGCCGCGGCACCGTCCAGGCGCTGCATCCAGAGCAGATGGCCGCCGTCGTCCACGATGGCGATGGTCACGGCCCACTGGTTCTTGACGGCCTCCGCTTCCGCGGCGGCGGCGATCTTCTTGACGTCGGCGAGTTCGAGTTCGGGTTTGGTCTTCATGGCGATGCCGTCCGGCGGGTGAGTGAAGGAATGAAAAGGAGTAGCCGCAGAGCATAGCGGCCTGCCCGACCTGCGCGCTTGTGCCAAGGGCAAAACAATGCATCCCAAAAGTACGGGATACGCACGGGATGCGCCCTGCCTCCGCTGCCCGCCCGCCTTCTCAAGGCAAAGTACGGGATGGAGCGCGGGTATTGCAATGCGTTTTTCATGCCGCACCTAGAATTTGAAGACCCGCACCCTGCGGGCACTCAGGAGAATCGACATCATGAACACCGAAGTCACCTCAATCGGCACTGCGGGCTACGGCATTTCGCAGGAGCAGCGCCACAAGGTGCTGCGCAATACCTACTGGCTGCTGGCCTTGAGCCTGCTGCCCACCGTGTTGGGCGCGTGGGTGGGCGTGGCCACGGGCATCACCCAGTCGCTGCGCGGCGGCGTGGGCCTGATCGTGTTCCTGGGCGGCGCGTTTGCCTTCATGTACGCGATCGAGAAGACCAAGCGCTCGGCGGCCGGCGTGCCGGTGCTGCTGGCCTTCACCTTCTTCATGGGCCTCATGCTCTCGCGCCTCATCGGCATGGTGCTGGGCTTTTCCAATGGTGCCGAGCTCATCATGACGGCCTTCGCCGGCACGGCGGGCGTCTTCTTCGTCATGGCCAGCCTGGCCAGCGTGATCAAGCGCGACCTGTCGGGCATGGGCAAGTGGCTGTTCGTCGGCGCCATGGTGCTGATGGTCGGCGCGGTCATCAACGTGTTCGTGGGCTCCTCGGCCGGCATGATGGCGATCTCGGTCGCCGCCATCGGCATCTTCAGCGCCTACATGCTGTACGACTTGAAGCAGATCCTGGACGGCGGCGAAACCAACTACATCAGCGCGACGCTGGCCCTGTACCTGGACATCTTCAACGTGTTCCAGAGCCTGCTGGCCCTGCTGGGCATCATGGGCGGCGAGCGCGAGTAAGCGCGTCCACCGGCGCCACCGCAGGTGGTGAATCGACACCCCAAGGCCTCTTCGGAGGCCTTTTTCATGCCCGTCCGATAGGCGCCGCGTTCACCGGGGGCTCAACTTGGCCGCGCCGCTGCCGATAAGCTAAGCACATGACAGCCCTCCCGCACTTCTTGCACGCCATGCACGCCCTGCACGCCTCCGCTCGCCGCTGCTGGCTGGCCTCGGTACTGGTTCTGCCCTTGCTCTCCGGCTGTGAGATTCCGGGCCTGGGGCCGGATCCGCGCACCGTCGCCAAGGAATCCGAAGCCAAGGCGGTCGGCGGCGCGTGCCGGCATGCGATGCGCGGGCTGGAGGACTGCTTCGCCCTGAACCCCAAGGCGCCCAAGGCGCTGGTCTTCGCGGGCTGGAAGGAGATGGACGGCTACATGCGCGAGAACAAGATCGAGGGTACGCCCTCGGTGCTGGGCAAGGTGGAGGACAAGCCCGCCACGCCCGCAAAGCGCTCGGCGGACGGCGAAGGTGCGGGCAGCCGGTCGGGCGACGCCACCGCCCGTACGCGCAGCTGATGCGTGGCCGTGTGCGTAGCCTCGCCCCGCTGCTTGCTATATTTTTCATAGCTGAAGGCGCCCAAAAATCCAAGCGCCGCGCCCTGAAATGCTTCGAAACCAGGAGCTCGCCGCAGCCTGGGCGCATGCCCGCCCTGCCCCCGCGGCGCCGCGCCCCTCGATGCCCGTCAAGCCCGCTCGAACACCGCCATGCTTTCGACGTGCGCCGTGTGCGGGAACATGTTGACCACGCCCGCCGCCACGCAGCGGTAGCCCGCCAGGTGCACCAGCAGGCCGGCGTCGCGCGCCAGCGTGGCCGGGTTGCAGCTCACGTAGACGATGCGCTGCGGCGGCGTCCAGCCTTGCGCCGCCGCCGGCAGGGGCGCGGCGTCTTCGGCGCCGATGCGGGCCTGGTGGATGTCCGCCAGCGCCTTGGCCAGCGCGAAGGCGCCTTCACGCGGCGGATCGACCAGCCACTTGTCGGCGGTTCCGTCGGCCACCAGCATCTCGGGCGTCATCTCGAACAAATTGCGCGCTACGAAATCCGTAGCAGCCAGCGCTTGTCCCTGGGGCGCTGACGCCTGATTCAGCTGGTAATTCTCGCGGGAGCGGGCGACCAGCGTCTCGCTGCCTTCGATGCCCAGCACCTCGCGCGCCTGCGTGGCGATGGGCAGCGTGAAGTTGCCCAGGCCGCAGAACCAGTCGATCACGCGCTCGTGCTTGCGGGCATCCAGCAGCCGCAGCGCCTTGGAGACCAGCACACGGTTGATGTGCGGGTTCACCTGCGTGAAGTCGGTCGGCTTGAAGGGCATGGTGATGCCGAAGTCGGGCAGCGCATACGACAGCTGCGCGCCGCCCTCGTCCAGCAGCTTGACGGTGTCGGGCCCCTTGGCCTGCAGCCACCACTGCACGGCGTGCTCGGCGGCGAAGGCGCGCAGGCGGGCCAGGTCGGCCTCAGAGAGCGGTTCCAGGTGCCGCAGCACCAGCGCGGTCACGTCGTCGCCGCAGGCCAGCTCGATCTGCGGGCAGGTGTCGCGTGCGTCCATCGACGCGATGAGCGCGCGCAGCGGCACCAGCATGGCGCTCACGTGCGGCGGCAGCACGGGGCAGACGGCCATGTCGGCGATGTAGCGGCTCTTGCGCTCGTGGAAGCCCACCAGCACCGTGCCCTTCTTGATGACGTGGCGCACCGCCAGCCGGGCCCGGTAGCGGTAGCCCCAGGCCGGGCCTTCGATGGGGCGCATCACGGTCTCTGCCTTTACCTTGCCCAGGTGCCAGAGGTTGTCTTCCAGCACGCGCTGCTTGGACGCCACCTGCGCGCCCACGTGCAGATGCTGCATCTTGCAGCCGCCGCAGGCGCCGGCGTGCAGGCCGAAATGCGGGCAGCCCGGGCGCACCCGCTGCGACGATTCGCGGTGGATGGCGGTCAGGCTCGCCTGCTCCCAGTTGTTCTTCTTGCGGTGGGTGTTGGCGCTGACGATCTCGGAGGTCAGCGCGCCGTCGATGAAGACGACCTTGCCATCGGGCTTGCGGGCGACGCCCTGGGCGTCCATGTCCATGGAGGTGACTTCGAGCCAGCCGTCGGGCAGGTCGGACGCGGGGGTTCCCGGGGTGGGCAAGGCGCCGGAGGTCTCTGCGATGACCTCGGCGCGGCGTGTTTTTTCGGTATCTTTGGGGGCGCTCATAACCCGCCATTGTCTCAGGCCGCGCAGCGGCTGGCCGCCCGCCTGGGCGGACCCGCCCTGGCGCCGTGGCGGGCCGGGCGGGGGCGTCAGCCCCGGTCGGCGCGGGCCGGACGGGGCACGTAGCCCACGGCGTTGTAGCCGGCGCTGCCCGGCAGGCGGTTGATCTCGATCTCGCAGCCATAGGTGTCGAGCGTGAAGACCATGGTGCCGCCCGGCGCCACGCGGGGCAGCGTTTCGTGCAGCTGGCGCGACAGATCGACCGGCGGGACCTGCGAGCGGTAGATGACCTGCTTGTCGGCCGAATACACCACGTAGCACGCCGCCAGGGCGCCCTGGCTGCAAAGGCCCGCCAGCAACGCAGCGGCGGCAAGGCGAATGGATCGCATGGCTGTTCCCTCGATTCGATGGTGGATACGGAGGGTGATTATTGCGGAGCCCGTGCTGCAACGTGCAGGGCGAACACGCACATTTCATGTCAGCGGCATCGCAATCGCTCGGGGGGCGGGCATCAGGCGATGGGCAGATGGCTGGAGTGCTTGACCTCTTCCATCACCGCGTAGGTACGGGTCTCGCGCACGCCCGGCAACTGCCACAGCACGTTGCCGGCAAAGGCGCGGTAGGCCGCCATGTCGGCGCTGCGGGTCTTGAGCAGGTAGTCGAACCCACCGGCCACCATGTGGCATTCCATGATCTCGGGATGCACCTGCACGGCGACCTTGAATTGGTCGAACACGTTGGGCGTGGTGCGGTCCAGCAAGACCTCGACGAAGACGAGCATGCCCGCCCCGAGCTTGAGCGGGTCAAGCCGTGCTTCATACCCCAGGATGAAGCCGTCGCGGGTGAGGCGCTGCACGCGCGCCAGCACGGCCGTGGGCGACAGCGCGACCGCCTCGGCCAGCTTCAGATTGGCGATGCGGCCGTCCTCTTGAAGAATCTTCAGGATCTTGCGGTCGATGCGGTCCAGATCGTGCTGCATGGCGGATGGCATTGGTGAATGATTCGTTGATCTACGGTATTTTCAGTGATTTATTCACCTCGTAAAGCCAGATCATCGCCACATCCCCGGCCCCAGCGTGCGCCGGCCCGTGTTCCAACCCGGCAGCCTGCCATGTCCCACCCCACCGCCGCCTTCGCTCCCCGTCCTGCCGACCCGGCACTGCGCCAGGCCATCACCGACGCCTACCGGCGGCCCGAGCCCGAGGCGCTGGCCCCGCTGCTGGAATCTGCCCGCCTGCCGCAAACCATGGGGGCCGACGTGCAGGCGCTGGCGCTGCGCCTGGCCGGCGGCCTGCGCGAGCGCAAGAGCGCGGGCGGCCGCGCCGGCATCGTGCAGGGGCTGCTGCAGGAGTTCGCACTTTCGTCGCAGGAAGGTGTGGCGCTGATGTGCCTGGCCGAGGCGCTGCTGCGCATTCCCGATGCCGCCACCCGCGACGCACTGATCCGCGACAAGATCAGCCACGGCGACTGGGAGCCGCACCTGGGCAAGAGCCCGTCGCTCTTCGTCAACGCCGCCACCTGGGGCCTGCTGCTGACCGGCAAGCTGGTGGCCACGCACAGCGAGACGGGCCTGACGGCCTCGCTGCGCCGGCTCACGGCCAAGGGCGGCGAGCCGCTGATCCGCAAGGGCGTGGACATGGCGATGCGCATGATGGGCGAGCAGTTCGTCACGGGCGAGACCATCGCCCAGGCCCTGGTGCACGCGCAGCCACTGGAGGCCCAGGGCTTTCGCTATTCCTACGACATGCTGGGCGAGGCCGCGCTGACCGCGCAGGACGCGAAGCGGTACCTGGCTTCCTACGTCGAGGCCATCCACGCCATCGGCCGGGCGTCCGGCGGGCGGGGCGTGTATGACGGCCCCGGCATCTCGATCAAGCTGTCGGCCCTGCACCCGCGCTACAGCCGCGCGCAGCACGCCCGGGTGATGGACGAGCTCTATCCCATCCTCCTGCAACTCACCGAACTGGCACGCGGCTACGACATCGGCCTGAACATCGACGCGGAGGAAGCCGACCGCCTCGAGCTGTCGCTGGACCTGCTGGAGCGCCTCTGCCACGCGCCGGCACTGGCGGGCTGGAACGGCATCGGCTTCGTCATCCAGGCCTACCAGAAGCGCTGCCCGTTCGTGATCGACTACTGCGTGGACCTGGCGCGCCGCAGCGGCCACCGGCTGATGATCCGTCTCGTCAAGGGCGCCTACTGGGACAGCGAGATCAAGCGCGCCCAGGTCGACGGCCTGGCCGACTACCCGGTCTATACGCGCAAGGCCCATACCGACGTGTCGTACATCGCCTGCGCCCGCAAGCTGCTGGCCGCGCCCGACGCGGTGTACCCGCAATTCGCCACGCACAACGCGCAGACGCTGGCCACCATCTACCAATTGGCCGACCCCGCCGCCTGGCAGCCCGGCCAGTATGAATTCCAGTGCCTGCACGGCATGGGCGAGCCGCTCTACGAACAGGTGGTGGGCGCCGCCGGCCTGGGCCGGCCGTGCCGCATCTACGCGCCGGTGGGCACGCATGAGACGCTGCTGGCCTACCTGGTGCGGCGCCTGCTGGAAAACGGCGCCAACACCTCGTTCGTGAACCGCGTGGCCGACGCCACCCTACCGCTGGCCACGCTGGTGGGCGACCCGGTCGCCACCGTGGACGCCACCGCCGCGAGCGAAGGCCGCGCCGGCCTGCACCACCCGCGCATTCCGCTGCCGGCAGCGCTCTACGGCCCGGCACGGGTCAATTCCGCCGGCATCGACCTGTCGAACGAGCACACGCTCACGGCGCTGAACGCCGCGCTGGCCGCCAGCGCCACCCGCACCTGGCAGGCCGGCCCGATGATCGCCGGGCCGGTGCAGGCGGGCGCGGCCGGCCCGGTGCCGCTGCGCAACCCCGCCTGCCTGGCCGACGTCGTGGGCCAGGTGCAGGAGGCATCGCTCGCCGACGTCGACAGCGCCATCGCCGCCGCCCAGGCCGCCCTGCCCGCCTGGGCCGCCACGCCGCCCGCCGAGCGCGCCGCGCTGCTGCTGCGCACGGCCGACCTGCTGGAAGCCGGCATGGCCGATCTGCTGGGCCTCTTGATGCGCGAAGCGGGCAAGACCTGCGCCAACGGCGTAGCCGAGGTGCGCGAGGCGGTGGACTTCCTGCGCTACTACGCCGCGCAGGCCGGCCAGCACCTGGACAACGCCACGCACCGCCCGCTGGGGCCGGTGGTGTGCATCAGCCCCTGGAACTTCCCGCTCGCCATCTTCATGGGCCAGGTCGCCGCCGCGCTGGCGGCCGGCAACACGGTGCTGGCCAAGCCGGCCGAGCAGACCCCGCTGGTCGCCGCGCTGGCCGTGCAGGCGCTGCACCAGGCCGGCGTGCCCGCCGCCGCGGTACAGCTGCTGCCCGGCGCGGGCGACACCGTCGGCGCGCGCCTGGTGGCCGACGAACGCGTGATGGGCGTGATGTTCACCGGCTCGACCGAAGTCGCCCGCCTGCTGCAGCGCGGCGTGGCGGGGCGGCTGGACGCGCAGGGCCGGCCGATCCCGCTGATCGCCGAGACCGGCGGGCAGAACGCGATGATCGTGGACTCGTCCGCGCTGGTGGAGCAGGTGGTGGCCGACGTGGTGGCCTCGGCCTTCGACAGCGCCGGCCAGCGTTGCTCCGCCCTGCGCGTGCTGTGCGTGCAGGCCGACGCCGCCGACCGCGTGCTGGCCATGCTGCGCGGTGCCATGGGCGAGCTGCGCATGGGCGACCCCGCCCGCCTGGCGACCGATGTCGGCCCGGTGATCGACGCGGAGGCGCAGGCGGGCATCCAGCGGCACATCGACACGCTGCAGGCGCAGGGGCGCACCGTGTTCCAGCCGGCCGTGGCGCCGGGCGTGCTGGCCCAGGGCACCTACGTGCCGCCCACGCTGATCGAGCTGGACCGCATCGGCGAGCTGCAACGCGAAGTGTTCGGCCCGGTGCTGCACGTGGTGCGCTACGAGCGCGCCCGGCTGGACGAGTTGCTGGACGAGATCAACGCCACCGGCTATGGCCTGACGCAGGGCCTGCACACCCGCATCGACGAAACGGTGGGGCAGGTGGTGCGCCGCGCCCATGCCGGCAACGTCTACGTCAACCGCAACATGGTGGGCGCGGTGGTGGGCGTGCAGCCCTTCGGCGGCGAGGGCCTGTCGGGCACCGGGCCGAAGGCAGGCGGGCCGCTCTATCTGCTGCGCCTGCTGTCATCGCACCCGGCGGCATCCGCCCTCGCGGCCATCCGCAGCACGTCGGCCACGGAACCTGACGCCGGCCGCCAGGCCGATCTGCAGGCACCGCTGCGGGCACTGGCGGACTGGGCGCGCGCCTCGGGCGGCGACGAGGCGCTGGCGGCGCGCTGCCCGGCGCTGGCCGCCGCATCGTGCGCCGGGCTGGCCTGCCCCCTGCCCGGCCCTACCGGCGAGCGCAACCAGTACCTGCTGGCGCCCCGCGCCCGCACCCTGTGCCTGGCCGCGAGCGACGCGGACCGGCTGACGCAGCTGGCGGCCGTGCTGGCCGTGGGTGGCACCGCCGTCTGGCCCCGGAGCGAGGCCGCCGCGTTGCATGGCCGGCTGCCAGCGGCCGTGCAGGCCCGCATCGCGCTGGTGGACGACTGGCAGGACGCTGCCGCCGTGCCGATCGACGCCGTGCTGCACCACGGCGATGCGGCGTCGCTGCGCAGCGTCTGCCAGGCCGTCGCCCGGCGCCCCGGGGCCATCGTGGGCGTGACCGGCATGCAGCCCGGCGACGGCGACGTGCCGCTGACGCGCCTGGTGATCGAGCGTTCGCTGAGCGTGAACACGGCCGCGGCGGGCGGCAACGCCAGCCTGATGACCATGGCGTGAGCGGCGAGCGGCGAGCGGAGAGTGGCCAGCGGCGAGCGGGGGCGGAAACGTCGCCCGCCCGTCTAATTCATGGTCTTTTTGGCCTCCAGCGCCGATGGATCAAGCGCATCCAGCTATCAATTCAATAGCAATCAATCTGCAGGAGTGGCGGTGCCACCCGGTGCGGCCACCCCCGCCGCGGCGGGTTGGCGGGTCTCCCGCCACGTGGGCGCCAGCTGCGGCTGGTCCACCATCACGCAGGCCTTGCCGGTGCGCCTGCAGTGGTCGTGCACGCGCCAGTAGTCGTTGTGGCCCAGGCAGCCGGTCTGGCAGATCACCAGGTCGGCCGCGACCAGGCTGGCCTCCAGCGCCTGCGGGTCCACGCCTTCCAGCGCCAGTGCGTTGACGGCCCCGGGGCCCGCGGGCGGGCCGGCGGGCTCGGCGGACGGCAGGCCCCCGGCGCGGGAATGCGTCTGCCGGGTCACCCAGCCGCCCGTGTCGCTGCGGGCGATCCACAGCACCGAACGCGCGGGCGCATCGGAGGTCGTTGCCGCAAGCCCCTCGGCCGCTGCATCGGCGGCGCGGGCGGGCGCCTGCACGCCGATGCCGCCCGCCCGCCACTGCCAGTGCAGTACGTCCCGGGCGAGCGCCTGCATGCGCTGCGCCAGGGTTTCGACCTGCGCGGCCAGCGCCCGTCGCCTGGGCAGGCCCGGCACGCTGGCGGCGAGCGCGGCGTGGTCCTGCTGCGCGAAGGCGAGCTGGCTGTCGCGCACGATGGCCCGGGCGCGCAGCCGGATGGCCTGCGCCTGCAGCCGCTCGATCTCGCGGGCTTGCCAGGTCAGCAGTTCGGTGCAGCGCAGCTGGGCCCGCCCGTAGTGGGCCAGCAGGGCGCGGTGCTCGTTCAGCAGGTGTTCGAAAGGGGTAGTGGTCATGGCGGTGCAGTGCGTGGATGCCGGCTGTGGCCCAGTCCGCAAGGGCCTGCTCGACCGGCCCGGCGAACAGAGCATTGAAAAAATCGATGCTGGTTATTGATAACCATTCTCATTCAATGCTACACTGCAGTCAATCGCCGGCCAGTGCACAGACCAATGCACCGCCGGCCCCGGTTTCATCGTGGGGCGACTCCAGGACCTTCCGGTCCGAAGGGTCGTTTTTGCCAGCCAACGGGTGTATGCCCGCGTAGCCAGGCTTTTTTTGCTGCTCCACGCGACCGTTCGACGCTGAATCGACCCGAGCCGCCATGCCCGCCGACATCCAGGCCTCCGGCCTCAAGCCCACCCTGCCCCGCATCCAGGTGCTGAACGCATTCCACACCAGCCCGGAGCGCCACCTGGCCGCGGAAGACGTGTACCGCCTGCTGCTGCAAGGCGGGGTCGATCTGGGCCTGGCGACGGTGTATCGGGTGCTGGCGCAGTTCGAGCAGGCCGGCCTGCTCAAGAAAAGCCAGCTGCAGCAGAACAAGGCCGTGTACGAACTGAACGACGGCGAGGAGCACCACGGCCACTTCGTCTGCACCGCCACCGGCGCGGTGCGCGAATTCCACGACCCGGTGATCGAGGAGCGGCTGCGTGCCATCGCCTCGGAGATGGGCTTTCAGCTGTACGCGTATACGCTGACGGCCTACGGCGCGCCGGGCGGCAAGGGCTAGCGCCGGCCCGCCAGAGCAATCCTCCGGCCTTACTCGCCGTTGCAGGGCCGCGTGATGATCTCGTAGTCGATGGGCTTGAAACTGCCGTTGTTGGAGTTCTCGGCCGAGCACGAGGTGAGCCCGCAGATCAGGTTCATCTCGGCACGCAGCTCGATGTAGTCGCCCGCACGTGAGAGCGGCGGCTTCACGGCCACGGTGCCATCCGGGCCCACTTCCACGTTCATGAACACGTTGAAGGTCGTGCCGATCTGCTCGGGCCGGATGCCGAATTCCGCCAGGGCGGTGTAGAGGTTCTCGAAGCAGCTCGGGTGGTGGCCCTGGTGCTTGTAGAGGATCTCGAACATCTCCTGGCTGCAGGGCGTGAGCAGGAAGTCGTGCCGGCCCACGGTGTCCTCGAGGATGCGGAACATGACCCGGCTGTCATTGGAATAGAGCGGGTCGCCCTTCGTCAGGTAGATCTTCGACGCATAGTCGATGCTGCGGCCTGACGAGAGGCTGCAGCGGTGATCGTCCTCGGCGAAGGCGAAGAGATCGGCCACCTGTTCGCCCATCGGGTCATAGATGCGCAGCACTTCGCTGGCGCGCAGCTTGAAGGCGACGCCCGACTGGGGCGGGATACGGCAGGTGGAATGGCGGCATTCATGCATGTTCTGGGGCCTTGGAATGGAACGGACATTTCCAGCCGGCCTCCACGGCGCGGCCGGAGTACTGGCGCGCTTCGGACGATTCGCCGAACCGGGCCAACACCGGGTTGATCGAGCCCTGCAGCGCGACGTCGCGCGCACGGATCGCGTCCTGCATCACGGTGTACTTGCCGGTGGCTTTCAGGTGCTCGAATTGTTGGTGGAAGTTAAAGACCAGGCTGGGCACGGGCGTGCGCCGTGCCAGGCGCGAGGCCCCCGGGTGCAACCCCACTACGAAGAACGCCCGGCCGCCCACACTGAACGAGAAATCCTCGCGCTCGGGGTTGTCGCTCACGCCCTCGGCCCATGCCGCGCCTTGGGCCACGTCGTGCTCGTGCAGTTGCTGCAGCTGCCGCCACAGCGCCTGCTCGAAGCCCTGCTCGCCTGCCGCGCCATCGGTCTCGGGGTCGAACATCGCGACGAAGCTCACCGGCAGATTGCCCGGGTCCGGGTACTGTGCCGAGAAATCCAGGAGCCGCCGGTACAGCGCCTCGGTATGGGACGGATCCGCCAGGCGGCCGAACGATTGGGTGTGCAGCCGCCCCTTGTTCAGGGCCGACTTGGCACCCACGCAGGGAAACATCTTGTCGGCGACGAAGTCGTGGATGGTCGGGTCCGGTGCCGTGGCCGGTGCGGCCGCGGAGGTGGGGGCGTTGGAGTTCATGCATTGAAGCTACGGGCGCCACCCATCCCCACCCATGGTCCGTGCGCCAGCCTCGTCGTGGGAGCGTCCGCCCCACGGCTGTAGGCCGCAACGCTACCGTGGCAGGGCGGTCACGGCACCCTTGGCCGCATCGCCGATGCGCTCCTACATCGGCGAAGGGCCGCGGATGGCATGGCCGCGCCGCAGCGCCCAGAGGATGGCTCGAACGAGCGGCGGGCCTTCTGCATACGCCCGCCTGCTGCTCACTCGACCATCCCACACGGAGCGCCCATCCATGACACTTCCCACTTCTCTGCACCGCTCGATCGCGTTCGCCGCCTGCCTGGCGGGAGCGCATCTCGTCGCCAGCGCGCAGCTTCCGCCGGGCGACGGGCCGGTGCGGGTGACCGGCGGCGTGGTCGAGCCCACACCGGTGAAGTTCAACGAGGGGCTGCTGACCCAGCTCAAGGTGCCGGCGGGCTTCCAGGTGACGGTGTTCGCACGCGATCTGCAGAACGTGCGCTGGCTGGTGGTGGCGCCCAATGGCGACGTGTACGCCAGCCGGCGGGAACAGGGCGACGTGCTGCTGCTGCGCGACACCGACGGGGACGGCCGGGCCGACCAGCAGAAGGTGGTGCTGCAGAACGCCAAGTACGCCCATGGCCTGGCGCTGCGCGGCAACCAGCTCTATCTGGTGACCGACAAGAAGGTGATGGTGGCGGACGTCCAGACGGACGGCAGCCTGTCGACGCCCCGCGTGCTGCTGGACGACCTGCCGGACGCCGGGCAGCACCCCAACCGCACACTGGCCTTCGGCCCGGATGGGTGGCTGTACGTCACGGTTGGCTCCACCTGCAACAACTGCCGCGAGACCAACGGCGAATCGGCCACCATGCTGCGCATGCGGCCCGATGGCACGGGCCGCGAAGTGGTGGCCAGCGGCCTGCGCAACACCATCGGCTTCGGCTGGCACCCGACGGGCGGCACGCTCTGGGGCTTCGACCACGGATCGGACTTCCAGGGCGACGACGAACCGCCGGAAGAGCTCAACGCCATCCAGATGAACAAGCACTACGGCTGGCCGTTCTGCTGGGGCAACAAGCAGGTGACCCGCTTCCAGGTTAACGAGCCGCCGCAGACCACCAAGGCCGACTTCTGCCCCACCACCGAGGCGCCGGTGCTGCAGTACACCGCGCATGCCGCGCCCATCGGCTTCGCGTTCTACATGGGCACGCAATTTCCGCAGGAATACCGAGGCGACGCATTCGTGGCGTTCCGGGGCTCGTGGAACCGCTCGCAGCCCAGTGGCTACAACGTGGTGCGCGTGCGCTTCGACGCCAATGGCCGGCCTACCGGCACGGAAGACTTTGTGAGCGGCTGGCTGATGGCCAGCGCGCCCGCCGACCAGACGCAGCCCGGCCCCAAGCCCGCGCCGGCGGAAGCGCAGAAGACCCAACGCCCGGCGCAGTTCGGCCGGCTGGCGGGCCTGGCCGTGGCGCGCGACGGATCGCTGCTGGTCGCCGAAGACCAGAACGGCGTGATCTACCGCGTGAGCTACCCCCGCCGCTGACCGCCGGCCGCCGACGGCGGGCGCGGCCGCCCGGTCGCGCTTGCGACGGCGCATCGCCGCTTTCTTTGTGCCTTTTTCTTTCCACACGAGGTTCCGCATGACCCACACCCTGCCCCAGAAGATGCCCTCGGCGGCAGCCGCAGCGGCACTGGCCCTGTTGCTGAGTGGCTGCGCCGCCACCGGCAATTTCGACATGCCGCGCGCGGGCACGCCGCCGACCCCTGCGGCAGGTGCCGTGCCGCCCGGCCCGGCGGCAGCCGCCGAAGGAGCGACCGCCCAGGTCGCCCTGCTGAACCCGGCAGGCAGCCCCGCTGGCCGCGCCATGCTGCGAGAGCTGCCCGGGAGTACCGGCGTGG
The DNA here is from genome assembly GCF_040365715.1 of Acidovorax sp. FG27. Taxonomy (NCBI): domain Bacteria; kingdom Pseudomonadati; phylum Pseudomonadota; class Betaproteobacteria; order Burkholderiales; family Comamonadaceae; genus Acidovorax; species Acidovorax sp. FG27. The sequence continues at coordinate 592,186 of NZ_BAABVY010000009.1, forward strand.
AGATTGCCATCGAAGTGCAGAACATGGCGCCGGGCCGCCATGGCTTCCACATCCATGCCCACGGGGCCTGCGCTCCCGGGCCGGACGCGGCCACCGGCCAGATCGTTCCGTTCGGCGCGGCGGGCGGGCATTTCGACCCGTTCATGACGCGCAACCACGGCCGGCCCGGCCAGTCGGCGCATGAAGCGCACGCGGGCGAGTTGCCGAACATCGACGTGGGCGCCGATGGCCGGGGCAGCCTGCGCCACACGAACCCGCAGTTGACGCTGCAGCCAGGCCAGACCGGCGTGCTGGGCCGCACGCTGGTCGTGCACGAAAAGGAAGACGACTACGCCAGCGACCCGGCGGGCGACTCGGGCGGGCGCATCGCCTGCGGCTTGATCGAGCCCGCGGGCCCGAGCATGGTAACGGGGCGTGTGACGTTCGAGGGCGCGAACGTCTTCCCCGAAGGCATCGCCATCGACCCCACGACGGGCGTGGCCTACGTGGGCTCCAGCACCGAGGGGCACATCTACCGCCTGGCCCCGGGCGCCGCGAAGGCCGAGATGTTCCAGTCGGGCGGGTCACCCGGCCGCCAGGCGGCCTATGGCATGGAGATCGACCCGCAGGGCCGCCTGTGGGTGGCCGCAGGCCCCAACGACGCGGTGGCGCTCATCGACCCGAAGACGGCCGCCACGCTGCAAGTCGTGGAAGGCCCGAAGGACGGCCACGCCTTCCTGAACGATCTGGCACTGGCCGGCCCGTTCCTCTACGTGACCGACTCCTTCCGCCCGACGCTCTGGCGCATCGACACCCGGCAGGGCCCGGCGGCCCGGCTGGAGCCCTGGCTGGACTTGCGCGGCACCCCGATCCGCTACGAATCCAACCAGATCAACCTGAACGGCATCGTGGCCTCGCCCGACGGGCGCTGGCTGCTGTCGGTGCAGCAGTTCACCGGCCAGCTCTGGCGCATCGACACGGCCACGCGCGCGGTCGCGCAGGTGCGCATGGAAGGCTTCGACCTGAAGCACGGTGACGGCCTGGTGCTGGCCGGCCCCACCGATCTCTATGTGGTGCGCAACGCGACCCACGAACTGGACCGCGTGGCGCTCTCCCGCGACTGGGACAGCGCCCGCGTGCTGCAGCGCCTGCACGACCCCCGCCTGAAGTACCCGACCACCGCGGCGCTGGCCGGCTCCGCCCTGTGGGTGGTCAACGGGCAGACCGACAAGCAGAAGGCACCGCCGCCGCTGCTGCCGTTCGACGTGCTGCGGGTCGCGCTGCCGCGCTGACCCGGCACTTGGGTGCCAGCGCGCTGGTGACCGGCCGACCCGATCCCGCGGGTCGGCGGCCAGGTCACTCCCACTCGATCGTGGCTGGCGGCTTGCTGCTGACGTCGTAGGTCACGCGGTTGATGCCGCGCACTTCGTTGATGATGCGGCCGGACACCTTCTTGAGCAGCGCGTAGGGCAGCTCCGCCCAGTCGGCGGTCATGAAGTCGCTGGTCTGCACGGCGCGCAGGGCCACCACGTAGTCGTAGGTGCGGCCGTCGCCCATCACGCCGACGCTCTTGACGGGCAGGAACACGGTGAAGGCCTGGCTGGTGAGGTCGTACCAGCTCTTGCCGGTGGCGGGGTCGATGAAGTTGCGCAGCTCTTCGATGAAGATGTGGTCGGCCTCGCGCAGCAGGTCGGCGTATTCCTTCTTCACTTCACCCAGGATACGAACGCCCAGGCCGGGGCCCGGGAACGGGTGGCGGTAGACCATGGCGGGCGGCAGGCCCAGCGCCACGCCCAGCTCGCGCACTTCGTCCTTGAACAGCTCGCGCAGCGGCTCCAGCAGCTTCAGGCCCAGCTGCTCGGGCAGGCCACCGACGTTGTGGTGGCTCTTGATGGTGACGGCCTTCTTGCTCTTGGCGCCGCCCGACTCGATCACGTCGGGGTAGATGGTGCCCTGTGCCAGGAAGGTCGCGCCCTTGACGGCCGGTCGGCCGTCAGTACCGTTGCCGACGCCATCGCCTGCGGCCTTGAGCTTGGCGGCCTCCTGCTTGAACACGGTGACGAACTCGCCGCCGATGATCTTGCGCTTGGCCTCGGGCTCGCTCACGCCGGCCAGCTTGCCCAGGAAGAGTTCGCTGGCATCGACGCGGATGACCTTGGCGTGCAGCTTGCCCTCGAACATCTCCATGACCATGTCGCCCTCGTTCAGGCGCAGCAGGCCGTGGTCCACGAAGACGCAGGTCAGCTGGTCGCCGATGGCGCGGTGGATCAGCGCGGCGGCGACGGAAGAGTCCACGCCGCCCGACAGGCCCAGGATGACTTCTTCGTCGCCCACCTGCTCGCGGATCTTCTGGACCGCTTCCTCGATGTAGTCGCCCATGACCCAATCCGGGGAGGCCTGGCAGATGCCCAGCACGAAGCGGTCGAGCAGTGCCTTGCCCTGCACGGTGTGCGTGACTTCCGGATGGAACTGCACGGCGTAGAAGCGGCGCGTCTCATCGGCCATGCCGGCGATGGGGCAGCTGGGGGTGCTGGCCATGAGCTTGAAGCCCGGCGGCAGCTCGGTGACCTTGTCGCCGTGGCTCATCCACACGTTCAGCATGCCGTGGCCTTCGGCCGTGGTGTAGTCGGCGATGTCTTTCAGCAATTCGGTGTGGCCATGCGCGCGCACGGCGGCAAAACCGAATTCGCGCTTGTGGTGGCCTTCCACCTTGCCGCCCAGCTGGTGCGCCATGGTCTGCATGCCGTAGCAAATGCCCAGCACCGGCACACCCAGCTCGAACACCGCTTGCGGCGCCTTGTCGGTCGTTTCCTCGTACACGCTGGCGTGGCTACCGGACAGGATCACGCCCTTGAGCGAGCCGTCCTTGGCGTATTCGCGGATCCACTCGTCGGTCACGTCGCACGGGTGGACCTCGCTGTAGACGTGGGCCTCGCGCACGCGGCGGGCGATGAGCTGGGTGACTTGCGAGCCGAAGTCGAGGATGAGGATTTTCTGGTGTTGCATGGCGGGGCGGTCAGGCGACGGGGGACGGAAAAGACAAAGGCCCGAACACCGCTTTTGCGTGGGTTCGGGCCTGCGGATGCCGATGGATCAGTCGGCGCGGTAGTTGGGGGCTTCCTTGGTGATCTGCACGTCGTGGACGTGGCTCTCGCGGATGCCGGCGGTGGTGATCTCGACGAACTCGGCCTTGTCGTTCATGTCCTGGATCGTGGCGCAGCCGCAGTAGCCCATGGCCGCGCGCACGCCGCCCGCCATCTGGAAGACGATGGAGACCATCGAGCCCTTGTACGGCACACGGCCTTCGATGCCTTCGGGCACCAGCTTGTCGGCATTGGGGTTGCCGGTGCTCGATTCCTGGAAATAGCGGTCGGCCGAGCCCTGCTGCATGGCACCGATGGAGCCCATGCCGCGGTAGCTCTTGTAGCTGCGGCCCTGGAACAGGATGACTTCGCCCGGCGCCTCTTCGGTGCCGGCGAACATGCCGCCCATCATGATGGTGCTGGCACCGGCGGCCAGCGCCTTGGCGATGTCGCCACTGTAACGGATGCCGCCGTCCGCGATCAGCGGCACGCCGGTGCCCTTCAGGGCCGTGGCGACGCTGTCGATGGCCATGATCTGCGGCACGCCGACGCCCGCGACGATGCGGGTCGTGCAGATGGAGCCCGGGCCGATGCCGACCTTGACCGCATCGGCGCCGGCCTCGACCAGCGCCAGGGCGGCCGCGCCGGTGGCGATGTTGCCGCCGATCACGTCCACTTGCGGATAGTGCTTCTTGACCCAGCGCACGCGCTCGATCACGCCGTGGCTGTGGCCGTGGGCGGTGTCGACCACGATCGCGTCGACGCCGGCCTTGACCAGCGCTTCCACGCGCTCTTCGGTGCCGTCGCCCACGCCGACCGCCGCGCCCACGCGCAGGCGGCCCGAGGCATCGCGCGCTGCGTTGGGGAAGCTGGTCTGCTTGGTGATGTCCTTGACGGTGATGAGGCCCTTGAGCTCGAAGGCGTCGTTGACGACCAGGAGCCGCTCGAGCTTGTGCTTGTTCAGCAAGGCCTTGGCCTGCTCGGGCGAGGTGCCGTCCTTCTCGTTGACCGTGACGAGCTTCTCGCGCGGCGTCATGATCTCGTGCACCTTGACGTCGTAGCGCGTCTCGAAGCGCAGGTCACGCCCGGTGACCAGGCCCACGACCTTGCCGCCGTCGCACACCGGAAAGCCCGAGATGCCCAGCTGCTCGGAGAGCTGCAGCACCTGCAGCACCGTGTGCTGTGGGGTGATGACGACCGGGTCGCGAACCACGCCCGACTCGTAGCGCTTGACCTTGGCCACGTGCGCTGCCTGCTCCTGCGCCGTCAGGTTCTTGTGGACGATGCCGATGCCGCCTTCCTGCGCGATGGCGATGGCCAGGCGCGCCTCGGTCACCGTGTCCATGGCGGCGGACACGAGCGGCAGATTCAGTTGGATGTTGCGGGAGAGTTTCGTCGCGAGGGACGTGTCCTTGGGCAGGACCTGGGAGTACGCTGGCACCAGCAACACATCGTCGAAGGTGAGCGCTTTTCCAAGAAGGCGCATGAGAAAGCTCCAAAAGGCGGATTGTACCCGTGCCCACGCAGCGGAACGCGGCGCAGGGCCGCCCGCGCTGGTGCGCGTGCGGCGGCGCAGATAAACTGCGGCGCATGACAAAGCACAAGCTGGTTCTGTTGGCGGTGGCCTGCACATGGGCCCTGGGCGCTTCTGCGCAATGGCAGTGGGTGGACAAGGACGGACGCAAGGTCTTCAGCGACCGCCCACCGCCGGCAGAGACGCCGCAGGCCAACATCCTCCAGCAGCCACGCGGCACGTCCCGAACGCCCGCTCCGGCCGCACCAGCGGCTGCCGCCGCGCAGGACGGCGGCGCGGCGGTGTCGCAACCCGCCGGGGCGCCCTCCGGCCAGGCGGCGGCACCAGCGCCCCGCCCCGCCGGCAAGGACGAGGCGCTGGAAAAGAAGAAAGCCGAGGCCGAGGCGGCTGAAGCGGCCAGGAAGAAGGCCGAAGCCGAACGCGTGGCCAAGGCACGTGCCGACAACTGCGCGCGGGCACGGCAAGCCAAGGCCACCCTGAATTCGGGCCAGTTGCTCTCGCACACCAACGCCCAGGGCGAACGCGGCTTCATGGACGACGCCACGCGGGCGGCAGAGACGCAGCGCGCCGATTCGGTGATCGCATCGGACTGCGGCCCGGCTGCGGCGCGCTGACGACGGCAGCGTTCAGCCAGTCAGGCAGCACACTGGAACCACCGGGCCATCGCCGTCCCGCCCGAGCCTGCCTGCACCCAGGCCGATGGCCCGGCCGCTCAATACCCCGCCTTGGCTCCCGGTCGGCGGTCGGCGAAGAGCCCGGCCGTGCGCGCACCCTGCCGCGCGAAGCGCTGGCGGCGCGCCACCTTTGGATCGACCAGCAGGGCCCGGCACCATTCGACGCGGTCCTGGTCGCGCAATGCCTGCCCTGGCGGCGCGGCCCGGCCCCACACGCTGCTGGAACATTGCGCGTGGTCAGGGTCCAGGCCGCAGGCCTTCAGCGCATCGGACACGCAGGCGCCCGCGGGCAGCCGCAACGACCACTCCCTGACTTCGCCCGGTGCAATGGAAGCCACCACCGCCACCTGGATCGGGGACGGCGTTCCGGCCGGCTCAGCCATAGACCTGCTCGGCCCGCTTAATGAACGCATCGACCATGGTGCTGGCGATGCGGTCGAACACCGGCCCCACCAGCGCGGCCAATGCCGCGCTGTCGAACCCGTATTGCAGCTGCAATTCCACCCGGCAGGCGCGCTGCGTGCCGTCGCCCACGGCGTGGAACTGCCAGAGCCCCTCCAGCTGCGAAAAGGGGCCCTTCACCAGCTGCATCTGCACGCTGCGGCCCGGCACGTGCGTGTTGCGCGTGACGAACGACTTGCGGATGGCACCCAGCGCGATGCCGACCTCGGCCGTCATGGTGTCGCCCGCCGTCTCCAGCACCGCAGCCCGGTCGCACCACGGCAGGAATTCGGGGTACTTCGCCACATCCGTCACCAGCGCGAACATTTCTTCGGGGCTATACCAGATCAGGACGGACTTGTTGACGGTTTTCATAGGGGAAATGATAGGGACGTGCGAGGGGCCTTCAGGTGGGACGGCTTCCAGACGTGCCTGGCCTAAAATCCTGCGAGCGAGACGACAACAATTGTAGGGAGGCCTTTGAACTCCCGATTTGCGCCGCATCTGAAAGCCATGGCCAAGAAACCCGAAACATCGTCCCGCATCGCCGACAACAAGAAGGCGGCCTACAACTACTTCTTCGAAGAGCGCCTGGAGGCGGGCCTCGTGCTGCAGGGCTGGGAGGTCAAGGCCCTGCGCGAAGGCAAGGTGCAGTTGACCGATGGCTACGTGCTGGCCCGGGGCGGCGAATTGTTCCTGATCGGCTGCCAGATCAACCCGCTCAAGACGGCCTCGACCCACGTCAACCCCGAGGCTGCCCGCACCAAGAAGCTGCTGCTGCACAAGGAGCAGATCGAGAAGCTGGTGAACAAGGTCGATCAGCGCGGCTACACGCTGGTGCCGCTCAACCTGCACTGGAAGGACGGCCGCGTGAAGTGCGAAATCGCCCTGGCCAAGGGCAAGGCCGAGCACGACAAGCGCGACACCATCAAGGAACGCGAAGGCAAGCGCGAGGTGGAGCGCGCGATGAAGGTGCACCACCGCTGACGCGGGGCTAGCGCTTTTTTTCAGGGTGCCGTGGAATAAACCACGCGCTGGCGGTGTTCATCCCTTCGCAGGCCGCCTTGGAGACGGGTGCAATCCGCACCCGGCACGGCCGGCACCGACAGGAGATTCCGATGACGATCAAGCAGCTCACCTTTCTGGCCCCCGCCCTGGCCGTGCTCGCCTTCACCGCCGGCTGCGCCGCCACCCAGCCCATGGCGCCTGCCAGCGTGCAGAACGGCGTGCTGGTGGGCGCCAATGGCATGACGCTCTACACCTTCGACCGGGACACGGCCGGCAGCGGCAAGTCGGTCTGCAACGGCCAGTGCGCCACCAACTGGCCGCCGTTGATGGCGGGCGCCACCGCCCCGGCGGCCCCCGATTACTCGGTGGTGCAGCGCGATGACGGCAGCCGCCAGATCGCCTACAAGGGCAAGCCGCTCTACTACTGGGCCAAGGACACCAAGCCCGGCGACAAGACCGGCGACGGGGTGAACAAGGTCTGGCGCACCGCCACGCCCTGAGCCCGGCATACCGCCCCGACCCATCGCCCCGGCATGAACCGCGCCCAGGTGCAGGACCATCTGCCCGGCCTGCGCCGCTATGCGCGCATGCTGACAGGGGACCGCTGGGCCGCGGACGACCTGGTGCAGGACACGCTGGAGCGGGCCTGCCGCAAGTGGCTGCTGTGGCGCGCGGGCACCGATCTGCGGGCATGGCTCTTCACGCTCATGCACAACCTCTACCTGAACCAGCGCCGGGGCGCCCCGCCCCTGCACCTGCTCGACGGGCAGGACGCCGCCGCCGAGCTTCCGGCCGCCACCGGGCTCAGCCACGACACTGCGTTGGACTTGGAGCGCTGCCTGCAGCGCCTGCCGCCCGACCAGCGCGCCGTGCTGCTGCTGGTCACCCTGGAAGACTTGCCGTACACCGAGGTCGCCCGCGTGCTGGGCGTGCCCGTCGGCACCGTGATGTCGCGCCTGTCGCGGGCCCGTTCGCGCATGCGTGAATGGATGGAAAGCGCCGATCAGCGGCCTGGCGGCGTTGCGCCCGTGCCCGCCGATGCGGCCCGGACGCCGGCCGATGCGCCACCCGCGCTGCGGCGGCTGAAATGATGAGCGAGCGACCGCCCATGCAGCGCCCTCCCGCCGACCCTGCGACCGATCCGCACGGCGATGCGCGCCTGCATGCGCTCGTCGACGGCCAGTGCTCCCCCGCGCAGGTCCAGCGCGTGCGGGACGGCCTGGACGCGGACACGCTGGCCGACGTGGCTGCATGGCAGCAGCACCGCGACGGCCTGCGCGCGCTGCACGGGGCGCTGCAGCCCGCAGAGCCGGCGCCCGGGCTGCGCCAGGCCGCCGAGCAATTGCAGCGGCGGCATGACCGGCAGGGCGACTGGAGCCGCTGGGGCGGCATCGCGGCCGGCTGGCTGCTGGCGTTCGGCCTGGGCTGGGGATGGCACGGCGAGAGCGAGCGCATTGGGGCCGGCGGCATGGGCAATGCGCCCAGTGCGGCTGCGCCTGCCGCCTTCGTGCAGCAGGCGGCCGTGGCCCACGCGGTCTTCCAGCCCGAGCAGCGCCACCCGGTCGAAGTCGGCGCGGCGCAGCAGGACCATCTGGTGCAGTGGCTGTCCCGGCGGCTGGGCCGGCCGCTCGCCGTGCCGGTGCTGTCGGCCCAGGGCTTCGAGCTGGTGGGCGGGCGCCTGCTGCCGGGCGGCGACGGTGCCCGTGCGCAGTTCATGTACCAGGACCCGACCGGCCAGCGCATCACGTTCTACCTGGGTGCGCTGGACGCCGCCTCGACCACGCCGGGCAGCGCCAAGGCCGGGCAAGCAGGGGAAACGGCCTTCCAGTTCCATCAGGACGGCGCCGTGGCCAGCTTTTATTGGGTGGACCAGGGCTTCGGCTATGCGCTGAGCGGCGCATTGCCACGCCCTGCCCTGCTGGCGGTCGCGACCGCCGTATACCAGCAAGTAGGGAACAGATAGCTGGCGCCCCTGCCCGGCTGAAGTCTTTCACGACAGCCGGCCAGGCCCAGGCCGCCGCAAGCCGTCGGCCCGGCTTCAGCCAGCCAGGGTCGCCAGCGGATGGGCGTGCGCGGGCCAGGGGCTGTCGAAAAAGGCGCGCGCCGTAGCGGCGGAAACGTCTTCGATGCGCGCCGGGTTCCAGCGCGGCGCGTGGTCCTTGTCCACGGCCAGAGCGCGAATGCCTTCCAGCGTTTCGCTCTGCCCGGGGCGCAGATGGAAGCAGTGGCGCACCATGTCCCGCTCCATGCGCAGGTCGTCGGCCAGGTTCATGGCGCGGGCGCGGCGGATCTGCTCCAGCACCACGAACAGCATCAGCGGCGAGCGCTGGCGCAGCGTGGCGGCGGTCGACCGGCACCAGTCGTCGTCCGCCGCAGCCTCGAGCGCCGCCATGATCGCGGGCACGTCGGGCAGGCCGAAATAATGGTCGATTTGGCTTCGCGCGCTTATCCCACCTGGGCTTGTTGCTATCAATTTTGATTCAACCCATTGCTGCACGGCCGCGCCATCGCCGAAGGACTGCGTGCCCAGCGCCTCCCACACGGCGGCCTGGTCGGCCGATGCCATGCTGCCGTCGGCCAGCTTGGCGGCCACGGCATCGGCCGCGCCGATGGTGTTGCCGGTGAGCGCCAGCCACTCGCCTACGTGGCCGGGGCAGCGCGACAGGAAGTAGCCGCCGCCCACGTCGGGAAAGAGGCCGATCGCCGTCTCGGGCATGGCCATCCTGGTGCGCTCGGTCACGATGCGCAGGCTCGCCCCCTGGCTGATGCCCATGCCCCCGCCCATGACGATGCCGTCCATGAACGCGATGTAGGGCTTGCCGTAGTGGTGGATGAGGTGGTTGAGCGCGTACTCTTCCGTGAAGAAGTCTTCCAACTGCGGGTTGCCTTCGGTGCCGGCACGGTGCAGAAAGCGGATGTCGCCCCCCGCGCAGAAGGCGCCGAAAGCCCCTTCCTTGTTGCTGCCGCGGATCGCCACGGCCAGCACCTGCGGGTCCTGCCGCCACGCCAGCAGCGTGCGCATGAGTTCGCGCACCATGCCCAGCGACAGCGCATTGAGCGCCTTCGGCCGGTTCAGCGTGATGAAGCCCACCTGGCCCCGCACCTCGGTCAGCACCTCAGGCGCCGCGGCGGCTGCCGCCGTGCCGGTGCCCGTATTCGTGTTCGTGTTCGTCGTCGTCTCCGTCTTGTCGCTCATCGTTCTTCTTTCCAACCCCACAGTTCATTGCACACCAGCGCGCCGATCACCAGCGCGCCACCCGTCAGCACGGCGGCCGTGGGCCGCTCGCCCGCGCCCAGCCATGCCAGCACGATACCGAAGATCACCTCCAGCAAACCCAAGAGGGCGATCTCCGGCGCCTTCAGCACCTGCCCGCAGCGCACCACCAGCACGCACGGAACCGCCAGCTGCACCACGCCCAGCAGGGCCAGCAGCATCAGGTCATGGGCAGAGGCCTGGAACGGCAAAGCCACCGGCAGGGTCGCCAGCGCCGAGATGACGGCCCCCACCAGCACCGCCGGCGCCAGGTCGACCGCGTGGCCGTGCCGCTGCGAATGCTGCACCACCGTCCAGTTGACGGCGGCGGCCACCGGCACGCACAGGGCCACCAACGTGCCCAGCAGCGGCAGGCCGGCGACCTGGGCGCCGTACATCCAGCCGATGCCCAGCCCCGCCACGCCGATGGCCGCCCAGGTGCGCGGCGCGATGCGGTGGCCGATGAAGAGCCAGGCGAAGACGGCCGTGAGCAGCGGGCCGACCGCCATCGTCACCAGCACGTTGGCCACCGGCATCAGCAAGATGGCCACCATGAAGGCGGTGAACATCACGCTCCAGCACAGGCCGGACACCCACAGCGCCCGGCCGCCCCGGCGCATGGAGGCGAACACGGCGCGGCCCTGCAGCGCCGGCAGGATGGCGAGGAGCGCCACCACCGTGAAGAAACTGCGCCAGAAGGTCACCTCGAAGCTGCGCGCTGCCTCCAGGTAGCGCGTGACCACGCCGGCGATCGACCACATCAGCGTGATCGCCACCATCAGCCACACCGCCCTGCCGTGGGTGAGCGCACCCCACGAACCCGCTGCCCTGCCTGCCATGCGACGACTCCAGCGCGGGCCGCCCTGACGAGGGCCGGCGCAGTTGGTTGTAAAAAAAAATTCCACGAACCGGTGTCCGGGGGCCGCATTCTCCGCCGGCCCCAGGCAAAAAGGGTGCGTCCACCGCAGCGGACGCACCCTTTCCAAAAAAATTCCGGGCCTCGATCCGGCCGGCCGCAGCACCTGCGTGCTGGCGGCCCCCGATCAGGAGCGGGCTGCGCGCTTGCGCTCGTTTTCCGTCAGGAAGCGCTTGCGCAGGCGCACGCTCTTGGGCGTGATCTCGACCAGTTCGTCGTCCTCGATGAACTCGACGCCGTATTCCAGCGTGAGGTCGATCGGGGGCGTGATCTTGATCGCGTCTTCCTTGCCCGAGACGCGGAAGTTGGTCAGCTGCTTGGTGCGCGTGGCGTTCACGATCAGGTCGTTGTCGCGGCTGTGGATGCCGACGATCATGCCTTCGTACACCGGATCGTTCGCCTTCACGAACATGCGGCCGCGGTCGTCCAGCTTGCCCAGGGCATAGGTGAAGATTTCACCGTCGTCCATGGAGATCAGCACGCCGTTCTTGCGGCCGCCGATGTCGCCCTTGTGCGGCTCGTAGCTGTCGAAGATGTTGCTGATGAGGCCGGAGCCACGCGTCAGGTTCAGGAATTCGTTGGTGAAGCCGATCAGGCCCCGCGCCGGGATGCGGTATTCCAGGCGCACGCGGCCACGGCCGTCCGATTCCATGTTGACAAGCTCGCCCTTGCGCTCGCCCAGGGCCTGCATCACGCCGCCCTGGTGGCCTTCCTCGATGTCGGCCGTCACCAGCTCGATCGGCTCGTGCTTGACGCCGTCGATGTCCTTGAACACCACGCGGGGCTTGGACACGGCCAGCTCGTAGCCTTCGCGGCGCATGTTCTCCAGCAGGATGGTCAGGTGCAGTTCGCCCCGGCCCATCACTTCGAAGATGCCTTCCTCGTCGGTTTCCTTCACGCGCAGGGCCACGTTGTGCTGCAGTTCCTTCTGCAGGCGGTCCCAGATCTGGCGGCTGGTGACGAACTTGCCTTCACGGCCGGCCAGCGGCGAGGTGTTGACGCAGAAGTTCATCGTCAGCGTGGGCTCGTCCACCTTCAGCATGGGCAGCGGCGCGGGGTTGGCCGGGTCGGTCACGGTCACGCCGATGCCGATGTCCTCGATGCCGTTGATCAGCACGATGTCGCCGGGGCCGGCCAGCGGGGTCTGCATGCGGTCCAGGCCCTGGAAGGTCAGCACCTGGTTCACGCGGCCCTTGACGCTCTTGCCGTCGGGGCCTTCCATGACCAGCACGTCCTGGCCGGGCTTGATGGTGCCCTGGCTGATGCGGCCCACGCCGATGCGGCCCACGAAGGTGGAGAAGTCGAGCGCCGAGATCTGCAGCTGCAGCGGAGCCGATGCGTCACCCGAGTTCGGGGGGACGTGCTTCAGGATGGTGTTGAACAGGGCCGACATGTCGGGGCCCCACTGCTCGCCCGGAGCGCCTTCTTCCAGCGACGACCAGCCGTTGATGCCGGAGGCATACACCACGGGGAAGTCGAGCTGCTCGTCGGTCGCGCCCAGCTTGTCGAACAGGTCGAACGCGGCGTTCACCACCTTGTCGGGGTTGGCACCGGGCTTGTCGACCTTGTTCACCACCAGGATCGGGCGCAGGCCCAGGGCCAGGGCCTTCTTGGTCACGAAGCGCGTCTGGGGCATGGGGCCTTCCTGCGCGTCGATCAGCAGCACCACGCTGTCCACCATCGACAGGGCACGTTCGACTTCGCCGCCGAAGTCCGCGTGGCCCGGGGTGTCGACGATGTTGATGTGCGTGCCTTCCCAGCTCACGGCGCAGTTCTTGGCCAGGATGGTGATGCCGCGTTCCTTTTCGATCGCGTTGTTGTCCATCACCGTGTCGACGACCTTTTCGTGGTCGGCGAAGGTGCCGGACTGGCGCAGCAGCTGGTCGACCATGGTGGTTTTGCCGTGGTCGACGTGCGCGATGATGGCGATGTTGCGAATTTGTTTGCTCATAGTGCTTCCAATGTGCCGCGCTCCGTAGTCCGCGGTGTGTTTCCGATTTCGATGATCTGTTGAATTTCGAGCGGGCTCAGGAGCCGGTCCGGCACCAGCTCGCCTGCGGTGATGTGCCCCACGCCCAGCAGGGCGCGCGGCGCGTTGCCGAACACGGCCACGGCGGGCGCGTCGGGCCAGGCCCCCCGCCGACGCACGCCCGACAGGAATCGGCCCGCATTCTCGCCGTCGAGCGTGACACGCTCGTGCTGCGGCAGCAGCGTCTCGACCGGGTGCACGCACGCCAGCCGGTCGTCTTCCGCCATCGCCTCCAGCGCGGCCAGGGTGACGCAGCGGTCCAGCCCCAGCCCGCCCGTGTCGGTGCGGCGCAGGAACGTCAGGTGCGCACCGCAGCCCAGCGCCCGGCCGATGTCCTCGCCCAGCGTGCGAATGTAGGTGCCCTTGCTGCAGTTTACTATCATTTTGATAGCGTACTGCGCTTGATCCACGGGCGCCAGAGCCAGTTGCAATGCATGAATGGTGACGTCCCGCGCGGGCCGCTCCACCTCGATGCCCTCCCGGGCGTATTCGTAGAGCGCACGGCCGTCCTTCTTGAGCGCGCTGTGCATCGGCGGCACCTGCCGGATCGGACCGGTGAACTGACGCTGCACCTCGGCCAGCCGCTCGTCGCTCAGTTGCGCGGGATTGACCTCGCGGCGCTCCAGCACCTCGCCCTCGGCGTCGCCGGTGGACGTGGTCACGCCCAGCAGCGCGACGGCTTCATAGGTCTTGGGCGCGTCCAGTTGCAACTGGCTGAACTTGGTCGCCGCGCCGAAGCACAGCGGCAGCACGCCGCTGGCGAGCGGATCGAGCGTGCCGGTGTGGCCCGCCTTTTCGGCGCGCAGCAGCCATTTCACCTTCTGCAAGGCGTCATTGCTGGAAAAGCCCAGCGGCTTGTCGAGCAGCAGCACTCCGTGCACCGGGCGCCGCTGCACCCGGATGCGGGGAGCGCGTGCGGTCATGCGTCCTCGTCGTCTTTGGAGCGGGACGCCACGGCGCGCGCAATCAGCGCGTTCATGTCGGCGGCACGCTCGGTGGTGCGGTCGAACATGAAGTGCAGCGTGGGCACGGTGTGGATGTGCAGGCGCTTGAAAAGCCCGTTGCGCAAAAAGCCTGCGGCCTGGTTCAGCGCATCCTGCGTCGCCTGCTGGTCGCCCACGAGCACGCTGAAGAACACCTTCGCGTGCGCGTAGTCGGGCGTGACCTCCACGGCCTGCAGGGTCACCATGCCGATGCGCGGGTCTTTCAACTCGCGGATCAGCTCGGTCAGATCGCGCTGGATCTGGTCCGCGACCTTGAAGCCGCGGTTGGGCGTGGAGGATTTCTTGCCAGCCATGGTTTACAGCGTCCGCGCGATTTCCTTGATGTCGAAGAACTCCAGCTGATCACCTTCCTTGATGTCGTTGTAGTTCTTCAACTTGATACCGCACTCGAAGCCTTCCTTGACTTCCTTGACGTCGTCCTTCAGGCGCTTGACCGAGTCCACTTCGCCCGTGTAGACCACGACGTTGTCGCGCAGCAGGCGGAAGCGTGCATTGCGGTGGACCATGCCCGACGTGATGTACGAGCCGGCGATGGTGCCGATCTTCGTCGCCACGAACACGGTGCGGATCTCGGCCGTGCCGATGACCTCTTCGCGCTGCTCGGGTGCCAGCATGCCGGACATCGCCACCTTCAGCTCGTCCACGGCGTCGTAGATGATGCTGTAGTAGTGCAGATCGACGCCGTTGTTCTCGGCCAGCTTGCGCGCACCGGCATCGGCGCGCACGTTGAAGCCGATCACGATGGCCTTGGAGGCGATCGCCAGGTTGACGTCCGATTCGCTGATGCCGCCCACGCCGGCATACACCAGCTGGACCTTGATCTCGTCGGTCGAGAGCTTGAGCAGCGACTGCGACAGCGCTTCCTGCGAACCCTGCACGTCGGCCTTGACGATGATGGGCAGGTACTTCACCTCGCCCGCAGTCATGTCGGCGAACATGTTCTCCAGCTTGGCAGCTTGCTGCTTGGCCAGCTTGGTGTTGCGGAACTTGCCGGCGCGGTAGGTCGCGACTTCGCGGGCACGGCGCTCGTCGCCCAGCACCTGGAAGTCGTCGCCTGCCTGGGGCACCTCGGTCAGACCCTGGATCTCCACCGGGATCGACGGGCCCGCCGTCTTGGCGACGCGGCCGTTCTCGTCCAGCATGGCGCGCACGCGGCCATAGGTCTGGCCGGCCAGCACGATGTCGCCGACCTTCAACGTGCCGGACTGCACCAGCACCGTGGCCACCGGGCCGCGGCCCTTGTCCAGCTGCGCTTCGATCACCAGGCCCTTGGCCAGCGACTCTACGGGCGCCTTCAGCTCCAGCACTTCGGCCTGCAGCAGCACCTGCTCGAGCAGCTCGTCGATGCCCGCGCCCGTCTTGGACGACACCGGCACGAAGGGCGACTCGCCGCCGTACTCTTCGGGCACGACCTCCTCGACCACCAGCTCCTGCTTCACGCGCTCGAAGTTCGCATCGGGCTTGTCGGACTTGGTGATGGCCACGACGATCGGAACGCCGGCCGCCTTGGCGTGCTTGATGGCTTCCTTCGTCTGGGGCATGACGCCGTCGTCCGCCGCCACCACCAGGATGACGATGTCGGTCGCCTGCGCACCGCGGGCCCGCATGGCCGTGAAGGCCTCGTGGCCGGGGGTGTCGAGGAACGACACCATGCCGCGCTCGGTCTCGACGTGGTAGGCGCCGATATGCTGCGTGATGCCGCCGGCTTCGCCCGCCGCCACCTTGGCGCGGCGGATGTAGTCCAGCAGCGAGGTCTTGCCGTGGTCCACGTGGCCCATGACGGTGACCACCGGAGCGCGCGGCAGCAGTTCGGCCTGCTGGCCGGACACGTCCTCGTCGGTGAAGGCTTCCGGATCGTCCAGCGCCGCCACCACGGCCTTGTGGCCCATTTCTTCGACCACGATCATGGCCGTGTCCTGGTCCAGCGGCTGGTTGATGGTGACCATCTGGCCCATCTTCATCAGCGACTTGATGACCTCGGACGCCTTGATCGACATCTTGTGCGCCAGCTCGGCCACCGTGATGGTTTCCGGCACGTGCACTTCGATGACGCGCGCCTCCACCTGCGCCTGCGGCTGGTGGTGGTGATCGTCGCCCCGGTCGTTGCCGCGGCGGCCACGCGGGCCGGTGCGCCAGTTGTTGCGCCCCACGCCCCCGCTGCTGTCGCCACGGGTCTTGATTTCCTTCTTCTTGGCCGGATCGCCAGCCCAGCTCGACGAGAGCTTGGCGGACTTGACTTCCTTGCCGGCACCGCCCGGTGCGGCGGGCGCGCCCGGACGCGCCGCGCCCGGCGTCGCGGCCGGCTTGTGCAGCGTGCCCTTCTTGGCATCGGCGGCGCCGGGTGCCTTGGGAGCCGGCTTGGGCTCTTCGGGCTTCTTGGCGACCAGCACCTTCTTGGGAGCGGCCATCATGGCGCGGATGGCCTCGGCCTCGGCGAGGGCCTTGCGGCGGCGCTCGTCCAGGTCGGCGGCGCGCGCCGTTTCCTCCGCGACGCGCGCGGCGGACTCGGCCTCGGCCTTGGCACGTGCCTCCGCCTGCGCGGCGGTGCGGGCGGCGGCTTCGGCCGCCTGGCCACGCACGACTTCCTGGCGTTGGGCCGATGCCTGGGCGGCCTTCTCGGCTTCCTGCGCCGCGTAGGCGGCCGCACGCTCTTCGGCTTCACGTTCGCGCTGCTCGCGGCTCTCCCGCTCGCGGCGCTTCTCGTTCAGCTCTTCCTCCTGGCGGCGGATCAGTTCGGCCTGGCCACGGGCTTCTTCCTCGCGGCGGACCAGCTCCAGATCGGCGGCGCTCGGGCTCTCAGCCGCGTCTTCGCCTTCCGGCACGGTCTCGGCCTCGTCCTCGCGCTTGATGAAGGTGCGCTTCTTGCGCACTTCCACCTGAATGGTCCGGGCCTTGCCGGTGGCGTCGGCCTGCTTGATCTCGCTGGTCGACTTCTTCGTCAGCGTGATCTTGCGGCGATCGGTGGCCACGGTGCCGTGGCTGGCCTGCAGGAAGGACAGCAGCTTCTGCTTGTCGGATTCGGACAAGGCATCGCTCGCGTTGGACTTGGCCACGCCAGCGGACTTGAGCTGGTCGAGCAAGGTCTCGGGAGACTTCTTGAGTTCGTTCGCGAACTCTGCAACGGTATTACTGGACATATTGGATTCGTACCTCCCTACCCTTACTCTGGTTGCCCTGCGAACCAATGTTCACGAGCCTTCAGGATCAAGGCTTTGGCATCTTCCGGCGACTGTCCGGTCAAATCAGTCAGTTCATCAATGGCCAGATCGGCCAGGTCGTCACGGCTGTGGACGCCCCCTTCGGCCAGCTTGGCGATCAGTTCAGGCGTCAGGCCTTCCAGGTCACGCAGGTTCTGCGACACGCCCTCGACGCTTTCCTCGCGGGCGATTTCCATCGTCAGCAGGGCGTCCTTGGCGCGAGCGCGCAGCTCGTTGACCGTGTCTTCGTCGAAGCTCTCGATCTCCAGCATTTCCTGGATGGGCACGTAGGCCACTTCTTCCAGGCTGGAGAAACCTTCGGCGATCAGGATGTCGGCGATTTCCTCGTCCACATCGAGCTTTTCCATGAACAGGCGGCGCGAGGTGTCGGTCTCGGTGGCCTGCTTCTGGGCGGATTCGGCCGCGTCCATGATGTTGATCTTCCAGCCAGTGAGGTCGGAAGCCAGGCGCACGTTCTGGCCGCCACGGCCGATGGCGATGGCGAGGTTCTCCTCGTCCACCACCACGTCCATCGCGTGCTTTTCCTCGTCCACCACGATGGACGAGACGTTGGCAGGCGCCAGCGCGCCGATGACGAACTGCGCGGGGTCTTCCGACCACAGCACGATGTCCACGCGCTCGCCGGCCAGCTCGTTGGTGACGGCATTGACGCGCGTTCCCCGCACGCCCACGCAGGTGCCGATGGGGTCCACGCGGCGGTCGTGCGAGAGCACGGCGATCTTGGCGCGGCTGCCGGCGTCGCGGGCGCAGCTCTTGATCTCGAGCAGGCCCTGCTCGATCTCGGGCACTTCGTTGCGGAACAGCTCCATCATGAATTCCGGCGCGGAACGCGACAGGATGATCGGCGCGCCGCGCAGCGTCAGGTCCACTTCCATGATCATGGCGCGCACGCGGTCGCCATTGCGCAGGTTTTCCTTCGGGATCATCTCCGAGCGGCGCAGGCGCCCTTCCACGCGGCCGGACTCTACGATGATGTCGCCCTTGTCCATGCGCTTGACCGTGCCGGTGAAGATCTTCTCGCCACGCGACATGAAGTCGTTGAGCAGCATTTCGCGCTCGGCGTCGCGGATCTTCTGCAGGATCACCTGCTTTGCCGCCATGGCGCCGATACGGCCGATGGGCACCGACTCGACGCCTTCCTCGATGTGCTCGCCGACCTCGACGTCGGCAATGCGGTCGCGCGCGTCCATCAGCAGCTCTTCGGCTTCCGGATTCTGCAGGCCCGCATCGTCGGGCACCACCAGCCAGCGACGGAAAGTCTCGTAATTGCCGCTGTCACGATCGATCGACACGCGGATGTCCACCTCGCCGGGGTACAGCTTCTTCGTAGCCTGGGCCAGCGCCAACTCCACGGCACCAAACACCACATCGCGCTCCACGTTCTTTTCGCGCGAAATGGCTTCGACCAACATCAACAGTTCGCGATTCATGCGACGACTCTCCTATTTCAATCACCCGAGGACCGATGCGCCGGCAGCGGCCCGATATTGTTCTTGGGGTTCAGGCGCCGGCCTGGCCCGCCTTGGCTCCACGGCCCTTGAAGTCCACCAGCGGCGCGAGCCGGGCGTCCTTCAGCTCATCCAGCGTGAAGCCCAGGGCCTGCAGCGGGGCGGGCACGCGCTTCTTGCTCACGCGCTGGCCGGGCTTGGGTGGCGGCTCCTCGCTCCAGACGATCTGCCAGCCACCCGAATCAGCCCGCTCCAGCGTGCCGCGAAATTTCTTGCGATTGGCATTCACCTGGCCTTCGGCGGCCGCGCCCAGCGGGGCCTTGAGCGTCAGATCGATCACCTCGCCGGCGAATCGCACGAAATCCTGTTCGTGGCGCAGCGGACGGTCGATGCCGGGTGACGAGACTTCCAGGCGCTTGTATTCAACGCCGTCCACTTCGAGCGCGAACTGCAGCTGGCGGGTGACCTTCTCGCAGTCTTCCACTGTCACGAACTGCTCGGGCAGCGGGCCTGCGGCCGCACCGGCACCACCATCGCCGGGCGAAACCGGGGGGGTCCAGGGGTGATCGATGGTGATGCGCAGCAGCCCCCCAGCGGAGCGCTCGATTTCCACCAGGTCATAGCCCAGCCCGCTGACGGTTTGTTCGACGATCTCTTGCAATGCCACGTGTGCTTCTGTTCAGTGTCCGGAAATACAAAAAACCCGACAACCGCCCGAATCATTCCCGGCAGCTTCGAGCTGGAAAATAAACGCCCAAAAAAAAAGGGCGGTGAGTACCCGCCCGGTTGGTCGTGAGAATCTTATTGTAGCCGCTAACGCACTGATTTGCCAGCGAAGCGGCACGCGGCGCCTGTCGCGCCCCTTTCAGCCGTGCCGCGCAGCAACGCGGGCGAGCAATGCCTGGGCCTCGTGCGCGGCAGGCAGCGCCGCCTGATCCTCCAGATTCTCCACCATCCGCCTGAGCACCCCCGCCTGCGGCAACAGGGGGCCGAGAAAACGCGCATGCCCCCCGGCTGCCAGGAGCACCGTCGGGAATGTGTCCACGTCGATGTCCCCAGCCAGGTCCGATTCGTCCTCGACATCCAACCACACGAAACGGGCGCGGGGATGGGCCGCGGCCACGTCGTCGAACAGCGCCTGGTAATCCCGGCACACGCCGCACCATGCAGCGCAGAGGCAGACGACCCAAAGGTCGGCGACCTCTGGAGTGGCGCTGGCAGCGGGCTCTACGGCAGGAAGGGGCATGGAAGGAGAGACTTTCAGAGTTTCGACGCGGGACCGGCAGAGCGGTGCCGCCCCGAGCTTAACCCGGGGCGCGGCGCTCCCGCACGCGCTGGACATCGAGGCTGTCCAGCGGCGGCGCCCGGTTGCCCCAGGCATTGCGGACGTAGGTCAGCACGGCGGCGATGTCTTCGTCGCCCAGCACCTGCTGGAACGGCGGCATGCCGTAGGGCCAGGGGTTTCCGGGTGTCGCCGGGGCGTAGCCTCCTTGCAACACCATGCGCACCAGGTTGGTGGGATTGCCGAGGTTCACCGCGCGGTTGGCGGCCAGCGCGGAGAACTGCGCGGGCTGCCCTTGCCCCGACGCGCCGTGGCACTGCGCGCAGTGTGCCGCGTACACCGCCGCGCCCCGCTCCATGACGGCGGCGCCCGGCACGGCGGCCTTCGGCGCCTCGGCGCGGTTCTGCTGCGGCAGGGACTGCAGGTAGACCGCCATGGCCCGGGCGTCCTCCGCGTGCAGGTACTGCGTGCTGCCGAAGACGACGTCGGCCATGGGGCCGGACACGGTCGCCCGCGGGGATTGCCCGGTCTGCAGGAGCGCCACGATCTCTTCCAGCGGCCAGTCAGCCACGCCTGCTTCGTGCGGCGCCGCCAGCGAGGGAGCCAGCCAGTTCTGCACCGGCATCATTCCGCCGCGCAGGGCGGCCGCATCGACGGTGGCGCCCCAGGCGTTGCGCGGGGCGTGGCAGGCGGCGCAGTGTCCCAGGCCCTGCACCAGGTAAGCGCCCCGGTTCCATTCCGGTGGCCGGTCCTGGTCGGGAACCCACGCACCGGGCCGGAAATACAAGGCCCGCCAGGCAGCCACCGCCGCCTGGGTGTTGAACGGGAACCGCAATGCATGCGGGCGGCTCGCCTGCTCTACCGCCGGCAGCGAACGGAGGTAGCCGAAGATGGCGTCGGCATCCTGGCGGGTGACGTGGGTGTAGCTGGGGTACGGAAACGCCGGATACAGCAGCCGGCCATCGCGGGATATGCCGTGGTGCAGGGCGTTCCAGAAGTCGTCGGCGGACCAGCGCCCTATTCCCGTCTTCGCGTCCGGCGTGAGATTGGGGCCGTAGATCGTGCCGAAGGGTGTCTCGATGCCATGTCCGCCGGCGAATGCCGCCCCGCCCTGCGCCGTGTGGCAACCCATACAGTGGCCCAGGCGCGCCAGATATTCGCCGCGCCGAATGACATCCGCACCCTGGGCCGGCAGGACGGACTGCGACGCCGGGGCCGGTTCGGCCACGTGCTGCCCCACGGCCCGCCATAGCACCGAACCGACCGCCAAGCCCACCAGCAGGCCCACCGCCAGGACCGCCGCGAACCATCGACCCACCCGAGCCCGGCTCATGGCGTCCGGCCCCCGTGGGGCGTGGCACCGAGACCACCGCAGGGCCATGGCGGCGGCAGGGTGGGCAGCGGGCTCGCAGACGGCGGCGGCAAGGACTGCGCGGCCAGCCACGCGGAGACCGCGCCGATGTCGTCCGGCGTGAGCGCATCGGCGACGCGCGCCATGCAGTCGGGCGCGTGCGCGCGGCGCTGGCCTGCCTTCCAGGCCCCGATCTGCCCGTTGATGTAGTCGCGAGGCAGGCCCAGCAGGCCGGGCACGTAGTCGCCACCACCCGCCAGGGCCGGGCCATGGCACTGGGCACAGGCCGGCAGGCCGAGCGCAGGGTCGCCCTGCAGCGCGAGCCGGGCCCCACGCCGCAGGGTGGATTCCGGTGCCTTGGCCGGCGCCGCTGGCGGATAGGGCACATCGAGCGCGGCGAAATAACGCGCCATCTCCCAGAGATACGCATCGCTCATGTGCCGGAGCAGATGCGCCATGGGCGCATAGTTCCGGCGTCCGTCCCGAAAGTTCTGCAGCTGGTTGTAGAGATACCCGGCAGGCTTGCCGGCGATGCGCGGAAAGTAGCCTTCCGGCGTGGCGCGCCCCTCCTTGCCATGGCATGCGGTGCAGGCCAGCACACGGGGCGCCATCTCCGCTGCGGTCAGCGCCTGGGGCAGCGCCCCAGATGGCCACAGCGCGGCCACCACCAGCCCCATCGTCCCCGCCAGGCCACGCCAGCGTGGCGCCCAGGCAGCCCGGGCGCTGCGTGCGGGCAGCGCCCCGCTAGCCACGACCGGCGAACGGCATCTTGGTCGCCATGACGGTGTGGAACATGACATTGGCTTCGAGCGGCAGGTTGGCCATGTAGAGCACGGACTGCCCCACGATGTCGACGTCCATCAGCGGCTCGGGGGCGACCTGCCCGTGGGCCTGCATCACCCCCTGGGTCATGCGCTGGGCGAGCTCGGTCCCGGCATTGCCCACATCGATCTGGCCCACGGCGATGTCGTGGTGGCGCCCGTCGAGTGATGCCGTCTTGGTCAAGCCCAGCACGGCATGCTTGGTGGCCGTGTAGGCAATCGAATTCGGCCTTGGCGTGTGGGCGGAGATGGAGCCGTTGTTGATGATGCGGCCGCCTCGCGGCGACTGCGCCTTCATCACACGGAAGGCGTTCTGGATGCCGTAGAACATGCCGCTCAGGTTGATGTCCACCACCTGCTTCCACTGCTCGATCGGCAGCTCGTCGATGGGCACGGCCGGCGCACCCACGCCCGCGTTGTTGAACAGAAGATCGACCCGGCCGAACGCATCGACGGCGCGATCAAACAGCGCACGGACCGACTGCGGATCGGACACGTCGCAGGGAACGGCCAGCACGCGGGGCCCGGCCCCCGACTCCTCGGCCACATCCTGCAACGGCTGCGGCCGGCGCCCGCTCAGCACCACCGTCCAGCCGTCCCGCAAGAGAGCCAGCGAGGCCGCCCGCCCGATACCGGTGCCCGCCCCGGTCACGATCGCCACCTTGTTCTTCATCGTCACGATTCACCTTCCAAGTAGTGCGGCCGCGCGCGGCATGGCCGCCGGATCGGACCGCTATCTGCACCGCAGCCCGGCGCGCATGGGCCTGGGACTGTGGTGTTCTGGCCTCCCGGCTCGGCAACCGGGCCGGACTCGCCTGCCGCTCAGCGACGGGAGCGCCGCGATTTGGGCGCGCTCTTGCCCGCGGGCTTCTTCGCCGGCGCCTTGGCGGAGGCAGCACCCCCGCGCGCCGACCGGTCCTTGGCCGCTGCACCGCGGGAGCGCGAGCCACGGCCACCGCGGCCCGAGGCAGGCGCATCGTCCAGCGCCACGTCATCACGGGGCGACCGGGGCGCCTCACCGCCGCGCTCGCGCTGGGACTTCACGGGCGCGTAGGCCTCGCCGTCCTTCACCAGGCGGAAGTCGATCTTGCGGCCGTCGAGGTCCACCCGGCTGACCTGCACGTTCACGCGGGTGCCGATGGCATAGCGGATGCCGGTGCGCTCGCCGCGCAGTTCCTGGCGCGCCTCGTCGAACTTGAAGTACTCGCCCCCCAGCTCGGTAATGTGCACCAGGCCTTCCACGTACATGGCGTCGAGCGTGACGAAGATGCCGAAGCTGGTCGCGGAGCTGACCACGCCGGAATACTCCTCGCCCAGATGCTCGCGCATGTACTTGCACTTGAGCCAGGCTTCCACGTCGCGGCTGGCTTCGTCGGCGCGCCGCTCGTTGGCGCTGCAATGCAGGCCGGCGGCCTCCCAGGCCTGGACTTCCTTGGAGGGCGGCGGCGCCTCCTTACGCGGCTTGTTCGTGGGCGCGGCTACCCGGGCAGCCAGCCGCTTGGCGAGCTTGGCATGGGCTTCGCCCGGTGTCGGCAGCGCCGGGAGCCGGTACTTCGTGTTCCCCAGGATCGCCTTGATGACCCGGTGGACCAGCAGGTCCGGGTAGCGCCGGATGGGGCTGGTGAAGTGGGTGTACGCCTCGAACGCCAAGCCGAAATGGCCGCTGTTCACGGGCGTGTAGATGGCCTGCTGCATCGAACGCAGCAGCATGGTGTGGATTTGCTGCGCGTCGGGCCGGTCTTTCGTCGCCGTAGCGATGGCCTGAAATTCCGAGGGCTTGGGATCGTCCCCGATGGTCATGCCGACGCCCATCGCCTTCAGGTAGTTGCGCAGGATCTCCTGCTTTTCCGGCGTGGGGCCCTCGTGCACGCGAAACAGGCCTGGCTGCCTGCCCTGGGCGATGAAATCGGCGCTGCAGACGTTGGCCGCCAGCATGGCCTCCTCGATCAGGCGGTGGGCCTCGTTGCGCGTGCGCGGAACGATCTTCTCGATCCGTCCGTTGTCGTCGCAGATGATCTGCGTCTCCGTCGTCTCGAAATCCACCGCGCCGCGAACCTGCCGCGCCGCCAGCAGGGCGCGATACACGTCGTGCAGATGCAGCAGATCCTGAACGCGCGCCTTGCGCCTGGTGGCTTCCGGGCCCCGGGTGTTGGCCAGGATGGCGGCGACCTCGGTGTACGTGAAGCGGGCGTGGCTGAACATCACGGCCGGGTAGAACTGGTAGGCGTGGACCTCGCCCTTGGCGGTGACGAGCATGTCGCACACCATGCACAGACGCTCCACCTCGGGGTTGAGCGAACACAGCCCGTTGGACAGCTTTTCCGGCAGCATGGGGATGACGCGGCGCGGGAAATACACGCTCGTGGCGCGGTCGTAGGCATCGATGTCGATGTCGCTGCCCGTTTCCACGTAATGGCTCACGTCGGCGATGGCCACCAGCAGGCGCCAGCCCTTGGCGCGCCCCACCTTGGCGGGCTCGCAGTAGACGGCATCGTCGAAATCGCGTGCGTCCTCGCCGTCGATGGTGACGAGTGGAACGTCGGTCAGGTCGACGCGGTTGCGCTTGTCCTGCGCACGCACCTTGTCGGGCAGGGCCTTGGCCTGCGCGAGGCAGGCCTCCGAAAACTCGTGCGGCACGCCGTACTTGCGCACGGCGATCTCGATCTCCATGCCCGGGTCGTCGACCTCGCCCAACACCTCCTTGATGCGGCCCACGGGCTGGCCGAACAGCGCGGGCGGCTCCGTCAGCTCGACCACCACGACCTGGCCTGGCTTGGCCGAGCCGGTCGCGCCCTTCGGAATCAGCACGTCCTGGCCATAGCGCTTGTCTTCGGGGGCCACCAGCCAGACCCCGCTTTCCTGCAGCAGCCGGCCGATCAGCGGCTGCGCGGGCCGCTCGATGATCTCCACCACGCGCCCCTCGGGACGGCCGCGCCGGTCCTGGCGCACGATCCGCACCCGCACGCGGTCCTTGTGAAGCACTGCCCGCATCTCGTTGGGCGGCAGGTAGATGTCTCCTTCGCCGTCGTCACGCAGTACGAAGCCGTGACCGTCCCGGTGCCCCTGCACACTGCCTTCAATTTCTTCCGTTCCCGACGACGAATTGGTACCGGGGTTCAATTTTTTGATATACAATCTAAGTCTTTCCTGAAAGCCCAGGTGGCGGAATTGGTAGACGCACTAGTTTCAGGTACTAGCGAGTAACATCGTGGAGGTTCGAGTCCTCTCCTGGGCACCAAGTTTAACGAGAACCCGTCAGGGTTTCGAAAAGAAAAGCCGCTTTGTACGAAGCGGCTTTTTTATTTTCCGAAGCGGCCCGGGCGGGTGGTCTGATCGGCTCCGGCCACCGGCCGCGCAACGTCACAGACGCGATGCAGCCGTGGCTTCATCGATTTGCTTGAACAGGCAAAAAACTGTTCTATAATTCGATCTTTCCTGAAATGCCCAGGTGGCGGAATTGGTAGACGCACTAGTTTCAGGTACTAGCGAGTAACATCGTGGAGGTTCGAGTCCTCTCCTGGGCACCAAATGCAAAAAGCCGCTGTGAACACAGCGGCTTTTTTTTGCCCGCTCGAAGCCGGCAGGCACGAAATCCAGACGGCAGCCCGTGTGCAGGCGTGCAGGCGTGCAGGCGTGCAGGCGTGCAGGCGTGCAGGCGTGCGTGGCGGGCGAGCCGGGCTGGGCACGAGGACAAGGTCGACACCCTTGCGCCCTCGCCCGCACCACCCTGCCCTCTTGCCCCGTCCAAGGCATCGCGAGATGCCGGACGGGCGCTCGCCTCACTTGCGCAGCAGTGCCTTCAGCGCGTTCTGCAGGCGGCGCGCGGTGGCGTCGTCGCTGGCGCTGGCCAGCACGCGCGCGGCGTCCTGACCCCACGTCTGGATGGGCGCGGGATCGTTGCGGCGCGTGAGCAGCTGCAGCTGCAGGGCCCGGCGCTCGGACAGCTGTTCCGCCGGGGTCGGTACCTCTGCCGCCATCTCCAGACGCAGCAGCGACTGCGACGCATCGCCCGACGGAGCGGAAGACAGGGCCTGCGCCCACGCCGTGCGGGTCGCGGCATTGACCTGCCCGCCGAGTTCCTGCGCACTCGGCAGCAGGGCCGGGTCGCGCTGGCTCCACGCGGACAGCACCTGGGTCAGCGCCTCGCCATGGGCCTGCGCGGCCAGCTTGCGCAGCGCGGCCTGGGCATGCTCGATGGCGTCACGCTGGGCGCGGAACGCCGCGTCGCCCAGACGGGGGCCGCGGGCTTCAGGCCCATCGCCGCGGTCGCCGAAGCGTCCGCCGCGGTCCGCGCCAAAGCGATCGCCACCGGGGCGACCCGCATCGCGCGGGCCGCGCGCGCCCTCCCGGCCGCCACGGCCTTCGGGGCGGCCGCGACCGCCCGCCATGGCAGGCGCGTCTTTCTTCATGCCGGGACGGTCATCGCCGCGCACGGCCACCACGGGGCGCGGCGCCGGCTTGGGAGCGGCGGCCGCTTCGGGCGCTGCAGGGGCCTGCGCTTCGCCGTCGGCATCGGTTGCTACATTTTCAATAGCGCCAGGCGTAGATTCCACGAGCGCGGGGGCCGCATTGGGCTTCGAAGAAGCACCGGCGGCCTCCTGGTTCCCCTGGGCCTGGCTGCGCAGCGCGGCTTCCAGGTCGGCCATGGCCGTGCGGATGCGCTGGGCGTCGCCGCTGGCATTGGCCGCTTCCAGCGCCTTGGAGGCCTCCAGGACGGCGCGGTCGCGTGCGCTCATCTCGGTCGTGGCGCGTTCGCGGTCGGCGGTCTTGCGGTTGAACGCATCGTCGATCGGCTTGCGGAATGCGTCCCACAGCTTCTGCTCGTGCTTGCGGTCCAGCGGAACCGACTGGGCCTCCGCCTGCCAGCGCTGCTGCAGGGCCTTGACCGCGTCCACACGCAGGCTGGGCGCGGCGCCCAGCTGGGCGGCTTCCTCGATCATGGCCTGGCGGCGGGCGACGCTCTCCTTCTGGGAGTTCTCCAGCGGCGCGGCCGCTGCGGCGAATGCCTGCTTCCACTGCGGCTGCAGCTCCGCGAAGATCTTCTCGCCGACATGGCCGCCATCGCGCCAGCGGTCGCTGAACTGGTGCAGCGCTCGGTTGACGGCCTTCAGGTCGGACGCCATCGCGGGCAGCTGGTCCTGGGTCCAGGCCTTCAGCTCGTCGATGAGCGCGACCCGCTGCGCCTTGTGTTCGGCAGCATCGGCACGGACCTTGTCCAGCCACGCCTCGACCACCTTGTGCGCGGCGTTGCAGGCTTCGTCGAACTTCTTCCACAGTGCATGGTTGGCCGGTCCGCCCTGGTCGGCCTGTTTCCACTGGTCGCGCAGCTGGCGCAGGGTTTCCTGCATCTTGCGGCCGCCCAGCGCCTGGCCGTCGGGCCGCTTGAGCAAGCCCTCGGCGCGCGCCACCAGGTCTTCGCGGACCTGGTCGGCGCCCCAGCGCTGCCAGCCCTCGAGCTCACCGGCCGCCACCAGCGCGGTGTGCACGCGCTGCTCGAGCGCGCTGTCGATGTGCTTGCCTTGCGTCTTGAGCACGGCGCGCAGGGCGGCAGCCGCTCCGGCGCTGGCCTTGCCATGGCCCTCGGCGGTTTCCTGTTCGAGCTTGGCAAGCGCCTCGCTCACCGCCTGCACGGCCTTGTCGCGCACCTGCGGATCGACCTTCGGTTTGGCGGCTGGACGGGGCTCGCTCTTGGCGGCTGCCGCGGCGGCCTCGGAAGGCAGGCCCCGCGCCACGCGCAGTTCATCCGCCCAGACCGGAACCGATGGCAAGGGGGTGTTGGCGTCCTCGGCCGCCGCGGCGGCCTGCGCCACCGCCGGCTGGAAGGCATCCCACACCAGCAGCAGCTGCGCGCGCGAGGCGTCCAGCAGCGGCGGGAAGCGGGCCTCCACGCTCGGCCACGACGCATCGCCCGTCAGGGTCTCGGCCTGCTCCTGCCAGCGGCCGACGTCGGCGCGCAGCACTTCCAGCGCGGCCTGGGCGTCACGCCACGGCTTGGTGGAAAGCACCTCGATGCGCTGGGCCAGCAGCACCGCCGCCTCGCGCTGCACCTGCACGCGGTGCTGCAGGTCTTCGATGACCTTGATGCGCTCGGCCAGTTGCGCCTTCAGCGCCGACAGGGGCTCGCGCGACAGTGGCGCGCCGGCCTTGGCGGCGTCGCGCTGCCAGGCCATCGCGTCGGCGATATTGAGCTTGGGGGCCGCCAGCAGCGCCCGGGCCTTGTCGGCCCACTCGGCGGCGATGGCTTCCTGCCCCTTGGCACGACGCAACTCGTCGAGGCGCTCGCGCACGGCGCGCGCCGCGCCCTTGTCGCGGGCGCTCAGGTCCTTGAACACTTCCTGCAGCTGGTCTTGCTCGGGCTGCGTGGCCAGCCAGTCGCGGATGCGCGAAGCGCGTTCGCCGGAGGTAGGGGCAGAAAAGGCGCCGCCCGTCAGCGCATCGAGGGGATGCGGCTCGGAGGCCTTGGCCGGGGCCGGATTCACTTCAGGTGCGTCGGACATGGTGCTGCGGGAGGAAAAAGGGAACATGGATCCAGTAGGGAGGAAGGATGGCCGGCGGAACACCAGCGCCGACGGGCCGATTCGCGCCGGGAGGCGCGGCCCATCGAAAACGCTATTTTCGCCCGGTTTTGCCCTGTGCCGAAGGCGGCGTGATCGCCGCCGGTGGCGCAGGGTCATTGCGGCTATCGCCGTTCAGGGATGACAAGGCAGTTGGGGGCGCAGCGGCGCAGTGCAAGCGCGGGTCGGGCAGCAGCGCCACCACGCCCCGGAACGTACCCTTTTGGCCAACCCATTGCGCCGGTCGCAGGCCGCTCGGAGCGTGCGCCGCCCGGCGCTAACGCCGACCCAGACTCAACTCCGCCTGCGGCGCCCACCCGTCGCCGGAGGCATCCGGCCGGGGTGCCCCCAGGAACAGCCGGTCGGTCGGTATCGACCGTGCCGCCAGGTAGTCGCGCACCGCCACGCCCCGGGCGATGGCCAGGTTGCGCATGGCGTCCTGCGGCACGGGGATGTTGGCCAGCAGCAGGTTTTCCATCTCCTGCTGGGGCATGTCCTTGGCCATGCCGACCAGGTTGCGGGGCTTGGCGATGTCGGCGCGCCGATAGGCCTCGCGCAGCAGCGGCAGGTATTCAGCCTCGGTCACCGGCGCGACCTGGGCCGCCTCCTGGCCGGCCCGCGCGGCGGCGCGTCGTTTCTCGGACAACACCAGATCCTGCAGGCGCTGACGCTTCCAGCCCTCGCGCTCCGCCTCCAGCGCCGCCTCCCCGACCACCGTCAGGTTCAGCGCCGGCCGGTCGGCGAGCGCCTTGGCGACCGTATCGAGGCGGGCTTGCGCCGCCGGTTGCAGCACGGCGCTGCCGGGCGGGAAATCGACCTTGTCCAGCTCCTCGCCACCGCCGAATCCGCCGGTCAGCAGCGCGAACGGCGAGGTGACCGCCTTGACGATCAGGTTGCCCAGCACCTTCCAGATCAGCGACCCCACGCTGAACTGCGGATCGTTGAGCGAGCCGCTGATCGGCAGATCGACGTCGATCACGCCATTGCGGTCGGCCAACAGGGCCACGGCCAGCCGCACCGGCAGGCTCGCGGGCGCGCCTTCGATCGGTTCGCCGAACACCAGCTGGCGCAGCACCAGCCGGTTGCTGGCGGTCAGCTCCCCGCTCGGCAGCACGCGGTAGTTGACGTCCATTGTCAGCTTGCCGCGCTCGATGCCGTGGCCCGCGTACTTCACGCTGTAGGGCGAGAGCGCGGGCAGGTCCAGGTCGCGCATGCGGCCCCGGATGTCGAGCGCCAGCGGCTGGGCCAGCGGGTTGACCTTACCGCTGATCTCCACAGTGGCCGTACCTTCGGCCTTGCCCCGCAGCTCCAGGTCGGCCATGGGCCCATCGCCGCCGGCACCGGGCCTGGCCGACGAGATGGCACTCAGGCGACCCGCCAGTTCGCTGAGGTCGGCGGAATAGTTCGGCTTCACGAAGCGGTCGGAGAACTGCACGCTGCCGCCGCTGAGCGTGATCGGCCCGAAGGCCAGTACCGGGCTGTCTGCCGGCGCCGCGGGCTTGCCGCCCCGCTCACCCGGCGACGGTGACGGTGATGGGGACGCGCCCGCACCCGTGTCCGCCGGGGCGTTGGCGGCAGCATGTGGCCTGAAGGCGTCCTGCAGGTTGATGCGACCGTTTTCCTGCAGCACCACACGGGCGAAGAAGTCGGTCAGCGCGGTTTCCTGCACCTGCAGGGCCAGGGGGCGGCCGGGGAGCATGGCCAGATCGATGCCGCGCAGCCCCAGCGATTTCCAGCGCACGAGGTCGCTGCGCCCCGCCCCGCCCACCGAGGCCGTGGTGTCCGACGCCGTGCCGCCGTCGGTGGCCTCGGTGCCGCGCACCCGCAGCTCGTCCAGCGTGGCGTCGCCCCGCACGGTGGTGGAGGTGCCGCGTTCGCTCTGCGCCACCGCCAGTTCGCCCGAAAAGCTGCCCTCGGCACGGGCGATGCGCACGTTCAGCTGGTCTGCCACATAGGGCTCCAGCGCCTGCAGCGGCACATGGCTGGCCTGCACGCGGCCTTGCAGTTGCAGAGGCGCGGTGCGCAGCGTGCCCTCGTAGGCCACGCGACCCGGCTCGAATCGGCCGGACCCGACGCGGGCCGAGAAGGTGAGCGCCGACTGCGGCGCGGCACCCGCCTTTGCCAGCGGGGCGGCATCGCGCAGGCGGATCTGCAGCGACGACACATCGACCGCCACCGGCCGCACGTTCGAAGCGTCGCGGAACGCCACCGCACCGCCTTCCACGCTCGAGTCGGCCAGCGTGACCGTCCAGGCAGGGGACTGGGGGCCCTTCGGGGCGGGGCCGTCCGGGGCGGCGGCGGGTGCCGGCGCCAGCCAGTCCTCGAAGGCCCAGCGGCCGTCCGCATCGCGCGCCACATGGAAACGCGGCTCGGCCCAGGCCAGCCGGCCGATGCGTACCTCGCGCTGCGCGGGGCGCACCCAGGCGTCTTCGACGGTCAGGCTTCGCCAGTCCGCCAGGCGGCGCTGGCCCGGGCGCGGCATGCCAGCTTCGGCCAGCGTGGCGCCACAGCCTGCGCCGTCGCCGGCGCATGCCAGGGCGACATCCCGCGCGGACACCCTGGCGAGCCGGGCCAGCCAGGCGGAACCGTTCCAGGCCAGGCCCAGGTCGGCGTCGAGCGCCCCGCTGATGCGTGGCCGCAGGTGGGCCTGCAGATAGGGCGACGCCAGTGCCAGCGGCACCGACCGCAGCGACACCGCCGCAGATGCCGACGACAGCGTGGCCTGCCCCGCGAGCGCCAGCCGCCCCGCCTGGCCCGGCGCGGAATCACCCGAGAACTCGGCCTCGGCCTGGAAGTGCAGCGGCTCCTTCAACGGCCAGGCGATGCCTGAGCTGGTGAGGTTCACGCCACGGGCCTCCCACCGGGCACCGCCTGCGGCCTGGTCGGTCCAGCCCAGCCGGGCCTGGCTGAGCGAAGCGCGCTCCACCTGAATGCGCCAGGGCTCCCCGCTGGGCGCGGCGGCACGGGCACCTGGCGCCCCCGGCGACGCGGGCGGCCCGCCCCAAGGGACTGCGGCCGAGGCGCCCGCCGCCTCGCCAGAGAGCAGGTCCAGCGCGCCGTCGGCCCGGCGGCGCATCTCCACATGCACACCGAGGCCATCGACGGCGGCGAGCCGAACCCGGCGCTGCAGCGGCTGCACGCTGCCCAGCTGCACGTGCAAT
The DNA here is from genome assembly GCF_040365715.1 of Acidovorax sp. FG27. Classification (NCBI taxonomy): domain Bacteria; kingdom Pseudomonadati; phylum Pseudomonadota; class Betaproteobacteria; order Burkholderiales; family Comamonadaceae; genus Acidovorax; species Acidovorax sp. FG27. The sequence continues at coordinate 623,942 of NZ_BAABVY010000009.1, forward strand.
GCGTCGAACGCCACCGTCTCACGCCCTTGCCGGTCCAGCAGTCGGGCATCGTGCACGGTCGCCGTTCCGGAGAGGTCGACCGAAGGCTGCTCGGCTTGCTCGAAAGCCACCTGCAGATCGGCATCGAGCCGGCCGGACTGCAGCCGCAACGGCAGGCTGGCGGGCAGGTAGGGAGCCAAGGGAGCGAGGTCGAACTGCTGGATGCGCAAACGCACGTCGGCACGGTGATCGGCCGCGAACGGAGTTGCCTCGGCCGTGGTTTCGAAGGGGCTGCCGTTGAGCAGGAAGGCCAGCCGCGGCGTCACGGTGACCTCGCGGTGGGTCGGCAGGGTGCTGAGAAAGGGGAGCGCCAGGCGCAGGTCGCGCACCGACTGGGTCCGTCCGGCGACCCGGTCCTCGTAGTCGATCGCCCCGCCGGAGACCGACAGGTTGTACAAGGCCAGCCGGGCCGGGCCGTTGGATGCGTCCGGGGCCGATGCGCCCGGGCTCGAGGCCAGACGCTCGATCACGTCGTCGATGTCATGGCGGCCAGGCGCGACTTGCGCCCAGCGCACCACCGGCTCTTCGATGTCGATGGCGTCGATGACCGGGGCCAGCCTTACCAGGGACTGGATGGCCGCATCTATATAGAGGCGTCCGATTTCCACCTGGGAGCCGCTGCCGTCCGCCGTCGCCATCTTCACGCCGCGCAGCTCCAGCTCCAGCGACCACGGCTTGAACTCGACCGCCTCGACCGTCACCGCACGGCCCAGCCGTTGCGTGCCTTTTTGCTCCAGTTGCGCCTTCAGCACCACGGGAACCAGCCACCAGGCCAGCACACCCAGCAGCACGACGGCCGCCGCGGTCCAGCCCAGGGCTCGCAACACCCGCAGGGCCCATGGCGCACGGGAAAAAAAGAAGTTGGATGACAAGATGTTTCTGAACGAGGCGGCAGGAACAGGCATTCCACCAGAAACGCCCCCATGCACCTTGTAAAGAAACGAAAAAAAGAAAGCCCGGTGACGAAAGGATTCGTCACCGGGCTTGACGGCGGACACGAAGGTCCTCTGCCATCGATTTGCGTCCCCGAGATGAACGTCGGTTCGGCAGGAAGCAAGGTATTGCTTCCGAGGGTGGCCAGCCGGGACTCCTGCCGCAGGTCCATGGCGCTGAACGCCCTCGGACACGCTGCAGAAGCCCCTTTTGGCATGCCTGTCGCAACAGGCAATGCCACCTTACCCCGCACTCGGCACCCGCGCAAATGCTTTCGTCAATGGTCCGGGGCCCGTCCATTGACGACCGTTCCGCAAGGCCGCCAAAAGTGTGACAAACCCATGTCCAGGCCCCTGGTGAAAACCCTTGAATTTCGGCAAGTACTGTGATTTCCTACAGTTTTGTTATCATATATTGTTCTAAGAAACTGGTTTGTTAGTGTTGACCTAGCATTTAGAGCGCTCCTAGAATCCGCCAGCCCGAAATTCCGGGCTGGTTCAAACCCCCACTCCGCTGCCGACCCCGGCTAAGTCAGTTCGCATCCATCGACACGCTGCCGCGTGCGACGCGAACTCGATGGCGTACCAATCCAGGCGAGAAGCCTGGCAGCGCCCCCTGATCCCAGGAGGGTGCTTCACAGGTCTCGACTCAGAAAGGAAGAGCTATGACAGCGTCAGGAACATGGTTGGCCGGTATACGAACGTTCGTCTCCGATGTCACCGACGGCTTTCTGGAAATCACCCACAGCGGTTTCGCCCTCGTCGGGCTGGCCCTGGCCTTCGTGGTCATCACCCTGACGGCCCGGCCCGACCTGCGCGATGCGGGCGAAGCGCAGTTGCGCAACTGGCTGCAGGCCCGCCAGGTGGCGATGCTGGGCGCACCGGTGGAGCCGGGCGCCAGCGAACGCGCCACCGCCAGCAACCCGAAGGATCTTCCTAAGGAGCAGGCGGCCGTCGCGTACTGGCTGAGCAAGAAGTACCGCGTGGCGCCCGAGCCGCTGGCGGTGCTGGTGTCCGAGGCCTACGACATCGGCTCGCGCACCAAGCTCGACCCGACCCTGATCCTCGCCATCATGGCGGTGGAGTCGAGCTTCAACCCGTTCGCCCAAAGCTCGGTGGGCGCCCAGGGCCTGATGCAGGTGATGACCCGCGTGCACACCGACAAGTACGACAACTTCGGCGGCCACTTCGCGGCCTTCGACCCCGTGTCCAACCTGCGCGTGGGCGTGAAGGTGCTGCAGGAATGCATCACGCGGGCGGGCTCGCTCGAGGGCGGACTGCGGCACTACGTGGGCGCGGCCAACCTGCCCGACGACGGCGGCTATGCGGCCAAGGTGCTGGCCGAACACTTCCGCCTGCGCCAGGTGGCCGCGGGCCGCTCGGTGCCGCTCACCACGCCCCAGCCGATGGCGCCGCCGCCACCCGCCATGCTGTCCACCAAGGCGCCGGCATCGGCTGCGCCTGCCGCCCCGGCCTCCACGACCGGCACCACGGCCACGGCGGCGCCCGAGGCGGCACCGGCCAACGAGAAGGTCGCCCTGCTGACGGGCGCCGAGGGCTGATCCCCCGCGCCCAGGGCCATTGGCGGCTCGGCTACACTAGCAGGGCACGCGACTGGCGATAGGCGCGGCGACCTTTTTCGGGGCGCCGCCGCTGACGTGGAATCCGGCAGGAGGCACCTCCTGTGACCACTGGGAAGCGTGCCGCACCGATCTCGTCGCCGTGCGTTCCGCCGTTCGCCTGGGCAGCCCTTGTTGCAAGGGACACAAGTCATAGGACTGCCACGCCATGTACCAACGCCATATCCTTGTCGAACAAGCCGATCCCGAAGTGTGGGCGGCCATCCAGGCGGAGAACGTTCGCCAGGAAGAACACATCGAGCTGATCGCCAGCGAAAACTACGCCTCGCCCGCCGTCATGGCGGCGCAAGGCTCGCAGCTCACCAACAAGTACGCCGAGGGCTACCCGGGCAAGCGCTACTACGGCGGCTGCGAAAACGTCGACGTCGTCGAGCAACTGGCCATCGACCGCGTGAAGCAGCTCTTCGGCGCCGATGCCGCCAACGTGCAGCCCAATTCGGGCTCGCAGGCCAACCAGGCCGTGCTGCTGGCGTTCCTCAAGCCTGGCGACACCATCCTCGGCATGAGCCTGGCCGAAGGCGGCCACCTGACTCACGGCATGCCCCTCAACATGAGTGGCAAGTGGTTCAACATCGTCTCCTACGGCCTGAACGACAAGGAAGAGATCGATTACGACGCGCTGGAAGCCAAGGCGCGCGAGTCCAAGCCCAAGCTGATCATCGCCGGCGCCTCCGCCTACAGCCTGCGCATCGATTTCGAGCGCTTCGCCAAGATTGCCAAGGAAGTCGGCGCCATCCTGTGGGTGGACATCGCCCACTACGCCGGCCTGGTGGTCGCGGGTGAATACCCCAATCCCGTGCCGTTCGCCGACGTGGTCACCTCCACCACGCACAAGAGCCTGCGCGGCCCGCGCGGCGGCATCATCCTGATGAAGGCCGAGCACGAGAAGGCGATCAATTCCGCCATCTTCCCCGGCCTGCAGGGTGGCCCGCTGGAACACGTGATCGCCGCCAAGGCCGTGGCCTTCAAGGAGGCGCTGACGCCTGAATTCAAGGCCTACCAGCAGCAAGTGGTGAAGAACGCCAAGGTGTTCGCCGAGACGCTGATCGCGCGCGGTCTGCGCATCATCAGCGGCCGCACCGAAAGCCACGTCATGCTGGTGGACCTGCGCGCCAAGGGCATTACCGGCAAGGTGGCCGAAGCGGCCCTGGGCCAGGCCCACATCACCATCAACAAGAACTCCATTCCGAACGACCCGGAAAAACCGATGGTGACCAGCGGCATTCGCGTGGGCACGCCCGCCATCACCACGCGCGGCTTCAAGGAAGAGGAAACCCGCATCACCGCGAACCTGGTGGCGGACGTGCTGGAGAACCCGCACGACGAAGCCAACCTGGCCGCCGTGCGCGCCAAGGTGCATGCGCTGACCAGCCGCTTCCCGGTCTACCGTTGAAGCGCGACCGACGCGCCGCCACCGCCCGCCCGCGATGAAATGCCCCTTCTGCAGCCACGCCGAAACGCAGGTGGTGGAGACACGGGTTGGCGAGGACGGTGATTTCGTGCGGCGCAGGCGCCAATGCGGCGCCTGCGAAAAGCGCTTCACCACCTACGAGCGGCCCGAAGTCAACTTCCCCACCATCGTCAAGAAGGACGGACGGCGGGTGGACTACGACCGCGCCAAGCTCACCGGCTCGTTCACGCTGGCGCTGCGCAAGCGGCCGGTCAGCACGACCCAGATCGACAGCGCCATCGAGCGGATCGAGGAAAAGCTGCTCAACCTGGGCCAGCGGGAGATCTTCTCCAACCGCATCGGCGAGCTGGTCATGCGCGAACTCAAGAAGCTCGACAAGGTGGCCTATATCCGGTTTGCGAGCGTCTACCGCAGCTTCGAGGACATCGACGACTTCCGGGCGATGGTGGACGAGGTGCGCAAGTAGCCATCCGGCCGGCAGGCCGTGCGCACAGGCTGCGCACGTTACCCGCCGACGTGGCTTTATGCCGGCGCCTACCTTGGCCGAATTCGGCTCATGTCGAATGCTATTTTTTTGATAGCTACCAGCGTTTATTCCTCGGGCGCTTGCAGCCTATTTGACTGCTAGTCCACCACGAACTGCTGATAGCGGATGGCCGCCCGGCAGGCCGATACCAGGCAGTGAACCGTTCGCCTCGCGCTTGCCGAACGGCTGGCAAGCCCCTTGCCCTGGCTTCGACAAGCTCAACCCGAAAACGGACTTGTATCCACCGACCGGCATGGGCCCGGCAGGCGGGTCAGGCGCAGACAGGGCCGCGCCCTCCCCGGCCTCGCCTTGCCCTGCCTGCGACTCAGGAGCGCGACGCCTTGATCGGCGCCACCGCCGCCACCACGTCACCGCATTGGGCACGGTGCCGCAGCGCATGCTCCATCAGCACCAGCGCGAGCAGCGCCTCGGCGATGGGCGCGGCGCGGATGCCGACGCAGGGGTCGTGCCGGCCCTTGGTGATGACCTCGGTGCTCTGGCCATGCACGTCGATCGACTCGCGCGGACTGATGATCGAGCTCGTCGGCTTGATGGCGATGGTGGCCTCGATGTCCTGGCCGCTGCTGATGCCCCCCAGGATGCCGCCTGCGTTGTTGCTCGCGAAGCCGTCCGGCGTCAGCGAATCGCCGTGGGTGGTGCCGCGCTGGGCCACACTGTCGAAGCCCGCGCCCATCTCCACCCCCTTGACCGCGTTCAGCCCCATCAAGGCATGGGCGATGTCGGCGTCGAGCTTGTCGTAGAGCGGCTCGCCCAGGCCCACCGGCACGCCGGTCGCCTGCACGCGCAGCCGTGCGCCGCAGGAATCGCCGGCCTTGCGCAGCGCGTCCATGTAGGCTTCCAGTGCCGAGACGTCGGCAACGGGCGCGAAGAACGGGTTGTGCGGCACGTGGTCCCAGCTCTCGAACGGAATCGGCAGCTCGCCGATCTGGGTCATGCAGGCGCGGAACGCGGTGCCGTACTTCTCGCGCAGCCACTTCTTGGCGACGGCGCCAGCCGCCACGGTGGGCGCCGTCAGCCGCGCCGAAGAACGCCCGCCGCCACGCGGGTCGCGGATGCCGAACTTGTGCCAGTAGGTGTAGTCGGCATGGCCCGGGCGAAAGCTCTGGGCGATGTTCGAGTAGTCCTTGCTGCGCTGGTCGGTGTTGCGGATGAGCAGGGCGATGGGCGTGCCGGTGGTGCGGCCTTCGAAGACGCCGGAGAGGATCTCCACCGCATCGGGTTCGGCGCGCTGGGTGACGTGGCGGCTGGTGCCGGGCCGGCGGCGGTCCAGGTCGGCCTGGATGTCGGCCTCCGACAGTTCCATGCCCGGCGGGCAGCCGTCGATCACGCAGCCGATGGCCGGGCCGTGGGATTCACCGAAGTTGGTGACTGCGAAAAGGGTGCCGAGTGTGTTGCCGCTCATGGCGCGGGATTATCCCAGAGCCCCAGCGGGAGCCGGTGACGTGCGGCCCCACCGACAAAGAAAAGCAGCGTCAGAGCCAGTCGACGGGCACGGGGTCTGCGCCGGCACGGCCCCGCCCATCAGATGGCCGCAGAGCAGGCCAAGCCAGCGGACCCCGCGGAACCGGCTTCGCCCGGCTGCTGGCGTCGTTCCCCATCCCGGCGTGCGCAGCGCGACGAAATAACGGGGAAACCGCGCAGCGGCTCAGGGGGTTGGTGCCTTCTCTTCAGGCCAGTCGCGGATGTAGGCCTTCAGCATCTGGTTCTCGAAGTTCTGGCTGTCCACCACGGCCTTGGCCACGTCGTAGAAGCTGATCACGCCCATCAGCATGCGCTGGTTCATCACCGGCATGTAGCGGGCATGGCGGCCCAGCATCATGCGGCGGACCTCGTCCATCTCGGTTTCCAGCGTGCAGGTGAGCGGCGCGTCGTCCATGGCCGTGCGCACCAGCATCGTGCCCACGCTGCCGCCGTTCTTGACCGTCGCCTGGATCACCTCGCGGAAGGTGAGCATGCCCACCAGGTCGCCGTGGTCCATCACCACCAGCGAGCCGATGTCCTTCTCGGCCATCACCTGCACCGCCTGCGACAGCGGCTCGTCCGCCGTCACCGTATAGAGCGTGCTGCCTTTGACGCGAAGGATGTCACTGACTTTCATGGGTGTCTCCGGGGATTCAGGCCCGCGCGGGCCACGGGTAGATAACGAAAGAATATAGCCCACAATGTCCCGCACATCCGTACATCAGGAGACAAGACAACCATGCCCGGCTATTCCGATCCCGGCTTCGACACGCTGGCGCTGCATGCAGGCGCCGCACCCGACCCCGCCACCGGCGCGCGCGCCGTGCCCATCCACCTCACCACCTCGTTCGTCTTCGAGTCGAGCGACCACGCCGCCTCGCTCTTCAACCTGGAGCGGCCCGGCCACGTCTACAGCCGCATCAGCAACCCGACCAACGCGGTGCTGGAGCAGCGCGTGGCCGCCCTGGAAGGCGGCGTGGGCGCCATCGCGGTGGCCAGCGGCCAGGCCGCGCTGCACCTGGCGATCTGCACGCTGATGGGCGCGGGCAGCCACATCGTCGCCAGCACCGCGCTCTATGGCGGCTCCCAGAACCTGCTGCACTACACTCTCCGTCGCTTCGGCATCGAGACCACCTTCGTGAAGCCGGGCGACATCGACGGCTGGCGCGCCGCCGTGCGCCCCAACACCAGGCTGTTCTTCGGCGAAACCGTGGGCAACCCGGGCCTGGACGTGCTGGACATTCCTGCCGTCGCGCAAGTGGCGCACGACGCCGGCGTGCCGCTGCTGGTCGATTCCACCCTGACCTCGCCCTGGCTCATCAAGCCTTTCGAGCACGGCGCCGACCTGGTCTATCACTCGGCCACCAAGTTCCTCTCGGGCCACGGCACGGTGATCGGCGGCGTGGTGGTCGATGGCGGCAGCTTCGACTGGGACGGCCCGCGCTCGAAGGGCAAGTTCGCCGAGTTGACCCAGCCCTACGACGGCTTTCACCAGATGGTGTTCACCGAGGAATCCACCGTGGGCGCCTTCCTGCTGCGCGCCCGGCGCGAAGGGCTGCGCGACTTCGGCGCCTGCATGAGCCCGCACACCGCCTGGCTGATCCTGCAGGGCATCGAGACGCTGCCCCTGCGCATGGAGCGCCACATGCGCAACACGCAGCGCGTGGTCGAATTTCTGGCCGTCCAGCCCTTCGTGGCGCGGGTGGGCCATCCGCTGCTGGAATCGCACCCCAGCCACGCACTGGCGCAGCGGCTGCTGCCACGCGGCGCCGGCTCGGTCTTCAGCTTCGACCTGAAGGGCACCCGCGCCCAGGGCAAGGCCTTCATCGAGGCGCTGAAGGTGTTCAGCCACCTCGCCAACGTGGGCGACTGCCGCAGCCTGGTGATCCACCCTGCCAGCACCACGCACTTCCGCATGAGCGACGAGGCGCTGCAGCAGGCAGGCATCTCGCAGGGCACCATCCGCCTGTCCATCGGGCTGGAGGATGCGGACGACCTCATAGACGACCTGAAGCGCGCGCTGAAGGCCGCCGAGAAAGCGGGAGGCTGAGCATGTACCTCGACGTCAACGGCGCCGCCACGTATTGCTACACCGGCGGCAAACCCTTCGATGCGGCCAAGCCCACCGTGGTGCTGATCCACGGCGTGCTGAACGACCACAGCGTGTGGGCCTTGCAGAGCCGCTACCTGGCGCACCACGGCTGGAACGTGCTGGCAGTGGACCTGCCCGGGCACTGCCGCAGCGCGGGCGACGCGCCCGAGAGCGTGGAGCAGGCGGCCGAATTCATCGTCGCCCTGCTGCAGGCGGCCGGCGCGCCGCGTGCCGCGCTGGCCGGCCACAGCTGGGGCTCGCTGATCGCGCTGGAGGCGGCCGCTCGGTTGCGGGACCGCGTCACCCACCTGGCGCTGGTCGGCACGGCCTACCCCATGAAGGTGTCGCCCGCCCTGCTGGACGCCGCGCTGAACGAGCCCGAGAAGGCGATGCGCATGGTCAACGTGTTCTCGCGCAGCACGCTGGCGCCGCCCTCGGGAGCGGGCGCCTGGGTGTTCGGCGCGGGTATGGCGCTGGGCCGGCGCGTGCTGCGCTCCAACACCGCGGTCAACGTGTTCCACCGCGGCTTCCAGGCCTGCGACCGGTACACGGGCGGCGAGGCGGCCATGGCCCGCGTCACCGCGACGGTGCTGTTCGCCCTGGGCCGCCAGGACCAGATGACCCAGCCGAAGGCGGCGCAGGGCCTGATCGCCGCGGCGCGGTCGGCGGGCCTGGCCGTCACGGTTACAGATCTGCCCAGCGGCCACCAGCAGATGTCGGAAGCGCCCGACGAGACGCTGTTCGCGCTGCGCGACTTTCTGGCGCGCTGATCGCGGGGCCGGCCCCCTGGCGCGGCGGGCGGCCGGCTTCTACACTGGTCTGGAGCGCCTCGCCCTCCAGAAGGCGCCAGGAGACACGCTATGCCCATCCCGACCCAGGCGGCGCCCTCGCCGCGATCGGCGCACCCCGCCGGCGCCACGCCGGTGGACCCGCGCAGCTTCCGGAGCTTCGCGGAGTTCTATCCGTTCTACCTGACCGAGCACAGCGACCGCACCTGCCGGCGCCTGCACTTCGCCGGCTCCACGCTGGCGCTGGCCTGCCTGGCGCTGATGGTCGCCACCGGGCATGCGGCGTGGTTGCTCGTGGGACTGCTCTGCGGCTACGGCTTCGCCTGGGTCGGGCACTTCGTGTTCGAGAAGAACCGGCCCGCCAGCTTCAAGCGGCCGCTCTACAGCTTCATGGGCGACTGGGCCATGTACCGCGACATCTGGCGGGGCAAGGTTTCACTATGAAATCAGGCTCCAGCGCTTGATCCACCTGGGCATCCAGCTACTTTTTTCATAGCCCCGCGTTCCACAGCGCGCAGAGCCCGCGCAGGTCGGTCACCGTGGCGTGCGGCAGGTGCGCATCGTCCAGCGGCCAGGGCTTGCCGGTGCGGTTGATCCACACCGCCTGCATGCCGGCGGCGACCGCGCCCCGCGCATCCATCGCCGCGTCGTCGCCCACGTGCAGCACCTCGTGCGGCGCCACGCCGGCCGCCTCGGCGGCGGCCCAAAAAATGCGCGCATCGGGCTTGGCCACGCCGAACTCCCGCGCACTGACGCTGGCGCGGAAATACTGGCCGATGCCGATCAGCTGGATGTCGGCATTGCCATTGGACAGCGCCACCAGCGGGTGCCGTGCCGCCAGGCACTCCAGCGTCTCCAGCGCGTCCTCGTACAGGTCGACCCGCTGGCGCTCCGCGAAGAACACCTCGTAGCCCCGCTCGGCCAGCGCCGTGTCCTCGCCGGCCGCATGCAGCGCCGCGCGAATGCTCTCGCGCCGCAGCGCGCTCAGGTCGTGCGACAGCTGCGGGTGCGCAGCCACCACGCCCGCCCGGATGGCACGCGCCGTCTCCGGCACCGCCAGCAGCGCGGCCGTGGCCGGCGCCGTGGTCAGCAGCCAGGCCCGCAGTGCCTGCTCCGCCCGCTCGATGGTGGGCCAGACCGGCCAGAGGGTGTCGTCCAGGTCGAGGGTGATGGCGCGGATGCGGGAAATGTCGAGCATGGCGGCGAGCATAACGGCCATCCTCCACAATGCCGGCATGTCCGCCACGCCCCTGCCCGCCCAGCCGCCCGCCAGCTCCGGCGGCCCTCGCACCGCCATCCTGCTCTGCAACCTCGGCACCCCCGACGAACCCACCGCCCCCGCCCTGCGGCGCTACCTCGCGCAGTTCCTGGGCGACCCGCGCGTGGTGGAGATTCCGCGCGTGGCGTGGCTGCCCATCCTGCACGGCATCATCCTGCGCATTCGGCCGGCCAAGTCGGCCGCCAAGTACGCCAGCATCTGGATGCCCGAGGGCTCGCCCCTGGCGGTGTGGACGGCCAGGCAGGCCGTGATGCTGCGCGGCTGGCTGGGCGAGGCAGGCTTGCGCGTCGGGGTGCGCCACGCCATGCGCTACGGCAACCCCTCGATCGCATCCCAGCTCGAGGCTTTGCGGGACGAAGGCGTGGACCGGGTGCTGGTGCTGCCGCTCTACCCCCAGTATTCGGCCACCACCACCGCCAGCGTGGTGGACGACGTCACGGCCTGGGCGCGGCGCCAGCGGCGGTTTCCGGAGCTGCGCTTCGTCAACAGCTATCACGACCACCCCGCCTACATCGACGCGCTGGCGCAGAGCGTGCGGGCGCACTGGGCGCGCGAGGGCGGCCCGGCCGAGCAGCTGGTGATGAGCTTTCACGGCATTCCCGAGCGCAACGTGCGCCTGGGCGACCCGTACCAGGCCGAGTGCCTGGCCACCGCCCGGCTGCTGACGCAGGCGCTGGGCCTGGCGCCGCACCAGTTCCGGGTGACCTTCCAGTCGCGCTTCGGCAAGGCGAAGTGGCTGGAGCCCTACACCGAGCCCACGCTCGTCGCCATGGCCGAGGCCGGCACGCGCAGCGTGGACGTGATGTGCCCGGGCTTCACGGGCGACTGCCTGGAGACGCTGGAAGAGATCAACATGGAAGCCCGCGAGGCCTTTCTGCACGCGGGCGGGCAGGCGTTCCGCTACATCCCGTGCATGAACGACAGCGGCCCGTGGATCACCGCCCTGAGCCAGATCGCCCAGCAGCACCTGGGAGGCTGGCCGGTGCGCTGACCGGCCGTCAGGCGCCGCCGGTCACAGCCGGTTCAGCCGTTTCGCATTGGCCACCGCCGCGGCGCGCACTGGCGCCAGGCCCTTGCCCATCACCCCCAGGGCGGCGGACTGCCACTGCGCGGCCAGCGCCTGCTGGCCCGCCCACGCCTGAGCGCCCCAGGGCGTGAACCAGCTGCGCGCCATGCTGGCCGCGAGCGCGGGGCCGGCCACCATGGACTGTGTGGCCATCGCCATCCAGGCCTGGGCGAAGGCGGTCTGCTTTTCCGCCACCATGCGGGTGAACTCGCGCTGGTCGCGCGCGGAAGGGCTGGCCCCCGCAGCGGCCATGCGGGCGAGTCGATGGGCGATGACCTGCGGGGCGGCGACGGACAGCTCCGTCCCCTGGCGCCACAAGGCCGCGGCCTTTTGTTGGTTTCTGCGTGTCATGTGTCGAGGCTCCCGGGCATGGCGCCCTGTGACGTGGTGTGCTGGATGAGCAAACCCTGGGCCATGCTGCGGCAAGGACCGCACGCAATGCGTAGGCATCGAGCCCGTCAACGCTTACGCACTTGATAACGGTTCTCATTCCCCCTAGAATGCCGGGCTTGCAAGCATGCTTCTCTGGTGGGGGAGGCCCCCTGGAGCGCGATGCAGTGCCCCGGGGGGGCCTGCTGCTGCGGCCCACCGCCAGCGGCGCCGCTTCTCACCCGTTTTTACCAGACAAGCCGGCCCAGCCTTCCCGCCCCTGGCGGCTTGCCTGCCGCAATGCCACGCCGTGCCCGCGCCTCTGGCGCTTTTTTTTCGCCAGTCCGCAGCCGGTCGTCCTCGCCGCCCGTTTCCGTTGCTCATCCACCCTTCGCCCTGCATCCAGGCCATTCCATGACCCGACTCCATCCCATCGCGGCAGCCGCAGTGCTCGCCTTGCACACGCTGTCCGTCCAGGCACAGAACACCGCGCCCGCCGCGCCGGCCACCGCGGCCGCGGCATTGCCCACCGTGGACGTCAGCGCCAGCGCCGATGCGTCGGCCCAGGGCCTTTCGCCCGCCTACGCCGGCGGGCAGGTCGCACGCGGCGGCCGGGCCGGCATCCTGGGTACGCGCGACAACATGGAGACGCCGTTCTCCATCACCAGCTACACCAACGAGCTGATCCAGGACCGCCACGCCCGCAGCGTGGGCGACGTGCTGCAGAACGACCCCTCCGTGCGCATGGCGCGCGGCTTCGGCAACTTCCAGGAGTCGTACTTCATTCGCGGCTTCCTGCTCAGCTCCGACGACGTCGCCTACAACGGCCTCTTCGGCCTGCTGCCGCGCCAGTACATCGCCACCGAGCTGTTCGAGCGGGTCGAGGTGCTGCGCGGCGCGTCGGCCTTCCTGGTGGGGGCCAGCCCCAACGGCGGCGGCATCGGCGGCAGCATCAACCTGCTGCCCAAGCGGGCCCCCAACGAGCCGCTGACGCGCATCACCACCAGCGTGGACGACAGCGGCAACGCCACGGTCGCGACCGACATCGCCCGCCGCGTGGGGCCGCAGGGCGACATCGGCATTCGCCTGAACGCGGCCTACCGCGGCGACGGCACGGCGGTGGATGACGAGAAGAGCCGGCTGGGCCTGGTTTCGCTGGGCGCGGACTGGCGCAGCCGCGACGTGCGGCTCTCGGGCGACATCGGCTGGCAGGACAACCGCCTGAAGCGCACGCGCACCAACGTCACGCCCTCGGCCACCCTGGCGGCCATCCCTGCGGCGCCGGATGCGAGCTCCAACTGGGCCCAGCCCTGGACGTATTCCAACGAGAAGGACATCTTCGGCACGCTGCGCGGCGAATGGGACATCGCCAGCGACGTCACCGCATGGGCCGCCTACGGCCTGCGCCGCAGCAAGGAAGCCAATTCGCTGGCCAACGTGACCCTGTCTTCCGCCGGCAACGGCGCCTTGACCACCAGCCGCTTCGACAACGCCCGCAAGGACCAGGTCGACACCGGCGAGCTGGGGCTGCGCGGCAAGCTGCGCACCGGCGCCGTGGGCCATGAATGGGTGGCGTCGTTCTCTGCCTTCCATTTGAAGAAGGACAACGCGTATGGCCTCAGTTCCGGGGTGAACCTGGCCACCAACCTCTACCAACCGGCTTCCTACGCCATCACGCCGCTCAACTTCCTGGGCAACGACCTGGCCGATCCGGCCTACAACGGCGGCACCAAGCTGCGCAGCTTCGCGCTGGGCGACACGCTTTCGTTCCTGGACGACCGCGCACTGCTCACCATCGGCGCCCGCCACCAGAAGATCGAGGTCGAGTCGGTCGCCTACCGCACGGTCATCAACGGCGCGGTGACCAACCCCGGCGGCGCCAGCACTGTCTACGAAGGCAGCCGCACCAGCCCCGTGCTGGGCGCGGTGTTCAAGCTCACGCCGCAGTTCTCGGTCTACGGCAACTACATCGAAGGCCTGGTGCAGGGCGACACCGCGCCCGCCACGTCGGGCGGCGTGCGGGTGACGAACGCCGGCGAGAACCTGGCGCCCTACGTCTCCAAGCAAAAGGAAGTCGGCCTCAAGTACGACGGCGGCCGCGTGGGCGGCGGCATCGCGCTCTTCTCCACCGAAAAGCCGCGCTCGGTGCTGGTGGACAACCGCTTCACCTCTGAGGGCGAAGACCGCCACCGGGGCGTGGAATTGACCGTGCATGGCGAGGCCATGCGCGGCCTGCGCCTGCTGGGCGGCGCCACCTGGCTGGACGCCGAGCAGCGCAGCACCGGCAACGCCGCCACCGACGGACGGCGCGTGATCGGCGTGCCCCGCCTGCAGGCCACGCTGGGCGCGGAATGGGACGTGCCCGGCGCCAGCGGCTGGGCGGTCGATGCGCGCGCGGTCTACACCGGAAGCCGTTATGCCAACGCCACCAACACGCTGCAGGCCAAGGCCTGGACGCGCCTGGACATGGGCGTGCGCTACCTGACCGAATGGAACGGCCGCGCCCTCACCTTGCGCGCCCGGGTGGACAACGTGGCCGACAAGAACTATTGGGCCTCCGTCGGCGGCTATCCCGGCTCGGGATACCTGGCGCTGGGCGCGCCCCGCACCTTCGTGGTCAGCGCCAGCGTGGATTTCTGACCCAGCCACCGCCAGCGTCACCCCCAAGCAAAACGCCCGGCTCGAGGCCGGGCGTTTTCGTTGGAACCGCTTGCCGTGGGTGGCTCAGGCGTCCAGCGGCTGCAGCCGCTGCAGCTTGCGGCGAGCCACGGTCTTCATGATGCGGGGCACGATCAGCACGGCCAGCACGATCACCAGCAGCGTGACCGACATGGGGCGCTGCAGGAAGACCATCCAGCTGCCCTCGCCGATGGAGATGGCGTTGCGCATCTGCGCTTCGGCCAATGGCCCCAGGATCATGCCCACCACCACCGGCGCGGTGGGGAAGTCGAAGCGCCGCATCAGCACGCCCAACAGGCCGATGCCGTAGAGCAGGAACAGATCGAACGTGCTCTGGCGCATGCCATAGGCACCCACCGTGGCGAAGATCAGGATGCCGGCGTAGAGCTGCGGCTTGGGCACCTTCAGCAGCTTCACCCACAGGCTGACCAGCGGCAGGTTCAGCACCAGCAGCATGATGTTGCCGATGTAGAGCGAGGCGATCAGCGCCCAGACCAGCGTGGCCGACGTGGTGAACAGTTGCGGGCCGGGGTTGATGCCGTAGTTCTGGAACGCGCCCAGCAGCACGGCCGTGGTGTTGGAGGTGGGAATGCCCAGCGTCAGCAGCGGAATCAGCGCGGCCGTCACCGTGGCGTTGTTGGCGGCCTCCGGGCCGGCCACGCCCTCGATGGCGCCCTTGGTGCCGAACTCGGCGTGGTCCTCGCCCTTGGCCAGCTTCTTCTCGGTGGCGTAGCTGAGGAAGGTCGGGATCTCCGTGCCGCCGGCCGGGATGCAGCCGAAGGGCGTGCCGATCAGCGTGCCGCGGATCCATGCGGGCACCGAGCGCTTCCAGTCGCGCTTCGTCATGTGCACGCGGCCCAGGCGGTTCTGCGTGTCGATCACCTTGCCCTCGTACATGGCGGCATGCAGCACCTCGGCCACGGCGAACAGGCCCACAGCCACCAGCACGATGTCGATGCCGTCCAGCAGCTCCGGCTGGCCCAGCGTGTAGCGGGCCGCGCCCGAGATCTGGTCCATGCCGATGCAGCCCAGCGCCAGGCCGACGAAGAGCGCGGTCATGCCGCGCACCGTGCTCTTGCCCAGCACCGCGCTCACGGTGGTGAAGGCCAGCACCATCAGCATGAAGTATTCGGGCGGGCCCAGCTTGACGGCGAAGTCGGCCACATAGGGCGCGAAGAGCGTCACCACCACCGTGGCGATGGTGCCGGCGATGAACGAGCCGATGGCCGCCGTGGCGAGCGCCGCGCCGGCGCGGCCGCTCTTGGCCATCTTGTTGCCTTCCATGGCCGTCACCATGCTCGCCGTCTCGCCCGGCGTGTTCAGCAGGATGGAGGTGGTCGATCCACCGTACATGGCGCCATAGTAGATGCCGGCGAAGAAGATCATCGAGGCCGTGACCTCGACCTTGGCGGTGATGGGCAGCAGCATGGCCACCGCCACGGCCGGGCCGATGCCGGGCAGCACGCCAACGGCGGTACCCAGCGCGCAGCCCACCAGGGCCCAGAGCAGGTTGGCGGGCGTGGCCGCGGTGGCGAAGCCGGCCAGCAGTGCGTCGAAGATTTCCATTACAGCCACCCCGTGTTCGTCAGGCCCGGCAGGTTGATCGCCAGGAATTGGGTGAACGCCCAGAAGACGGGCGCCGAAATGAGCAGGCCGGTGACCAGGTCGGTGGCCCAGGTGCGCAGCTGCCCGGCGGCGGGCTGGCCGGCGGCGCGGCGCAGCCCCTGCACCGCGAGCACGTAGCAGAGGGTGCAGCTCAGGATGAAGCCCAGGGTGGTGATGAGCGCCGCGTTCAGCAGCAGGCCCGCCGAGACCCACACGAATGCGCCCTTGTCGGCACGCTCCGCGCCGGGGGCGGCGTCCAGCTCGCGGAAGCCGCCGGAGAGCGCCTCCCACACGAGGAAGACGCCGCACACGGCCAGCACACCCGACACCAGCCACGGCAGAAAGTTGGGGCCGACACCGCCGTAGCCCGAATTGGAAGGGATGTCGAGCGCGCCCCAGGCCAGGGCGGCGGCCGTCAGCAACACGCCGACGCCGACGGCGACCTGCATGCCGGTCGCGGGCACGCCGGCGGCGCCGGGCGCGGGTGGTGCGTCGCCTGCGGTGAGGGGGGAATTCAGTGGTTCAGTCATGGGAAAGCTCCGGGAGCCGGGCGCGGCGATGGCTGCGCAATCCGGCTGGGCGGCCTGCGGCGCCGCAGGCCGGCTCCGCCGTCAGGGGCGGAGCGGGTGCGCCACCGCGCTGGGTCAGACCATGCCGGCCTTGACCATCGTCGCGCGCAGGCTGGCGAATTCGGCATCGACGAAGTTGCCGAACTCGTCGCCCGCCAGCCAGGCGGGCGTCCAGTCGTTCTTCTCCAGCGACTCGGCCCAGCTCTTGCTCTTGAGCGCGGCGGCCACCATGTCGATCAGCGCCTTGCGCTGGGCCGGCGTGATGCCGGGCGCCGCGTACACGCCGCGCCAGTTGCCGATCTCCACGTTGATGCCCTGCTCCTTGAGCGTGGGCACCGACGAGCCCTTGAGCCGCTGTCCCGACGTGACCGCCACCGGCACCATCTTCTTGGTGTTGATGTATTCGGCCATCTCGCTGTAGCCGCCGCCGCCGATGGTCACGTTGCCGCCCAGGATGGCGGCGATGGCTTCGCCGCCCCCACGGAAGGCCACGTAGTTGATCTTGGCCGGGTCCACGCCGACTTCGCGGGCGATCATGGCCGCCGCGATGTGCTCGGTGGAGCCGCGCGAGCCGCCGCCCCATTTCACGCTTCCGGGGTCCTTCTTCAGCTGGACGATCACCTCGGCCATCGACTTGTAGGGCGAGTTGGCCGGCAGCACGAAGACGTTGTATTCGCTGGTCAGGCGCGCGATGGGCGTGGCCTGCGACAGGTTGACCGGCGGCTTGCCGGTGATGATGCCGCCCAGCATCACGGCGCCCATCACCATCAGCGCGTTCGGGTCGCCCTTGGAGCCGTTGACGAACTGCGCCAGGCCGATGGCACCGGCCGCCCCGCCCTTGTTGTCATAGGTGACGGAAGACGCCACGCCCGCGTCCTGCAGCGCCTTGCCCAGTGCACGGCCCGTGGTGTCCCAGCCGCCGCCGGGGTTGGCGGGCAGCAGCATCTTCACGGCAGTGGCGGCCTGGGCCGACAGGGGCAAGGTGCCGGCGGCCGCGAGGGCGGCCAGGGACTTGAGGAAGGTATCGCGACGCATGGATGTCTCCTGTTGTGGGTGCAATCTGACGCAGGCGATGATGCGCGCGCATCCTGTCAAACGGCTGTCCGCAGACTCAGGGAAAACACCCACCTGCCACCCCCGTATCGCCGGTGCTAAGGTGCCGCGCATGCAACTGTTACTCGTGGAAGACGACGCCGCCATGCAGGCCACGCTGCAGCGCTCGCTGGCGCGCCGGGGCATGGAGGTCACGGCCCTGGGCGACGGCCGCGAGGCCCTGGCGCAGTGGACGGCGCAGCCGCCCGATGCCGTGGTGCTCGACCTCAGCCTGCCCGGCCTGGACGGCCTGCAGGTGCTGCAGCAGGCCCGCGCGCGGGGCCTGCGCACCCCCGTGCTGCTGCTGACGGCACGCGGCACGGTGGGCGACCGCGTGCTGGGCCTCAACGCCGGCGCCGACGACTACCTGCCCAAGCCCTTCGACCTGGACGAGCTGGAGGCCCGGCTGCGCGCCCTGCTGCGGCGCAGCGGCGAGCCTTCAGAGGCCAAATCGGCCTCCAGCGCCCTTCTGATCGGCGCCATACGCTATGAAAAAGAGAGCGGAGCGATCTACCTGGGCAACGAGGTGATGGAGTTCACCCCCCGCGAGCTGGCGCTGATGCACGCCCTGCTGGCGCAGCCGGGCCACGCGGTGACGAAGGAGCGGCTCTACGAGCTGGTCTTTCCGGGCCAGCTGGACGTGCAGTACGAGGCCATCGAGGTCGTGGTCTACCGCCTGCGCAAGAAGCTGGCCGGCACCCGCCTCACGCTGATGACGCTGCGCGGCCTCGGCTACCTGCTCAAGGCCGAGGCGTGAGCCGCGCGCCAAGGCGGCCCGCCGCCCGATCACTGCGCCGGCAGCTGCTGGTGGGCATCCTGGTGCCGGTGATCGCGTTCGTGGTGTTCAACACGCTGAGCCTCTACCGCGAGACGCTGGATTCGCTGCACACCGCCTACGACCGCACCCTGCTCGCCTCCACCAAGAGCATCAGCGAGCAGCTGGACGTGAGCGGCTACGACGACGCCGCCATCCTGCGCGCCATCGTGCCCTATTCGGCGCTGGAGACCTTCGAGGCCGACAACCAGAGCCGCATGTTCTACCGCGTCTCCAACCTGCACGGCGAGCTGGTGTCGGGGTTTGCCGAGCTGCCGGTCTGGCGCGGGCGCATCCCGGCCCGGCCACCCTATTCCGCGCTGGTCGACTTCTACGACGACGAATTCCGTGGCCAGCCGGTGCGCGTGGCCGTGCTGCTGCAGCCCGTGTCTTCGCCGCAAGGGCGCGGCATGGCGGTGATCCAGGTCGCCGAGACGCTGGAGCTGCGCCAGGCCCTGGCGCTGCAGATGCTGTGGGCCACGGTGGCGCGCCAGGCATTGCTGGTGGCCGCCATCGCGCTCATCGTGGTGCTGGTGGTGCAGCGCGCCACGCGGCCGGTGCGCCAGCTGAGCGCCCACCTGCAGGCCCGCTCGGAAGAGGAGCTCGACCCGATCACGGCCCCCGCCGCGCCGCGCGAGTTGCAGCCGCTCATTGACGCGACCAACGGCGTCATGCAGCGCCTGGCCCACCTGCTGGAACACCAGAAACGCTTCGTGCGCGATGCCTCGCATCAGCTGCGCACGCCGCTGGCCGTGCTCAAGACCCAGGTGCAGTCGGCCCTTCGGGGCGACGCGCCGCCGGACCAGGCCCTGCGCGAGATCGGCGACACGGTGGACCGCGCCACGCAACTGGCCAACCAGATGCTGGCGCTGGCCAAGGTGGAGCAGCTGCGCCAGCAGAGCACCCCGCCCGTCACCCGGCTGGACACGGTGCTGCGCGAGGTGGCGCTGGACCTCTCGCCCCTGGTGGCGCAGAACGACCTGGATTTCGGCATCCACACCGACCCCGCGCCCATGCAGGCGCACGAATGGATGCTGCGCGAACTCACGCGCAACCTGCTGCACAACGCCGTGCGCCACGCGCCGCCCGGCAGCACGCTGACGGTGGACCTGCGCACCGATGGGCGCCATGCCGCGCTCACCATCGCCGACCAGGGGCCAGGCATCGATGCGGAGCTGGCCACGCGGCTCTTCCAGCCCTTCTCGGCCGGCGACATCCGCACCGGCTCGGGCCTGGGCCTGGCGATCTGCCAGGAGATCGTGCAGGCGCTGGGCGGCAGCATCGCCCTCGTCAATCGCCTGCAGGGCAGCCGCGTCGAAGGGCTGGACGCCATCGTGCGGGTGCCGCTGGCGGCCGGGACGGGTGGCGCGCCGACGGGCGGTGCCTGAGCCGGAGCAGCCGATGCCAGGACCCGTTCACACCCGGTCGCTGCGGGCCAGGTGGTGTTCGAGCCGCCGCAGGCCGCCGGTGAGCGCCAGCGTCATCAGCCAGTAGGCAAGCGCGATCGCGAGGTACGGCTCCCAGTAGCGCGAGTACGCCCCGGCCACCGTGCGGGCGGCGTAGGCCATCTCGGCCAGGCCGATCGCGGAGATCAGCGAGGTGTCCTTCAGCAGCGAGATCGCGTTGTTGCCCAGCGGCGGCAGCATGCGGCGAAAGGCCTGGGGCAGCACCACGTGGCGCATCACCTGGCCGGGCGTGAAGCCCAATGACCGGCCCGCGTCGGACTGGCCGCGCGCGATCGACTGGATGCCGGCGCGAAACACCTCGGAGATGTAGGCAGCGGAGTTGAGCGTCAGCGCCACGATGCCCGAGATGAGCGCGCCGTGGTCCTGCTTGAGCGTGCGCGCGAAGTCCCCGGTCACCAGCAGCCCCGACGTGGGGTGGATGAAGAGCGGCATCACCGCAAAATGCATGAGCAGGATCTGCACGAAGAGCGGCGTGCCGCGAAAGAAGCTCACGTACACGGTGGACGGCCAGCGCAGCAGATAGCGGCACACCCCGCTCCACGGAGCATGGCGCGCATGCGCCAGCCGCGCCAGGGCCAGCAGCAACCCCCAGATACCGCCCGCCAGCACGCAGACCACGGTGACCCCGAGCGTCATCCAGGCGCCCTGGATGAACAGGTCCTTGTACTCCACCAGGATGTCCGGCCGGAACCAGCCAAACCACTCGACAGGCTGCATGGCATTTTCCTCTCCAAAACTCACGGGAAGCACAAGGCTGCCCTTTCCGCGCTGCCAGCCGCAGGGAAGGCAACCGCCGTGCCAAAAGAGAAAGCGGGCGCGCCCGGCACCCGCTCACCACGGCGTTCACGAACGCCTGTTCCCCGGGCCCGGAACAGCGGCGGGGACTTCAGATCGCAGATCAGCGCGGCTGGTAGTCCTTGCCGAACCACTTCTTGTAGATCTGGTTGTAGCTGCCGTCGGCACGCACGGCGGCCAGGCCGGCGTTGAGCTTGGACTGCAGCGCCTTGTCGCCCTTCTTGACCACGATGCCGAAACCCTCGACGGGGAAGGCTGGATCTTCGACGGTCTTGAGCGCCGCGTTCTGCGACACGCGGAAAGCGATCACGCCGTTGTCGCCGATGGCCGCGTCGACCCCGCCACCGGCGAGCTCGGAAATGATGAGCGGCGTGCTCTCGAAGCGGCGGATGTTCGGGCTGGTCTTGCCGAACTCGCGCGAGGCCACGTCGTCCGCGGTGGAGGCATTCACCACCGCGACCTTCTTGCCCGCCAGGTCCTTCAGCGAGGTCACCGTGCTGGCCTTGGGCACGGCGATCAGCTGCTGCGCCGCGAAGTAGGGTTCGGTGAAGTCGTAGCTCTGGCGGCGCTTGTCGTTGATCGTGACACCGGAGATGACCAGGTCCACGTCGCCGTTGTTCAGCGCGGCGAAGATGCCGCTCCAGGGCGTGTTCACGATCTTGATCTTCAGCGACTGCTGCTTCGCGATGGCGTTGATGATGTCGATGTCGAAACCGACGATCTGCTTGTCCTTGTTCTCGAACGCGAAGGGGGCATAGGTGGCGCTGGAGGCGACCGTGAGCACCCGGTCCTGGGACTGTGCGGACAGGGGAACGGACAGCGCCGTGGCGAGGCCGAGGCCGATGGCGAAAACGCGGCGTGAAAGAGGCATGGGCGACTGGATGGTGACGGGAAAACGAAGCCGCGAAGTATAGGTGCAGGGTCTTTGGCGGGCCGGGGCCGTTGCGCCTCGGCCGGAGGGTGCGCCCCCGGCTGCGCATAGGCACAATGGCGTCAATGACCACAACCCCCATGGCATCGATGCGGCTGGACAAATGGCTCTGGTGCGCACGTTTCTATAAGACGCGCAGCCTGTCGGCGCAGGAGATCGACAAGGGCCGCGTGACGGTCAACGGCCAGTTGGCGAAGCCGTCGCGCGAGGTGCGGCCGGGCGATACCCTGGTGATGCGCCAGGGGCCCGTGGAGCGCACCGTGGCCGTGCGCGCCTTGAGCGGCCTGCGCGGGCCGGCGCCGGCCGCGCAACTGCTCTACGAGGAAACCGCCGAGAGCCTGGCCAGGCGGGCGGAAGCGGCCGAGATGCGCCGCCTGGCGCCCGAGCCGGCCGCGACGCTGCAGGAGGGCCGGCCCACCAAGCGCGACCGCCGCAACATCGACCAGGCGCGGGACTGGGGCCAGCGCTGGAGCGCGTCCATCGACGACTGATGCCGTGCCCAAGGCCCTGCATGCGGGGCGCGTGGGGCTCGCGGCGTCAGGCCGCCAGCGGTTCGGGGAAGTAGGTGGACAGGGCGTCGCCCTCGCCGGCCAGCAGGCTCAGGTAGGACGGCGCCACCGGCTTGTCGCAGGGCACGGCGCGAAAGCGCACGGCCACGTCGGCGGCAGCAGGGGAGAAGAACAGATGCACCTGGTCCGCGACGGAGTCGTAGCTGGAGAAAAGCGCACGGCCGGAGCCGGGCTTGTCCATCAGGAACCGGGCCATGAAGATCTGCTGAATCTGACGGGCGGGCTCGAATGCCTTGCGTTCGCTGCCCAGGTCCAGGCGGTACCAACTGTTCACGATAGCCTCTCACCGGAAAAACCGGAAAAATGGAGATGGAGCCATCCTAGAAAACCCTGAGACGACAGGCGTTCGCGCCGGGCGCATGCGGCCGTAGGACGATGCCGCAGCAGGGTGGAAAGCGGTGGGACGACTCAACGGCGCGTTTCCATCAGACGGCACATCCGGACGCCACAAAACGCAGGCCGCGCCCTAAGATCACTCTCGTCGGCCCTCCAGCCGACAACCCTCCCTTTGCTTTTCAAGCAATTCGACCCGCCTCGGCGGGTCTTTTTTTGCCTGGACGCAAGCAGGGCCGATCAGCTGCCCGCCACCTTCATGCGATTGATAAGCACGGAGCCGACCGTCTTGGCGCCGTAGTTGTAGGCGTCCGAGCCCACGGCCTCGATGCCGCGGAACATGTCCTTCAGGTTGCCGGCGATGGTGATCTCGTGCACCGGGAAGGCGATCTCGCCGTTCTCCACCCAGAAGCCGCTGGCGCCACGCGAATAGTCGCCGGTGACGTAGTTCACGCCCTGGCCCATCAGCTCGATCACGAAGAGGCCGGTGCCGAGCTTCTTCAGCATGGCATCCAGATCGTCGCCCGGCCGGGTGTGGCGCGAGGTGAGGCTCAGGTTGTGCGAGCCGCCGGCATTGCCGGTGGTCTTCATGCCCAGCTTGCGCGCCGAATAGGTAGAGAGAAAGTAGCCCTCGACCCGGCCGGCGTTGACCACCTTGCGGGCCGCCACGCGCACGCCCTCTTCATCGAACGGCGAGCTGCCCTTGCCGCGCAGCAGGAAGGGGTCTTCCACCACGTCGATGTGCTGGGGGAAGACGCGCTGGCCGAGCGAATCGAGCAGGAAGCTGCTCTTGCGGTAGAGCGCGCCGCCGCTCACCGCCTGTACGAAGCCGCCCAGCAGGCCGGCCGCCAGAGGCGATTCGAACAGCACCGGGCATTCGGTGGTGGCGATCTTGCGGCTGCCCAGCCGGCTCAGGGCGCGCTCGGCGGCGTAGCGGCCGATGCGCGCGGGCGCCGCCAGCTCGGCCGCGTCGCGCATGGAGCTGTACCAGGCGTCGCGCTGCATTTCGGCATTGCGGCCGGGCAGCGAGGCGATGGGCGCCACCGACATGCTGTGGCGCGAGCTGGCATAGCCGCCGCGAAAGCCGCGCGTGTGGGCGCTGAAGAAATGGCTCTGCTGGGCCGACACGCCCGCGCCCTCGCTGTTGGTGATGCGCTTGTGCGTGCCGAGCGCCGCCTCCTCGCATTCCAGCGCCAGCCGGGCCGCGGTTTCGCTGTCGATGGCCCAGGGGTGGAAGAGCTGCAGGTCGCGGTGCGTGGCCTCGGGCGCGATGTCGGCCGCGTCGGGCAGGCCGGCCACGGGGTCTTCGGCGGTGAAGCGGGCGATGTCGTGCGCGGCCTGCACGGTGCGCTCGATGGCCGCGAGGGAGAAGTCCGACGTGCTGGCGTTGCCGCGCCGGTGGCCCACGTACACCGTCACGCCCAGCGACTTGTCGCGGTTGCGCTCCACGGTCTCCAGCTCGCCCTTGCGCACGTTCACCGACAGGCCGCAGCCCTCCGAGGCCTCGGCGCCCGCGTCGGTCGCGCCGAGCGTCAGCGCATGCGCCAGGGCGTGGTCAACCAGGCCTTCGAAGAACGAACGGGTGTAGCTGAAGCCGTTGTCGGCAGGGGCGGAATCGGCGCCTTGGGCGGCGTGTGCACGGGGTGTATTCATATCGGCAGCTATGATACTTGCCGCTCCCCGGCGCCATGGAGCCGGGTCTTTTCTCCGGGCGCGCTTCGGCTTGTCGAGCCGCGCCCCTGTCTCCCTTCCCGCCTCCCCCACCATGTCACGCAAACCCACCAAAGGCTACTTCGTGCGAGGCCAGTTCGTCGCCGAGGGCAGCGAACTGGACATCCAGCTCAAGGCCGAGCTCAAAGG
The DNA here is from genome assembly GCF_040365715.1 of Acidovorax sp. FG27. Classification (NCBI taxonomy): domain Bacteria; kingdom Pseudomonadati; phylum Pseudomonadota; class Betaproteobacteria; order Burkholderiales; family Comamonadaceae; genus Acidovorax; species Acidovorax sp. FG27. Next base: position 648,279 of record NZ_BAABVY010000009.1, read on the forward strand.
CACGAGCGAGTCGAGCCGCACCGACCTGAAGCGCGAAAGCGATGCGCTGCAGGACCTGGGCCGCGACCTGCTCACGCTGCGCGCCGACCTGCTGGAGCGCCTGCAGCTGCCGGAAAAGCTGGCCGACGCGCTGGCCGAGGCCAGGCGCATCACCAACTTCGAGGGCAAGCGCCGCCAGATGCAATACGTCGGCAAGCTGATGCGCAAGCTCGACGAGGCCACCGTGCAGGCCGCCCAGGCCGCCTTGCAGGAGCAGCACAGCGGATCGGCCAGCGAGAAGCTGGCGCTGCACCAGGCCGAGCAGTGGCGCGAACGGCTGATCGCCGAGGACGGCGCGCTGGCCGAATGGCTGGAGCAGTTCCCGCGCACCGACACCCAGCAGATCCGCGCGCTGATCCGCCAGGCGCGCAAGGACGCGCAGCCCGAGGGCAAGGTCGCCAACGTGCAGGTGTCGCAGGGCCTGGCCCCGCGCAAGGGCCGCGCCTACCGCGAGCTGTTCCAGCTGGTGCGCGAGCAGATGGACGATGCGAGCACCGAAGCCCACGACGAAGGAGCGCCCACCGATGACTGACACCCTGAATCCCCCCGCCCCCATGCCCGACCCGCGCTGCGACGCCGTGCGCATCGGCATCGTCTCGGTCAGCGACCGCGCCAGCAGCGGCGTGTACGAGGACAAGGGCCTGCCCGCGCTGCAGGACTGGCTGGACCGGGCGCTGCTGAACCCGGTGAGCTACGAGCCGCGCCTGATCGCGGACGACCAGGCCACCATCGCGCAGACGCTGCGGGACCTGGTGGACGTCTCCGGCTGCGACCTGGTGCTGACCACGGGCGGCACCGGCCCCGCCCTGCGCGACGTGACGCCCGAGGCCACGCTGGCGGTGGCGCACAAGGAGATGCCGGGCTTCGGCGAGCAGATGCGCCAGATCTCGCTGCACTTCGTGCCCACGGCGATCCTCTCGCGCCAGGTGGCGGTGGTGCGCGGCAAGGCGCTCATCATCAACCTGCCGGGCCAGCCCAAGGCGATCGCCGAGACCCTGGGCGGCGTGAAGGACGCGGCGGGCGCGCAGTCGGTGCCGGGCATCTTCGCGGCGGTGCCCTACTGCATCGACCTGATCGGCGGGCCGTACATCGAGACGCGGGACGCGGTGTGCAAGGCCTTCCGGCCCAAGAACGCGCAGCGGCCGGCGCGCGACTGAACCGGCCTCCATAGCAGTCCCAGAGGCCGCAGGCGCTTGTGTATCAAGCGCATGCAGCTATTCTTTTCATAGCAAACAGGCGGCAGGCGACGCCTTCGCTTGGCGCTTTACTTGCCCACCAGCGCGTTCAGCCGCTCGGCCTCGAACTGCTCGCAGCGCGCCGCGTCGCCCGGCACGCAGCCGCCGGCCTGCGGCGCGGTGCGGGCCAGCTTCTCGATCGCTTCCCAGAGCAGCGCGATCTGCCGCTCCTGCGACGAGGCGTTGTCGATCAGCCCGCGCATGGCCTGCGACAGCGGGTCGTCTTCCTGGGTGATGCCGTAGGCCGTGAAGCTGCGCGCGGGCTGCGGCTCGGTGACGTCGGCGCTGGCGCCGCTCCTGGACGGAATGATGCGCGCCGGAATGCCCACCGCCGTGGCGCCTGCCGGCACCGGCTTGATGACCACCGCATTGCTGCCGATCTTGGCGCCGTCGCCCACCTCGAAGCCGCCCAGCACCTTGGCGCCCGCGCTCACCACCACGTCGCGCCCGAGCGTGGGGTGGCGCTTGGCGCCCTTGTAGAGCGAGGTGCCGCCCAGCGTGACGCCCTGGTAGATGGTGCAGCCGTCGCCGATCACGGCGGTCTCGCCCACCACCACGCCCATGGCATGGTCGAAGAACACGCGCTCGCCGATCACCGCGCCCGGGTGGATCTCGATGCCTGTGAGCCAACGCGAGAAGTTGGAGATGAAGCGCCCCGGCCACTTCAGCCCGTGCTGCCAGCACCAGTGGGCCGGTCGGTGCAGCCAGATCGCGTGCAGGCCCGGGTAGCAGGTCACCACCTCCCACGTGCTGCGTGCGGCAGGATCGCGGTCGAGGATGCACTGGATATCGGAGCGGAGGCGACGGAACATGGAACGAGCGGGTTCTTTGAGGGGCCCCGGGCCATCGGCGACGACCCGGACAACGGCGCGCAGTCTATCGCCGCGCGCGCTCCGCTGTCTCCAGCATGGCTTTGGCCACGCCGCGCAGGATGTGGATCTCCTCCTGCCCCAGTTGCGCGCGATTGAACAGCTGGTTCAGCCGGGGCATGAGCTTCTTGGGCGCGGCGGGGTCGAGAAAGCCGATCTCGACCAGCGCCCGCTCCCAGTGCGCGAGCATGCCCGCGACCTGCCGGGCGTCGGCCCGCGCCGGGGCGGCGCCTGCGCCTGCCGGGGCCGGCGACCCGAAGCCGCCCAGCGCCTGGCGCCACTCGTAGGCGATCACCTGCACCGCCGCGCCCAGGTTGAGCGAGCCGAACTGCGGATCGGTGGGAATGGAGAGCGCCACATGGCAGCGGTAGACGTCCTCGTTGGCCATGCCGAAGCGCTCGCTGCCGAAGAGGAAGGCCACGCCGGCCTCCCCCGCAGGCGCCCCAGCTGCCAGATTCGCAGTCAAATCAGGCTCCAGCGCTTGATATTCCTGGGCCTGATGCTCACTTTTCAATAGCATCTCGAAATGCGCCCGGGGCTCGCGCGTGGGCGGCCCGAAGTCGCGCGGCGTCATCGCCGTGGCGCACAGGTGGCTGATGCCGTCCAGCGCCTCGTCCAGCGTGGCGACGATGCGGGCGTTGGCCAGCACGTCCAGCGCCCCGCTCGCGCGCTGGATGGTTTCCTCGCGCCGCAGCACGTTGGCCCAGCGCGGGGCCACCAGCACCAGGTCGTCGAAACCCATGGTCTTCATGGCGCGCGCCGTGGCGCCCACGTTGCCGGCATGGCTGGTCTGGATGAGGATGAAGCGGGTTTTCATGCGGGAAGCCGAGGAAGGGGAAACGGTGCGCCCGGGCGGGGCGCGACAGGCGGCGATTGTCGCCGCCTCGGCGAATCGGCGCGTCCTGGGTAAAATGCCGCCTTTGCGCGCCGGCATCGCCCGGCGCGCCGTCCATCCGGAGCCCCCCGGCGCTCCACCGCTCCTTCATCACAATCCAATGTCGACCAATCTGCATCCCATGCTCAACGTGGCCATCAAGGCCGCACGCGCCGCCGGCGCCATCATCAACCGCGCGGCGCTGGACGTGGAATCCGTGCGCATCTCGCAAAAGCAGATCAACGACTTCGTGACCGAAGTGGACCACGCCAGCGAGAAGATCATCATCGAGACGCTGCTGGGCGCCTACCCGGGCCACGGCATCCTGGCCGAAGAATCGGGCACCAGCCATGGCGCCAAGGATTCCGAATTCATCTGGATCATCGACCCGCTGGACGGCACCACCAACTTCATCCACGGCTTTCCCGTCTACTGCGTCAGCATCGCGCTGGCCGTGCGCGGCAAGGTCGAGCAGGCGGTCATCTACGACCCCACCCGCAACGACCTTTTCACCGCCACCAAGGGCCGCGGCGCCTACCTGAACGAGCGCCGCATCCGCGTCTCCAAGCGCACGCAGCTCAAGGAATCGCTGATCTCCACCGGCTTCCCGTTCCGCCCGGGCGACAACTTCAAGAACTACCTGAACATCATGGCCGACGTGATGCAGCGCACCGCCGGCCTGCGCCGCCCCGGCGCCGCCGCGCTGGACCTGGCCTACGTGGCCGCCGGCTTCACCGAGGGCTTCTTCGAGACGGGCCTGTCGATCTGGGACGTGGCGGCCGGCTCCCTGCTGGTGACGGAAGCGGGCGGCCTGGTGGGCAACTTCACCGGCGAGGCCGACTTCATGGAACAGCGCGAATGCCTGGCCGGCGCGCCGCGCATCTACGGCCAGCTGGTGCCCATCCTCAGCAAGTACAGCAAGTTCGCCAGCGCGGGCGACAAGGCGGCCGTGCGCCAGGCGGCCGACGCGCTGGATGTGCCGGTGCTGGCGGACGATGCAGCGCCCACCCCGGGCGATACCTTGGCGTCCGCCCCGGCGGCGGAAGCCGGCGACAAGCCCGCGCCCGCGCCTTTCTGAGGGCGGCCCGGCCCGCCTGCGCACGGCGGGCGCCCGCCGGGGTCACGCGCCGTCGTCGTCGGGGTACTTCACCGTGATCTGCCTGAAGTCCTCGGCCACCTCCACGAAGGCGTCCACCATGTCGGGATCGAAATGGTTGCCCCGGCCGCGCACGATGGTGCCGCAGGCCTGCTCGTGGGTGTAGGCGGGCTTGTACACGCGGCGGCTGATGAGCGCGTCGTACACGTCCGCCACCGCCATCAGCCGGGCCGACACCGGAATGTCGTCGCCCCGCAGCCCCTGCGGGTAGCCGCTGCCGTCCCACTTCTCCTGGTGGCTGTAGGCGATCTCCTTGGACGTGCTGAGAAAGGCGACCCGCATGCCCAGCCGCCGCTCGGCCTTCTCGATGGCCTCGCGCCCGAGCGTGGTGTGCGTCTTCATGATCTCGAATTCCTCGGCCGTCAGCGGCCCGGGCTTGAGCAGGATGCTGTCGGGAATGCCGATCTTGCCGATGTCGTGCAGCGGCGCCGACTTGTAGAGCAGGTCGATGGTGCGGTCGTTCAGCAGGTATTCGAAGCGCGGGTGGCGGCGCAGGCGCTCGGCCAGCACCTTCACGTACAGCTGGGTGCGGCGGATGTGGTTGCCCGTCTCGTTGTCGCGGGTTTCGGCGAGCGAGGTCATGGCCATGATGGTCACGTCCTGGATCGCCTGCACCTCCAGCGTGCGCAGCGCCACTTCGCGCTCCAGGTAGGCGCTCTTGTTGCGCAGGAAGTCGGCCGTGGCCTTGAGCGCCAGGTGGGTGTGCACCCGCGCCAGCAGGATCGGCGGGCTGATGGGCTTGGTGATGTAGTCCACCGCGCCCAGCGCCAGGCCGGCGCGCTCGTCCTCCGATTCGGAGCGCGCCGTCAGGAAGATGACGGGAATGTCGCGGGTGGCCGCATGGGCCTTCAGGCGCCGGCAGACTTCATGGCCGTCCATGCCGGGCATCATGATGTCCAGCAGGATCAGGTCGGGCGGCGTGGCCGATTGCGCGATCCTGAGCGCCTTCTCGCCGCCGTTGGCCACCCGCACGTGGTAGCGGCCCGCCAGCAGGTTGCCCATCAGCGTGAGGTTGTCGGGCGTGTCGTCCACCACCAGCACCGTGGCGCTGGGCTTGTCCGCGAAACGGTCGCGGGGGTCGGCTGGCAAGGTCGAATCCATGGTGGCGGCTCCTGCAAGAACGGGGGTCGAATGGGCTTTCGTCGGCGGCTGCACTGCGGTCACTCCGGGCCGGCGCGGGCCAGCACGGCCAGCGCCGCGTCGAACTCGAATGCGCGGGTGCTGCGCTCCAGCCGCTCGAAGGCATCGCCCAGCGCCGCCTGCAGCGCGGCGCGGTGCTGCTCCAGGCAGTCGAGCGCGGCGGGGTCGTCCTGCCGCAGCAGGGCCGCCAGGTGGCGCAGGGCCTCGCCGGGCGGCGGGGCGTCCGGGTCGGCGGATGCGGCGGGCGACGTGATGGTCTCGTCCATCCAGGCGTCCAGCCCGCGCAGCAGCACGGCCAGCGACAGGGCCATGGCGTCGCGCAGCTGCTGGCGCGCGGCGGGGGGCTCGCCGGCCCGCAGCGACTGCTCCAGCGCATGCGCCTGGTCGGCCAGCCCGCGCGCGCCGATGTTGGCAGCCACCGACCGCAAGGTGTGCACCAGGCGCTCGGCCAGCGCCGCGTCGCCCGCCTGCTCCGCCGCCTCCAGGGCGCGGTCGGTGCCGCGCTGGCCCTGCGCGAACCGGCGCAGCATGTCGGCATAGAGCGCGGGCTTGCCCAGGGCGCGCTGCAGGCCCAGGGCGGCGTCCAGCCCCGCCACGTCGCGGGGCAGCCGCACGGCGGCAGGGGTGCCATGCGGGCGCGGCAGGGGCGGCCGGCCAGGCGCCCCGGCCGGGGCGCCCTCCCCGCGTGGCGCGATCCAGCGCATCAGCGCGGCCCACAGCACCGGCGGGTCGATCGGCTTGGCCACGTGGTCGTTCATGCCGGCGGCAAAGCAGCGCTGGCGATCGGCTTCCATGGCGTTGGCGGTCATGGCGATGATGGGCAGGCCGGCATGGCGCGGATCGGCGCGCAGGCGGCGGGTGGCGGTCTCGCCGTCCATCACCGGCATCTGCATGTCCATCAGCACCACGTCGTAGCGCTGGCGCTCGATGCACTCGAGCGCTGCCTGGCCGTCGTCGGCCACGTCCACCCGGAGGCCCGCGTCGCGCAGGAGCTCGGTGGCGACGAGCTGGTTCAGCGCGTTGTCTTCCACCAGCAGAACGTGCGCGCCGCGCAGCGACGCGGGCAGTTCTTCGGGCACGGGCTGCAGCAGCGGCGCGTGGCTGGGCAGCCAGCCGTGCTCCAGCGGCTGCATCAGCGCGTCGTGCAGTACCGAGGCGCTCACCGGCTTGACCAGCACCGAGTCGATGCCTTCGTCGCGCGCGGCCCGGCTCAGCTCCTCGCGCCCATGGGCGGTCACCATCAGCATCTGCGGCACCCGGTCCCAGCCCAGGGCGCGAATGCGGCGCGCGAGCTCGATGCCGTCCATGCCCGGCATCTGCCAGTCGAGCAGTAGCAGGCCGAAGTGCTGCCCCGTGGCGCGGGCCTGCGCCAGGGCCTGCAGCGCCTGGTCGCCGGAATGCACCTGCGTCGCCTCGAAGCCCATGGCCTGCAGCATGTCGGCCAGCACCGTGGCGGCGGTGGCGTTGTCGTCCACCACCAGCACGCGGCCCTCGCGCAGGCCGGCGGGCGGCGGCAGGGCCTGGAGCGCCTCGCCGCGCTCCAGCGGCACCGTGACCCAGAACGACGAGCCCACGCCCGGCGTGCTTTCGGCGCCGGCCTCGCCGCCCATCAGCTCGGCCAGGTTCTTGCAGATCGCCAGGCCCAGGCCGGTGCCGCCGTAGCGGCGCGTGGTGGACGTGTCGGCCTGCTGGAAGCTCTGGAAGAGGCGCCCCATCTGCTCGGGCGCGATGCCGATGCCGGTGTCGCGCACCTCGAAGCGCAGCACCACGCGCGCGCCCACGGCCTCCACCACCCGCACCAGGACGTGGATCTCGCCGGCCTCGGTGAACTTGACCGCGTTGTTGGCATAGTTGATGAGGATCTGCCCCAGTCGCAGGGCGTCGCCCACGAGGTGGGCGGGCACGTCGGCCGCCACGTCCAGCACCAGCTCCAGCCCCTTGGCCGCGGCCTTGTAGCCCACCACGTCGGCCACGCCGCCCAGCATGCGGTCCAGCACGAAGGGCTGGTTCTCGACCACCAGCTTGCCGGCCTCGATCTTGGAGAAGTCCAGGATGTCGTTGATCACGCCCAGCAGGTGCTGTCCCGCCTGCTGGATCTTGGAGATGTAGCCCATCTGCCGCGCGTTCAGCCCCGACCTCAGCGCCAGGTGCGACATGCCGATGATGGCGTTCATGGGCGTGCGGATCTCGTGGCTCATGTTGGCCAGGAAGCTGGACTTGAGCGCGGCGGTTTCCTCGGCCAGCTCCTTGGCGCGGCGCAGGTCGCGTTCGGCGCGCTGGCGGTCGGTGATGTCCACGAACGTGCCGATGGCTCCGCCGGGGGAGCCGTCGGGGCGGCTGAAGCCGTGCAGCCAGAAGAGCGTGTGGTGCAGCGCGCCGTCGGCGTAGGGCAGGTCGACCTCCTTGTGCACCCATTGCTCGCCGGCCACGGCGGCCCGCGCGTCGCTCTCGAAGCGGGCGCGGGCCTCGGCCGGCAGGAAGTCCAGCTCCAGCACCGTCTTGCCGATGAGGTCGGTGCGCTGCACGCCGAAGGCCTGCTCGTAGGCCCGGTTGAAGCCGATGTAGCGGCCGTCCGCGCCCTTGTAGAAGAGCGGCACCGGTATGGCGTCGATCAGCGCCTGCTGGAAGGCGAGCTGCTCGGCGACCTGGGCCTGCAGGTGGCGACGGTCGGTCACGTCCTCGTGCAGGCCGACGATGGCGATGCGCCGGCCCTGGCCGTCGAACACCGGCGAGAGCGTGGCCTCGTCGTGGTAGAGCGTTCCGTCCTTGCGCCGGTTGATGAACGATCCGCGCCAGGACTGGCCGGCGAGCAGCTGCGACCACATGCCGGCGTAGGTCTCGCGCGGCGTCTGGCCGCTCGCGACGATGGAGGGCTTGGCACCCCGCACCTCCGCCAGGCTGTAGCCGGTCTTGCGCTCGTATTGGGGGTTGACCCACTCGATGCGGCCGTCCGCGTCGGTGATGGTGACGGCCACCGGGCTGCTTTCCAGCGCGGCGCCCAGCACGCCGAAGCGTTCCATCGCGGCGCGCATGCGCAGGCGGTTGCGCACCATGTCCCGCACCATCGCGCCCAGCAGCGCCAGCAGCACGAAGGCCGCCGCGCCCACCCAGAGCCGCTCGGCCAGCGGCACCAGCGCGCTCACGTCGTCCAGCATCACCAGCCGCCAGGGGCCGGCCGGGTCGTTCCAGTCGATGGCACGCCATTCGATGGCGTAGCGCACGCCGTCGACCAGCGCCTCCCTCGCGTCGGGCCGGAAGGGCAGCGCCGAGGCCACGCCGTTGTTGAACCGCTGGCCGAACTGCCGCAGCGCGCGGATCTCGTCGATGCGGGCCTGGGTGAGCGGCGGCGCCACCGCATAGAGCCATTCGGGCCGGGTGGAGGCGAACGCCACGCCCTGCGGCGACATCAGCAGCATGGGCTGGCCGACCCGCGTCAGCGCGGCGTCGAAGGTTTCGAACGCCACCTTGAACAGCACCACGCCGATGATGGCGCTGACGGGGGTTTCCTTGTCGTAGAGCGGCGCGGCGTAGTAGAGGCCGCGCTCGTGCGTGTTGGCGCCGAGCGCGGCGTAGACGGCGACCACGCCGCCCATGGCCTGCTGGAAGTACGGCCGGTACGCCAGGTTGAGCCCGACGGCGGAAGGACCGGCGCTGTCGTGCGCCACCACCGTGCCGCTGGCCGAGATGACGAACATCGCGCTGCCCAGGAAGCGGTCGCGCACCAGCGCCATGCGCGCCAGGGCCGCCGGCGCGTCGGGCGGCAGCTCGCCCCGGGCCAGCGCCTTCAACGAAGGTTCTGACAGCCCCAGCAGCGTGACCGCGCCCAGCATCGGGCCGCCGCTGGTCTGGTGCACCAGGCGGTCGGCCGCGGCCTGCAGCATCTGCGCCCGGTCGCCCGCCCGGTCATGGGCGCGCCACGCCGCCAGCCCCTGCACCACCAGCACCGCGCCCAGCAGTGCAGGCAGCAGCACCCACAGCACGCCGCGCCACCAGCGCGCGTCGCGGTCGATCCAACGCTCCAGCAACGAGGCCGTCGCGCCGGCTGCCCGGCTCATGGACGCCTCCGGCCTGCCGGGCGGCCAGCGGGTGGACTACGACGCGGTCGCCTGGCGGAAAAAGCCATCACGGTTACGGTGTCTAGGTTGGGCACAAGGGCGGGAACGCCGGCGGGCGGTTCCCTCTGGACGTGCAGTATGTCAAGACGTAACCAAATTGGGTGCCGTTTTTGGCAAATGGCGGCGTAAGCGCCATCGACGTTCCAGCACGCGGGACGCTCTCCGACAGCCGAACGGGAAAGCGGCCGGTACGGTCAAGATGTCTGGCCTGTCCATGCCCGGCACCGCCGCCGCGCCGCTTTTTTCTTTGCCGATGCTCGACTCCCTGCACCTGTCACCCTGGGCCACCACGGCCGTCGCCGCGCTGGCTGCCGTGGTCGCCGCCGCCTTCGGCCACCGCATCGCCGCGCTGCTGGCGTTGCGCGCCACCCGCCCCGCGCCGCTGCTGCATGCGGTGGTGCAGGCCTGCGTGCCGGTGATGCGCGTGCTGCTGCCCCTCGTCGCGCTGCAGATGGTGTGGCAGGCCGCCAGCGATGAGCAGCGCTACATCGCCAGCGTGCGGCACCTCAACGGCCTGCTGGTGATCGCCTGCGGCACCTGGCTTCTGATGCGCGGCATCCGGGGCCTCGCGAACGGCATCATCGCTCGCCACCCGGCCGACGTGGAGGACAACCTGCAGGCGCGGCGCATCGCCACGCAGGCGCGGGTGCTGTCGCGCACCGCCATGTCGGGCGTGTTCATGGCGGGCCTGGCGATGATGCTCATGACCTTTCCGGGCGCGCGGCAGGTGGGTGCAAGCCTGCTGGCCTCCGCCGGCGTGGTGGGGCTGGTGGCCGGCATCGCGGCGCGGCCGGTGTTCAGCAACATGATCGCCGGGCTGCAGATCGCGCTGGCGCAGCCGATCCGGATCGACGACGTGCTGATCATCGAGGGCGAGTGGGGCCGCGTGGAGGAGATCACCGGCACCTACGTGGTGCTGCGCATCTGGGACGAGCGGCGGCTGATCATTCCGCTGCAGTGGTTCATCGAGAACCCGTTCCAGAACTGGACGCGCAACAGCTCGGAGATCCTGGGCACCGTGTTCCTCCATGCCGACTACCGCCTACCGCTGGACCCGCTGCGCGCCGAGCTCGACCGCGTGCTGGAGACCGCGCCCGAGTGGGACCGCAGGGTGAAAGTGCTGCAGCTGACCGACGTGACGGAGCGCACCATACAGATCCGCGTGCTGGTCTCGGCCCGGTCATCGGGCCTGGCGTTCGATCTGCGCTGCCGGGTGCGGGAAGCCCTGGTCACCTTCATCCAGCGGGAATACCCGGACTGCCTGCCGCAGGTGCGTATGCCGGCGGCGGCGGAGCCAGTTCAGGATGCCGTGCGCGGCAGTGGCGGAAGCTCGATACTGTGAGCCGCCGAATCAGGCGCGATGAAGCAAGAAATATGGCTCCAGCGCCTGTATATCAGGCGCCTTCAGCTATCAATAGCATAGCAAATGCCTGACGCTTCGGAGTGTCAGGGCCAGCGGACGGCGGGCAGCGCCTCGATCTCGGGCTTGGCGAACAGGTAGCCCTGGAAGAGGTACGTGCCCCGGGCCATCAGCCATTCCATCTCGGCAACGGTCTCCACGCCCTCGGCCAGCGCCTGGATGCCCAGCGAGTCGCACAGGCCCAGGATGGACTGCACGATGACCTGCCGCACCGGGTCGTCGTCCACGCCGCGCACCAGCCCCATGTCGATCTTGATCGTGTCGGGCTGGAAGTCGGCCAGCAGGCTCAGGCCCGCATAACCCGCGCCGAAGTCGTCGATGGCGGTATGGAAGCCCTGCCGGTGGTAGGACTGCAGAATGTTCTTCAGGTGGGCCTTGTCGCCCACGTTTTCCTGCTCGGCGACCTCGAACGCGATGCGCTCGATCGGGAAACCATGCCGCTCGGCGGCCATCAGCGTGGCGCGGATGCAGGTCTCCGGCTGGTAGACCGCGTTGGGCAGGAAGTTGATGTTCAGCAGGCCCTGCATGCCCAGCCGGCTGGCCAGCTCCACCGCCTTGACGCGGCAGGACTGGTCGAAGGCATAGCGGTTCTCGGCCGTCACGCGCTCGAGCACGCTGAAAGCGCCGCTGCCGTCGGTGCCGCGCACCAGCGCCTCGTGCGCCACCACGACGCGCTGGCGCATGTCCACGATGGGCTGGAAAGCCATCGTGAAGTTGAAGTCCAGCGGCGGCGCATCCCGGCACAGGCCGCACGGCGGTGGTGACGGATGCGCCAGCGACGACGCTGCTCGGAGGGGCTGGGCAGGTGACATGTCGCAAAGGGTAACAGCTACCGCACTCCCCCTGCTTGCAGGAGAACACCGCATGTTGTGGGCCCATGGGTGAAAATCGGCGGGTGTCCATTCCCCAGCCATTCATCCAGGAGCTGCTTTCGCGCGTCGATGTCGTCGATGTCGTCGGCCGCTACGTGCAGCTCAAGAAGGCGGGCGCGAACTTCATGGGCCTGTGCCCCTTCCATGGCGAGAAGTCGCCGTCGTTCAGCGTCAGCCCGTCCAAGCAGTTCTTCCACTGCTTCGGCTGCGGCAAGAATGGCAATGCCATCGGCTTTCTGATGGACCACGCCGGCATGGGCTTCGTCGAGGCGGTGCACGACCTGGCCCAGCAGACCGGGCTGCAGGTGCCGGACGACAACGTGTCGCCGCAGGACCGCGAGCGCGCCGCCGCCCAGCGCCAGAAGCAGGCCACGCTGACCGACGTGCTGGAAAAGGCGGGCGAATCGTGGCGGCGGCATCTGCGCGACTCGCCCCGGGCGATCCAGTATTTCAAGGGCCGCGGCGTCTCGGGCGCCGTCGCCAAGCGCTATGGCCTGGGCTATGCGCCCGAGGGCTGGCGCGGGCTGGCCAGCGTGTTCGCGCAGTACGACGACCCGCTGCTGGAAGAAAGCGGCCTGGTGATCGTGAGCGAGGACGACGGCGGCAAGCGCTACGACCGCTTCCGCGACCGGGTGATGTTCCCCATCCGCAACGTCAAGGGCGAGTGCATCGGCTACGGCGGCCGCGTGCTGGGCGATGACAAGCCCAAGTACCTCAATTCGCCCGAGACCCCGGTATTCCACAAGGGCCGGGAGCTCTACGGCCTGTACGAGGCGCGCACCGCCATCCGCGAGCACGGCTTCGCGCTGGTGACGGAGGGCTACATGGACGTGGTGGCGCTCGCGCAGCTCGGCTTTCCGAACGCCGTCGCCACGCTGGGCACGGCCTGCACGGCCGACCACGTGCACAAGCTCTTTCGCTTCACCGACACGGTGGTCTTCAGCTTCGACGGCGACGCCGCGGGCCGGCGGGCGGCGCGCAAGGCGCTGGACGGCGCCCTGCCCTATGCCAGCGACACGCGCAGCGTGAAGTTCCTCTTCCTGCCGGCCGAGCACGACCCCGACAGCTTCATCCGCGCCCATGGCACGGAAGCCTTCGCGCGCCATGTGGGCGACGCCATGCCGCTCAGCCGCTTTCTCGTCGAGGCGGCCCGCGAGGGCTGCGACCTGGGCACGGCCGAGGGGCGCGCGCGCATGCTGAGCAATGCCCGGCCGCTCTGGTCTGCCCTGCCCGACGGCGCCCTGCGCCGCCAGTTGCTGGGCGAATTGGGCGAGTTGGGGCAGCTCGATGCCAAGGACCTGGCCGAGCTCTGGCAGCACGCCAGCGCGCAGGACGCGGCCCGCACGCCCGGCCGGCATGCGGCGCGCCCGCCCACCGAAGACCACAACCCGTATGCCGACGAGCCGCCCTGGGGCCAGAGCGCGGCGGACGCCGGCGGCTGGCAGCCCGCCGGCGAGCCCGGCGGCGGCATGGGCCATGCCCGCAAGCCCTTCAGCCCTCGATCCACCGATGACTGGAAGAAGGGCGACTGGAAAAAGGGCGACTGGAAGAGCAGGTGGAAGAGGGACGAGCGCCCCGCGCAGCCGCCGCTGCCGCGCACGCCCCCGGCCAGCCGCGTGGACCATGCCGCACGGCTGCTGCTCTCGCACATGGAGTTCCTGGAGCGGCTGTCGCACGACGACCACGCCACGCTGTGCGCGCAGCCAGCGCCCCACGGCCCGCTCTTCACCTGGCTGGAAGGCCAATTGCACGAACACGGCCCACAGCCCTGGGCCGTGCTGCGCGAAGCCCTGCGCGGCCATGCCTGCGCGGCCACGGCCGAGCGGGTGATGACCGGCTCGCATGCGCAGACCGAGGGCGACGAGACCGAACTGCTGGGCGAGCTGCGCGGCCTGCTCGACCGCATGCTGGTCGAGGCGCTGATGCAGGAACAGAAGGAGTTGATCCCGCGGGTCACGCGCGAACCCGAGGCCCTGGCGCGCTACCAGGAACTGGAGCAGCGCATCAAGCACCTGCGCGGCATCGCGGCCAGGGTCGCATGAGCGGGGGCGCTCCGCCGCGCGCCACCGGCCTCCTTTGCCACCACGGAGCGTGGGGGCGCCTTGTCGCATCCTCTTGACACCGGCCCTTGAATTCTGGCAGGCCGGTATAATGTACGGTTTACCGGCAAGAGCGACAGCAACACCTCCGGCCCCGGGGCAACCGTGACGAACGCGCACAACCGCCCCAACTGCCGCAAGGACTGCACACCAAATGTTCGCCCAGACATCTTGCCTTTTGAGAACCTGACACCTATTTCAGTCACCTGAAAGGGGTCGTGGCTTCTCGAGCCGCGCGGGCTGCGAGCCCGCGCCGTGCCACCCGCGCCGGGAATCGTGGCGCTTGCGTTCCTTTCTGTCCGTCTTTGATTCTGAGGTTGCCCATGCCCGCTCAAAAGCCCGAGAAGTCGCCCAAGTCCGCTGCAGGCACCGCCGCGAAGGCCGTTTCCAAATCCGCTGTGAAAGCGACCGCGAAAGCCGTGGCCGCCCCGCCCGCCCCCCGTGCCGCAGCCAACACTGTCAAGACCTCACCCGTGAAAAGTTCTGCCGAGCTCATCAAAGCTGCCGATGAATTGCTGAAGAAAAAGCCCGTCCGCGCCAAGGCTGCTGCTGCTGCCGCCACCACCGCCGACGAAGGCGACGACACCCCGAAGAAGCGCCCGGGCCGCCCCGCCAAGGCCGCCAGCGCGACCACCGCCGCCGCTGCCAAGACCCCGGCCAAGCGCGGCCGCAAGCCCAAGGCCGATGACGCCGAGGGCGGCGACGACGCCGACCTGTCCGACATCGAGTCCGACCTCGAAGGCGAGATCGAGGCGGAACCCGAGGTGGCCACGGCCGCCGCCGCGCCCGCCGAGAAGGTCAAGCCGCTGCGCATGAAGATCAGCAAGGCGAAGGAACGCGCTTTGATGAAGGAATTCGGCCTGGACGAGACCGTCCTGTCGGAAGAAGACCTGGCCAAGCGCCGCTCGCGACTGAAGACCCTGATCACCCTGGGCAAGACCCGCGGCTACCTGACGCAGGTCGAGATCTCCGACCACCTGCCCGACAAGCTGGTCGACGCCGAGACGATGGAAGTCGTGGTCGCCATGCTGGGCGACATGGGCGTGGCCGTCTACGAGCAGACGCCCGACGCCGAGACGCTGTTCCAGAACAACGTGACGCCCACCGCCGCCACCGTCGAGGAAGCCGAGGAAGAAGCCGAAGCCGCGCTTTCCACGGTGGACAGCGAATTCGGCCGCACGACCGACCCCGTCCGCATGTACATGCGCGAGATGGGCACCGTCGAGCTGCTAACGCGCGAGGGCGAAATCGAGATCGCCAAGCGCATCGAAGGCGGCCTGCAGGACATGATGGAGGCGATCAGCGCATCGCCCGCCACCATCGCCGAGATCCTGAAGATGGGCGAGGAGATCCGTGAAGGCAAGGTCGTCATCACCACCATCGTGGACGGCTTCTCCAACCCGAACGAGGCCGACGACTACGTGGCCGAGGAAGACTTCGACGAATTCGACGAAGAGGACGACGACGACGGCAAGGGCGGCTCCAAGGCGCTGACCAAGAAGCTCGAAGAACTCAAGCGCGAGGCGCTGTCGCGCTTCGACACCATGCGCGAGCTGTTCGAGAAGGTCCACAAGATCTACGACAAGGAAGGCTACGGCACGCCTGCCTACATGAAGGCCCAGCAGGCCCTGTCGGCCGAGCTGATGACCATCCGCTTCACCGCCAAGACCATCGAGAAGCTGTGCGACATGGTGCGCGCCCAGGTGGACGACGTGCGCAAGAAGGAGCGCGAGCTGCGCCGCATCATCGTGGACAAGTGCGGCATGCCGCAGGACGTGTTCATCAAGGAATTCCCGCCCAACCTGCTGAACCTCAAGTGGGTCGAGAAGCAGGCCGCCGCCGGCAAGCCCTGGAGCACGGTGCTGCAGCGCAATATCCCGCCCGTGCAGGAGCTGCAGCAGCGCCTGATGGACCTGCAGGCCCGCGTCGTGGTGCCGCTGCCCGAACTCAAGGGCATCAACAAGCGCATGAACGACGGCGAAACCTCTTCGCGCGACGCCAAGAAGGAAATGATCGAGGCCAACCTGCGCCTCGTGATCTCCATCGCCAAGAAGTACACCAACCGCGGCCTGCAGTTCCTCGACCTGATCCAGGAAGGCAACATCGGCCTGATGAAGGCGGTGGACAAGTTCGAATACCGCCGGGGCTACAAGTTCTCGACCTACGCCACGTGGTGGATCCGCCAGGCCATCACGCGCTCGATCGCCGACCAGGCGCGCACCATCCGCATCCCGGTGCACATGATCGAGACGATCAACAAGATGAACCGCATCTCGCGCCAGCATCTGCAGGAATTCGGCTTCGAACCCGACGCGTCCATCCTGGCCGCGAAGATGGAGATCCCGGAAGACAAGATCCGCAAGATCATGAAGATCGCCAAGGAGCCGATCTCCATGGAAACGCCGATCGGCGACGACGACGACAGCCACCTGGGCGACTTCATCGAGGACGGCGCCAACACCGCCCCCATCGACGCCGCCATGCAGGCCGGCCTGCGCGACGTGGTGAAAGACATCCTGGACGGCCTCACGCCGCGCGAGGCCAAGGTGCTGCGCATGCGCTTCGGCATCGAGATGTCGACCGACCACACGCTGGAAGAAGTCGGCAAGCAGTTCGACGTGACCCGCGAGCGCATCCGCCAGATAGAAGCCAAGGCGCTGCGCAAGCTCAAGCACCCGAGCCGCAGCGACAAGCTGCGCAGCTTCATCGATTCGCTCTGAGCGGTCGATTCGATCGATGGCAGGCGGCGCCTGCCCACCCCCCAAAGCCCCGAGCCTGCCCGCCGGGGCTTTTTTCATGGGCGAGTCGCTGTTGCCGTCAGGGTTACGGGCAATGCGGGAAAATACCAGTTGCGACAAATCAAAAAAGAGGAAATTTCGTGACCCTCAATACACAACCCCAGCCGTCGGCGGGGCGATCGCGCTGGCCGGCCAGGCTGGTGGGCGCACTGAGCGTGCTCTTCGGCCTCGCCTTCCTGGCGGGCGGCATCTATCTCGCCCGGCTGGGCGGCAGCCTGTACTTCGCCCCGGCGGGCCTGGCCATGCTGGTGGCCGGCGTGCTGCTGTGGCGCGGCCGCACGGCCGGCGCCTGGCTGTATGCGGTGACGCTGGTGGCCAGCGCGGTGTGGGCCTTGGTAGACGCAGGCTGGTCGTTCTGGCCGCTTTTCTCGCGCCTCTTCGCTCTGGGCGTGCTGGGCCTGCTGGTGGCGCTGGTCTATCCGCGCCTCGCTGCGCCGCGCGGTCGTGGCGCCTACGGCCTGGCCGCCCTGCTGGCCGTGGTGCTGGTGGCGGCGTTCGGCGGCATGTTCGTGCCGCACCCCACGGTGGCGGCTGACGGCAGCGGCCCAGGCCTGACGCCGGTCGCCCCGGCCCAGGCGCAGAAGAACTGGGAGCACTACGGCAACACCAACGGCGGCAGCCGCTTCGCCGCGCTGGACCAGATCAACCGGGCCAACGTGGGCCAGCTGGAGGTGGCCTGGACCTACCGCACCGGCGATGTGGCCGAGAGCAACGGCAACGGCGCCGAAGACCAGACCACGCCGCTGCAGATCGGCGAGCGCCTCTACCTCTGCACCCCGCACAACGACCTGATCGCGCTGGAAGCCGACACGGGCCGCGAAATCTGGAAGCGTGCGATCAACGCCAAGTCGTCCGTGTGGCAGCGCTGCCGGGGGCTGGCCTACTTCGACGCCGCAGCGCCCCTGCCGCCCATCACTGCCGCGGGCGCGTCGCCCGTGCAGCCGGCGGCGCTGCCGGCCGGCGCCAATTGCCAGCGCCGCATCCTCACCAACACCATCGACGCCCGCCTGATCGCCGTCGACGCCGACACGGGCGAGTTCTGCCAGGGCTTCGGCAACAACGGCCAGGTGGATCTGAAGGCGGGCCTGGGCGCATCGCCCGACCCGTTCTACCAGCTCACCTCGCCGCCGCTGATGGCCGGCACCACCGTGGTGGTGGGCGGGCGCGTGGCCGACAACGTGCAGGCCGACATGCCCGGCGGCGTGATCCGGGGCTTCGACGTCATCACGGGCCAGATGCGCTGGGCCTTCGACCCGGGCAACCCGGAGGACAAGAAGGCGCCCGCCGACGGCAAGACCTATGTGCGCAGCACCCCGAACTCGTGGGCGCCCATGTCGTACGACGCGGCGATGAACACCGTCTTCCTGCCCATGGGCAGCCCCTCGACCGACCTGTACGGCGCCGAGCGCACGGCCTTGAACCACAAGTACGGCGCCTCGGTGCTGGCGGTGGATGCGACTACGGGCGCGGAGAAGTGGGTCTACCAGACCGTGCACAACGACCTCTGGGACTTCGACCTGCCGATGCAGCCCAGCTTCATCGACTTCCCCGTCGAGGGCGGCCGCACCGTGCCGGCGCTGGCCATCGGCACCAAGGCCGGGCAGATCTATGTGCTGGACCGCGCCACCGGCAAGCCGCTGACTGAAGTGCAGGAGCAGCCGGTGAAGAATGCCGACATCCAGGGCGAGCAGTATTCCGCGACGCAGCCGCGCTCGGTCGGGATGCCGCAGATCGGCGCGCAGACGCTCACCGAATCCGACATGTGGGGCGCCACGCCCTTCGACCAGCTGCTGTGCCGCATCGCCTTCAAGAAGATGCGCTACGAAGGCCTCTACACCGCACCGGGCACCGACGTGTCGCTGAGCTTCCCCGGCTCGCTGGGCGGCATGAACTGGGGCGGCCTGTCGGTGGACCCGGTGCACGGCTTCCTGTTCGCCAACGACATGCGCCTGGGCCTGTGGGTGCAGATGATTCCGTCGGCCAACCGCGGCGCGGCCGCCGGCGGCGGCGAGGCCGTCAACACCGGCATGGGCGCGGTGCCGCTCAAGGGCACGCCGTATGCGGTCAACAAGAACCGCTTCCTGTCGGTGGCGGGCATTCCCTGCCAGGCGCCGCCCTTCGGCACGCTGACGGCCATCGACCTGAAGACCCGCCAGATCGTCTGGCAGGTGCCCGTGGGCACGGTGCAGGACACCGGCCCCATGGGCATCAAGATGCGCATGCCCATCCCCATCGGCATGCCCACGCTGGGCGGCACGCTTGCCACCCAGGGCGGCCTCGTGTTCATCGCCGGCACGCAGGACTACTACCTGCGCGCCTTCGACAGCAGCAACGGCAAGGAAGCCTGGAAGGCGCGCCTGCCCGTGGGCAGCCAGGGCGGGCCGATGAGCTACCAGTCGCCCAGGACCGGCAGGCAATACGTGGTCGTCACCGCCGGCGGCGCGCGCCAGTCGCCGGACCGGGGGGACTACGTGATCGCCTACGCGCTGCCCGGTCAGCGCTGACCCCGGCGGCACGATCCCGGCACCCGGGTGGCCGGATCAAGAAAGCCCGCCGGCGTTCGCGTCGGCGGGCTTTTTTGCGCCCCTCCCGGCGGCCAGCGCCCGGCATCACGCCATGTCTGGCAGACGGCCGAGCCGTGGCCGGCGTACGATCGACCTCCCCCAAGGAGACCGCTTTCGCCATGACTGCCTCGCCCGCCAACCCCCATCCGTTGCCTACCCCGCTGCTGCGCATCGCCGTCATGGGCGCCGGAGCCGTGGGTTGCTACTTCGGCGCCCTGCTGGCGCGTGCCGGCCATGCGGTCACCTTGATCGGCCGCCAGGCGCACGTCGAGCAGGTCCAGGCCCATGGCCTGCGGCTTCAGACGGCCCGGCTGGACGAGCACGTCCCCATGGCCGCCAGCACCGCAGCCAGCGCCGTGGCCGATGCGGACGTGGTGCTGTTCTGCGTGAAGTCCACCGATACCGAGGATGCGGCCCGGCAGATCCGGCCGCACCTGGCGCCCGGCGCGCTGGTGCTCACGCTGCAAAACGGCGTGGACAACGACGAGCGCGTGCAGGCCGTCCTGGGCGACGCCCACCCCGTGGCCGCCGCCGTGGTGTACGTGGCCACCGAAATGGCCGGCCCGGGCCACGTGCGCCACCATGGCCGGGGCGAGCTGGTGATCGCCCCCTCGCCCCGCAGCGCCGAAGTGGCGCGGCAATTCGCGGCGGCCGGCATCGCGACCGACGTCTCGGGCAACGTGCGCGGCGCGCTCTGGGCCAAGCTGGTGATCAACTGCGCCTACAACGCCCTCTCCGCGGTGTCGCAAATGCCCTATGGCCGGCTGGCGCGGGCCGTTGGGGTGACGGAGGTCATCGCCGACGTGGTGGCCGAGTGCCTGGCCGTCGCGGCGGCCGACGGCATCGAGCTGCCCGGCGACGTGCATGCGGCGGTGCGGGGCATCGCCACCACCATGCCGGGGCAGTTGTCGTCCACCGCGCAGGACCTGGCCCGGGGCAAGCCCAGCGAGATCGACCACCTGAACGGCTCCGTGGTACAGCGCGGGCAGGCGAAGGGCGTGGCCACCCCCGTGAACCGGGCGCTGTGGGTCATGGTGAAGCTGGTGGAAGCCGGCAAGGCCCGTTGACCCTGCCTGCACGGTACGGCCAGCCTGGCGCGCCAGCCGCATTCGCAGGCATCTGGCTGCCTTGGCCCACAGCGAAGTGCCCGCGGCAGTGCTATACATGGCCCCTGGCCATCCCCATCCCGAGATAGAAACAAACAGAGAGGAATCCATGTCGATCACATCCATCCTGAAATCCACCGCGGCGGCGCTGGCGATCGCCGGCAGCGGATCGCTCTTCGCGCAGGGCACGCCCATCGATGCGGCGGCGTTCGACGCGCTGGTGGCCGGTGGCCCCGTAGCCAGCGCCGACACTGTCGCGGCCAGCCCCTGGGCCAGCAAGATCAAGCAGGCCGGCGCGCTGCGCCTGGGTGGCACGCAGACATCGAACCTCTTCTCGCTGCTGAACGAGAAGGACGGCAGGATGCGCGGCTTCGACGCCGGCCTGGCGCAGCTCATCACCCGCTACATCCTGGGCGATGCGTCCAAGATCCAGTTCACGCAGGTGAACTCGTCCACGCGCGAGCAGGTGCTCATCAACGGCCAGGTGGACATGGTCATGGCCACCTACTCGATCACGCCCGCCCGTGCCGAGAAGATCTCGTTCGCCGGCCCCTACTACACCTCGCAGGCCGGCGTGCTGGTCAAGGCGAACAACAAGGCCATCCAGTCGTACAACGACCTGGGCGGCAAGAAGGTCGCCACCCAGGCCGGCTCCACCGGCCCGGCCATCCTGGCGCAGTTCGCGCCCAAGAGCACCGTGCAGGAATTCCAGACCCACCAGGAAGCGCTCGATTCCCTGCGCCAGGGCCGCGTCGATGCCTATGTGACCGACTACACCCTGCTGCTGAACGCCCTGAGCCTGGGCACCGGCGACGCCCGGCTCGCCGGCGCGCCCTTTGGCGCGCAAGACCCCTACGGCATCGGCCTGCCCAAGGGCTCCGACGGCGTGGCCTTCGTCAACGCCTTCCTGAAGAAGATCGAGGCCGACGGCACCTGGGCCAAGCTCTGGACCATCTCCATCGGCCAGCGCACCGGCAGCACGGCCGTCCCGACGCCGCCTGCGTTGCCCTGAGCAGGGCAGAGGATGGGCGACATCGCCAAGCTGCTGGCCGAGCAGGGGCCTGCCTTCTGGCAGGCCCTTTTGCTGACCTGGAAGCTCACCGCGCTCGCGTTCGTGCCCGGCTTCGCGCTGGGCGTGGCGATCGCGGCGCTGCGGCTGCTCCCGCTGGCGCCGCTGCGCGCGTTCCTCACGTTCCATGTCGAGGTCTTCCGCAACATTCCCAGCGTGGCCTTGCTGATCTTCATCGTCTTCGCGCTGCCCGACCTGGAAGTGGTGATCGACTATGAGCACAGCGTGGTGCTGACGCTGGCGCTGGTCTGCTCGGCCTTCACGGCCGACTACCTGCGCACCGGCATCAACACCATTCCCTCCGGCCAGATCGAGGCCGCGCTCAGCCTGGGGCTGCGGCCCGTGCGGGTGATCTCCTCGATCGTGCTGCCGCAGGCGCTGCGCTCGGTGGTGCAACCCATGACATCGCTGCTCATCGCGCTGATGCTGTCCACCTCGCTGGCGTCGCAGGTGCCCATGCCGGGCCGCGAGCTGACCGCGCTTGTCTCCAAGCTCGGCAACGACTCCGCCATCGGCATGGCCGCCTTCGCGGTGGCCGCCGCCATGTACGTGGCGACCGGCCTGCTGATCGGCTGGGCCGGTGCCCTGCTGGAGCGGAAAGTGCGCATCCTGCGATGAGCCGATCCCTCGAAGACACCCTGTTCGGCGCGCCCAGCCCGCGCACGCGCGTACTCACGCGGGCGCTCAGCGCCATCGCGGCGGCCGCCCTGCTGGTGCTGGCGGCCGGCATCGCGTGGCGCTTTCATTCGGCCGGACAGCTGGAGGCCCGCTACTGGCAGTTCTTCGCCTGGCCGACGACCTGGGCCTTTCTGGCCAAGGGCCTGCTCGGCACGCTGGCCTCGGCGGCCATGAGCGCGGCCATCGCGCTGAGCCTGGGCCTCGTTTTGATGGCGGGCCGGCTCTCCCGGTGGCGGCTGCTGCGCTGGCCCAGTGTCGCGGCCATCGAGTTCCTGCGGGGCACGCCGACGCTGCTGCTGATCTACCTGTGCTTCCTGGTGCTGCCCTCCGTGGGCATCAAACTCAGTACCTACTGGATGCTCACCCTGCCCATAGCCTTCAGCACCGCCGCCGTGGTGGCCGAGGTCTATCGCGCTGGCGTGCTGGCCGTGCCCCGCGGCCAGACCGACGCCGCACGCAGCCTGGGCTTCACGGGCACCCAGGTCTTCTTCGCCATCGTCTTCCCCCAGGCGCTGCGCTACATCGTGCCGGCCCTGGTGGCGCAACTGGTCATCGTGGTGAAGGACACCACCTTCGGCTACGTCGTCACCTATGGCGAGCTGATGCAGAACGCCCGGGTGCTGATCGCCAACTACCACTCGCTGGTGCCGGTGTACCTGGTGGTGGCGGCGCTGTATTGCCTGGTGAACTACGGCATCTCACGCGCCGGCCGGCGGCTGGGCCGGCCGGTGCATTGACGCATCCGACTGCGGGCCCCCGCCGACCGGGCGAAGGAACAGGTTTGCGCACACCCCTCGAAGCCAGCGGTTGCCCGGGTCCTGGTGGAAGCGCGCATGCCAGTGCTGCCGCACCTGGAAGCCCGGAATGGGCACCGGGCAGTCGAGCACCCGCAGGCCGCCGATGGCGGCCAGGGTCTCACCGATCTGCCGGGGCAGCGTGGCGATCAGGTCGGTGGTGGAGAGGATCGCCGGCAAGCCCAGGAACCCGGGCAGCCGCAACGCCAGGCGGCGTTCGATGCCGAGGCGGTGGATGGTGGCGTCCAGCAGTTGGGCGCCCGTGCCGTAGACGATGCCGGCGTGCGCCTCCCGGCTGTAGTCGTCCAGGCCGAAGGACGCGCCGGGGCGGATGCGGGGGTGGTCGGGATGGGCCAGGCAGATCCAGTCCTGGTCGTACAGGGCCTGCTGGTAGAAGCCGGCGTCCAGTGTGGGGATGAAGCCCAGCGCCAGATCGGCGGCGCCCGATTCCAGCTCCGCACCCATGCCGGCATGGATGGGCACGGCCTCCAGCGACACGCCGGGCGCCAGGGCACGCACCTGCGAGAAGAGGCGCGGCAGCAGGGTGATGTGGCTGGCGTCGGTCATGAAGATGCGGAACCTGCGCGGCATGGTCGCAGGGTCGAACACCGACTGCGCCTGGGCGAGCGCACGCAATCCCTCCAGCACGTTGCGCACCGTTGCGATCATGGCCTCGACGCGCGGGGTGGGCAGCATGCCCTGCGGCGTGCGGACGAAGAGCGGATCGCCCAGCTGCGAGCGCAACCGGGCCAGCCAGATGCTGACGGTGGGCTGGGTCTGGCCCAGCGCCTCGGCGGTGCGCGTGACGCTGCCGGTGCTGTAGAGCAGCTCCAGCAGTTGCAGTTGCCGGCCATCCAGCAGGTCAATGTCGGGCATGGGATTCTCCGCTTTGTTCATGTCGAATCGACATGGAGTGTATGTAGCCCATGCGATTTACGCCATGCCAGCCCCCGCCAACAATCCGTCCATTCACAGGAGACGGATTTGAAAATCGCAGTGCTGGGCGCGGGCGCCCTGGGATGCGCCATCGGAGGGGCGCTGGCGGAAGCGGGCAACGACGTGGTGCTCATCAACCGCAACGCGGCCCAGGTGGAGGCGATCCGCGCCGCCGGGCTGCGGATGCGCGGGCCCAGCGGCGAGCGTCCGGTCGCCGTGCGCGCCGAGCGCGACTGCACGCGACTGACTCCGATGGACCTGGTCATCGTGCTCGTGAAGTCGTTTCACACGCAGGAGGCCATCGCCGCCGCGACACCGCTCATCGGTGGCGACACGGTCGTGCTGTCGCTGCAGAACGGCCTGGGCCACGAGGACGTCCTGGCCGAGGCCGTGGGCCGCGAGCGCGTGATCGCCGGCAAGACCTACGTGGGCGGCGTGATGCTGGCGCCCGGCCACATCATCAGCGGCACCGAGGGCAAGGAGACGCTGATCGGCGAGCTGGACGGCAGCGACAGCGCCCGCGTGCGGCGCATCGCCTCGGTGTTCGAGGCCGCCGGCCTGTGCACCACGGTCAGCACGAACATCATGGGCACCATCTGGGACAAGCTGCTCATCAACGTGGCCACGGGCGCAGTCAGCGGCATCACCGGCCTGACCTACGGCCCGCTCTACGCCATCCCCGAGATCGAGGCGACGGCCGTGGCGGCCGTGCAGGAGGCCATGGACGTGGCCCGCGCCAGCGGCGTGGCGCTGTCGTACACCGACCCCCGGGACGCCTGGACCAAGGCCGCCGCAGGCCTGCCCCAGGACTTCAAGACCTCGATGCTGCAGAGCCTGGAGAAAGGCTCCGTCACCGAGATCGACTTCATCAACGGCGCCGTGGTCCGCTGGGGCCAGCGCTGCGGTGTGCCCACGCCGGTCAATGCCACGCTGGTGGCCTGCATCAAGGGCATCGAACGGGCGCGCCAGGCGCGCTGAGAGCGGCGCACACAACGACAAGGAGACGAAGAGAACATGACCACCCCCTTCACCCCACCCACCCGGGCCTACGTCGAGCACGTCGCCATCCGCGTGCGCGACATCCACTGGCACATCCGCTTCTTCTACCAAGTGCTGGGCATGGACGTGCGCGAGATCGACGGCCCCACCGACGACCCGCGCCAGTACTGGACGCTCGGCGGCATGCAGCTGATGGCCACACCCGATTTCGAGGCCCCGCCCAGCAACGACGCCGGCTGGCTGGCCCACCTGGGCGTGATGGTGGACGACCTGGAAGCCGCCCTGACAGCCGCCGCGCCCTGGGGCGTGAAGGCGCTGCCGCAGGGCCGCAACTGGCTGCAGCTGCCCGACGGCCTGGCCGTCGAGCTGATCCAGGCCGCGCCCGGCAGCGTGGCCCAGGCCCTGGCCGTGCGCCCACGCGGCTGAGAACGACATACGGAGACACGATCCATGAAACTGACCCCGCCCCCGCAGCACTTCTCGACGCCCGAGAAATACTGGGACGACGCCCGCGATGGCGACACCTGCACCAGCCCCGAGTACGAGGTGACCGAGGCCCGCATCAACGCCTATGCCGAGCTGACCGGCGACTACACGCCGGTGCACATCGACGAGGACTATGCCAAGACCACGCCCTTCGGCACGCGGGTGGCGCACGGCCTGTTCGGCCTCTCGATCGCCGACGGCCTGAAGACCCGCAGCGAATACCGCTTCCTGCCCGGCATGTCGCTGGGCTGGACCTGGGACTTCCTCCTGCCCATCAAGATCAATGACCGGCTGCACGTGCGCTTCACCGTCACCGGCCTGCGAGCGTCCAAGGGCCGGCCGGGCTGGGGCATCGTCATCCTGCCCTCGGAGCTGGTCAACCAGCACGGCGAAGTCGTGCAGAAGGGCGAGCACCGCCTGATGATCCCCCGGAGGCCCGCATGAGCGCTGCACAGAACAACACGCAGCCGTTGCCCCTGGCCGGCATCCGCGTCATCGACTATTCGCACTTCCTGGCCGGCCCGTACGTGGGCCGCTGCCTGGCGGGGCTGGGCGCCGAGGTCATCAAGGTCGAGCGCCCCGGCAGCGGCGACGCCGGCCGGCACCATGCCTTCTTCGTGGGCGAGGACGATGCGTACTCCGGCTACTTCCTCCAGCTCAACATGGGCAAGCAGGGCCTGTCGGTCAACACCAAGGACCCGCGCGGCAAGGCGCTGATGCACAAGCTCGTGGACAGCGCCGACGTGTTCATCGAGAACTACCGCCCCGGCGCACTCGACAAGCTGGGCCTGGGCTATGCCGAGCTGAGCCAGCGCAACCCGGGGCTGGTGTACTGCTCCATCTCCGCCTACGGCCATACCGGGCCTGATGCGCACCGCGCCGGCTTCGGCCTGATCGCCGAGGCCAAGAGCGGCATCATGCAGATGGTGGGCACGCCGGGCGAGGCACCGCCGCTGCTGCGCATCTCGCTGGGCGACATGTACACCGGCATCCATGCCGTGGCGGCCATCAACGCCGCGCTGCTGGGCCGCGTGAAGAGCGGCCGGGGCCGGCACATCGACATGGCGCTTTATGACACGCTGGTCTCCATGCACGAATACGCGGTGCAGTGCTACACCCTGTCGGGCGGCCAGGTGCTGCCGGAGCAGACGGGGCACGACATGCCGACCTCCACGCTCTATGGCGTTTTCCGCGCGGCCGATGGCGACCTGGTGATCGCCGCGCAGGTGGACGACGCCTGGAAACGCTTCGCGGCGCTGGTCGAAGCGAATGGCGGCCCCGCCGGCTTCGGTGCGGACACCCGCTTCCACTTCTCCACCGGCCGTAACGCCAACCGTCTGGAGATCCTGTCCGTCGTCAAGCCCTGGGTGGCCTCGCGCCGCGTGGCCGAGGTGCTGGCGCTGCTCGACGGCATCGACGTGCCCTGCGCCAAGGTGCAGCGCATCGACGAGGTGCTGGCCGATCCGCAGATCCAGGCCCGCGGCATGGTGGTGGAGCAGGAGCATCCGGTGCTCGGCAAGATCCGCCTGCCCAACCTGCCCTTCAGGTTCTCGGACTGCGACACCACCATCCGCCAGGTCGCGCCCGACCTGGGCCAGCACAACGCCGAGATCGCCGCCGCGCTGGGCTACAGCGCCGACGAGATCGCGGCCATGCAGGCCGACGGCGTGCTCTACACCAAGGAGATGAAACGATGAGTGACCAATACGCCGTCATCGGCAACCCCATCGGCCACACCAAGTCGCCGCTGATCCACGGCATGTTCGCCGAGGCCACGGGGCAGGACCTCGTCTACACCGCCATCGAAGGGCGCCCGGGCCAGTTCGCCGAAGACGCGGCGTCCTTCCGCGCCGCGGGCGGCCGAGGCATGAACGTGACCGCGCCCTTCAAGCTCGAAGCCTTCGCCTTCGCCACCGAGCGTTCGCAGCGCGCCAGCCTGGCCGGCGCGGTCAATGCGTTCAAGTTCGAGGGCGAGCGCGTGCTGGCCGAGAACTTTGACGGCGTGGGCCTGACCCGCGACGTGGTGAGCAACCTGGGCTGCGCCCTGCGCGGCAAGCGCGTGCTCATCCTGGGCGCGGGCGGCGCCACGCGCGGCGCGCTGCTGCCCTTCCTGGAGCAAGGCCCGGCGGAACTGGTCATCGCCAACCGCACGGTCGACAAGGCTCAGGCTCTGGCGACCGAACTGCGGGACCACGGCGCCCTGCGTGGCTGCGGGTACCAAGACCTGGAAGGCCAGGGTTTCGACATCGTTTTCAACGCGACCTCGGCCAGCCTGCGCGGCGAGCTGCCGCCGGTGCCCGCCACCGTGTTCACCGCCGATGGCCTTGCCTACGAGCTGGCCTACGGCAAAGGCCTGACGCCCTTCCTGCGCCTGGCGCAACAGGCCGGCGTGCGGCAGCTGGCGGACGGCGTGGGCATGCTGGTGGAGCAGGCCGCCGAGGCTTTCGACTGGTGGCGCGGCGTGCGGCCCGAAACGGCTGCCGCGATCGCCCGCCTCACCGTTCCGCTGTGCTGAACGGCGCCCTACCCCTGGAGACGAGCCCCATGAAATTTCTCATGCTGCACGGCATCAACCACAACATGTTCGGCAAGCGCGACCCGAAACAGTACGGCACGACCACGCTGGCGCAGATCGACGGCGAGCTGCAGGCGCTGGCGGGCGAGCTGGGCGTGGCGGTCGAATCCTTTCAGACCAACTACGAAGGCGCGATGGTCGAGCGCATCCACCAGGCCTATTTCGACGGCGTGGACGGCGTGATGCTCAACGCTGGCGCCTGGACGCACTACAGCTACGCCATCCGCGATGCGCTGGCCATCCTCACCTGCCCCATCGTCGAGCTGCACATGTCCAACATCCATGCGCGCGAGCCGTTCCGGCACCACTCGGTGTTCGCCGAGATCGTGCAGGGGCAGATCGCAGGGTTCGGGGTGGACAGCTACCTGCTGGCGCTGCGCACCGCCCTCAATCACGCACGCGCCAGGGCCGCATAGCAAACCTCTGCACGGTCACCGTGCATGAGGGTCAGCAGAGTCGGTCAGTCGGCGGTTTTGCCAACTTGGGAATTTGGCTTGCGAAAATTTTTTGCCCACGACCCGTCTCGCTGGCGTCGGCCGGCCCGACACCCGGGAACTGGCGAATGGGTCACCGGCGGCGCCACCTAGCCAAGCACTGGCCGCGCCCTGAGCCGGGTGCGATCCCGGTGAAACCGGGTTCAGGCGGGCTCTGCGAACGGGTGAGTCAGGGCCCCACGAATCAGCCGCAGTCCGTGATGCGGCGGGGAGACTGACATTCCAGCGTGAAGACGGCGCGCTGCGGGTACTCCGCAGAGTGAATCGAAGCGACTGCCCGCTGCCGTCAGTGCCTGACCAACTTTGGCGAGTCTCATTCTCGCCATCTGTGATTGGACCGCGCACGCTATCCATAAAACAGCAGACTCTGTCCCGACTCTCCCGGCAACTGCATTTGGTAAAAACGATTTACTATTACAAATAGTAACTGGTGGCATATTTGTTTTTCATTCCCTGCCGCTCTATCAATTACACATACCATGTCATTTTTTTATTCCGGGCTGTATGCGGCACTCATTACCCTAGCCGTCATCGGCTGCGCGATCCCTTCCGCACAGGCAATTGAAAACCCTCGGCGCCTGACGTTCGCAGGCCAGGCGGTGCCTGCCGTAACCAGCCCGCCCTCATCAGCCACCGTCTCCAGTGGCGATGGATCGATGATGGTCAGCCCCCTGCGCAATAATCTCAACCTGTTTTTCGATTCCACGCTGACTTACGGGGTCGCCAATGACAATATGGCGGGAGTGGGAACGCAGTTCGAAATTACTCCTGCATCCAACGCTCTTCCCTATCGATTGATGGTGCAGGACCAGCGCACTTCGTCCTACCAATATATCTACGCCACCTGCATGAATCCGGCCACTCAGGCCCTCGAGACATGCGACCTTGTCAATAACCAAACACAGTTCCCGCGCACCAATTTTCCGGCTTCCGCGCCCCCGTCGCCCTACACGCAGACGGCCGTTGCTTCGGATGGCGGCGGCGGTTGGCTTTTGATTACCACGCCCAACGGTGGAGGAATGCAGAGCAACGGTCTCTATATCGACCTTCCACCCACGGTGCGCAAGGTGTACTTCTACACGATCAACTACAGCACCAACAGGGACTTCATCTCGGGCTCGGTGATGTTGGCGAACGCACCCAGCATCAGCAAGGCCTTCGCACCCGCCGCCGTCGTGCCGGGCGGCAACAGCACTTTGACGCTTACCGTCAGGGGCCCGGGCTTTGGTGACGCCAGCGGTGGCACGGCCGGCTCCGTGCCGGGGCTCAACCTGACCGACGTGCTGCCGGCACCGCTCACCGTCACCAATGCCAGCACGACTTGCGTCGGCGGCACGCTCACGGCTGCGGCCGGCGGCAACACCATCAGCCTGGCCAACGCCACCTTGCCCAACGACGGCTGCACCGTCACGGTCGGCGTGCAGTGGCCCGGCACGGCCTCGGGCATCAGTGCCTGCCAGGCCACGCCGAGGGTCACCAACACCATCACCGCTCCCGGCCAGTTCAACACCGCCGTGGGCCAGATGGATACGCCCGCCACGGCGGACCTGGATTGCAGCTATGTCCCACCCCCGGTGGAATCCGCCAGGGCCGTGCCCGGAATGGGCGACTGGGCCATGCTGGCGACTTCGCTCGGCCTGCTGGGGCTGGGCTTCCGGATCGGCCGCAGGCGCGGTTTGCTGTAGCCGCCCGTCAGCAGCGGGTCCATCGCCTGGCGGGACCCGGGCGGTGGGCTTTGAGCCTCCCAGGGCCGGCCCACGCACGGCCCCCTTCATTGCGCCAGCGCCCGCATCTTCGGGATGAGGTCCGCCTTGCCCTCGAAGCTGTGTGCGCCCGGACCCGCAAGAGGCCGTGGAGCGCGAATTTCAGCATCGAAACAGCGCCCAGCGCTTGTATATCAAGCGCCAAAAGCTATAAATATGATAGCAAACCCACCCCGACGCACGGCGCTGTGCCCCCTTGCCCGTCAGAACTCGTAGTTCGCCGAGATCCAGAGCCGCCGCCCTTCCTGGCTGTTGACGTAGCGATTGGCATACGCGACCGGCGGCGTCTGGCCCGCCACCCGGTAGGGCTGGTAGTCGATGAAGTCCTTGTTGAACAGGTTGTAGATGGCCGCGTTGATGCTGAACTGCTTGTTCACCCGGTAGCTGCCGCCCACGTGGACCTGGGTGTAGGCCCGGTAGTCGCCCAGTGCGGCCTGGGCGGCCCGCGTGGCGGCGGTGGTGCCCGGGTCGCGGTAGCGGTCGCTGCGGTATTCGGCGCGCAGCCAGGCGTTCCACTGCGGCGATGGGTCCCAGCTCAGGCGGGCGTTGAGGGCATGCCGGGGCGTGTCGGTCAGCGGGCTGCCGGCAAAAGGGCCGCTCTTTTGCTCGCTCTCGGTGAAGGTGTAGTTGGCGGTGGCCGACCAGGCGGGTGCCAGCGGCACGCGGGCCGACAGCTCCACGCCGCGCGTGACGGCTTCGTCCACGTTCACCTGCTGGCCGAAGGCATCCACGTTGGGCCAGTTGCCGAAGCTCACGCAGCCTGCCCGGTTGGGCGCGGGCCGGTAGCTGCAGTTGAGCAGCCCGGGGCCGCTGGTGATCTTGTCCTTGAAGGCGTTGTGGAACACCGTGGCGCTGGCGGCCAGCCCCGAGGGGCTGTCGAAGTACGCGCCCAGCTCCGTCGTGCGGCTGGTCTCGGGCTTGAGCGACGGCGTGCCGACCAGCGGCAGCCGGCCCTGCTGGCCGAAGCCGTTGATGCCGGGCGCGAGCTGTTCCACGCGGGGCGTCTTGTAGCCGTCGCTGACGCCGCCCTTGAACGTCCACTGCGGCGTGGCGTTCCACACGCCGTAGATGCGCGGGCTGAGCTGGCCGCCGAAGAGGCTGTGCCGGTCGTAGCGGGCACCCAGCGTGAGCTTGAAGGTTTCGGTCAGGCTCCACTCGTCCTCGGCGAACAGCGCCTTCTGCGTGAAGGCGAAGGCGCCGGGCGCCACGCCGTCGGTCATCTCCGCATCCCACCACTGGCCGCCGACGGTGGTGAGGTGGCTGGACCAGGGCAGCACCACCTTGGTGTCGAGCACCCGACTCTCCACTTCCAGCGTCCGGGCGCTGCCGGGCACGGCGCCGGGCGTGCCCGGCGGAATGGTGCGCCCGATGGTTTCGGTGCGGTTGACCATGTAGCTCGTGTCCCAGGTGCCGAATGCATAGCGGCCGGTGTGCGCCAGGGTGAACTGGTCGCGCTGGTACTTCTGCTCGGGCGCGTAGCCGCCCGTGCCCAGCGTGCCGAGCTGGCCGGTGGAGTTGTCGTAAGTCTGGCGCGCGGTGTCCACGTCCAGCGTGACGTCGTGATAACGGTTGGGGGTCAGCGCCAGCCGCAGGCCCAGGTTGTCGATGTCGGCCTTGACCGGGTTGGCGCCCATGATGGGCGCCACCTCTTCACCGCCCGCGCCCGCGTAGCGCACGTCGGCCGCGCCCCGCCGCAGCGCGCTGCCGCGAACCGAGAGGCCCAGCACGTCCTGCCGGATGGGGCCGCTCAAGTAGAACCTGCCGGACTTCACATCGCCGAAGTCCGACTCCTGCTGCAGCGTGTAGTCCACGCTCACGCTGCCGGACCAGGTCCGGCCCACCTTGCGCGTGATGATGTTGATGACCCCGCCCATGGCGTCGGAGCCATACAGCGTGGACATCGGCCCCCGGATGACCTCGATGCGCTCGATGGCGCCCAGCGGCGGCATGAAGCTGGTCTGCGTTTCGCCGAAGCCGTTGGGCGTGACGTTGCCGGCCGAATTCTGGCGGCGACCGTCGATGAGGATCAGGGTGTAGTCGCTCGGCATGCCGCGCATGCTGACGTTGAGGCCGCCCGTCTTGCCGGCCGCCGCGCCCACGTCGATGCCCTCCACGCTCTCCAGCGCGTCGGCCAGGCTGCCGAAGCGGCCCCGCGCCAGCTCCTCGCGCGGGATGACGGTGATGGAAGCGGGCGCTTCCTTGATGTCCTGCTCGAAACCGGACGCGGACACCACCACTTCGCGCAGCTCGGCCGCAGCGCCGGTGCTGGTGGAGGAAGCAGATGAGGCAGGCGATGGCGACTGCGCCATGGCGGCCGTCGCGGCGGATGCGGCCCAGGCCAGCACGGTCAACGGCAGGGCCTGGCGGCAACGCGGCAAGGTGGAAAGACGGGCGAGCAGCCCGGATTCGCGCAGCACCGGAAGGCTGCGCAATGAAGCGAACGACATGCAGAAAACTCCAGACGACAAGGAACGGGCGAAGGCCTGCGCGATGCGTTGCTGTGTTTTCTTATGCGTCGGTGCGGCGGTAACCGGATGATTCTAATGCGCCTGAGAACCATTCTCATTATTCAAGCCGCGAATCGCCTGGGGACTTTGCCGCAGCGCGCTCCGCCGCACCGAACCGCGCTTCGCACGGCGCTCCTTGGTTGACCACCGGCCTGCCCGCTCGCAGCGGCCGGGGCAGCCGCTCGCTCTCAATACACGTCGCGGCGATAGCGCCCGGTCTGCGCCAGCAGGTCCAGGCACGCATTGCCCAGCGCCGCCCGCAAGGCGGCGTGCACGCCTTGCGCCATGCCCTGGCGGCTGCCGCAGACGTAGATGGCCGCGCCCTGCTCCACCCAGGTGCGCAGGTCGGCCGCCGCCAGCGCCAGCAGGTCCTGCACGTAGGCGCGCTCGCTGCCGTCGCGCGAGAAGGCCAGGTCCAGCCGGCGGAGCGTGCCGTCGGCCCGCCAGGCTTCGATCTCGGCGCGGTAGAGGTAGTCGCGGCTGCGCTGGCGTTCGCCGAACACCAGCCAGTGGGGCGCGGCCTGCCCGGCCGCGGCGCGGGCGCGCAAGTGGCTGCGCAGCCCGGCGATGCCGGTTCCGTTGCCGACGAGGATGAGCGGGCGGGCGGCGTTCTCCCCCAGGCGGAAGTTGCCGTGCGGCCGCAGCCGCATCTCTACCGTGCCCCCCACGGGCAGGCCGGCGCAGAGCCAGCCCGAGGCGACGCCGGGCGTGCCGTCTTCGCGCACGCTCTGGCGCATCGTGAGGTGCACGCGCCCGTCGCCAGCCACCGAGGCGATGGAATAGTCGCGGGGCCGGTCCGCATCGGCGGGCACGCGCACCTGCGCAAGATCGCCCGATTCCCACACGGCCGCGTCAGGCGCGGGCGGCGCGAATTCCAGGTGGAAGACAGGCGCGCCCTGGCTGCCCGGATTCAGGTGCTGGCGCGCCACCAGCGTCCATGGCGAGAACTCCGGTGCCCGCCAGCCCGCTGCCAGCGGTTCGTCCACCGCCGCCAGTTCGGCCAGCCGGCGCTGCCAGGCCGCGAGGGCAGCGGCGTCGCCGTTGTCCATCTCGATGCGCTCGAAGAGCGGCACCGCGCCCCGCGCCTGCAGCCACCCGTCCAGTTGGCGGCCGAAGCCGCAGAAGTGCGTGTATTGCCGGTCGCCCAGCGCCAGCAGGCCGTACCGCAGGTGACCGAGCGGCGGCGGCGGCACGCCAGCGCCTTCCACCAGCCGGTCCAGGAAGCCTCCCGCGTTGTCGGGCGCGTCGCCCTCGCCATAGGTGCTGACGACGAAGAGCGCACGCCGGGCGGCCGCGAGCCGGGCGTCCTCCAGCGCTTGCAGCGCGCACAGCTCCACCGCCTCGCCCGCGGCATGCAGCAGGCGGGCGGTTTCCCGGGCGATCGCTTCGGCCTGCCCGGTCTGGCTGGCATAGGCCAGCAACAGGGGCGGCGCCGCGCCCGGAGGCGCCGTGGCCAGCGCAGCGGCCTCGCGCCGTTCGCGCGCCGCGCGGCGACGCTCGCGCAGCGCGATGGCCCCGCACATCAGCCCGTAGAGCAGCACGGTCAGCAACGCGGCCCAGAGGCGCACCGCCGGAATCGCCACCCCGCCCACCACCGTCATGCCCACGGCACCTGCGCCCTGAAGGCGGCCGTGGCGGCCCACACCGGGCCCCGCGCCGTGCGTTCGCACACGAGCGCCGCCAGCCCGTGGCGCTCTGCGAAGGCCATGCCCTCGTGCGGCCCGAGAACGGTGATGACCGTGGCCAGCGCGTCGGCCTGCATGCAGTCGGCGTGCAGCACCGTGACGCTGGCCAGCCCATGGCGCACCGGCTCGCCGGTGCGCGGATCCAGCGTATGGGCGTAGCGCCGGTCGGCATGCTCGAAGGCGTGCCAGCGGTCGCCCGAGGTGGCGATGGCGCTGTCCGCCAGGGCCAGCGCACGCGGCGGGCCGTCGGCCGGGTCGGCCACGGCCACCCGCCAGGGGGCGCCGCCAGGGCGCGCGCCGCTGGCGCGCAGCTCGCCGCCCACTTCTACCAGCACGTCGGCAAAGCCCAGCGCCTGCAGGCAGCGGTGCACGTGGTCGACGGCAAAGCCCTTGGCGATGCCGCTCAGGTTCAGGCCTACGCCCCCGGGCTGCAGCGCGCTCCGGGTGGCGGCGTCCAGCTCCAGCCGCCCAAAGCCCACCAGCGCGGCAGCGGCCCTGCGCTGCGCTGCGTCCGGCACATGCGGCGTGCCATGCGCGCCGAAGCCCCAGGCATCGACCAGCGGGCCGATGGTGGGGTCCAGCGCGCCGCCGCTGGCCTGCGCCCAGGCACAGGCCGCTTGCAGCACGGTGAAGAACTCCGGCGCCAGGCGATGCCGGGTGCCGGGCGCGGCGCGGTTGAAGCGGGAGAGGTCGGACCCGGGCTCCCAATGGCTCATCTGCGCGACGACGGTGGCGAGCGCCGCCTCGATGGCGGAGCGCACCGGCGCGAGCGGCGCAAACGCGGCATTGACCAGCCGCACGCTCCACGTCGTGCCCATGGTCTGGCCCGACAGGGTCTGCAGCGTGGCGGGGTCGGCCGAGCGCAGGCTCGCCGCAGCGGCGGCCTGCACGAAGGAAACGGCCGTCGCCCGCGACGCCGCCTGCAGGGGCACATGCGAACCGCATGGCGCAGCCAGCGCGCCCGCATAGTGCACGCGCACCGCCGCCGGCGCGCCCGACGGCACGCCGGGCCGGAAATCGACGCGGGCGCCGCTCAGGGCAGCACCTCCAGCGTGCCCACGTACGACAGGCGGCGCTCCTTGGCCTGCGGCAGCGAGGTCTTGGCGTCGCTCGCATCGGCATCCACCCAGTACATGCCGGCGGTGGGCCAGGTCACGCTGAACCGGCCCTCGGCGTCCGTGGTGGCCTTGATCTCATCCTTACTGTCGCGGTAACGGGTGGCGCCGGGCACCAGCACCACTTCCAGCCCCGGAGCGGGCTGGCCGTCCACATGGAAGGCGAAGGTGGCCTGCTCGCCCTTGACCAGGTCGTTCGGGTGCGTGACCGCGACCAGCTCCAGCCCCTTGCCCGTGGGCCGGACGGCGCTGGGCTTGCCCACGGTGACGAAGGTCTCGATGCGCCCGACCGACTGCGTGACCTTGAGGTCCTGCGCATCGGCGGGCACCTCGGCGGCGAACTTCCCGGCCGGGCCGCGCCAGCGCTTGTTGGCGCCGGCCTTGTCCTTGTAGGTGGCGAAGAGGCCGTCGTTCACCACCGCCAGGCGGTAGGTGCCGGTCTGCGACAGGTTCAGGTCGAACACGCTGCGCAGCTTGCCCTTGTGGGCGTTCTCGGGCGCCAGGGCGGCGCCATCGGGCGCGGTGACGACGAGGTTGTCCAGCCCCAGCGGCACGTGGTTGAAGTAGAAAAGGTCGTTCGACACGGCGGCATCGACCGTGATCCATTCGGCCTTGGACAGCACGGTGGACGACGGCAGCAGCCACACGTTGTGGGCCTGGGCCGAGCCGAAGGCTCCGCAGAGGACGGCGAGGCAGGTGGCGATACGGGTCTTGAAACGCATGGATAGGCTCCGAAAGGAATGCGGGGAATGCGAAAGGGAAAGCGGCGGTGCGTCAGGGCTTGAGGTCGAGCGTGACCTCGCCCAGCTCGCTGCTGCCCTTGGCGCGCAGCTGTTCGCCCTTGGCGGCGGGCCATGCGAAGGGAATGGTCACCAGCTCGCGGCCGCCGACCTCGCGCGCGGCCTCCACCACCAGCTTGTAGTTGCCGGCGGGCAGCCTGGCGAACGGCTGGGTGCCTTCGGTGAACTGTAGCTGGTGCTTTCCAACCGGCCGCGTGGCGCCCGTCACGCCGTCGATCGGCAGGGCCAGGTCGCGCCCGGTGCGGCGCCACCACTGGCGCATGTCCTTGAGCCACTTCGTGCCCTCGGCGTTCTTCAGCTTGACGTCGTACCAGACGGAGAGCGTGCTGGCCACCGTGGTGTCCGCGCGTTCCAGCCACACCGCCACGTAAGGCCGGTGGTACTCGGCCACGTCCAGGCGCGGAATCTCCACGCCCACGCCCAGCCCGGCGGCAAAGGCCGGCGCCGCGCCCAGGCACGCGCCCAGCGCCACGGAGTAGCGCAGCGCCTTCGGCCTGCGCGTCGTCGATGCATGCATCATTGGTGGTCTTCCTTCGGTTCAGTGGATAAATAGGAGCGCCAGCAGCAGCGGCACGACCAGCCCCATGCCCACCATGGGCCAGGTGAAGGGCCGGTTGCCCGCGTGCATCTTCAGGATGAAGAGGCCGGTGATGCAGAACACCAGGCAGGCGGCGGCGAAGATGTCGATGAACCAGCTCCACGCGGCACCGGTGTTGCGGCCCTTGTGCAGGTCGTTGAGGTAGGAGATCCAGCCCCGGTCGGTGAGCTCGTACTCGGCCGCGCCGTCCAACAGGCCCACGCGCAGCCAGGCGTCGCCACCGGGGCGCGGCAGCGACAGGTACACCTCGTCGGCCGACCATTCGGCCTCGCGGTCGGCGGCGTCCACGCCGAACGCAGCCTGCGCCCACTGCCGCAGCGCGGGCGGCAGCGGCGCGCGGCCCTCGCCCTGCGGCGGGCTCACGCCCCGCAGCAACGCCGCCGGCACTTCGGCCTGCAGCCGCGTGACGCGGGGCTTGGCTTCGATCTGGCCGGCATGGTTGAGCGTGAATCCCGTCACCGCGAACAGCAGCATGCCGATGAGGCAGAGCGCGGAGCTGACCCAATGCCACTCATGCAAGGTCTTAAGCCACCAGGAGCGGCGGCGGGAATCGGAGGAAGAGGACATACGGGCGCGGACGACGACGACAACGATCAGGACAGGCCGGGCAGCGGCCCCGAAGCCGCTGGCAAAACCGGGATTCTAGTGCGCTAAATGGTAATGACTTTCATTTACCATCGCATGGCGGTCCCGAAGCAACCTCCCCAAAGCCTGGCCGCCGCTGCGGTCGGCGACATCTCGCCAAGGCCCAAACACTCTTGCAGCGCCCGATTCGTCTGCACCTGAAGCTATCAATAACGTAGCAGCCCATCGATCATCGCATGGCTGCGCCGCCCTGCCCCCTGGCCCACACGACCTCACTGCGATGAGGCGGTTCCTGGGACGCACCGGCCAGACCTGGCAGCCCTTTACGGGACACGCTCCTTCCCCCTCGAACAGTTCCTCGGGACTGGCGATGGCGCAATTCGGGCAGCAGCGCCGGGCGCGTGGCACGGCTGCAACAGTCCAGCAAAGCCTTGCACGAAGCACCGCCCGCGGCCTCTGCGACGAGGCGGCCGACAAAGTTCCACGTTTTTACCGTCCAGCGCAGAGCGCGGTTCGTTCCCGAGCTATTAAACTTGTAGCAAAATCGATTCGCCGCTATATTGATAGCGTTCTTGCGGTCCCTGCCTTCACGGCACGCTGGCCCGCATTCCCCGACATGTCAGAGCAGGAGAAGCGTCCATGAGCTCCAAAGAAAACGCCGCCATCAACCAGTTGTTCGAGAAGCTGGAATGCCGCTATGCCTTGCGCGTGCTGTGGGCGCTGCGTGACGGCCATCCGCAGACCTTCCGCCTGCTGCAGGACAGCGTGGGCGGCATCACGCCCAACACGCTGAACACGCGCATCAAGGAGCTGCGCGAATGCGGCCTGCTGGACCACGGCAGCGACGGCTACACGGTCACCCCCTCCGGCGTGGACCTGCTCAAGCGCCTGTCGGACGTGCAGGCCTTCGCCACCCGCTGGGCGGCCGCCCGCGTCAAGAGCTGACCGAGCCGCCCATCGCCTACGCCGCATGCGCCCCAACGGGGCCGCGAGGCCGGCCCCTGCGCCGGCGCGGTGCATACGGGCCCAATCGTGCTACAGCGCTCATCCATCCAGCGCATGAAGCTACATTTTTAATAGCAAACCAAGGATCACCATGGCACTGACCACCACCGCCTCCGGCCTGCAATACGAAGACACCGTCGTCGGCGAAGGCGCGGAAGCCACGCGCGGCCAACCCGTGAGCGTGCACTACACCGGCTGGCTCTACAACAACGGCGAGCAAGGCGCCAAGTTCGACTCCAGCCGCGACCGCAACGACCCGTTCCAGTTCGGCCTGGGCGCCGGCATGGTCATCAAGGGCTGGGACGAGGGTGTGCAGGGCATGAAGGTGGGCGGTCAGCGCACGCTGATCATTCCCGCCGCCCTGGGCTACGGTGCCCGTGGCGCGGGCGGCGTGATCCCCCCGAACGCCACGCTGAAGTTCGACGTCGAACTGCTGGCCGTCGGCCGCTGAGCGGCGCCCCAGCACCAGGCCTGCGGGCCGGCACTCCGGAAAGCGGCCTTTCGAGGCCGCTTTTTTATGGGCGGTTGAATGCGGGGATGGTGGTGGCAGAAGGAAAGGCGGACCTGCCCGCTGGCGTCAGTCGTACAGCGCCTGCTGCAGCCGCGCGAACTTGGCATCGCCCACCGCGTCGCGGATGCGGGGCGCCAGCGCCGCCAGCTCGTCGAAACCGCGCACCCCTTCCACCGCCAGATTGAGCCGGAAGCCGCGCAGGCCCAACTCGGCCGTGAGCGCGGTCGCGATGGGATAGGCGGCCTGATAGCGGTCCATGGGCGCGCGGGCGCCGGCAGGGGCGGCAGCATCCGCAACCAATGCCGGCTGACCGTCGCCCACCTCTATCGCGGGCGAAGCCCCTGTGGCCATGCCACCCGGCGCGGCGGTCGCATCCAGCGATGCCGGCGAACCCGTGGCGCCCTCCTGCAGTTGCAGCAGGCCGCGGTCCACCATGGTCTTGACGTCAGCCACCGTGATGCCCATCGCGGCCGTGGCGGCGAGCACCTGTTCCAGGGCGCGCTTCCCATCGAACAGGATGAACGCCGACCGCTGGCGCGGTGTCAGGTCTCCATGGCGATCCTTCAGCGCCTGCTGGCCCAGCGGCGTCTTCACGAGAATCATGGCGTCCCTTGTGCAATTCGATGGCTCAGCTTCGGCAAGCGCCCGCTGTAGGGCTGCGAGCGTGCCATAGTTGTAGCCAGTTGTGAATCGGGGCGACCCAGGCCACCACCGCCGACGTCACGCCAGGCTGCGGCGAGTGCAAAGGCTCACGCCCCACGCGACCGCCAGCCCCAGCGGCACGCCGAACACGCCGGCGGAGATCGGCTGGATGCCGAACCAGAGGCCCTCGGCTCCCAGCGCCGAGGGCAGCCAGGCCCGCACGCTGGCCACGTGCGAGAGCAGGTAATACACCGTGATGCCCAGCCCGGCCAGCATGCCCGCCACGGCGCCCTGCCGCGTGGTGCCGCGCCAGAAGATGCCGAGCACCATGGCGGGCACGAAGGCCGAGGCCGCGAGCGAGAAGGATGCGGTCACCATGGGCAGGATGTCGGACGGCTTGAGCGCCGCCACGAAGGCCGCCGCCAGCGCGACGATCAGCAGCGTGAACTTGGTCAGGATCACGCGCTGCTCGGGCGACGCCCGGTGCGTACCCGGCGCCGCGTCCAGGTGGCGGAGATCCCGCACCAGCGCGTTGCTGATGGTCAGCAGCAGGCCGTCGGCGGTGGACAGCGCTGCGGCCAGGCCGCCGGCCGCCACCAGGCCCGACACGGCATACGGCAGCCCCGCGATCTCAGGCGTGGCCAGCATGATGAGGTCGGTGCCCAGGCGGATCTCGCCGAACTGCAGCAGGCCGTCGCCGTTCACGTCTTCCACCGACAGCAGGGCCGGATCCACCCGCGCCCACTGCGCCATCCAGTGCGGCAGCGCGTCGAAACGGCTGCCCACCAGGTTGTTCATCACCTCGAACTTGACCAGCACGGCGAGGGCCGGGGCGCTGAGGTAGAGCAGCGCGATGAAGAAGATCGACCAGGCCACCGACGCCCGGGCCGCCGACACGCTGGGCGTGGTGTAGTAGCGCGTCAGCAGGTGCGGCAGGCCCGCGGTGCCGACCATCAGGCAGAACATCAGCGCGAGGAAGTTGCGCCGCATGTTCTCGTACTCCGCCTGCTGCTCCGGCGTGCCGTCGGGGTCGCCGCCATAGGCCTGGCTGTGGCGCGGCAGGCCGCCCAGGGGCCGGGCGCGCTCCTGGTTCTCGCGCATCTCGCGCGTCCAGCGCTCGCGGGCGGTGGCCTCGTCGCGGGGCAGCGCGGCCAGCTCGCGGCTGGCCGCGACGATCAGGCCCACGTCGGCGTTCTGCGCCCGCAGCTGGCGGATGCGCTCGCCGAGCGCCGCGCGTTCACGCTCCATGGCGGCGGGCACGTCGGCCAGGCGCGCCTCGAACTCCTCTGCGCGACGCTGGTAGGCGCGCACCACGTCGTGCTCGGCGGGCGAGGCCAGCAGCCGCGCCTCCAGATCGGCGATCTTGCCGATCTGCGCGCCATAGACCAGCGGCGCCACCGGGCTGCCCAGCTGCTTGTAGGCCAGCCACGAGACGGGAATGAGAAAGGCCAGCAGCATCACCACGTACTGCGCGACCTGCGTCCAGGTGATGGCGCGCATGCCGCCCAGGAACGAACACAGCAGCACGCCGCCCAGGCCCAGCATGATGCCGATCTCGAACTGCACGCCGGTCAGGCGCG
Source organism: Acidovorax sp. FG27 (assembly GCF_040365715.1). Taxonomy (NCBI): domain Bacteria; kingdom Pseudomonadati; phylum Pseudomonadota; class Betaproteobacteria; order Burkholderiales; family Comamonadaceae; genus Acidovorax; species Acidovorax sp. FG27. Next base: position 689,388 of record NZ_BAABVY010000009.1, read on the forward strand.
AGGCGATCAGGCCCACGCCGTAGATCTGCGCCACCACGTAGGTGAAGGAGCAGGCCGCTGCCGCCAGCGCCGCGATGATGCGCGGCCAGCGCCCGCCGTAGCGCACCTGAAAGAAGTCGGGCACCGTGTAGAGCCGCATGGCGCGCAGGTGCGGCGCGATCAGCATGGCGACCAGGCAGAAGCCGCCCGTCCACCCCAGCAGGTAGGCCAGCCCGCCCGCTTGGTGCGGCAGGCCGGCGAAACCCTGCAGGTAGAGCGCGCCCGCCAGGCTGATGAAGGAGGCCGCGCTCATCCAGTCGGCGGCGGCGGCCATGCCGTTGTAGACGGCGGGCACCCTGCGGCCGGCCACGTAATACTCGTCGGGGTCGGTGGTGCGGCCGTACACCCCGATGGCCGCATAGGCCATCACAGTGAGAAAGAGGAACAGCGGGCCGATCCACTGGCGCGACAGCCCCTGCTGCTCGGCCCAGGCCATCAGGGCGACGAAGAGCAGCACGCCCGCCACGTAGATCACCAGGATGCGGTGCAGCGGCGACGGGGCCGCGTCGGTGGCGTCGCCCCGCTCAGCCATGGCGCGATGGGCGAGCGGGATCGGCCGCCGCATCCTTGCGCTCGAACCGGTCCATCGCCACGCAATAGACCACCGTCACGGCGATGAAGACGAGGATCGCGCCCTGCGCCGCGATCCAGTACCCCAGCGGCCAGCCGGCCACCATCTGCTGCAGGTCGCGGGCGAAATAGCAGGCGCCGAAGGACGCCACCGCCCACACCAGCAGCAGCCCGGCCTTCAGCCACATGTGCCGCGCGTCGTGCAAGTCCGGCGCGAACGGCGTGCCGGTGGCGGGCACGTCGTCGGTCGCCGGCGGCTGCATGGCGGCGGCCGGGCGCGTCAGCGGGCCAGTTGCTGCCAGGTGGAGATCACGCTGTCGGGGTTCAGCGAGATCGAGGAGATGCCTTCCGCGGCCAGCCATTGGGCGAAGTCGGGATGGTCGCTGGGGCCCTGGCCGCAGATGCCGACGTACTTGCCCTGCGCCAGGCAGGCGGCGATGGCGCGCTTGAGCAGCGCCTGCACGGCCGGGTCGCGTTCGTCGAAGTCCTGCGCCAGCAGCTCCAGGCCGGAATCGCGGTCCAGCCCCAGGGTCAGCTGGGTCAGGTCGTTGGAGCCGATGGAGAAGCCGTCGAAATACTGCAGGAACTCGTCGGCCAGCACGGCGTTGCTGGGCACCTCGCACATCATGATGACCTTGAGGTCGGACTCGCCGCGCTTCAGGCCATGGTCGGCCAGCAGCCGGGTCACGCGGTCGGCCTGCTTCAGGGTGCGCACGAAGGGCACCATCACCTGCACGTTGGTCAGGCCCATGTCGCCGCGCACGCGGCGCAGCGCCTCGCACTCCATGGCGAAGGCTTCGCCGAAGTCTTCGCTGATGTAGCGGGCCGCGCCGCGGAAGCCCAGCATCGGGTTTTCTTCCTCCGGCTCGTAGCGGCTGCCGCCGATGAGCTTGCGGTATTCGTTGGACTTGAAGTCCGACAGGCGCACGATGACCGGCTTGGGCCAGAAGGCGGCCGCGATGGTGGCGATGCCTTCGGCCACCTTGTCCACGTAGAACGCGCGGGGCGACGCATGGCCCCGGGCCACGGATTCGACGGCCTTCTTCAGGTCGGCGTCGATCTGCGGATAGTCCAGGATGGCCTTCGGGTGCACGCCGATGTTGTTGTTGATGATGAACTCCAGCCGGGCCAGGCCCACGCCTTCGTTGGGCAGCTGGCAGAAGTCGAAGGCGAGCTGCGGGTTGCCCACGTTCATCATGATCTTGGTCTTGATGGACGGCATCTCGCCGCGCTGCACCTCGGTCACCTCGGTTTCCAGCAGGCCGTCGTAGATCTTGCCGGTGTCGCCCTCGGCGCAGCTCACCGTGACCAGGGTGCCGTCCTTGAGCAGGCTGGTGGCGTCGCCGCAGCCCACCACGGCCGGAATGCCCAGCTCGCGGGCGATGATGGCCGCGTGGCAGGTGCGCCCGCCCCGGTTGGTGACGATGGCGCTGGCGCGCTTCATCACGGGTTCCCAGTTCGGGTCGGTCATGTCGGTGACCAGCACGTCGCCGGGCTGCACCTTGTCCATCTCGGCGATGTCGCTCACCAGGCGCACGGGGCCGGTGCCGATCTTCTGGCCGATGGCGCGGCCCTCGGCCAGCACGGTGCCGGTGCCCTTGAGCTTGAAGCGCTGCTCGGCCTGGCCCTTGGACTGGCTCTTCACCGTTTCGGGGCGGGCCTGCAGGATGTAGAGCAGGCCGTCGGTGCCGTCCTTGCCCCACTCGATGTCCATCGGGCGGCCGTAGTGCTTCTCGATGACCATGGCGTATTCGGCCAGTTGCTGCACCTCGGCGTCGGTCAGCGAATAGCGGTTGCGCAGCTCGGTGGGCACGTCGGTGGTCTTGACCAGCTTGCCGGAGGCCTTTTTCTCGTCGGCCGAGGCGAACACCATCTGGATGAGCTTGGAGCCCAGGTTGCGGCGGATGACCGACTTCTTGCCGGCCGCCAGCATGGGCTTGTGCACGTAGAACTCGTCGGGGTTCACGGCGCCCTGCACCACCGTCTCGCCCAGGCCGTAGCTGCTGGTGATGAACACCACGTCTTCGAAGCCGCTTTCGGTGTCGAGCGTGAACATCACGCCCGCCGCGCCGAGGTCGGAGCGCACCATGCGCTGCACGCCGGCCGACAGGGCCACCACGTCGTGCGCGAAGCCCTTGTGCACGCGGTAGCTGATGGCGCGGTCGTTGTAGAGGGAGGCGAACACCTCCTTCATCTTGTGCAGCACGTCCTCGATGCCGACCACGTTCAGGAAGGTTTCCTGCTGGCCCGCGAAGGATGCGTCGGGCAGGTCTTCGGCCGTGGCGGACGAGCGCACGGCGAAGCTGGCGTCGCCGTTGCCGGCGGAAAGCTTGGCGAATTCGTCGCGCACGGCCTTTTCCAGGTCGGCCGGGAAGGGCTGGGCCTCGAGCCAGCCGCGGATCTCGGCGCCGGCGGCGGCCAGGGCGCGCACGTCTTCGGTGTCGAGCGTGGCCAGGCGCTGGCTGATGCGGTCGGCCAGGCCCTCGTGCTTGAGGAATTCGCGGAAGGCGTGCGCCGTGGTGGCGAAGCCGGTGGGCACGCGCACGCCCTGGGGCAGCTGGGAAATCATCTCGCCGAGGGAGGCATTCTTGCCCCCCACCGACTCGACGTCGCTCATTCTCAGGTTTTCAAACGGAACGACCAGGGCGGTCGCGTCGAAGAGTGCAGACATGGGAAAGCTCCAGAAGTTGAAACCGGGTCTGCGCCTGCGCCCTGGGGGAGCGAACAAGGGGGGCGCGCGCCCATGCAAGGCAGCTGGCTTTGCTGTTCTGGTAGTGGGCAGCCGCGTTGCATGGTGGGGGAATTGGGAATAATGGGCGCGATTGTAGGCTGGCCGGGGCGCATGCGCCTGTCGGCCACCGCCGCTGCCCTTCATCCCCTCCCGCCACCTTTGCCCATGCACACGCGCACCGTTTTCTTCATCTCCGACGGCACCGGCATCACCGCCGAAACCTTCGGCAACGCCATCCTCGCGCAGTTCGACATGAAGCCGCGCCATGTGCGGCTGCCGTTCATCGACACCGAGGACAAGGCCCACCAGGTGGTGCGCCAGATCAACCACACGGCCGAGCTGGAGGGCAAGAAGCCGGTCGTCTTCACCACGCTGGTCAACATGAGCGTGCTGCGCATCATCGAGAGCGGCTGCAAGGGCATGCTGCTGGACATGTTCGGCACCTTCATCCGCCCGCTGGAGAGCGAGCTGGGCATCAAGTCGCACCACCGCGTGGGGCGGTTTTCGGACGTGAGCCTGAGCAAGGAATACACCCAGCGCATCGACGCCATCAATTTCAGCCTGGACCACGACGACGGCCAGAGCCACCGCGACCTGGCCGGGGCCGACGTGATCCTGGTGGGCGTGTCCCGCAGCGGCAAGACGCCGACGAGCCTGTACCTGGCCATGCAGTGCGGCCTGAAAGTGGCCAACTACCCGCTGATCCCGGAAGACTTCGACCGCCGGCAACTGCCGCCGGCGCTGGAGCCGCACCGCAAGAAGATCTTCGGGCTCACCATCCTGCCGGAGCGGCTCTCGCAGATCCGCAACGAGCGGCGGCCCGGGTCCAAATACGCCGACCTGGCCAACTGCCGCTACGAGGTCTCGGAGGCGGAGGCGATGATGCGGCGCTCGGGCATCCGCTGGCTGTCCACCACCACCAAGAGCATCGAAGAGATCGCGACGACCATCCTGCAGGAAGTGCGGCCCGAGCGGCTGATGTATTGAGCCGGCACGCTGTGTGGCGCCGCCGCGCCCTTTGCTATTAAAAACGTAGCATCATGCGCTGGATTCACAAGCGCTGCAGGCCGATTCGGCCTTGAACCAGGCCTGTCGGCGTGCTTCGACGCGGCATGTCTCGCGGTCAGGCCGGGTGGGCGGCCTCGGCCGCCGGCGGTGCATCCAGCGCATCCAGCGGCCAGCGCGGCTTCACGTCGAAGGCGTAGCGGGCTTCGGGCGACTGGCGGCCGGCCGCGATGCGCATGGCCGCGGCCATGGCGATCATGGCGCCGTTGTCGGTGCACAGGTGCAGCTCGGGGTAGTGCACGCGCACCTTCAGGCGGGCACAGGCGGCGTTCAGCTGCTCGCGCAGGAGGCGGTTGGCGCCCACGCCGCCGGCCACCACCACGCGCTGCAGACCGCTTTCCTTCAATGCCGTCAGCGTCTTCCTGACCAGCACGTCGACGATGGCGGCCTCGGTGCTGGCCGCCAGGTCGGCGCGGCGCGCATCCAGGTCGTCGCCCAGTTTCTTCGCCTGCGTCAGCACGGCGGTCTTCAGGCCGGCGAAGGAAAAGTCCAGGTTGCCGCTGTGCAGCAGCGGGCGCGGCAGCTTGAAGGCGGTGGCGTCGCCCTCCTGCGCCAGCCGCGACAGCGCCGGCCCGCCCGGGTAGCCCAGGCCCAGCAACTTGGCCGACTTGTCGAAGGCCTCGCCCGCCGCGTCGTCGATGGTCTCGCCCAGCAAGGTGTATCGGCCCACGCCGTCCACCCGCATCAACTGCGTGTGGCCGCCCGACACCAGCAGCGCCACGAACGGAAATTCCGGCGGGTCCACGCTGAGGAAGGGCGACAGCAGATGGCCTTCCAGGTGGTGCACGCCCAGCACCGGTCGCCCGAGGGACGCGCCCAGGGCGCACGCCACGCCCGCGCCCACCAGCAGCGCGCCGGCCAGCCCCGGCCCGCGGGTGTAGGCCACCACGTCCACGTCGGCCAGGAGGTGGCCCGCCTCGGCGAGCACGGCTTCGGTCAGGGGCAGCACGCGGCGGATGTGGTCGCGGCTGGCCAGCTCCGGCACCACGCCGCCATAGGCCTGGTGCATGGCGATCTGGCTGTGCAGCGCATGGGCCAGCAACGTGGGCACGCCGGGGCCGCTCGGCGAGCGCACCAGCGCCACGCCGGTCTCGTCGCACGAGGATTCGATTCCGAGGATCAGCAGACTCATGCCCGGAGTTTAGAACGTGTTGACGATCTCGCAGGGGATCGCGTTGGAGCGCAATCGGGATGAGTGGATGCTGCGGATGCGCCGCACGGGCTCATGCCCGTGCAAGCAGCCGGGGCGTCCAATCGCCCGATTTCGCTCCAACCCGAAGGGCAGCGGTGTGGGCGGGCGCTCTGCGGCGTTGCGGCGCTTGTGGATAGCCCAAGCTATCCACTGCGCACCGCGCCTTGCAGCCCACCCGCCCACCCCGCTGCGCGACCCCTGGGAGATCGTCAACACGTTCTGAGGCCGGCGCCCTGCCGCTGGCGGCGCGCAGGGCCATCGCCGGCCTACCAGCGGTCCGAGCGCATGCGCATTTCCCAGCGGCCGCCGCGCAGGCTGTAGACGCCGACCGCGCCGTAGCGCAGCTCGCCGGCCGCATCCCAGGTCATGGTGCCGGTGACCGGCGCGTAGCCGTTGATGGCGTGCAGCGCCTTGCCGATGGCCTGGGGGTCGGCCGACCCCGCCTGCTTGATGGCGGCCGACAGCACGTACATCGCGTCGTAGGTGTAGTGGCCGCCATAGGCGGGCGGTTTCTTGAACTGGGTGGTGTACTTCTCGAGGAACTGCCGCCCGGTGATGAATTCGCGCGCCTCCAGCACCGGCGAGGTGGCGTAGAGGCCGTCCACCAGGCCGTCCGCCTTCGCCATGTCGGTGGTCTTGATGGTGTCGCCGCCCAGCACCGACACGCGGGTGTGGCCGATCTTCTTCAGGGCCTCCAGCAGGGCCAGCACCTGGAAGTCGTTCAGGGTGGTGACGATGACGCCCACGTTCGCGGCCTGCAGCTTCGCCGCCGTGGCGGCGAAATCCGTCGTGCGGTCGTCGAACGACTGGCGCACCGTGACCTGCTTCTTCTCGGCCGCCAGCTGCTGCGCGGCGCCGTCGGCCAGCCCCTTGCCGTAGGGCGTGCCGTCGTCCAGCACGGCGTAGCTGGGGTGCGACAGCTGCGTCGCCGCGAACGAACCCATGGCCTTGGCCTGCAACGTGTCGTTGGCCACCAGCCGGAAGGTGGTCGGCAGGCTCAGTTGCGTGAACCGGGGGTTGGTGGAGATGGCCAGCTGGGGAATGCCCTTTTCGCCATAGATGGGCGCGGCCTCGATGCTGACGCCCGAGTTGAGGTGGCCGATGACCGCCACCACGCCGTCCTTCACCAGTTGCTGGGCGGCGGCCTTGCCGGCGGCGGGGTCGGCGCGGTCGTCCTGGGCGACCACCTCCAGCGTGACGCGCTTGCCGTCCACCATGAAGCCGGCGCGGTTCAACTCGTCCACCGCCATGGTCACGCCGTTGAGCAGATCCTGCCCCAGCGCGGCCAGGTTGCCCGACAGGGGCTGCGCCACGCCGATGCGGATGGTGTCGGGCACCTTGCTGCAGCCGGCCACCCCCCACGCCGTGCCCACCAGGGCGGCCGCTGCCGCCACGCGGGCCACCCACTGCCGGCGGGCGATGCCGCGCACGCCCTCGTCTGCGGCGGCGGCGGTAAGGCTGCTAGGCCGGTTCTTGAACCTCGTCATTGCTGATCCCTCTCTGTGCGAATGCGTGCCGTGTATAGCCGACCCCAAAGATAAAAGCTATGGGGGCCAGCCCCTGGACGGGGTCGGCCTATGTGCCGGGGCCTGGCCTGCCGGCCGTGGGGCCGCCCGATGCGCGCCCGCAGCCGGGCCACTTCCACCCGGGTTGCCAGGCCACGACAGATGCCATGCAAGAACGGGCCCCGGCCAGGCGGCGCACCCTGCCGGTGCAAAAATGCCGGCGCGCGGCTCGGCCCCGGAATGCTCCGCGAGCAGCCCATCAGGTGCATTTTTTGCTTAAGCTCGGGGCATGAGCGAGCCACTGAGAATCGTGGTCGTGGCCCCCGACCTCGCCATGACCGACGCCGACGACGAGCATGCGGTGCAGCAGGCCGAGCGCTCGCGCACGCTGCGCATGGGTCTGCTCGAAGCGCGCTTCAACCTCATCGCCACGCTGCCCGCAGACGTGTTCCTGCGCGAGCGCATCACGCAGCTGCAGCCCGACCTCATCATCGTGGACGCCGAGAGCGAGGCGCGCGACGCGCTCGAACACGTGGTGATGGCCACCCGCGACGAGCGCCGTCCCATCGTCATGTTCACCAACGACGAAGACACGACGCACGTGAAGGACGCGGTGGCGCTGGGCGTGTCCGCCTACATCGTCGCCGGGCTGGCGCCGCAGCGCATCCGCCCGATCCTCGACGTGGCGATGGCGCGCTTCCAGCACGAACAGAACCTGCGCTCGCAACTGGCCGATGCGCGCTCCGAACTCAAGGACCGCAAGACCATCGACCGCGCCAAGGGCCTGCTGATGCAGCGCCAGGGCCTCACGGAAAAAGCCGCCTACGACAAGCTGCGCAAGACCGCCATGGACAAGGGCCTGAAGCTGGTGGACGTGGCCCAGCGCATGCTGGACGTGGCCGACCTGATGGGTTGAAGCCCCACGCCGGGCGCCGCACCAGCGTGCGGCATGCCAGCGGATGGTGCGCCGCACAAGCACAGTGCAGCCATGCCGGCGAGAAGTGCAGGCCGGCTCCCGCGGCGGGTGCAGGCCGGGCCTCGGCCGGCAGGGCCCGCATGCCAGGCCTTGCGATCAAAAACAGCCTCCAGCGCCCACTGCGACAGCGCATGGCGCTATCAACTCAATAGCATCCACGCGATTCCCACGGGCTGGCACACCGCTTGCGTAATGGCTGGCAGACCAACGCAGGTCATCGCCGATGCCACCCGACCCTCAGGGCGGGGCGCATCGCACACCGGACAAAGGCGTCCGCACCCGCAGCAGCGCTCTCGCACGACGAACGCTGCCGCGCGGTGCGGACGCCTTTGTCGTTTCTGCCACCCGCTTCGAGGACGTGATCCCATGACCGATCTGTTGAAACCCAGCCTGCAACGCCGCACCGTACTGCAAGCCGCCACCGTGGGCGCCGTCGGCATCAGCCCCGCACTGCGCGCGCTGGTGCATGCCCAGGGCTCCGACGCACCCGAGAAGAAGGAAGTGAAGATCGGCTTCATTCCGCTGACCGACTGCGCCAGCGTGGTGATGGCCTCGGTGCTGGGCATCGACCAGAAATACGGCGTGAAGATCATCCCCAGCAAGGAAGCCAGCTGGGCCGGCGTGCGCGACAAGCTGGTCAATGGCGAGTTGGACTTCGCCCACGTGCTCTACGGCCTGGTCTACGGCGTGCACCTGGGCCTGGGCGGCCCCAAGAAGGACATGGCCGTGCTGATGAACCTGAACCAGAACGGCCAGGCCATCACGCTGAGCAAGAAGCTCGCGGACAAGGGCGCCGTGAATGGCCCCACCCTGGCCAAGCTGATGGCCGCCGAGAAGCGCGAATACACCTTCGCCCAGACCTTCCCGACCGGCACCCACGCCATGTGGCTCTACTACTGGCTGGCCGCCAACGGCATCGACCCGATGAAGGACGCCAAGGTCATCACCGTGCCGCCGCCGCAGATGGTCGCCAACATGCGCGTGGGCAACATGGACGGCTTCTGCGTGGGCGAGCCCTGGAACCACCGCGCCATCATGGACGGCATCGGCATCACCGCCACCACCACCCAGGCGATCTGGAAGGACCACCCCGAGAAGGTGCTGGGCACCACGTCGGAGTTCGTGCAGAAGTACCCCAACACCGCCCGCGCCGTCACCGCCGCCATCCTGGAGGCCGGTCGCTGGATCGACGACGGCCTGGCCAACAAGACCAAGATGGCCGAAACCATCGCCGGCAAGGCCTATGTGAACACCGGCGTGGACGCGATCAACCAGCGCATCCTGGGCCGCTACCAGGACGGCCTGGGCAAGACCTGGGACGACCCCGACCACATGAAGTTCTACAACGGCGGCATGGCCAACTTCCCGTACCTGTCGGACGGCATGTGGTTCCTCACCCAGCACAAGCGCTGGGGCCTGCTGAAGGACCACCCCGACTACCTGGGCGTGGCCAAGTCCATCAACCGCATCGACGTCTACAAGCAGGCCGCCACCGCCGCCAAGGTGCCGGTGCCCGCCAGCGACATGCGCACCGCCAAGCTGGTGGATGGCGTGGTGTGGGACGGCAAGGACCCCAAGAAGTACGCCGACGGTTTCAAGATCCACGCCTGACGGCGCGGCCGCCTCGCATCCGTTCCCTTTCGCGAACCCCACCCACCGCACGCTGGAGCACACACCATGGTCAGTGCCGTCTTTCACTCCCCGCTGGATTCCTCGTCGCCGCCCGCCGGCCACGCAGCGCCATCCAACGCTATCAAAACAGTAGCTGATGGCGCAGCATCCGCCAGCGCTACAAGCCAGAACGGCTCGAAAACCGGGGCCGCCGCGCCCCGGCGCGACTGGGCCGCGCTGTCGCGCAGCTTCTGGATGGCGGTGCTGCCGCCCGCCTGCGGGCTGGGCCTGCTGATCGGCCTCTGGGCGGTCGTCTCGGCCACCACCGGCCAGAGCATTCCCGGCCCGGCAGACACCTGGCAGCAGGCGGTCAGCATCTTCAGCGACCCGTTCTACCGCAACGGGCCCAACGACCAGGGCGTGGGCTGGAACGTGCTCGCGTCGCTGGAGCGGGTGGCCATCGGCTTCGGCCTGGCGGCGGTGGTCGGCATTCCGGCCGGCTTCATCATCGGGCGCTTCACCTTCCTCTCGCGCATGTTCAACCCGCTCATCAGCCTGCTGCGGCCCGTGTCGCCGCTGGCCTGGCTGCCCATCGGGCTGCTGGTCTTCAAGGGCGCCAACCCGGCCGCCATCTGGACCATCTTCATCTGCTCCATCTGGCCGATGATCATCAACACCGCCGTCGGCGTGCAGCGCGTGCCGCAGGACTACATGAACGTGGCCCGCGTGCTGAACCTCTCCGAATGGAAGATCGCCACCACGATCCTCTTTCCCTCCGTGCTGCCCTACATGCTGACCGGCGTGCGCCTGGCCGTGGGCACGGCCTGGCTGGTGATCGTGGCCGCCGAAATGCTGACCGGCGGCGTCGGCATCGGCTTCTGGGTGTGGGACGAGTGGAACAACCTGAACGTCAAGAACATCCTGATCGCGATCTTCGTGATCGGCATCGTCGGGCTGCTGCTCGAATACGCACTCGTCAAGCTGGCAACCGCCTTCACGTTCGAAGAGGTCAAGAGCTGACCACCCCTGAGCCGCGCCTGCGGCGCGTCACCCCCTCCAAGGGGGCACCACCAGTGGCCCGGCAAAGCCGGTCCCATGGTGGTCCTCGCTAGAACCAGGAGCTTTTCATGCATACCTCTCTCTCCACCAAGTTCATCGAAGTCCAGGGCGTCGATCAGACCTTCAAGACCGCCAAGGGCTTGTTCCCCGCGCTGCGCGGCATCGACCTGACGATCGCCAAGGGCGAATTCGTCGCGCTGATCGGCCACTCGGGCTGCGGCAAGAGCACGCTGCTGAACCTCATCGCGGGCCTGACCACGCCCACATCGGGCGCCCTGCTCTGCGCCAACAAGGAGATCAAGGGCCCGGGCCCGGAGCGCGCCGTCGTCTTCCAGAACCACTCGCTGCTGCCGTGGCTCACGTGTTTCGACAACGTCTACCTGGCGGTGGAACGCGTCTTCGGCCGCACCGAGCCCAAGACCCGCCTGCGCGAGCGCACCGACGCCGCGCTGGCGCTGGTGGGCCTGACGCATGCCGCGCAAAAGCGCCCGGGCGAGATCTCCGGCGGCATGAAGCAGCGCGTGGGCATCGCCCGGGCGCTGTCGATGGAGCCGCAGGTGCTGCTCATGGACGAGCCCTTCGGCGCGCTGGACGCGCTGACCCGCGCCAAGCTGCAGGACGAGCTGCTGGAGATCGTGGCCCGCACGCAGAGCACGGTGGTGATGGTGACCCACGACGTGGACGAAGCCGTGCTGCTGTCCGACAAGATCGTGATGATGACCAACGGGCCGGCGGCGACCATCGGCGAGGTGCTGGAGGTGAACATTCCCCGCCCCCGCAGCCGGGTCGAACTGGCCGAGGATGCGGTGTACCTGCAATGCCGCAAGGCGGTGATCGACTTTTTGTACACGCGGCAGGGGCACGTCGAGAAGGCGGCTTGAGCTGCCGGGCTTGTCGAGGCCTTGTCAGGGGCGGTGCTGGCGCTTGCTGAGCGGTTGATTCCCGGGGCCGGGGCGCGCTGCCGAGGGCGGTGCTGGTACGTGTGGGGTGGTTGATTCCCGGAGCCGGGATTTCGCCCCGGCGGGCGAGTAACTTTCTTTCGTCTCGCCGAAAGAAAGTTACCAAAGAAAGGGCGACCCTGCTGTGCGTGTCCCTTCGCTTCGCTACGGGCAACCGCGATGCTCGGTCGGCGGGTGCTGCCGCAGAACTCACTGCGCGCACTGCGTGCGCTCCGTTCAGACAGCTGCGGCAAGTCAGTGCACGAAGTGCGTGTGTCCTTCGGCACACGCACGCACCCGCCGCCCTGCGCTTCTCGGCACGCACAGAAGGGAGTGGGGAGCCACTCGGGCCATCGCTGCGCTCGGCCCCCAACGCGCGCGCTGCGCGCTGCGCTCCAGGCCGAGCGCAGCGATGGCCCGGATCGGGCTGTCCCACCCCTGCTGGCTGCGCCTGCGGCGGGGCGCTTGCGGGGTGCGCATGCGTGCCGAAGGACACGCATGCTTCAAGCTCTGACTCGCCGCGGCTGTTTGAACGGAGCGCGCCAGCGCGAAGTGAGTTCTGCGGCGGCACCCCGCAAGCGCCCCGCCGCAGGTCCGCCCCGTAGCGCCAGCGAAGGGGTCGCAGACTGGGGGTCGCCCTTTCTTTGCTTACTTTCTTTCGGCGAAACGAAAGAAAGTGAGTGCGCCGCCGGGCGCACATCCCGGCCCCGGAAAGCAACCCCACAGCAAGCGCCCAGCACCGCCCCGCCGCACCGCGCCCGAGCGTCGACGAACCCAGCCCGAACACTCAGTCAAACCGCCAACTTCTGAAACGACCCCAGCACCGCAGCCCCATTGAACGGCTTCACAATCCACCCCTTCACCCCCGCCGCCTTCCCCCGCTCCTTCATCGCCGGCGAACTCTCCGTCGTCAGCATCACGACGTGGACCTTGTGGTTCCCCAGCTCGCTGCGCACCCGCTCCACCATGGTCAGCCCATCCATGTTGGGCATGTTCACATCGCACACCACGAGCTTGATGCCGCCGTCCTGCCTGAGCTTGGCCAGGCCATCGTGGCCATCGACGGCCAGTGCCACCTGGAAGCCGTTGCTGCCCAGAAAGTTGCCCACCTCGTTGCGCACTGTGCTCGAATCGTCGACGACAAGAACGTTGGCCATGAAAAGACTCCTCTAAAAGACAAAAACAAAAACAAAAACAAACAAAGAAAGAAAGAAAAAAGCGGCAGCCCGCTCAGAACAGTTCCAGCTCGCCCGATTCGACGAATCCGCTCAGCAGTGCCTCGCTCTCGCGGTACAGCTCCGGCGCCCAGCTCAGGCTGAAGGCGAACCGCTGATAGATGGTGATGGCGGTCGCCTCGGGATCGTCTGGCGCCCAGACGTGGCACTTGAAGCACAGTTGCGGGCTCTCGGTGCCGAAGCTGATGTAGCGGTGCAGGTGGTTGACGATGATGGGCACCTGCACGCCGAAGGAGCTGCTCGCGCCTTCGGTGCCGAAGCGGTTGCGGAACGCGCCCCAGATCAGGTTGGTCAGCTCGCCCAGGATGGCGTTGAGGTTGCGGAAGTCCTCGCCCTCCTCTGACGAGAACGCGGTGCGGCCGGCGTCCACCACGCGGCGCAGCGAGGCGACATCCGTCTGCAGCGTCATGAAGCCGCGGCACCACGGCGTTTCCATGGGAATGAGCGTGAACAGCTCGCCGTGGATCAGCCGGTCGCGCACCACGTAGGGCGGGTCCAGCCGCACCTGCATGCCCCTGAACTGGCTGGCCAGCGCGGCCTGCGTCATCTCGCCGAGCGTGCGGACCAACGACATCGGATAAACGCGGTCGAAGATCTTGCGGTCCACCTCGGTCTTCAGGGCGTCGATCCCATCCAGTGTGTAGCCCACCACCGAGGCGTCGCGCGGCATGGCGTGGGCGTCGGTGCCCGCCTGGGCCTCGGGCACGCCGTCCGTGCGCACGAAGATCGGCAGCTCGGGGCGCAGCCAGGCGATGTCACGGGCGAGCGCCAGGCCGTCGCTCAAGGCGCCCTGCAGCTGCGCGCCCACGAAGACGGCCCCCAGGTCGATGCGCGAGCGCAGCACCGCGGGCACGTTGAGGGGATGGACCTTGTGGCCCTGCAGGCCGTGGGCGTCGCAGAAGGCGCGGATGCGGGCGAGCGCATCGCCGTCGGTCTCGATGACCAATACCTTGCTGACCAGTGCGGCAGGCTCGGGCGGCGCGGAGACATCGGATGGGGCCGGTTCGATCACGGGTGCGGTGGTTTCCATGGGTGGTTGTCCGTTCGGCATCGGAGGGAGAAAAAAGGGGTGCGTGTGAAAGAGAGAGAAGACGAAAGGCGCAGGCGAGGCCGGGAGCACGCCGGGCACACAGCCAGCCGCGTTCCCCCTCCCCTTGGCCCTACGCGCCCCCGACCGCCTTCCGGCACGCGGTCAGGCGCCGCCGGCCCGCCGGCTAGAACATCTCCATCTCGCCCGACTCCACCGCCGCTTGCACGGGCGAGCCGCTCCAGTGGAAGTCCAGCGGCAGATAGGCCCGCGCGCACAGCGAGGCATGGAGCGCGAGGCCCGGCCGTACCTGAACGCGGAAGTGGCGCAGGTGCTCGGCTCCGTCTCGCACGAAGTGCGGCAGGCAGCGCGCATCGAGGATCTGCGGCGTCGACAGCCCCAGGAAGGACTGGAACTCGCCCAGGTCGCGGTTGATGGAGCCGCAGCACAGGTTGCCGATCTCGCAGATCACGTCGATGAACTGCTGCTCGTTGATCGGCCCGCCCTCCTCGCCGATGCCGCTGCGCTCTGTGGCCCAGGCCAGCAGGGCGTCGGTGCAGGCGAAGTGCAGCGCCGTGTTCAGCCGGAACGGAAACGATGCGATCGACAGCACCGCCATGTGCGTGGCGACGCCCGGCGGCACGGTATCGACCACGTCGATGGCCGCGCCGACGTCGCCGCCGGCCAGGCTTTGCCGCAGGCCCGACACCATCATGCCGTCCAGGCTGTCGCAGGCGCGCTGGCTGAGCAGGCGCGGCATGGCGAAGCCGGAGTTGTTGCCCGCCGGGGCCGTCATGCCGCCGCCTCCAGCGCGGCCTGGATGCGCCCGTTGGTCATCTGCAGTCCCATGGCGGCGTTGACGACCATCTTGCCCCCGGCCTGCATGTCCTGGAAGGTGGTGGTGGCGATCAGGTCGTTGGCATAGAGGCTGTCCCGGTACTCGCGCGACAGCGCCTCGGCGCGCGCCGAGAGTTCGCGCATCTCGCCCGCCACCACGTTGAAGCCGCGCCCCTGCGCGCCGGCGCGGGCCGCCTCGATGGAGGCATTCAACGCCACGATCACCATCTGCCGCACGATGCGGGCGAACTCGTCGTTCTTGTCGTGCATGGTTCGGTTGTGCTGCACCAGCGCGCTCATGTCGGCGTGCCAGCGCTCGAAGGTCTTGCCGATGCCCTGCAGTTCCTGCAACGACCGACCCTGGGTGTGGATGTGCTGCAACGCGGGCGCCGCCTGTGCGCGCAGCGCCTCCTGCGCCTGCAGCGCGCTGCTCTGCTGGTGCGCATCCCACGCCGCGGCGGCGCCCTGCCAGTGTTCGCGCTCTTCGTTCCAGCCGGCCTGCGCCCGGTCCAGGTCGGCCTGCGCGCAAGCGCTCTCGCGCAGCGCCGATTCGAGCGCCGAGGCCAGGCGGCCCGCTTCCTCGGCATGCACCGCCGCGGCCCGCCGCGCACGCGTGCGTGCGATGCGCCACGCCAGCAGGGTCGCCATGGCGGCGCCCAGAACGAAGCCGGCCCCCAGGGCGAAGTACATCCCGGTCCATCCGCCGTCCATCACGCGGCCTCCCCCAGGGCGCCCCGGTGGCCCTGGACACTGACCGTCCAGTGCAGCGGCAGGCGGATGACGGTCGCGAACGGCGTGGCGTACACCGGGGCGTCCGGCTCGACCACCACCGTGACCTGCCCGTGCAACGCTTCGATGAAGGCCTTGACCGCGTCCATGCCGACCCCGCGGCCCGACACGGTGGTCACCTCGGCAGCGGTCGAAAAGCCCGGCGCGAAGATCATCTGTGCCAGGGCGTCGGCACTGGGGGCGTCGTCCGGCCCGAGCAGCCCCTGGGCGAGCGCCTTGTCGTGGATGCGCGCCAGATCGAGTCCCCGCCCGTCGTCCTGCAGCCGCACGACCACCTCGCCGCCCTCCACGCAGGTCTGCGCGGTGATGCGGCCGCGCGCGGCCTTGCCCTTGGCGGCACGCTCGGGCGGCGGCTCGATGCCGTGGTCCATGGCGTTGCGCAGCAGGTGCACGAAGGCATCGCGCAGCACCTCGCCCGCCTCGGCGCGCACCAGCACGCGTGCGCCGGTGCATTCCGCATGGGGCGCGTCCTTGCCCAGGTCGCGGGCCAGTTCGGGCAGCGCCGCGGACACGGCGCCGAAGATCTCGTCGATGCGGGCCGCACCCGGATGCGCCAGCGCGTGGGCGACCTGTTCCAGGCGCAGGCGGTGTTCCTGCGGCCAGTCGCCCTGCCGCAGCACGGCCCCGAGGGTGTCGCACAGGCCCTCCACCCGCTCCCGGGTCATGCGCACCGCGTCGTCGCTGCCGCCGCCCGCCGCCGCGCCCCGTCCCAGGGTCTCGTCGTTCAACCGCACGTAGCCCTGCAGCGCCTGCTCGACGGCGCCGATGTCGGCCGCCAGCGCGGCCTCGTCCCAGCCGCAAAGGTCGTCCCGCAGGGCGGCGTAGCGCTGCTCGGCCGCGTGCGCTGCGTCGGCCACGCCCGGCAGGCCGTAGGTACGGGCATTGCCTTTGATGGTGTGCATGCCCCGGAACAGGGCGGCCACGGCGCCGGCACGGTCCTGCGGCAGCGCCGCCACCAGGGCGCGGCCTTCGCGCAGCAGAGCGGAGGCGGACTGCGCGAACGCCCGGAACTTCTCGGGCGGCACGGCCAGCAGTTCGCCCACCATGGCCAGCTCCTGCCGGCGGGCCTGGGCGTCGCGCGCCAGCTCGCGCAGTTCGGTCACGTCGCGCAGGCTGACCAGCAGGCGCTCCACCGTGCCGCTGGCGGCGGTGATGGGCGACCAGTCCAGCTCGATCGTCTTGCGCCGCCCGCCGTCGCACACCAGGCACAGCTCCCGCGGCAGCAGGTGCGCGTTGAAGGCGAAGTTCATCTCGTCCTCGCCGAGGCAGGCGTCGATGGCGGCCTCGGCCTGGGCGCGCGCATCGGCGCTGCCCTCGCAGCGGTCGATCAGCACCTCGTCCAGCGTGCGGCCGGCCAGGTCCTGCCGCTCCAGCAGGGTGGACAGGTGCGCCGAATACTCGGGGTGGATGCGCCGGCCTGCCTCCAGCGTCAGGATGCCCTGCGGGAGCGTCTGCAGCATCGCCTGGATGTCGGCCGTCTTCTGGCGCACCAGCTCGGAGCTCTCCTCGATGCGTGCGACCATCGCATTGAAGGCGGTGAGCGAGCGGCCGATCTCGTCCATGCGCGCCACCGGCACGCGGTGGGAAAAGTCCTGGCTGCTGGCGATCTCGGTCATCTTCTGCTGCATCTCGCCGATCGGGCGCACGATCTGGCGGTAGAGCATCCAACCCGCCGCGCCCAGTCCGATGACGCTCACGCCCGCCACCAGCAGCAGCATGCCGGTGGTGCGCTCCATCTGTGCGTTCAAGGCGCCGATGGCTTCGTCCTTGCTGCGGCGGCGCTCCACCTGCACCGCCTCGATCACCTGGCCCTGCTCGCGCAGGTACTGGTCCACGGTGGCAGCCATGTAGGCCTCGGCGGCTTCCTGCTGGCCGGCCAGCTTGAACCGGGCCGTGTCGTCGATGGCGGCGAAGTAGTTGTCGAGGCTCATCTCGGCCTCCTTGATGAGGCCGCGCTGGGCGTCGCTGTCGGCGCTGCGGCGCTGAGCATCGAGCGCATTGCGCAACGCCGTCTTGCGCTCGGCCACCTGCTGGTGCATGGCCTCGGCCGTGGCGCGGTCGGGCGCACCGACCATGTTCAGCGCGGCGATCTGCACATCCTTGAGCTGGCCCATCAGCTCGACCGAATAGATCGCGCTGGGCACCACGCCCTCGGTCACCCGCTTGACCTGCAGGGCACCTTGGGCAGACTGATAAAGCGCGAATCCGCCAATGGCACACAGCGCAGCCAGCGCCAGCGCGATGAGCAGGGCAATGCGGGAACGAACGGTCATAGGGTCACTCACGGAAGGTCAACAGATGCCGGAAGTGTCGATTCGGCGCGTGACATGCCGATTACAACTTGTGACATCTGGCGGGCGCCATGATCTGGAAGCGCTCCTGACGAAGGGAGTGCTACTCACAATCAGTGCGTGAGGTCGGCGAGGTGCCGGAGGCGAACATTCCCCGCCCCGCAGCCGGGGCGAACTGGCCGGGGATGCGGTGTACTCGCCGCCGCGGTGGGCCATGGCGCTGCTTTCCTGCCAGCTGCCGTTCAGGCAGGTGCGTGGCAGGTGGGGATGGTGACGTTGACCGTCTGGCGGAATTGGCCCAGGGCGGGCACGCCATCCGCGTGGTGACGTGCAGGTCGTGGGTGCCCTGTGAGCCCATGTGCACAGGCTGCCGGGCTTATCGAAGAATCCAATCCGTCAATCCCGCCAGGTCTAAGAAGCAGGCCCCGGACTGGCGAGATGGAGAGGCTTCTCGGCGCCGGGCGCCCGCCAGCGCCCCCCGGCCGGTCACCACGCTGTGAATGCCTGCAGGTGGCAGAGATCCAATGGCCCGCGCCCCCCGGCTCACGCCCGCCCGGTGATGTACTGCTCCATCTGCTCGATGATGAATTGCTGCTCGGACATGATCTGCTTGACCAGGTCGCCGATGGAGACGATGCCCGCGAGTTCGCCCGCTTCATCGACCACGGGCAGGTGGCGCAGCCGGTTTTCGGTCATCACGGCCATGCAGTGCTCGGTGCTCTGCGATGGCCGCACGAAGCGCACGGCGCTGGTCATCACGTCGCGCACGCTGGTGTCGCCCGAGGTGCGGCCCTGCAGCGCGACCTTGCGGGCGTAGTCGCGCTCGGTGAAGATGCCGGCGATGCGGCCGCCCTCCATCACCAGCAGCGCCCCGATGCCCTGCCGCGCCATCAGCTGCAGGGCGTGCAGCACCGAATCGGTGGGCGCCACGGTATGAACCTGGGTGGTGCTCTTGGAGCCGAGAATGTCTGCGACGGTCGTCATGGGGCGCCTCCTTCGGGTGGTGGACGAAAACAGCAACGATGGCGCCCCCAGTGTCTGCCCAACCGGGGCGCGCTGGCAACCCTGGCGCGGCGTGGCGGGGCTTCAGCGGCGCCCGCCGAGCAGGCTGCCCCCCACCTTGAGCAGGTCGCCCAGGTCGAGCTTGCCGTCGCCGTTCTGGTCGAGCAGGCTGCCCAGCAGGCCGCCGCCCAGCCCGCCCTGCTGCTGGGCCTGCACACGTTCGCGGCCCAGCGTGTCGCCCAGGGCCCCGGCATCCATTCCGCCCGACGCCACGCGCTGCGCCAGGAACGACATGACGATGGGCGCCAGCAGTTGCAGCAGCTGGCCGGCGTTCGCGCCCAGGCCGGTGGCCTGGCCCAGACCCGCTTCGGCCTGGCGTTGCTGCCCGCCGAAGATGTGGCCCAGGATGTCGGCGCCGGCCGAGGCCTGGGCCCCCGCACCGCCGCTGCCGCCGCCACCACCCAGCATCGAACCCAGCAGCCCGCCCAGGTCCAGGCCGCCCGCGGCGGCCGGCGCATGGTCGCGCTGCAATGCGCCGAAGATGGCCTGGGCGCCGCCGGGCTGCTCGGCGTTGCGGCCGAGCGCGCCCAGCAGCAGGGGCAGCGCCGCGCCCACGGCGCTTTGCGTCTGCGCGGTGTCGGTGCCCAGTTGCCGGGCGATCTGCTGCAGGGGCGCGCCTTGCAGTTGCGCGAAGAGTTGATCTGCCAGGGAGGTGGTGGAGCTGTTCATCGGTCGTCCTTCAATCAAGAAACAGGGGCCCGGCCCGGATGGGCGTGGCAGGGCATGTTAGAACGTGCTTACGATCTCGCAGGGGATCGCGTTGGAGCGCAATCGGGATGAGTGGATGCTGCGGATGCGCCGCATGGGCTCATGCCCATGCAAGCAGCCGGAGCCTCCAATCGCCCGATTTCGCTCCAACCCGAAGGGCAGCGGTGTGGGCGGCGGTCTGCGGCGTTGCGGCGCTTGTGGATAGCCGTGCTATCCACTGCGCACCGCGCCTTGCAGCCCACCCGCCCACACCGCTGCGCGACCCCTGGGAGATCGTCAACACGTTCTGAAGTGGCGCGGTGGGGCGCGACGCAGGCTGGGGGTATGGGGCCCCGGTCACACAGATTTGTTGACATTTCAACCGGCGCAGCCAATTTGCTATCATATATATAGCTTAATGCGCTTATTCCGTAAGCGCTGGAGGCGGTTTTCATGCCCATTTTGGGGCTGTGAACCGGGCGGGCTGCGGCGTGCGTGGCCGCCAGCCGGCGCCGTCAGAACACCGACAACCCGGTCTTGGCCACGAACAGCTCCAGCGCCCGCATGCCCAGCTCCGAATTGCCGCTCTCGTCCAGCGCGGGCGACCACACGCACAGGGTGAGCTCGTCCGGCAGGATGGCGACCACGCCGCCGCCCACGCCGCTCTTGCAGGGCAGCCCCACGCGGAAGGCGAACTCGCCCGCCGCGTCGTAGGTGCCGCAGGTCAGCATGAGCGCGTTGATGCGGCGCGCCTGCCGGTCGGCGACCACCGGCTCGCCATGCAGCGGGTGCAGGCCGTTGCAGCACAGGTACGCGGCGGCGCGGGCGAGCTGCACGCAGTTCATGCGGATGGCGCACTGGTGGAAGTAGGCGTCGAGCACCTGCGCCACCGGGTTGTCGATCTTGCCGAAGCTTTTCATGAAATGCGCCAGCGCCAGGTTGCGGTGGCCGTTCTCGGCCTCCGAATCGGCCACCTCGGGGTCGATGGCGACGGGTTCGCCGCACAGGCTCTGCAGGAATTCGAGGATCATCCCCGGCGCGTCGCCCAGGCTCACCAGCCGGTCGGCCACGGCGATGGCGCCGGCGTTGATGAACGGATTGCGCGGCATGCCTTCCTCCAGCTCGAGCTGGATCAGCGAATTGAATGCCGTGCCCGAGGGCTCGCGGCCGACGCGCTTCCACAACTCCTCGCCCAGCGCCTTCATGGCCAGCGTGAGCGAAAAGACCTTGGACAGGCTCTGGATGGAGAACATCTCGGTGCTGTCCCCGCTGGCCGCTTCACGCCCGTCGCAGGTGCGCAGGGCGATGCCCAGGCGCTCGGCCGGCACCCGGCCGAGGGCGGGGATGTAGTCGGCCACCTTGCCGGCCTGGCCCAGTTCGGGCCGCAGTTCGGTGTTGATCTCGTCGAGGACGTGCTGGAAGTTCATGCGGCCACTCTCGCACGCCCCGGCGGCGGGCGGTGTCAGAGATCGAGCCGGAATCCGACCCCGTACACGGCGCGGATGGGGTCGCAGACAGGGTCGATCTGCGCGAGCTTGCGGCGCAGGTTCTTGACGTGGCTGTCCACCGCCCGGTCGGTCACGGCGCGGTGGTCGTGGTGCAGCCGGGTCAGCAGCACGTCGCGCGAGAACACGTGGCCGGGCGCCGAGGCGAGCGTGCGCAGCAGCCGGAATTCGACCGGCGTCAAATCGAGCAGTGCGCCCTGGAAGTAGGCGCGGTAGCTCTCCACGTCCACCCGCAGCACCGGCCCGGGCGGGGCGGCCGATGCGGTGCCCGCCCCGGCGACGGGCGCGGCGAGGGGTGCGGCAACAGGCACGGCGATCCGGCTGCGCCGCAGGATGGCCTTGATGCGGGCGACGATCTCGCGGGGGCTGAATGGGGTCTTGCAGATGTAGTCGTCGGCCCCGCATTCCAGGCCGGCCAGCCGGTCGGCCTCTTCCACGCGGGCCGTGAGCATGACGACCGGTACGTCGCTGAAGGTGCGCAGCTCGCGGCACACCTCCAGGCCGTCGCGGCCGGGCAGCATCAGGTCCAGCAGCACCAGGTCGGGCTGGTGTTCGCGCACGTAGGGCACGGCGTCGCGGCCGTCGTGCCGCCACTCGGCGCGGTGGCCGGCGGCGCGCAGGTAGTCCATGACCAGCGCGGCCATCTTGGGCTCGTCCTCCACGATGAGGATGTGCGCCGGTGCGGCGGGGGTGGTGGTCACGGGCGTCATGCGGAGTCCTCTGCCTGGCCCGGGCCGCCTGGCGCGCCGGCCTCCGCCGGCAGCCGCAGCGTGACGCACAGGCCGCCCAGCGGCGACTCGCCCGCCTCGATGCGGCCGTGGTGCGCCTCGGCGATGCGCCGGCAGATGGCCAGGCCCAGGCCGGCGCCGCCGCTGGCCCGGCTGCGGGATGCCTCGACGCGGTAGAAGCGGTCGAAGAGCCGCGGCAGGTGCTGCGCCGCCACGCCCGGCGCCGAGTCGCTGAAGGCGACGCGGACCCAGCCGCCCGCCTCGCATGCGGCCTCGATGCGCAGCGTGCCGCCCGCGTCGGTGTAGCGCGCCGCGTTCTCCAGCAGGTTGCCGAACAGCTGGTGCAGGCGGCGGGCGTCGCCTGCCACCACCAGCGCCTCGGCGGCCAGCCGCATCTCCAGCGCCACGCCCGCGCCGGCCAGCCGCGCCCGGTAGGCGGTGGCGCTGGCCTGCAGCAGCTCGGCCAGGTCCAGCGGCGTGTGCCGGTACGTCATGGCGCCGGCCTCGGCCAGCGACAGGTCGTAGAGGTCGCTGACCAGCTTGTTCAGCGTGGCCACCTCGGCCTGCAGCGACTGCACCGATGCGCGGGTGAGCGGGCGCACGCCGTCCTCCATCGCCTCCAGCTCGCCGTGCAGCACGCCCAGCGGGGTGCGCAGCTCGTGCGAGATGTCGGCCATGAAGTCGCGCCGCATCTGCTCGTTGCGCTCCAGCGTCAGCGCCAGCCGGTTGAAGTCCGACGCCAGCTGGCCGACCTCGTCTCGCGACTGCACCGGCACGCGGGTGGCGTAGTCGCCCGCCGCCAGGCGGTGGGTGGCGGCGGCCACGGCGCGCAGCGGGCGCAGCAGCGTGCGCGCCGCCCAGAGGGCGATCAGCGCGGCCAGCACCACCGAGACGGCGCCCATGGTCCAGCTGGCGCGGTACTGGCTGGCGGCGAAGCGCACGTCGCCGGCGGCGCTCACGCTCTCGAAGGGCGCGGTGGTCACCCAGCCCACCGTGCGGCCCTGCACGGCGAGCGGCCAGCGCGGCGCATCGGGGTGGAAGTCGGCATAGCCCACGACGAACCGCATGTCGGCGTCGAGCAAGGTGGTGCGCAGCGCGGCGCCCGTGAGGTCCGAAAGGGGCGGCGTGGCGGGGCCCGCGGCCGGGGGCGCGTCGGGGTCGGCCACGGGGCGCAGCAGCTTGAACCAGCGCGAGCGCTCGCCGTGCAGGAAGTCCCAGCTGCCGCCCTCGGCCACGTAGGCCTGCACGATGCGCGGGCGGGCGGCCTCCAGCCGCTCGCCGGCCGACTGGTTCAGGTAGCCCAGGAAGCCCCGGCTGAAGCTCCACTGCGCGGCCGCGCCCATGGCGATCACCACGAAAACCGCCGTGGACAGCACGGCCAGGAACAGCCGGGCGGTGATGCCGGGCTGGAAGCGACGCCAGGAGAAGGTCACGGGCAGGGGCGGGTGGTTGGGCAATAGTGCAAGGGCGGGGGCGAGGGCATGCGAAGCGCGGGCCGAACGGCCGCAGCGCCAGCGCCGGTGCAGCCGGCCGGGCGCCCCCGGCCAGGCTGCGCCCGGCCTGATTACATCACCCACCCGCTTCGGGCGGCGGACTGTCCCAGCGCGGCGTGGGCGCTTCAACCTTTCTCCCACATTGGCCGGCAAAATGCGCCCACCCTCCCCGTCCCGGACCGTGCCCGCCCGATGACTCTGCCTTCCCGCCTTCGCTCCGACACGCGCCCAGCGCCATCCGCCTTGCTCGCTCCCCACCCTGCCGCCACGCTTTTGGCGCCGCCGCGCTGGCGGCGGGCCACCGCCACGCTGCTGGCGGCGGGCGCCCTGCTGGGCCTGGCGGCATGCTCCGACAAGGCGGCGCAAAAGCCCGCCCCGCGCGTGCCGGTGCAGGTGGGCGTGGTCACCCTGAAGCCCGAACGCCAGACCGTCACCACCGAGCTGCCGGGCCGCACCACGGCCTTCCTCAGCGCCGAGATCCGGCCGCAGGTGGGCGGCATCGTGCAAAAGCGCCTCTTTACCGAAGGCGCCCAGGTCAAGGCCGGCCAGGTGCTCTACCAGCTGGACGCCTCGCCCTTCGAGGTGGCGCTGGGCAGCGCCCAGGCTGCGCAGGCCAAGGCCCGCTCGGCCGTCACCACGGCGCAGAACAACGCCCGCCGCAATGCCGAGCTGGTGAAGATCGACGCCATCAGCCGCCAGGTGTACGACGACAGCCAGGCGCTGCTGGCGCAGGCCCAGTCCGACCTGGCCGTGGCCACCGCCGCCGTGGAGAACGCCCGGATCAACGTGGGCTACACGCGCATCAAGGCGCCCATCAGCGGGCGCACGACCACCTCCACCGTCACGCCGGGCGCGCTGGTCACGGCCAACCAGACCGCCGCGCTCACCACCATCTCGCAGATCGACCCGCTCTATGTGGACGTGACCCAGTCCACCACCGAGGTGCTGCGCCTGAAGCGCGAGATGGCGCAGGGCCGGTTCCAGAAGATGGACGGGGGCGACGCGCGCATCACCGTGCTGCTGGAAGACGGCAGCCCCTACCCGCACCCGGGCCGGCTGCAGTTCAGCGGCGTGAACGTGAACCCGACCACCGGCGCCATCACGCTGCGCGCCGTCATTCCCAACCCGGACGGGCTGCTGATGCCCGGCATGTACGTGCGCGCCGTGCTGCAGGCCGGCGTGAACGAGCAGGCGCTGCTGGTGCCCCAGCAGGGCGTGACGCGCGACGCGGCGGGCAATGCCAGCGTGCTGCTGGTGGGGGCCGAGAACAAGGTCGAGCGCCGCCGCATCCAGGTGGGCGACGCGGTGGGCAACCGCTGGCTGGCCACGGGTGGCATCCAGGCGGGCGAGCGCGTGGTGGTCGACGGCCTGCAGCGGGTGAAGGCGGGCGACACCGTGCAGCCGGTGGAAGTCCAGGCGCAGGCGCAGGGCCAGCCGCCCGCCCGGCCGCAGGGCCAGGGCGCCGCGCCCGCGGCCCCCGCCTCGTCCGCACCGGCCGCCGCGGCCGCGCCCGCCAGTTCGGCCGCGGCGCGCTGACCGCAGGACGCGCCCATGGCACAGTTCTTCATCAACCGGCCCATCTTCGCGTGGGTGATCGCCATCGTCATCATGCTGGCGGGGGCCATGTCCATCCGCCAGCTGCCGCTGGAGCAGTACCCCGACATCGCGCCGCCGCGCGTCTCGATCAGCGCCACCTACACGGGCGCATCCGCCAAGACGGTGGAGGAATCGGTCACGCAGGTGATCGAGCAGCAGCTCAAGGGGCTGGACAACCTGATCTACATGGGCTCGACCAGCGATGCGTCGGGCGGCTCGCGCACCACGCTCACCTTCAACGCCGGCACCAACATCGACGTGGCCCAGGTGCAGGTGCAGAACAAGCTGCAGCAGGCCATGTCGCGCCTGCCGCCGGCCGTGCAGAGCCGGGGCGTCACCGTCACCAAGGGCGGCAACGACTACCTGATGATCGTCACCTTCACCTCGCCCGACCCGTCGGTCACGCAGGTGGACATCGGCGACTACATCTCCAGCAGCCTGGTGGACGTGGTGAGCCGCATCGACGGGGTGGGCGACGTGGCCACGCTGGGCACGCCCTACGCCATGCGGGTGTGGATGGACCCGGCCAAGCTGGAGAAATTCGCGCTCATGCCCTCCGACGTGGGCAACGCCATCAACGCGCAAAACGCGCAGGTGTCGGCCGGCCAGCTGGGCGCCCTGCCTGCGGTGGGCCAGCAGCAGCTCAACGCCACCATCACCGCGCGCAGCAAGCTGCAGACGCGCGAGCAGTTCGAGGACATCGTGCTCAAGGTGGCGACCGACGGCGCGGTGGTGCGCCTGAAGGACGTGGCCCGCATCGAGCTGGGCGCGGAAAACCTCACCATCACCTCGCGCCTCAACGGCCAACCCGGCGCGGGCATGGGCGTGGTGCTGGCCGACGGCGCCAACGCCATGGCCGTGGCCGAGGCGGTGAACGCCAAGATTGCCGAGCTGCAGCCGTTCTTTCCGTACCAGCTCAAGCCCTTCACCAGCTACGACACCACGCCGTTCGTGAAGGCCTCGATCGAGGAGGTGGTCAAGGCGCTGGTCGAGGCCATGATCCTCGTGGTGCTGGTGATGTACCTCTTCTTGCAGAACTTCCGCGCCACGCTGATCCCGGCCATCGCCGTGCCGGTGGTGCTGCTGGGCACCTTCGGCGTGCTGGCCGCGGCCGGCTATTCGATCAATACGCTGACCATGTTCGCCATGGTGCTGG
Source organism: Acidovorax sp. FG27 (assembly GCF_040365715.1). Taxonomy (NCBI): domain Bacteria; kingdom Pseudomonadati; phylum Pseudomonadota; class Betaproteobacteria; order Burkholderiales; family Comamonadaceae; genus Acidovorax; species Acidovorax sp. FG27. The sequence goes on from NZ_BAABVY010000009.1 coordinate 715,480, forward strand.
CCATCGGCCTGCTGGTGGACGACGCCATCGTGGTGGTGGAGAACGTCGAGCGGGTGATGAGCGAGGAAGGCCTGCCGCCCAAGGAAGCCACGCGCAAGTCGATGGCCGAGATCACGCCCGCGCTGGTGGGCATCGCGCTCACGCTGTCGGCCGTGTTCATTCCGATGGCGTTCTTCGGCGGCTCCACGGGCGTGATCTACCGGCAGTTCTCCATCACCATCGTGTCGGCGATGGTGTTCTCGGTGCTGGTGGCGCTCACGCTCACGCCGGCGCTCTGCGCCACGCTGCTCAAACCCATCGAAAAGGGTTCGCACAGCCCGCACGGCGCCGCGCCCCGGCGCGGGCCGCTGGGCTGGGTGGACCGGTTCTTCAACGGCTTCAACGGCCGCTTCGACCGCACGGCCGACGGCTACCAGCGCGGCGTGGGCCGCATCGTGCGGCGCGGCGGCCGCATGATGATCGTCTATGCGCTCATCGTGGGCGGCATGGCCGTGCTGTTCATGCGCCTGCCCACCGCCTTCCTGCCCAATGAAGACCAGGGCGCCGTGCAGGTGCAGATCACGCTGCCGGCCGGCTCGTCGAACACCCGGCTGCAGGCGGTGATGGGAGAGGTGCAGAAGTACTTCGCCGCGCAGCCGGACGTGGTGAGCTTCAACTCCATCACCGGCTCCAACGGCGACCAGAGCTCGGCGCGCGGCTTCGTGCGGCTGAAGGACTGGAGCGAGCGCCCGCTCGCGTCGCAGAGCGCCGACGCCATCGCCCGCAAGGCGACGGCCGACCTGCGGGCGATCCGCGATGCGCGCATCTTCGTCATATTGCCGCCGGCCGTGCGCGGCCTGGGGGCCAATGCGGGCTTCAACTTCCAGCTGAAGGACATCAACAGCGTGGGCCACGAGGCGCTGGTGGCCGCGCGCGACAAGGTGCTGCAGCTGGCCGGGCAGCGGCCCGAGCTGTCGAACGTGCGCAGCAACAACCCGGACGACACCTCGCAGCTGGGCGTGACCATCGACGACGCCAAGGCGGGCGCGCTGGGCCTGGCCACCGGCGACATCAACAGCACGCTGTCGAGCGCCATCGGCGGCACCTACGTGAACGACTTCCTGAACAAGGGCCGCGTCAAACGCGTCTACATGCAGGGCGACGCGCCCTACCGCATGCTGCCGCAGGACATCGCGCCCTGGACGGTGCGCAACAACCAGGGCCAGATGGTGCCGTTCTCGGCCTTCTCCAGCACGTACTGGACCTACGGCTCGCCGCAGCTGCAGCGCTACAACGGCAGCCCCAGCTACGAGTTCGTGGGCGACGCGGCCACGGGCGTGAGCTCCGGCGCCGCGATGGACGCGGTGGACCAGGTGATGAAGGAGCTGCCCGCCGGCATCGGCTACGAGTGGACGGGCGCCTCCTACCAGGAGCGGCTCTCGGGTTCGCAGGCGCCGCTGCTCTATGCCGTGTCCATCCTGTTCGTGTTCCTCTGCCTGGCCGCCCTTTATGAGAGCTGGTCGGTGCCGTTCTCGGTGATCCTGGTGGTGCCGCTGGGCATCGTCGGCGCGCTGCTGGGTATCGGCATCCGGGGTTTGTCCAACGACGTCTATTTCCAGGTCGGGCTGCTCACCACGGTGGGGCTGGCGTCGAAGAACGCCATCCTGATCGTGGAGTTCGCCACGCAGCTGCAGGCGGCCGGCAAGAGCATCATCGACGCCACGCTGGAGGCCGTGCGCCTGCGGCTGCGGCCCATCCTGATGACGTCGCTCGCCTTCGGCTTCGGCGTGCTGCCTCTGGCGATCGGCACCGGCGCGGGCGCCGGCGGCCGCCAGGCCATCGGCACCGCCGTGCTGGGCGGCATGATCTCGGCCACGGTGCTGGGCATCTTCTTCGTGCCGGTGTTCTTCGTGCTGATCCGCAGCTTCTTCACCCAGCGCAAGGCACCGCCACCACCGCCGGCGTCCGGCCCGGCCGTGGACGCGCCCGCACCGGGAGCCGCCGCATGACCGCCGCCCTGTTGTCCTTCCCCACCCGCGGTGCCGGCGCCGTCTCGGCAGCCATCGCCGTGCTGCTGGCCGGCTGCGTGAACCTGGCGCCCTCCTACCAGACACCGGCCCTGCCGGTGCCCCCGACCCTGGCCGATGCGCCCCGGCCGGCCGTGGGCACGGCGGCCGTCAACGACCCCGGCGCCGTGCCGCTGGGGCAGGATGCCGGCCCGATGGACTGGCGCGCCTTCGTGCAGGAGCCGCGCCTGGCCGACGTGATCGCGCTGTCGCTCGCCAACAACCGCGACCTGCGGGTGGCGTTGCTGGCCATCGAACGGGCGCGGGCGCAGTACGGCATCCAGCAGGCGGGCCTGCTGCCGCAGGTCAACGCCACGGCGGGCGGCAGCCGCAGCCGCACGGCGGACGACCTGACCACCGCCGGCCGCTCCAACACGAACGAGCAGTACAGCGCGCAACTGGGCTTTGCCAGCTACGAAATCGACTTCTTCGGCCGGGTGCGCAACCTGAACGATGCGGCGCTGCAGGAATTTTTGCGCACCGCCGAGAGCCGCCGCAGCGTGGAACTGAGCCTGATCGCCGACGTGGCCAATGCCTGGCTCACGCTGGACGCCGACGCCCGGCGTCTGCGCCTGGCCCGGGAGACGCTGCGCACACGCCAGCAGTCGCTGGACGTGACCCGCCAGGCGCACGCGCTGGGCGGCGTCTCGGGCCTGACGCTGGCGCAGACCCAGACCACCGTCGATTCGGCCCGTGTGGACGTGGCGACCTACGCCGCCCAGGTGGCGCGCGACCGCAACGTGCTGGCCCTGCTGGCGGGCGCGCCCGTGCCGCAAGCGCTGCTGCCGGACAGCGTGGCGGCGGCCGAAGGCACCGAGCCCGCGCCCGCAGCGACGGCCACCGGATCGCCCGGCGACACGCTGCGCACCACCAGCAGCGCGCCGCTGGCCCCGCCGCCCCCACCGGCCACAGCCCTGTTGGCGGTGCCCGCCGACCTGCCCGCCACCGTGCTGCTGCGCCGCCCCGACGTGCAGGCCGCCGAATATGCGCTGCGCGGCAGCTACGCCAGCATCGGTGCGGCGCGGGCGGCGTTCTTCCCGTCGATCACGCTCACCGGCTCGGTCGGCACCGCCAGCAATGCGTTGTCGGGCCTGTTCGACGGGGGCAACCGCACCTGGAGCTTCGCGCCGCAGATCCGCCTGCCGATCTTCACCGCCGGCCTGAACCAGGCCAACCTGCAGGTGGCGCAGGTGGTGCGTGACACCGCCATCGCGCAGTACGACAAGTCCATCCAGACGGCCTTCCGCGAAGTGGCCGACGCGCTGGCCGACCGCGCCACGCTGCAGGAGCGCATCGCCGCGCAGGCCTCGCTGGTCGACGCGACGCAGCGGGCGCTCGACCTGTCGGTGGGCCGCTTCCGCCTGGGTGCAGACAGCTACCTGGCGGTGCTGGACGCGCAGCGCACGCTCTACGCCGCGCAGCAGACGCAGATTTCGCTGCAGCTGGCCGAGCAGGCCAACCGCATCACGCTCTACAAGGCGGTGGGCGGCGGCTGGGCCGGCGGGCCGGCTCCGGCGCCCGACTAAAAGCGCCCATAGCGCGACCACAAAAAAGGAGCCATCTTTCGATCGCTCCTTTTTTCATAGCGGGTCGCGCCTATGGCACAAGCGCTGGATCCACTTTTGACTTCAAGCCGGTGCCGAGGTGCGGATCAGGTGGTCGAACGCGCCCAGCGCCGCCTTCGCGCCGTCGCCGGCCGCGATGATGATCTGCTTGTACGGCACCGTGGTGCAGTCGCCGGCGGCGAACACGCCCGGCACGTTGGTGCGGCCATGCGCATCGACCACGATCTCGCCGAAGCGCGACAGCTCGACCGTGCCCTTGAGCCAGTCGGTGTTGGGCAAGAGGCCGATCTGCACGAAGATGCCTTCCAGCGCCAGTTGCCTGACGTCTTCGGTGGTGCGGTCCTTGTAGGTGATGCCGGTGACGCGGTTGCCGTCGCCATTCACCTCGGTGGTCTGCGCGTTCAGGATCACGTCCACGTTCGGCAGGCTGCGCAGCTTGCGCTGCAGCACGGCGTCGGCCTTCAGCTCGCCGGCGAATTCCAGCACCGTCACGTGGCGCACCACGCCGGCCAGGTCGATGGCCGCTTCCACGCCCGAGTTGCCGCCGCCGATCACCGCCACGGCCTTGCCCTTGAAGAGCGGGCCGTCGCAGTGCGGGCAGTAGGTCACGCCCTTGGTGCGGTACTGCTCTTCGCCCGGCACGTTCATGTTGCGCCACCGGGCGCCGGTGGACACGATGACCGAGCGCGACTGCAGCTTGCCGCCGTTCTCCAGCTCGATCTCGATCAGGCCGCCTTCGGTGGCGGCGGGCGTGAGCGAGCGGGCGCGCTGCAGGTTCATCAGGTCGACCTCGTAGTCGCGCACGTGCTGCTCCAGCGCGGCGGCGAACTTGGGGCCGTCGGTCTTGCTGACCGAGATGTAGTTCTCGATGTCCAGCGTGTCGTTGACCTGGCCGCCGAAGCGCTCGGCCGCGATGCCGGTACGGATGCCCTTGCGGGCGGCATACACCGCGGCCGCCGCGCCGGCGGGGCCGCCGCCGACGATCAGCACGTCGTAAGGCGCCTTGGCCGACAGCTTGGCGGCCTCGCGCTTCGCGGCGCCGGTGTCGAGCTTGGCGACGATCTCCTCGATGCTCATGCGGCCCGAGCCGAACACCTGGCCGTTCATGAACACCATGGGCACGGCCATGATCTCGCGGTCGGTCACTTCCTGCTGGAAGGCGCCGCCTTCGATGATGGTGGTCTTGATGCGCGGGTTGAGGATGGCCATGAGCGACATCGCCTGCACCACGTCCGGGCAGTTGTGGCAGGTCAGGCTCATGTAGACCTCGAAGTCGAAGTCGCCTTCCAGCGCCTGCACCTGCTCGATCACGTCCTGCTCGACCTTCGGGGGGTGGCCGCCGGTCCACAGCAGCGCCAGCACGAGCGAGGTGAACTCGTGGCCCAACGGCAGGCCGGCGAAGCGCAGGCTCGTCTGCGTGCCGGCGCGCTGCAGCGTGAAGGACGGCTTGCGGGCGTCGTTGCCGTCGGTGCGCAGGCTGATCTTGTCGCTGCGCAGGGACTGGATGGTTTCCAGCAGCTCGCGGGTCTGGGCCGAGGTTTCGCTGCCGTCCAGCGACGCCACGATCTCGAACGACTGCGTCACGCGCTCCAGGTAGGCGGAAAGTTGGGATTTGAGGGTGTCGTCGAGCATGGCGGTGTCCTGGTGAATGTCGAAGGGTGGGCACGGGTGCGCTGTCCGCGAAAACGGCAGAAAGCGCTGAAAAATGGGCGAAAAAAAGCCGGACGGCAGAGCGCACAGGGGCGCCCTTGCAGAAGTCCGGCCTGGGAAGCGCGCAAGGCGCTCCCGGATCGCGCTGGCGGGCGCTTAGATCTTGCCGACCAGGTCCAGCGAAGGCGTCAGCGTCTTGGCGCCTTCCTTCCACTTGGCGGGGCAGACCTGGCCAGGGTTGGCGGCGGTGAACTGGGCGGCCTTCAGCTTGCGCAGGGTTTCCGACACGTCGCGGGCGATTTCGTTGGAGTGGATTTCCATCGTCTTGATCACGCCATCGGGGTTGACCACGAAGGTGCCGCGCAGTGCCAGGCCTTCTTCGGGGATGTGCACGCCGAAGGCATTGGTCAGCTGGTGCGTGGGGTCGCCCACCAGGGGGAACTTCGCCTTGCCGACGGCGTCGGAGGTTTCGTGCCAGACCTTGTGCGAGAAGTGCGTGTCGGTCGTGACGATGTACACCTCGGCACCGGCTTTCTGGAATTCGGCGTAGTTGTCGGCCGCGTCTTCGATCTCGGTGGGGCAGTTGAAGGTGAAGGCGGCAGGCATGAAGATCAGCACCGACCACTTGCCCTTCAGATCGGCTTCGGTCAGTTCGACGAAGTCGCCCTTGCCGTCGCGGTTCACGAAGGCGGTGGTCTTGAAGGGCTGCACTTGCGTATTGATCAGGGACATTGCTTTTTCCTTTAAGAGTGAAGCGGTTGGTAAGAACAAGGCTGAAGTCTAGAGGCAAACCACCAATCGATCCAATTAATTGGCTTCATCCTTTTGATTGTCTATGACTATCAAAATTGATGGTGGTTCGATCCAGGCGATGACGCGCAACGAGAAAGCGACTCAACATCACACGCACGCAGACCGCCCGGGCGGGGTCATGCCTTGTGCCGCTAGGCCGGGGTCACGACAATGGCGCCGTTCATACACCTAGATAGAAGCAAGAGGAGAGCCCCATGAAAGGCGACGACCAAGTCATTGCGCACCTGCAGGCGCAGCTGAAGAACGAACTCACCGCGATCAACCAGTACTTCCTGCACTACCGCATGCTCAAGCACTGGGGGTTCGACCGCCTGGCGAAGAAGGAATACGACGAGTCGATCGGCGAGATGAAACATGCCGACAAGCTGATGGACCGCATCTTCATGCTGGACGGCCTGCCCAACCTGCAGGACCTGGCCAAGCTGCAGGTCGGAGAGGACGTGCCCGAGATCCTGGAATGCGACCTGCGCTCCGAGCTGGGTGCGCAGGCCACCATCAAGGCCGGCATCGCCCACTGCGAGACGGTGCGCGACTATGTCTCGCGCGATCTGCTGCAGGGCATCCTGGACGACACCGAGGAGCACATCGACTTCCTGGAAACGCAGATCGACCTGATCGGCAAGGTCGGCGTGCAGAACTACCTGCAGTCGCAAATGGGCGACGAGGACTGAGCGGCCCCGGGGCCGGTCACGCCGCCGCCCCATTCGCCATCCAGCAACGGGCTTCGGCCCGTTTTTTTTCGCCTGCGTGCAGCGGTCGTGCGGTCGGCAACCGCTAGCATTTTTGAATCATTCCAAATGGACGGATAAGCCGTCGGAAACCCACCGTTGGCCGGCCTTTCGGGCCGGCGCCGATATGTAACAGTCGGGCGGCCCAATCCCTGCCCGAGGCACCCGCTCCGGCGCACGGCAGCAAGGCGCCAGCGGGCCGCCGACCACGCCCACCGAGGGACAGGCGCGCCGGCGGCGGCAGGCCACCGGCACGAGGCCGGACAGGCTTGTCAGGCAACTTCCTACAAAGCCGGCGCGCCGACCAGACACCACGCGCAGCGAGGCCCCGACTTAATTTTTGTTTGGGCCGAATTCACAATCCATTTCAACGGATCGGGCAACACATGCAGACCGCATGCAACGCCCACCGGGTACTGGAAAAAGGATTGAACATGACCTCCGAACAACTTCTCGCAGAAATCCGCGAAGCCAACCTCACTTACCTGATGCTGGCCCAGACGCTGATCCGCCAGGACAAGGCGGAGGCGGTGTTCCGCCTGGGCATGAACGAGGACTCGGCCGACCTGCTGGCCTCGCTGTCCTCGGCGCAGGTGCTCAAGCTGGCGTCCCGCAACACCCTGCTGTGCAGCTTCCGCATGGACGACAGCCTGGTCTGGAGCCTGCTGACCAACCACAACACGCCGCGCAAGGTGGGCAACGAAGCGACCAACGCGCTGCACGCCAACATCCTGATGGCCAGCCGCGTGTCGGAAGTGCTGTAGAGCACGCCTCTCGCCCTTCTGCTTCGCCCCCACCCACCGCATCCCGAAAGCCCGTCATGTCCGCACCCGTCAAGAGCGTCCTGAACGAATCCAAGCAGATCGAGCGCGCCGCGCTGCTGATCCAGATGGGCGCCCGCATGCAGGTGCTGGAATCGGAAACCACGCTGTCCTACGAGCGGCTGATCCGCCTCTACAAGGAAATCGCCGGCAAGTCGCCGTCGAAGGGACAACTGCCCTTCTCCACCGACTGGTTCCTCACCTGGCAGGAAAACATCCACTCCTCGCTCTTCCTGAACATCTACGAATACCTCTCCAAAGGCGTGGACCTGGACGCGGTGGAACTGCTCACCAAGGCCTACCGCCTCTACAACGAACAGGTGGAAACCGCCGGCATCGAGCCGCTGCTGTCCTTCACCCGCGCCTGGCGCCTGGTCAAGTTCGTCGATGCCGGCATGCTGACGCGCACGCAGTGCTCGCAGTGCAGCGGCCAGTTCGTGACCGAGCTGTATGAAAACCGGGGCTATGTGTGCGGCCTGTGCAACCCGCCTGCCCGCGCCGGCAAGAGCAAGAGCGCTGGCGCATTGATGCTGCACTGAATCGCTGTCGGCAGAAGACAGGCAAGGGGCCTCTGGCCCCTTTTGCGCTTGTGGATCCAGCGCATATTGCTACGATAACGATAGCAATTTGCACTCCGTGCGGCCGAAGGTTGGGCCGCCGTTGGATGCGGGCACCGGAAGCGGCCCTGCAGCGTCCGCGCAGGCCATCAACGTGCACCCGTCGTGGCGCGCGTTCGCCACTCCATGACGCGGCCGCGCGACTGCGCGGGCCGTCGCGCTGGAGCGCAGCCGCGGGCCCTTGACCAGACATCACTGCGCTGTCACAGCGCCATCGCCAGCCCGCGCACGGTCGCGTCCATCGGCAAGGCGTAGTCGCAAGCGGCCAGCACCGTGTTGCCGATGGGGTTGACCAGCTTCAGGCTGACGAAGACCGCCCCGCTGGACACCGCATAGGTGCCCACCACCACGGCCTGGGCGGACTGTGCCTGCGTGACCTCGCGGGCCTCCCGCGACAGCAGCAGTTCGCCTTGGCTCGGCCGCATCGCCAGCGTTTCCCGCAGTTTCAGCTCGGTCACGCGCACGCCGCGCTGGGCCAGACGGCCCGCCACGTGTTCCGTGATGACGCGGCCCAGGCGCGAGGATTCGTGCAGCCGGTCCAGTTGCACGACGGTGGCCACCAGCACCGGCAGCGCCGGGTCGAGCGGCGCGGTCTGCAGCAGCACGTCGGCGGCGCGGTAGTTGGCCTCGACCAGATCGAACGGGTCGGAGGGCGCGGCGCTGCCGTAGTAGTAGCGTGCGCAGCCGGTGCCGCCCAGCGTCGCCCAGGCCGCCATGCCCAGCGCGGCGGCGCGCAGCAGCCGGCGCCGGGGCGCCTGCACCGCAGGTACGTTCAGCACCGCAGGGGTCGCGTTCATGGCACGACCCTCCAGGTGCGCAGGGCGGGCGCCGGCGCGGGGGTCGGCAGCGGCGCACGGGATTGATAGAGCGCCGCGTCGTCCTGCGCGATGGACACCACGCCCGAGGTGCGCACCAGGATGCGCTGCTCGCGCTCGAGCGACGTCGTCACCAGCACCTCGGTGCGCAGCGCGCCGCCGGCAACGTCGGGCGTCGGCCACGCCGCCGGCACCCGGTCGGGCCGCACCCCGTCGGCCACCCAGGGGCCTTGCGAGACGGGCGCCGCGCCGGCGTGGTGCTGCACCAGTTGCGTGAAGACGCGCAGCTGCAGCGGCGCCTTGTCGGTCGTGACGGCGACGCCGCGCTCGACCAGCCGCGTCACCACCAGTTGCGTGAAGCCGCGGCCGAAGCCGGAGTCGCCTTCCACCAGCACCACGTCGATCGGGTGTTCGCCGGCTGGCCATTCGCGCAGCCGGTCCGCCACCTGCGCGGCGACGTCGGCGGCCAGCATGTCCCAGTGCTGCGCGGCCGCCACGGTCTTCTGGGTGGACGGGGCATGTGCCGCCGGCACCGGCAGGTCTTGCGGCGGCGCGGCGCAGCCGGACAGGCCCACGGTCGCCAGCAAGGCGGTGGCCACTGCGGCAACCGGGAAATGGGGGCGGGCAAGGGCGCGCGCACGGGGTCGAGAGAGCATGGACGACATGCTAGGGCAGCCCCAGGGAGTCGAATCGGCCGAACAGGCCGGGTTTTGCCATGCAGCTCGGTCGCTGAGGCGGCTGGCGCGGCGGTGGGGGGACAGGGGCGGCGCGCGCCCTGGCGGGGCCACGGCATCGATTGCTATCATACTCATAGCTACAGGCGCTTGATTCGCAAGCGCCACCGGCCATTTTCATTGCAGAAACTGGCCGCACGAAGAACCGGCGCGGCTGCCCGGGGCGGCCCATGGCGCCCTGCGGCCCTGCGGTGGCCGCCTACGCACGCCGCGGCATGCGCCGACGCACAATCTCGGGCATGCCTGAAACGCCCCCTTCCGCTGCCGTCCCTGGACGCCACCCCACCGAGCCGTCCACCCCCGCGGCGGAGCCGGCCGACGCCGCCGGCATCGTGGCCGAAGAGCCACCGGCCGCCCCGGCGCCGCGGCGCACGGCGCCCGCCGATGGGGCCGATACGGCCGACCCGGGCGCGGCCCGCGCGCCGGCGGAAGTGCCCATCGGTCCGCCGGCGGAGGAGCCCTTCGCCAAGATCGTGACTCCGCCGGCCGACCCCACCCTCACGCCCCAGGCGGCCGCCGCCGTGCAGGCCGAGGCGCAGCGTGTGGTGCTGAACATGCCGGTGGACATCCGCAGCCTGTCGCTGGCGCTGCTGGCGCTCTTCGCCAGCATCGCCGTGCTGCACTGGGCGAGCGCCGTGTTCATCCCGCTGATGCTGAGCGTGCTGCTGACCACGTCGCTGCAGCCCGCCGTGCAGTGGCTGTACCGCTGGCACGTGCCGCGCTGGGCGGGGGCGGGCATTCTGCTGCTGAGCATCGTGGGCGGCCTGGGCACGACGGCCTGGAAGCTGAGCGACGGCGCGACGCAGCTGGTCGAATCGCTGCCGGTCGCCGCCCGCAAGGTGCGCGACGCGGTGCGCACCCGCGTGAGCGGCCCGAGCCCGCTGGACACGGTGCAGCGCGCCGCCAGCCAGATCGAACAGGCAGCGGCCAGCACGCCGCCGCAGACCCAGCGCGGCGTGCAGCGCGTGGTGATCGAGCGGCCGCCGTTCAACATCCGCGACTACGTCTGGAGCGGCACCATGGGCCTGGCCTCCGCCGTGGGCCAGATGACGGTGGTGATCTTCCTTACCTTCTTCTCGCTGGCGTCGGGCAATCTCTTCAAGCGCAAGCTGATGCGCATCGCCGGCAGCAGCCTGGAGCGGCGCAAGATCACGGCGGCGGTGCTGGAAGACATCACCGGGCAGATCCAGCGCTACCTGCTGGTGCAGGTCTTCACCAGCGTGCTGGTGGGCCTGGCGACGTGGGCGGTCTATGCGGCGCTCGGCCTGCAGAACGCGGCGGTCTGGGGCGTGGTGGCGGCGGCGCTGAACCTGGCGCCCTACATCGGCTCGGTGGTGGTGACGGGCGCCTCCGGCCTCGTCGCCTTCCTGCAGTTCGGCACGCTGGACATGGCCATCGCCATCGGCGGCGCCTCGCTCATCATCCACACCATCATCGGCAACCTGGTCACGCCGTGGCTCACCAGCCGCACCAGCGCCATGAGCCCGGTGGCGGTGTTCGTCAGCGTGCTGGCCTGGGGCTGGCTGTGGGGCCTGTGGGGCCTGCTGCTGGGCATTCCGGTGATGATGATCGTCAAGGCCGTGTGCGACCGGGTGGACGACCTGCGACCGGTGGGCGAACTACTGGGCGACTGACGGCGCGCCCCGGGGGTGCAGCGATGCCGGCCCCGCCACCAGCTGGGCGGCCCCTTGAGCCAGCGGCGCGATCTGGCGGCACACCAGCGCCAGCTGGTTCAGCACCAGCCGCAGCGGCTCCTGCGCGCCGTCGGCCTGGCGTTCCAGCGCGTCGGCCAGCGCGGTCGCCGCGCCGTCGTCGGGCGCGGGCGGCTGGCGCTGCGACAGCGCCTGCGCGATCTCGTCGATGCGCCGCGCCGCATGCTCGGCGGCGCGGGCGACCAGCGGGTCGGTGTCCTCCACCGCCAGCTGGCCGCGGTGCGCGCCCAGTGCCGACAGGAAGTTGAGCAGCGTGTGCGACCGCACCAGCACCTGCATGCCCACCCCGGCCTGGCGGCGCACGGCGCGCGGCTCCTGCAGCATGTGCGAGAGCGCGGTCGAGAGCGCCGCATCGGCGTTGTGCGCGGTGCGGCGGGCCAGGCGGTAGTCCAGGTCGTCCACCTTGCCGGTGGCGTACTGCGACATGATCTCGCGCAGGTAGAGGCCGTTGGCGCGCACCGCCTGGGCCACCACGGCGGCCAGGCGCCGGCCCTGCCAGTCGGGCAGCACCAGGAACATGGCCACCGCCGCGATGGCGCTGCCCACGAGCGTATCCAAGAGGCGCGGCCAGATCAGCGCATAGCCGTTGCCGGTGCTCTGGTTGAAGCACATCAGCACCAGCAGCGTGATGGCGGCGGTCGCCGTCAGGTAGTGGCGTGTGCGGGTGACGAAGAACAGCACGCCCGAGGCCACCGCGAACAGCGCCTGCAGCGGCAGGCTGGGAAAGAGCCGCAGCAGCGCCCACCCCGCCACCAGCCCCACCGCCGTGCCCGCCACCCGCTGCGTCACCTTCGACAGCGTGGCGCCGTAGGTGGGCTGGCAGACGAACAGCGTGGCGAGCGGAATCCAGTAGCCGTGGGTGGGGTCGGTGAATTGCATCGCCGCGCAGCCGGCGGCCAGCGCCAGCGACAGCCGCACCGCGTGCCGCAGCAGCGGCGATCCCGCGTGCAGCTGCGCCTTCACCCGGCTCCAGGCATCGGCCAGCGAGCGCGGGGTGCGGTCCAGCAGGCTGCTGTCGCCCGGCCGCTCGCCGCCCTCGGGCCGGGCCGCGGCGGTGAGCTGCGCGTCCAGCGTGGCCAGGTTGCGGGCCAGCGCGCGCAAGGACCGCAGCGGGCGCTGCCAGGCGGGCTGCCGCTGCCGTTCCAGGTAGGCGATGGAGTCGTGCAGGTCGGCCAGCGCCCGCTCGGCCTCGCCGTCCCGCAAGAAGGGCTGGTGCAGCTGCAGCGCGCCCGCCAGCTGCGTGCAGTCCACGCCCTGCAGCTTCAGCACGCGCTGGCAGCGGTAGAGCACGTCGCTGTGGAACAGCACGTCGGCCCATTCGTTGTAGTGGTAGTGCGACGAGCTGGCCCGCTCGTGGATGTCCTGCGCGACGAAATACAGGTTCAGGTGGCGCAGCAGGCGGCCGGCGGGCGGCTGCCGGCCGAGGCGGGCGAACAGGCTCTCCTTGGCCGTGTTGAGCGCGGCCACCACGCGGCCGTTGGTCTGCGCCAGCGCCAGGCGGCGGCGTTCCATGTCCACCGCGCGCACCGGCTCGAACACGCTGGCCTTCAGGCGCAGGTAGGCGCCGAGTTCACGGTAGAGCCGCGCCAGGTTCTGCCGCACCGGCTGGTGCGGAAACAGCACGCACCACGCGAGCGACAGCACCCCATACCATGCCGCACCCGCCAGCAGCAGCACCGGCACGTGCCAGAACGCGGCGGCCTCGGCCTGCGGGCCGGGCGCCGCGCTGATGGCGGTGTAGAGCGCGAGGATCACCGTGGCCGAGGCGATGGCGCGGTAGCGCTCGCCCAGCGCGCCCAGCAGGGTGAAGCCGAAGGTGGAGAGCGCCAGCCCCGCCACGAAGGCCGCCGGCCACGGCAGCAGCGCCTTGACCGAGAACGCCGCCGCGGCAAAGCAGACCAGCGTGACCCCCAGCGCCCGCAGCCGGCCGCGCCAGCTGTCGTCGGTCTCGGCCAGCGCGCTGGCGATGATGCCGAGGAACGCCGGAATCACCAGCGGCACCTCGTCCAGCCACCAGCACAGCGCCATCGCGCCGCTGAGCGCCACGAACACCCGCAAGCTGTAGACGAACGCATCCTGCGCCCACAGGCGACGCAACCCCACTGTCATGGCACTTTGCACGATTTCCCACTTTCACGAAGACCCCGGCGGACTCGCAAGTTCCAAGCCGGGTGTCCGGCGCTTCAACCCGTGTTCCGCAGACCCGCCGCGATGCCGTTGATGGAGATGTGGATGCCGGTCTGCACCCGGTCGTCGCCCTGCCCGCCGCGCCAGCGCCGCACCAGCTCGACCTGCAGGTGGTGCAGCGGATCGATGTACGGGAACCGGTGGCGGATGGACCGCGCCAGGGCCGTGTTGCCGGCCAGCCGCTGGCGCTCGCCCGTGATGCGCACCAGCGCGTCGCCGGTGCGCTGCCACTCGGCCTCGATGGCGCCGAACACCTTGCGGCGCAGGCGCGCATCGGTCACCAGCTCGCTGTAGCGCGAGGCCAGCGCCAGGTCGCTCTTGGCCATCACCATGTCCATGTTGGACAGCAGCGTGCGGAAGAACGGCCACTGGCGGTACATCTTCTGCAGCAGGGCCAGGCGCGCCTTGGGGTCTTCGCCCGGCGCCTTGACGAACGCATCGACCGCCGAGCCGAAGCCGTACCAGCCCGGCAGCGTGAGCCGGCACTGGCCCCAGCTGAAGCCCCAGGGAATGGCGCGCAGGTCTTCGATCTTCTGGCTGGGCTTGCGCGACGCGGGGCGCGAGCCGATGTTCAGCTCCGCGATCTCGCGGATCGGCGTGGAATTGAAGAAGTAGTCGGTGAAGCCGGGCGTGTCGTAGACCAGCGCCCGGTAGGCGCGCATGCTGGCCTGCGACAGCTGCGCGGCCGCCTCCAGGAAGGCCTTGGTGGCGGGCTTGGTGGGCTGCAGCAGCGTGGCCTCCAGCGTGGCGGCGACCAGGGTTTCGAGGTTGCGCCGGCCGATCTCGGGGTTGGCGTACTTCGATGCGATCACCTCGCCCTGCTCGGTCAGGCGGATCTGCCCGCGCACCGTGCCGGGCGGCTGCGCCAGGATGGCCTGGTAGCTGGGGCCGCCGCCGCGCCCCACCGTGCCGCCCCGGCCGTGGAACATGCGCAGCTGGATGGGCGCGGCCGGCTGGGCGGCGGCGTTCATCTCGTCGAACAGCGCCACCAGCGCGATCTCGGCGCGGTAGAGCTCCCAGTTGCTGGTGAAGATGCCGCCGTCCTTGTTGCTGTCGCTGTAGCCGAGCATGATGTCCTGCTCGGCGCCGCTGGCGCGCACCAGGTCGGCGAACCCCGGCAGCGCGTAGAGCTCGCGCATGATGGGCGCGGCATTGCGCAGGTCCTCGATGGTCTCGAAGAGCGGCACCACGATCAGGTCGGCACGGGCCGCTGCGGCGGAACCCGGGGCGGCGTCGGCATCCAGCGTGCCGTGCATCAGGCCCACTTCCTTTTGCAGCAGCAGCACCTCCAGCAGGTCGCTCACCGTTTCGGTGTGGCTGATGATGTAGTGGCGGATCGCCTCGGGGCCGAAGCGCTCGCGCATCTGGCGGGCGGTCTCGAAGATCGCGATCTCGCCGGTGGTGTGCTCGGAATAGGCTGCGCCCACCACGCGCAGCGGCCGTGCGTCGCACAGCAGGCGCAGCAGCAGGGCGCGGCGCTGGTCTTCGGGCAGCGCGGCGTAGTCGGGCTCGACTCGGGCCGTGGCCAGCAGCTCGGCGATGACGCGCTCGTGCTGGTCCGAACTCTGTCGCAGGTCCACCGTGGCCAGGTGAAAGCCGAACACCTCCACCGCACGCACCAGCGGGTGCAGGCGCTCGGCGGCCATGGCGCTGCCGCGGTGCGAGCGCAGCGACGCCTCGATCACCCGCAGGTCGGCCAAAAACTCGGCGGCCGAAGGGTAGGCGTTCTGCGGCATCACGGCATGGCGCGCCGCGTCGCCGCCGGTCAGGTTCTTGAGCGTGGCAGCCAGGCGCGCATAGATGCCGGTGAGGGCGCGCCGGTAGGGCTCGTCCTGCCGGTGTTCGCTGGTGTCGGGCGAGCGCTCGGCGAGCTGCTGCATCTCGGGCGACACGCGCACCAGCCGGGCCGACAGCGAGAGCTCGCCGCCCAGGTAATGCACCTGGGTCAGGTAGTGGCGCAGGGCCACCTCGGCCTGCCGGCTGAGCGCGAGCGACAGCGTGGCCGCGCTCACGTTCGGGTTGCCGTCGCGGTCGCCGCCGATCCACTGGCCCATGCGCAGGAAGCTCGCCACCGGTTGCTGGCCCAGCTCGCGCTCCAGCTCGGCGTAGATCTTCGGGATCTCGGCAAGGAAGGTCGATTCGTAGTAGGAGAGCGCGTTCTCGATCTCGTCGGCCACGGTGAGCTTGGAATAGCGCAGCAGCCGCGTCTGCCAGAGCTGCGCCACGCGGGCGCGCAGGCCGGCCTCGTTGGCGGCCAGCTCGCGCGGGGTGAGCGCGTCGCGCGCGCTGTTGTAGAGCTGGGCGCGCGCGGCGATGTCGTCGCGCTCGGTCAGCAGCGCGGCGATGTCACGCTCGGCGTCGAGGATGCTCTTGCGCTGCACTTCGGTGGGGTGGGCGGTGAGCACCGGCGCCACGTAGCTCCTGGCCAGCGTCTGCGCGACGGTGCGCGGGGCGATGCCGGCCCAGCGCAGCCGCGCCAGCGCCACCTCGATGCTGCCTTCCTGCGCGCTGCCGGCGCGTTCGTGCACCGTGCGGCGGCGGATGTGGTGCCGGTCCTCGGCCAGGTTGGCCAGGTGGCTGAAATAGGTGAACGCCCGGATCACACTCACCGTCTGGTCGCCGGTCAGCCCCTTGAGCAGCTTCTTGAGCGCCTTGTCGGCCTCCTGGTCGGCATCGCGGCGGAATGCCACCGACAGCTTGCGCACCTGCTCGACCAGGTCGTAGGCGGCCACGCCCTCCTGCTCGCGGATCACGTCGCCCAGGATGCGCCCGAGCAGGCGGATGTCCTGGATCAGCGGCAGGTCCTTGTCCACCTTGCGAGGCGCGGAGGCCGGCGCGCCGGAGGTGGCCTCGGTCTTGCGGGAAGTCGCGTTCATGCAGGAGTCCTCCAGGCGCTGGGGCGCGTTGTCGTTGTGGTTCTGACGCCCGGTTGATCTGCGTCAAGCGGGCTGCTGCAGCGCACCATGCTAGCATTCCCCGCACCCCTCTCCAGGCACGCCCGCACGGGGCTGCCGGGCACCCCGCGCCGCCTGCCACGCCGCGCTTTTCAGCGGCCATCCGCGCCCCCCGGCCGCGGCCTTTCCAGCTTCGACATGACTCCAGAAACCTCCACTGCCCTGCACATCACCATCGCCACGCGCGAAAGCCGGCTGGCGCTGTGGCAGGCCGAACACGTGCGCGGACTGCTCGGCGCGCGCGGCCACACGGTGAACCTGCTGGGCATGACCACGCAGGGCGACCAGATCCTGGACCGCTCGCTCAGCAAGGTGGGCGGCAAGGGCCTCTTCGTGAAGGAGCTGGAAGTGGCGCTGGAAGAAGGCCGCGCCCACATCGCCGTGCATTCGCTGAAGGACGTGCCGATGGAGCTGCCCGAAGGCTTCGTGCTGGCCTGCGTGATGGAGCGCGAGGACCCGCGCGACGCCTTCGTGTCGCCCCGCTACGCCAGCCTGGCCGAGCTGCCGCAGGGCGCGGTGGTGGGCACCTCCAGCCTGCGCCGCCAGGTGCTGCTGCAGGCCCTGCGGCCCGACCTGAAGATCCAGCCGCTGCGCGGCAACCTGGACACGCGGCTGCGCAAGCTGGACGAAGGCCAGTACGACGCCATCGTGCTGGCCGCGGCCGGCCTGAAGCGCCTGGGCCTGGCCGACCGCATCCGCGCCGCCTTCGAGCCCGGCGAGATGCTGCCCGCCGCCGGCCAGGGCGCGCTCGGCATCGAGGTGCTGGGCCAGCGGGCCGACCTGATCGCCGCGCTGATGCCGCTGATGCACCTGCCCACGGGGCTGGCCGTGACGGCCGAGCGCGCCGTCAGCCGGGCGATGGGAGGCAGCTGCTCCATGCCCCTGGCCGCGCACGCGCGCTGGACGGACGGCGGCACCCTGCGGCTGGAGGCCGCCTGGGGCGACCCGGAAGGCCGCCGCCCGCTGGTGCATGCGGCCGCCGAGGCCGCCGTGGCCCTGGCCGATGACGCCGAAGCGCTGGGCGCCGACGTGTCGGCCCAGTTGCGCGCCGGCGGCGCGGGCTGAGCGCGCGGCGCCCCATGGCCACCGGCCCGCGGCGCGGCGCGCTCCGCGCCATCGTCACCCGCCCCGAGCGCGACGCGGCCCAGTGGGTCGCCGACCTGCAGGCACGCGGCGTGCCGGCCTTGGCGCTGCCGCTCATCGCCATCGGCCCGGCCACCCAGCCAGCCCTGCGGCAGGCCCTGGCCCAGGCGCGCGCGAGGCTGGGCACCTGGCGGGCGCTGATGTTCGTCAGCGGCAACGCGGTGCACTATTTTTTTGAGCCCAATCAGGCTCCAGCGCTTGATATATCTGCGCTTACAGCTATCAAAACAAGAGCATGGGCGCCTGGCCCCGGCACCCGCCAGGCGCTGCTGGACGCAGGCGTGCCGGCGGCGGCCATCGACAGCCCGGCAGCCGATGCGGCGCAGTTCGATTCCGAGTCGCTCTGGCGGCAGGTGGCCCCGCAGGTGCGGCCCGGCGACCGGGTGCTGGTGGTCCGCGGCACCACCTCCGGCGCGGCCGTCGAGCCCGGCGACACGGGCGGCCGGGGCCGCGACTGGCTGGCGCGGCAGATCGAGGCGGCTGGCGGGCGGGTCGACTTCGTGGCCGTGTACGAACGCGGCGCGCCGCGACTCACGCCCGCCCGGCAGGCGCTGGCGCGCGAGGCCGCCGCCGATGGCTCGGTGTGGCTGCTCAGCAGCTCCGAGGCCGTCGCCCACCTGGGCCAGGCACTGCCCGGCCAGGACTGGCAGGCGGCGCAGGCGCTCTGCACCCACCCGCGCATCGCCCAGGCGGCGCGGGCGCTGGGTTTCGGCAGCGTGAACGAATGCCGCCCGGCGCTGCCTGACGTGGTCGCGTCGATAGAATCCCGGCGATGAGTTTCGAGCCCACTCCCGGCCTGCCGCCCCCGCCGCCGCAGCACCTGGCAGCCCACCCCGCCGCGCCCCTGACGGGCGGCGCCCGCCTGGCGCTGGCCGTGCTGGGCGGGGTCGCGCTGGCTGCGTTGATCGTCAGCGTGCTGCTGTGGCAGCGGCTTTCGGGTATTCAGGAGCAGCTCGCCCGGCAGTCGGCCGACTCCGGCGCGCTGGCCATCGAGGCACGCACCATGGCCCGCCAGGCGCAGGACGTGTCGCGCGAGACCGCCGCCCGGCTGGCGGTGGCCGAGACCCGGGTGAGCGAGGTCGCGCTGCAGCGCGGCCAGCTGGAGGAATTGATGCGCAGCCTGTCGCGCTCGCGCGACGAGAACCTGGTGGTGGACGTCGAATCCACCCTGCGCATGGCGCAGCAGCAGACGCAGCTGACCGGCAGCCTGGAGCCGCTGGTGGCCGCCCTGCGCAGCGCCCACCAGCGCATCGACCGGGCCGCGCAGCCCCGTCTGGCGCCGGTGCTGCGCGCCATCGAGCGCGACCAGGACCGCATCGGCCGCGCCGCCGTCACGGACACCGCCGGGCTGCTCGGCCGCATCGACGACCTGGTGCGCCAGGTGGACGAGCTGCCGCTGCTCAACGCCGTGGCCCAGGCCGGCGCCACGCGCCGCATGGCCGCCGCCCAGGCGGCGGGCGAGAGCGCCCCCATCTCCACCGCCGGCATGCCGCGCTGGCAGGCGGTGCTGGTCACCGCCTGGGAAGTGGTGCGCGACGAGGCACGCGGGCTGCTGCGCATCAGCCGCATCGACCGGCCCGAGGCCGTGCTGCTGGCGCCCGAGCAGGCGTTCTTCCTGCGCGAGAACCTCAAGCTCAAGCTGCTGAACGCCCGCCTGGGCGTGCTGACGCGGCAGATCGATTCCGCCCGCTCCGACCTGGCGGCGGCCAGCGCCGCGCTCAACAAGTATTTCGACCCGGCCTCGCGCCGCACCCAGGCCGCCGCCACCACGCTGCAGCAGGCGCAGGCCCACATGAAGACGGCCGAGCTGCCCGCGCTGGACGACACACTCGCCGCGCTGGCCACCGCGGCCGCCGGCCGCTGAACCGGCGGGCCGTTGGATCCATCCATGCGCGCAACTCTCTGGCTTCTTGGATTGTTCGGCGTCGCCGTGGCGGTGGCGCTGTTCGCGGGCAACAACCAGGGCTCGGTCACCCTGTTCTGGCCGCCCTACCGCATCGACCTGTCGCTGAACCTGGTGCTGGTGCTGCTGCTGGGCGGCTTCGCCGTGCTCTACGCGGCGCTGCGAGGCCTGGCCGCCCTGCTGGAGCTGCCCCGCCAGGCCCGCCGCTGGCGCGTGCAGCAAAAGGAACGCGCCATGCACGGCGCCCTGCTGGATGCGCTGTCGCAGCTGCTGGCCGGCCGCTTTCTGCGGTCGCGCAAGGCGGCGCTGGCGGCACTGGGCCAGGAAAGCGCCCTGGCCGCCGCGGGCGATGCCCCGCCCCACGGCCGGCAGCTGCGCACGCTGGCCCACCTGGTGGCGGCCGAAGCCTCGCACGCACTGCAGGACCGGCCCACGCGGGCCGCCCACCTCGACCACGCCCTGCGCAACATCCCCGACCGCGCACCCCTCGGCGAGCTGGAACTGCGCGAGGGCGCGCAGCTGCGTGCGGCGCGCTGGTCGCTGGACGAACGCGACGCGCCCGCCGCGCTGGACTGGCTTTCCGCCCTGCCCCAGGGCGCCGCCCGCCGCACGCTGGCGCTGCGCGCGCGCCTGAAGGCCACCCGCCTGTCGCACCAGACGCAGGAGGCGCTGGAGACGGCGCGCCTCCTGGGCAAGCACCGTGCCTTCTCGCCGGCAGCCGCGCAGAGCATGGTGCGCGGCCTGGCGATGGAGCTGATCGACGGCGCGCACGACACCGCCCAGCTGCAGCGCCTGTGGCTGGAACTGGAGCCCGCGGAGCGCGCCATGCCCGAGCTGGCGGTGCATGCCGCGCAGCGGCTGGGCCACCTGGGCGGCGAGGCCGCGCAAGTGCGCCAATGGCTGCTGCCCGCCTGGGAACGCTGGACCGACCCAGCCGCCGGCCTGCCCGACGCCGTGGCGCTGAAGCTGGTGCGCGTGCTGGAAGGCAGCCTGGACGCGCTCGACCCCGCCTGGCTGGCGCGCATCGAAGCCGCCGAGCAGAACAACCCACGTGACGCCCGCCTGCACTACCTGTCGGCGATGGCGTGCCTGCGCCGGCAGCTCTGGGGCAAGGCGCAGCAGCGCTTCACCCAGGCCGTGCAGCAGTTGAACGACGACAGCCTGCGCTGCCGCGCCTGGGCCCACCTGGCCGAGCTGGCCGAGCAGCGCGGCGACGACGAGGCCGCCGCCGCGGCGTGGAAGAACGCGGCCTTGCTGCACTGATGCACGGATACCGACCTGCCTTCGAGCGGATGACGAGGCGGGAAACCGAAGGCAGCGCTATGGCACTTCCAGCGGCGCATCCAGATCCCAGCGCCCGCCCGCCCATGTCCACGCCACCTGCGGCCGCAGCGCCGCCAGAAAGTGTGTGTCGTGCGACACCACCATCAGCGCGCCGGGGTAATGCTGCAGCGCCTGCTCCAGCAGTTCGGTGGCATGGGTGTCCAGGTGGTTGGTGGGCTCGTCCAGCAGCAGCATCTGCGCCGGCTGGGCGCCCCAGAGCGCGCAGGCCAGCGTGGCCCTGACACGCTGGCCGCCGCTCAACTGGTGCCCGGGGCGCTGCAGGCAGGCGGCGTCCAGGCCCAGTTGCGCCAGGCGGGTGCGCAGCTCCGCCAGTGGCAATGGGGAGTGGAGCCGGGCCAGCCGCTCCAGCACGCTCAAGGCCCCAGGCCGCTCCTCCCCGTCGGACTGGCCGAGCCAGGCGGTGCGCACCCCGGTGCGCCACAGGCCCGAGGCGGGCCGCAGCGCACCGGCGGCCAGGCGCAGCAGCGTGCTCTTGCCGCAGCCGTTCGGCCCGGTGATGGCGATGCGCACCGGCCCCTGCCATATGCCGGTGAGCGAGGGCTGACCGGCGGGCGCATGGGGCGGCACGGCCTGCGCCAGTTCCAGCACCGGCTTGCCCGCCGGCACGGCGCTGGCCGGCAGTGCCAGGGCGAGCCGCGGCGTGTCGGGCAGGCGGGCGGCGGCGCCGCGCACGGCGGCATCCAGGCGCTCCATCAGGTGTTCCTGCCGCTGCCGCTCGCGTCCCGCGAAGGCCTGGGCCTGGCCCTTCTTGCGGTCCAGCACGATGGGCGACTGGTTGGTGTCGCGGCCGGCGGCGCGGCCCCGGGCGGCGCGCTGCAGTTGGGCGTCGTGGGCTTGCTGCGCGTCGCGCCGGCCTGCCTCGCGTTCGGCGCGGGCGTGCCGCAGCGCCGCTTCGGCCGCGGCCGCCTCGGCGGCGCGCCGGGCCTGGAACAGCGGCCAGCCGCCACCCACCAGGTGCAGGCCCCGCAGCGTCAGCTCGGCGATCCGATCCACCTGCTCCAGCAGTTCGCGGTCGTGCGTCGCCACCAGCACGGGGCCCGGCCACCGCGCCAGCGTGGCCAGCAGCCAGCGCCGGCCTTCGCGGTCCAGATGGTTGGTGGGTTCGTCGAGCAGCAGGCCGTCCGCGCCCGACAGGAGGAAGGCCCCCGCCAGCGCCACGCGGCAGCGCTGCCCCACGCTGAGCTGCGCGGCCGGGCGGTCGGCACGCAGGTGGGCCAGGCCCGCCTGCGCCATGGCGCGCTGCCATCGCCGGGGCAGATCCCAGTGGCCGTCGGCCAGCGCCAGGTCGCCCGCATCGCCCACGCCGCGCCGCAGGCGGTCCAGCGCCTGCCAGGCAACGCCCACCCCGCCCACGTCGGACGCCGTGGCTTCGGCAGCGGGCGCGGCGGCCTGCTGCGCCACGGCATGCCAGCGGCCCAGGCGCTCGACGGAGCCGGCCGTCGGGCACAGGCCACCTTCCGCCAGCCGCAGCAGCACGCTTTTGCCGACGCCGTTGTCGCCCACCAGGCCGGTGATGCCCGAAGTCACATCCAGCTGCAGTGGCTGCTGCCAAAGGGGGCATCCCTGGCCAGCCTGCCAGTCGATGCCGCGCAGGTGCAGCGCCGTGGGGCCAGCGTCGGACGCGGTAAAAGGAGAGGAATCGGCGCGCCGTGAGCGGCCGGGTTGCGGGCGTGGGCCCGGCGTGAATGTCGTCGCCATGCGAAGCTCCCGGAAATCGAGTCGGCCGCGGGCGGCTGCAAGCAGGCCAGCGGTGCGAAAGGACGGGGGGCTTAGAAGCGCATGGGCGGGGTACCTCCGAGCGAGGTGGGATGAAACGAAGGGCGACTATAGCGCCCTGCCGCGTCGAAACCGTTTCTATTAAGTAAATCGATTACGAATAGTAGAATCGGGTCAAACCATTCCAGGAGACCTGCATGAGCGCCCTGCCCCAACCTGCCTCCCCCGCACTGGCCGACCTTCCGCCGCCCGCCGCCGTGCAGCAGCTGCACCACTACGCCTACCGGGCGCGCGACGCGGAGGAAACACGCCACTTCTACGAAGACATCCTGGGCCTGCCGCTCTACCACATCATCCAGAGCGACCACGTGCCCAGCACGGGCGAGTACTGCCCGTACACCCATTTCTTCTTCCGGCTGCGGGACGGCTCGTTCATCGCCTTCTTCGACCTGGGCGACGACGTGAAGTCGGAGCCGTCGCCGAACACACCGGCCTGGGTGAACCACATCGCCTTCCGCGTGAATACGGTCGAGGAGCTGGCCAATACCAAGGCCCGGCTGGAGGCCCACGGCGTCGAGGTGCTGGGCGTGACCGACCACCACATCTTCAAGAGCATCTATTTCTTCGACCCCAACGGCATCCGCCTGGAGCTGGCCGCGCAGCTG
Organism: Acidovorax sp. FG27; assembly: GCF_040365715.1. NCBI lineage: Bacteria > Pseudomonadati > Pseudomonadota > Betaproteobacteria > Burkholderiales > Comamonadaceae > Acidovorax > Acidovorax sp. FG27. Next base: position 738,892 of record NZ_BAABVY010000009.1, read on the forward strand.
GCCGACGAAGAGCACATGGCCAAGGACAGCCAGGTCGCCCACCAGCGCCTGCGCGAATGGACGCAGCGCAAGGAGGAGTGGCGCCGCCAGCGCGCCGCTGGCCAGGCCGCCGAGCCGCTGAAGCCACAGGCCAACGACCGGCCCGAAGTTGGCGCCGCCAACCCTTGATGCTATCGAATAGATAGCTGCTGGCCCAGTATCGATGGGCGCTGGCGGCTGTTTTCACTCCCATTTTTCCCCGCGATCCGCACGCCCCCGGGCCTTGGCGGGCCGGTGCGGGGCGGGCCGGTAAAATCGGCGCCATCGTCCACAGCCCACCAGGCGGCATCTTGTGCGCAAGATGCCGTTTTTCCATTTGCCCGCCATGAGTGACACCCCTTCGCAGCCCGGCCTTGAGAGCCTGTCCAAATCGTTCGAGCCCGCCGCCCTGGAAGCCCATTGGGGCCCCGAGTGGGAGCGCCGGGGCTACGGCGTCGCGGGCCATCGCGGCACGCAGCAGCCGGACGCGAACGCGCCGGCCTTCTCCATCCAGCTGCCGCCCCCCAACGTGACGGGCACGCTGCACATGGGCCATGCGTTCAACCAGACGATCATGGACAGCCTGACGCGCTACCACCGCATGCTGGGCCACAACACCCTCTGGGTGCCGGGCACCGACCATGCCGGCATCGCAACGCAGATCGTGGTGGAGCGCCAGCTGCAGGACCAGGGCGTGAGCCGCCACGACCTGGGCCGCGAGAATTTCGTGAAGAAGGTCTGGGAATGGAAGGAAAAGAGCGGCAACACCATCACCACGCAGATGCGCCGCATGGGCGACAGCGTGGACTGGAGCCGCGAATACTTCACCATGGACGACAAGCTCTCCAAGGTGGTGACCGACACCTTCGTGAAGCTCTACCAGCAGGGCCTGATCTACCGCGGCAAGCGCCTGGTCAACTGGGACCCGAAGCTGCAGTCCGCCGTGTCGGACCTGGAAGTGGAAAGCGAGGAGAAGGACGGCTCGCTCTGGCACATCGCCTACCCGCTCACCGACGGCAGCGGCACGCTGACCGTGGCCACCACGCGCCCCGAAACGATGCTGGGCGACGTGGCGCTGATGGTGCACCCCGAGGACGAGCGCTACACGCACCTGATCGGCAGGACGGTGACGCTGCCGCTGGTGGGCCGCGAGATCCCGGTCATCGCCGATGACTACGTGGACAAGGCCTTCGGCACCGGCGTGGTCAAGGTCACGCCCGCGCACGACCCCAACGACTACCAGGTGGGCCAGCGACACAACCTGCCGATGATCGTGGTGCTGACGCTGCAGGCCACCGTCAACGACAACGCGCCCGAGAAGTACCGCGGCATGGACCGCTTCGTGGCCCGCAAGGCCATCGTGGCCGACCTGGAAGCGGCGGGCGCCCTGGTCGAAACCAAGAAGCACAAGCTGATGGTGCCCATCTGCACCCGCACGGGCCAGGTGGTCGAGCCCATGCTCACGGACCAGTGGTTCGTCGCCATGAGCAAGGTGAGCGAGCAGGACCCGACGGGCAAGTCGATCGCCCAGAAGGCCATCGACGCCGTGGCCTCGGGCGAAGTGCAGTTCGTGCCCGAGAACTGGGTCAACACCTACAACCAGTGGATGAACAACATCCAGGACTGGTGCATCAGCCGCCAACTTTGGTGGGGCCATCAGATCCCGGCCTGGTACGATGAAGCGGGCAACGTCTACGTGGCGCGCAACGAGGCCGACGCCCAGGCGCAGGCCGGCGCGGGCGCCAAGCTCACGCGCGACGCCGACGTGCTCGACACCTGGTACTCGTCCGCGCTCGTTCCCTTCTCGTCGCTCGGCTGGCCCGAGGCGCTGGAGGACGCATCGCCCACCAAGGACTACGACCTGTACCTGCCCTCCTCCGTGCTGGTCACGGGCTACGACATCATCTTCTTCTGGGTCGCCCGGATGATCATGATGAGCACGCACTTCACCGGCCGCGTGCCGTTCAAACACGTGTACATCCACGGCCTGGTGCGCGACGCGCAGGGCAAGAAGATGAGCAAGTCGGAAGGCAACGTGCTCGACCCGGTCGACCTGATCGACGGCATCGCGCTCGAACCGCTGCTGGACAAGCGCTCCACCGGCCTGCGCCGCCCCGAGACCGCGCCCACCGTGCGCAAGAACACGCAAAAGGAATTCCCCGAAGGCATTCCGGCCTACGGCGCCGACGCGCTGCGCTTCACCTTCGCGGCGCTGGCCAGCCTGGGCCGCAGTATCAACTTCGACAGCAAGCGCTGCGAGGGCTACCGCAACTTCTGCAACAAGCTCTGGAATGCCAGCCGCTTCGTGCTGATGAACTGCGAGGGCCGCGACTGCGGCCTGGAAGACCACGCGCCCACGGCCTGCGATGGCGACTACCTGGAGTTCAGCCAGGCCGACCGCTGGATCGTGTCGCTGCTGCAGCAGGTGGAGGGCGAGGTCGCCAAGGGCTTTGCCGAGTTCCGCCTGGACAACGTGGCCAACACGGTCTACGACTTCGTCTGGAACGAGTTCTGCGACTGGTACCTGGAGATCGCCAAGGTGCAGATCCAGACCGGCACTGCGGCGCAGCAGCGCGCCACGCGCCGTACGCTGATCCGTACGCTGGAGACCATCCTGCGCCTGGCGCACCCCATCATTCCGTTCATCACCGAAGGCCTCTGGCAGCAGGTGGCGCCCGTCGCTGGCCGCGCCGGCCCGTCGGTCAGCATCGCCGCGTATCCCCAGGCGCAGCCCGAGAAGATCGACGCAGCAGCCATCGCCCACGTGGCCAAGCTCAAGTCGCTGGTGGACGCCTGCCGCACGCTGCGCGGCGAGATGAACGTATCGCCGGCCACCCGCCTGCCCCTTTACGTGGTGGGCGACGCCGACTTCATGCGCGGCGCGGCGCCGGTGCTGCAGGCGCTGGCCAAGTTGAGCGAGGTCAAGGTGTTCGACGACGAGGCTGCCTGGGCCGCCGCCGCCCAGGCCGCGCCCGTGGCCGTGGTGGGCGAGGCGCGCATGTGCCTGCACATGGAGATCGACGTGGCGGCCGAGAAGGCGCGCCTTTCGAAGGAAGTGGCCCGCATCGAGGGCGAGATCGCCAAGGCCGGCGCCAAGCTGTCCAACGAGGCCTTCGTCGCCAAGGCGCCGCCCGCCGTCATCGACCAGGAGAAAGAGCGCGTGGCCGACTTCGGCGCGACGCTCTCGCGCTTGCAGGACCAGCTAGCACGGCTGGGCTGACGGGCCGCAGCTTGGGTGACGCGCCGCCCGCCGGCTGGGCGGCGCGTCCTGCAGAACAGATATGGGGCCGCATACGCGCCGGAAGCCGAGAGCCGCTCCTGCGCTTTGGCGCAATCGACTACATAACGTGACGCCCCTCACCCGTATGATGCCCCCCCGAATTTCATCACCGAGAACGCACTGCATGAACGATTCCACCGCAACGATCCGCAAGGCCGTCTTCCCCGTCGCAGGCCTGGGCACCCGCTTCCTGCCAGCCACCAAGGCGCAGCCCAAGGAGATGCTGCCCGTCGTGGACAAGCCGCTGATCCAGTACGCCGTCGAGGAAGCCTATGCCGCCGGCATCCGGCAGATGATCTTCATCAACGGCCGCAACAAGCGCGCCATTCCGGACCACTTCGACACCGCCTACGAGCTGGAATCGGAGCTGGAATCCAAGGGCAAGGACGAGCTGCTGTCGCTGGCCCGCTCCATCGTGCCGGACGACATGGAGTGCATCTACATCCGCCAGCCCAAGGCCCTGGGCCTGGGCCACGCCGTGTACTGCGCGCACAGCGTGGTCGGCAACGACCCCTTCGCCGTGCTGCTGGCCGACGACCTGATGGTCGGCAAGCCGCCGGTGCTCAAGCAGATGGTGGAGCAGTTCGCCGAATGGCAGGCCACCATCCTGGCGGTGCAGGAAGTGCCTGACGAACACACGCGGCGCTACGGCATCGTGGCCGGCAAGCCGGTCAACGACCGCCTGCTGGAGCTGTCGCACATGGTCGAGAAGCCCGCGCCGGAAGACGCGCCTTCTCGCCTGGGCGTGGCCGGCCGCTATATCCTCACGCCGGGCGTGTTCCGCGAGATCGCGGCCCTGCCGCGTGGCGTGGGCGGCGAGATCCAGCTGACCGACGGCATCGCCGCGCTGATGCGCCGCGAGAAGGTGTTCGCCTACCGCTACGACGGCAAGCGCTACGACTGCGGCAGCAAGGAAGGCTTCCTGGAGGCCAACGTCGAGCTGGCGCTGGAACATCCCCAGCTGGGCGCCGACTTCCGCAAGTACCTCAAGAGCCTGGATCTCTGAGTCACTCACCGACCGGAAACGACAAGGCCCGCATGCAGCGGGCCTTTTTTTCGGCGGCGCTCAACGCCGGCGCAGCACGTGGATGAATTCGTCCCCCACCGTCTGCTGCTCGACCAGCTCGTTGCCGGTCTGCTTGGCGAATGCCTGGAAGTCACGCAGCGAGCCGCCGTCGGTCGCCAGCACCTTGAGCAACTGGCCGCTGCCCATGCTGGCCAGGGCCTTCTTGGCCTTCAAGATGGGCAGCGGGCAATTGAGCCCGCGGGTGTCGATTTCCTGGTGGATGTGCATCGTGTTTCCTGGACGTAATGCGTGATTTTAGGGCGCGCCCGAATGACCGCCCCGCTCGTCAGGCCGGATCTTCCGCGCTGCGCGGTGCCTGGAAATCCGCGAAGCGCGGCTCGATGCCGCGCCGGCGCAGCCAGTCGGCCAGGGCGTACCCCGTCCCCGCGGGCCAGCAGATGACGGATGCCGGATCGATCAGCCGGTACTCCACCAGCTCCGGCGACAGGCGGATGCTTCCGCGCGCCACCGCGTGGTAGGCGATGATGACCTGGTTCATGCGCACGAACGGGTAGGCGCCCACCAGCTGCAACCCGCCGGCCGCGGTGTCCACGTCGAGCTGGGTTTCTTCCTTGATCTCGCGCGCGATGCCTTCCTGCGGGCTTTCCCCGGCCTCCATGAAGCCGGTGATCAGCCCGAACGCCCTGCCCGACCAGGCCGCGTTGCGCGCCAGCAGCACCCGGCCCTCGTACTCCACGATGGCGGCCAGCACCGGCGTGGGGTTGTTCCAGTGCGTCCATCCGCAGGCCGGGCAGCGAAGCCGCTCCGTCGGGCCGCTGTCTTCCTCCAGCGTGATGGGCGCGAGCGCCGTGGCGCAGTGCGTGCAGAACCGTGTTTCGTACACCATGGAGAGAACCTCGTGCCGAGATGCCGAACGCTACTGAATCAGTAGCATGAGGCGCCCTTTTGGTAAGCGCGGGAGGGCGATTTGGCCATCCAACCCGGGCGTCGACCCCACCCGGACGGCCCGGCCGCTCACGCCGGAAAGACGCCGGTGGACAGGTACCGGTCGCCCCGGTCGCACACGACGAAGACGATGGTCGCGCCCTGCTCGCGGCGGGCGATCTCCTGCGCCGCCCAGCAGGCACCGGCGGCGGAGATGCCGCCGAAGATGCCCTCCTCGCGCGCCAGGCGGCGGCACATGTCTTCGGCGTCGTCCTGCCCGACGCTGATGGTTTCATCCACCGCCCGGGGGTCGTAGATCTTGGGCAGGTATTCCTCGGGCCACTTGCGGATGCCCGGAATGCGCGAGCCCTCCTTGGGTTGCGCGCCGATGATCTGGATCGCCGGGTTCTTTTCCTTCAGGAACCGCGACACGCCGGTGATGGTGCCGGTGGTGCCCATGGCGCTGACGAAGTGGGTGATGCGGCCTTCGGTCTGCTCCCACAGCTCGGGGCCGGTGGTTTCGTAATGGATGCGCGGGTTGTCGGAATTGGCGAACTGGTCGAGCACCCGGCCCTTGCCTTGCGCCACCATGGTGTCCGCCAGGTCGCGCGCGTATTCCATGCCGCCGCTCTTGGGGGTAAGGATCAGTTCGGCGCCGAACGCCTTCATGGTCTGCGCCCGCTCGATGGACAGGTCCTCCGGCATCACCAGCACCATGCGGTAGCCGCGCACCGCCGCGGCCATCGCCAGCGCGATGCCGGTGTTGCCCGAGGTCGCCTCGATCAAGGTGTCGCCGGGCTGGATCTCGCCCCGCTCCTCGGCCCGGCGGATCATCGACAACGCCGGCCGGTCCTTCACCGAACCCGCCGGATTGTTGCCTTCCAGCTTGCCCAGCACGACGTTGCCCCGCGCCTGGTTGTCCGCCGCGCCGATGCGCTGCAACGCCACCAGCGGCGTGCGGCCGATGGCGTCCTCGATGGTGGGATAGGTCTTCATATGATGCTACTGTGCCATAATTCGTCTCTTTGATTTTTGCGTCGCCCGGGTGGTGGAATTGGTAGACGCAGGGGACTCAAAATCCCCCGCCGCAAGGCGTGCCGGTTCGATTCCGGCCCCGGGCACCATGGCTTGCAGCCGGTGGTTCACCAACGCATTGCGACCGTTCAGGCATGCCCTGGCATCGTCGTCGCCCCCTTCCCTTGCTCTTTGTCGCCGCGCTGGTTCGTCTCGTTCGCACGGCTAGCGCCGACAGACTAAACAGCGCCAGCGCCTACGCGAACCATGGCGGGCACTGATCTAATGCGGCATGAATTCGCACGACGAAAAGCCACCCATCCACGGCTCGCGGGCGCCCGAGGTGTCCATGGCGGGGTCCGATGTCCGCACCTTGCGGGACCACGAAGACGACATCTTCTTCACCGCCATCGAAACCACCCGCATGCCGATGCTGGTGACCGATCCGCGCCAGCACGACAACCCGATCGTGTTCGTGAACCGGGCGTTCCTGTCGATGACGGGTTACACGCGCGAGGAGATCCTGGGCACCAACTGCCGCTTCCTGCAGGGGCCCGGCACCGACCGATCCACCGTGAGCGCGCTGTCCGAGGCCATCGCCAACCGCCGTGAATTCACGACCGAGATCCTGAACTACCGCAAGGACGGCTCCTCGTTCTGGAATGCCCTGTTCGTCTCGCCGGTCTACAACAAGAACCAGCAGCTGGTGTATTTCTTCGCCTCGCAGCTCGACGTGAGCCGGCGCCGCGATGCGGAGCTGGCGTTGGCGCAGGCCCAGAAGATGGAAGCGCTGGGCCAGCTGACGGGCGGGATCTCGCACGATTTCAACAACCTGCTGCAGGTCATCTCCGGGCACCTGGAGATCGCCAAGCGCCGCATCCAGTCCGGCAAGGACGCCGAGGCCGTGCTGAGCAGTGTGGGCAGCGCGACCGAGGCCGTGAAGCGCGCCGCCACGCTGACGCAGCAGCTGCTTGCATTCGCGCGCAAGCAGCGGCTGGAGGGCCGGCCCATCAATCTGAATGCCACGGCCGAGAACATCCGCGCCATGATGGAGGAGACGCTCAGCGATCGCATCGTGCTGAAGATGGAGCTGGCCGATGACCTGGGCAATTGCCAGGTGGACCCGACCCAGCTGGAATCGGCCATCATCAACATCGTGACCAATGCGCGCGACGCCATGCCAGACGGCGGCGAGGTGACGATACAGACCGGCAACGTGGAGGTGACCGGCGCGGACGTGGTGGCCTTCGGCGGCCTGCAGCCCGGGCGGTACGTGGCGATCTCCATCACGGACACGGGCGAAGGCATTCCACCCGAGCTGATCAAGCAGGTGGTCAACCCTTTCTTCACCACCAAGCCCGAGGGCAAGGGCACGGGCCTGGGCCTGTCCATGGTGTATGGCTTTGCCAAGCAGTCGGGCGGCACGGTCAGCATCTATTCCGAAGTGGGGGTGGGCACGACGGTACGCCTCTACTTCCCGGCCACCGGCAAGCCGATGAGCCTGCAGATGCCCGCGCCGGAAGACAAGCCTGCCGAGCGGGGCGGCACCGAAAGCGTGCTGGTGGTGGACGACCGCCAGGAAGTGGCGGACCTGGCGGGCGCGATGCTGGAAAGCCTGGGCTACCAGGTCGAGATCGCCACCGATGCTGCGCAGGCCCTTGCGCGGCTCGACGCCAAGGACGACCCGCTGGTGCCCGACCTCGTGTTTTCCGACGTGCTGATGCCCGGGGGCATGAACGGGTTCATGCTGGCGCGCGAGATACGGCGGCGCAACCCGCGCATCGCCATCCTGCTGACCACCGGTTATGCCGGCGACGGCAACATCAGCGACGTGTCGGAAGGCGCGGAGTTCGACGTGCTGAAGAAGCCCTACGGCATGGGCGACCTGGCGCGGCGTGTGCGGATCGCGCTGGAAGGCCACACGGGCGGCCGCCGCGGCGTGCGCGGCTGAGGTGCCGGGCCCCAGGGCCTGCGTCGTACCGCGTGCTTTCGCTGCCCGATTCCCGGCGCAGCGGGGCCTGCGCCTACCGAACCATCGCGAAGCGGACGTAGGGAGGGGTATCGGCCGGCTCCGGCGCGGGCCCGGGTACGTCGGGCTCCACAGGCTGGCCCGGAATGCCGCCGGCGGCGGCGGCCCGTGGTGTCGGCTGAGGGAATGCTGAAGTCATGGAAAGAGGAAGCAGCGTGGCGTCGCGCGGGTTGCAGCCGGATGGATCCGTTCCCCGCCTCATACGCCGTACATGACCGAAGCGGCCAAGTAGGCGATGCTGACGCTGGAGAACAGCATGAATCCAGCCACCACGGTCAGGACTTTCTTCATTGGGTCGCTCCTTCAATAGGGGTGAACGAAAGAATGGGTCGTGACCGGCAAGACGACGCTGGTGGACGATACGGTCGTCGGGCTGCAGGGCCTGAGCTGCCTCCGGATCGACCGGCGATCCGGTGGAGGGCAGCAGGCCTTGCTGCAGCGCGGCGACGAGGTCGGCCGGCGCACCAAGGCTTTCCGACCGCCAGGGAAATTTAGCTGCCGCGATGGAGCCAGGTTGTAGGACGACGGCGCCTGCCGGCCTGCGCCTTCCGCTGCAGCCCCCACTTGCCCCACACGGAAGCCGCAGGCGAAAAAAAGCCGTCCGATGTCTTGAGACGAGGGACGGCACGCATGCGGGCGTTGGCGGCGGTGGGCCGCCGCGGCATCGGCGGCGCTCAGTTGTTCTGCCGCTTGATGATGTCGCGGCCGGCATCGGTGATCTGCAGGTCGCCGCCCGGCGTGCGGGCGATCAGCTTCCAATCCAGCAGGCGGCCCGACAGATGGTGCTTGAGCGCTTCCGGAATGCTGATGCCGCGCCCCAGCTCCAGTTGCTTCAGGGTCTCGATCTCGTCCAGGGTGGGCTCGAACGTGGGGGCATGGTAGGTGGACGGGATGGCGGACATGGACACGGCTCCTTGGGACTTTGAACTTAGAAATGTGGCTCTACGTCCACAGGGTAGTGCCGCCCGCCAGGGGTTGCAACCGGCCAAGGCGCGCTTTCGGCACCAGGGCGTTCAAGTCGCGGCGTTGTCCTGCAACCAGGCGGAAAACGCCGCGAGCACGGGCGACTGGGCCTGGGCCGGGCTGACCAGGTAGTAGGCGCGCTCGCCCCGCAGCGGCCTGGCGCAGGCGACCACCAGCTCACCCCGGGCGATCTCGGCCTCGATCAGCATCGGCGGCATGAGCGCCACGCCCAGGCCATGGGTGGCGGCCACGGCCAGCATCGAGAACAGCTCGTAGCGCGGCCCGTCCAGCGCGCGTGGCGCGTCCACCCCCTGCGCGGCGAACCATTGCTGCCAGCCCAGCGGCCGCGTGCTCTGCTGCAGGAGCGGCAGCTGCGCCAGCGCCTCGGCCGCCACGGGCTGGTGCGCCCGGCCCGGCCCCCGGGCGGCGGCGGAGGCGAGCAGGCGCGGGCTGCAGACCGGCACCACGTCTTCGCGCATCAGCAGTTGCACCTGCACTCCGGGCCACTGGGCGATCTGCTCGGGCGTGCCGGCATAGAGCGCCGCGTCGAAGGTGGTGTCGGCAAAGAGGAACGGGCGCGTGCGGGTGTCGATGTGGACGACGATCTCCGGATGCAGGGCGGCCAGCCGGGGCAGCCGCGGGATCAGCCAGCGTGTGGCGAAGGTCGGCACCGCCGCCAGCGACAGCGCCCCGCCCCGGCCCTGGTGGGACATCACGTCGAGCGTGTCGCGCTCCAGCCCCTGCAGCCAGCGCGCCACCTGCCGCCCATAGCGCGAGCCGGCGGGCGTCAGCACCACGCCGTGGCGGGTGCGCCGAAAGAGCGGCACGCCCAGCCATTCCTCCAGCGCAAGGATCTGCCGGGACACCGCGCTCTGCGTGAGCGACAGCTCCTGCGCGGCCCGGGTGTAGCTTTCATGGCGCGCCGCGGCCTCGAAACAAGCCAGTGCCTGGGTGGATGGAAGATGCCGGTGCATGCCTGCAAGCTTAAACCCAGACAGCCCCCAGAGATTCCCCAGACATTCCATTCACGCATTTCTTGATGAAAACAAGTCGTTTGCCATCGAGGGTGGCATTGCCTACGATGGCCTCCAACCGCTCCCACCATGCCATCACGGCATGTCTGGAGCCTCATTTTCCAACCTCGACTCCGGAGACACACCATGGCCCACGCCCGCTTTCAATGGGACGACCCTTTCCTCATCGACCAGCAGCTCAGCGACGACGAGCGCGCCATCCGTGACGCCGCGGCGGCCTACTGCCAGGACAAGCTCGCGCCCCGCGTGCTGGACGCGTTCCGCCACGAGAAGATGGACACCAGCATCTTCCGCGAGATGGGCGAAGTCGGCCTGCTGGGCCCGACCATTCCCGAACAGTACGGCGGCCCGGGTCTGGGCTACGTGGCCTATGGCCTCATCGCCCGCGAGGTGGAGCGGGTCGATTCGGGCTACCGCTCGATGGCCAGCGTGCAAAGCTCGCTGGTGATGGTGCCGATCTTCGAATTCGGCACCGAAGCGCAAAAGCAGAAGTACCTGCCCCGACTCGCCAGCGGCGAATGGATCGGCTGCTTCGGCCTGACCGAGCCCGACCACGGCTCCGACCCCGGCAGCATGGCCACCCGCGCCTACAAGACCGCTGGCGGCTACAAGCTCAAGGGCACCAAGATGTGGATCACCAACAGCCCGGTGGCCGACGTCTTCGTGGTCTGGGCCAAGGAAGTTTCCGAAGGCGGCGCCGTCGGCCCCATCCGCGGCTTCGTGCTGGAAAAGGGCATGAAGGGCCTCTCGGCCCCGGCCATCCACGGCAAGGTGGGCCTGCGCGCCAGCATCACCGGCGAGATCGTGATGGACGACGTCTTCGTGCCCGAAGAGAACGCTTTCCCCGAAGTGCAGGGCCTGAAGGGCCCCTTCACCTGCCTGAACAGCGCCCGCTACGGCATCGCCTGGGGCGCGATGGGCGCGGCCGAATTCTGCTGGCACACCGCCCGCCAGTACACGCTGGACCGCAAGCAGTTCGGCCGCCCGCTGGCCGCCACGCAGCTCATCCAGAAGAAGCTGGCCGACATGCAGACCGAGATCGCCCTGGGCCTGCAGGCGGCGCTGCGCTTCGGCCGCATGAAGGACGAGGGCATCGCGTCGGTCGAAGGCACCTCCATCATCAAGCGCAACAACTGCGGCAAGGCGCTGGACATCGCCCGCCTGGCCCGCGACATGATGGGCGGCAACGGCATCAGCGACGAGTTCGGCGTGGCGCGCCACCTGGTCAACCTGGAAGTGGTGAACACCTATGAAGGCACGCACGACGTGCACGCGCTGATCCTGGGCCGGGCACAAACCGGGCTGGCGGCGTTCTGATGCCGATTTGCTACTAAGTTGATAGCTTCACGCGCTTTATTCACAAGCGCTGCAGGCCGTTTTCATCCTCAACCAGCCGCTGTACACCGCATGACATCCCCCGCTTCCACCCCTGCAGGCGCACTGGCCGGCATCCGCGTGCTCGATCTCTCGCGCGTGCTGGCCGGGCCCTGGTGCACCCAGGTGCTGGCGGACCTGGGCGCGGACGTGGTGAAGGTGGAGCGCCCCGGCGTCGGCGACGACACGCGGCACTGGGGCCCGCCCTTCCTGCGCGATGCGGACGGCAACGACACCGACCAGGCCGCCTACTTCACGGCCTGCAACCGCAACAAGCGCTCCATCACCATCGACATCGCCACGGCCGAAGGCCAGCAGCTCATCCGCCAGATGGCGCTGCAGGCCGACGTGGTGGTGGAGAACTTCAAGGTTGGCGGCCTGCGGCAGTACGGCCTCGACCATGCCAGCCTGCGGGCGCTGAACCCGCGCCTCATCTACTGCTCGGTCACCGGCTTCGGGCAGACCGGCCCCTACGCGGAGCGCGCCGGCTACGACCTGATGGTGCAGGCCATGACCGGCCTCATGAGCATCACCGGCCGCGCCGACGACGCCCCCGGCGGCGGCCCGCTGCGCGTGGGCGTGGCCGTCATCGACCTGTTCACCGGCCTCTACGCCAGCAACGCCATCCTGGCCGCCCTGCACGTGCGCGACAACGCCACGAACGGCACCGGCGAAGGCCAGCACATCGACATGGCACTGCTGGACGTGGGCATGGCCGTGCTGGCCAACCAGGCGGCCGGCTTCCTGGCCACGGGCCAGGCGCCCGGCCGCATGGGCAACAGCCACCCCAGCCTGGTGCCCTACCAGGACTTCCCCACGGCCGACGGCAACATGCTGCTGGCCATCGGCAACGACGGGCAGTTCGCCCGCTTCTGCGCCGCCGCCGGCCAGCCGCAGTGGGCACAAGACGCGCGCTTTGCCACCAACACCTTGCGCGTGCAGTACCGCGCCACCCTCATTCCGCTGATGGAAGCCGTCACCCGCACGCGCAGCACCGCCGACTGGGTGGCGCTGCTGGAGGACAAGGCCGTGCCCTGCGGCCCCATCAACGACGTGGCCCAGGCATTCGACGACCCGCAGGTGCGCGCCCGCGGGTTGCGGGTGGAGCTGCCCCGCTGGAGCGAAGGCCCCGGTGACGGCCCCGCCCCCCGACCGGCGGCGGGCGACGGCATCGACCGCATCGCCACCGTGGCCAGCCCCTTGCGCCTGTCGGCCACCCCGCCCGTGCTGCGCCGCGCGCCGCCGGCCCTGGGGCAGCACACCGAGGAAGTGCTGGCCGACTGGGGCATCGGCTGCGAGCGCCTGGGCGAATGGCGGGCGGCGGGGGTCGTGTAGGCCGCCCCCGGCCGGCGGCGCCGGTCGCCATCGGCCGCTGACGGCGCCCCGCGCTGTCGCCCGACCGCCACAGCCGCACGACCTACCCCCGGGTGAAACCGGCAAGCTGCGGAAATCCGCCAGATCGCGGCACCGCTGCCCGCGCTTCGCCCCTAGAATTTACAAAGGTACACAATTACCAAGGAAATGCCATGAAGGCCGTGCAGCAGGAAATCGACGAGCGGACCAACCTTACCGGAACCAACAAGTTCGAGCTGCTGCTGTTCCGCCTGGGGCAGGACGAGGCGCTGGGCAAGTCCGAGCTGTTCGGGATCAACGTGTTCAAGATCCGCGAGATCGTGGCCATGCCCAACATCACGCCCATCGCGGGGTCGACGCCGCATTCGCTGGGCGTGGTCAACCTGCGCGGCCAGATCATCCCGGTGCTGGACCTGCCCTCCATCGTCGGCTGCAAGCCGCAGACCGGCCTGAACATCATGCTGGTCACCGAATACGCCCGCACCACGCAGGCGTTCGCGGTCGAATCGGTGGAAGACATCGTGCGGCTGGACTGGAAGCAGGTGCTGTCGGCCGAAAGCAGCGGCACGGGCGGCAAGCTGGTCACCAGCATCGCCCGGCTGGACGGCAACACCGACGGCTCGCGCCTGGCGCAGGTGCTGGACGTGGAGGCCATCCTGCAGATGGTGTCGCCCTCCGACACGCACCAGGTCGACGCCTCCAAGATCGGCCCCAAGCTGAAGCTCAAGCCCGGCACCATCATCCTGGCGGCCGACGACTCCTTCGTGGCGCGCTCGCTCATCGAGCAGGAGCTGCAGGCGCTGCACGCGCCCTACGAGATGACCAAGTCCGGCAAGGAGGCGTGGGACCGGCTCAACGCCATCGCCCGCAGCGCGGAGGCCGAAGGCAAGACCGTGGCCGACCGCGTGTCGCTGGTGCTGACCGACCTGGAGATGCCCGAGATGGACGGCTTCACCCTGACGCGCAACATCAAGCAGGATCCCAAGCTCAAGCACATCCCGGTGGTGATCCACTCCTCCCTGTCGGGATCGGCCAATGAAGACCACGTGCGCAGCGTGGGGGCCGACGGCTACGTGGCCAAGTTCGTCGCCGAGGATCTGGCCGAGACCATGCGCCGCGTGCTGGCGGCCTGAGACGGCGTCGACGAGCCCGCCACCCCGCGCCACGGCCGCACGCGCCGGGCCGGTGCGGGCACTGCTTTCAAAGCCCAATCGGCCTCCAGCGGTTGATACACATGGGCCTTTAGCTATTATAAAGATAGCATTTTCCGATGAGCGCCGCAGGGCCCGGCGCTCTCCATTCCTGCCAGCTGCCTTCGGTGCCGCGAGACGGCGCGCGTCGCCCGGCGCAGCCGTGCCTCGTCCCGAGGGCCTCAGGCCCGGCGTGTCCACATCCGGACACGACCATGAAGACCCGGCAAAGCCCGACAAAGCCCGCCCGCCGGAGTCAACCAAAATGGCTGGCAGCGCGTCAGACGGGCTCCATCAGCAGGCGCGCCCTGGCGGCCGCGGCCGCCGTCCTTCCCAGCGCACTGCGCGCGCCCACCAGAAAGAGACAGCCATGCGCCATCTTCCCTCCCTGCTCCGACTGGCCGCCGCCCCGGCCCTGGCCAGCCTCTTCGTGGGCTGCGCGGCCATGCCCGGCGACCCCTACTACGACCAGGGCGGCTACTACCCGCCCGCGGGCAGCTACCCGAGCGCGGGCTACTCCGGCGGCAGCTATCCGTATGGCGGCTACCCTTCCACCAGTTCGTCGGTGACGGTGTACGAATCGCCGCGCTACATCTACTCCAACCCCACGGTCGTGCCGGTGCCGATCTACACCCAGCGGCCCGGCTACGACGACTGGCGCGAGCGCCGCGACCGCCAGGCGTGGGAGGCCCGCCGGCGCGACGACGAGCGCCGCGACGCCATGCGCCGCGACGCGGACCGCCGCGAGGCCGACCGCCGTGCCGACGACCGCCGCCGCAACGACGACGCACGGCGCGAGGCGGAGCGGCGCGAATTCGAACGCCGCCGCGCCGACGACGTGCAGCGCAACGCCAACCGGCTGCCGCCCCACCCCAACCCCGACGTCGAACGCAACCGCCGCGAAGAGGCCGAGCGCAACCGCCGCGCGTGGGAAGACATGGAAAACAACCGCCGCCGCGGCGGCGGAACGCCCAAGCCCGACTGGCGCTGACGGCCCACCCGCCCCGCCCGTCCACTCCCCGCCGCCCTCCCGCCCATCCCCACGCGTCCCACGCGTCCCACGAGCCGACCATGCCGTCCATCCCCCGCCGCCCCATCGCCCGGCGCCCGCGCCTGGCCAAAGTCACGGCCATGGCCACCGTGCTGGCGGCTGGGCTGGCGCTGCACGGGGCCGCCCAGGCCCAGGTGCTGCGCTGCACCGACCCGGCCACGGGCAAGGTGACCTACACCGACGGCCGTTGCGGCAGCGGCGCAGCCACCCGCGAGGTGGAGCCGCGCAAGACGGACGAGGAAATCCGGCAGGAGCGCGAACAGGCGGCCCAGGCGCTGGAGCGCCGGCAGGAGCGCCTGCAGGCCGAAGCCGAACAGCAGCGGCTCCAGGACGCCCGGGACGCCCGGGACGCCCGCGAACGCCGCGCCCAGCCCCGCCACGACGCCGCTCCCGACCCGTCCCAGTCGGCCGCCTGCCGCAGCGCCCGCCGCCAGCTGCAGGAAGTGACCGCCACCCTGGGCCGGGGCATGGTGGACGAGGCCACGCGGCTCGACGCGGCGCAGCGCCAGGCCGACCAGGCTTGCCTGGGCCCGGCGCAGTACCTGGAGGCCGAACGGGCGCGTGCCGGGCGGCCGGCCTACGCCACGCCCTACCCCACGGCGCCAGGCTATGCGCCCCCCTACTACGGGCCGCCGGTGGTCGTGGTGCCCCCCCGCCCGGTGCCCGTGCGGCCGGCCGAGATCACGCAGTGCAACGTGTTCCGCTGCTACGACCGGCAGGGCAACATCTACCCCCGGTAGGCAAGGCCGGGTGCCGGCGCGTGCGTGCGCTGCCGGCCCCTGTGCCCACTCAGGCTCGCTGCCCGCGCAGGCCCTGGGCCACGGTCGGATAGTGCAGCGGCACCCGCAGCTCCCGCGCCATGCGGGTGGCGTTCAGGCGCCGCGATTCGCCCATGAAGCTCAGCAGCGACACCGGCAGCGACTGCTGGGCGGCGCTGCGCGCCACGCGCGGCGGGCGCGGCAGGCCGTACAGGTCGGCCGCCAGGTCGAAGTAGTCGCCCATCTTCATGTGACTGTCGTCGCTGGCGTGGTAGCAGCGCTGGGCCCGGCCGCGCCACAGGGCCGCGACGCAGGCCCGCGCCAGGTCGTCGGCATGGATATGGTTGGTGAACACGTCGTCCTCGGGCGCCAGCACCGGCGTGCCGCGCCGCAGCCGGGCCTCGGGCGTGCCGCCCTCGCGGTCGGGCGCGTAGATGCCCGGAATGCGCAGGATGCTGGCACGCACGCCGGCGCGGCCCAGGTGGCGCACGGCGCGCTCCGCGTTCACGCGGCGCTGGGCGCGGGGCGTGGCGGGCGCCACCGGGCGGGCCTCGGTCACCAGCGCGCCGCCGCAGTCGCCATACACCCCGCTGGTGGAGCCGTACACCAGGGCCGCCGGCAGCGTGCGCAGGCGCAGCGCGCGCGCCAGCGCCACGGTGCGGTTGTCGCGCCACCATTCGGGGCCGCAGTCGCGCTCACCCGGCGGCGGGGCCAGGTGCAGCACCCGCGTGGCCAGGCCCGACAGCCGCCGCAGCGTGGCGAAGTGGTCGAGGTTGCCGACCAGCGGCACGATGCCCGCCGCCCGCAGCGCGGGCGCCCGCCCGGGGCTGGAGGTGAGCGCCAGCACGCGAGGCCGGGGCCCCCCCGCCTGCGCGCCCAGCGCACGCGCCGCGCGCAGCCCCACGTCGCCGCAGCCGATGATGAGCACGCGCTGGCGCCGAAAGCGCACCGGCAGGGCGCCGAGGGGGTTCTGGTTTGAAGGCAAAATCGAAAGTCCGTCGAGCTGAGAAGAACGCGATGCGACCGGCACCGCGCCGCAGAGAACCCGAGGATACCCACACCATGACGAGCGCAGAGACCGCAGCGGCGGCAGTCCAGATCAGCGTGCAGCCCAGCGGGCGCACCTTCACGGCCCAGGCGGGCGAATCCATCCTGGCGGCGGCCATCCGCAGCGGCGTCGGCCTGCCCTACGGCTGCAAGGACGGCGCCTGCGGCTCGTGCAAATGCAAGAAGCTCAGCGGCTCGGTGGTGCACGGCGACCACCAGGCCAAGGCGCTCTCGCCCGCCGAGGCCGACGCCGGCTTCGTGCTGACCTGCTGCGCGCAGCCGCTGACCGACGTGGTGCTGGAGTCGCGCCACGTCACCGACGAGAGCGCTTTCCCGATCAAGAAGCTGCCGGTGCGCGTGTCGTCGCTCACCCGCGCCTCTCACGACGTGATGATCGTGCGGCTGCAGCTGCCGGCGGCGGACACCTTCCGCTACCACGCCGGCCAGTACATCGAATTCATCCTGAGGGACGGCGCCCGGCGCGCCTATTCGATGGCGACCGCACCGCACAGCCAGGCCGAGGCGCCGGGCGTGGAGCTGCACATCCGCCACATGCCAGGCGGGCGCTTCACCGACCACGTCTTCACCGGCATGAAGGAAAAGGAGATCCTGCGGATCGAAGGCCCGTTCGGCAGCTTCTTCCTGCGCGAGGACTCGGACAAGCCCATCGTGCTGCTGGCCTCGGGCACCGGCTTCGCGCCCGTCAAGGCGCTGATCGAGCACATGCGGTTCAAGGGCATCGAGCGGCCCACCACGCTCTACTGGGGCGGCCGCCGCCCGGGCGACCTGTACCTGGACGCCTGGCTGCGCGAGCGCCTGGCCGACATGCCGCAGCTGCGCTACGTGCCGGTGGTGTCGCATGCGCTGCCGGAAGACGCCTGGACCGGCCGCACCGGCTTCGTGCACCAGGCCGTGCTGGACGACTTCGCCGACCTGTCGGGCCACCAGGTGTATGCCTGCGGCGCGCCCGTCGTGGTCGAGTCGGCCCGCGCCGCCTACACCGCCGCGCGCGGCCTGCCGCCGGACGACTTCTTCGCCGATGCCTTCACCTCGGAAGCCGACAAGCACGCCGGCTGATCGCCCGGGCCGGCGCGTTCCGTGGAGCGGGACCGGAGGCCGCAGCCAAAAGCCAAGGCCTGCCCGGCTCCCCGCACGGGCATCAGGCAGCGGACAATCCCTTTCGCTTGCGGTCGCTCGTCGCGGCAGCGGCGGCCCCGCCCCTGCCAGACAGCGCACCCCGCGTGGCGGCCTCCGGCGGCCGCGCATCTTCCGTTTTTCCATGCCTCTCCAACGTACCAGGGCCCCGCTCATGAACCGCAGAACCCTCCTCCTTGGCGCCACCGCTCTGGCTGGCTCCCTCGCCGCTCCGCTCGCCTTCGCGCAGGACGCGCCCATTCGCCTCGTCGTGCCCTACGCGCCCGGTGGCCCGATCGACGCCACCGCACGCGCGTTGGCCGAACGGGTGCGCGACGCTCTGGGCGTGGTGGTGATCGACAACAAGCCCGGCGCGGGCGGCAACATCGGCGCCGACGTGGTGGCCAAGGCCGCGCCGGACGGGCTGACCATCGGTATTTCGGCCACCGCCACGCATGCCGTCAACCCCTGGCTCTACACCCGCATGCCCTACGACGCCGCCAAGGATTTCGTCGGCATCACGCAGATGGTGCGCGTGCCCAACGTGGTGGTGGTGAACGCCGCGCGCGCCGAGCAGTTGAACATCCACTCGCTGGCAGACCTGGTCGCCTACGCCAAGGCGAACCCCGCCAAGCTCAACTACGGCAGCGGCGGCAACGGCAGCGCCGGCCACCTGGCGGGCGAGCTGTTCAAGCAGCGCGCCGGCATCTATGCGCTGCACATTCCCTACCGGGGCGCCAGCCCCGCGCAGCTGGCACTGCTGGCGGGCGAGGTCGATTTCAACATCGACAACCTGGCCGCCGCCGCGCCGAACATCCGCGCCGGCAAGCTCAAGGCGCTGGCCGTCACCTCGCTGGAACCCAGCCCCATGCTGCCCGGCGTGCCCGCGCTCTCGAGCCTGTACAAGGGCTTTTCCATCGACACCTGGTGGGGCCTGGTGGCCCCGCACGGCACGCCCAAGGCCGTGGTCGCCAAGCTGAACAAGGCGTTCACCGACGCGCTGAAGGCACCCGAGACCAAGACCCGCTTCGCCGCCCTGCTGGCCGAGCCGGTGCCCACCACGCCGGAGCAGTTCGATGCGTTCATGGCATCGGAGCGGGCGAAGTACCAGCAGGTGGTGAAGGCGTCGGGCGCGAAGGTGGATTGAGCGGGCGCAGAGGCGCCGGCGCCGATCGGGCTGGCCGGCCTGAGTCGCAGGATCAGATTCGGGCCGTTCCTTTCAGCCCCAGAACCGCCCGTCCAGCCGCTCGATCCGCTGCCCCTGCACGGCCGCCAGCTGGGCCACGTCGACCCGCCAGGGCGCGATCTCGGCCAGGGGATGGAGCACGAACGCCCGTTCGTGCATGCGTGGATGGGGCACGGTCAACGCGGGGGTGTCGATGCGTTCGCCGCCGCCCTCGCCATAGAGCAGCACGTCCAGATCGAGGGTGCGGGGCGCATTGCGATAGGGGCGCTTGCGGCCGGCAGCCTGCTCGATGGCCTGCAGTGCCTGCAGCAGGTCGGGCGGGGCGAACGGCGTTGCCACCTCGGCCACGGCGTTGAAGTAATCAGGGCCGCCCGCGTCCACCGGCGCGCTGCGGTAGAGCGACGACACGCGCACGACGCGGCTGCCCGGCCAGCGGGCGATGGCCTCCAGCGCGCCCCGCAGCGCGGCCGGCGCATCGCCGAGGTTGGCGCCCAGGCCGATCCAGGCCGGCCGGATGGCGACACCTGCCGCATGCGTGGATGCCGCGAGCGGCGGGGACGGCATGGCGGGCGTGTGGGGCGAAGCGGAGCTGGCAGTCATCCGACGCCGCGCCCGCTCAATCGTGCGCGGGGCCGGAACCGGCGTCCGGCGCCGCGCCCTCGCCGGCGCCACTGCCGGGCTTGCGGCGACGGCGGCGGCGCTTCTTGGGGGCGCTGCCGGACTCGCCATCCGAAGACCGGCCGAAGTCCTGCGCGTCGCGCTCGTCCTGGCCTGCGGCCTGGCCGTCGCTCGGCAGCACGCCCTCGTCCCGCTGGCTGGCGGTGGACACGCTGCCCGGCGCGGCAGGCGCTGCCGGCTTGGGCACGCGGCGCACCACCGGCTGGGCCTTCTTCTGGCGGGCGCGCTGCTCCTCGCGGGCCTGGTCCAGCATGTCCTGGCGACGCGCCTCGTCGGCCTGCTGGAACTCCTGCCACCACTCGGCCAGCGACTCCTCGACCTCGCCCACGTCGGCGCGCAGGCGCAGGAAGTCGAAGCCCGCGCGGAAGCGCAGGTGCGTGACCATGCTGAACGGCGTGGTGCCGGCGCGCTTGTCGAAGCGCGGCTGCATCACCCAGATCTCGCGCATGTCGGCAGCCAGCTTGCCGCGGCCCGACACGTCGCCGATGCGCTGGTCGAACACGTCGTCGATGGCGCCCTGCAGCGCGGGAAACGGGTGCTCGCGCTGCGCCAGGCGCCGGTCCCAGCCGGTCTTCACGTCCTGCCACAGCACGCATGCCAGGAGGAAGCTCGGGGCCACCGGCTTGCCTTCGCCCACGCGGCGGTCGGTGTCGGTCAGCGCCGCCTGCACGAAGGGCGTGTCGGCGCGTTCCACCACCACGTCCAGCAGCGGGTAGATGCCGGTCGCCATGCCCAGTTTTTTGAGCTGAGCGATGGTGGCGAGGGCATGGCCGGTCTGCAGCAGCTTGAGCATCTCGTCGAACATGCGGCTTTGCGGCACGTCGGCCAGCAGGGCCTGCGAGGCGATCAGCGGGCCTGCCGTCTTGGGCTCGATGGTAAAGCCCAGGCCCGCGAGCTTGGCCGAGAAGCGCACGGCGCGGATGATGCGCACCGGGTCTTCGCGGTAGCGGGTGGCCGGGTCGCCGATCATGCGCAGCAGCTTCTTCTTCGCGTCCTGGATGCCCTTGTGGTAGTCCACGACGACCTGCGTTTCCGGGTCGTAGTACATCGCGTTGACGGTGAAGTCGCGGCGCGTGGCGTCCTCGTCCTGCGGGCCCCAGACGTTGTCGCGCAGCACGCGGCCGCTGGCGTCCACCGCATGCGTCATGCCGGCGAGAGCCGCGCGCGAGGTCTTCTCGTTGCCGCTGACCTGCTGTTCGATGGCGGTGTTGTCCAGGTAGGCGCGGAAGGTGGACACCTCGATCACTTCGTGCTCGCGCCCCCGGCCGTGCACCACGTGCACGATGCGAAAGCGCTTGCCGATGATGAAGGCGCGGCGAAAGAGGCCCTTGACCTGCTCGGGCGTGGCATTGGTGGCCACGTCGAAGTCCTTGGGTTTGAGGCCCAGCAGCAGGTCGCGCACGGCGCCGCCGACGATGTAGGCCTCGAAGCCGGCCTCCTTCAAGGTGCGGACCACGTCCGCCGCGCGGCGGTCCACCAGTTCGGGGTCGATGCCGTGCACGGATGCGGGCACCTCCTCGCGCTTGCCGAAGCGGTGCTTGCCGCCGTGGGCGGAGCTGGAGTCCTTGCCCAGCAGCTTGTCGATGAACTTCTTGATCATGGGTTGGAAGGGAACAGGTCCAGGATGCGCCAGCCACGTTGCTGGGCGAGCGCGCGCAGGCGCGGGTCGGGGTTGGTGGCCACCGGATGATCGACTCTTTCCAGCAGGGGAACGTCGTTGAGCGAGTCGCTGTAGAAGGTGGTTTCCACATCGCTCCAGCCCCAGCCACGGGCCTGGAGCCAGTCGTCCATGCGCCGCACCTTGCCTTCGCGCATGGAGGGAGTGCCTTGCACCTCGCCGGTGATCCAGCCGCTGGCGTCGCGCTGCAGCTCGACGGCCAGCAGGTGCTGCACGCCCAGCGCCTGGGCGATGGGGCCGGTCACGAATTCGTTGGTGGCGGTGATGATGACCACCTCGTCGCCGGCATCGCGGTGGCTGCGCAAGAGCGCCAGCGCCTCGGGCCGGATGGCGGGGGCGATGACCTCCTGCATGAACCGGTCATGCGCCGCGCGGCTGGCTTCGGGGCCCCGCAGGCGCACCGCCTCGGTGGCGAACCGCACGTAGTCCAGCACGTCCAGCGTGCCGGCCTGGTAGTCGGCGTAGAAGGCGTCGTTGCGGCGGCCGAACTCGGTGCGGTCGCACCAGCCCAGGCGGATGGTGAATTCGCCCCACTCGTAATCGGAATCGAGCGGCAGCAGCGTGTGGTCGAGGTCGAACAGGGCGAGGCGCGGACGGCGGGAGGGCGAATCGGTCATGTAGCAGGTGAGAGGCCGGGCGCGGGTGCAGGGGCGGGTGCGCCCCTCACTCGGTCTCCAGCATGGTCTTGAGCAGCGGAATGGTCACGGCGCGGCGGGTCTGCAGGGCGAAGCTGTCGAGCTTGCCCAGCAACTCCATCAGGCTGCCCAGGTCGCGCGAGAAGCGGGCCAGCATGAAGCCCACCACCTCTTCGGACAGGGCGATGCCGCGCGCGCCGGCTTCCTCGCGCAGCACGGCGCGGCGCTCGGCGTCGTCCAGCAGGTGCAGCTGGAACACGTCGCCCCAGCCCAGGCGGCTGCGCAGGTCGTCGCGCAGCGGCAGGTCGGCCGGGGGCAGGTCGCCGGCGGCCAGCACCCAGCGCGGCGCGCCCACGGCCGGGCTGATGGCATTGACGAACCAGTTGAAGGCGGCGGCCTGCTGCGCGGTGTTGTAGAGATGCACCTCGTCGAGCACCACGGCGGTCCAGCGGTCGTCGAAGGCGGTCGGGAACCGCACCGAGGCATCGAGCCAGCCGATGCTGCCGCCCTGCTCGCGCAGGGCCTCGCTCACGGCCTTCAGCAGGTGGCTCTTGCCGCTGCCGTGCTCGCCCCAGAGGTAGGTGGGCACCGGCGAGCGCGGCGCCGCCGGCGCGCCGTCGCCCACGGCCAGGCGCAGGTGCTGCAGCGCTGCGGTGTTTTCGCCCGCGTGGAAACTGTCGAGCGTGGGGCCGGGGGCCAGGCCGATGTCCAGCGCCAGCTGCTTCATGCGCGGGCACTCCGCAGGGCGGCCGCCCCGGTCGCCCCCGCAACTGCACGCCGCACGCGATCGCGACCGAGCGATGCGATCGGCGCGGCGGCATGGGGCGGCGGGAGGCGGTGGGCAGGCATGTGGACGGCGGGGGCTTGGACGGAAGCGGCGGAACGGACGGGACGGGCCAGCACCGGGACGGGACGGGTGAAAGCCCGCGAGAGGCGAGGCGCCAGGAGCGTCTCGCCTCCGGCAAGTGCGCGCACCGCCCCGGGGCTCGAAACGGGCGTGCGGCGAGGGATTTTAGCTGCCGCCCAGGCCCACGGGCGCTTTCGCCCGCATGCGGCGGCTGCGCGGACGGCCCGGCCCATGCGTGGTCATTGGCCGGGCCGCTGCGGCCAGCCGCTTAAAATCCACCGGTTCCGGCCCGCCGCGCGGGCCACCAGCCCCTTCCATTCCATGAGCTCTTCCGCCTCCAACACCCCCATTTCCTACAAAGACGCCGGCGTCGACATCGACGCGGGCGACGCGCTGGTCGAGCGCATCAAGCCGCTGGCCAAGAAGACGATGCGCGAGGGCGTGCTGGCGGGGATCGGCGGCTTCGGCGCGCTGTTCGAGGTGCCCAAGCGCTACCAGGAACCGGTGCTGGTCAGCGGCACCGACGGCGTGGGCACCAAGCTCAAGCTGGCCTTCGAATGGAACATGCATGACACCGTCGGCATCGACCTGGTGGCCATGAGCGTGAACGACGTGCTGGTGCAGGGCGCCGAGCCGCTCTTCTTCCTCGACTATTTCGCCTGCGGCAAGCTCGACGTGGACACGGCCGCCGCGGTGGTGGGCGGCATCGCCCGGGGCTGCGAGCTGTCGGGCTGCGCGCTGATCGGTGGCGAAACCGCCGAAATGCCCGGCATGTACCCGGCCGGCGAATACGACCTGGCGGGCTTCGCCGTCGGCGCGGTCGAGAAGTCGAAGATCCTGACCGGCAGGGAAGTGGCCGCGGGCGACGTCGTGCTGGGCCTGGCTTCCGCCGGCGTGCACTCCAACGGCTTCAGCCTGGTGCGCAAGTGCATCGACCGCGCGGGCGACTCGGCCCCGGCCACGCTGGACGGCAAGCCCTTCAAGCAGGCCATCATGGAGCCCACCCGCCTCTACGTGAAGAACGTGCTGGCCGCCCTGGCCCAGCACCCGCACACGCCGGCGGCCGGCGGCATCAAGGCGCTGGCCCACATCACCGGCGGCGGGCTGCTGGAGAACATCCCGCGTGTGCTGCCTGACGGCCTGGCCGCGCACCTGCAGGCCGGCAGCTGGCCGCAGACCGAACTCTTCGCCTGGCTGCAGAAGACCGCCGGCATCGACGACATCGAGATGAACCGCACCTTCAACAACGGCATCGGCATGGTGGTGGTGGTGGCGGCGGAAGCGGCCGAGGCCGCGGCCGCCACGCTGCGCGCCGCCGGCGAGACGGTGTACGCCATCGGCAGGATCGCCGAACGCGCGGACGGCGCGCCCGTCGTGGTGGCCTGAGAAAGGTGTGAAAGAACCCGTCGTGCCCGCCCGCACCGACGTCGCCCTGGCCGCGCCCGGGGCGCCCCCGGTCGCACGCAGCGTGGCCGCCGCCAGCTACCTGCTGGTGGCGGCCACGCTGCTGCTGGTGATGTGGCGCGGCCTGCTGCCGGGGCTGCTGTGCGTGTGCCTGGGCTTTCTGCTCACCCGCTGGCTGGCGGGGCGGCTGGGCGCCACGCGCCTCGCACGCCGGCCAGCCGAGGTGATCGCCGCGGCGGTGGTGATGGTGGGGCCGGTGCTGGCGGTGATGCTGGCCCTGTCGCACTCGCGCACCTACGTGGTGGACGCGCCCCAGCAGTACCGCGACCTGCTGGACTTCATGGCCCGCACGGTGCTGGAGCTGCGCCTGAAGCTGCCCGCCGACATCGCCGCGCAGCTGCCCGAGGGCGCGCAGGAGATCCAGCGCATCATCGCCAGCTACCTGGGCGCGCAGGCCGGCGCCCTGGCCGTGGCCGGCCGCGCCTGGCTGGGCGCCCTGCTCTACGCCTACGTGGGCCTGCTGATCGGCGCGCTGGCCGCCGTGCGCGTGCCGCATGGCCTGCGCGGCCCGCTGGTGCGCCACCTGTCGCAGCGCGTGACGCTGCTGGGCGAGGCCTTCCGCCAGATCGTCGCCGCGCAGTTCTGGATCGCCGCGTTCAACACACTGCTGACCGCCCTCTTCCTGGTGCTGGTGCTGCCGCTCTGGGACCTGCGCCTGCCCTACACGCCGGCCCTCATCACGCTGACCTTCGTCGCCGGGCTGGTGCCCATCGTGGGCAACCTGCTGTGCAACGTGGTCATCACCATCGTCGGACTGTCGGTATCGCCCGTGGCCGCCGCCGCGTGCCTGGCCTTCCTCATACTCATCCACAAGGCCGAATACGTCATCAACGCCAAGGTGGTGGGCCTGCGCACCCACATGGGCGTGTGGGAACTGCTGTCGGTGATGTTCGTGGCCGAGGCGGTGTTCGGCCCCGCCGGCCTGGTCGCGGCGCCGCTCTTCTACGCCTACCTGAAGAAAGAGCTGGAAGCCGCCCGGCTGGTGTGAAGCAGGTCCGGCCGGCCGGGTCCGCCACGGGCGCTGGCGCAGCCCGCCCGTGCGCGCCGATCTTCGCCGCCGCGGCTGGCGCACCTTCCCACGACAATCCGTCCGAAAATGATCGATTCCCGTCGGCTTGCGGCGGGACGCCGGCGTCCAGCGCCGGAAAAATCTGGGCTTCGACACCCACCCTGCTGGAGCCCTCTCGTGAAAACCTGTCTGATTGTGATCGACGCGCAGGAATCGTTCCGCCACCGCCCCTATTCCACCGAGCGCGACATGCCGCCCTACCTGGCCGCGCAAAACGCGCTCATCGCCGGCTGCGCGGAACGCGGCGTGCGCGTCGTGCGGGTGCTCCATGCCGATGGGCCGGCCGAGCCTTCCAACCCGTTCGCCGTCGAATCCGGCCACGTGCGGCCGCTGGAAGGCCTGGCGCCGTTCGACGAAGCCGCCCGGTTCCTGAAACACCGCCACAGCGCGCTGGTCGGCACCGGGCTGGACGTCTGGCTCACCCGCAACGGCATCGGGCGGCTGATCGTGAGCGGCATCCGCACCGAGCAGTGCTGCGAGACCACCACCCGCCATGCGTCGGACCTGGGCTGGGAGGTGGACTACGTGACCGACGCCACCCTGACCTACGACATGCAGCAGCCGGACGGCACGCCGCTGGCCGCCGCCGACATCAAGGCACGCACGGCCACCGTGCTGGCCGGCCGTTTCGCCACCCTTTGCACGGTGGACGAAGCGCTCGCCCGCGCCGGAGCCGCCGCATGACGCCCGCAGGCGCCCCGCCGCTGCGCGTCGCCCTGCTCGCCTTCGACGAGGTCGAGGCGCTGGACCTGGCCGGCCCCTACGAGGTCTTCACCACCGCCGTGCGCATGGCCGAGCGGCTGGCGCCCGGCGCGGCGGCGCCGTTCGAGGTGTATTGCGTGGCCCGCACCCGCCAGGCCGTGCGCGCCCGCGCCGGCCTGCAGGTGCTGCCCGACGCGGACTTCGCGGACGCCGCCCCGCCCGACGTACTGGTCGTGCCCGGCGGCGTGGTGGATGCCGCGCGGCGCTGCTCCGACACGCTGGCCTGGATCGCCCGGGCGGCGGCCCGGGCGCGCATCACGGCGGCCGTCTGCACCGGCGCCTTCCTGCTGGCCGACGCCGGCGTGCTGCGGCAAGGCGGGGCCACCACGCACTGGGAAGACATCGCCGACCTGCGCGCCCAGCACCCGGGGCTGCAGGTGCGCGAGGGCGTGCGCTGGGTGGCGCAGCCGGGCGGCCGGCTCTACACCTCGGCGGGCATCAGCGCCGGCATCGACCTCAGCCTGCACCTGGTCGAGCGCCTGGCCAGCCGCGCACTGGCGCTGCGCACGGCGCGGCAGATGGATTACGCATGGTCCGAACCACCGCAGCAGCCTCCGCCGGCGGCCTGATCCGCGTCGTCTTCGTGTTGCTGGAGGACAGCCTGGTGCTCGACTGGGCCGGCCCGGCGGAGGCCTTGCGCATCGCCAACCAGTGCCTGGTGGCAGCCGGGCAGGCCGAGCGCTTTCGCATCGAGTTCGCCGGCCCGGCGCCCACCACGCGCGGCTCGGTGGGCGTGCAGCTGGCGCAGATCGCGCCCCTGCCCGAGCGCTGGAATGCCGGCGAGCCCGCGTGGGTCGTGCTGCTGGGCCAACCCGGCAAGACCATCGACGTGGGCAGCGCGGGCGCCCGCGACCTGCTGCACTGGCTGCGCGGCCAGCGGCTGGCAGCGGGCCGGCTGGAACTGGTCACCATCTGCGCCGGGGCGGTGCTGGCCGCGCACGCCGGCCTGCTGGCGGGCCGCCAGGCGACCACGCACCACCAGCATCTGGACGAGCTGCAGGCGGCCGAGCCGCGTTGCGACGTGGTGGCCAACCGGGTGTTCGTGGCCGACGGACCGGTGCACAGCAGCGCGGGCGTGACCACGGGCATCGACCTGATGCTGGACCGCATCGCCGCCACCTGCGGCCCGGCGATCGCCGCGCAGGTGGCGCAGACCATGGTGGTGGGGATGCGGCGCGGCGCGCACGACCCGGAGCTGTCGCCCTTCCTGCACCACCGCAATCACCTGCACGCCGCGCTGCACCGGGTGCAGGACGCAATCGGCCAGCAGCCGCAGGCCGACTGGACGGTGCCCGCCATGGCCGAGGTGGCCCACACCTCGCCGCGCCACCTGGCGCGGCTCTTCACCCTGCATGCCGGCATCGCGCCGCTGGAATACCTGCGCCGCATCCGCCTGGCGGTGGCGGAGGCCGCCCTGCGCTCGGGCAGCAACGTCACGCAGGCGGCGGCGCTGGCGGGCTTCCATTCCGACCTGCAGCTGCGGCGGGCCTGGCGGCAGTTTGGCCGCCCCGGCACGCCCTCGGCCATCGGCAGGTAGAGGTTCAGTACCGCTCGGGCACGTACATGTCAGCCGGCACCGGCTGGCGGAAGTACTCGGGGTTGCGCACGCGCTCGGGCAGCACCACTTCGGGATGCGGCACCTCGGTGTAGGGCAGCTGATCCAGCAGATGGGCGATGCAATTCAGGCGCGCCTTCTTCTTGTCCACCGCCTGCACCACCCACCAGGGCGCTTCGGGGATGTGGGTGCGCTCCAGCATGGTTTCCTTGGCCTTGGTGTAGGCCTCCCAGCGCTTGCGGCTTTCCAGGTCCATGGGGCTGAGCTTCCACTGCTTGAGCGGGTCGTGGATGCGGCTGAGGAACCGCAGGTGCTGCTCCTCGTCGGTGATGGAGAACCAGTATTTGATGAGCGTGATGCCCGAGCGCACCAGCATCTTCTCGAACTCGGGCACCGAGCGGAAGAACTCTTCATACTCCTCGTCGGTGCAAAAGCCCATCACGTGCTCGACACCGGCGCGGTTGTACCAGCTGCGGTCGAACAGCACGATCTCGCCGGCCGCTGGCAGGTGCGCCACGTAGCGCTGGAAGTACCACTGCGTGCGTTCGCGGTCGTTGGGCGCGGGCAGCGCCGCCACGCGGGCCACGCGGGGGTTCAGGCGCTGGGTGATGCGCTTGATGACGCCGCCCTTGCCGGCCGCGTCGCGCCCCTCGAAAAGAATGACCACCTTCTGGCGGGTGTGCTGCACCCAGTCCTGCAGCTTGACCAACTCGCCCTGCAGGCGGAAGAGCTCGCGGAAATACGCCTGCCGCGCCGCCTTGTCGAGCGGCAGGGCCTGGCCGGAGCCGTCGAGTTCGCGGTCCTCGATCTCCAGCTCCAGCTCTTCGTCGTAGCCGTCCATCAATTCGCTGGCGATGCGCTGCATGAGATCCTGCGTGTCGAGAGAAGTGTTGGTGAACATGAGAGAAAGCGGCCCGATGAAAGAAGGCGCCATGGTCGCGCCGGGCGGTGACAGTCTCATGACATGTTGCACGGCCGTCACATGCCTGTCACGCGATCAGGGCAATATCGCGCCCTGATCGCACGCCCCCGCCGACCCTTTTCCTACAAGCCGCCGCATGTTCGCCCCGGAAGCCCTCGCGTCCCACTACGGCGGCGACGCGGCTGGCCTGATCTGCGGCTACGTGCTACGCGAAGGCTGCGCGCCCCAGGCCATCGACACGGCCGGCGCCGCCGCCTGGCTGGCCGCCGAAGCGCCCGCGAGCGAGCCGGCGCCCGCCTTCCTCTGGCTGCACTTCAACCTGAGCCACGCGCAGGCAGTGCGCTGGGTGCAGCGTCACGCCGACCTGCCCGCGGCCTTCTTCGAGGCGCTGGGCGACGGCTCCCACTCCACCCGCATCGAGCGCGACGACGACACGCTGATCGCCGTGCTGAACGACGTGCACTTCGACTTCGCTTTCGAGCCGATGGACTTCGCCACGCTGTGGATCGGCGTCACGCCGCGCCTGGTCATCACCGCCCGCACGCAGCCGCTGCGCTCGGTCGATGCGCTGCGCACCGCCGTGCGCGAGGGCGAATGCCCGCGCTCCAGCGTGGCCCTGCTGGAGCAGTTGATGCGCACGCAGGCCGACGGGCTGGTGGGCATCGTGCGCGGCGTCACCCAGCGCCTGGACCGCATCGAGGACGAACTGCTCGCCGGCCGGCTGGACCACAAGCGCGCACGCCTGGGGCAGCTGCGGCGCCTGCTGGTGCGCCTGCAGCGGCTGCTGGCGCCCGAGCCCGCCGCGCTCTTTCGGCTGCTGCAGCGCCCGCCCGGCTGGATGGCCGAGGGCGATGCGCAGGAGCTGCGCGATGCATCGGAGGAATTCTCGGTGGTGCTGCGCGACATGCAGGGCCTGCAGGAGCGCATCAAGCTGCTGCAGGAAGAGGTGGCCGCCAACGTGCAGGAGGCCAACAGCCGCAGCCTGTTCGTGCTGACGGTGGTGACCGTGCTGGCGCTGCCCATCAACATCCTCACCGGCCTCTTCGGCATGAACGTGGGCGGCGTGCCGCTGGCCGACGCGCCGCACGGCTTCTGGGTGATCGTGGCGGTGCTGGCGGCCTTCACCGCCGTGGCGGCGTGGCTGGCGCTGCGGCGCGGCAGCGGGGATTGAGCAGCGCGGGCGCGCGGATCAGCGCTGGCCGCCGAGCGTGCGGCGCAGCGACCCCACCCGCTCGGTGATGGCGGCCACGTCCAGCCCCTCGTCCGCCTGGGCGAGGTAGGTCTCCAGGTCGGTCACCGCCTGGCGCGCATTGCCGTGCTCGGCATGGGCCAGGCCCCGGTCGCGCCACTCGGCCCAGGCCTGGGGCTGCAGCACCAGCAGCCGGTCCTGCACGGCGATGAGCCGGGGCCAGTCCTGCTGCGAGCGGTGGATTTCCTTGAGGTTGCGCAGCATGCGCGCCAGAATGTCCCGCGCCGGCGCGGCCTGCAGGTACAGGCCCATGGGCACGTCGTCGTCGCCCGCCAGCCCCTGCCGCCGCTGGTAGGGGTCGAGCCGCTCGCTCAGGTCTTCGCGCGACAGCGACCGGCCGGTCATGGGGTCCATCACCACCTGGCCCTTGGGCAGCAGCACCTTGACCATGAAATGTCCGGGGAACGAGACGCCATGGGCCTCCAGGCCCAGGCCCTGGGCCAGCTCCAGCCACAGGATGGCGAGCGAGATCGGAATGCCGCGCCGCGTGCGCAGCACGGCGTTGAGATAGCTGTTGTCGGGGTCGTAGTAGTCGTTCAGGTTGCCGCCGAAGCCCAGGTCGCCGAAGAAGAACTGGTTGAGCGTGCGCAGCCGCTGCAGCTCGGAGGCATCGGCCGGCAGCCGGCGCTGCAGCCGCGCCTGCAGCTGGTCGACATCGCCCAGCAGCTGCTGCACGTCCAGGTCGGGATATTCGTCGTGGGCGATGGAGGCGGCCGCCTCGAGCAGCGGCAAGTCTTCGCTTTCGCTCACCAGGGCGGCGAAGTACTCGAGCGGCGTCGGGACGGAAAATTGCAGGGCCATGGCGCCGGTTGTACGGTCAGCGCGCCGGGGGCGTCAAGCGCAGGGGCTTTTATGCACCGCACCGGGCCGTTACCGGCGCAGCAATCGGCGCAGCCGCAGCCCGGACGCCGCGAGCGCGCCGAAATAGATGGCTGCCGCGCCCAGCAGCAACAGCGCCAGCAGCCCCGCGCGCCGCAGCGCGTCGGCGCGCATCGCCAGCCAGTCGAAATGCTGCGCCCCCCACACCAGGAAGATGGCCAGGAGCGCGCTGGCCGCCACCACCTGCAGCGCGAACTGCGTCCAGCCCGGTTGCGGCTTGAAGCTGCCCCGGCGCAGCAGGCCCACCAGCAGCCACAGCGCGTTCAGCACCGCGCCCAGGCCGATGGAAAGCGCGAGCCCGGCATGCGCGATCCAAGGCACCAGCGCCACGTTGAGCAACTGCGTGAAGACCAGCACGGCGATGGCGATGCGCACGGGTGTGCGGATGTCCTGGCTGGCGTAGTAGCCCGGCGCCAGCACCTTGATCGCCACCAGCCCGACCAGGCCGGCGCCGTAGCCGGCCAATGCCAGGGCGATCTGCCCCACGTCGCGGTCCTGCAGCGCGCCGTGGTGGAACAGCGTGGCCACCAGCGGCTCCGCGAAGGTCAGCAGCGCCACGGCGCTGGGCACGGCCAGCAGCACGACGATGCGCAGGCCCCAGTCGAGCATGGCCGAGTAGCGCTCGGCATCGCCCGCCGCCTTGGCCGCCGCGAGCTGCGGCGTTAGCACCACGCCCAGGGCCACGCCCAGCAGCGCGGTCGGGAATTCCATCAGCCGGTCGGCATAGAAGAGCCAGGTCACGCTGCCCGGCGTCAGGTACGACGCGATCTGCGTGTTGATCATGAGCGAGATCTGCGCCACGCCCACGCCCAGCAGGGCCGGCGCCATCAGCCGCAGGATCTGCCGCACTGCCGGGTCGGCCAGCGCCTGGCGCACGCGGCCCCAGGTCATGCCGATGCGCGGCAGCAGGCGCAGCCGGTGCAGCGCCGGCAGCTGCAGCGCCAGCTGCAGCACGCCGCCCACCATCACGCCGCCGGCCATGGCGTAGATCGGCTCGATGCCGCGCGCGGCCAGCTGCGGCGCGCCCAGCCAGGCCGCCACGATCATGCAGACGTTGAGCAGCACCGGCGTGAAGGCCGGCACGGCGAAGCGCTTCCAGGTGTTGAGCACGCCGGCCGACAGCGCCACCAGCGACATGAAGCCGATGTAGGGGAACATCCAGCGCGTCATCAGCACGGCGGCGTCGTAGCCGACGCCCGTCTGCCGCAGCCCGCTGGCCAGCGCCCACACCAGGAACGGCGCACCGACCACGCCCAGGACGCAGGTCACGAGCAGCGCCCAGAACAGCACCGTGGCCACATGGGCGATCAACCCCCGCGTCGCTTCCTCGCCGTGCTGCGCCTTGTGGCCGGCCAGCACGGGCACGAAGGCCTGGCTGAAGGCGCCCTCGGCGAACAGGCGGCGAAACAGGTTGGGAATGCGGAAGGCGACGTTGAAGGCATCGGTCAGCGCGTTGGCGCCGAACATCGAGGCCATCAGCAGGTCGCGCGCCAGGCCCGTCACGCGGGAGGCCAGGGTCAGCAGGGAAACGGTGGAGGCGGCTTTGAGCAGGGACACGGCCGCGAGTGTATGCCCTTGCCCGGAGGCGCCGGCCCTGGCGCCCCGGCCGGTCCCCATTCGGTGGTGGGCTATAATCGCGGGCTTCGCCGACATCATCCTCAGACAACTCAAGGAATACCCCATGGCATCCGCCAAGCCCAAGAAAAAGAACCCCCGTCTCGCCTCCGGCCGCAAGCGCGTCCGCCAGGACGTGAAGCTGAACGCCGCCAACACCTCGCTGCGTTCCAAGTACCGCACCGCCGTCAAGAACGTCGAGAAGGCCGTGCTGGCCGGCGACAAGACGAAGGCCACCGAACTGTTTGCGAAGATGCAGGCCGTCGTCGACACCGTCGCCGACAAGGGCATCTTCCACAAGAACAAGGCCGCTCGCGACAAGAGCCGCCTGTCCTCCAAGGTGAAAGCCTTGGCCCTGGCCGCCTGACCTTTCAGGCAAACAGCCCGGATGGCCTCACCGCCATCCGCCGTTTGTAACGGGTGCGCTGTCAGCGAATCGTGAAAACCGCCTTCGGGCGGTTTTTTCGTTTCCGGGCCGCTGTTCGTTCGTTCGTGGCCCGGCGGTCGCCCGGCGCCGGCGCCTACCTACTAACACCAATTGACTAAAGTCAAATTTTTCCCCTAAAGCGACAATCCCGGATGAACGAGGCCTTCATGCGATGCAGGCCGAGACGAGGCCTGCAATGCGCTTGCAGGCTTTTTTTATGGATTCAGCCGAGGGATGACATGAAGAGATCGATCAAGACGCTGGCGGTGGCCCTGCTGGCGCTGGTGGTGGCGGCGGCACTGTTCCTGACGTGGCCGCTGGTGCCCCGTTCGGTGCCCGCTGCGGAGAACGAGCAGCCGGTGGACGTGGTGATGGTGGGCGCGGGCGTGATGAGCACGACCCTGGCCACCTACCTGCAGGAGCTGCAGCCCGACTGGAAGATCGAAGTGTTCGAGCGCCTGGATGGCGTGGCGCTGGAAAGCTCCAACGGCTGGAACAACGCCGGCACCGGCCATTCCGGCTTCGCCGAGCTGAACTACACCCCCGAGCTGCCGGACGGCACCATCGAGACCAAGCGCGCCGTGGGCATCGCCGAGCAGTTCGAAGTGTCGCGCCAGTTCTGGGCGCACCAGATCGGCCGCGGCCACATGCAGCAGCCGCAGACCTTCGTGAACCCCACGCCGCACATGAGCTTCGTGTGGGGCGACGCGAACATCGAGTACCTTCAAAAACGCCATGCCGCGCTGACGAAGAACCCGCTCTTCTACGGCATGCAGTTCTCGCAGGACCAGGCCCAGATCAAGGCCTGGGCCCCGTTGCTGATCGAGGGGCGCGACCCCGCGCAGAAGGTGGCCGCCACCTACATGCCGCTGGGCACCGACGTGAACTACGGCGTGGTGACGAACCAGCTGATGCAGGGCCTGCAAAAGAGCCCCAACTTCACGCTGAAACTGCAGCATGAAGTGCGCGCGCTGCGCCAGAACGCCGACAAGACCTGGAACGTGACCGTGGCCGACCTGGCCGCCGGCGCCAGGGAGCGGACCGTGAAGGCGAAGTTCGTCTTCGTGGGGGCGGGCGGCGCGGCACTGAAGATG
Organism: Acidovorax sp. FG27; assembly: GCF_040365715.1. Classification (NCBI taxonomy): domain Bacteria; kingdom Pseudomonadati; phylum Pseudomonadota; class Betaproteobacteria; order Burkholderiales; family Comamonadaceae; genus Acidovorax; species Acidovorax sp. FG27. The sequence goes on from NZ_BAABVY010000009.1 coordinate 773,147, forward strand.
CTGCAGGCCTCGGGGATCCCCGAGTCGCGCGACTACGCGGGCTTTCCCGTGGGCGGCGAATTCCTCGCCATCGAGAACCCCGCCATCACCGCCCGCCACGACGTCAAGGCCTACGGCAAGGCAGCGGAAGGCTCGCCCCCGATGTCGGTGCCGCACATCGACGCGCGCAAGCTGGACGGCAAGGACGTGGTGCTCTTCGGCCCCTTCGCACTGCAGTCCACCAAGTTCCTCAAGGAGGGCTCGTGGTTCGACCTGTTCTCGTCCATCAACCACGACAACATCGGCGGCATGCTGCGGGTGGGCATCCACAACCTGGACCTGGTGAAGTACCTGGTGCAGCAGGCCGCGCTGACCGACGACGACCGCCAGCGCGCGCTGCAGGAATACTTTCCCAACGCCAAGCGCGAAGACTGGCGCCTGGCCGTGGCCGGCCAGCGCGTGCAGGTCATCAAGCGCGACCCGAAGGAAGGCGCCGTGCTGCAGTTCGGCACCGAGATCGTGGCGGACAAGGACGGCACCATCGCCGCGCTGCTGGGCGCCTCGCCCGGTGCCTCCACGGCGCCGCACATCATGATCAACCTGATGACCCGCGTGTTCCCGCAGCAGATGACCGAAGCGGGCTGGAAGCCGCGCCTGCGGGAGATCGTGCCGTCCTATGGCCGCAAGATCAACGACACGCCCGCGCTCACCAACGAGATCCGCCGCATGACCAGCTCGGCGCTGAACCTGCCCTACCTGGAAGTGCCGGCCGACGTCGCCACCCGGCCCGTGTCGGCGGCCCCGGCCCCGGCTGCGGCGCCCGCCCCGGCCGGCAGCACGCTGAACAAGGAAATGCAGGCGCTCTGACCGGCCCACGCTTTCGCCCGCCCCCTCAAAGCCCCGCCCTGCCCGCAGCGCGGGGCTTGTCGTTGGTCGGCTGACCTGGGGAACCCCCGCTCAGGCCAGCGGCCCGGCCACGCTGGCCGACTCGAAGCTCGCCATCTCGCGCAGCACGGCGCAGGCCGACACCAGCAGCGGCCAGGCCAGCGCCGCGCCCGAGCCTTCGCCCAGGCGCAGGCCCAGGTCCAGCAGCGGCTCGGCGCCCAGCCGCTCCAGCATCAGCGCATGGCCGCGCTCGCCCGAACGGTGGGCGAACACGCAGCGCTGCAGCACCGGCGGCGCCAGGCGGCTGGCGACCAGCACGGCGGCGCTGGTGATGAAGCCATCGACCACGATCACCCGCCGCTGGTGGGCCGCCTCCAGCACCGCGCCGACCAGCGTCGCGATCTCCAGCCCGCCGAGCGCGGCCAGGGCGGCCAGCGGCGTGGTGGCCGCCGCATTGGCCGCGAGCGCCTGTTGCAATACGGCGCGCTTGCGGGCGATGCCGGCGTCGTCCAGGCCGGTGCCGGCGCCGGTGCATTCCGAGAGCGGCACACGGCAGAGGCGCGCCAGCAGCAGCGACGCGGCCGACGTGTTGGCGATGCCCATCTCGCCCAGCAGCAGCGCGTTGCCCGGCAGGGCCCGCACCACGGCGCGGCCGTTGGCGATGGCCGCCGCGCACTGCGCCGGGCTCATCGCCGGGCCGATGGAGGCATCCGCCGTGCCGGGCGCCACGCGGTGCGTGAGCAGGCGCGGCTGGCCGGGGGCGGATGCACGCGGCGCGATTTCGCGGGCCACGCCGCAATCCACCACCGTCAGCGCGAGGCCGTGCTGGCGCGCCAGCACGCTCACGGCCGCGCCGCCTGCCAGGAAGTTCTCTACCATCTGCCAGGTCACGTCGCTCGGATAGGCGGACACGCCGCGCGCGGCCAGGCCGTGGTCGGCCGCGCAGACCAGCATCTGCGGCTCATCGAGCGCCGGCGCCTCGGAGCCCAGCACGCAGCCGATGCGCAGCGCCAGCGTCTCCAGCCGGCCGAGCGCACCCAGCGGCTTGGTCTTGTGGTCGATCAGGTGCCGCAGCCGCGCCGTGAGCGCGGGGTCGTCGATGTCGGCGAGAGCGGGAACGTCATCGGCCACGGAAGGGTTCAACGATGGCTGCATGGCCATTCACTCCTGAAAAGATAGCTGCTCGCGCTTATCGATCAAGCGCTGGAGCATGATTTGGCATGGAAACGAGCGACGCCAGCACGCCGGGGGCGAACCAGCTGTCCACCCCGGCGCTCAGCCGGTCGAACACCGTCTCCAGCGTGGGCGCGGCGGCGCCGAACAGGGCGTGCAGCGCGTTGCCGTCTTCGAACAGGCCGTGCAGATACAGGCCCAGCACGTTGCCCCGGGCGTTCTGCCAGGCCAGGCCCGGGACGACTTCGTGCGCCAGGTCGCCCGCCGCCGCCATCGCCGGGTGCTGCGCGGTCTGGCCGTGGTGGATTTCATAGCCCGCCACCACCGTGCCCGACAACGCCTGCCAGCCGCCGTGCAGCGCGCCGAAGGTGTTGCGGGTGTGGCGCACGGTCTTCTCCGCCGCGAAGGCGGTGACCAGCGGCAGCAGGCCCAGGCCCGGCGCGTTGCCGTCCACGCCGTGCGTGTCGATCAGCGCCTCGCCCAGCATCTGCAGGCCACCGCACACGCCCAGCACGCGGCCGCCGCGCGCGGCGTGCGCGGCGATGGCGGCGTCCAGCCCCTGGGCGCGCAGCCAGGCCAGGTCGGCCGCCGTGGACTTGGAGCCGGGCAGCACGATCCAGTCGGCGCCGGCCACGTCGGCGGGCGCGCGCGCCCACAGCAGGCGCACGCCGGGCACGCTCTTGAGCGGCTGGAACTCGTCCAGGTTGCTGATGCGCGGATAGGCCACCACGGCCACCGTGGTGTGCAGCGCGCCGCCCGCGCCGGCGCGGCCCTGCGCGGCGTCGTCGAACACGCCGTCCTCTTCCGGCAGGCCGTGGCCCCACTGCATGGGCACGGTCGCCACGACGGGCACGCCAGTGCGCTCCCGCAGCATCTCGGGCGCCGGCGCCAGCAGGGCCGGGTCGCCGCGGAACTTGTTCAGCACGAAGCCGTGGATCAGCGCCTGTTCTTCATGCGACAGCAGCGCCCAGGTGCCGTAGAGGTGCGCAAACGCGCCGCCCCGGTCGATGTCGGCCACCAGCAGGCAGCGGGCCTGGGCATGGCGGGCGACGCGCATGTTGACCACGTCGCTGGCATGCAGGTTGATCTCGGCCGGCGAGCCCGCGCCCTCGATCACCACCACGTCGTTTTCGGCGCGCAATGCGTCCAGCGCAGCGGCGATCTGCGGCCACACGCGGGCGCTGCGGCCGCGCCATGGCAGGGCCGACAGCTCGGCGCTCACCTGCCCCATCAACACCACCTGGCTGCGGGTGTCGGCCTCGGGTTTGAGCAGCAGCGGGTTCATGCGCACCTCGGGCGCGGCGCGCGCGGCCAGCGCCTGGAAATACTGCGCGCTGCCGATCTCGCCCCACGCCGCGAAACCGCTGCCGCCCGCCCCGCCTGCGCCCGCCACCGGCACCACGCGGGCGTTGTTGCTCATGTTCTGCGCCTTGAAGGGCGCCACCTTCAGGCCCTGGTCGCTGTACCAGCGGCACAGCGCCGTGGTCAGCCAGCTCTTGCCGGCACCGCTGGAGGTGCCGAGCACCATGACGCAACGCGCCGCCATGTCAGCCCGCCCTCCCGAACAGGGCGTGGCGGGCGGTGTCGGCGCTGGCGATGGGGACAGGTGTGGAAGCGTCATGACGGGCCTGGTGAAGCCCGCCATTGTCCCCCGCGCCGGCGGGCCTGCGGAGCTCCTGGGTCAAGCCTGCGGCGGCTGTCCGTTCGATGCCGACACGCCGCCGTCCACCGGCAGGATCACGCCGGTGACGAAGCGCGCATCCTCGCTGGCCAGAAAGGCGATCACCGAGGCGATCTCTTCGGGCTCGGCGCCCCGGCCCAGCGGAATGCGCTCGGCGAACTTGGCCAGCAGCTCGGGGTTGCTCTTGATGTCTTCCGTCATGCCGGTGAACGTGAGGCTGGGCGCCACCGCGTTCACGCGCACGCCGTCCTTGCCGTGGTCCATGGCCAGGGCGCGGGTGAGGTTGGACACCGCGCCCTTGGAGGTGTTGTAGAAGCTCATGTCCCAGTCGCCGCCCAGGCCGGACACCGACGAGGTGTTGACCATGCAGCCCTTGGCGCGGATGAGGTGCGGCAGCGCGGCGCGTGCGCCATGGAACACCCCCGACACGTTGGTGGCCAGCACGCGGTGCCAGTCCTCGATGCTGGCTTCGGTCGCCTTGCCCTGCACGGCGATGCCGGCGTTGTTGACCATGACGTCGAGCCGGCCGAAGCGCTGGGCCGTGGCCTCCACCAGCGCCTGCACGTCTTCCCACTTCGACACGTCGGTGACCTGGGCCAGCGTCCGGTCGGCGGGCAGATCGCCGCGCGTGGCGGCCAGCTTGTCGTCGCTCAGGTCGGCGATGGCCACCATGGCCCCTTCCTGCGAGAAGCGGCGGGCCGTGGCGGCACCGATGCCCGAACCGGCGCCGGTGACGATGACGACCTTGCCGGCGAAGCGCTGCGCCGGCAGCGTGGCGGGCGACGGGGTGGTGGTGGAGGAATCTGCGTGGGAATCGGTGGCGGGCATTGCGGCTCCTGGGTCGGATGTTGGAACTGAACGGGTGCCGGCCGTGGCAGGCCGTGCGACAGCCCGAAATCCTCCTGCGCCCAAAGGCCATGCCCCGGGCGTCAGGTGCGCGTTGCTATGTCAGCCGCCACGCCACACGCTTGTGGATGGACGTCCAAGCGCCGGCGAGGCGGTTAGCTGCCCTCGGTCATCCGCCGTCGAGAGCCCGGGAACCCACGTCGCCGGCCGCAGGTAAGTCGGCAGCGAGGACGGCGCCGCCCAATGCCGCCTGCGCATCCGGCCCCAGCACCCCCAGCCGCACCTGGCCCGGCAGCCCGAACGAAGCACAGTCGCGCAGCTTGATGCCCTGCGCACGCAGCGCCGCCAGCGTGGCGGGCATGTCGGCCGCCAGCGCCTGCGGCAGCCGCGCCGTGAAGTAGTTGGCCAGGCTGCCGGGCTGCACGGGCCAGCCCAGCGCGGTGCAGAGGTCGATCTGCGCGGCCTTCCAGTCGCGGAGGGTGCCCAGGCTGGCGGACAGCCACTGCTGCGTCGCGGGCTCCGTCCACGCCTGCAGCAGCGCGACACCGTGGCCGCCCAGCGGCCAGGAAGGCGCCAGGGCGTGGAGCGCGGCCACGGCCTCTTCGCAGGCCGGCGGCGCGATGGCGTAGGCGGCGCGCACGCCGGTAAGGCCCAGGGCCTTGTTGGGCGTCCAGAGCTGCCAGGCCGTCAGCGGCAGCGGGCGCGGCGTGCCGTGCAGGCGCAGCGGCGCGTAGGCGCGATCGACTACTTGCAGCACACCCTGGGGCACAGCGCAGCCAGGGGCCAGCGCCGCATCTTCCTGACCCAGGGGGCTGGAGGGCTCGCAGGCCCAGTGCAGCGCGGGGGTGGGCCCGGCCGGCATGGGCGCGCCCGGCCCATCCGCCACCGTGGCCAGGCCCCAGGCCGCGGCGGCGCGGGCGTAGTCGCCGTAGCCGTGCGCGGGCAGGCGCACGGCCCGGGCGCCGCGCCGTGCGGCCAGCGCAGTGACGCGGTGGATGAATTCGCTGGCGCTGGCGGCGACGACGATGCGGCTCGCCGCTACGCCATGGAACGCGCCCAGCGCCTGGCGCAGCGCGGTGTAGGCCGGGTCGGGGTAGCGTGCGGCGTCGGCCCGCTGCAGGGCGGCGACGGCCTGCGGGCATGGTCCGCAGGCGTTGGCGTTGGTGGAGAAGTCGTGCAGCGGCACGCCCAGCGCGTCGGGCCCGCCATGTTCGGGCGTGCGGGTCAGCGCCATGGCAGGATTGCTATCATAAGAATAGCTACAGGCGTAAGCAGGATGAGCGCGGCGACCACTTTCGATGCCCAATGCGCGGCCTGGTAGGTGTCGGTGGGCCCGGCGGCGCGCCCTTCGGCGTTGAGCGTGTAGACCTGGGGCTTGGCCAGCCGCACGCCCAGCGCGAGCGCCATGGCGGCCATGGGCCAGCCGCTGTTGGGCGACGGCGTGCGGCGGGCCTCGGCGCGCAGCCGCTGCCAGGCGGGCCGTGCGCCACGGCGCGACGCCAGGCACCACAGCAGCAGCGCGGTCAGCCGCGCGGGCAACCACGACAGCACGTCATCCGCCCGCGCCGCCCATTTGCCGGCCCACTGCCACCACCGGCCGCCGCGCATGCCGGGGTAGCCCCACATGGCGTCGGCCGTGTTGGCGAAGCGGTAGAGCGCCGCGCCCGGCAGGCCCAGCAGCGCGAACCAGAAGAGCGGCGCGACGACCGAGTCGTTCAGGTTCTCGGCCAGCGACTCGATGGCGGATTCGCGCACCTGCACCGCGTCCAGCCCGCTCACGTCACGGCTGACCAGGCGCGCGAGCCGGGCGCGGCCCGCGTCCAGCGATTCGGCCAGCGCCGCCTCCACGGCCAGCACCTCGCCGCGCAGCATGCGCCAGGCGAGCAAGGGTTTCAGCAGCAGCGCGATCAGCCCCGCGGCGGCCCAGGCGGGCGCATGGTGCAGCAGCCACCACTGCGCCCCCGCCGCCGCTATCGAAACCAGAGCAGCCAGCCCACACCAGATCAGCGCTGCCAGCCAGAAAGCCTTGAAGTCGCGCCCGGTGGGCTCGGACGGGGCCACCCGGTCGCCACCCCACTGCAGGGCGCGGCCCATCCATACCACCGGATGCAGGGCGGCGGGCGGCTCGCCGCAGAGGCGGTCGATCAGCAGGGCCAGCGGCACGGCGGCGGCCAGCACCCAGGGGGCGTGCGACGGGTCAGGCATCGGTGGTCTCGCCCCCTCGCTCTACTTCTCCCTCGCCCTCGCCCGCCAGCCATTCGGCCGGCCGGCCCCAGGCGCCTTCGAACACCACCGAAGCGAGCGGCGCGCGCCGCGCCCAGCGTTCGCGCTGCAGCATCGGCTCTTCGTAGAAATCGTGCACCGGCCCGAGCGACAGCAGGGCCACCGGCTCGGCTCCGGCCGGCAGGCCCAGCAGGGTGCCGACGGCAGCGGGCTCGAACATCGACACCCAGCCCATGCCCAGCCCTTCCGCCCGGGCGGCCAGCCACAGGTTCTGGATGGCGCAGGCGACGGAGGCCAGGTCCATCTGCGGCAGCGTGCGGCGGCCGAAGACATGCGCATCGCGCCCGTCGGCCAGCGCCACCACCAGCAGCTCGGCCGCATCGCGCAGGCCCTCCACCTTGAGTTGCAAAAAGGCGGATTGCCGCTCGCCCAGCGCCTGCGCGGTGCGCTGGCGCTCGGCCTCCACGCAGGCCTGCAGGCGCTCGCGCAGCGCCGCGTCGTCGCTCACGCGGATGAAGCGCCAGGGCTGCATGAAGCCGACGCTGGGCGCGTGGTGCGCGGCCCGCAGCAGGCGGGACAGCACCTCGGGCGCGACCCGGCCACCGGCGAAGTGGCGCATGTCGCGGCGCTCGCGGATGGCGCGGTAGATGGCGGCGCGGTCGCCGTCGCCATACGCGGGGCGTTGCGGGTCGGCGGCCACCGCTAGTCCTCGATGCCCCGCTGCGCCGGCACGCCGGCCTGGAAGGCGTGCTTGACCAGCGCCATCTCGGTCACGGTGTCGGCCACGTCGATCACCTCCTGCGGGCAGCGGCGGCCGGTCAGCACCACGTGCACGTCGCGCGGCCGGGCGGCGAGCGTGTCCAGCACCTCCTGCAGCGGCAGCCAGCCGTAGATGAGCGGGTAGGTCACCTCGTCCAACACCACCAGGAAGAACTCGCCGCCCAGGATGGCGGCCTTCGCGCGCTCCCAGCCGGCGCGGGCCAGGTCGGCGGAATGGTCCAGGTCGCGGCTCCTCCAGGTGAAGCCGTCGCCCAGGCCTTCGATGGGGATGCCGATCTGCTCGAACATGCGGTGCTCGCCGAAGCGGGCGGTGGGCACTTTCATGAACTGGAAGATCTTCACGGCCTTGCCGCGCCCGTGCGCGCGCAGCGCGAGGCCGAAGGCCGCCGTGCTCTTGCCCTTGCCGTTGCCGGTGTGGACCAGCACGAGGCCGCGGCGCTCGCCCTCGGGCTTGTCGGAGCGCTTTTCGGCGGGCGGGGTTTCGATGTCCATGGGCTGGTCTTTCCTTGTCGTTGGGGTGGCTGCCTGCAACCTGGCGGCGCGGCAGACGTGTCAGTCGCCCTGCTGCGGCGCCGGTGCGTTGGTGGCCGCGGCGGCTGCCTCGATGCGCGGCAGCGCTATCCATTGCCCGTCCAGCTGCCGCACGCGGATGCGGTGGTCGAACACGGCCTCCAGCGCCGCGTGCGTGGCGGCGTCGCCGCAGCCGCCGTGGTGCAGCACGCGCCCGCCGGCGACGACGACCATCGCGTCGGCCTGCAGCGCCAGGGTCACCTCGTGCAGCACGCTGACCACCGTGCCGCCGGCGGCGACCAAAGCGCGCACGGTGTGCAGCCAGTCGGCCTGGTGCGGCGGGTCGAGGTTGGCGAGCGGCTCGTCCATCAGCAGCACTGGCGCCTGCACGGCGAGGGCGCGGGCCAGCAGCACACGCTGGCGCTCGCCGCCTGAGAGCTGCGAGAGCGGCCGGTGGCGCCATTCCCAGGCCTGCGTGGTGCGCAGCGCCTGCTCCACGGCAGCGTGGTCGGCCGCGCCGGGCGGGGCCAGCCAGGGCTGGTGCGGCAGGCGGCCGAGCATGGCGGCGTCGTAGGCGGTCAGCTCGTCGGCCGAGGTGTCTTCGTTCTGGCCCAGCCAGGCCATCTGGCGGGCCCGCTCGCGGCCGCGCAGGTCGCGCAGCGGGGTGCCGTTCAGCCGCACCTCGCCCTCGACGCACCCGGCGCGCCCGGCGCGCAGCACGCCGGCCAGCACCTTGAGCAGCGTGGACTTGCCCGCGCCGTTGGGGCCGACCACGCTGGTCCAGCAGCCGGCGGGCAACTGCAGGTCGATGCCTTGCAATATCGAGGCATTTCCGATGCGGGCGCTGATCCTATGGGCGCTGATAGCTATTTTTTTCATAGCGCACCGCCCTGCACCGAGCGGCGGTGCATCAGCCACAGCAGGTAGCTGCCGCCGAGCGCGGCGGTCAGCACGCCCACGGGCAGCTCCTGCGGGGCCAGCACCCAGCGCGCCAGGATGTCGGCCGCCAGCAGCAGCGTGGCACCCATCAGGCTGGACAGCAGCACGTGGCGCTGGTGCGTCACGCGGGCGATGGAGCGCACCAGGTGCGGCGCGGCCAGGCCCACGAAGGCGATCAGGCCGGTCTGCGCCACCGCCGTGCCGGTGGCCAGCGCCATGGCCGCCACCAGCCCTGCGCGCATGGGGCCGAGCGGCAGGCCCAGGCTGGCGGCGGTCGCCTCGCCCAGCGTCAGCCCGTCCAGCGCCCGCGCCAGTGTCCAGGCGGCCCCGGCGGACAGCGCCCAGGCGGCGGCCATCAGCACGCAGGCCACCCAGCCGACGAAGCTGGTGCTGCCCAGGGTGAAGGCCTGCATCGCCTGCAGGATGTCGGGCGAGGCCAGCTCCACCAGGTCGCGCGCGGCGCCCAGCACCACGCCCACGATCACCCCGGCCAGCAGCAGCCTGAGCGTGTGCTGCACGCCGCGCGCAAGGGCCAGGGTGAGCAGCACGGCGCCCGTCGCGCCCAGAAAGGCCATGCCGGTCACGCCGACCCGCGCCAGCCACTGCGCGGCCGTGGGCGACACGCCGAAGAACGCCATGGCCAGCGCCCCGCCCAGCGCGGCGCCCGAGGCGCTGCCCAACAGGTACGGATCGGCCAACGGGTTGCGAAAAAGTCCCTGCGCGACAGCGCCCGCCAGCCCTAGCAGCGCGCCCGCCAGCCAGGCGCCGGCTGTGCGCGGCAGGCGGATGTCCCAGACGATCTGCAGCGCGACGGGGTCGTGCGCCATGCGCAGCACGCTGTCGAACCCGGTGCTGCCCACGCTGGCGCCCAGCAGCATCAGGAGCGCGCTGGCGGCGAGCAGTCCACCGGCCAGCCAGCCGGCACGGTGCGTGGCGCAAGCACTGGCCGGCGCGGCCGAAGGCGCTGGCAGCGGCATCACGGCGCCTTGTCGGCGATGCAGCGCGCCATGATGCGGGCCGCCTCGGCCATGCGCGGGCCGGGCCGCACCACGACGTCGGCCTCGCCCGGGCCGAAGGCGCAGATACGGTCCTCCCGCACGGCGGGCAGACTGTCCCAGCCCGGGTAGAGCACCGCCTGCTGCATGCTGCGGTTGCCGATCATGATGATCTGCGGACGCGCCCGCACGACGAATTCCGGGTTCAGCCGGGGGAACGGCCCCAGGGCCGCCGGCACCACGTTGCGCACGCCCAGCCGCGCCAGCGTCTCGCCGATGAACGAACTCTCGCCCGCCGCATACGGCCCCCGGCTGACCTCGAAATAGATGCGCACGTTCTGCGCCCGCGCCGGCAGCGACTGCGTGGCCGCCTGCACGCCGGCATCGATCACGCGCCACACGCGGTCAGCCCCCTGCGCCGCCGGCACGCCCAGCAACTGGCCCATGGTGGCCAGCACGCGGCGCACGTCGGCATGCGTCTTGGGCTCCAGCGCCACGACCTTGATGCCCAGCGCCTCCAGCCGGTCGCTGGCGCGCGAGCTGGCGGCCAGCAGCACCACGTCGGGCTTCAGGGCGACGATGGCCTCGATGTTCGGGTCGATGCCGCCGCCCACCTGCGGCAGGCGTTGCACGGATGCGGGCCAGTTGGAATAGCGGTCCACGCCGACCAGGCGGTGGCACTGGTCGAGGGCGCAGACGGTTTCCGTCAGGGAGGGGAGGAGGCTGACGATGCGGTCGGGGGGCTTGGGGAAGGATTGGGTGCGGCCTCGGGCGTCGGTGATGTCGGCTGCGTGGGCAGTGAGGGATGCAGCCAGCGCCAGCGCTGCGCAGAGGAAACGGTGGATGGCGTTCATGGGTGGTGGTGTGGTTGTTTGGGCTCGGGGACCTGCATCGGTCGCTGCTGTGGGGTTGCTTTCCGGGGCCGGGATGTGCGCCCGGCGGCGCACTCACTTTCTTTCGTTTCGCCGAAAGAAAGTAAGCAAAGAAAGGGCGACCCCCAGTCTGCGACCCCTTCGCTGGCGCTACGGGGCAACCTGCGTCGGAGCACTTGCGGGGTGCCGCCGCAGAACTCACTTCGCGCTGGCGCGCTCCGTTCAAACAGCTGCGGCGAGTCAGAGCACGAGGCATGCGCGCTCCGACGCGCATGCGCACCCCGCAAGCGCCCCGCCGCAGGCGCAGCCAGCAGGGGTGGGACAGCCCGATCCGGGCCGTCGCTGCGCTCGGCCCCCAACGCGCAGGCGCTGCGCGCCGCGAAGGCCAGGCCGAGCGCAGCGATGGCCCGAGTGGCTCCCCATTCCCTTCTGTGCGTGCCGAGAAGCGCAGGGCGGCGGGTGCGTGCGTGTGCCGAAGGACACACGCACTTCGTGCTCTGACTTGCCGCAGCTGTCTGAACGGAGCGCGCCAGCGCGCAGTGAGTTCTGCGGCAGCACCCGCCGACCGAGCATCGCAGGTTGCCCGTAGCGAAGCGAAGGGACACGCACAGCAGGGTCGCCCTTTCTTTGGTGACTTTCTTTCGGCGAAACGAAAGAAAGTTACTCGCCCGCCGGGGCGAATTCCCGGCTCCGGGAAGCAACCGCTCAGCACGTTCCAGCACCGCCCCCACAGCGCACCCAGGCTTCGACAAGCTCAGCCCGAACGGCCAGAGGCGAACCCTCAGCACTGCGCAAAAGACGGCAGCAACCAAAGCAGACCCCACCATCACCCCTTCAGCCGAAGCGCCAACCCCGCCACCACCAACGTCACCCTCTCACACACCTCCCCCACCCTCTGATTCACCCTCCCCAACTCATCCACGAACGCCCTCACCTCCCGCCCCATCGGAATCACCCCCAACCCGATCTCATTGCCCACCAGCACCACCGGCCCCGGCGCGTTCAAAATCGCTACCAAAAACATAGCAACCTGCGCTTGATAATCAAGCGCCAGAGCCCGATTCGGTTCGGATTCCGCGCCCGCAGCAACGTCCACCGGCATCAGCCAGTTCGTCAGCCACAGCGTCAGGCAATCCACGACGATCAACGTCCGCGCATCGGAATGCCGCGCCAGCGCGCCGGCCAGGTCACGCAGCTCTTCCAGCGTGGCCAGGCCGGGCACGCGCTCGGCCCGATCGCGCTGGTGGCGGGCGATGCGCTCGCGCATCTCGTCGTCCCAGGGCTGGCCGGTGGCGATCAGCAGCGCGCGGTGGTGGTCGGGCGATGCCGCCAACCAGTCGCGTGCGATCAGCTCGGCCCGTCGCGACTTGCCGCTCTTTTGCCCGCCGAGGATGAATTCGGACCGGAACGATGGCGGCGGCGGAGAAAGAGGCGATGCGGCAGCGGACATGGCGGTCATGCAGCGCTGAAGAGCGCTGCCGTGGCACGCGGGTTCGAGGCAAACCAGGCGTGGAAATAGCTGGCCTGCACGCTGCCGTGGCGGTAGAGCGCCTCGCCCGGCGCGCCGCCCTCGGGTGCATGGGGCCGGGTGGTGCGGGCGCGCACGGCGGCGGAGCTGTCGCAGGTGGAATAGTGGAAGGTGTGGCCGCGCAGCACCTGGCCGTCCGCCACCTCGAGCTGCTGCGGCCCGAGCGCGGCCAGGCGGCGCTGCACGGTCACATGGCCCGGCAGCAGGCCCCAGAGCGGCAGGCGGCGGCCGTCCTGCAGGGTGATCGATTCGAAGAGCGCCATCATGCCGCCGCATTCTGCCCACACGGCCCGGCCGGCGGCGACATGGTCGCGCAGGCTCTGCTGCATGCCGGTGTTGGCGGCCAGCGCCTCGGCGTGCAGCTCGGGGTAACCGCCGGGCAGCCAGACGGCGTCGCAGGGCGGCAAGGCCGGGTCCTGCAGCGGCGAGAAGCGCACCACGCGCGCGCCCAGGCGCTCCAGCGTCTGCAGATTGGCGTCGTAGACGAAGCAGAAGGCGGCATCGCCGCCGACGGCAACGGTGCGGCCGGCGAGCAGCGCGGGCGTGGGCGGGGCGTCCTCGGGCGGGGCGGCGAATTCGGCGCACCAGCGCCGCCGCAGCGCATCCGCGTCCATCCGGCCCAGCGGCGTGGCGGCCAGCGCATCGGCGGCGGCGTCCAGGCGCTGCAGGGCGTCGGGCAGCTCGTGCGCGGCGACCAGGCCCAGGTGGCGCTCGGGCAGCAGGCGCGGCCCGCCTTCGCCCGCCGCCGGGGCCACGCGGGGCAGCGCGCCCAGCCAGTCGGCCGCATCGTTCAGGCCCGCGCGCAGCAGGCCGGCATGGCGCTCGGTGGCCACGCGGTTGGCCAACACGCCCGCCCACGGCAGGCCGTCGCGGTAGTGGCGCAGGCCGTGCACGATGGCGCCCAGCGTGCCGCCCATGGCCGAGGCATCGACCACGGCCAGCACCGGAATGCCGAAGTGCATGGCCAGGTCCGCCACCGAGCGTTCGCCGTCGAACAAGCCCATCACGCCTTCGATGAGCAGCAGGTCGGCGTCCTGCGCGGCCGCGTGCAGCCGGCGCGCGCAGTCGGCGGCGCCGGTCATCCACAGGTCGAGCTGGTGCACGGGCGCGCCGCTGGCCAGCTGGTGCCAGTGCGGGTCGAGGAAGTCGGGCCCGCACTTGAAGACGCGCACGCGCCGCCCCTGGCGGGCATGCAGCCGCGCCAGCGCGGCGGTGACGGTGGTCTTGCCCTGGCCCGAGGCCGGGGCGGCGATGACGAGGGCCGGGCAGCGGACGCTGCCGTCCGCCGCACGCCCCGCATCGCCCCGGCGCGTCGAGGGCGCGTCGTTCGCCTGCATGGGCGTCAGGCCGCTCGGCCGGCTGCGGCCATCATCACTGCGGCATCCACTTCAGCCCCACGTAGAGCGTGCGCCCTTCGGTGCCATAGGTGCGCGCCGTCTCGTAGCGCTTGTCGCCCAGGTTGTCCACGCGGGCGAGGACGGTGAAGTCGCGCGCCACGCGGGTGCTGGCGTAGAGGTTGACCAGCCCGTAGCCGCCCAGCACGTTGGTGTTGGCGGCTTCGTTGAAGCGGCGGCCCGAGGCCTGCACCTCGGCGCCCCAGGTCCAGCCGGCCAGCTCGGTGTCGGCGCCCAGCGAGGCATGGCGCTTGGCGCGGCGGGCCAGCTGGCGGCCGGTGTCCAGGTCGCGCGGGTCCTGCCAGTCGATGGAGCCGCGCAGGTTCACGCCCGCCATGCGGTGCGAGCCCGACAGCGTGACGCCGCTGTATTCGGCCCGGCCGATGCTTTCGTAGCAGCCTAAGGTGCTGGCGCAATTGCCGGGCGCGCCGAAGTTGATGAGGTTGCGCACGCGGTTGCGATACGCCACCACGCCCACGCTGCTGTCGCCTTCGGTCCAGCGCAGGCCGGCCTCGATGTTGCGGCCCGACTCGGGCTGCAGCGTGGAGACGCCGTATTCGCTGAAGCGCTGGTACAGCGTGGGCGCGCGGAACGAGGTGCCCGCCGAGACGGTGGCGCGCCACTGCGGCGCCAGGGCCAGGCCGTAGGCCAGGCTGCCGGTGCTCTTGCCGCCGAACTCGCTGTCGTCGTCGCGGCGCAGGTTGGCCTGCAGCGAATGCGCGCCCACCGCGACGCCGTAGCCCAGCGCCAGCGCGTTCTGCGAGCGCTCGCCGTGCAGCTCGGTCGCCCCGGCGAACGCGGCCGGGTTGCGCAGCTCGTCCTCGCGGCGCTCCAGGGCGGCCGTGAAGAGGTGCGCGCCCAGGCGCCATTCGTTCTGCAAGAGGTAGTTGCGCAGCGTGGTTTCGGTCTCGTAGAAGCTGGGCGTGGTGCGGTATTCGCTGCGCGAGGTGGTGGCCTGCAGGCGCGTGGTGTAGGTGTCGGTCCAGCGCGCCGCCCACGACAGCCCGCCCGTGCGCAGCTGGTGGTGGTTGCGGTCGTCCGCCGTGCGGCTGCTGTCGTACTGCGACTCGAGGTTGCTGGCCAGCAGCGTGCCCTCGATGCGGTGGCGTGCGTCGATCTGCAGGCCCACCCGGGCGTTGCCCGTGGTGCGGCGGTAGCCGTCGTCGTCCGGATTGGCGGTGGGGATGGGGCGGGCGTTGAAACCGTCGCTTCGCTCGTGCGAGATGCCCAGCGAATAGTCCACCATGCCGGCGCCGCCGCTCACGCCCGCCTGCGCGGTGCGCGTGCCGTGGCTGCCCAGGCCCACTTGCGCATACGGCGCGGGCTTGCCCTCGCCCTTCTTCGTGAAGAGCTGGATCACGCCGCCGATGGCGTCGGAGCCGTAGACGGCCGCCGCCGGGCCGCGCAGCACTTCGATGCGGTCGATCTGCGCCAGC
This sequence comes from Acidovorax sp. FG27, assembly GCF_040365715.1. NCBI lineage: Bacteria > Pseudomonadati > Pseudomonadota > Betaproteobacteria > Burkholderiales > Comamonadaceae > Acidovorax > Acidovorax sp. FG27. The sequence continues at coordinate 788,388 of NZ_BAABVY010000009.1, forward strand.
GGAATCTGCTCCCACATCGCGCCACCGGTGGTCTGCGAATCGACCCGCACGCCGTCGATGTAGACGGCGGTGAAGCGCGATTCGGCGCCGCGCAGGAACACGCTGCCGCTGCTGCCCTGCCCGCCGTTGCGCGAAATCTCCACGCCCGGCAGGCGGGCCAGAACGTCCATCACGCCCACGGCGCCGCTGCGCTCGATGGTGTCGCGGTCGACGATGGAGACGTCCGCCACCAGGTCGGCGAGCGGGCGTTCCACGCGGGTGGCGGTCACCACGGTGTCGCGCAGCTGGGGCGCGGTGGCGGCTTGCGCCAGCAGGGTTTGCGAGGCGGCGGGCCAGGCGGCGCCCACGGCGAGGGGCAGCGCGGCGAGGCGCAGGAAACGGAAGCGGGTTGTCATGACGAGGTGTGCACAGGAAGATTCACCCTGACCGGCCTCCCCGCCGGTCCTTGGGCATCACGGCCGCCCGCGCCATCGAAGGCGTGGGCGGCCACCGTGTTGGCCGGTATCCGGGCTGGCGACGCGCCCTCCCATCGCCTTCCCAGGCGCTTGTTCAACGCGCCCAGTGGCATGTGGATGGAGAGAGGGAACCACCGCGGGCATCCGTTCGGACACCCTGGCGTGGTTCGGTCGCTGACCGTTGCGGGGGCAGCGCAGGCTCGGCGCGCTCCCGGTGGGGGCGCCTCCCTGCTTCCCGTTGAACTGCGGCATGCGAACCATGCAGCGAGCACCAACCCCATGATTTTAGGCGACGCCGGCATCGCCCCCGCCAACCCCCGCACGCGGGTGACTGGTTTGTTCATCGTTGCCGCGAGGGCCCCAGGCCGGCGCAACCCTACAATCGCACGCTCTATGGCAAACACCTCCTCCATCGATGACATCGCCGAGCGGGTCGAGCGGCTGCTGACCAGGCATGCCGAACTCCAGCGCACCAACGCATTGCTGGCCCAGCAGGTGATGGACCTGACCCAGGAACGCGATTCGCTCAAGTCCCGCCTGAACGCGGCGCGGGCGCGCGTCGATGCCCTGCTCGACCGCCTGCCGGCCACGCCCGACACGAAAGAAGACGCACCATGAAGCAGATCGAGGTCCGCATCCTGCAGCAAAGCTATCTGCTGACCTGCCCGCAAGGGCATGAGCAGCGCCTGCTGGACGCCGTGGAGCGCGTGGACAGCGCCATGACGCGCATCCGCGATGCCGGCAAGGTGCGGGCCCGCGAGCGCATCGCCGTGCTGGCGGCGTTGAACCTGGCGTTCGAGGTGTCGGACCGCGAGGCGGCGCGCCAGGAGGCCGCTGGGAGCGCCGCCGAACAACCCGTCCCTCCGGCGGACTCTGTGCAAGTGGAGGCTGCGGCGCCCCTGCCGGGCCCGGCGGCGCCGGCCCCCGGCCTGTTCGACCAGGGCGCATTGCCGCTGGACGACGGCCCCGCCCGGCACGCGGCCACCGAGGCGCAGGCCGACACGCAGCAGCGCATCGACGCCCTGCTGCAGCGGCTGGACCACGCGCTGGACGGCGGCGCCCGCGTCTGAGAACGTGTTTACGATCTGAGGGCGGGGGCGCTTATGCTCCTGATGGCCGCATCCGGCAAGCGCTGCGCAATCGCCAACACCGGCCGCGCGGGTTTTGCCGTCGCGGCCTTTGCGCCGAGCCTACAATGACCTCGTCTGCGGTGCTGCCGGGCTTTATATTTCCTTGAACCAATGCTCTTTGAGCACGGGCTTGGTACATCGCCCGGTGAGCGTGATCATCTCGCGTCAGATGAACCCAACGCCTGGCTGCCCTCGCCCCCCTGAACCCCCGGTTCAGGATGACGGCTCGGTGGCATTCGCAGACACCTTGTTTCTTTGCACGACACCCGCCTGACGCCGGCCAGGGTCTCGTGCAGACCCCTCTCTCCCTCTTACCCTCTCCCCCAGCGCTCCGTCAGGGCGACGCCCGGTTCGCCGGTGCCGGCGACCAGGCCGCGTGCTGGTGGCTGGCGATGAGGGCGCGCAGCTGCGGTGCCGGCAGCCCCGGGGCGCACAGGAAGCCCTGGAAGTGCTGGCAGCCCATCTGCTCCAGCGCCGCCCGCTGGGCCGCCGTTTCCACCCCCTCGGCGATCACCTCGATGTGCAGCGCCCGGCCCATGCTGGTGATCGCGCTCACGATGGCGCGGTCGCCCTCGTCGTCCGGCAGACCGCGCACGAAAGACTGGTCGATCTTGAGCTTGTGGATGGCCAGCTTCTTCAGGTAGGCCAGGCTCGAATAGCCGGTGCCGAAATCGTCGATGGCGAGGCCTATGCCCAGGCCCGCCAGCGTGAGCAGGCGCTGCTCCGTCTCCTGCGCGTCCTGCAGCAGGATGGTCTCGGTCAGCTCCAGCTCCAGCAAGGTGGCGGGCAGGCGGTGGCGCTCCAGCAGTGCGACCAGGCGGTCCACGAAGTCCGGTTGGCGGAATTCCAGCGCGGACACGTTCACCGCCACCACCAGCGGCGTGCCCGAGCGCAGCCAGCCCGCGGCTTCCTCGATCGCCTGCTCCATCACCCACGCGCCCAGGGTGACGATGAAACCGGACTCTTCTGCCAGCGGAATGAACACGCCGGGCGACACCGCGCCGAATTCCGGGCTGCTCCAGCGCGCCAGCGCCTCGGCCCCCACGATGCGGCCGGAGGCCATGGACACCTGCGGCTGGTAATGCACCGCCATCTGCCCCAGGCCCAGCGCCTGGCGCATGCCGTGCTCCATCTTCATGCGGGCCAGCAGATTGGCGTTCATCTGCGGCTGGTAGAAGCCGTAGTTGCCCCGACCACGCTCCTTCACGCGGTACATGGCCGTATCCGCCTGCTTGACGAGCTCGTCGAGCGTGCGGCCGTCCTGCGGATAGAGGGCCACCCCGATGCTGCACTGGATGGAAAAGCCCATCGCATCGAGCACGAAGGGCCGCAGCATGTCGTCGAGGATGCGGCGCGCCACGCACTCGGCCACGCCGGCATCGCCGCCGTGCAGGTAGATCACGAATTCGTCGCCGCCCAGGCGGCAGAGCATGTCGGTATGCCGCAGGCACGACTGCAGGCGCTCGGCCACCAGCTTCAACACCCGGTCGCCGAACGGATGGCCCAGCGAGTCGTTGACGATCTTGAAGCGGTCGAGGTCCAGGAACAGGATCGCGAAGCCGGTCTCGGACTCGCGGGGCGTCGCGGCGATGGCCGCTTCCACCCGGCGCGACAGCAGAAGGCGGTTGGGCAGGCCGGTCAGCACGTCGCTGAAGGCCAGCTGTTCGATACGCCGCTGCGCCGCGCGCTCGGACGTCAGGTCGCGCATGAAGCCGATGCTCTGCAGCAGCAGCCCCGCCTCGTCGCGCAGAGCCACCCACGACAGGTGCACCGCGCAGGGCTCGCCGGATGGGCTGGGCACGGTCAGGTCGCCCTCCCAGAACCCGTCCCGATCCCAGGCGGCGCGCACCTCGGCCATCAGCGCCGCGCTGCCCGCATCCGCGCTGAAGAGCGCCGTCGCGGGCTCGCCAAGCCGGGAATGCGGCCCCACCCCGACCAGGCGCTCGCAGCCGGGATTCATGCTCACCAGCACGTCGCGGTGGTCGGCGATGAAGATCGCATCCGGGCTGGACTCGAACACGCGCGCCGCGAGGCGCAGCCCCGCCTGCGCCTCGGCCTGCCGGGTGATGTCGCGAAACGAGAACACCCGCCCGATCGGCCGGCCCTGCACCAGTTGCGGCACCGAGCGGCGTTCCATGAGCGCGCCGTTGCGCAGGCCGATGACGTCGATGGTTTCCTCGAGCGGCTCGCTGGCGATGGCGGCCAGCCGGCTCCGGTAGGCCGGCGCGTCGGCGACCTGGCCCTCGAGATGGGCATGGACGGCGGCGTCGTCGCGCTGCACGAGCAGCTCGCGCGGCAGGTTCCAAAGCAGCGCCAGCCGCTGGTTGAAGGCCCGCACGCGGCCTTGCAGATCGCACACCATCATGCCGTCGGCGGCGGAGTCGAGCGTGGCGCGCAGTTCGGCCAGCAGCGTCTCCAGCTCGTGCTCGGCAGCGCTCACGCGGGCGCGGTCCACCATGGTCAGCATCAGCAGGACCTTGCCCTCCGGCAAGGTCACGGCCGCCACCCGGCGGTCGACCGGAATCCACCCCCGGCCCCGCGCCGACACGCTGCTGCGGGAATCGAGGCCCTGCACCAGGCCGTCGGTCGGCTGGGCCCAGAAGAACAGGTCCTCGGGCGTCTCGGCGATCTGCTGCACGGGCTGGCCCACCATGCCGTCCACGGGCCGGCCGGTCAGGACGGCCGCTGCGCGGTTGGCATGCAGCACGCGCTGGGTGGCGGGCTCGACCAGCCACACGGCTTCGGCCAGACCGTCCAGCACGGCGCTCCAGCCGGCGATGTCGCGCGGCAGGGCCGTCATGGCGCGGTCCCGTCAGGGCCCGGGTCCACCGCGCGCTCGAAGAAGTAGCAGATGCGCTGGCGCGGCGACAGGTAGTCGAGCGCGTCGCGCGGCAGCTGCGCGGACCGCAGGCTGCGGCGAATGCCGAGCTCCGGCACCCGCTCCAGGTCGAGGATCAGCGCCTCGTCGCGCGGCACGCGCGAGTCGTGCACAAGCACCCGCGGCCGCAGGGGCCGGGCGGAGTTGACGGAGATGACCAGCGCATAGCGGTCGTTGACCAGCTGCACCACCGAGCCGGGCGGATAGACGCCCATCATGCGGATGAAGGCGCCCAGCACCACGGCGTCGAACCGCGCCTTGTGCTGCGCAAAGATGACCGACAGCGCCTCGTGCGGCGTGAGGGCAGCCGCGCCGTGCAGCGGGTTGCACATGCGGTCGTAGTGGTTCACCAGGGCGACGATCTGGCCGGCCCGGCTCAGGTCTTCCCCATGCAGGCCGAGCGGGAAGCCGCTGCCATCCGCCATCTCGTGGTGCTGGGCGATGGCCACCAGCGCGGCGCCCGGCAGGCCCATGCGGCGGGCCAGCGCGACGGACTCGGCCACGTGGCCTTCGTATCGCTTGCGGTCGGCCGGCAAGAGCGGGGCGGCCGGTTCGGCGACATGGGGCGCCAGGGCGTGCTTGCCCAGGTCGTGCAGCAGCGCCGCGGTGCCGATGCCTTGCAGGCCCTCGCCCTGCGTGCCGAGCGCGCGGCCCAGCAGCAGCGATAGCACCATCACATTGACGGGATGCAGGGCGGGCTGTACGCCCACGCCCTGCGACAGCAGCCGAATGGCGGAATCGCCGTGTTCGAGCACCTCGGCGACGCAACCGGCCACCAGGGCGTCGGCCTGCTCGCGCGCGGCGCGGGGGTCGGCGGGCGCCTTGGCGGCCAGCCGCTGGTATTCACGCGTGGCTTCGTGGAAGCGCTGGTCGCATCGGTCGAGCGCCAGGCGCTGCGCCGTCAGCGCAGAGAGCAATGCGAGGCGCCGGGCGCGAATGCCGGAGAGGCCGCCCGCGGGCGCGGCCGTGGCGCTCTCGCCCTCGCCGGCCGCTGCTGCATCCGCGCCCGCGTCCGGCCCGTCCGAAGCCGGCTGCGGCGCTGCGGGCTCGGCGCCCGCTTCCACATCGCTTCTGGCCGGCAGGTAACGCACCTGCTTCAACCCCAGCGAGCGCAGGAGCTCGATCTGCCCGGAATGGGCCACCTTGAAGCTGCTGGTGGGAAACGGGTGATGCATCCAGCCTACGTCGAGCTGGATGTACATGCCGATTCGCAACTGGTCGATATCGATGAAAACGGGGTGGTTCACGAAGCAGGGAATCGAACAGGGGTGGCGTTCGATCCATCAGAGTCTTTGTGAATCATTATCACCAGTTCCGGCGACTCGTAACAAAGGGCAAGGCTTTCGTCAAAGTCCCGCGGACGACACCGCGAGCGACTTTTCGCCGAGCGGAATCATGCGCACCAGAGGGACTGGCCATGGCCGCCGATGTCCATCCAGATCGCCCAGGCGGCAAAGCCGAAGAGCAGCAGGCCGGCCGCTCTCGTGCCCCATCCTGCCCGCTGCTGGTCGAGCCGGCCACGCAGCCTGCGCCATGCCCATGGCCCCGCCACCAGCCACGCCGCGCCGCCCGCGCCGAAGAGCGCCATGCTGGCCGCGCCCTGCCCCACGCTCCCGCTCAGGGCCGCCACCAGCAGGGCCGAATAGAGCAGGCCGCAGGGCATCAGCGCCCAGGCCGCCCCCGCCAGCAGCGTGCCGCCCGGCCGGGCCAGCCAGGGGCGTGCGCGCTGCCAGGCGCCGCGGCCCAGGCGCTCGATCCAGCGGGGCTGCCGGGCCTGCGCCATCATCAGCACGGACCAGGCCAGCACGGCGACGTGCAGCAGCGTCCAGGCCGGGCGCAGCGCGGCGCTCTGCTGGGTGAGCCAGGCCAGCCGGTCCATGGCGGCGGCCGCCATGCCGCCCGCGAGGGCATAGCCGGCCAGGCGCCCCGCGTGGAACGCCAGCGTGGAACGGGCCCCGAGGCCGAAGACGCGACCTGCTGCCGGTGGTGCCAGCCGGCGCAGCGGCTGGCACCCTGCGGGCGCGTGCTCCGCGGCGGCACCGTGCGTGATGGCGCCGCAGGGCGCGGCGCACATGGCCAGGCAATGCGGCCCGCCGAGAAGGCCCATGGCCAGCGCCGTCCAGGCAGCGGCGGCGGAAAGCATGTCAGATGATGCGCGAAAAGCGCGCCCGGTTGCGGTCCACCTGCAGGTGCCGGTCGAACACCATGGCCACGCCGCGCACGAAGAACCAGCCCGTCGGCGTCACGGCGATGCCGTCGCCGCCCACCGCCACCAGGCCCTGCTCGGACAAACCTTCCAACTGTTCGATCTCGGCGGCGAAGTAGTGCCGGAAGTCGATCAGCCAGGCCTGCTCGATGGACTCGAACAGCACCTCGCCCTGGCACATCAGCGCCATGATGACCGCCCGCCGCACCAGGTCGTCACGGGTCAGCGCCAGCCCGCGCACCACCGGCAGGCGGCCCTGGTCGATGAAGTCGTAGTACTCGTCCAGCGTCTTGGCGTTCTGGCTGTAGGTCGCCCCCACCCGGCCGATGGCCGATACCCCCAGGCCGATCAGGTCGCAGTCCGGCTGCGTGCTGTAGCCCTGGAAGTTGCGGTGCAGCCGGCCCTGGCGCTTGGCCACGGCCAGCGCGTCGGTGGGCAGCGCGAAATGGTCCATGCCCACGTACATGTAGCCGGCCTGTTCGAACGCCTGCAGCGACCGCGACAGCATGGCCACCTTGGCCGACGCGAGCGGCAGCTCGGCCGGGACGATGCGGCGCTGCGGCTTGAAGCGCTCGGGCAGATGGGCATAGGCGTAGAGCGCGATGCGGTCGGGCCGCAGCTCGGCCACCTGCGCGAGCGTGCGGTCGAACGACTCGGGCGTCTGGCGCGGCAGGCCGTAGATCAGGTCAACGTTCACCGAATCGAAGCCCAGCCGCCGGGCGGCCTCCACCAGCGCGAACACCTGTTCGGCCGGCTGCACGCGGTGCACGGCCTTCTGCACCTGCGGGTCGAAGTCCTGCACGCCGAAGCTCAGCCGGTTGAAGCCCAGCTCGGCCAGCAGCGCCAGGCGGTCCTCGGTCACGGTGCGCGGGTCCACCTCGATGGAGTATTCGCCGCCGGGCACCCAGGTGAAGCCGCGCCGCAGCATGGCCACCAGCGCGCGCAGGCCATCGTCGCCGAGGAACGTGGGCGTGCCGCCGCCCAGGTGCACCTGGCTCACCGGCTGGCCCACGCCGCAGTGCGCCGTGTGCAGATCGATCTCGCGGGCGAGGTAGCGCAGATAGACGTCGGCGCGCTCCGGGTGGCGGGTGATGATCTTGTTGCAGGCGCAGTAGTAGCAAAGCGCCTCGCAGAACGGAATGTGCACATACAGCGACAAGGGCAGCGCCTTGGCGGCCGAGCCGACCTTGCGCTCCTGCAACGCGATCACGTACTCTTCCTGGCCGAACGCCTCGACGAACCGATCCGCCGTGGGGTAGGAGGTGTAGCGCGGTCCTGGCACGTCGAAGCGGCGCAGCAGCTCGGGGGTCACAGCAGTCATGGCAAGAATTTCCTCGGGTCTTGCGGCCGAATGTGCCGCAGCCCCCACCGGACGTCCTTGATCTCGATCAAGTGTTGCCGCCAGGCGCGCTGACACAATGGCCTCCAACGCAGCGGGCCCGGGGCTCCTGCATCAAACGATGGGCCTGCCCGCACCTCTGGCTGCGGGCGCCCGCCCAGGAAGGACTCCTCTGCACATGAATCTGCAATCCATCAAGGTCGCCTGCTCGAACTGCAACCTGCGCGAACTCTGCATGCCCATGGGCCTGAACGAGCAGCAGCTGGAACGCATCGACGAGATCGTGGCCGTGCGCCGCAAGGTCAAGCGCGGCGGCACGCTGTTTCGCAACGGCGAGCCCTTCACCTCGCTCTTCGCCATCCGCACCGGTTTCTTCAAGACCTGCGTGGCCACCGAGGACGGGCGCGACCAGGTGACCGGCTTTCAGATGGCCGGCGAGATCATCGGCCTGGACGGCATCGTGCACGACCGCCACAGCTGCGATGCGGTGGCGCTGGAGGATGCGGAGGTCTGCGTGATGCCGTTCGACCGCATCGAGGAACTCTCGCGCGAAGTGACCGCGCTGCAGAACCACGTGCACAAGATCATGAGCCGCGAGATCGTGCGCGAACACGGCGTGATGCTGCTGCTGGGCAGCATGCGCGCCGAGGAGCGCCTGGCCGCGTTCCTGCTCAACCTGGTGCAGCGCCTGCATGCCCGGGGCTTCTCGCAGTCCGAGCTGGTGCTGCGCATGACGCGTGAGGAGATCGGCAGCTACCTGGGCCTGAAGCTCGAAACCGTGAGCCGCACGTTCTCGAAGTTCGTCGAGGAAGGCATCGTCGAGGTCAAGCAGCGCCATGTGCGCATCCTCGACACCGACGCGCTCAAGCGCATCGTCAACAGCCAGGCCTGCCACTGAGCGGGCGGCGGTGGCGCGGCCCGGCGCCCGCCAGCCTTATCGGTGTCTGGCGCAGTCGGATGGCCGCTCGCCCCGTGGCACCGGGCACCGGTTCATCTCGAACGGCGACAGCGACAGCAGCGTCGTCAGCGCCCCTGCCGCCACGATGACCGCCCAAAAGACAAAGAACGCGATCGTGTAGACGCCCTCGCGCGAGAGGGCCACCGGCTGGTCCGACCAGTGCAGCGCGGCAGGATCGACGAGCGCGAAGACGATCATCTCCAGCACGCCCGCCATCAGGAAGGCGGGCCAGGCGATCCACATCAGCCGGCGCGGCCAGTTCGCCCCCGCGCCCGCCGTGGCGGGGCCCTGCGCGGAGCGGGCAGCCCTGGAACGCTGGCGCCGCCGGGCCGTCACGGCAGATCCTTGGCCGGCGTGGCGGCATGATTGCGGCCCTTCACGGCGGGCGCCATGGCGGTGCCCTGCTGGCGCAGGGTCTTGTTGATGTCCAGACCCCGCTGGTAATAGTCTTCGGCCAGCACCGGGTCGGGCTGGCGCAGCGCGAGCCAGAGGGTGACGAAGCCCGCCACCACCACGATGGCGGGGCCGGCGATCACCAGCCAGACATAGCCATGGCGCCACCAGGGCTGCGGTGCGGCCGGGGCCGGGGCCTGGGCTTGCTCGGCGGCAGAAAAGACGATGGTCATGGGTCACTCCTTGCGGCCTGCGCCGCGTCGATCACGATGGGAACCAGCAACGTAGGGCGGGGCCTGTTTCACCGGGGCACCAGGAACACCGACTTCTCCACCACCTGCGTGGCCGAGCCCTCCACCCGGACGTCGAAGAACACCGGGTGCGAGCCGGGGGGCACCCCGCCATAGGGCACCTGCAGGCGCACGGCCACCCAACGGGACTCGGCCGGGCCGATCTCCACCACGGGCTCGGATGCCACCTCCAGCCCGGCCAGCCCGTGCGCGCCGATGCGGTAGCGCTGCAGGCGCTCGGTGGCGTTCATGATCTGCAGGCGATAGACGTTTTCCAGCCGGCCGCCGCCAACGATGCGGGAGAGCGCGGCACGGTCGCGCACCACGTCCACCTTCAACGGGGTGCGGGCCACCAGGCTGGCCGCCATGCCGATGCACAGCGACGCCAGCACCGCGCCGTAGATGAGCACACGCGGGCGCAGCACGCGCCGCAGCATCTGCCGCTGGCTCCAGCGGCGGGCCACGCCGTGGTGCGTGCCATAGCGGATCAGCCCGCGCGGGTAGTGCATCTTGTCCATCACCGTGTTGCAGGCGTCCACGCACAGGCCGCAGCCGATGCATTCGTATTGCAGGCCGTCGCGGATGTCGATGCCCACCGGGCAGACCTGCACGCACAGGGTGCAGTCGATGCAGTCGCCCAGTCCCTGGGCACGCGGGTCCACGGCCTTGCTGCGCGGGCCGCGCCGCTCGCCACGCGCCTCGTCGTAGGTGACGATCAGCGTGTCGTTGTCGAACATGGCGCTCTGGAAGCGCGCATAGGGGCACATGTACTTGCACACCTGCTCGCGCAGGAAGCCCGCATTGCCGTAGGTGGCCAGGCCGTAGAACGCCACCCAGAAGAGCTGCCAGGAGCCCTGCAGCGCCATCAGCTCCACGCCCAGCGTGCGGATGGGCACGAAATAGCCGACGAAGGTGAAGCCCGTCCAGCCCGAGATGCCGACCCAGAGCAGCTGCTTGAGGCCTTTCTTCCAGACCTTCTCGAAGGTCCAGCGCCCCTTGTCCAGGCGCAGCCGGGCGCTGCGGTCGCCCTCCACCCGGTGCTCGATCCACATGAACATCTCGGTGTAGACGGTCTGCGGGCAGGCGAAGCCGCACCAGAGGCGCCCCGCCACGGCCGTGAAGAGGAAGAGGGACAGCGCCGAGATGATGAGCAGGCCCGTCAGGTAGATGAAGTCCTGCGGGTAGAGCACCAGCCCGAAGAGGTAGAAGCGGCGCGCACCCAGGTCGAACAGCACCATCTGCCGCTCGCCCCACTGCAGCCACGGCAGGCCGTAGAACACCAGCTGCGTGACCACCACCATCAGCCAGCGCCAGCGCGCGAACACGCCGCTGATGGCACGCGGGTAGATCTTCCTTTGCGCCTCGTAGAGCGAGACCACCTCGGCCTGCGGATTGTCTGCCGCGGCGGGGGCGATCGGGATGACCTTGCGTGGCATGCCTTCGGCGGGTCGCATGGGGAGCCCGGGCGGCGTCAGCGCGCCGCCCCCGCCTCGTTCGACAGGCTCCAGACGTAGGCCGTGAGCACGCCGATCTGGCTGTCGGTCAGCTTGCCGGCCTGCGCGGGCATCTGGTTGGTCTTGCCGTTGTTGATCATGGCGGTGATGGCTGCCTCGCCCCAGCCGTGCAGCCAGACGTCGTCGGTCAGGTTGGGCGCGCCCAGGGCCTGGTTGCCCTTGCCGTCCATGCCGTGGCAGGCCGCGCAGGCCGTGAATTTCGACTTGCCGAGCGATGCGCGCAGCGAGTCGTGCGGGCTGCCCGAGAGGCTCAGCACGTAGTGCGACAGGTTGCGCACGTCCTCGGGCGAGCCCACGGCGGCGGCCATGGGCGGCATCACGCCGATGCGGCCGTCATGGATGGTCTGGCGAATCTGGTCGGGCGAGCCGCCGTGCAGCCAGTCGCCGTCGGCCAGGTTGGGAAAGCTCTTGCTGCCCCGCGCGTCGGAGCCGTGGCACTGCGCGCAGTTGTTCAAGAACAGGCGCTCGCCGATGGCCATGGCCTGGGCGTCGCCAGCCATGGCTTCGGGCTTCATCGCGTCGAAGCGCGCATAGAGCGGCTGCAGCTCGGCGTTGGCCTGGGCCACCTCGGCCTCGTACTCGGCGCGGGTGCTCCAGCCGAGCTTGCCGGCGAAGTTGCCCAGGCCCGGATACGCGGCCAGGTAGCCGAAGCCGAACACCATGGTGAGCACGAACAACCACATCCACCAGCGCGGCATGGGGTTGTTCATCTCCGTCAGGTCTTCGTCCCAGACGTGGCCCGTAGTGTTGTCGGCCGTGGCCTGGACCTTCTTGCGCGAGGTGATCCACAGCAGGAGGCCGCAGGCCAGGATGCCGGCCAGCGTGATCCCTGCAACGTAGAGGGACCAGAAGTGGTGGGTGAAGTCACTCATCGGGGTTTCTCATTTCTTTGTGCGTTCGGCCCGTGGGGCGGTCAGTCCTGCACGAAAGGCAGTTGCGCGGCCTCGTCGAAGCGGGCCCGGTTGCGGCGCAGGAAGGCCCACACCCAGATGCCGATGAAGCAGGCCATCGAGGCCAGCGTGGCGACGATGCGCATGGTGGTGATGTCCATAGCAGTCCTCCGTTCGTTCTCGTGTACGCGGCGCGCCGCCTACTTCAGCGCCCGGCCCATCACCTGCAGGTAGGCGACCAGGGCGTCGAGCTCGCTCTTGCCCTTGAGCTCATCGGCGCCGGCATCGATCTCTTCATCGGTGTAGGGCACGCCCGCCGTGCGCAGCGCCTTCATGCGGGGCGCGACGACGGAGGTGTCGACGGCCGTCTTCTCCAGCCACGGATAGGCCGGCATGTTCGACTCGGGCACCACGTCGCGCGGGTTGTTCAGGTGGATGCGGTGCCACTCGTCGCTGTACTTGCCGCCGACACGGTGCAGGTCGGGGCCGGTGCGCTTGCTGCCCCACTGGAAGGGGTGGTCGTAGACGAATTCGCCCGCCACCGAGTAGTGGCCGTAGCGCAGCGTCTCGGCGCGGAAGGGGCGGATCATCTGCGAGTGGCAGTTGTAGCAACCCTCCCGCAGATAGACGTCGCGGCCGATCAACTGCGTGGCCGTGTAGGGCCTCACGCCGTCCACCGCCTCGGTGGTGGACTTCTGGAAGAAAAGCGGCACGATCTCGACCAGGCCGCCCACGGCCACCACCAGCAGGATCAGCACGATCATGAGGAAGTTGTTGGTCTCGACCTTCTCGTGGGTGAAACCGGCCGGTGCGTTCGTGTGGGTATCAGACATTCGATGGCTCCTCGAAACTCAGGCGTGCGCGGGCCGGACGGCGGGAATCGCCACCCGCACGGAGCGGCCGGAGATCGCCGTGAGCCACACGTTCCAGGCCATGACCACCATGCCGCCCAGGTACAGCAGCCCGCCCAGGAAGCGGATGACGTAGAACGGATAGGTCGCCTTGACGCTCTCGACGAAGGTGTAGGTGAGCGTGCCGTCGGGGTTGATGGCGCGCCACATCAGGCCCTGCATGACGCCTGCGATCCACATGGCGGCGATGTAGAGCACGATGCCCACGGTGGCCATCCAGAAGTGCAGCTCGATGGCGGGCACCGAATGCATCTTTTCGCGTCCGAAGAGGCGCGGCACCAGGTAGTAGAGCGAGCCCATGGTGATCAGCCCCACCCAGCCCAGGGCGCCGGCATGCACGTGGCCGATGGTCCAGTCGGTGTAGTGGCTCAGCGCGTTGACGGTCTTGATGGACATCATCGGCCCCTCGAACGTGGCCATGCCGTAGAACGACAGCGACACGATCAGGAAGCGCAGGATGGGGTCGGTGCGCAGCTTGTGCCAGGCGCCCGAGAGGGTCATGATCCCGTTGATCATCCCGCCCCAGCTGGGCGCCAGCAGGATCAGCGAGAACACCATGCCCACCGACTGCGTCCAGTCCGGCAGCGCGGTGTAGTGCAGGTGGTGCGGGCCGGCCCACATGTAGGTGAAGATCAGCGCCCAGAAGTGCACGATGGACAGGCGGTAGCTGTACACCGGCCGGCCAGCCTGCTTGGGCACGAAGTAGTACATCATCCCCAGGAAGCCGGTGGTGAGGTAGAAGCCCACCGCGTTGTGGCCGTACCACCACTGCACCATCGCGTCCTGCACGCCGGCATAGGCCGAATAGCTCTTCATCCAGCCGGCCGGAATGGCCGCGCTGTTGACGATGTGCAAGAGCGCCACGGCGATGATGAAGGCGCCGAAGAACCAGTTGGCCACGTAAATGTGGCGCACGCGGCGCATGCCCACGGTGCCGAAGAACACCACCGCGTAGGACACCCAGACCAGCGCGATCAGGATGTCGATGGGCCATTCGAGTTCGGCGTATTCCTTGCCGGAGGTGTAGCCCAGCGGTAGGCTGATGGCGGCGGCCACGATGACCAGCTGCCAGCCCCAGAAAGTGAACTTCGCGAGGCCCGCCGCGAAGAGTCGCGTCTGGCAGGTGCGCTGCACCACGTAGTAGCTGGTGGCGAAGAGGCCGCAACCGCCGAAGGCGAAGATCACCGCGTTGGTGTGCAGCGGGCGCAGGCGCCCGTAGCTCAGCCACGGGATGCCGAAGTTGAGTTCGGGCCAGGCGAGCTGGGCCGCGATGAAGCAGCCCACCAGCATGCCGACCACGCCCCACACCACCGCCATGATCGAGAACTGCCGCACGACGGAGTCGTCGTAGTGCGCGGCAAGGGTTTGAGAAGAATCCATCGGGCACCTCTTGTTTTGCAGGGCCAGTTTCATTCAGTCACCCCTTGCGCGCGTTGACGCACGTCAACCGTCCTGGAGAATGCGTTCGGCCTCCTGGTCGACGTTCTCGAACTGGCCCCGGTCCACCGCCCACCACAGGCCGGCGAGCACCGCCAGCACCAGCACCACCGAAAGGGGAATCAGCAGGTACAGGATGTCCATGTCAGGCCCCTTCGCAGGTGGGCAGCGCCGTCGAACGCTGCGGCACGGCGCCTCGCGGACCGACGGCGGACAGCGGCGCATCGCCGCTCCAGCGCACCAGCCGGGCCGCGTTCAGCACCACCAGCAACGAGCTGGCCGCCATGCCCAGCCCGGCCAGCCACGCCGGCATCCAGCCGGCCACGGCCAGGGGCACGCAGAACGCGTTGTAGCCCGCGGCCCAGGCCAGGTTCTGGCGCACCACGGCGGTGGTGCGGCGCGCCAGCAGCAGCGTCTGCGCGACCTGGCCCAGGTGCTCGCCGGGCACCACGAAGTCAGCCCGCGCGCGGGCCAGCGGCACGGCACGCCCGAAGGCGAACGACACCTGCGCGCCGGCCAGCACCGGCCCGTCGTTCAGGCCGTCGCCCACCATCGCCACCAAGTGGCCCTGGGCCTGCAAGGCCTGCAGGCGCCGCAGCTTGTCGGCCGGGGTGCAATCGCCCCAGGCCTCGTCGATGGCCGCTGCGGCCGCCACCCGCTGCACGGCCGCATCGCGGTCGCCCGACAGCAGCAGCACGCGCACGCCCGCCCGGCGCAGGCGGGCCACCACGTCGGTGGCCTCCGGGCGCAGGGCTTCGGCCAGGGTGAAGCGCGCCAGGCACTGCGGCGGCGCCAGGGTGCCGTCCGCCAGCACACGTTGGCGCGAGAGCACCGTGACGGAACCCGCGCCCTCCTCCTGGGGCACGCCGGCGTGGCGGGCGGAGCCGAGCCTCAGCAGCGCGCCATCGGCCTCGCGGGCCTGCAGGCCGCTGCCGGCTAGCTCCTGCACGTGCGACCACGGCAGGTCGCCCGGCGAGCCCGCCGCCTGCGCGATGGCCCGCGATGCCGGGTGCAGCGAGTGCCGGGCCAGCCCGGCCGCCAGCGACAGCGCCTGCGCCGCCGTCAAGCCGCTGTCCGGCGCGGGCTCGACGCCGCCCAGGCCCAGGCCGCCCTGGGTGAGCGTGCCCGTCTTGTCGAAGGCGACGGTGTCCACGCCCGCAAGGGCCTCCAGCGCCTGTAGCCGGCGCACGAGCACGCCGTGGCGCGCCAGCGTGCCCGAGGCCGTGAGCAGGGCCACGGGCGTGGCGAGCGACAGCGCGCAGGGGCAGGTGACGATCAGCACCGCCACGGCCACCATCAGCGCGTGGCCCGGGCCGGCGGGCCACCACCAGGCGGCGGCCAGGCCCGCCGCCAGCAGCACCGCCACCAGGAACGGCCGGGCGATGCGGTCGGCCAGTTGCGCCAGGCGGGGCTTTTGCAGCGACGCGCTTTCCATCAGCGCCACGATCTGTCCGAAGCGCGTGTCGCCGCCCAGGCCATCGATGCGCACCTCCACCGCCGCCTGCAGGTTGTAGCTGCCCGCCGCCACGGTGCTGCCCAGCGGCCGTGCGACGGGCGTGGATTCGCCCGTCAGCAGCGCCTCGTCGGCCTGCGTGCCGCCTCGGGTGATGCGGCCATCGCCCGGAAAGGCTTCGCCCGGCAGCACGCGCACCGTGTCGCCCACGGCCAGCCGGCGGGTGGCGACGCGGGTGAAGCGGCCGTCCGCGCCCAGGCGCTCCACACTGGCGGGCAACCGGTTCATCACCGCCTCCAGCGCGCCGGCGGTGCGGCCGCGCAGGCGCAGCTCCAGCCACCGGCCGGTCAGCAGGAAGAAGACGAACATGGTCAGCGAGTCGAAGTACACCTCCCGCCCGAACAGGCCGGCCGGATCGAACGTGCCCGCCGTGCTGACGGCGAAGGTGATGGCCATGCCCAGCGCCACCGGCAGGTCCATGCCGATGCGGCGCTGGCGCACGTCGCGCCAGGCGCTGGAGAAGAACGGCCCGCAGGCGAACAGCATCACCGGCAGGCTGATGACCCAGGACGCCCAGCGCAGCAGGCGCTCCATCTCCGGGCTCAGGTCGCCCGGCATGGCCTGGTAGGCGGGCCAGGCGTACATCATCACCTGCATCATGCAAAAGCCCGCCACCAGCCAGCGCCAGAGGGCCCGGCGCTGCTCGCGCTGGCGGTGCTCGCGCGTGAAGGCGTCGAGCGCGGGCAGGGCCCCGTAGCCGGCCCCCTGCACGGCGGCGATCCAGCCCGAAGGCAGCACCTGCGCGGGGCTCCACACCACGCGGGCGCGCTGCGCGGCGGCGCTCACGTCGGCGGCGACCACGCCGGGCACGCGGCGCAGCGCATCTTCGATGGTGAGCGCGCAGGCCGCGCAGTGCATGCCCTGCAGCACCACGTGCGACTCCCAGAGCGCTGGCGCGGCATGCGCACCGGCCTGCGCCGCCACCGCGCCCGGCGCACCGGCTGGCGCTGGCCACCGCGCCGCCGCGTCGGCCAGCGGCCGGCCGAAGGCGGGCCATTCCAGCGGGTCGTCCAGCAGCGCGGCGCCGCCGGACTGCGCGGACTGCGGTGGCGCGCCCGCGCCGCCGGGTTCGCCGGGGCCAGCGAACGGGTCGAAGGGATGTTGGGGCATGCGCCCGAGGCTAGGCGCGAAGCGCCGGGCGCAGGTTGACCTGCATCAAGGCCGGCCAGTCCGATCCGCCGCCAGTCGAACCGTGAATTTCAGATCAAAGTGGCCGCCAGCGCTTACGAATACTGGGCATACAGCTATCGAAACAATAGCAAACGGCGGACGCTGCCCTGAAGCGCTTCAGTGGCTGCCCAGGTACAGCTGCGCCATGCGCTGGTCTTCCAGCAGCTCCTGCGCGGGGCCATGCAGCACGCAGCGGCCCTGGTCCAGGATGTAGCCCTGCTGGCTGATGGCGAGCGCCTGCCGCGCGCGCTGCTCCACCATGAGCACGGCCACGCCGGCGGCGGGCAGCTTCTGCACCATGTCGAACACCTTGCCGACCAGCGAGGGCGCCAGCGCGGCCGTGGGCTCGTCCAGCACCATGATGCGCGGCGAGGGCATGAGTGCCCGGGCGAAGGCCAGCTGCTGGCGCTCGCCGCCCGAAAGATTGCTGGCGGGCTGCGGCAAGCGCTCAACCAGCGCGGGGAAGTCGGCCAGCACCTGGTCCATGCGCTGCTTCAAGTGCTTGACGCCGCGCACCACCTGCAGGTTCTCGCGCACGGTGAGCGAGGGGAACACGTTGGCCACTTGCGGCACGTAGGCCAGGCCGGCGTCGAAGCGGTCCTCGGCCGACAGGCGCGTGATGTCCCGCCCACCCAGCTGGATGCCGCCCGCCACCCGCGGCAGCAGGCCCAGCAGTGCCTTCACCAGCGTGGACTTGCCCGCGCCGTTGGTGCCGGCGATGGTCACGATCTGCCCCGGCGCGACGGCCAGGTCGATGCCGTGGATGATGTCTACCTCGGAATAGCCGCCGCGCAGTTGCCCGATCCGCAGCAGTTGTTCGCCGCTCATGGCTGCGTCGTTCATACCACCCCTCCCATATAGGCTTCCTGCACGCGCGGGTCGTCCAGCACGGTGTGCGGGTCGCCCTCGGCCAGGATGCGGCCCCGGTCCATCACGATCATGCGGTGCGACAGCGCCTTGAGCGCCTGCAGGTGGTGCTCGATGACGATGAAGGCGATGCCCCGGCCCTGCAGCTCGCGCACGCGGTCGCAGATCTCGTCGATCAGCACCGGGTTCACGCCCGCGAAGGGCTCGTCCAGCAGGATGCAGCGCGGATCCAGCATGAGCACGCGGCCCAGCTCCACCAGCTTCTTCTGCCCGCCCGACAGGCCCCCGGCCGGCACGTCGCGCACGCGCGCCAGGTTCAGGAATGCGAGGATGCCGTCGGCCTTGGCCGCCAGCTGCGCTTCATGTTCGCGCAGGCTGCGCGTCTGGAAGAAGGCGTTGATGAGCCGTTCGCCCTGCGGATTGGCGGCGGCGGCCATCAGGTTCTCGTGCACCGTCAGGCTCTTGAATTCGCGCGGGATCTGGAAGGTGCGCACCAGCCCCAGGTGGGCCCGGCGGTAAGGCGGCATGCGGGTGATGTCCTGCCCGGCGAAGGCGATGCGCCCGGCATCGGCCGGTTGCTGGCCCGCGATGGCGGCAAACAGCGTGCTCTTGCCCGCGCCGTTGGTGCCGGCGATGCCCAGCACCTCGCGCTCGGCCAGTCGCAGCGACACGCCGTCCACCGCCTTGAAGCCGCCGAACAGCCGGCTTACGTTGTCCACTTGCAGCATGCTCATTTCGACGAGCCTCCGAACAGGCCGTTGGGCCGATAGAGCGTGACCAGGATCAGCGCCAGGCCCACGGCGGCCAGGCGCAGGCTGGCCATGCCGACTTCCGACACGCCCGGCACCCAGTCCTTGGCGAAACGCGACCCTTCCAGGAACACCATCAGCAGCAGCGAGCCGAACATGGCGCCGCGCACCGTGCCCGAGCCGCCCATGACCAGCCCCATCCACACGTAGAAGGTGATGAGCGGGATGAACTGCTCGGGCGTGATGAAGGTGATGAAGTGCGCGTAGAAAGCGCCCGCCAGGCCGGCCAGCGCCGCGCCCAGCATGAACACCTGCACCTTGAAGCGCGCCGGGTCCTTGCCCAGGGCCGACAGCGCGGCCTCGTCGTCGCCGATGGCTTTCAGCAACCGGCCGAACGGGCTGCGCGTGAGCCGCACCGTGCCCCAGCAGACCAGCGCCACGATCACCGCCAGCAGCGTGAAGATGGCCACGTCGGACACGCCGCCGCCCCAGCCGGCGAACAGCTTGGGGAGGCCCGGCAGGCCCTGCACGCCGTTGGTGAGCCAGCTTTCCTGCTGGATGGTGATGCGCACGGCCTCGGAAAAGCCGAGCGTGACGATGGCGAGGTAGTCGTCGCGAAGCCGCAGCGACAGGAGGCCGATGGGCAGTGCCAGCAGGCCGGCCAGGATGCCGGCCAAGGCGAAGCACAGCGGCAGCGGCAGCCCCTTGAGCGACAGCAGGCCCGAGGTGTAGGCGCCGACGGCGAAGAACGCCACCACGCCGAAGTTGACCAGCCGGGTCAGCCCGAACTGCAGGTTCAGGCCCAGCGCCAGCAGGCAGTAGATGAGCGCGACGATGCCGATGGCACAGAGATAGGCAATCATGGTGGGAGTCCTTCTTCTTCTGTTTCAACGCACCAGCTGCACGCGGCCCATGATGCCGGCGGGGCGCAGCAGCAGCACCAGCGCCAGCACCACGAACGACAGCACCAGCTTGTACGACGGCCCCAGCAGCGGCACCGACAGCTCCTGCACCACGCAGATCACCAGCGCGCCCAGCACGGCGCCCACCGGGCTGCCGATGCCGCCCAGCACCATGGCGGCGAACGCGGGAATGAGGCTTTCCCAGCCCATCTCGGGCGTGACGATGGCCTTCATGCCCAGCAGCACGCCGCCGATGGACGAGAGCGCGCCCACCAGCAGCCAGAGGCAGAGCATCAGCCCGCCGGCCCGGATGCCGCTGGCCCGCGCCAGGTCGGCGCTGTCGGCCACGGCGCGCAGCTGGCGGCCGAAGCTGGTGCGGTAGATGAGCACGAACACCACCGCCAGGCAGGCGGCGGCGATGGCCGCGATCAGCACATCGGTCGGCAGCAGGCGGATGCCGCCGAAGTTCCAGGCGCGCACCAGCGGCATCTCGAACGTGCGCTGGTCGTGCCCGGCGAAGAACGAAATCAGGCTGCGCAGCAGAAAGCCGAGGCCGATGGCCGCGAGCATCGAGGCCACCATCGGCCGCCCCGCCAGCTTGCGGAAGATCAGCTGGTAGGAGCCTGCGGACACCAGCGCCGTCACCGCCACGCTGGCGATGCCCGCCAGCCACAGCGGCACGCCGCCCAGCAGCTGCACGGCCACGGCGGCATAGGCGCCGGTGGTCATCAGGTCGCCCGTGGCGGCGTTGGGAAAGCGGTTGACGCCCATCACCAGGGTCATGGCCAGGGCGGGCAAGGCCACCACCAGGCCTTCGATCAGTCCGTTGATCAAAAGGTTTGCGAAATCGATCCAGGTCATTGCGTCATCTCGTGCGTCGCCCCTGGCGGGTGCCGAAGGCGCCCGCCATTGCCGTTCAGGAAGAAGAAAGAAATGCGGCGGCGCGGCACCCTGCCCGGGCCGCCCCACCGCGCCGCGCCATCACACCGCGATGGACACCACGTCGCGGCGCACCATCTGGCCCTTCTCGATCACGTACACGCCGAAGTCCGGCGTCGCGTCGCCGAACTTGTCGAAGTCGAGCTTGCTGGAGGCGCCTTCGTAGTTCACCTTGGCCTTCTTGGCCAGCTGCGCCTTGCCTTCGGCGAAGGAATACACGGCGGTGCCGGGTGCGTTGGCGACGTCGCGGATCCGCGCGTTGACCTGCTCCACCGTGGCCTTGGGGCCGGCGGCCTCCATGGCCAGGGCCAGCGAAACCACCATGTCGTAGGCCATGGCGGCGTAGATGTTGGTGGCGGCGGATTTGCCCGTGGCCTTGGTGAAGGCGGCGTCGAACTGCGCGTACGCCGTGCTCTTTTCGTTGGACACCGTGTCCACCGAGATGATGCCTTCGCAGACCTCGGCGCCCAGGGCCTTCACCAGGTCGGGGTTGGCCGCCCAGCCCGGGATGATCCATTGGTTGTTGGCGCCGGACTGGAACCACTCGCGCAGGATGATGGTGGTGTCGGGCAGGTACGAGCCCATCACGATCACGTCGGGCTTGGCCGCGAGGATCTTCTGCAGTTCGCTGCGGTAGCTCGGGCGGCTGGGTTCATAAGTGACGTGCGCCGCCACCTTGCCGCCGCGCTTTTCCCACACGCGGGTGAAGCCTTCCACGTTGCCCAGGCCCGAGGCGTTGTTGAACGCCATGGTGGCGGGCCGCTTGAAGCCGCGCTTGGCGCAGATCTCGGCGAACGCCGCGCCGAAGCGGTCGTTGGTGGCCTGGAAGCGCCAGACCAGGTCCTTGGTGTCGAGCGTGGAGATTGCCGGCGCGCCCGAGACGTTCATCTCGATGATGCCGGCGGCATCGGTCAGCGGCATCACCGCCAGCGACACGCCGGAGGCCCAGGTGCCGAGCACGGCCTGCACCTTGTTGACCTCGATGAGCTTCTTGGCGGCCAGCACGGCGGCGTCCGGCTTGGTCTGCGAATCCTCGGTGAAGAGTTCGAGCTTGCGGCCGCCCGCGCCGCCGGCGGCGTTGACCTCGTCCACCGCCAGGCGGATGGCCTGCTGCATGCCCGGGCCGTAGGGGCTGCCCGCGCCAGTGATGGGCGTGAGCGAGCCGATGCGGAACACGTCGCCCTGCTGGCTGAAGCCGATGGAAGGAAGGCATTGCAGGGCGGCTGCGGCGCCGCCGAGCTTCAAGAGGTTTCTACGTTGCATGGTGGTCTCCGGTAGGCAGGAAATCGAGGGGACGGGAATGGAAGGAACTCAGAGGGTGTTCTTGACGAAGGCGCCGTCCTTGAGGATGGCGCGGATGCGCTCGCCCTGGCCCAGCAGGCAGCCGATGTCGGCCAGCGGGTCGCCATCGACCAGCAGCAAGTCGGCGATAGCGCCCGGCGTGACCTCGCCGAGCTGGCCCTGCTGGTTCAGGATCTCCGCGCCGATCAGCGTGGCCTGCTGCAGCACCGGGCCGTTGCCCAGGATCTCGGCGCGCAGGCGCAGCTCGTCCGACTGCAAATAGTGCGTCTCGGCCAGCAGGTCGCTGCCCAGGCCCATCTTCACGCCGGCCCTGGCCAGGATCTCGATGGCCTTCTTGCCCTGGCCGCGCACCGTCTCGATCTTGGCGATGGACACCGCCGGCAGGCCGTAGCGCTCGCCCTCGGTGGCCAGGCCTTCGTACGTGACGAGCGTCGGCACCATGAAAGCGCCCTGCTCTGCCATCAGCTCGGCCGTGGGCGCATCCACCAGGTTGCCGTGCTCGATGGTGCGCACGCCGCAGCGCACGGCGCGGGCGATGGCGCGCGGCGTGTAGGCATGCGCCATCACGTAGGTGCTGGCGTTGTCGGCTTCTTCGACGATGGCGCGCAGTTCGGCCTCGGAATAGCCCAGGTTCTGGATCGGATCGTTGGGCGAGGCCACGCCGCCCGAGGCCATCACCTTGATCTGCGTGGCGCCCTTGAGCATCTCTTCGCGCACCGCCAGGCGGCAGGCATCGACGCCGTCGACCACCCGGCCGATGTTGCCCAGCTTGTACGCGCACGAACACACGTCCAGGTCGTCGTTGCGCTGGCGGAAGTCCGCGTGCCCGCCGGTCTGCGACAGCGCTTTGCCCGAGGGGAAGATGCGCGGGCCCTGCACCAGCCCCGTGCGCACCGCTTCGGCCAGCGACCAGTCCGCCCCGCCCGCGTCGCGCACCGAGGTGAAGCCGCGGCCCAGCATGCCCTGCATGATGGGCAGCGAGCGCAGCATGGTGAACACGTTGGGCATCTTGGCCACCGTGCCCAGGTTGAACGAAGACGCCACCACGTGGACGTGGCAGTCGATCATGCCGGGCATGAGCGTCATGCCGCGCGCGTCGATGCGCGTGGCGCCCTCGCCCGCGGCGAGGTTCTCGCCCACGGCGGCGATGCGCCCGTCCTGCACCAGCACGGAGAGTCCGGTGCGCAAGGTGAGCGCATGCACATCCAGCACGCGGCAGTTGTCGATCAGCAAAGGGGTCATGGGGGCAGCAAGAGAAAACGGGATGGCTTGAAAAATACTCATGACAGTGCACGCAGCGGGGGCTGCACGCTCATGGTGCCGAAGCAACCACCCACCAGGGGGTACCGCGTCGCCACGCTGTCACAGGACGCATTTATCAGGCCAATCACGCCCGACGACAACGCCTAAAATCTCACCCACCCATGAGCCCTACTCATACCCTGTCATGCGACGCCTCTGCCCCACCATCTCCGAGCTGAATGCCTTCCACTCCGCCGCCAAGCACCAGGCGTTCACGATGGCGGCGCGCGAGCTGTGCGTGACGCAAAGCGCCATCAGCCGCCACATCGCGTCGCTGGAGGATTACCTGGGCCAGAAGCTGTTCATCCGCAAGGCGAGCGGGCTGGAGCTGACCGATGCCGGCGCCACGTATCTCAACGCCACGCGGCCGGCCATGGCCGCGCTGGAGTCGGCCACCACGCAGCTCATGTCGTACGGCGGCCACGGCGGCGCGCTGAACCTGTCGGTGCCGCCGACCTTCGCGGCGCAGTGGCTGTTCCCGCGCCTGGGGCACTTCAAGCGCACGCTGCCGCAGGTGTCGCTCAACTTCGTGCGCTACCAGCACGCGCACGACTTCGCGGTGCCGTATGAATTCGACGCGGCCATCCAGTACGGCTACGGCAACTGGCCCAGCGCCAATGCGCGCTACCTGATCGGCAAGGAAACCAGCATCGTCTGCAGCCCGCAGCTGCAAGCCGCCCTGCCCTTGCGCACCCCCGCCGACCTGCAGCACGCCACGCTGCTGCAGCACATCGAGGTGCCGCTCGCCTGGCACGACTGGATGGTGGCCAATGGCTGCGACACCAGCGGCAGCCGCTTCGGGCCGGGCTTCAACCTGTATTCGCTCATCATCCGCGCCGCGGTGTCGGGCTTCGGCGTGGGCATCGTGCCAACCTGCCTGGTCGAGGACGAACTGCAGGCCGGCACCCTCGTGGAGCCGCTGGGCGAGCGATTCGAAAGCCCGCTGGGCTACTACCTCTGCGCCCCCACCGCCCGCACCAACCTGTCGGTCTACAAGCTGGTGGGGTCGTGGCTGGAGCATTGCTGCAGCCATGGCCCGGCCCAGGGCGCGGCAGGTACGCAGGCGCCTGCCTGCATTTTTTGCGAGGACTTGGCGAAGGCGGCGTGACGCCGCGCCCCCGTC
Source organism: Acidovorax sp. FG27 (assembly GCF_040365715.1). Lineage (NCBI taxonomy): Bacteria > Pseudomonadati > Pseudomonadota > Betaproteobacteria > Burkholderiales > Comamonadaceae > Acidovorax > Acidovorax sp. FG27. The sequence goes on from NZ_BAABVY010000009.1 coordinate 812,656, forward strand.
CGTGAGCCCGTCAGGCGAACAGCCCCTTGTGCTGGTCCCGCAGCAGGTTCTTCTGCACCTTGCCCATGGTGTTGCGCGGCAGCTCGGGCACGATGAAGCAGCGCTTCGGGATCTTGAAGTTCGCCAGCTTCGACTTCAACGCGGCCAGGATCGCGTCGCCATCCAGTTGCGCCCCGGGTTTGGCGATGACCACGATCACGCCCACCTCGCCGAAGTCCGGGTGCGGCACGCCGACCAGAGCGCTTTCGGCCACGCCGGGCAGCTCGTTCACGTAGCCTTCGATCTCGGCCGGGTACACGTTGTAGCCGCCGCTGATGATGAGGTCCTTGCTGCGGCCCACGATATGCACGTAGCCGCGCTCGTCGATGCGGCCGACGTCGCCGGTCTTGAACCAGCGGCTGCCGTCCGCGCCCTCGCTGAACTCTTCCCTGGTTTTCTCGGGCATGCGCCAGTAGCCCTGGAACACGTTCGGGCCCTGCACCTGGATGTTGCCGATCTCGCCCGTGGGCAGGGGCTGGCCGGCGTCGTCCACCACGCGCAGGCCCACGCCGGGCAACGGAAAGCCCACCGTGCCGCCACGGCGCTCGTCCTGCCCGCCGTGGCGTGCGTCGGCCGCATAGGGGTTGCTAGTCAGCATGATGGTCTCGCTCATGCCGTAGCGCTCCAGGATGGTGTGGCCCGTGCGCTGCTGCCATTCCTTGAAGGTTTCGATGAGCAGCGGCGCGGAGCCGGCGACGAAGAGGCGCATGGTGCGCACCGTGTCCCGGGTCAGGCCGGGCTCGGCCAGCAGGCGCACGTAGAGCGTGGGCACGCCCATGAAGACGGTGGCCCGCGGCATGGCGGCGAGCACGGCCTTGGGGTCGAACTTGGACAGCCAGATCATCTTGCTGCCGTTGATGAGCGCGCCGTGGATGGCCACGAAGAGCCCATGCACGTGGAAGATGGGCAGCGCGTGGATGAGCACGTCGCCCCGGCCGTCGGGCCCTCCGGTGGCCTGCCAGCCCCAGTAGTCCTTGAGCACCTGCGCGTTCGACAGCAGGTTGCCGTGCGTCAGCATGGCGCCCTTGCTGCGGCCGGTGGTGCCGCTGGTGTACAGGATGGCCGCCAGGTCGTCCGCCGTGCGGGCCACGGGCGTGTGCTGGCCGGCGTGGTGCGCGGCGCGGTCCAGCAGGCTGCCGGTGCGGTCATCGCCCAGGGTGAAGACATGCTGCGTGCCGGCCGTGAAGGCGATCTTCGACACCCAGCCGAAGTTGCCCGGCGTGCAGACCACCACGGCCGGCTCGGCGTTGCCGACGAAGTACTCGATCTCGGCGCTCTGGTAGGCGGTGTTGAGCGGCAGGAAGACGTAGCCCGCGCGCAGCGTGGCCAGGTAGAGCAGCATGGCCTCGACCGACTTCTCGACCTGCATCGCCACGCGGCTGCCGTCCGGCAGGTTCAGCGACGCGAGCAGGTTGGCGATGCGGGCGCTGGCCTCGTCCAGGTCGCGCCAGGTGTAGTGCAGCGGGGTGCCGTCCGGCGCCGTGGCCTCGACGGCGACGGCGTCCAGGTCGTGGGGGAAGGCCGCGCGCAGGGCGGCGAACAGGTTCTGTTTCATGGGCTCTCTCGGTAATGCTCAGGAATGATAGTCACGGCGCGGCGATGTCCCGCAGGATGCTTTCGCGGTCGGCATCCAGTGCAGGCGGGTCGCGGCGCACCAGGTGGGTTGCCCCTGTCCGGAGCGGGTTGCCCGCCACCTGCAAGGACGTTCCTGCGGGAGTGCGCACTTGCGTGAGCATGCCGCGCGCAGCGACCTGCGGGTGCTGCACCACCTCGGCCACGGTCTGGTATTCGCCGCAGGGGATGCCGTGGTCCCCCAGCAGCTGCAGCCAGTGCGCGCGCGGGTGGGACGCCAGCCGTTCTTCCAGCAGTGCCTTGAGCGGCGCATGGTGCGTGACCCGCGCCCTGCCGGTGGCAAAGCGTTCGTCGCTCGCCAGCGCGCGTATGTCCAACAGCGTGCACAGCGTTCCGAATGCGGCATCGCTGCCCACCGCGATCACGAACCAACCATCCTGCGCACGGAACACATCGAACGGTGCCATGGCAGGGTGGCGCGAGCCGAGTGCCCCCGGCACCCGGCCCTCGGCGCCGTAGCGCGCTACGGCGTTCTCCAGCAGCGCCACCTGGCAGTCGAGCATCGACACATCCACGCGGCTGCCGCGCCCTGTGCGGGCGCGCTGCATGAGCGCGGACTGCGTACCGATGACCGCGTACAGCCCTGCACCCAGGTCCCCGATCGAAACGCCCACGCGGCACGGCCCGCCGCCCTCCGGCCCGGTCACGCTCATCATGCCGCTCATGGCCTGCACCACCATGTCATAGGCAGGGAAGCCGCTGTACGGGCCGGTCTGGCCGAAGCCCGACACACTGGTGAATACCAGCTGTGGAAAGCGCGCATGCAATAGGTCCCAGCCATAGCCCAGCTTCTCCATGGTGCCGGGGCGGTAGTTCTCGATCAGCACGTCGGCGCGCTCCAGCAGGCGCTCGAAAATCGCCCGGTCTCCTTCATCCTTCAGGTCGAGCGCGATGGACTCCTTGTTGCGATTGACCGACAGGAAGTACGCCGACACGCCGTCGATGAATGGACCCACCGCGCGCGCATCGTCGCCACGGCCGGGCTGCTCGACCTTGATCACCCGCGCGCCGAGATCGGCCAGCATCTGCGTGCACACCGGCCCAGCCAGCACGCGTGTCAGGTCCACCACCGTCAGGCCCGCCAGCGGCAGCGACTCTGCTGCCGCGTCCGCTTGCACCGCCGCGCTCATTGCAGGCTCGCGCCGGAGCGCTCGGTGAGGGCTTTCGATTCCGCGCCCTCGCGCAGGATCCAGCTACGGTATTCCTCGGGCGACTCCGAGGGCGCGGCGATGTTGCCCTGCTTCTCCAGTTGCGCCTTCACGTCCGGGTCGCCCAGCACCTGCACGCTCGCATCGAAGAGCTTTTTCACCACCTCGGGCGACAGGCCCGCCGGGCCGAACAGGCCAAAGGAGAACGTGAAGTCCATGCCCTGCACACCCGACTCCTCCAGGCCCGGCACCTGCGGAAAGAGGGGCGAGCGCTTCTGGGTGGTCACGGCCAGCAGGCGCATCTTGCCCGCCTGCACCATGGGCAGCACCGAGGGCGGCGTGGCGAAGGTCAGGTCCACGTCGCCCGCAGCGACGGCCTGCACCGACGGCGCGCCGCCCTTGAAAGGCACGTGCAGCATCTTCACGCCAGCCGCCTGGGAGAAGGACAGCCCCGCCAGATGCGTGATCACGCCGGCGCCGGAGGAGGAATAGGTGAGCTTGTCCGGCGCGCTGCGGGCCAGCGCCACGAGATCCTTCACGTTCTGCACGGGAAGGTCCTTGCGCACCGCCAGCAACAGGGGCGCGGACGACCACCGCGAGATCGGCGTGAAGTGCCTGGCGCCGTCGTACTTCGCGCTCTTGTAGAGGATCTGGTCGGAGCCGTACAGGTTGGCCGCGCCCAGCAACAGCGTGTAGCCATCGGCCGGCGCGCGTGCCACGAATTCCGATGCGAGGGTGGTGCCGGCGCCGGGGCGGTTGTCGACCAGCACCGCCTGATTCAAGACCCGTCCCAGCTTTTCGGACACGATGCGTGCAACCGCATCGGCACCGCCACCCGGCGGAAAGCCCACGGCGAGGGTGATCGGCCGCGCCGGATAGGCCTGGGCCCAGGCAGCCGTGCCCGCGGTGGCGAGCAACAGGGTGAGGATGGTTCTTCTCGGCATCATGGTGTGTGTCTCCTGGATGCATGGGTGCGCAAGATGCGCGGGCGGGCTCTCAGCGGCCCGTGAATTTCGGCGCCCGCTTCTCGCGCCACGCCGCACCGCCTTCGCGCAGGTCGTCGGAGCGGATGGTGCGCTGCACGTCGGCGTCGATCTCGGCGCCGACGTGCTGCTGGCGTGCGATGCGGTTGAGGTGCTTCTTCATGCCGAAAAGCGGCAGCGGGGCCATGGTGGCCAGCGTGCCGGCCAGCCCCTGCACGGCGGCCTCCAGCTCGCCTTCGGGCACCAGCTGGGTGAGAAAGCCGCAGGCCTTCATCTCCGAGCTGTCCAGCTTCTCGCAGGTCAGGAACAGCCGCTTGGCCACGTCCAGGCCCAGCCGGCTCACGTAGCGTTCGAGCCCGCCCTGGTAGAAGTGCAGGCCGAGCCGCGCGGCGGGCATGAACATCTCTGCAGCCGGGCCCCCGACGCGGAAGTCGCAGGCCAGCGCCATGTCGGTCGCGCCGCCATACACGCCGCCATGAACCACGGCCACCGTGACGGCGCGGCATTGCTCGAATGCGTCCACCATCTCGCCAAAGCTGCTGCCCTGGTTCTGGCTGTTACCCACTTCTGATATATCAAAACCACTGCAGAAATATTTACCCTCTGCGCGGAGCAGCAGCACACGGATATCATCCCGGGCATTCACCTGCCCCAGATGCTGGATGAGCACGGAGAGGTCCTCAGGGGCCAGACGATTCGCTACCCCGGGGCGGCGCAGCATGATCGTGGCAATGTGGTCTTGAAAGCTCAGCTCCGGCACCATGTGTATCAACCAATTTATTAGATATATCTATTAAGAATGAGCCGGCAGTCCGAGTCATCCGAAAAAACCCTGAGAGCCATGCCTGCCAGCCTGACGGACCAGGTGCGGGCCGCACTGGAAGAGGACCTGCGCACGGAGCGGCTCACCCCGGGCATGGCGATCAACGAAGGCGCGCTGGCGGCGCGCTTCGGCGCGTCCCGCACGCCGGTGCGAGAGGCCTTGCTGGTGCTGGTCGCCAAGGGACTGGTGGAGATTCGTCCCCGCGCTGGCATTTACGTGCGGCAACTGGGCACGCGCGAGATCGTGGCCATGATGGAGGGGCTGGCCGAGCTGGAGGGCGTGCTGGCCAGGCTGGCCGCCGGCCGCATCAATACCGCGCTGCGCGCCGCACTGCAGCAAGCGCTCGCCCGCACCCAAACCTGCGCGGAAACCGGCGATGCCAACGGCTACATGGCTGCCAATACGCAACTGCATGAGCTGATCTATGAAGCCAGCGGCAACGCCTTCATCGTGGAGCAGACGCGACTCGTGCGCCAGCGCATCGCGCCCTACCGGGGTCCCATGTTCGAAAAGCCCGGGCGTCTCGTTCGCTCGCAAGCAGAGCACGCGGCCGTGGTGGGCGCCATCTGCGCGGGCGACGCCGAAGCCGCCGCAGAAGCCATGCGCCAGCACATCACCGCAGGCGGGCGCGCATTGGCGGACATCGTGCTGACCATGCCAGTCGACTGATGCGCCGGATCACTCCAGCTTGGCGCCAGAGGTCTTCACCACCTGCGCCCAGCGCTTGACCTCTGCGTTCACGAAGGCGCCGAACTGCGGCTGCGTCATGCCGCCGAACTCGGCGCCGTTGCCGGCCCAGATGGTCTTGAGCTCCTCGGCCGTGCCCAGCTTGCGCACCTCCTCCACGATGCGCGCCTGCACGTCGGCGGGCGTGCCCTTGGGCGCCCAGAGGCCGTACCAGGTGGTGACGGTGTAGTCGGGCAGGCCGACTTCGGCCGCGCAGGGCACGTCGGGAAAGGCGGGGTTGCGCCGGTCGCCCGACACCATCAGCGCGCGGATGCGGCCGCCCTTGATGTGCGCGGCCGATGAGCCCAGGCCGTCGAACAGCATGTCCACGTTGCCGGAGATCAGATCCTGCAGCGCCGGGCCCGCGCCACGGTAGGGGATGTGCGTGATGAAGGTGCCGGTCTGGATCTTGAACAGTTCGCCCGCCAGATGGTGGGACGAGCCCGACCCGGCCGAGGCATAGTTCATGCGGCCGGGGTTGGCCTTGATCTGGTCGAGCAGCTGCGCCATGGTGGTGGCCTTCACCACCCGTGGGTTCACCACCAGCACCTGGGGCACGTTGGCCAGCAGCGCCAGGGGCACGAAGTCCTTTTCGATGTCGTAGTCGAGCTTGGGGTACATCGAGGGCGCGATGACGTGGTGCGTGCCGCCCATGAAAAGCGTGTAGCCGTCGGGCACGGCCTTGGCGGCGAAGCTCGCGCCCACCGTGCCGCCGGCGCCGCCCCGGTTGTCGATGATGAGCGGCTTGCCCAGCGCCTTGGCGAACTGGGCCGACAGCGGTCGGGCGAACGCGTCGGTGCCGCCGCCCGCCGGGAAGGGCACGACCAGCGTGACCGGCTTGGTCGGCCAGCCGGCGGCGCCCTGCGCCCAGCTGGCGCCGGCCGAGGCCCCGGCCAGCCCGGCGGCGCCCGCGGCGCGCAGCACTGCCCGGCGGGACATCGCCCCGCCGTGCGGCTGGCTCGATGAGCGGGCCGTGATGGAGCCTTCGCGGCCCGATGGTTGGATGGGATTCATTCCTTTTGTCTCCTGTCGTCTTTGTGGGCGTTCACGCTTTTTTGGGCAAGGAAGGCGCTTGTCGTCATGGCCCGGCCGTGGCTGGTGCGGCGCGCACCGCCCCTGGTGGAGGCGGCGTCGCGCAGCGGGTCAGCCACGGCTCAGGCTGTCGATGTCGCTGGACATCGGAACGCGGCCCTGCGCCAGCAGGCTGCGGTGTTTGTCGATCCGTTTCAGATCGTAGAGGTAGTTGACCATCAGCCCGTACGACTGCTTCTGGCCTTTGGGAGAGGGGTCGCCGGCCCAATTCAGGCGCTCGACCCGGGCGCCATTGCCCAGGTGGAAGCGCGCCACCGCATCCACCGGCTTGCCGCCCTCCATTTCGCGGCCCAGGTATCGGGCGGCGCATTGCAGCAGCAGCTGGCGCACGGGCGACTTGGCCGGCAGCTCCAGCGCCTTGTCGGCCGCCGCCAGCACATGGGCCGCCTGCGGCGGCTCGAAGCCGACGGCGCGGCCGAGCTCGGCGCGGCGCTTGTCGTCCAGCGCGTCCAGCGCGGCGGCGCAGTGCTTGCCGAACCAGGCCCGGAAGCCGGGAATGGGAGAGAGCGTGGCGAAGGTGCGCAGGCGCGGGAATTCGACGGTGAGCGTCTCCACCACGTGCTTGATGAGCGAATCGCCGAAGCTCACGCCGCGCAGGCCGGTCTGCGTGTTGCTGATGGAATAGAAGATGGCCGTGCTGGCGCGGGCAATGTCCACCGGCTCGGCCGATTCGTCCAGCAGCGGCGTGATGCTGCTGGAGATGTCGCCGAGCAGCGCGACCTCCACGAAGATCAGCGGCTCGTTGGGCAGGCGGGGGTGGAAGAAGCCATAGCAGCGGCGGTCGCTGTCCAGCCGGTTCTTCAGGTCCGCCCAGCTGCGGATGTCGTGCACCGCCTCGTACTTGATGAGCTTTTCCAGCAGCGACGCGGGCGAGTCCCACGACAGCGCGCGCAGCTCCAGGAAGGCGACGTCGAACCAGGTGGAGAACAGGTGCTCCAGCTCCGCGTCAAGCGGCAGCAGGCGTTTGTCGCTCTTCAAGAGCGGCAGCCACTCCGCCCGCAGGTCGAGCAGGAAGCGCATGCCCTGCGGGAACACGGCGAAGCGCTGCAGCAGCCGGGTGCGGGGCGACACCAGGGCGCGGCGCAGGTGCATCTCGGCATGGGCCTCGTCCTCGGTGCCGGCGGCGGCCTCGTGGCGCTGGCGGGCGGTCTTGACCTGCTCGGCGTCGGCCGAGAACTGCTCGCACATCAGGAGCCACATGTCGCGGCGCTCCTCGGGCTTGGCCTGGGCGTACCACGCGGCCACGGCCTCGGCGCGGCGCCCGCCTTCCACTTCGCTCACCTGGGTGGCGGCCACGCCCTGCAGATCGGCCAGCAGCCGGCGCAGGGCGCGGGGCGACAGGCCCTCGCCCGCCCGGCGCAGGGTGGCCGCCAGGCGCTCGTGGGTGGACCGGGGCGCGGGCGGCTTGGCGCGCGGGCCGCTGCCGCCGCCGGCGTCGGTGGCCTCGGTCTTCGGGTCGGCGGGGCGCAGGCGCGGGACGGTGCGAGAGATCCAGGTGGAAGCGGCGTTCATGGTGCGATCCGGGAGTGGTGGTTGCGGGCGATGTCGCGCAACGCATCGCGTTGCGCCAGGACGTGGTCACGCATCGCCTGCTCCGCCGCGGCGGCGTCGCGGCACTGGAGGGCGGCGAACACGGCCAGGTGCTCCGACAGGCTCTGCTGCAGCCGGCCGGGCACGTGCAGCGTCTGATGCCGCGCCAGCCGCAGGATGCGCCGCAGATCGCCGATCACCTGCGCCAGCCAGCGGTTGTCGGCCAGCGTGATGAAGGCTTCGTGGATGGCGTAGTTGGCGTCGTAGTAGTCGTTGATGCGGCCGGCCTCGGCGTGCTCGCACAGGCGCTGGTGCAGCACCTGCAGCGCGGCGATGTCGGCGCTGCCGGCGCGGTCGGTGGCCTCGTGCGCGGCCCGGCCCTCCAGCAGGGCGATGACAGGGAAGATTTCGTCCAGGTCGCGCTCGGTCACCTCGGCCACGAAGCAGCCGCGCCGGGGCTCGTGGCGCAGCAGGCCTTCGGCCACCAGCACCTTGAGCGCCTCGCGCAGCGGCGTGCGAGAGATGGCCAGCCGCTCGCACAGCGCCACCTCGTCGAGAAAGCTGCCCGGCGGCAGCGCGCCCGCGAAGATCTGCTCGCGCAGCCGCTCCGCCGCCTCCTCATGCAGCGAGGGGGCCTGGGACCGGACGACGGCGAGTGCAGGAGTCATGGGCAGGAATTTCTTGGACTGGCGGCGGCGTTAGGCGTAGCCGGCCGCTCCTACGGACCAGACATCGCGTCAAGGCAATCGGCTTGCCGGAAGCTGCGGGTGCAGCGGCCCGTCATTTCGAGTAATTTTTCATAATTATGAAGAGCGGTCAAGCGTGTGCGGCACGCATGGCCTGCTGGGTTACCCGCATGCGATCCGTGATTTACGGGAGTGCATGGGTAGCCTCCCCAGGCCCGCGTGGCTGGCAAGGTGGATCAGTCGTCATTGCAACGAGATGCGCCGCAGCCGCCGCTTCCGGAGCGCTGGTTTCCATCACTCACGTTCGCCTGCCTGATGATCCATGCCGGACTCATGAGCATCGACGTGGCAGGCCCGTGGCAGATCACGGCATCTGCCAACGGCGAATTGAGCGCGCTGACGGTCGTCGCCGGCCACCCCGCTGGCCGTCCACCACATGTCGCACGAACGCAGCGCGGCGCAGGCACCGATGGAGCTGCGCAACGGCGCCACGGCCGTGGCCCTGTCTTTCGGTTCGGCCGCCTTGCTGGCCAGCGCGGGCTGGACAGCCGTCGACGTGGCCGCCCTGCCCCGGCTGGCGCTGGCCTGCGCCGAGCCGTGCCGTGCCGTGGGTGCGCAACGGCCAGCGGCGCAGGGCCTGAGCCGCTGGACGCGCGGCCCAGCGCCGGCTCAGGCAGTGCGTGGCACGGCCGGACCCTGGCGCTGCGCCCAGGCCCACATCGCCACGCCGGCGACGATCATCGGCACGCAGAGCCACTGGCCCATGCTCATGCCCAGCGACAGGATGCCGAGGAATGCGTCGGGCTCGCGGAAGTATTCGGCGATGAAGCGGAAGACGCCATAGCCCACCAGGAAGGCGGCCGACACTTCCCCCAGCTTGCGGCCGCGCCGCGCGTACAGCCAGAGCAGCACGAAAAGCAGCAGCCCCTCCATCAGGAACTGGTAGATCTGCGAGGGATGGCGGGGCAGCATCGAGCCGCTTTGCGGAAACACCATGCCCCAGGGCAGCGCGGGGTCGGCGAAGCGCCCCCACAGCTCGCCGTTGATGAAGTTGCCCACGCGGCCTGCCGCCAGGCCGGTGGGCACGCAGGGCGCGATGAAGTCGGTGACCTGCAGCCAGGGGCGCCGGCGCGAACGGGCATACCAGGCCATCGCGACGATCACGCCCAGCATGCCACCATGGAAGCTCATGCCGCCCTGCCAGATGTAGAAGATCTCGAGCGGGTGCGAGAGGTAGTAGCCGGGCTTGTAGAACAGGCAGTAGCCCAGCCGGCCGCCCACCACCACGCCCATGACGCCCAGAAAGAGGATGTCCTCCACGTCCTTGCGCGTCCAGGCCCGGTCGCCGGTCATGGAGGCATAGGGCGGGTGCCGAAGGCGGCGCATGCCCAGGAACATGAAGAGGCCGAAGGCGGCCAGATAGGTCAGGCCGTACCAGTGAATGGCGAGCGGCCCCAGTTGCAGGGCCACGGGGTCGATGTGCGGATACATGAGCATGGTGGCCGGTATTGTGCCCGGCGACCATGCCCCTGCCGGGAGCCGCTGGCATCAGCGTCCGAGCACTTTGCCCCACTGCAGGCCCATGGCTTGCCCATAGGGGCTGGCCAGCCACGCGAAGCCCACGGCGTTGACCACCACCGTCACCCAGAACACGGCCAGGAACGCGGCCTTGGCCGATTTGTGCCACAAGACCTGGTGGGCCACCAGGGCGCCCGGCCAGCCGCCGACCAGCGCCAGCAGGTGCAGCGTGCGCTCGGACACCCGCCACGCCCCCGCCTGGGCGGCCGACTTGTCCACCGCGTAGACGATGAAGGTCACGAGGCTGGCCAGCGGATACAGCGCCAGCAACCAGCGGGGCGGATGGCCAAGCGCATAGCCCGCGATCAGCATGAAGACGAAGGCCGGCAGCGCAAGCCGGCTGACGGTGCTCCACGCGGGTGGTTGCCTGGGCGCGTGCCGGGTGGCCCGGGTGGGCTGGCCGGCCTTCTGGCGCGATGCCTTCGCCGCCGGCTCGACACGCACCGCGCGCTTCCTGCCTTCCCGGCCCGGCGCCACCTCGAAGCTCACGCGCTGGCCCGGTCGGGGCCGATCCCCCGGATGGCGAAAGTCCTTGATGTGCACGAAGACCGGCTCGCCGCCGGCCGCCGGCCGCCGGCCCGATAAAACCGTAGCCGCGTTCGTCGTTCCAGGATTGCAGGGTGCCATCGAAGCGCATGGAAGGTGGTGCCGCCGCACGGGGCGGAGCGATGAAGGAGGGGCCGATTCTGTCGCACGCAAGGCGCCCTCCAACGCGAACGCTTCTGATCCGCGTAGGCATGCAGAGCGGCAGGCCGGGGGTTTGCGCGACAAAGGCAGGCCGAACCACGATACTCCCTGCTCAACAACCTAGAAAAAAACACCATGCAAGGGAACCCCCAAGTCGTCGAATACTTCAAGGATCTGCTGCGCGGCGAGCTCGCCGCGCGCGACCAGTACTTCGCGCATTCGCGTCTTTACGAAGACATGGGCCTGGCCAGGCTCTACACGCGGCTGAACCACGAAATGGAAGAAGAGACGCAGCATGCCGACGCGCTGCTGCGCCGCATCATCTTCCTGGGTGGCCGGCCCGACATGCGGCCCAAGGAATTCACGCCCGGCGTCACCGTGCCCGAGATGCTGCGCAAGGACCTGGACACCGAATACGAAGTGCGTGCCGCGCTACAAAACGGCATGGCCTTGTGCGAGAGCGTGGGCGACTACGTGAGCCGCGACCTGCTGCTGGTGCAGCTGAAAGACACCGAGGAAGATCACGCCTACTGGCTGGAAAAGCAGCTGGGCCTGATCGAGCGCATCGGCCTGCCCAACTACCTGCAGTCGCAGATGGGCGGCGATTCCGTATGAAATGCCGACCGCGCGCTTGATTCCAAGGCGCGGACAGCTATCAAAAACATAGCGATATGAAAAGAGTGGCTCCACGATAGAAGGCACGCGAACGACGCGCCTTGATGAAAAAGCCGAAAAAGAAGAAAGCCGCACCTGGCGACAGGTGCGGCTTTTCTTTTGGGCGCCCACGCCTGCCGCCGGTACAGGCGCCGGCGGCGGGGCAGGTGCTTCAGTCGAGCAGCGAGAGATCGCGCACGGCGCCCTTGTCGGCCGACATCACCAGCTTGGCATAGGCCTTGAGCGCGGCGGACACCTTGCGCGGGCGGGGCTGGGCGGGCTTCCAGCCAAGGGCGTCCTGCTCGGCGCGGCGGCGGGCCAGTTCTTCGTCGCTCACCAGCACGTTGATGGTGCGGTTGGGAATGTCGATGCGGATGCGGTCGCCATTGCGCACCAGGCCGATGGCGCCGCCGGCTGCCGCTTCGGGCGAGCAGTGGCCGATCGACAGGCCCGAGGTGCCGCCCGAGAAGCGCCCGTCGGTCAGCAGCGCGCAGGCCTTGCCCAGGCCCTTGGACTTGATGTAGCTGGTCGGGTAGAGCATTTCCTGCATGCCGGGGCCGCCCTTGGGGCCTTCGTAGCGCACGACGACGATGTCGCCGGCCTTCACCTTGTCGGCCAGGATGTTCTCCACCGCCTCGTCCTGCGACTCGGTAACGTGCGCCGAGCCTTCGAACACGTGGATGGATTCGTCCACGCCCGCCGACTTGACCACGCAGCCATCCACCGCGATGTTGCCGGTCAGCACGGCCAGGCCGCCCTCCTTGCTGAAGGCGTGGTCGTAGGAGCGGATGCAGCCCTCGGCCCGGTCCAGGTCCAGGCTGGGCCAGCGGGTGTTCTGGCTGAACGCCACCTGCGTCGGAATGCCGGCGGGGCCCGCCATGTAGAAGTGGCGCACGGCCTCGTCCTGCGTGCGGGTGATGTCCCACTGGTTCAGCGCATCGCCCAGCGTGGGGGCGTGCACCGTGGGCACGTCGGTGTGCAGCTTGCCGGCACGCTCGAGTTCGCCCAGGATGGCCATGATGCCGCCGGCGCGGTGCACGTCCTCGATGTGGTACTTGTTGGTGTTGGGCGCGACCTTGCACAGCTGCGGCACGACGCGCGAGAGGCGGTCGATGTCGGCCATGGTGAAGTCGATCTCGGCTTCGCGGGCGATGGCCAGCAGGTGCAGGATGGTGTTGGTGGAGCCGCCCATGGCGATGTCCAGCGTCATGGCGTTCTCGAACGCCTTGAAGCCCACCGCGCGCGGCAGGATGCGCTCGTTCTCCTGCTCGTAGTATTCCTTGGCCAGCTCGACGATGCGGCGGCCGGCGCGCTTGAAGAGCTGCTCGCGGTCGGCATGCGTGGCCACCACCGTGCCGTTGCCCGGCAGCGACAGGCCCAGCGCCTCGGTCAGGCAGTTCATCGAATTGGCGGTGAACATGCCCGAGCAGGAGCCGCAGGTCGGGCAGGCGGAGCGCTCCACCTCGGCCACGTCGGCGTCGGAATAGCGGTCGTCGGCGGCGATCACCATGGCGTCGACCAGGTCCAGCTTCTTGAATTCGATGGTCTTGGTGACGGGATTGGCCAGGCGCGTCTTGCCGGCTTCCATCGGGCCGCCGGAGACGAAGATCACCGGAATGTTCAGGCGCATGGCGGCCATCAGCATGCCGGGCGTGATCTTGTCGCAGTTGGAGATGCAGACCATCGCATCGGCGCAGTGCGCGTTCACCATGTACTCGACCGAATCCGCGATGATGTCGCGGCTGGGCAGCGAGTACAGCATGCCGTCGTGGCCCATGGCGATGCCGTCGTCGACGGCGATGGTGTTGAATTCCTTGGCGACGCCGCCGGCCGCCTCGATCTCGCGGGCCACGAGCTGGCCCAGGTCCTTCAGGTGCACGTGGCCGGGCACGAACTGGGTGAACGAATTGACCACGGCGATGATCGGCTTGCTGAAGTCGTCGTCCTTCATGCCGGTGGCGCGCCACAGCGAGCGGGCACCGGCCATGTTGCGGCCGGCGGTGGAGGTCTTGGAACGGTATGCGGGCATGGTGGGGCTCGGGGAGAAAAAACGCGGGGTGGAAAACGAAGGGGCCGTGAATGGCGGCCGCCGTGCGCCCGTGCGAACAACCTCTTGAGCCGCGCCCTGGGCAAATGGAAACCGTAGCGAATTATCTACGACACCCTCGGGCGCGCCCCGGGCTGCGGCGATATCTCCCTGCGCGCTGGGGATGGCGCAGCGGGCACCCCTCTGGCGACACGCATAAAAACCACCCTCGGCGCCCGCCATTCAAGCGCATGAAGCTATTAAATCAATAGCAACCAGGAAAGGCGCCGGCGTGCGCGGTGGGGCGCGGGCGCGGCGCTCCGTCAGCGCCGGTTGCGCGGGCGAACGCCCAATGCTTCCTTCTGCCGCTCGAGCCGGTCGCGCTTGCGGTCTTCCATCTTCTCCATGGCCTTGCGCGCGGAACGGCCCGACGCGTCGGACCAGGTCCACCACACCACCGCCACGCCGAAGGGCACCAGCACCCACCACCACGACCAGGCGGCGACGGGGCCGATCTCCAGCCACTTCAGCACAACCAGCAACAGACCCAAGCCCAAGGCATACATGGCGAATCCCCCGTGGTGCCGCCGGCGAAGCGGGCACCTGCCCGTCAACCGCGATCACTACAATTTCATTGAATCCAATATAAACGACGTCTCAACCCGCAGGACACCCCGATGAAGCGCACCACGATCCTTTTGGCCCTGGCCTTGTCGGCCGCGGCACCCGCCATGGCCGACCAGGCCCTGGCCACCTCCAAGAACTGCATGGCCTGCCACGCGGTGGACAAGAAGCTGGTCGGCCCTTCGTACAAGGACGTGGCCGCCAAGTACGCCGGCCAGGCCGGCGCGGCCGACAAGCTGGCCGTGAAGATCATCAAGGGCGGCTCGGGCGTCTGGGGGCCGGTGCCCATGCCGGCGAACGCCCAGGTCAACGAGGCCGACGCGAAGAAGCTGGCCAACTGGATTTTGTCGCTCAAGTGATTCGCAGCCGACCGCCTCGGCCGAACCCCATCCAAACAAAAGCCGCCGGGTGCTGATCGCGCCCGGCGGCTTTTTGCTATGAGGCACCGGCCCGCTACCGGGCCGAGGCGGTCAGATGCGCAGTTCCGGATCGGCGCGCAGCGTCGGGTCGGTGGGGTAGACCGGCGGCGTGGCGTGTACCGGAGCCACACCGGGCGTCACGGCCTGTGCCATGGGCGTGCCGGTGACGCCGCGGTGGCGCAACTGGTCTTCCAACTGCCCCACGTAGGCCGCGGTGGCATTGTCGGATTCCTGCACGCGGGCGGCCAGGCGCGATTCCAGCGCGTCGATGCGCGCCAGCAGGGCGTCCTGGCTGGTGCGGTAGTGGCCGTCCAGGTAGGTGCGCAATTCGGTGAAACGCGAGGCCTCGGCCTTGTCGGCCAGGTCGCGCTGGGTGGCCATTTCCTTGGTGTGGCGGCGCGTTTCCAGCAGCACGGCGCCCTGCAGCCACAGCACGTAGGCAAGGAAGAACACGGCCAGCAAAATGGTCAGCGCCAGCATCACCAGGCCGAGTGGCGCCTGGATGGAGGTGACGCCGAGCCAGATCTGCGTGGGCGTCGAAAGCGTCGTCCAGTTCAGCGCGGCCAGCGCGCCGATGGCGACCACGATGAGGACGAGGATGATGCTGCGGAAATTCATGATTGTGGTTCTCCCATTGCACAGGCTGAGTGAGGCGCCGGCGGGCCCGAAGGCAGGGCCCGCGGCGTGCGGTGCGCAGGTTGTAACCCAGGCTGCGGGCTCGAGGCGCCGCGGCGGGAATGGTTCCGGCGCCGTCCTACAGGGGGTGCGCCCCATGAAGAAAGCCGCCCTGGGGCGGCTCGGGGCCTGAGGGCAGGCGGCGGGGCCGCCTAGTTCAGTTGGCCTGCGCGAGCTGATCCAGGATCGCGGGGTTCTCCAGCGTGCTCGTGTCCTGCGTGATGGCCTCGCCCTTGGCGATGGAGCGCAGCAGGCGGCGCATGATCTTGCCGCTGCGGGTCTTGGGCAGGTTGTCGCCGAAGCGGATGTCCTTCGGCTTCGCGATGGGGCCGATTTCCTTGGCGACCCAGTCGCGCAGTTCCTTGGCGATGGCCCTGGCCTCGTCGCCCGTGGGGCGCGAGCGCTTGAGCACCACGAAGGCGCAGATGGCCTCGCCCGTCAGGTCGTCGGGGCGGCCGACCACGGCGGCCTCGGCCACCAGGTCGGTCTTGGAGACGAGGGCCGACTCGATCTCCATCGTGCCCATGCGGTGGCCCGAGACGTTCAGCACGTCGTCGATGCGCCCGGTGATGCGGAAGTAGCCCCGGTCGGCCCCGGAGCCGGAGGGTCCGCCAGCGGACCGCACCGCGCCGTCGCCCGCCAGGTAGTAGCCCTTGAGCTCCTCGGGGAAGTAGCTCTTCTTGAAGCGCTCCGGGTCGTTCCAGATGGTGCGGATCATGCTGGGCCAGGGGCGCTTGATGACCAGGATGCCGCCCGTGCCGTTGGGAATGTCGTTGCCCATCTCATCCACGATGGCGGCGGTGATGCCCGGCAGCGGCAGCGTGCAGGAGCCCGGCACCAGCGGCGTGGCGCCCGGCAGCGGGGTGATGACGTGGCCGCCGGTCTCGGTCTGCCAGAAGGTGTCCACGATGGGGCAACGCTCGCCGCCCACGTTCTTGTGGTACCACATCCAGGCTTCCGGGTTGATGGGCTCGCCCACGCTGCCCAGGATGCGCAGGCTCGACAGGTCGGAGCTGGACGGGTGCACCGCCTTGTCGGCCTCGGCCGCCTTGATGAGCGAGCGGATGGCGGTGGGCGCGGTGTAGAAGATCGACACCTTGTGGCGCTCGATCATCTGCCAGAAGCGGCCGGCGTTGGGATACGTGGGCACGCCCTCGAAGACGACCTGCGTGGCGCCCGCCGCGAGGGGCCCGTAGGCCACGTAGGTGTGGCCGGTGATCCAGCCGATGTCGGCCGTGCACCAGAACACGTCTTCGGGCTTCAGGTCGAAGGTCCAGTCCATGGTGAGCTTGGCCCACAGCAGGTAGCCGCCGGTGGCGTGCTGCACGCCCTTGGGCTTGCCGGTGGAGCCGCTGGTGTAGAGGATGAAGAGCGGATGCTCCGCGCCCACGGGCACCGGGGCGCAGTCGGCGCTCTGGCCGGCCAGCGCTTCATCGAAGGTCTTGTCGCGGCCCGCCACCATGTGGCAGGCGGTGGCCGTGCGCTGGAAGACGAGGATGCTGCGGATGGTGTCGCAGCCGCCCATGGCGATGCCTTCGTCGACGATGGCCTTCAGGGGCAGCTCCTTGCCGCCGCGCATCTGGTAGTTGGCGGTGACGACGGCCACCGCGCCCGCGTCGATGATGCGCTCCTGCAGCGCCTTGGCCGAGAAGCCGCCGAACACCACGCTGTGCGTGGCGCCGATGCGCGCGCAGGCCTGCATCGCCACCACGCCCTCGATCGTCATGGGCATGTAGATAAGCACGCGGTCGCCCTTCTTCACGCCCTCGGCCTTGAGCGCGTTGGCGAAGCGGCCCACGCGCTCCAGCAGTTCCTTGTACGTGACCTTCGTCACGGCGCCGTCGTCGGCCTCGAAGACGATGGCGGTCTTGTGCTCGACCGGCGTGCCGATGTGGCGGTCCAGGCAGTTGGCGCTGGCGTTCAGCTCGCCGTCGGCGAACCATTCGAAGAACGGCGCCCTGGACTCGTCCAGCGTGCGGGTGAAGGGCTTGGTCCACTGCACGTTGTCCCGGGCCAGGCGGCCCCAGAACCCTTCGAAGTCGCGCTCGGCCTCGGCGCACAGGGCCTCGTAGCCGGCCATGCCCGACACGCGGGCCGCGCCAGCCAGCGCTGCGGGGGGCGGGAACACGCGGTTTTCCACCAGCACGGATTCGATGGTGGACGAAGAAGGCGTCGCGGCGGGGGCTGTCATGTCGTTGTCTCCTGGAGTCGGTATGTCGGCGGGATCGAGAAAATTCTGGCCCGTACTGTCGAGGGCGGCACTTACAGGCTACTGACGGGGAGAGCTTACCGACAAAACACCCGCCGGCGGGCGCTGCGCCGCTGCCGCGCAACCCCGTCGTGCGCCCGCCCGGCACACGCCGCCAAGGGGTCATGGCCACCCCCTAGAATGCCGTCCGGCCCGACCTTCCACCCATTATTTCTGCCCCCATCCGCCATGGCTTCTCCCCGTCATTCCGACCCCGATCGCGCGGTCGCGCCGCTGCGCCCCCTGCCGGCGATGATCTTCGCCAGCCGCTGGCTGCAGCTGCCCCTGTACCTGGGCCTCATCGCCGCCCAGGGCGTCTACGTGTGGCATTTCCTCGTCGAGCTGTGGCATTTGATCGAAGCCGTCTTCGGCAACCAGCAGGCGCTGCAGGCGCTGGTCAACAGCATCGGCTACAAGCCCGGCTACGAAATCACCGCGCTGAACGAGACGGTCATCATGCTGGTGGTGCTGGCGCTGATCGACGTGGTGATGATCTCCAACCTGCTGATCATGGTGATCGTGGGCGGCTACGAGACCTTCGTGAGCCGCCTGGGGCTGGACAAGCACCCCGACCAGCCCGAATGGCTGGGCCACGTGAATGCGTCGGTGCTGAAGGTGAAGCTGGGCCTGTCGATCATCGGCATCAGCTCCATCCACCTGCTCAAGACCTTCATCAACGCCGCCAACTACGACGTGAAGGTGCTGATGTGGCAGACCATCATCCACGTGGTGTTCCTGCTGTCGGCCATCGCCATCGCGTACACCGACAAGCTGCTGAACGTGTCGCACGAGCGGCATTGAGCTCGGGGCGCGGCCAGCGGGTGGAAATCATGGCCTTTTCACCCCCTGGCGCCCGTCCCATATGGACCTATAGCTATCAATAGCATAGCTAAAGCCCTCACGTGCGGGCGGCGGACGCAGCCACCCGCGCACGGGAGTAGCACAGGCCTGAAAAACCTGTGTTTTGACACAAACACACGCAATTCCTATACTTCGGCGGTGTTTTACAACCTGCCACGCAGGTAATTCGCCCCCGCACGCTGTCGGGTGCGAATGCCAGTCCAGGCTGCCCCGGCAGCGGCGCACGTGCCGGCACGTGCACCCGCCCTGCCGCCTGGCAAGGGAGCCGGCCACCGCCGCCTCCCCGCCCCAGGCACCCGCCTTCGCCGATCCCGCCGGACGGCGGCTGCGGGCGCCGGGCACAGGCCCTTGCGCACCACCTCGCGTGCCATTCGGGCCGACGGCCACCTTCGTCGTGGCCGACCTCCATGACTGCCGTGCGGCGTTCGCGCCGTCCCACGGTGCCGCCCGTGGCGTTTCGCCCGGGCCGCAGGCGTTGCCGCAAGGCACGTCGGCCGCTGCATTCCGCAGGCGCTCGCCGATCCGGCGGGGGCCGCGGCCGGCGCCGGGCAGTCCGTCCCACCACCGATTGACGAAACAGAAAGGACCGCCCCTTTGGCCAAGCAAATCATCATCGACCGCGTGTTCAAGGTGTTCGGCGACTCGCCCGAAGACGCCCTGCGGCTCGTGGGGCAAGGCGTCAGCAAGCAGGACATCCTGGCCCGCACGGGCCACTCCATCGGCGTGTTCGACGCCACCTTCACCATCGAGGCGGGCGAGATCTTCGTGGTGATGGGCCTGTCGGGCTCGGGCAAATCGACCCTGGTGCGCATGCTCAACCGGCTGATCGAGCCCACGGCGGGCCGCATCGTGGTCGATGGCCAGGACATCAACGCGCTGAGCGACCGCGAGCTGCGCGCCCTGCGCCGCAAGGACATCAGCATGGTGTTCCAGTCCTTCGCGCTGATGCCGCACATGACGGTGCTGGACAACACCGCCTTCGGCCTGGAGCTGGCCGGCGTGGACCGCGATGACCGCCGCCGCCAGGCCGCGCTGGCGCTGGAGCAGGTGGGCCTGGCCGCCTGGGCCGAGAGCTACCCCGACGAGCTGTCGGGCGGCATGCAGCAGCGCGTGGGGCTGGCGCGGGCGCTGGCGTCGGACCCTTCCATCCTGCTGATGGACGAGGCGTTCTCCGCGCTGGACCCGATCATCCGCACCGAGATGCAGAGCGAGCTGCTGCGGCTGCAGCAGGTCCGGCGCCGCACCATCGTCTTCATCTCGCACGATCTGGACGAGGCCATGCGCATCGGCGACCGCATCGCCATCATGAAGGACGGCCAAGTGGTGCAGGTGGGCACGCCCGACGACATCCTGCGCAACCCGGCCGACGACTACGTGCGCAACTTCGTGCGCGGCGTGGACGCGGCCGCCGTGTTCAAGGCCGGCGACATCGCCCGCAAGCGGCTGACCGTGGTGCGCGAGCACACCGACCGGGGCTGCCGCCCCGCGCTGCAGCTGATCGAGGGACACGACGACAACTTCGCCTACGTGGTCAGCCCCGCCAAGCGCTACCTGGGCACGGTCTCGGCCGATTCGCTGCGCGCGGCGCTGCACGGGCATTCCGGACCGCTGGGGCTGCAACACGCCTTCATCCCGGAAGTCACGACCATTCCTTCGGACGCGCCCGTGGCCGAGCTGTTCGGCCAGGTGGCCCAGGCGCCCTGCGCGCTGCCGGTGGTCGATGCCGACGGGCGCTTTCGCGGCGCGGTGAGCAAGACCACCCTGCTGCGCTTTCTGGACCGCGACACGCCGCCCGTGCCGCCCAGCCCGCCGCCGCAGGACCTCGCCACCGCAGCAGCCGCCATGCCCACCGCACAACCAGAAAGGAGCCCCGCATGAATCACGAAGACGCCACCCTGATCGCCGCACCGCAGGCAGCCCCGGGCCCTGCCCTGCCGCCTGAGGCCAGCACGTTCGTGGACCCCTGGGCCGCCACCGCATCGGCCGCCGATGCGCCGCGCGACTGGCTGCAGGCGCCCGCCGACGCCCTGGGCGGCGCGGCAGCGGGCGACGGCGGCCTGCACCTCGGCCGGCTCTGGGACGGCTCCCTGCCCGTCGAGGCCTGGATCAACCAGGGCCTGGGCTGGGCGGTGGAGCACCTGCGCCCGCTGTTCCAGACCGTGCGCGCGCCCATCGACGGCACGCTGCGCTGGGTGGAAGGGCTGCTGACCAGCCTGCCCACGCTGGCGATGATCGCGCTCGTCGGCCTGCTGGCCTGGCAGTTCGCCGGACGGGCGCTGGCCGTCGGCACGGTGCTGTCGCTGATGGTGGTGGCGCTGCTGGGCATCTGGCCCGAGGCCATGGTCACGCTGTCGCTGGTGCTGACCTCGCTGGCCTTCTGCTTGGCTGTCGGCCTGCCGCTGGGCATCCTGCTGGCCAGCAGCGACCGCGCCCAGCGCGTCATGCGCCCGTTGCTGGACGCCATGCAGACCACGCCGGCCTTCGTCTACCTGGTGCCGGTGGTGATGCTGTTCGGCATCGGCAACGTGCCGGGCGTGGTGGTCACCATCGTTTTCGCCCTGCCGCCGCTGGTTCGGCTGACCAACCTGGGCCTGCGCCAGGTGCGGCCCGACCTGATCGAGGCCTCGCGTGCCTACGGCGCCTCGCCCCTGCAGATGCTTGTGAAGGTGCAGCTGCCGCTGGCCATGCCGTCCATCATGGCGGGCGTCAACCAGGCGCTGATGCTGTCGCTGTCGATGGTCGTCATCGCCTCGATGATCGCCGTGGGCGGCCTGGGCCAGATGGTGCTGCGCGGCATCGGCCGGCTGGACATGGGTCTCGCCACCGTGGGCGGCCTGGGCATCGTGCTGCTGGCCATCACGCTGGACCGCATCACGCAGTCGCTGGGCCGGCCGCGCCGGGGCGCGCGCCACTGGTGGCAGACCGGCCCCGCCGGCCTGGTGGCCCGGCTGCTGCCGGCGCGCCGCGCCGCTGCCGCTGGCGCCACCCCGGCCCCGCTGCCGGTCGATGCGCCCGCCGCCCCCGCCGCCGCCCTGCTGGCCGGCGCCGCACGCTGAGCGCGGCCCCACGCCCCGACCCGATTCGAGAAAGGAACACCCATCGATGCATTCGCACCCACTTCCATCCCACCGCCCGGCGCGGCGCCGACTGCTGGCCGCCGCCGCCCTCACCCTGGGCCTGGCCCTGAACGTGGCCGCGCCCACCGCAGCCCACGCGCAAGCGCTGCAAGACCTGCCCGGCACGGGCATCACCGTGCAGCCGCTGCAAAGCTCGCTGGCGGAAGAGACCTTCCAGACGCTGCTGGTCAACCGCGGCCTGGAGCGCCTGGGCTACACCGTGCAGCCGATCCGCGAGATCGAGTACGCCACCGCCCATGTGGCGATTGCCAACGGCGACGCCACCTTCATGGCCAACCACTGGGATCCGCTGCAGGCCGACTTCTACCGAAACGCCGGCGGCGACGCCAAGCTGTGGCGCAAGGGCTTTTATTCCAGCAATGCGGTGCAGGGCTACCTCATCGACCGCAAGACGGCCGAGGCGCACGGCATCACCCGCCTCGACCAGCTGAAGGACCCGAAGATCGCCGCCCTGTTCGACACCAACGGCGACGGCCGGGCCGACATGACCGGCTGCACGCCCGGCTGGGGCTGCGAGGGCGTGATCGAGCACCAGCTGACCGCCTTCGGCCTGCGCGGCACCGTCACCCATGTGCAGGGCAGCTATGCCGCGCTGATGGCCGAGACCATCGAGCGCTTCAAGCAGGGGCAGCCCATCCTCTACTACACCTGGACGCCGTACTGGGTCAGCAGCGTGCTGCGCCCGGGCGAAGACGTGGTGTGGCTGCAGGTGCCGCATTCCGCGCTGCCGGGCGACCAGTCGAGCATCGATACGCAGCTGCCCAACGGCAAGAACTACGGCTTCATCGCGAACCACCAGCGCATCGTGGCGAACCGCCGGTTCATCGAGGCCAACCCGGCAGCGGCGCGGCTCTTCGAGCTGATGCGCCTGCCGGTGGCGGACATCAACGCGCAGAACCTGGCCATGCGGGACGGACAGAACCAGCCCGCCGACGTGCAGCGCCATGCCGACGGCTGGATCCGCGCGCACCAGCGCACCTTCGACGGGTGGATCGAGCAGGCGCTGGCGGCGGCGAAGTAGCGCGCACGGCGCCCGACGGGGTGGGCGCCTGCGGTCCGATTTTGCAAGCCAAATCGGCCTCCCGCGCTTGATCCACCGGCGCGTTCAGCTATCGAAAAAATAGCATTCGCACCCGGGTGATCCAGCGCCCGTGCCCCGGCGGGGCGCGGAACCTTCCGCTCCAATTTTTCTCCTGGATTGCCCGGCACATTCGCCAGGAAAGCTCTGCACCACAGCAACGAACGAGGAGGACACGCCATGCATCGCACCGCTCCCGCCGGCCGCGGCACCCCGGCCGCGCGCCGCACCACCGACCACGCGGCCACCGCCCTGCTGGAGCGCCCGGCGCCGCTGCTGTCCACCTTCCACATCACCCTGGCCGCGCTGTGGCTGGGCCTGTCGCTCATCGCCATGGCGGCCTCCACGGCGATGGCGCAGCAGCCGCTGGAGGGCCGGCGCGGCCCGCCGCACGAGGCCTTCGCCGCCTGCGAGGGCCAGGCCGAGGGCGCCGCCGTCACGCTGGCGCTGCCGGACGGCAGGACCGTGGCTGCCACCTGCCTGCCCACCCCCAGCGGCGCGCTCGCCGCACGACCCGCCGGCGGCCCGCCGCCCGGCGGGCACGGCGGCCCCGGCCCGCGTCCCGCCGCGCCGTGAGCGGCATGCGCCGCCCAACCGTCGGTGCAGCCGGTGCAGCCGGTGCAGCCGGTGCCGCCAGCGCCGGCGCGCCGTGGCAAGCTATGGCGATGTTCCGCGCCGCCCTCACTCCCCTGCCATGAGACACCTCACCCTGCAGCGCAAGGCCTTCCTGGCGCTCTCCGCGCTGATGGCGCTGATGCTGCTGATGTTCGTGGGCCTCTCGCGCCTGGGGCTGCAGCGCGGCATGGGCCCCTACGTCGCCGAGATCGAGCTGGCCCGCATGGACTGGTTCGCCGTGCGCCTTCAGCACCTGCACGCCCAGCACGGCGGCTGGCAGACGCTGCGCACCCAGCCCGACCTGTGGCTGGACCTGCGCCGCCCCGAGATGCCCGGCACCGCCGTTTTCGGCCCCAGCTCGTCGCCCGCCACCATCCCCCTCACGGCCAGCCGGCCGCTGCTGGACGACTGGGTGGTCGACCCTCGGCCCTCATCGGGCGGCACGGGCCTGCGGCCGCCGCCCTACGGCGCGGTGCCGCCGCCCTGGGCGCTGGGCGACGGCGGCGGCGCGAGCCGGCCTGAAGTCCTGCCGCCCAGTCAGGGCGGCGGGGCAGGCGGCACGCGGATGGCACCCTTTTCCGACGGGCTCTCCCAGCGGCTGGGCCTGATCGACAACGACCGCCAGCTCATCGCCGGCACCCCGCCCCAGCCCGGCCACGCCCGCACCGTGCTGCGCAATGCCGAGGGCCGGCCCATCGGCCAGCTGGTGCTGTCGCCGCCGCTGGTGCTCGAGCGCGAAGCCGACCAGGCCTTCCTCGGCCAGCAGCTGGTCTTCGTGGTGTGGACCGGCGCGGCGGGCCTGGCCTTCGCCCTGGTGCTGTCGTGGTGGCTGGGCCGGCGCTGGCTGGCGCCGGTGGGCGCCCTGGTGGCGGGTGCGCGCAGCATCGCGGCCGGGCGGCTCGACACGCGCGTGGCCGCGCAGGGCGGCCATGAGCTGGCGCGGCTGGTGGACACCTTCAACCACATGGCCGAGCAGCTCGCCAGCATGGAGGCCTCGCGCCGGCAATGGATCGGCGACGTGGCGCACGAGCTGCGCACGCCGCTGGCCGCCATGCGCGCCGAGATCGAGGCCGTGCAGGACGGCGTGCGCCAGTTCGACGACAACACCGCCCTGCGCCTGCACCGGCAGGTGATGCGCCTCACGCACCTGGTGGGCGACCTGCGCGCCAGCCTCGATGCCGACGGCAGCGGCCAGCCCGGCGCCACCGACCCGGTGCACCCGCTGCCCCTGCTGGCCGAGGCCGTCGCCTCCATGCAGCCGCGCTTCGAGCAGGCCGGCGTGGGCCTGCAAGCCGGCGGGCTGGCCGGCAGCGGCCACCAGCAGCCCCTGGTGCGCGGCGACGCCCAGCAGCTGCACCGCGTGTTCCTCAACCTGCTGGAAAACAGCCTGCGCTACACCGACCGGGGCGGCCGCCTGGAAGTGACCGCCGCGGTGGAACGCGGCGACGGCGCGCGGCCCGTGCTGTCGCTGCGCTTCGACGACACCGCGCCCGGCGTGCCGGCGCCGGAGCTGCCGCGCATCTTCGAGCGGCTCTACCGCGCCGAGGCCTCGCGCACCCGCGCCCACGGCGACCGCGGCGGCTCGGGCCTGGGCCTGGCCATCTGCCGCGCCATCGTGCAGGCGCACGGCGGCCACATCGGCGCCGAGGCCTCGCCGCTGGGCGGCCTGCGCATCCACCTCACCCTGCCCTTGCTGGAAAGAACCGCATGACCCCTGCCCAACCACCCGCCCGCATCCTGGTGGTCGAAGACGACCAGGACATCGCCGACGTGCTGATGGACTACCTGCGCCACGCCGGCTATGAAGCCGAACACCTGGCCGACGGCACCGCCGCCGTGGCCCGGCTGACGCAGCCCGGCGCCGCCCGCCTGCCCGACCTGACCGTGCTGGACGTGATGCTGCCCGGCGCCGACGGCCTGACCGTGCTGCGCGAGGCGCGCCGCGTGACCCAGGCGCCGATCATTTTGCTGACCGCCCGGGTCGAGGAGGTGGACCGCCTGATCGGCCTGGAGCTGGGCGCGGACGACTACATCTGCAAGCCTTTTTCGCCCCGCGAGGTGGTGGCGCGCATCAAGACCGTGCTGCGGCGCACCACCCAGGCCGTGCCCGACGTGGCCCGCCAGAGCACGCTGACGCTCGACGAAGTGCAGTGGCAGGCGCAGATGCGCGGCGAGGCGGTGCCGCTCACGCTGCGCGAATTTCGCCTGCTGCAGGCGCTGGTGCGGCACAGCGGGCGCATCTTCTCGCGCGCGCAACTGCTCGACATGGCCTACGACGACACGCTGGATGTGAACGAGCGGGCGGTGGACAGCCACGTCAAGAACCTGCGCAAGAAGCTCAAGGCGGCGGACGGGCGCGACCACGACTGGATCCGCTCGGTCTATGGCGTGGGCTTCGCGTTCGAGCCGCCGCCGGACGAGGCGGTGGACGCTGCGCCCCCGCCCGCGCAGCCGTCGTAGGCGCGCGCCGCGAGGAAGCCGCCATCGGCCTCCGCCGGGGGTGCGGTGAGCGGTAAGCGGTAAGCGGGCGGCTTCGGTCCAGCCCAGGTGCAGGCCGCATGAAGGTACGACAAAGATGCAAATGCGAGTTGTTATCATTCTCGTCCTTTTGCTTGACTTCAGGACCGTTGTCGATGACCCATACCTTCTCGCTGCGCCCCCTGGCGGCGGCGGCCGCTTTCGCCTGCGCCGCCCTCGCCGCCCCCGCACACGCCCAGCCCACCGCCGAATCCGCCCCGCCCCAGGCCGCTGCCGGCGGCGGTTCCACGCCGGCGAACCCGGCGCTGTCGACCGTGGTGGTCACCGCCTCGGGCGCGGCGGTGGACATCAAGGAGGCGCCGGCCAGCATCAGCGTCATCACGCGGGAGGACATCGAGCGCAAGCCGGTCACCAGCATCGGCCAGCTGCTGGCCACCGTGCCGGGCGTGACCGGGGGCCTCTCGGGCACGGGCGCGCAGTCCAAGATCCGGCTGCGCGGCCTGCCGGAGAAGTACACGCTGATCCTGGTGGACGGCCAGCGCCAGGGCAATTCGGCCGGCGTGAACTACCGCGACGACCTGGGCCAGCAGGACCTGGACTGGATCTCGCCCGAGATGATCGAGCGCATCGAGGTGGTGCGCGGCCCGATGTCGTCGCTCTACGGCTCCGACGCCATGGGCGGCGTCATCAACATCATCACCCGCAAGATCGGCACGCACTGGACGGGCTCCACCACGCTCAACTTCAGCAAACCCGCCGATTCGGAGCGGGGCGACACGCGGCAGTGGGGCTTCAACCTCAGCGGCCCGCTGGCCGAGCGGTTCGGCCTGCGGCTGGGCGGCAACTTCACCGAGCGCGCCTCGGACGAATCGAACGGCGGCTTTCCCGGCACCTATCTTTCCACCGCCGGGGCGCGCAACCAGAACCTGAACGGCCTGCTGAACTGGCAGCTGACGCCCGACCAGCTGCTGTCGTTCGAGGCGGCGCAGGGCACGCAGCGCGCACTGGGCTCGGACACCGCCAATGCCGCTGGCAACCCGGTCGTCAGCCCCTGGGGACTGGCCAGGTTGCAGCACACCAAGCTCGGCATCGGCCATGAAGGCCGCTGGGGCGCGGCGCGCAGCAAGCTCAACCTGGTGCGCAACGAGTACGAGGACAAGGGCAACACCATCGGCAACCACTCGCGCGAGACCGTGCTGGACGGCCGCTTCGACGTGCCGGTGCCGCTCCTGGGCCTGGACCAGGCGCTGACCGCAGGCTTTCAGTGGAAGCGCGAGGAGCTGGACAACCACGACACCATCGGCGTGGCGCCCATCGACTATGCGGGCAACCGGCTGGGCGGCTCGGCCCTGTCGGCGACGACCTGGGCGCTGTTTGCCGAGGACAGCATCTTCCTGCGTGAGAACCTGGCGCTCACGCTGGGCCTGCGCATGGACCACCACGACCGGTACGGCACCAACTGGAGCCCCCGCGCCTACCTGGTCTACCACCCCGAGGCGGAATGGACGGTGCGCGGCGGCGTCTCGCGGGGCTTTCGCGCCCCGGGGCTGAAGGAGAACTCGCCCAATGCCGCCACCCAGTCGGGCGGCAACGGCTGCCGCAGCCTGGCCGGCCGGGGCTGGACCAGCGCCAGCGTGAATGCGGACGGCACCCGGGGCTGCTACATGGCGGGCAACCCGAATCTCGAACCCGAGACCAGCACCAACTTCGAGTTGGGTACCAGCTGGGACCGCGCCGGCTGGTCGCTGGGCGCCACCTACTTCCACACCGACTTCAAGAACAAGATCGACTACCAGCCGCTGGGCTTCTACAACGGCTTCTGGTGGACCCGCATGGAAAATGCCCAGCGCGCCCGCACGCGCGGGGTGGAGGCCACCGCCAATGTGCCGCTGGCGCCCGGTCTGGACTGGAACACCAACGTCACGCGCATGTTCGAGTCGAAGAACCTCACCACCGGCGCATCGCTGCTCGCGGTGCCGCGCCTGACGGTGTATTCGGCCCTGCAGTGGCGCATCAACGCGGCCTGGAACGCGGTCGTGAGCGCCCGCCACACCGGCAAGGAACTGCTGACCAACGGCACCGCCGCCAACTTCGCCAAGGCCTACACCACGGTCGACCTGTCGGCGGGGTACGCGGTGAACGAGTCGCTCACGCTGCGCGCCGGCGTCGTCAACCTGACCGACAAACAGACGCGGGAGCTGGGCAGCAACTACGACAACGGCGGGCGCACCTACTTCGTGGGGTTGACGGCGCGGTTCTGATGGCAAGACCAGGGCAGCGCCATTTGCTATATCTTTCATAGCGCATTGCGCTTATAAATCAAACGGTTCGGCCCGATTGGGGCATGCAATTTCGCCATGCCGGCGCCGTGGGGCCTGGGCGGGCAGCCAGGTTCCCACCCGCGCTGCGGACCCGCGCCTACACGGGCCGGCGCGGGCTTGCGGTGTGATGGGCCACCTCCCCTTGCTGCCCCAAGCACCGTATGCCCACCCAGTCCCGCGACAGCGCCGCACCCCCCGATGCCGCCAAGGCCGCCCCGCCCCGTCCGGGTACCCGCCTGGCCGGCGGCCTGATCTACGTGAGCGTGGACATGCCAGGCCTGACCCGCGTCCTGAAGGGCGAGTCGTTCGCCTTTCGCAAGCCCGACGGCTCCTGGGTGAAGGACGAGGACGAGATCGCCCGCATCCGCAAGCTGGCGATTCCGCCGGCCTACACCGACGTGTGGATCTGCCCTAAGCCCAACGGCCACCTGCAGGCGACCGGCCTGGACGCCCGGGGCCGGCGCCAGTACCGCTACCACCCCGAATGGCGGCGTGTGCGGGACGAAGACAAGTTCGAGCGCATGCGCGCCTTCGGGCAGGCGCTGCCGCGCATCCGCGCCCGCGTGGCCCGCGACCTGAAACCCCGCCGGGGCGAGCCCGCGCTGTCGCGCACCGTGGTGCTGGCCACCATCGTGCGGCTGCTGGACACCACCTTCCTGCGCGTGGGCAACGAGGAATACGCCGCCACCAACAAGTCCTATGGCCTGACCACGCTGCGCAACCGCCATGCCGGCGTGCGTGGCAGCACGCTGACGCTGCGCTTTCGCGGCAAGAGCGGCGTGGAGCAGGAAGCGCGGCTGGACGACCCCCGCGTGGCCCGCGTGGTGCGCCGCTGCCAGCAGCTGCCCGGGCAGGAGCTGTTCCAGTACGAAGACGCGGACGGCCAGCGCCACGCCATCGGCTCGAGCGACGTGAACGACTACCTGCGCGAGATCACCGAGGGCGCCCGCCGCTCGGCCAGCCGGGGCGCCGATGGCGGCGACCTGCATTTCACGGCCAAGGACTTCCGCACCTGGCACGGCACGGCCCAGGCGCTGGAGCTGACGCGGCTGGCCTGCACCGGCGAGGGGGGCGCGGCCTCGTACAGCGCCAAGGCCATCCTGGTGGAGGTGGCGCGGCAGCTGGGCAACACGCCGGCCGTCTGCAAGAAGTCCTACGTCCACCCCGCCGTGCTGGAGCTGGGCACCCGCCTCGCGTCGGACGCGGGGCCGGGCATGCAGAAGGTGTGGGACCGCATCGGCGGGGAAGGCCCGGCACCGCGCGGGCTGACCGCGCCCGAGCGCCGGCTGCTGGCCTTCCTTCGGCGGCCCATGCCGAGTGCGCAGAAGGCCCGGGCCCAGGCCGCCCCCAAAGCGGCGCCCCGCCGGCCGGCTGCATCGCCGACGGTCCGTGGCGCCCAGCGCCACCGCCAGGCAACCGCCGCCGCGGCCGCCTGAACCCCTCGGCGCCGGGCGCCGAGGGCTCAGCGCCCCACCATCGCGCCGGGCACCACCCACTGGTCGAACTGCTCGGCCGTCACATGGCCCGAGGCGATGGCCGCCTCGCGCAGCGACGTGCCTTCCTTGTGCGCCTTCTTGGCGATAAAGGCGGCCTTGTCGTAGCCGATGTGGGTGTTGAGCGCGGTGACCAGCATGAGCGAACGGCCCACCAGGTCGGCAATGCGCTCGCGGTTGGGCTCGATGCCCACCGCGCAGTGGTCGTTGAAGCTCACCATGCCGTCGGCCAGCAGGCGCACGCTCTGCAGGAAGTTGTGCGCCACCATGGGCCGGAACACGTTCAGCTCGAAGTTGCCCGAGGCGCCGCCGAAGTTGATGGCCACGTCGTTGCCGAAGACCTGCGCCGCAAGCATGGTGACGGCCTCGCTCTGGGTGGGGTTCACCTTGCCCGGCATGATCGAGGAGCCTGGCTCGTTCTCTGGGATCGACAGCTCGCCGATGCCGCTGCGCGGGCCGCTGGCCAGCCAGCGCACGTCATTGGCGATCTTCATCATGCTGGCCGCCAGCGTCTTGAGCGCGCCGTGCGCATGCACCAGCGCATCGACCGAGGCCAGCGCCTCGAACTTGTTGGGCGCGGTGACGAAGGGCAGGCCGGTCAGCTCGGCCAGCTCCCGGGCCACGCCTTCGGCATAGCCCTTGGGCGCATTCAGGCCGGTGCCGACGGCGGTGCCGCCCAGCGCCAGTTCGTACAGGTGCGGCAGGGCGTCGCGCACGTGCCGCTCGCCGTGCGCGAGCTGCGCCACCCAGCCTGAGATTTCCTGGCCCAGAGTCAGCGGCGTGGCGTCCTGCAGATGGGTGCGGCCGATCTTGACGATGTCGTCGAACGCCTGGGCCTTGGCCTCCAGCGTCGCGCGCAGCCGGGCGATGGCGGGCAGCAGCCGGTGGGTGAGCGCCTCCACCGCCGCCACGTGCATGGCCGTCGGAAAGACGTCGTTGCTGGACTGGCTGCGGTTCACGTCGTCGTTGGGGTGGATCAGGCGGCCCTCGCCGCGCTCGCCACCCAGGATCTCGCTGGCGCGGTTGGCCAGCACCTCGTTCACGTTCATGTTGGTCTGCGTGCCGGAGCCGGTCTGCCACACCACCAGCGGAAATTCGCCCGGGTGCCGGCCGGCGATCACCTCGTCGGCCGCGGCCACGATGGCGTCGGTCTTCCTCGCGTCCTGCAGACCCAGCGCCTGGTTGACCTTGGCGGAGGCGCGCTTGACCTGGGCCAGCGCCTTGATGATCTCGCGCGGCTGCTGCTCGCCCGAGATGTCGAAGTTCTGCAGCGAGCGCTGGGTCTGCGCGCCCCACAGCTGCTGGGCGGGGACTTCGATGGGCCCGAAGGTGTCACGTTCGATACGGTGGTTCATGTGCGATCAGCTCCTGGAGTGAAGACGTTGGGGGGTGAACGGGGTGGCTGCGCGAAGCCTGCAGGCCACGGTCGGCGGCGCCTTCCGGGCGGGCCACCTGGCGCGAACCGCACCGCGCTGCAGAGCGACGCGTCGAGTTCATTCAGGACGTTGCAGCCGCGACGACACTACAAGAATAGCGACAAACGAAAACCATTCTCATTGCAGCGTCGATACGCCCGCCGGTGGAATACCGCACGCTCCTACACCGCCAATACGTTACTTGTTGTAAAAGCAAATCCATGTAGCGCGCACGGCCCCGTCCGCACGCGCATCCCGCTCCTGCCCGGCGTCCTCGTTTCCAGCGCCGTCCAACGCCCATCTCTCCATGCTCGCAGCTCCCGGTTTCATGTCGTCCACCCACGACCCGCAGGTCGTGGCGGCCTCGTTCGGCATCGCCTGGCTGGCGGCCTACGCCGCGCTGGACGTGGCGCGGCGCATTCGCCTGGCGTCCTGGCGCATCGCCTTCGTCTGGTGGTCCGTCGGCTCGGTGGTGATGGGCACCGGCCTTTGGGCGATGCATTTCCTCGGCCTACAGTCGCTGCGGCTGCCGGTGACTCTGGGCTTTGCCGAATACATGACGCTGATGTCCTGGCTGGCGGCGGTCGGTGTCTCCAGCGTGGTGCTGTGCCTGTCCGGCCTGCGGGGCGCCCGGGCAATCCACGCGGCGGTGGCGGTGCTGGCCCTGGGCGGCGGCGTCGGGGCCATGCACTACCTGGGCATGCAGGCGCTGGACATGTCCATCCCCATCGTCTGGAACCGCGGGCTGGTGGCGGCGTCCTTCGGGGTGGCGGTGCTGGCGGCGCTCTGCGCGCTGGGCGCGTTCCGCCTGCTGCTGGCCCAGCGCGGGCCGCGCAGGCTGCTCTACCAGGTGGCGGCATCGGCCGTGGTGGGGCTGGCGATGAATGGCGTGCCCTACCTGGGCATGGCGGCGGCGCGGTTCCGCGAAGGCGCGGTGTGCCTGAGCGTCGACGGACTGAGCGGCTTCGGCCTCACCGCCGTCATCCTGCTGGCCACCGCGATGCTGCTGGTCAGCACGCTGGTGGCGTCGGTGCTGGACGCACTGCTGCAGCACAAGGCGCGCCTGCTGACCCGCTCGCTCAAGGACAGCAACGCCAAGCTGCAGTCCGCCAACGCGGCGCTGCACAAGCAGGCCTTCGCCGATGCCCTGACGGGCCTGCCCAACCGGCTGTTGCTGGAAGACCGCCTGCACCACGCCCTGCTGCGGCTGGAGCGGGCCAACGCGGGCGGCGCGCAGCAACGCCTGGGGGTGCTGTTCGTCGATCTGGACGGCTTCAAGCCGATCAACGATTCTCTGGGCCACACGGCGGGCGACGCCATCCTGCAAAGCGCCGCCCGGCGCCTGCGCGACGAGGCGCGCGAGAGCGACACGGTGGCGCGGATGGGGGGCGACGAGTTCCTCGTGCTGCTGGAGGACGTGGGACGCACCGAGGACTGCCTGTGCGTGGTGCAGCGGCTGCTCGACACGCTCTCGCAGCCCTTCGACCTGGCGGGCCGGCAGGTGCAGATCTCGTGCTCGATCGGGGTGGTGGTGTACCCCGACCAGGGCGAGCGCGAGAAGCTGGTGGCCAACGCCGACGCCGCCATGTATGCCGCCAAGCGCGCCGGCGGCAACGGCTTCGCGCTGTTCGAGGACCACATGAACTCCGACGCCACCGAGCAGCTGGAGCTGCAGAAGGACCTGCGCCAGGCGCTGCAGCGGGGCGAGCTGGAGCTGCACTACCAGCCCAAGATCGACGGCGAGCGCGGCATCATCTGCGGCGTCGAGGCCCTGCTGCGCTGGAACCACCCGACCCGGGGCCCCATCAGCCCGGTGGTGTTCATCGCCCTGGCCGAGCGGTTCGGGCTGATCAACACGCTCGGCGGCTGGGTCATCGAGGAAGCCTGCCGCCAGATCGCCGAATGGGCGCGCAACGGGCTGCGCATCCGCGTGGCGATCAACGTGTCGGTGCACCAGTTGCGCGAGGCCGGGCTGGCGCAGCGCATCGCCCGGTCGCTGCAGGCGCATGGCGTGGATGCGGGCCAGCTGCTGTGCGAGATCACCGAGACGGTGGCGATGGAAGACACGCGCACCACGCAGCGCACCTTGCGCGAGCTGGCGCGGGTGGGGGTGTTTCTCTCCATCGACGACTTCGGCACCGGCCATTCCAGCCTGAGCTACCTGCGCCGGCTGCCCGCGCAGCAGCTGAAGATCGACAGCAGCTTCGTGCAGGATCTGGAGCACCAGGAAGATGCCCGTGCGGTGGTCGACGCGGTGGTGCGGCTGGCCCATGCGCTGGGCCTGCGGGTGGTGGCCGAGGGCGTCGAGACCGGCGGCCAGCGCGACATCCTGCTGGGCATGCGCTGCGACGAGCTGCAGGGCTTCTTCTTCGCGCGGCCCATGCCCGCGGACCGGCTGCAGGCCTGGGCGCTGGGCGACAAGCCGGAGGGCACGCTGGACTTCTCGCCCTCGGTGTTCGACGCCATGCCGGCGCTGGCGGCGGGCGGCACCGCCCGGGCCTGAGCCCGGCCGGGAGCGGCGCCCGGCGGCGGCGGGCGGCGGCGGGCGATAATTGCGGGGTTCGTTCTTTCCCCCACAACCATCCCCACCATGACCACGACCATCCGGTACCACGACCTCGTGGAGTCCGTTGCTGCGTCCCTGCAGTACATCAGCTACTACCACCCTGGCGACTTCATCGCCCACCTGGCCCGCGCCTACGAGCGCGAGCAGAGCCCGGCGGCCAAGGACGCGATGGCGCAGATCCTGACCAACAGCAAGATGAGCGCCACGGGCCAGCGGCCCATCTGCCAGGACACCGGCATCGTCAACGTGTTCCTGAAGGTCGGCATGGACGTGCGCTGGGAAGGCTTCCCGGCCGGCCAGGGGCTGGAAGACGCAGTCAACGAGGGCGTGCGGCGCGGCTACAACCACCCGGACAACACGCTGCGCGCGAGCGTCGTGGCCGACCCGCAGTTCCTGCGCAAGAACACCAAGGACAACACGCCTGCCGTGATCTTCGCGCAGATCGTGCCGGGCAACACCGTGGACATCACCGTCGCGGCCAAGGGCGGCGGCAGCGAGAACAAGTCGAAGATGGTCATGCTCAACCCCAGCGACAACCTGGTGGACTGGGTGCTGAAGACCGTGCCCACCATGGGCGCCGGCTGGTGCCCGCCGGGCATGCTGGGCATCGGCATCGGCGGCACGGCGGAAAAGGCGGTGCTCCTGGCCAAGGAAAGCCTGATGGACGACCTCGACATGTACGAGCTGCAGGCCAAGGCCGCGCGCGGCGAGAAGCTGACCCAGGTCGAGGAACTGCGCCTGGAGCTGTTCGACAAGGTCAACGCCCTGGGCATCGGCGCGCAGGGCCTGGGGGGCCTGACCACCGTGCTGGACATCAAGATCAAGATGTACCCCACGCACGCGGCCTCCAAGCCCGTGGCCATGATCCCCAACTGCGCCGCCACGCGCCATGCGCACTTCGTGCTGGACGGCTCCGGCCCCGTGTATCTGGAGGCCCCATCGCTCGACCTGTGGCCCAAGATCGACTGGGCACCCGACTACAACAAGAGCCGCCGCGTGAACCTCGACACGCTCACGCGCGAAGAGGTCGCCAGCTGGAAGCCCGGCGACACCCTGCTGCTCAACGGCAAGATGCTCACCGGCCGCGACGCCGCGCACAAGCGCATCCAGGACATGCTGGCCCAGGGCGAGAAGCTGCCGGTGGACTTCGCCAACCGCGTCATCTACTACGTGGGCCCGGTGGACCCGGTGCGCGACGAAGCGGTGGGCCCCGCCGGCCCGACCACGGCCACCCGCATGGACAAGTTCACCGAGATGATGCTGGCCGAAACCGGCCTCATCGCCATGATCGGCAAGTCCGAGCGCGGCCCGGTCGCCATCGAGGCGATCAAGAAGCACCAGTCGGCCTACCTGATGGCCGTGGGCGGCGCCGCCTACCTGGTCAGCAAGGCCATCAAGACGGCCAGGGTGGTGGGCTTCGAAGACCTCGGCATGGAAGCGATCTACGAGTTCGACGTGGTGGACATGCCCGTCACCGTGGCCGTGGACGCCGGCGGCACCAGCAAGCACATCACCGGCCCGGCCGAGTGGAGCCAGCGCATCGCCACGGGCGAGTTCAAGTCCATCGACCTCGTCGCCGCCTGACGCGCCGCGGCGCCGCCCGGGCACACCGGCGGCGGCGCTGCACTACCATCCGGGCTTGCCGCGCGCCCGCACGCGGCAAGCCCTTTTCGCTTCGTCCCTCGCCTTCTTTCGCGGTTCAGCCGCTTCTGCCATGACCTCAACCCCGCGGCGCCCCATCGGTGTTTTCGACAGCGGCATCGGCGGCCTGAGCGTGCTGCGTGCCCTGCGTGCCGAACTGCCGCACGAGCGCTTCGTCTATCTGGCCGACAGCGGCCACGCGCCCTACGGCGAGCGCGGCGATGCCTACGTGGCGGCGCGCACCCACGCGATCACCGACTACCTGCAGGCGGCGCATGGCATCAAGGCGCTGGTCGTGGCCTGCAACACCGCCACCGCGGCGGCGATCCACGAGGCGCGCAGCCGCTACCCCACCCTGCCACTGATCGGGCTGGAGCCCGCCGTCAAACCCGCCGTGGCGCTGACCCGCACGGGCCGCATCGGCGTCATCGGCACGCGGGGCACGCTGACCAGCCGCAAGTTCGAAAGGTTGCTGGCATCGCTCAAGGGACAGGCCGAATTCGTGGTGCAGCCGTGCGATGGCCTCGCGCATGCCATCGAACGCAGCACGAACCAAGGCCCGTCAGCGCAGCAGGCTGCTATGGAAACTGAAGCACTCTGCGCGCGCTACATCGGCGCCATGGGCGTTTTTGGCACCCAGGCCGGACAGATCGACACACTGGTGCTGGGCTGCACCCACTACCTCTTCGCCGAGCCGGCGTTGCGGCCGCTGGTGGGCCCGCAGGTGCGACTGGTGGAAACCGGCGTGCCCGTGGCACGGCAGACGCGGCGGCTGCTGGAAACCGGCGCGCTGCTGGAAAACGGCGCGCCAGCGGAGCCCGGCGGGCCGGTCCAGTTGCTGTCCACGGGCGATGTGGCGCAGCTGCAGGCGGCCGCACGGCGATGGCTGGACCTGCCAGCATCGTGCTGCGCGGCGGTCTCGGTGCCGGCCATGGCCGACAATTCACACCCAGAAGTGGCTGTAGCGCAATAACTGCCTTGGTCCTTTGCTACAAATACCGTAGCAAATTCGCGAAACGAGGGATTGGATCGGCATGCGGCACGGTGACCGGCCGCGCTACCGTCTCAGTGCAGGTGCCGCGGCCGGCGGCCACCGCCGCCGTGGCCGCTGCCGCCCGAGCCGCCGCTGCCGCGGGGCGGCTTGCCGATCTCCAGCGAGTTCACGAGCGCGTCGAAGCGCTGGGAAAAGAGCTTGTCCACCTCGGCCACCACGCCGCCGAGTTCGGAGCCGTCGAAATGACGCTCCATGAGATTGATGACGTCCTGCACCAGCAGGTCGCGCTGAACCTGCATGATGGCGGCGGGCGTCGGGCCGACGAACAGCATCACGAAATCGTCGCGTGCCTCCGAGTCCTCGTCTTCTTCCTCTTCGTCGAAGTCGGTGTCGTAGAACGTGACCTCGATCGCCGCACCCTGCTCCGCCAACTCGTTCAGGCTCATGCACATCTCGTCGAGCGACTGGCGGAAATCCTCGTCCCCACGCACCGTCCAGCAGATCTGCAGCGTGTGCTCCTTGGCGTCGAACTGGATGCCGGGCTCTTCTTCGTAGGCGCTGGCCGCGCCATCGGCCAGCGAGCGCGCGCCGGCGTACTTCCAGAGGGGCTTGAGCGCTTCCTGCAACTGCTCGAACACGGTGTCGGCCCTCAGCTGGACCTGGCCGTGCACATGGATTTCAAAGGGAGCGTTGTAACTTGACATGATCGAATCGTAAGGGTGCCCCAAGCCGGGGGAACCGACCGCAGCCGCATGCGGGCCGGTTCCGGGCTCCATTTTTGGGGAATTCGGGGGCATCTGGCGGACGAAGGCACTGGAGTGCGCACCGGTCGCCGACTCCATTTTCGCATAGCGCTGCTTTCATCCGGATCGGGGAACGATTGGGCAGGCGACGAAAGGGCGGGCTAAAAACTGGTTGGCGGGCCGAGGCAGTGTTTATCAATTGTTTACAATTCATATCCACAAGCTATTCGGGGGTGCATGGGTCGACGAGGCCTTCCGTCGTACCCCCTTCATTCGTTCACTTCCCCTGCCCCCAGGAAAACCGTGACTTCGCGTCCTTCCCGTATTGTCTTTCGCCAATGGGCTGCCACGGCCCTGACGGTGGCCGCCGCCACCTTCGGCCCCCTGGTCAGCGCTCAGACGCTCGGCATGTATCTGTCCACACCCACGGTGCAGAGTGCCAGCGGAGTTCCAGGAGTCGTCGGCCTCGTCAACGAGCCCTTCGATTCCGCCGCAGGGAACATCCCGTCCTCCGGCACATGGGCGGTCGGGAGCTACACGGCGACGTCCAACGCAGGCACCGGCGCTCAAATCAGACCGGCCGGAACGTTTGGTGGAGCGGGGGGCGTTGGCAATTTTCTCGCGCCCGGCGCCCCAGACGGTGTCCATCACGCTCACCGGCGACCGGCGCTATGTGGGTTTCTGGTGGTCGGCCGGGGATGCGTCCAACGTCATCAAGTTCTATGACACGAGCAACCACCTGCTGGCGGAATTCACCACCGCCTCGCTGGTCGCGGTGCTGAGCGGCAACGGCTCCATCACGGCGATCGACGGGCGCCGGTACCCCAAGGCCAGTTACTTCGGAAACCCGAACGCCAATCAAGACACCGGCGGCGCGCGGTCCAATCCGGCCGAACCCTACGGTTACATCAACCTGCTGCTGCAAGGCACCAGCGTACGGTTTGGCCGCATTGAAGTCAGTGGCCAGAACTTCGAGCTGGACAACGTGGCCGTGGCCGACGTGGTGTCCATCGATCGAGCCTGGGTGGACTACGGTACCCAGCAGATCGCGCTGCCGCCGGGAGCCGTGGGCGCGAACAACGATTCCAGCGCCACGTCCATCAACACGCCGGTCTCCGGCAACGCCGCCACCAACGACACGGCGCCCGCGGGATCCCGCTGGTCCAAGACTTCCGAGCCCTCGCCGGGCACCGTGGTGCAGAACAGCGATGGCACTTACGTCTATACGCCGGCCACCGGATTCGCGGGCGTGGATTCCTACGGCTACCAGGTCTGCAAGCCGGCGCCGAACGCGGGGGAATGCGCTACGGCGTTGGTGCGCATCACCGTGGGCATCGACGCGGTGGACGACGCAGTCAGCACCCGCCCCGACACCCCCGTGAGCAGCGCCGTCGCCGCCAATGACCAGTTCCCTGCCGGCGCAACGTTCGGAGTGTCGGCCTCGCCCGCACGTGGCACGGTGACGATGGACCCCGCGACCGGCGGCTACACCTACAGCCCGAATGCGGGGGTCGTCGGCACGGACAGCTTCCAATACCGGCTGTGCCTGCCGGCACCGAACGAGACGCAGTGCGATACCGCCACCGTGACGGTGGGCATCAGCAACAATGCGGCGCCCGTCGCCTCCGCCGTCACCATCACCGGCACCCCCAGGCAGGCAACCATGTTGACCGGCACTTATGCGTACAGCGATGGGGAGTCGGACGCGCAATCGACGTCCACCTTCCGGTGGGTGCGCAGCGCCTCGGCCAGCACGGCGGCGGGAGGCCTTGCCGTGGGAGCCGCGCGCACGTACACGCCTTCAGCGGCCGACGTCGGCCAGTTCCTGTTCTTTTGCGTGACGCCCCGCGCCCAGACCGGCGCCACGCCGGGCGCGGAAGTGTGCACAGCCGCCGCGGCTGCCAACGGGGGCCCGGCACTGCGAATCGAGGCACTGCCCGCGTCTCCCGTTCCCACCCTTTCCCAGTGGGCAGTGGCGCTCATGGCGTCGTTGCTGGCCTTGTGCGCGGCGGCCCGGCTGCGACGCAGGGGCTGAGAAAGAGGCGCGCTCATCCACATCGCCTCCTGTTCTAGCCGGCGGTGCGCCCATCGAAGATTCAGTCGGGGAAGCGGGGGTGCCGCCCGTGCACAAGCTTGTGGCAGCAGGCGCCGTGGTTTTCCTGAGCCCCGCTGGATTGCTGCACGACTCAGCTTGATGCGTGGACTGCGCGACCACACACCAGGAGTTGGTGCCCCGAGCCGGGGTCGAACCGGCACGCCCCTTCTCAGGAAGCGGCGGATTTTAAGTCCGCAGTGTCTACCAATTTCACCATCGGGGCGGCTGTCCGGCGGATGGCCCGCCGGGAACGCTATCAGCCTGCGTGAAGCCACTGCGCCGCATGGCGACGGCTGGGGCCAAGGCGTCCACCATCTGCCCGGCGCGGGCGACCAATAAAAAAGGGAAGCCGAAGCTTCCCTTGAAATACTGGAGCGGGAAAAGAGTCTCGAACTCTCGACCTCAACCTTGGCAAGGTTGCGCTCTACCAACTGAGCTATTCCCGCATTTCGCTGTCACGTCGTTGCCAACATCACAGCGAGAAAAAAATTATAACACCATTTTTCGACTGATCCAGCATTCGGCGCTGCTATCAACCAAAAACTACCTGACTGCCGATCTCAGCGCTACCGAAGAGCCATGCGACCCCCTCGCCACCGCCCCACCATCGCCAGCTCACTGCTTCGACCGACTAGACGACGGTCACGGCCGATGCCCACGATGTGTCTGGAGGCGCGGTCCGGAGTCGAACCGGACTAACCGGATTTGCAATCCGGGGCATAACCGCTTTGCTACCGCGCCAGAAACCGACTTCCTTTGGCAAAAAGGGGAAGCGACTGCTTCCCCTTTTCTGGAAATTGGAGCGGGAAAAGAGTCTCGAACTCTCGACCTCAACCTTGGCAAGGTTGCGCTCTACCAACTGAGCTATTCCCGCATTTACCGAAGCCTAACATTCTACAACGTTTGCGTCGATGGATGAATTGTAGCGCAGTTTTTAGGCCTCGCCACAAAAATTTCGGTGGATCGATCAGTGCTTCACCGACCCGGTCGCCGGCTGCGCCTTCTCGCCCGCAGCGGCAGTGACCGCAGCCGCTGCGGCCGCAGCAGCAGCCACCTCCTCGTCCGTGAGCGCGATCGGCTTGCGCTCCAGCGCCACGGCCAGCACCTGATCGATCCAGCGCACGGGCACGATCTCGAGTTCGCTTTTCACGTTGTCCGGAATCTCCTGCAGGTCCTTGACGTTCTCCTGCGGGATCAGCACCGTCTTGATGCCGCCGCGCAGCGCGGCCAGCAGCTTTTCCTTCAGGCCGCCGATGGCGGTGACTTCGCCGCGCAAGGTGATCTCGCCGGTCATGGCGACATCGCCGCGCACGGGGATGCCGGTGAGCGCAGACACGAAGGCCGTGGCCATGGCCGCGCCGGCGCTCGGTCCGTCCTTGGGCGTCGCGCCGTCGGGTACGTGGATGTGCACGTCGCGCTTTTCGAAGGCGTCGTCGCGGATGCCCAGGGCCCGCGCGCGGCTGCGCACCACCGTGCGGGCCGCCTCGACCGACTCCTTCATCACGTCGCCCAGCGAACCGGTACGCGTGATAACGCCCTTGCCCGGCATCGTGGCGGCCTCGATGGTCAGCAGGTCGCCGCCCACCTCCGTCCACGCCAGACCCACCACCTGGCCCACCTGGTTCTGCTCTTCGGCGCGGCCATAGGTGTACTTGCGCACACCCAGGTAGTCCGGCAGGTTGTCGGCCGTCACCACCACTTGCGGTTCGAGCTTCTTCAGCTGCAGGCCCTTGATCACCTTGCGGCAGATCTTGGAAAGCTCGCGCTCCAGCGACCGCACGCCGGCTTCCCGCGTGTAGTAGCGAACAACGTCGCGCACGGCATCTTCCGTCACGCGCAGTTCCTCTTCCTTCACGCCGTTGTTCGTGAACTGCTTGGGCAACAGGTACTTGATGGCTATGTTCGTCTTCTCGTCCTCGGTGTAGCCCGACAGGCGGATGACCTCCATCCGGTCCAGCAGCGCTGGCGGAATGTTCATCGAGTTCGAGGTCGCCACGAACATCACGTCGGAGAGGTCGAAGTCGACCTCGACATAGTGGTCGCCGAACTTGTGGTTCTGCTCCGGGTCCAGCACCTCCAGCAGCGCGCTCGACGGGTCGCCGCGGAAGTCGGTGCCCAGCTTGTCGATCTCATCCAGCAGGAACAGCGGATTGCGCGTGCCGACCTTGTTCAGGCTCTGCAGCACCTTGCCCGGCATGGCGCCGATGTAGGTGCGGCGGTGGCCACGGATCTCGGCTTCGTCGCGCATGCCGCCCAGCGCCATGCGCACGTACTTGCGGCCCGTGGCCTTGGCGATGGACTGCCCCAGGGATGTCTTGCCCACGCCCGGCGGGCCGACGAGGCAGAGGATGGGAGCCTTCACCTTGTCCACGCGCTGCTGCACCGCGAGGTATTCCAGGATGCGGTCCTTGACCTTGTCCAGGCCGTAGTGGTCCTCGTTGAGCACCTCTTCGGCGTTCATCAGGTCGTGCTTGATCTTGGTCTTCTTGCCCCAAGGCAGACCGGTCAGCACCTCGATGTAGTTGCGCACCACGGTGGCTTCCGCCGACATGGGCGACATCAGCTTGAGCTTCTTGAGCTCGCTGTCGGCCTTCTTGCGCGCCTCGGCCGGCATCTTGGCCGCCTTGATCTTCTTCTCGATCTCCTCGATGTCGGCGCCTTCCTCGCCCTCGCCCAGCTCCTTCTGGATAGCCTTGACCTGCTCGTTCAGATAGAAGTCGCGCTGGTTCTTTTCCATCTGCCGCTTCACGCGGCCACGGATCTTCTTGTCGACATTGAGGATGTCGACTTCACGGTCGAGTTGCTCGAACAGGTTTTCCAGGCGGAGCTTGACGTCGGCCAGGTCCAGCACGACCTGCTTGTTCTCAAGCTTGAGCGGCAGGTGCGCGGCGATGGTGTCGGCCAGGCGGCCCGGATCGTCAATGCTGGAGATCGACGTGAGGATCTCCGGAGGGATCTTCTTGTTGAGTTTGACGTACTGGTCGAACTGCTGCATCACGGCGCGGCGCAGCGCCTCGATCTCGCTGGGCTTGTGGCTGTCGTCGCTCGCCTCGACCGGCTTGACCGTCGCGGTGAAATGGGTCTCGGCATCTTCGATGGACGCCACGACGGCGCGCTGCTGGCCTTCCACCAGCACCTTCACCGTGCCGTCGGGCAGCTTGAGCATCTGCAGGATGGTGGAAACGCAGCCGACGTCGAACATGTCGGAGACGAGCGGCTCGTCCTTGGCGGCGGCCTTCTGCGCCACCAGCATGATCCGGCGGTCGCCGTCCATGGCCATTTCCAGCGCCTTGATGCTCTTGGGTCGCCCGACGAACAGCGGGATCACCATGTGCGGGAACACCACCACGTCGCGCAAGGGCAACAGCGGCAGGTCGATGGGAGACGAAGGCAGGGGGGTGTGTCCGGACATGGGAATCCTCATGAATCTGTGTGGAATATGGTCCGCAGACAGGAAATTTCAACCCTCGGGCGCTGGCACGGCAGCGCCGGAAGGGAGCGCCGCGACGCACCGGGTCGAGCGTCGCAAAGCCGGGCCATGGGCCGCGTCAGGCCTTTTTCGCGGCTTCGCGATACACCAGCAGGGGCGGCTTGTTCTCTTCGATAGTGGATTCATCGACCACCACCTTTTCCACGTTGGTGGCATTGGGCAGATCGAACATCGTGCCGATGAGCGACTGCTCCAGGATGGAACGCAGGCCGCGAGCGCCCGTCTTGCGGGCCAGCGCCTTGCGGGCGATGGCGTTGAGCGCGGCCGGGCGGATCTCGAGATCCACGCCCTCCATCGCCAGCAGGCGGCTGTACTGCTTGACCAGCGCGTTCTTCGGCTCGGTCAGGATCTCGACCAGCGCGTCCTCGCTCAGCTCGGCCAGGGCAGTCACCACCGGCATGCGGCCGACCAGTTCGGGAATCAGGCCGAACTTGATCAGGTCTTCCGGCTCGATTTCCGTGAACACTTCGGTCAGCGAGCGCTGCTTCTTGCTCTTGACCGACGCGCCGAAACCGATGCCCGAGGCTTCGGTGCGGTTCTCGATGACCTTTTCCAGGCCCGCGAAGGCGCCGCCGCAGATGAACAGGATGTTGGTCGTGTCGATCTGCAGAAAGTCCTGGTTGGGATGCTTGCGCCCGCCCTGCGGCGGCACGCTGGCCATCGTGCCTTCGATCAGCTTGAGCAAGGCCTGCTGCACGCCCTCGCCCGACACATCGCGCGTGATGCTCGGGTTGTCGGACTTGCGCGAGATCTTGTCGATCTCGTCGATGTAGACGATGCCGCGCTGGGCGCGCTCGACTTCGTAGTTGCAGCTTTGCAGCAGCTTCTGCACGATGTTCTCGACGTCTTCACCCACGTAGCCGGCTTCGGTCAGCGTGGTGGCGTCGGCCATGACGAAGGGAACATCCAGCATGCGCGCCAGGGTCTGCGCCAGCAGCGTCTTGCCCGAACCGGTGGGGCCGATGAGCAGGATGTTGCTCTTGGCCAGTTCCACGTCGTCCTTGCCAGCCTTGTCCTTGTGGCGCAGGCGCTTGTAGTGGTTGTACACGGCCACCGCCAGCGTCCGCTTGGCCACGTCCTGGCCGATCACGTAGTTGTCGAGGTTGGCCTTGATCTCCGCCGGCGTGGGCAGATCGCCCCGGGTTTCGCGCGCGCCATCGCCCGCGGGCAGCTCGTCGCGGATGATTTCGTTGCACAGGTCAATGCACTCGTCGCAGATAAAGACGGACGGTCCGGCGATCAGCTTCTTCACTTCATGCTGGCTTTTGCCGCAAAAAGAGCAGTAGAGGGTTTTTTCGCTGGAGGAGCCTTTTTTCTCGGCCATGGGGGCAGTGCCTTATGACAGGGTAAGTGTCAAGATGATAACGAAATAAAAAGCGGCGCCTTCCCTCAGGGAAAACGCCGCCGTCGAGAGGCGCGGGCGCTCAGGGGCGCTGGGCGATGACCTGGTCCACCAGACCGTATTCCTTGGCTTCGTCCGCCGTGAGGAAGTAGTCGCGCTCGGTATCCGACTTCACTTTCTCCAGCGGCTGGCCCGTGCGGTCGGCCAGGATGCGGTTCATCTGGTCCTTCGTGCGCAGGATGTCCCGGGCGTGGATCTCGATGTCCGTCGCCTGGCCGCGCGCGCCACCCAGCACCTGGTGGATCATGATCTTGGAGTTGGGCAGCGAGAAACGCTTGCCCTTGGCCCCGGCCGCCAGCAGGAACGCGCCCATGCTGGCCGCGAAGCCCACGCACATGGTGGACACGTCGGGCTTGATGAACTGCATGGTGTCGTAGATGGCCATGCCGGCCGTCACGCTGCCGCCGGGCGAATTGATGTAGAACGAGATGTCCTTGTCGGGGTTCTCGCTTTCCAGGAACAGCAGCTGCGCGACCACCAGGTTGGCGGTCTGGTCGTTCACCTCGCCCACCAGGAAGATGATCCGCTCCTTGAGTAGCCGCGAATAGATGTCGTAGGACCGCTCGCCACGGCCCGACTGCTCGATGACCATGGGGACCATGCCCAGGGCCTGTGTTTCCAGTGCGCTCATGTTTCTCAACCCTTTTCTCTTCCAGTCAGACGGTTACTGTATCCAGAAATGATTTGGGGCTTGCGCCGCAAAGCACAAGCCCCTCCAGAAACCTGCCCCCGCGGCCCATCGACCCCGGGCAGCAGATCACGCTCAGCCCTGGCCCATCAGTTCGTCGAACGAAACGGCCTTGTCGGTGACCTTGGCCTTGCCCATGACGAAGTCGGTGACGTTGTTCTCGATCACCACGGCCTCGACCTCGGCCAGACGCTGGCGGTCGCCGAAGTACCAGCGCACCACGTCTTCGGGCTTCTCGTAGCTGGCGGCCAGCTCGTCGATGTGGGCCTTCAGTTGCTCGGGCTTGGCATGCAGCTCGTTGGCGC
Organism: Acidovorax sp. FG27; assembly: GCF_040365715.1. NCBI lineage: Bacteria > Pseudomonadati > Pseudomonadota > Betaproteobacteria > Burkholderiales > Comamonadaceae > Acidovorax > Acidovorax sp. FG27. Next base: position 857,548 of record NZ_BAABVY010000009.1, read on the forward strand.
GCACCAGCTCTGCCACGACCAAGCCCAGGCGCACGCGGCGCTCGGCCTGCGGGCGGAACACGTCTTCAGGGATCTCGGCTTTATCGGCGTCCTTGATGCCGCGTTGCTTCAGGTCGGCGCGGGCGCCTTCCAGCAGGCGGGCGATCTCGGACTGCACGCTGGCATTGGGCAGATCCAGCTCGGCCTTGGACACCAGCGCGTCCATCACGGCCTGCTTGTTGCGGGCCAGCAGGCGGAACTTGACTTCACGCTCCAGGTTCTTCTTGATGTCGGCGCGCAGGCCTTCGACGGAGCCGTCGGCGATGCCCAGCGACTTGGCCAGCTGCTCGTTCACTTCGGGCAGGTGGGCGGCTTCGATGTTCTTCACCGTGACCAGGAAGTCGGCGGTCTTGCCGGCCACGTCCTTGCCGTGGTAGTCGGCCGGGAAGGCCAGCGGGAACGTCTTGGACTCGCCCGACTTCATGCCGCGCACGGCGTCTTCGAATTCCTTGAGCATCTGGCCTTCGCCGACCAGGAACTGGAAGTCTTCGGCCTTGCCGCCCTGGAAGGTCTCGCCGTCGATCTTGCCTTCGAAGTCCACCGTCACGCGGTCGCCGTCTTCCACGGCCGAGCCCATCGCGCGCTGGGCAAAGGTGCGGCGCTGCTTGCGCAGGATGTCCACGGTCTTGTCGATGGCGCTGTCGGTCACTTCGGCGGACAGCTTCTCGACTTCCGCTTCCGACAGGTCACCGATCTTGACTTCGGGGAACACTTCGAACACGGCGTCGAACGTGACCTGGCCTTCCGGCGCGCCGTCCTTCTCGGTGATGCGGGGCTGGCCGGCCACGCGCAGGTTGGCTTCGTTGGCCGCCTGGGCGAAGGCCTCGCCGACCTTGTCGTTCAGCACTTCGTACTGCACCGAGTAGCCGTAGCGCTGGGCGACCACGTTCATGGGCACCTTGCCGGGACGGAAACCGTCCATCTTCACGGTGCGGGCCAGGCGCTTCAGGCGTGCGTCCACCTCGGTCTGGATCGTGGTGAGGGGCAGGCTCAGCGTGATCTTGCGCTCGAGCTTCTCTAGGGTTTCAACAGTAACTGCCATGGCTCTTCCTCTATTTGAATGGATTAACGCTGCCGCCTGCTGCTGGAGCAACCTGCTTCACGTGGTGCGCGGGGGGGGACTCGAACCCCCACACCATTGCTGGCGTCAGGACCTAAACCTGGTGCGTCTACCAATTTCGCCACCCGCGCGATTCTTCAGACAAACAGGCGGCGGGCATTGCCAGCCATCTGTATGAAATTGGTCAACCTTCGATTTTAGCCGGATCGGCGGGAGCGTCCGTCAAACCGCTCGGGCGGGCGCCGAATCGGGCCGCCGCACGCGGAACCAGGCGGCATACATCGCGGGCAGCGCCAGGAGCGTCAGCACGGTCGCCACGACAAGCCCGCCCATGATCGCGACGGCCATCGGTCCCCAGAACACGCTGCGCGAGAGCGGAATCATCGCCAGCACCGCCGCCGCCGCCGTCAGCACGATGGGCCGCAGCCGGCGCACGGCCGACTCGACGATGGCGTTCCACGCCGGCACGCCGCGCGCGCGGTCGCTCTCGATCTGGTCGATCAGGATGACCGAGTTGCGCTGGATCATGCCCATCAGCGCGATCACGCCCAGCAGCGCGACGAAGCCGAACGGCCGCCCCAGCAGCAGCAGCGCGCCCGCCACTCCGGCGATGCCGAGCGGCCCGGTGAGGAACACCAGCATGGCGCGGCTGAAGCTGTGCAGCTGCAGCATCAGCAGCGTGAAGACGATGAACAGCATGGCCGGCAGCCCTGCCACGATGGAGGCCGAGCCCTTGGAGCTTTCCTCCACCGCGCCCGCCACCTCGATGCGATAGGCCGTCTGGCCGGCGGCGTGCCAGCCGGCTTCCAGCTTGCGCAGCGCGGGCAGCAGCGCGGCGGTGACGGTGGCGCCCTGCAGGCCTTCCACCACGTCGCCCTGCACGGTGATGGCGTAGTCGCGGTTCTCGCGCCACATCACGCCGGGCTCCCAGGTGAAGACGGGACGCGCCACCTGCGTGAGCGGCACCGACCGGCCCGACGCGGTAGGCAAATAGGCGTTGGCGACGTCGGTGATGGCGCGGCGCTCGTTCTCGGGCTGGCGCAGCACGATGTCGATCAGCCGGTCGCCCTCGCGGAACTGCCCCACCGTGCTGCCGGTGAAGGCCACGCGGGCGGCCTGGGCGATGGACTGGCTGCTCACACCCAGCGCGCGCGCCTTGGCCTGGTCCACCTCCAGCCGCATCACTTTCACCGACTCGTTCCAGTTGTCGTTCACGCCGCGCATCTGCGGGCTCTCCCGCAGCACCGCCCGCACTTCGTCGGCATGCTGGCGCAGCACGGCCGGGTCGGTGCCGATGACGCGGAACTGCACCGGATAGGCCACCGGCGGGCCGTTGGGCAGCAGCTTGGCGCGGGCGCGCACTTCCGGGAATTCGGCCGCCAGCAGCTGCGGCAGCGACTGGCGCAGCTGCTCGCGCGTGGCCAGGTCGCGCGGCACCACGATGAGCTGCGAGGCATTGGTCTGCGGGAAGATCTGGTCCATCGGCAGGTAGAAGCGCGGCACGCCCGAGCCGATCCAGGTGCTGACCGTGGAGACACCCGGCTCGTCCATCAGCCGCCGCTCCACGCGGCGGGTGGTCTCCTCGTTCGCCTGGAACGAAGTGCCCTCGGGGAACCACAGGTCCACCAGCACCTCGGGCCGGCTCGAATCCGGGAAGAACTGCTGCTGCACCCGGCCCATGCCGACGATACCGAGCGCGAAGGTCAGCAGCATGATGCCGATGGTGATCCAGCGGTGGTCCACGCACCAGCCCACCAGGCGGCGGAAGCGGTTGTAGAACGGGCTGTCGAACACTTCATGGTGCCCCGCGGCGGCGCTACCTGCCCCGTCCGGATGGTCGCCGCCCTCGCCCCGCACCTGGACGTGCGCCGGGTGCTTGAGCAGCAGCATGCCCAGGTACGGCACGAAGTACACCGATGCCAGCCAGGACAGCACCAGCGCGATCACCGTCACCGCGAAGATGGCGAAGGTGTATTCGCCCGTCACCGACTTGGCGATGCCGATGGGCAGGAAACCCGCCGCCGTGATGAGCGTGCCGGTCAGCATGGGGATGGCCGTGATCTCGTAGGCGAAGGTGGCGGCGCGCAGCTTGTCGTAGCCCTCCTCCATCTTCAGCACCATCATCTCCACCGCGATGATGGCGTCGTCCACCAGCAGGCCCAGGGCGATGATGAGCGAGCCCAGCGATATCTTGTGCAGCCCGATGCCCCAGTACCACATGGCCAGGAAGGTGACGGCCAGCACCAGCGGAATGGTGATGCCCACCACCAGCCCCGGCCGCACGTCCAGCGTGTAGCGGCGCCAGAGCGGGTGCTGGCCCGGGCGCTTGTGCAGCCCCAGGCTGATGAAGCTCACCGCCAGCACGATCACCACGGCCTCGATCAGCACCTTGACGAACTCATTGACCGAGCTGGACACCGACCGGGGCTGGTCCTGCACGTTCACCAGGCGCACGCCGGCGGGCAGGCGCTTCTCGATGTCGGCAGTGGCCGTGTGCAGGGCCTTGCCCAGGCGGATGATGTCGCCGCCCTTGGCCATGGAGACGCCCAGCGCGATCACCTCGCGCCCCTGGTGGCGCACCTTCACGGCAGCCGGGTCCACATAGCCGCGCCGCACCTCGGCGATGTCGCTCAGCCGCAGTTGGGCGCCCGAGGCGCCGCGGATCGGCATGGCGCGCAATGCCTCGGGCGTGGCGAACTGCCCGCCCACGCGCAGTTGCACTTGGTCGGCCGGCGTCTGGATGATGCCGGCGCTTTCCACCGCGTTCTGCTGGCCCAGCTGGGCCAGCACCTGGTTCATGTCCAGCCCCAGCTGCGACAGGCGGCGTTGCGAGATCTCGATGTAGAGCTTCTCGTCCTGCACGCCGAACTGCTCGACCTTGGCCACGTCGCGCACCCGCAGCAGCTGCTGGCGCACGTCGTCGGCGAAGTTGCGCAGCTCCGCATAGCTGAAGCCGTCGGCCTCCAACGCATAGATCACGCCGTACACGTCGCCGAACTCGTCGTTGAAGAACGGCCCCTGCACGCCCTGCGGCAGCGTGTAGCGCATGTCGCCGATCTTCTTGCGCACCGTGTACCAGACGCCCGCCACCTCGCCGGGCGGCGAGGAGTCCTTCAGGTTGAAGATGATCAGCGACTCGCCGGGCTTGGAGTAGCTGCGGATCTTGTCGGCATAGGGCGCCTCCTGCAGCGTGCGCTCTAGCTTGTCGGTGACCTGCTCGGCCATCTGCTGCGCCGTGGCGCCGGGCCAGTAGGTGCGCACCACCGTCGCGCGGAAGGTGAAGGGCGGATCCTCGTCCTGGCCCAGCTGAAAGTAGCTGCCCACGCCCAGCAGCAGCAGCGCGACCATCAGGTAGCGGGTGAGCGCCGGATGCTCCAGCGCCCAGCGCGACAGGTTGAAGCGTTCGCGGCGTGCCGGGACCTGCGCGGGCGTGTCGCCGGGCGGCGGCGTCGGGGAGTGGCTCGGTGGCATGGGGCGCTCCTAGCGGCTGGCCGTTGCCGTGGCGGGGGCGGGCGGCGTATCCGCGGCACCGCCGTTTGCTACATTATTAATAGCATCCTGCGCTGGTAATACGGGCGCTGGAGCCTGTTTTGACTGATAAACCGTCACTTTCTGGCCGGGTGCCAGCACGTGCACGCCCGTCGCCACCACCTGCTGCCCGGGCGCCAGGCCGGCGGCGATCACCACGTCGTTGCCATCGGCCGTGGCCACCTGCACCGGCTGCGAGCGCACGGTGCTGGTGGCGGGGTCGAACAGCCATACCGCCGTCTGCTGGCCCTCCTGCCGCAGCGCGGTGGTGGGCAGCTTCAGCGCCTGCGTGCCCTCGCGGCTCAGCGCCTGGGGCGTGACGTAGGCCGTCGAGCCCAGCGGCGGCACATCCGCCCCGTCGATCGCCACCTTGACCTGGAAGGTGCGCGTCACCGCGTCGGCGCTGGCCGCCACCTCGCGCACGCGGCCGGCCAGCGCCTCGCCGCCCGCCCACACGCGCACCTGCACCGGCTGGCCCACGCGCAGGGCGGCCACCTTGTCCTCGGGCACGGCGAACACCACGTCGCGCGGCCCGTCCTGCGCGATGCGCACCACCGGCGTGCCGGCGGCCACCACCTGTCCGGGCTCGGCGTCCACGCCGGTCACCACGCCGGCCGCGTCGGCCAGCAGCCGGGTGTAGGCGGCCTGGTTGCCCTGCGAGGCCAGCTGCGCCTGGGCCTGGTCCAGCGTGGCCTGGGCCGACTTCGCCGACGCCTCGCGCCGCTCCAGCTCGGCCCCGCTGATGAAGTTCTGCGCCTTCAGCGCGGCGTAGCGCTGCAGGTCCGCCGCGGCCAGGTCACGCTGCGTGCGGGCGGCCGCCACCTGGGCACGGGCGGCCTCGGTGGCCAGCTGGTAGTCGCGCGGGTCCAGCTGCGCCAGCATCTGGCCGGCGCGCACGCGCTGGCCCAGCTCCGCCTGCCGCTCGGCGATCTTGCCGGCCACCCGAAAGCCCAGGCGCGATTCGACACGCGCCCGCACCTCGCCGGCATATTCCAGCTGCGCGTGCAGCGCCGACGCGCCCACCGTGACCAGCTTCACCGAACGCACCGGCTCGGGCGCCGGCTCGGGCTTGGAGCAGCCGGCCAGCAGGGCCCCGGCCAGCGCCGCCGCAAGGCCCCGCGCCCCCCACGAAAAGGCCCGCATGCGAGCGGGCCGGACGGGGGGCGCGGACGAGAGCGACTGCGGGCCGGGTGCAAGGAAGAGCGACGGCGCGGAGGAAGGAGTCATCGAAAACTTTCGCAACAGTGCTTACTGACTGACTGGTTAGTAATCTATGGCGGCCACCGCCATCCTGTCAAGGCGAGAATGCGGGCCGTGAAGCCTTCCGATCCCCACCGCCCCGAGCCGTCGCCCGTGCCGTCGCCCGCGCCGTCATCTGCGGCCGTGCAAGCCGCGCCGCCGGCGCCGCCCGTCACGCATTACGAAAACTTCCCGGTGGCCTCGCTGCTCTGCCCGCCCCGGCTGCGCCAGCCGATCGCTGCCATCTACGCCTTCGCCCGGGCGGCGGACGACTTGGCCGACGAGGGCGACGCCAGCGCCGACGAGCGCCTGGCCGACCTCTGCGCCTACCGCGCCGAACTGCGGGCCGTGGCCGGCGGCGCCGCGCCCGGGCCGCGCTGGGCGGCCATCTTCGGCCCGCTGCAGGCCGTGCTGCAGAGCTACGCCCTGCCCGTGCCCCTGCTGGACGATCTGCTGGACGCCTTCCTGCAGGACATCGCCATGACGCGGGACGGCGCCACCTACGCCACCCGGGCCGACCTGCTGGACTACTGCCGCCGCTCGGCCAACCCGGTCGGGCGGCTGCTGCTGCACCTCTACGGCGTGGGGGGCGATGCGGCGCTGGCCGAGAGCGACGCCATCTGCTCGGCCCTGCAGCTCATCAACTTCTGGCAGGACCTGAGCGTGGACCTGCCGCGTGGCCGCCACTACCTGACCGACGCGGACTGCGCCGCCCACGGCGTGGACCGCGCCGAGCTGGCCCGGGGCCGGCGCAGCGCCGCGACCGACGCGCTGGTGATGGACTGCGCCGCCTGGGCGCGCCGCACCATGCTCGCCGGCGCGCCGCTGGTGCACCGCCTGCCCGGCCGCATGGGCTGGGAGCTGCGCTTCGTGGTGCAGGGCGGCCTGCGCATTCTCGACAAGGTGGAGGCGCTGCACGGCGGCAGCCTGGTGACCCGCCCGGTGCTGCGCGCCACCGACGGGCCGCGCATGGCCTGGCGCGCCCTGCGGATGTGATGCGCGATCAGGCCGCCCGCAGCCAGCTGGCCGGCGCGCCCTCCGCCCGCGCCTGCGCCAGGATGCCGGCCAGCACCTGCGGCACCTCGAAGGCCGCGCGGTTGTGCTGGCGCCGCACCGCGGCCCGAAAGCGCGGCAGGTCGGCCTGCAGGGCCTGCACGCCACGGGGCAGCTCGGCGAAGCGGGGCAGTACCAGCCCCAGCCCGCCGGCTTGCACCCATTCGGCGCCGTAGCGTTCCTGCGGCATGGTCCAGCGGTTGCGGGTCACGATGGGCGGCAGCCCCATCTGCACCGCTTCGCTCAGGCTGCCGCTGCCCGGCTTGCCGATGAAGAAGTCGGCCAGGCGCATGTAGCGGGGCAGCTCGCGGGTGTAGTCCAGCACCAGCCGGGGCGCCCGGGCCGGCAGTGCGCGCAGGGCGCCGGCCAGCGCGGCGTTGCGGCCGCAGGCCAGGATGAGCGGCGTATCGGCCAGCTGCCGGGCAATGCCCAGCATGGCGCGCGAGCCCTCGCCGCCGAACAGCACCAGGCCCACCGGCCGGTCGCCCGCAAAGCCCAGCGCGGCGCGTTCGGCCGCCCGATCCAGCGCGGGCAGGTCGTGGAAGGCCGGGCTGAGCACCATGCCGGAGGTGGCGTGGATGCGCCCTGGCCCGCAGCCGGCGGCGCGGGCCTGGGCAACGGCGCGGGGCGATCCGCACACGATGTGCTGGCCGGCCACCTCGGGCTCGATCCAGAAATGCGGCGGGCAGTCGGCCAGGTCGGTCATCACCGTGACGAACGGCACGCCGGCCAGGGCCGCGGCCACCGAATCGCCCAGCGCCCGGTTGAAGTTGGGCACCAGCGACACCACCAGGTCGGGCGCGGCCTGCTGCCAGTGGGCCGCCAGGCGCCGCACCAGCGTGCGGTGGCTCCAGCGGATCATGCCCTGCAGCAGGCGCAGCTCCTGCGCGAGCCCCAGCGTCCAGCCCCGGGCCAGGCGGCGGTTGTAGATGTCTTCGGGCTCCATGCCGGTCCATTGCCGAAAGCGCGCCGTGGGGTCGAGCACTTCAAAGAGGTGGGTGAGCCGCACCGTCCACGGCAGGCCGGCGTGGGCGATGGCGGCCTCCAGCGCCAGGGCCGAGGCGCGGTGGCCGCCGCCCGCGTTGAAGTACACCAGCTCGACCACGGCGGGCCGCGCCGCCGCGCTGGCGGCGAACGGGGCGGGCACCATGCGCTCAGGCATGCTGCAGCTGCTTGCGGGCCGACTTGCGGGCGGCCTTATGGCGCGCCGCCGGCAGGAAGTCGGACCACTGCAGGATCTCCAGCGTGCCGTCGGCCTGCTCGGCCAGGGCGGTCAGGCTCTCCACCCAGTCGCCGTCGTTGGCGTAGAGCGTGCCGCCGATGTCGCGCAGCTCGGCATGGTGGATGTGCCCGCAGACCACGCCCTGCAGGCCGCGCTTCTTCGCCTCGCGGGCGACGGCGTTCTCGAAGTCGTCCACATAGCTCACGGCGCGCTTGACGCGGCGCTTGAGGTACTGCGACAGCGACCAGTACGGCAGCCCCATTCGGGCGCGCAGCGTATTCAGGTGGCGATTGAGCCGCAGCGTGAATTCGTAGAGCGAGTCGCCCACGTGGGCCAGCCACTTGGCGCACTGGATCACGCCGTCGAACAGATCGCCGTGGATCACCCAGAGCTTGCGGCCGTCGGCGGTTTCGTGCACCCAGTCTTCCGCCACGGTGATGCCGCCGAAGTTCAGGTGCAGGTAGCGGCGCGCGAATTCGTCGTGGTTGCCGGGAATGAAGATCACCCGCGTGCCCTTGCGCGCCTTGCGCAGCAGCTTCTGCACCACGTCGTTGTGCGCCTGCGGCCAGTACCAGGTCCGGCGCAGCTGCCAGCCGTCGACGATGTCGCCCACCAGGTAGAGCGTCTCGCACTCGGTGTGGCGTAAGAAATCCAGCAGCGCCTCGGCCTGGCAGCCGGGCGTGCCCAGGTGCAGGTCGGAGATCCACAGCGTGCGAAAGCGCCGCACCGGCCGCTCCGGCGCCAGCCCCGCGGCGGCCTCGTCTTGCAGGGGGGCGGTGGCGTTGCGCCAGGCGTTCAGGAATGCGTCGTCGCGTTGCATGGCCGCCATGCTGTGCCCGCCGCGTGGCGGTGGCGTGACGGGCCGGTGTCGGCCGCGTGACGATGCCGGCACGCCACGCACGGCGGCGCCCTGCCCCATGGGACAATCCCGCGCTTATGACCCCGGAACAGTACGTCCAGCAAAAAGCCGCCGGCTCTGGCAGCAGCTTCTATTACGCCTTCCTGTTCCTGCCCGCCTCGCGCCGCGCAGCCATCACCGCCTTCTATGCGTTCTGCCGCGAAGTGGACGACGTGGTCGATGAAGTCTCGGACGCCGGCGTGGCGCGCACCAAGCTCGCCTGGTGGCAGGCGGAAGTGGCCAAGGCCTTCGCCGGCCAGCCCACGCACCCCGTGATGCAGGCGCTGATGCCGCACACCGCCGCCTACGGCATCGAGGAGCGCCACCTGCAGGCCGTGATCGAGGGCTGCCAGATGGACCTGGAGCAGACCCGCTATCTCGACTTCGCGGGCCTCTCGCGCTACTGCCACCTGGTGGCGGGCGTGGTGGGCGAAGTGGCGGCGCGCATCTTCGGCCAGACCGACCCGGCCACCACCGAATACGCCCACCGCCTGGGCCTGGCCTTCCAGCTCACCAACATCATCCGCGACGTGGGCGAAGACGCCATGATGGGCCGCATCTACCTGCCCGTGTCCGAGCTGCAGCAGTTCGATGTCAAGGCGCACGAGATCCTGAAGCGCCAGTATTCCGACCGGTTCACCGCGCTGATGCGCTTTCAGGCCGAGCGGGCCCACCGCCTGTACGACGAGGCGCTGGCCCTGCTGCCGGCGGCCGACCGCCGCACCCAGAAGCCCGGCCTGATGATGGCCAGCATCTACCGCACGCTGCTGCGCGAGATCGAGGCCGAGAACTTCCAGGTGCTGCACCAGCGCATCGCGCTCACGCCGCTGCGCAAGTTCTGGCTCGCCTGGAAGATGCAGGCGCTGGGGCGCATGTAGCCCATGCGCGTCGCCATCGTCGGCGCCGGCTGGGCGGGGCTGGCTGCCGCGCTGCAGGCCACCCGGGCGGGCCACGGCGTCACCGTGTTCGAGGCGGCCCGCACGCTGGGCGGCCGCGCCCGCGCCGTGGCCGCGCAAGGCCCGGGCGGCGACCCGGTCACGCTGGACAACGGCCAGCACATCCTCATCGGCGCCTACACCGAATGCCTGGCGCTGATGCGCTCGGTGGGCGTGGCCGAATCGCCCGCGCTGCTGCGCATGCCGCTGGCGCTGCCCTATGCCGACGGCACCGGCCTGCGCCTGCCCGACCTGCCTCCGCCCTGGGACGCGCTCGTGGGCATCGGCCGGGCACGCGGCTGGAGCTGGGGCGAGCGCTGGGCCCTGCTGCGCACGGCGGCGGCGTGGCGGCTGGGCGGCTTCACCTGCGCGCCGCAAGCGACGGTGGCGCAGCTCTGCGCCCACCTGCCCGTGCGGCTACAGCACGAATTCATCGACCCGCTCTGCGTATCGGCGCTGAACACGCCGGCCGATCGATCCAGCGGCACCGTCTTTCTGCGCGTGCTGCGGGACAGCCTGTTCAGCGGGCGCGGCGGCTCGCACCTGTTGCTGCCCCGGCTGGACCTGGGCGCACTTTTCCCCGAGCCCGCCGCCCGGTGGCTGCGCGCGCACGGCCACACCGTGCATGCCGGGCTGCGCGTGACCGCGCTGCGGCCTGCCGGCGCGGGTGTCTGGCACGTCGGGACGGCGGCGGGCAGCATGCCGTTCGACGCCGTGGTGCTGGCCACACCCGCGCCCGAGGCCGCACGCCTGGTGCGGGGGGAGACGGCGGGGATGGCGGCGGAGATGGCTGCGGCAGGGACGGACTGGGCGGACCAGGCCGACGCGCTGCGCCACACGGCCATCGCCACGGTCTACGCGCAGCACCCCACGGCCACCACCACCGCCCTGCTGCCCGAACCCATGCTGGCGCTGCGCGCCACGGCCCAGCGGCCGGCGCAGTTCGTGTTCGACCGCGCCCTGCTGGGCGGGCCAGCGGGCGTGCTGGCCTTCGTGGTCAGCGCCTTCGAGGGCGAGCGCGAGGCGCTGGAGCGGCAGGTGCTGGCGCAGGCCGCGAGCGAGCTGCGCCTGGACGGCCTGCGCGTGCTGCGCACCGTGGTCGAGAAGCGCGCCACCTTCGCCTGCACCCCGGGGCTGCGGCGCCCGCCGATGCGGATCGCGTCCGGCCTGCTGGCCTGCGGGGACTATGTCGACGGGCCCTACCCCGCCACGCTGGAGGGCGCGGTGCGCAGCGGCACGGCGGCGGCCGATGCGCTGGGCCCTGGCGCGCCGGAGGCGGCTGGTTTCATGACCAAATCAGCCTCCAGCGCTTGATAATCAAGCGCAAGCAGCTATGAAAATAGTAGCAAACCGATTCATGGCGAGGTGGGCGGGCGCTCGGGCCGGGGCAGCACGTCCGCCAGCTTGACCACCGCCAGGCCGGCATTGCCCCAGAAGCGCTCCAGGCTGGCCGAGCGCTCGATCAGCAGGCGCTCGACCAGCGGCTCCAGCGGCGTGGTGGTCACGTCGGCCACCAGCAGGTGGCGGGCCTCGCGGCTTTCCGGCGCGCCGCTGGCGGTTTCGTTCACCTGCACCGCCCAGTCCAGCGCGGTGAGCGCCTGCAGCACGGGCTCGAGCTGCAGCACGTCCACCCGCAGCGCCTGTGCCAGCTGCGACGCGGTCAGGCCCCGGGCGGGCGTGTGACGGGCAGCCTGCAGCTGCTGCAGCGCTTCCACCGCCAGCTGGAAGGTCCAGCCCTGGCCGCCCGCCGTGCGCGCCACGCCCGCCAGCAGGCTGGGCAGGTAGGCCGCCACCACGGCGCCCAGCAGCACGATGACCCAGGCCACGTACACCCAGAGCAGCAGGATGGGCAGCGTGGCGAAGGTGCCGTAGAGCACGGAATACGTCGGCACCGAGGCGATGTAGAGGCTCAGCACCTTCTTGGCCAGCTCGATGCCGACAGAGACGAACAGCCCGCCGGCCCAGGCGTGGCGCCACTTCACGTGCGTGTTGGGCACGTAGCGATAGAGCGCCGCCATGCCGACGGCCAGCACGAAGAATTCGATGGCGTCGAGCAGAAGGCGCGCGCTGCCGGGCAGGCTGTCGCCGATGCCGCGCGAGGCGGCCGACGCCATCGACGTGGTGAGCGCCAGGCTGGCCGCCAGCACCAGCGGCCCGAGCGTGATGACGGCCCAGTAGATGAGCACGCGCTGGCCCAGCGGCCGCAGGCGCGGCACGCGCCAGATGTTGTTGAGCGTGCGGTCGATGGTGAGGATCAGCGCCAGCGACGTGGCCAGCAGGATCGAAAAACCCGCCACGCCCAGCCCGCTGGCCTGGGCCGCGAACTGGGTGAGATAGCCCAGCACCGAGCGGGCGATGGTGTCCGGCACCAGGCTGTCGATCAGCCAGCGCTGCAGCACGAACTGCATCTGGCTGAAGATGGGGAAGGCCGTGAACACGGCCAGCGCCACGGTGAAGAACGGCACCAGCCCGAGCAGCGTGGTGAAGGTGAGGCTGCTGGCCGTGAGGCCCAGGCGGTCTTCGCGGAAACGCTCGCGCAGCGTGTGCGCCGTGGGGCGCCACGGGAAGTGGGACAGCTCGGTCAGCCACGCGTCAAAGCGCAGCAGCGCGGCCTGCAGGGAAATACGCATGGCCGATATGATCCCCGATTCCATTCGCCGCGCCGGGCTGGACGGCCCGGCAGCGCTCCGCTCCTCCTTCGCTCCTTGTCCGCATGCCCGCCTCGCCACTCCACCCCGCCCAGGACGTCGTCGCCACCCGCTGGCTCGCCGTCGGCAGCCTGCTGGGCCTGATCGTGCTCTGCCTGGCGTGGGAGCTGTGGCTTGCGCCGCTGCGGCCGGGCGGCTCCTGGCTGGCGCTGAAGGCGCTGCCGCTGGCCTTCCCCCTGGCGGGGCTGCTCAAGCGGCGCATGTACACCTACCGCTGGGTCAGCCTGGTGGTGTGGCTCTACTTCACCGAGGGCGTGGTGCGCGCCTGGAGCGACACCGGCGCCGGCCGCTGGCTGGCCCTGGTCGAGATCGCCCTCTGCCTGGCGCTGTTCGTGGCCTGCGCGCTGCACGTGCGGCTGCGCCAGAAACATGTGCGCACCTCTGCGACCAATGCCGCCAGCGCGCCGGCTCCCTGAGCCCCCGACAACGACCCGCCCCACGGCCCGTCCCACCCTGCATTCCGAGAGAGCTTTTCATGTCCACACTCATCGACACCCTGCGCCAGACCGTCGGCGCCGCCCATGTGCTGACCGAGGGCGACCTCACGGCCTGGGAGCAGGACTGGCGCCGCCGCGCCCGCGGCAAGGCGCTGGCCGTGGTGCGCCCCGGCAGCACGCAGGAGGTGGCCGCCGTGGTGCGCGCCTGCGCCGCCGCCGGCACGGCCATCGTGCCGCAGGGCGGCAACACCGGCCTGGCGGTGGGCTCCATTCCCGATGCGACCGGCACACAGGTGCTGCTGAGCCTGTCGCGCATGAACGCCATCCGCGCGGTGGATGCCGACAACCTCACGCTCACCGTGGAGGCCGGCGCCATCCTGCAGAACGTGCAGGACGCTGCGGAGAAAGCCGGCCTGCTCTTCCCCTTGAGCCTGGCGGCCGAAGGCAGCTGCACCATCGGCGGCAACCTGGCCACCAATGCCGGCGGCACGCAGGTGGTGCGCTACGGCAATGCGCGCGACCTGTGCCTGGGGCTGGAAGTGGTCACCCCGCAGGGCGAGGTCTGGGAAGGCCTGAAGGGCCTGCGCAAGGACAACACCGGCTACGACCTGCGCGACCTCTTCATCGGCAGCGAGGGCACGCTGGGCATCATCACCGCCGCGACGATGAAGCTCTATCCCCAACCCGCCGCCAGCCTGACGGCCTGGGCGGCCGTGCCGTCGATGGAGCACGCCGTGCAGTTGCTGGCCCTTGCGCACAAGCAGCTGGGCGCGGGCCTGACGGGCTTCGAGGTGATGGGCCGCTTCGCGCTCAGCCTGGTGAACCGGCACATGCCGCAATTGCGCGTGCCCTTCATCGACCAGGCCGACGTGCCCTACGGCGTGCTGCTGGAAAACAGCGACAGCGAGTCGGAGGAGCACGCCCGCGCGCGCTTCGAGGCGCTGCTGGAAACCGCCTTCGACGCCGGCTGCGTGACCGATGCGGTGGTGGCCGAGAACATCGCCCAGGCGCACCAGCTCTGGCACATCCGCGAGAGCATTCCGCTCGCCCAGGCCGAGGAGGGGCTGAACATCAAGCACGACATCTCCGTGCAGATCCCGCGCATTCCGGCCTTCGTCGAATACGCCGACGCCCTGCTGCAGCGCGAGATCCCGGGTGTGCGGCTGGTCAACTTCGGCCACCTGGGCGACGGCAACCTGCACTACAACGTGCAGGCCCCGGCCGAGGGTGATGCCAAGGCCTTCCTGCGCGAGCAGGAAGCGCGGGTGAACGACCTGGTCTATGAAGCGGTGGCGAAGTTCGGCGGCTCGTTCTCGGCCGAGCATGGGGTGGGCGCGCTGAAGGTGGACAAGCTCGAGCAGTACCAGTCGCCCGTGGCGCTCACGATGATGCGTGCCATCAAGGGCGCGCTGGACCCGCAGGGCTTGATGAACCCGCACTGCCTGCTGCCCGTCGCACCGCAGGCGGCCTGACGGCCGGCGGGCTGCAGGTCAGACGCCGCGCGCGTTCTGGATGAACTGCCGCACCTCGGCCGGCAGCGGCACGGCCGGTCCGGCGTCCTGCACGTCCCATTCCTCGTCGCCGGTCTGCAGCCAGGCGCGCATCACGTCCCGCGTGGGGTCCAGCACCATCGCGGCCGACTCCTGCCCGCCCTGGTGCGGGCGGTTGCCGGTGATGTAGATCAAGGGCCCCTCTTGCCGCAGCGGGCCGCTGGTGCCCATGTTCTGCAGGAACACCGGGTAGTTGACGGGCCCCAGCAGCCCCTGCAGCCGAAGTGCGATGGGGCCGGTGCGCAGGAAGTCTTCACCGCTGGACGGGTAGCGGCCCACCAGTTCCTGCACGCCCGCCCAGGGGTGGGCGGGCTTGGCCTGCGGCGGCGTGGACGGGGTCGTGGGGCTCGCGGCAGGCGCGGGCGAGGCTGGCGTCAACGGAACGCGGCTGGCACAGCCGGCCAGCGCCAGCGCGGCGGTGAGTGGAACCCAAGCCCAGGACGGCTTGGCGATGGCGGCAAGGTACGGGGTCATCCCGTGAGCTTAGCGCCTAGCGCCAGGAGATTGCTGCGGCCGAAAGCAGCCCCGCCGCCCGCCGCCTAGAATCCACGCCTCCATCGTTGTGATAAAGCGCCGAGCGCGCCCCCTGTCCATGACCGACACCGCCCGCCCCGTGCGCTCCCAGTACGAAGATTTCATGCGCCACGTCTACACCCACGGCGTGGCCAAGGGCGACCGCACGGGCACCGGCACGCGCAGCGTGTTCGGGCACCAGATGCGCTTCGACCTGAATGAAGGCTTCCCGCTGGTCACCACGAAGAAGGTGCACCTGAAGTCCATCATCGTCGAGCTGCTGTGGTTTCTCACCGGCTCCAGCAGCAACCGCTGGCTGAAGGAGCGCGGCGTCACCATCTGGGACGAATGGGCGCGTGAAGACGGCGACCTGGGCCCCGTGTATGGCGTGCAGTGGCGCAGCTGGCCGACGCCGGGCGGCGGCCACATCGACCAGATCAGCCAGGTCGTCGAAACCCTCAAGACCAACCCCGATTCGCGCCGCATCATCGTCAGCGCCTGGAACGTGGCGGACCTGGACAAGATGGCGCTGATGCCCTGCCATGCCTTCTTCCAGTTCTACGTGGCGCCGCCGCAGGCCGCGGGCGAGCGCGGCAGGCTGAGCTGCCAGCTCTACCAGCGCAGCGCGGACATCTTCCTGGGCGTGCCCTTCAACATCGCCAGCTACGCGCTGCTCACGCACATGGTGGCGCAGCAGTGCAACCTGGACGTGGGCGACTTCATCTGGACGGGCGGCGACTGCCACATCTACAGCAACCACTTCGAGCAGGTGGAACTGCAGCTGTCGCGCGCGCCGCACCCCTACCCCACGCTGCACATCCTGCGCCGGCCAGGTACCCTGTTCGACTACCGGTACGAAGACTTCGAGGTGCGCGACTACGCCCACCACCCGGCCATCAAGGCGCCGGTCGCGGTCTGACGCACACCCGGTTTCTCTTTCGCTTTTGACCCGCCCTCCACCATGTCCTCCCACGGCTTTCACGTCCATGGGCCGCACGACCACGCCGTCGAGCATGCCGCCCAACACCCGCACTCCGACGCCGGCCACGGCGGCGGCATGACCAACCAGATCGCCATGGCCACCGCCATCATCGCCACGGTGGGTGCCATCTTCTCGTACATGGGTGGGGCCACGCAGGCCAATGCGGGCCTCATCAAGAACGACGCCGCCATCAAGAAGACCGAGGCGGCCAACCAATGGGCGTACTACCAGTCCAAGAGCACCAGGCAGTCGGTGACCGAGCTGGCCCGCGACCTGGCGGCCGACGGCCGCAAGCCCGAATTGCAGGCCAAGCTCGAACGCTACGAGCTGGAGAAGAACGACATCAAGCAGAAGGCCGAGGCGCTGGAGGCTCAGTCGCAGGCGCTGGACGAGCAGAGCGAGGCGCAGATGCACCAGCACCACCGCTGGGCGCAGGCCACCACGGTGCTGCAGGTGGCCATCGCCCTGGCGGCCATCGCCCTGCTGACACGGCGCAAGTGGCTGCAGTGGGGCATGTACGGCGTGGCAGGCCTGGGCCTGGCGGTGGGCGCCCTCGCCTACCTGCACCTGTAAAGGCCGCGCCACCCGACCGCCTGGACACACCATGACACTGCGACTCATCTTCGCCCGCGCCGCCAACGGCGTCATCGGCCAGGGCGGCACCATGCCCTGGCATCTGCCGGAAGACCTGGCGCATTTCAAGCAGCTGACGCTCGGCTCGCCCGTCGTGATGGGTCGCAAGACCTGGGATTCGCTGCCCCCGCGCTTCCGGCCTCTGCCCGGGCGGGCCAACATCGTCGTCACCCGCCAGGCCGACTGGCGGGCCGAGGGCGCGCAGCGCGCGGCCGACCTGCCCGAAGCCCTGGCCCTCGCCCACGCGCAGGGGGACACGGCCTGGGTGATCGGCGGCGCGCAGATCTACGCCCAGGCCCTGCCGCTGGCCGAGGCCGTGGAGGTGACCGAGATCCACCACACTTTCGAGGGCGACGCCTTCGCCCCGCAGCTGGGGCCCGAATGGCAGGAGACGGCCCGCACGCCCGTGCAGCAGTCGGCCCAGGGCGGACTCCCTTACTCGTTCGTGAGCTATCGGCGCCGTTAAAGCGCTCACTTTTCACCTATTTCCTGGACAGCCCATGCAGATCGCCACCTGGAACGTCAACTCCCTCTCCGTCCGCCTGCCCCAGGTGCTGGACTGGCTCGCGCAGAATCCCGTCGACGCCATCGGCCTGCAGGAGCTCAAGCTGGTGGACGAGAAGTTTCCCCTCGATGCACTGAAGGCAGCCGGCTACCACGCCGCGAGCTTCGGCCAGAAGACGTACAACGGCGTCGCCGTCCTCAGCCGCTCGCCGCTGCGGGACGTGGTGCGCAACATTCCGGGCCACGACGATGTGCAGGCCCGCGTGATCGCGGCGACGCTGGATACGGCCGATGGCCCGCTGCGCCTCGTCAACTGCTACTTCGTCAATGGCCAAGCGCCGGGCTCCGAGAAGTTCGCCTACAAGTTGCTGTGGCTGGAGGCCCTGCGCCGCTGGCTGGAAACCGAGCTGCACGCGCATCCGCGGCTGGTGCTGGTGGGCGACTTCAACGTCGCGCCGGAAGACCGCGATTCATTCGACCCGGTGGGATTGAAGGACACCATTCACCACACGGTGGAAGAACGCGCGCATTTCCAGGCGCTGCTGCAGCTCGGCCTGACCGATGCCTACCGCCTGTTCGATCAGCCCGAGAAGAGCTTTTCATGGTGGGACTACCGCATGCTGGGCTTTCAGAAAAACCGGGGCCTGCGCATCGACCACATCCTGGTGAGCGCCGCGCTCAAGGACCGGGTGCAGGCCTGCCACATCGACCGCGCCCCACGCAAGAACCCCCAGCCCAGCGATCACGCACCGGTGGTGGTGCAGCTGGGCTGAACGCCCCCGAGCGGGCAGGAAAAAGGCCGCGCTGCCCGAAAGCAGCGCGGCCTTGTTCGTTGCGCACCGGCCGGGGCCGGCGCGCAACCCGAGGTCAGCGGTCGGCGGCTTGAAAGCGGTCGCGCAGAGCCTTCACTTCGTCATGGTTGCGCTGGGCGCCCTGGGCCTGGCGCTCCACCAGGGCGCGCACGGCGGCGGGCAGCGGCTCCTGCAGGGCCTTGCGGTAGCGGGCCACGGCAGCGTCTTCGCCACGCTCGCACTCTTCCAGCACGGCCTTGTCGTCGTTGGTCGACAGCGCGGCCTTCACCGAGACCCAGCCGCGGTGCAGCGCGCCGGACATGGTGCCGCCCGAAGAGGGCTCGCCGCCGTGGTTGCGCACTTCGCGCTCCAGTTCGGCCGCAGCGGCGGCGCATTCGCCTGCATGGCGCAGCAGGATGGTCTTGAGCTCAGGCGATTCGGCGCGTTCGGCCGAGGCGCGAAAGCCGTATTCGCCGTCGCGGCACGATTCGAGCAGGTCGTCCAGCACATCCACCACGTCGTCGTTGTCGAAGGCGCCATCTTCCGAGGCGAAGTCGGCGGAGGTGCCGGTCATCGCGCCGGCACCGGCCAGGCCCGCAGCGCCTGCCGTGCCAGCGCCGTATGCGGCGGCCGCGCTGCGTCCGGAATCACCACGCTCCACGCGGTCCCAGGCGGCGCGGGTGGCAGGGCGGGCGGCGTCCCAGTCCAGCGAATTCTCGGTGCGGGCATGGCCCCAGTCGCGGGCCAGATGGGGTTCGACGGCGTCGAAGTCCTGGCCCTGGTAGCGGTCACGGGCAGACCAGCCCAGTTCGTACGCGGGGCGGTATTCCTCATAGGTGCGCCCGCCTTCGTAGTAGGGCTCGCGGTCGTAGCTGCCGCGCCAGTAGGCATCTTCCGCCGTCGGGTTGACCGACTCGGCCGCAGCCTTGCCCGCCAGGCCACCGGCCACCGCGCCGACCACACCGCCCACGGCCGCGCCGATCGGCCCGCCCAGAGCGCCCGCAGCCGCGCCCGCGACCGCACCGCCGGTGGCTCCCACGCCCGTGCCGATCGGATGAGCGCCGGGCTCGTTGGTCAGCGGGTCGCGATTCGCGTCTTTGAAATCAGCCATGATGAGAAATCTCCAGTTGGTTGAACAGTGAAGGCATTCTGAAAGTCCGGCCGTGGCGCACAGGGTCGGCTCAGGGGCGGCATGGGTGTAGGACAGTGCGCGGGGCAGCCGTCGTGGACCGGGAAGGCGTCAGGCTGTGGCCGGACCTTGCTGTGGCCATCCCTCTCGCGATCACCGCCAGCTGTACGCGCCGCGCTAGCTCAGGTAGTCGCCCGCAGCCTCGGGCTGATAGGCGATGCGGGCCACGTCGGCCTGGCAGGCTTGGCCATCCGGCGCCTGCCACGCCGCCTTGTCCCCGGCCCTGAGCCCGAGCAGCGCGGTGCCCACTGGCGACAGCACGGAGATGCGCCCGGCGGTCGGCGCCGCGTCGCGCGGGTAGCAGAGCGTGAGCACCTGGCAGCGTCCGGTGTGCGGGTCGGCCACTTCCACCTGGGAATTCATGGTGACCACGTCGGGCTGGATGGCGCGGGAGCCGGTGACGTCGGCGGCGGCAAGCACGTCCGCCAGGGGAGATTCGCCCTGCGGATCGGTCAGCTTGGACAGGCGCGCGAAGTCGAGGTCGGTGAGCACGCGCTCACCAGGAATTGCAGGGGCTGCTGTGGGGTTTGACATGAAGCACACTCCAACGGGTGCGGCGGCGGCTCGCCCGGGAGCCCACCGCCAGTGGCGCGCAATGGCGGCCCGGCGGTGAAGTGTTGCGCTGAAAGGAAAGGGAGAGAGAAGGAGCGAACCGCCGGGCTCAGGAAAGTGCAGGCGTGCGCTGCCCACGACGCGGCTTGGCGTGCGGACCCGTGCCTTTCGCTGCGGCGATGGCGCACAGCACCGCCCGGTCCGGCGCGGGGAGCGTCGGGTGGTTGGGCATGCGCGAAAGGGGCGAAGGCATGGCCGCAGTGTAAGCAACGGCGGCAGACGCACCCACAGAGCCCCCATGCGGCGTGCCAGTTACCTCGCGGCGTGCCTGCGGGAGCCTGCAGGTGGTGGCCTCCACGCAAGGCAGGGACCTGTGACGCCGGCGGTGGGCCCATCCGCCCGCCCCGCGGCCGACTGCCGCGAGAACGGTGGCGGGACGGTCGCCAGGAACCTGTTCGTCTCGATTGCTATACCATTGATAGCAAAAAGTGCTTATGGAATAAGCGCTGGGAGGCAAATTGGCACAAAGGCCAGGTCACCAATCGACCACGCCGTGAGCGACGCGCGCCAGAAATCGCTGCTAGACGGGGTCCTGCCATGACCCCGTGCTGGCCGCGACGCGGATCGCCCGAAGGGCGTCTTGCTAGGCTTCGTCCGGCGCGTCCAGCCCCAGTTCCTGGATCTTGCGCGTGATGGTGTTGCGCCCGATGCCCAGCCGTTGGGCCGCCTCCATGCGCCGGCCATGGGTGGCGTGCAGCGCCGTGCGGATCAGCCGGGATTCGAACCGGCGGCTGAGCACGTCCCACACCTCGGCCTGCCCGCCGGACAGGAGCTTCTGCGCTTCGGCTTCCAGGGCCTGTTCCCAGCCGGCCTGAAGCGCGGGCGCGGCCCCGGCAGGCGCGGTGGCGTGGTCCTGGGCGATCGGTGCGTAGGCACTGCCGGCCAGGCCCGTGGCTGCAGGGAGGTTGGCTGGCACCGTGGGCGGCGTGGGGGACTCTGCGTGGCGGGCCGCGTCGGCACCCTGCCCCGACTCGGCCGTCAGCCCCGTCGTCCACGACGCGGCCGGCGCCGCGGCCACGGCGGTTTCGGTGGCCGAACGCGGAGCGTCGAGCACTTCGGGCGGGAGGTCCTGCAGCGAAATCACCTGCGCCGGCGCCATCACCGTGAGCCAGTGGCAGATGTTCTCGAGCTGCCGCACGTTGCCCGGGAAGGAGAAGTGTTCAAGGCGCTGCAGCGCGGCTTCGGCAATGCGCTTGGGCTCCACGCCCAACTGCCGCGCGCTCTGCTGCAAAAAGTGGCGCGTGAGCATGGGCACGTCTTCATGGCGCTCGCGCAGGGCAGGCAGCCGCAGGCGAATGACGTTCAGGCGGTGGAACAGGTCTTCGCGAAAGCCGCCTTCCTTGACCCGGCGCTCCAGGTCCTGGTGGGTGGCGGCGATCACGCGCACATGGGACTTGACGGCGGCATGGCCGCCCACCCGGTAGAACTGCCCGTCGGACAGCACCCGCAGCAGCCGCGTCTGCAAATCGAACGGCATGTCGCCGATTTCGTCCAGGAACAGCGTGCCGCCTTCGGCCTGCTCGAAGCGGCCGCGCCGCTGCGTCTGCGCGCCGGTGAAGGCGCCCCGCTCGTGGCCGAACAATTCGGACTCGAGCAGGTCCTTGGGAATGGCGGCGGTGTTGATGGCGACGAATGGGCCGCCCGCCACGGGCGAGTGCTTGTGCAGCGCCCGCGCGACCAGCTCCTTGCCGGAGCCGGACTCGCCGGTGATCAGCACCGTGACCTGGCTCTGGCTCAGGCGGCCGATGGCGCGGAACACGTCCTGCATTGCGGGCGCCTGGCCCAGCATCTCGGGCGTGGCGGTCTGGCGCTCCTCGGTGACTTCCTCGCGCTGGCTCTCCTCGACCGCGCGGCGGATGAGCTCCACCGCCTTAGGCAGATCGAAGGGCTTGGGCAGGTATTCGAAGGCGCCGCGCTGGAAGGCCGAGACGGCGCTGTCCAAGTCGGAATAGGCCGTCATGATGATGACGGGCAGCCCCGGCTGCTGCTGGCGCACCTGCTCGAGCAGTTGCAGGCCCGAGCCGCCGGGCATGCGGATGTCGCTCACCAGCGCCTGCGGCCCCTGACGGGCGGGGTCGCCGGCGGCGATGTCGGCGAGCGCGTCGAGCACCTCGCGGGGGTGGGTGAAACTGCGCGTGGGCAGGTTCTCGCGCGCCAGTGCTTTCTCCAGGACGAAGCGGATCGAGGGGTCGTCATCTACTATCCAGATCGGCTTCATGTGTTGGTTCTACCTTGTTCCCGTTGGTGGCTGTCTGTATGTCTGTCTCTCGGGACCTCAAGGCAGGGGAATGAGGATGCGGAAGTCCGTGCGCCCCGGCACGCTGTCGCATTCGACGAGCCCGTGATGCTGCTGCACGAAGGTTTGCGCCAGCGTCAACCCGAGTCCCGATCCTCCGTCCCGACCCGTCACCAAGGGATAGAAAATCCGCTCCTTGATGGCCTCGGGCACGCCTGGTCCGTTGTCGATGACATGCAATTCCAGTGCCAACCGGTAGCGCTGGCGGCCGAACGTAACCTGCCGCGCGACCCGGGTGCTCAGCACGATTTCCGCATCGCCCTGGGCGATGCGCTCGGTCAGCGCCTGGGCGGCGTTCTGCACGATGTTCACCAGCGCCTGGATGAGCTGCGCCCGGTCGCCGCGGAACTCGGGGATGGAGGTGTCGTAGTCGCGGCGCACCCGCAGACCGTGCGGAAACTCCACCAGCACCAGTGAGCGAACGCGCTCGCACACCTCGTGGATGTTGACGTCGCCCACCAGGTGCGGGTGCCGGTGCGGCGCCAGCAGCCGGTCCACCAGGCTTTGCAGGCGGTCGGCTTCATGGATGATGACCTGCGTGTATTCGATCAGCTCGCGGCTTTGCAGGTCCATCTCCAGCAGCTGCGCCGCGCCGCGGATGCCGCCCAGCGGATTCTTGATCTCATGCGCCAGGTTGCGGATCAGTTCCTTGTTGGCCAAGGCCTGCTCGCGCAGGCGCTCTTCCCGGTCCTGGCGCGCCTGGGCTTCCAGCGGCCAGAGCTCGATCAGTACTTCGCCGCTGTGCTCGGCGATGGCCACGCTGACGTGCACGGGCAGCGATTCCTGCGGCGGACGGCGCAGCCCGGCTTCGAACCGCAGTGCGGAGAAGTCGCGCTCGCGAGCACCAGCCAATGCGGTTTGCAGCAGGGCCGGGTCGGTGAAGAACACGCTGAAATCAGCCCCGTCGAGCGTGCGGCGCGACAGGCCCAGGCAGGTTTCCAGCGCGGCGTTGGCAAACAGCACCGCGCCATCGTCGGCGCGCAGCACGGCGACCAGGGTGGAGACGAGGTCGAGCGCAAGGTAGCGCGAGGTGTCGGTTTTCGGCAGACGATTCCCTTTCTGGATGGCATGCGGCCCGCAGGCCGGCACTGGGGCCGCCGACAGGCCTTAAGGCTGAAGGTGCGCGGGCCGATAGGGCGCCGCGCTGGCAGGCACACGCCAGGTGGCGTGAACCGCGCCGCTCAGTTGGCGGGGGGCAGCCGGGCGAGTTCGCGCTTGATGCCGGCTACGTCGCTATCGGCACGGGCCAGGCTCGCCTTGAGCGCGGCCAGCCGGTCCTGGTAGGCCTGGGTATTGCGCAGTTCCAGCGCGGACTTTTCCGGCATGCCGTTGTTGTATTCGCGGGCCAGTTCGGCCTGGCGGGCTTCGGCCTTGCGCAGCTCGGATTCGAGGATGGCGCGGGCGTCGGAGTCGCGCGCCCGCTGGTCGGAGGCTCCGACCCGCGGCGTGTTGGCCGGCGCGGACGCGGAACCGCCGGACGATGCGCTGCTTCCGCCACCACCACTACCACCGGACGAGGGAGCGGCGGCAGGCCGCTGGCTCTGCAGCACCGTGACGTTGCCGCCTTCCACCACCTTGCAGCCTCGCTCCTTGGCTTGCGTCGCGTTGTTGGTGTACTCGTTGCCGCAGCGGTAGATGCGGTCTTGCGACCAGGCCGCCGGCAGGCAGGCGCACAGCGTCCACAGCGCGATCAATGTCTTTTTCATGGGTTCCTCACATGGCATGCAAAAGGCGCATGCCGGGCTGCGGGGAGTATCCCCCAATCGCCCGGCAGCGCCAATTCTTCCCGCCCAACGCGATCGGTTCGCGGCGGGTTGACCCTTCAGGCCCTTGCGGCACGGCCAAGTTCCTCTGCCACCAATGAAAAAGGCGGCTTGCGCCGCCTTGTGGTGGTCCGAGCGCACGCCGGCTGAGCGGCGCCGCTTCGGCATCGCTGGATTACAGCGAGTAGTACATGTCGTATTCGACCGGGTGGGGAGCCATGCGGAAGCGCGTGACTTCGCTCATCTTCAGGTCGATGTAGGCGTCCAGCATGGAATCGGAGAACACGCCGCCCTTGGTCAGGAAGCCGCGGTCCTTGTCCAGGTACTCCAGCGCCTGGTCGAGGCTGTGGCACACGGTCGGCACCAGCTTGTCTTCCTCGGGTGGCAGGTGGTAGAGGTCCTTCGTGGCGGCTTCGCCCGGATGGATCTTGTTTTCCACGCCGTCCAGGCCGGCCATCATCAGTGCGGAGAAGCACAGGTAGGGGTTGGCCGATGGGTCGGGGAAGCGCGCCTCGATGCGGCGGCCCTTGGGGTTGGCGACGTAGGGGATGCGGATGGATGCCGAGCGGTTGCGGGCCGAGTAGGCCAGCTTCACGGGAGCTTCGAAGCCGGGCACCAGACGCTTGTAGCTGTTCGTGCCGGGGTTCGTGATGGCGTTCAGGGCACGGGCGTGCTTGATGATGCCGCCAATGTAGTACAGGGCGAAATCGGAGAGGCCTGCATAGCCGTCGCCGGCGAACAGGTTCTTGCCGTCCTTCCAGATGGACTGATGCACATGCATGCCGGAGCCGTTGTCGCCAGCGTAGGGCTTGGGCATGAAGGTGGCGGTCTTGCCGTAGGCATTGGCCACGTTCCAGACCACGTACTTCAGGACCTGCGTCCAGTCGGCGCGCTCGACCAGCGTGCTGAACTTGGTGCCGATCTCGTTCTGGCCAGCGCCCGCCACTTCGTGGTGGAACACTTCGACCGGGATGCCCAGGGATTCGAGGATCAGGGACATCTCTGCGCGCATGTCTTGCGTGCTGTCGACCGGGGGCACGGGGAAGTAGCCGCCCTTGACCGTGGGACGGTGACCGCGGTTGCCGCCTTCGAGCTTGGCGCCGGTGTTCCAGGGGGCTTCGTACTCTTCGATCTCGAACATGACCTTGCCGGGTTCGTTGGACCAGCGCACGCCGTCGAAGATGAAGAATTCGGGTTCCGGACCGAAGAAGGCCGTGTCGCCCAGGCCGGAGGCCTTCAGATAGGCTTCAGCGCGCTTGGCGATGGAGCGAGGATCGCGGTCGTAGGCCTTGCCGTCGCCCGGCTCGATCACGTCGCACTGCAGGAACAGGGTCGTCTCTTCGAAGAACGGGTCGATGTTGGCCGTGTTCGGGTCGGGCATGAGTTGCATGTCCGACGCTTCGATACCCTTCCAGCCCGCCACGGACGAGCCGTCGAAGGCGTGGCCCGACGTGAACTTGTCTTCGTCGAAGTGGGAGACAGGCACGGTCACGTGCTGTTCCTTGCCACGGGTGTCGGTGAAGCGGAAGTCGACGAACTTGACTTCGTTTTCCTTCACCAGCTTCATCACGTCTGCAACGGTCTTGGCCATCAGGATCTCCAGGATTTAAGCGCTTGTTAAAAACGACGGGTTAAAAGCAGGTTGCGTGCCAAGAGCACGCCGCCATGCACTAAGGCGGAGCACGGCGGCTGTCGCTGC
This sequence comes from Acidovorax sp. FG27, assembly GCF_040365715.1. NCBI lineage: Bacteria > Pseudomonadati > Pseudomonadota > Betaproteobacteria > Burkholderiales > Comamonadaceae > Acidovorax > Acidovorax sp. FG27. Next base: position 883,199 of record NZ_BAABVY010000009.1, read on the forward strand.
CGACTTCGCACATGCGAATCCGAAATGGTGCGTCATTCACACTTCGTTCACATATCAGGTGTTTCGCACCAACTCAGGGCCAAGTACTGCACCAACAAGGTGCAGCTCATTCACCAGCATAGCCCAGGCTGAGGGCACCAGCGGCGCCGGCCCTTTCACACCCAATTCGATGTGCCGGCCATGTACGGGATGGTCCACGCTCGGAAGGCTGAAGACGCGGATCGGTGCGTGAGCCTGCTCGATGCGCTCCATTAGCGGAGTCAGGCTGGCCTCCATCGAACCATAGACGACCACGGAATGTTCGGTCTGCGGTTGCTGGTTGAACCACTGGCTGCAGTGATGCTCCAGCACCCATTCGACCATGGGCCACGCCATGACCGGAAAGCCCGGCACGAAATGCACTTGCGCCCCGCCCTCCCCGCGGCATGAAAAGCCCGGGATCTTGTTGTAGGGGTTGGGGATGATGGCAGCGCCTGCGGGGAACACGCCCATGTTCAGGCGGTGGACGTTGTCGGCGCGGTCAGGTTCGTAGGGAACGCCCTGCTCCCGCGCGACGTCCTGCATGCGCTCGCGGATGAGCTGCTCGGCCTGCGGGTGGAGCAGCAGCGGCTGACCCAGTGCGCGGGCGGCGCATTGGCGGGTGTGGTCATCGGGCGTGGCGCCGATGCCGCCGCAAGAGAACACGATGTCTGAAGACGCGAAGGCGCGCTGCAGTGTCGCGGTGATGCGCGCTGGATCGTCACCCACATAGTCGGCATACGACAGCGCCAGGCCACGCGCGCCGAGCAGCTCGATGACCTTGGGAAGGTGCTTGTCGGCGCGCTTGCCCGACAGGATTTCGTCGCCCACGATGATGAGGCCGAAGGAAGGAATCATGGTGCGTCAGAGGAGGAAGCTGGGGCCTGCGGCGCCGGCGCATCGGCTGTGATGCGGACTGCAGAAGACGGTGACGGAACGACCGGCGGAACATCCGCTGCGCCCGCGGCGAATTCTCCGCGTTCACGGCGCAATTGCTCTAGCGCGGCGAGCGCGTAGTGGGTGAACCAGAGGGACGAGAAGGCGAACACCAGCGTGTAGATCCAGATGGCGACCGGCACGAGCACGATGAAGGCTGCCGCGAACACCACGCCCGACGCCCAGACGATGCCAGGTGCCGCGCCGAGGTAGCCGCACAGCACGCCCATGCCCAACAGCTGCAGCCGATGACGGCTCACCAGCGTGAGCCGCTCTTCCTTGCTGGCGTGTTCGGCCAAGGCGTCGAACGTCATCACGCGGTAGGTGAGCCAACCCCAGATCAGGGGCGGCAATACCAGCACCAGTGGCGGCACCAGCCACAGCGGCACCGAGATCAACAAGGCCAGCAGCGCGGCCAGCGTGGAGCCCAGCGACCAGGCCAGGCTTGCGATGAAGGACCCACCCCGCTTGCGCTCGAGCGAGGGGAACCGGCGCTCGGCGACCAGCCGGACCAGGGCGGGCGTCATGAGCACGGCCACCGCCAGCACGGCGAGCAGCACGATGACCGGCGTCGCGGCCACGACGACCAGCAAGGGCGCCAGCGCTCCGGCCGCATCGCTCACGCCGAATTGGCGCAGCCAGCCCCACAGCAATCCCAGCCAGTCGGAACTTTGCAGCGATTGCTGGACGCTGGCGACGGCTGGGGTCCACCACAGGTAGCCCGCAGCCCAGGCGATCAGTCCGATCAGGAGCAACGGCAGCAGCGACAGCGCCATGACCCGCGGACGCAGGCAGTACACGGCTGCGCGCCAGAAGGAGTCGAACAAAAATCTCATGGTCCAAGCATAGCGCCAGCGCGGATGGCCCCTTTCAGGCTCGCCCGCACAGACGCAGCAATCCGCGCCACTGCTGCGACCAGAATCCGCGCCCGTAGTCGCGCACCTGGCCGGTTGGCCCGGGCTCCACCTGGTCGCGCACACCGGTGGGGTCGTATCTGAGCTCGAAGTTGGCGGTGCGAAAGAGCATGTCCCACCAGGGCAGGAGCACGCCGAAATTGTGCCCACCCAGCACGGGCTTGGGGGCTTGCGGCCCGCCGGGGCCGGCAAGCGACCGGGCAGCGTCTCGCTCCCCGGGTGCCTCTGCGGGGTGCGACTCGTGCCCTATGCCGATCGCGTGGTGCAGCCGATGGAAACGCGGGCTCACCCACAGCCGCTCGCCCACGCGGCCGAACCACACGCGCACGTTCGCATGGTGGAAGTTCTCGCTCAACTGCGTGATCGCCACGATGGCGACGAACTGGCCCGGCGCCACGCCGATCAGCTGAGCCACGGTGACGATGACGACGTCGTGGATCACATCGTCGAGCAGGTGGTTGCGGTTGTCGCTCCACATCGTCATCTGCCGTTGCGAGTGGTGCAGCGAATGCAGTTTCCACCACCATTCGAAGTGGTGCTGGCCCCGGTGGATCCAATATTCGAGCGCGTCGAACACCACCAGGTAGATGAGCAGGCTGACCAGCGGGAGATCGGTCACGCCCGGCCAGAGGTTGTCGAGGTGGAACGTGCTGACGCCGTGCATGCGCAACCCGCTCCACAAGGCGTCCCACAGGGGTGTGAACGCGAAGAACAGTGCGAGGCGGAACAGCCCGAGCCGATGGATGAGCGTGTAGATCACATCCACCCGGATGGCGGCCCGGTCCGTGACGGGTTCGGCGGGCCTCCAGCGTTGCAGCGGCGCGATCACCGCCAGCATGACCAGCAACTGCAGCAACCCGACGAGAAGCCAGCCGGTGGCGTCGTAGCCGTCCTCCAGCAGATTGGCCAGGCCGAAGGCGAACATCAGCGGCTGCACGACGGTCTCGAACAGCCACTGCTGCGCCATGTCGAAGCCATTGCCCAGAAAGTCCATGGTCAGTCGTCCAACGAAGATGCGTTCATCACCCGTGAATGGTGCGCGGCCGCTCAGGGCCTGCGCTGGATCCAGTCGCGGTAGTCGGGGTGGTCACGCAAGGTCTTGAAGCAAAAACCCCGATCCTTCAACCCGACGATCAGCGGCTCCAGCACGGCCGGCGCCCAGGGGTCCTTGCGCGACCAGATGCCCAGGTGGGCCAGCAGGATGTCGCCGGAGCGCACGTTGCGCAACGCCTGCTGCAAAAGCGCGGCATTGCTGACCTTGTCGCTCGAAAGCTCATCGCCGAGAAATCCGGAAGGCGACCACCCGACATGGGCATAGCCACAGCTGCGCGCGGATGCCAGCAACTGCGGTGAAGTCTTGCCGCCCGGCGCACGGAAAAACGGCAGGGGCGCCTTGCCGGTGATCTGCTGCAGGCGCCGCGCCGCGCGGCCGATCTCTTCGCAGTATTCCGGCGCGGTCATCACGAATTCCTGCCCTTCGCGGGGACCGGCGGAGGGACGAATGCGGAAAGCCGGTGCCGAGGGCTTGCCCGCATCGCCGCGCCAATAGGCATGGTCGAATGTGTGCGAGGCAAATTCGTGGCCTTCCGCGGCGCGCGCCTTCCACCACGGAGCCCAATGACTTCCGAGGCTGCCGTCTCCGACCTGGGTTCTTTCATTGGCGGCGAAGAACGTGACCACGACATGCTGCCGCTTCAGGACGTCCGCCACCAGATCCGCCACGCCCATGTGGCCCGTGTCCAGCGTCAGATACAGTGGTTTTTCACAAGACTTTTCGGCGTTGGCGCTAGTGGATAAAGCGCTCAGCGCTATTAATACAGGAGCAAACCAGCTGCTGGGCCAACGCAGGCGGGGCAACGATCGCATCGTCGCGGCCGATCAGCGCCCTGCATGGCGCAGGGTCCACACGCCATGGGGCGACTTGCCCACGTTCACCGATCGCACGACCTTGCGCTCCTGCGTGTCGATGACCAGCATCTTGCGAGCCCAGCGCGCGCTCACATAGATCCAGCGGCCGTCGGGCGATACGTCCATGCAGTCAGGCCCGCCGGGCGCCGGATACACATCCACGACCTGGCGGTTCAACATGTCGATCTTGCTGATGGTGTTGGCGACGCGGTTGCTGACGAAGAGGTGGCGGCGGTCACCCGCCGCACGGAATGCGTGAGCGCCCGCGCCGGTCTTGATGCGCTGGATGGCACGGGGTTCGGGGCCGGACACATCAAACACCTCCACGCTGTCTCCGCCGGTAAGGCCGATGAAGATGTGCTTGTCATCCGGGCTACCGTACACGTCCGCAGGCATCGGGCCCGTCTTGATCCGCCATTTGATCTGCTGTGTCGCCATGTCGATGGCGACCAGCTCATCGCTGTCCTGCATGGTCGAATACACGGTGCGGCTCTGACTGTCGATCCAGAGGTGGCTCGGGGTCTTGGCGGTGGACACCCGTTTGGCAAGCGTCAAGTCCTTGCCATCCCAGCGATAGAAGTCCACGTGGTTGAGCCGGTTGGCCGCCGTCACCAGCCATTTCATGTCGGGCGAGAAGCGCAGATGGTAGGGGTCGACGATTCCCCGCACCGTACGTTGCACCTGGGCAGTCTTCGGGTCGATGAAGGTCAGCGAATCGCCCAACGCGTTGGCCACCACGAGCGATTTCTCGTCGGGGGTCAGGTACATGTGGTGCGGCTCCTTGCCAGTCGGGATGCGCGAGGTTTCTGTCCATGTCGTCGGGTCGATGACGCTGATATCTGCTTCCAGCGAATTCAGCACGAAGACGGGGGGCGCAGGATCGGCCGCATGGGCACCGGACAACACACACCCCAACATCAGCGCCACCCACCAGCGCCCACACAGCAGAGATTTCACGTAAGACTTTCCAGAACGGATTTGTTCACCCCACCAGGTTCTCGCACCTCGGTGGAAAAGCACGCATTAGAAGCGAAAACCAAGTGTCCCCACGACAGGTTCGAAATCTGTGCCGAAGTTCCTGGGGGCTCGAAACGGTGGTTCGTTGCTGCCCGCCCTAGCGGAGCAAGGCCAGCTCGTCCGCCCCGAGCCAGCGCCACTGGCCCGGCAGGAGATCAGGGGGCAGCGCCAATCCACCGATGCGCGAACGGTGCAGGCTTTCCACGCGATTGCCCACCGCTGCGAGCATGCGTTTGACCTGGTGGTACTTGCCCTCCGTCAAAGTCAGCGCCAAGAGCCTGTCGCCCTTTTGGTCACATTCTGCGGCTTTCACGGGCTTGGGATCGTCATCGAGCACCACCCCCGCCAAAAGCCGGTCGATTTGCTGGGCGTCCAGTGGGTGTTTGGTCGTCACCTCGTACACCTTGGGAACATGCTTTTTCGGCGAGCTCATCCGGTGGATGAACTGCCCATCATCGCTCAGCAGCAGCAGGCCCGTCGTATCCTGATCGAGGCGGCCCACTGCCTGCACCCCCACTACCGCAGTCTTGCTGGGACGCTGGCGAAGGGGTGCCGGCAGCAGGGTGTAGATGCTGGGATAGGTGGAAGGCTTTTGCGAGCACTCGGTGCCAGCGGGCTTGTGCAACACCACATAGGCTTTGGCTTGGTATGGCCACTCGACACCCTGCACTCTGAGTGTCAAACCCTCTTCATCACATAACGCAGCAGCATCCTTCTCCAGGCTGAAGGACGCCGCACCATCAGGCCGCACTTCCACATACCCTTGCTGGACCAGACCCGCACACACCCGGCGAGTGCCAAAACCCTGGGAATACAAAATGTCCTGCAATTGCATGGAAGCGTCGCCTTCGATTGATTGCTCAAAGAGCCTTGGGTGTTTTTTCCGTCCTCCCAAAGCAAACCGCCCCGAGCACTTGCGGTGCACGGGGCGGATTGGGCTGTAAGAGCCTGACGATGACCTACTTTCACACGGGAACCCGCACTATCATCGGCGCGAAGTCGTTTCACTGTCCTGTTCGGGATGGGAAGGAGTGGTGCCAACTTGCTATGGTCATCAGGCATAAAGGGTTGCTGCCGAGTCTCGTGTTTGGAGACAGGGCGGCGAATTCATAGAGTGGTCATCAGCTTTTTGTGTTTTTGACTGCGTCACTTGGCATAACTCTTTGTCTGCAACACGCGGATGGTGTTGAGTCAAAGTTATAGGGTCAAGCCGCACGAGCAATTAGTACTGGTTAGCTTAACGCATTACTGCGCTTCCACACCCAGCCTATCAACGTCCTGGTCTTGAACGACTCTTCAGGGGGCTCAAGGCCCCGGCAGATCTCATCTTGAAACGAGTTTCCCGCTTAGATGCTTTCAGCGGTTATCTCTTCCACACTTAGCTACTCGGCAATGCCACTGGCGTGACAACCGATACACCAGAGGTGTGTCCACTCCGGTCCTCTCGTACTAGGAGCAGGCTTCCTCAAATCTGCAGCGCCCACGGAAGATAGGGACCAAACTGTCTCACGACGTTTTAAACCCAGCTCACGTACCTCTTTAAATGGCGAACAGCCATACCCTTGGGACCGGCTACAGCCCCAGGATGAGATGAGCCGACATCGAGGTGCCAAACACCGCCGTCGATATGAACTCTTGGGCGGTATCAGCCTGTTATCCCCAGAGTACCTTTTATCCGTTGAGCGATGGCCCTTCCATACAGAACCACCGGATCACTATGTCCTGCTTTCGCATCTGCTCGACTTGTCAGTCTCGCAGTTAAGCACGCTTATGCCATTGCACTATCGTCACGATGTCCGACCGTAACTAGCGTACCTTCGAACTCCTCCGTTACGCTTTGGGAGGAGACCGCCCCAGTCAAACTGCCTACCATGCACTGTCCCCGATCCCGATAAGGGACCTAGGTTAGAACCTCAAACACACCAGGGTGGTATTTCAACGTTGGCTCCATGAGAACTAGCGTCCTCACTTCAAAGCCTCCCACCTATCCTACACAGATCTGTTCAAAGTCCAATACAAAGCTACAGTAAAGGTTCATGGGGTCTTTCCGTCTTTCCGCGGGGAGATTGCATCATCACAAACATTTCAACTTCGCTGAGTCTCAGGAGGAGACAGTGTGGCCATCGTTACGCCATTCGTGCAGGTCGGAACTTACCCGACAAGGAATTTCGCTACCTTAGGACCGTTATAGTTACGGCCGCCGTTTACTGGGACTTCAATCAAGAGCTTGCACCCCATCATTTAATCTTCCAGCACCGGGCAGGCGTCACACCCTATACGTCCACTTTCGTGTTTGCAGAGTGCTGTGTTTTTATTAAACAGTCGCAGCCACCGATTTTTTGCAACCCCGTTTAGCTCCGTTTGTACAACTTCACTGACTAGGGGCATACCTTCTCCCGAAGTTACGGTATCAATTTGCCGAGTTCCTTCTCCTGAGTTCTCTCAAGCGCCTTAGAATACTCATCTCGCGCACCAGTGTCGGTTTGCGGTACGGTCGTCAATAGCTGAAGCTTAGTGGCTTTTCCTGGAAGCAGGGTATCACTCACTTCGTCTGCAAGCAGACTCGTTATCACCCCTCATCTAAGCCCGGCGGATTTGCCTACCAGGCACGACTACAGGCTTGAACCAACATATCCAACAGTTGGCTGAGCTAACCTTCTCCGTCCCCACATCGCACTATTGATCGGTACAGGAATATTGACCTGTTTCCCATCAGCTACGCATCTCTGCCTCGCCTTAGGGGCCGACTCACTCTACGCCGATGAACGTTGCGTAGAAAACCTTGCGCTTACGGCGAGGGGGCTTTTCACCCCCTTTAACGCTACTCATGTCAGCATTCGCACTTCTGATACCTCCAGCATCCGTTACCAGACACCTTCACAGGCTTACAGAACGCTCTCCTACCACGTGCAATAAATTGCACATCCGCAGCTTCGGTAACTGGCTTAGCCCCGTTACATCTTCCGCGCAGGACGACTCGATCAGTGAGCTATTACGCTTTCTTTAAATGATGGCTGCTTCTAAGCCAACATCCTGACTGTTTTAGCCTTCCCACTTCGTTTCCCACTTAGCCAATTTTAGGGACCTTAGCTGGCGGTCTGGGTTGTTTCCCTCTTGAGTCCGGACGTTAGCACCCGGTGCTCTGTCTCCCAAGCTGTACTCTTCGGTATTCGGAGTTTGCCTTGGTTTGGTAAGTCGCCATGACCCCCTAGCCAAAACAGTGCTCTACCCCCGAAGGTAATACTTGAGGCACTACCTAAATAGTTTTCGGAGAGAACCAGCTATTTCCAAGTTTGTTTAGCCTTTCACCCCTATCCACAGCTCATCCGCTAGTTTTGCAACACTAGTCGGTTCGGACCTCCAGTACCTGTTACGGCACCTTCATCCTGGCCATGGATAGATCACTTGGTTTCGGGTCTACACCCAGCGACTGGACGCCCTATTCGGACTCGATTTCTCTACGGCTTCCCTATTCGGTTAACCTTGCCACTGAATGTAAGTCGCTGACCCATTATACAAAAGGTACGCAGTCACCCTTGCGGGCTCCTACTTTTTGTAAGCATGCGGTTTCAGGATCTATTTCACTCCCCTCCCGGGGTTCTTTTCGCCTTTCCCTCACGGTACTGGTTCACTATCGGTCGATGATGAGTATTTAGCCTTGGAGGATGGTCCCCCCATATTCAGACAGGGTTTCTCGTGCCCCGCCCTACTTTTCTCTAACTTAGTACCACACGTCCGCTTTCGCATACAGGGCTATCACCTGCTATGGCCGGGCTTTCCATCCCGTTTTGCTAACAGTCGTGCTATCACTAGAAGGCTCCTCCGATTTCGCTCGCCACTACTTTCGGAATCTCGGTTGATGTCTTTTCCTCGAGCTACTGAGATGTTTCAGTTCACCCGGTTCGCCTCGCATGACTATGTATTCATCATGCGATACCTCTTGCGAGGTGGGTTTCCCCATTCAGAAATCTCCGGATCAATGCTTATTTGCCAGCTCCCCGAAGCTTATCGCAGGCTTTCACGTCTTTCGTCGCCTATCATCGCCAAGGCATCCACCACATGCTCTTAGTCACTTGACCCTATAACTTTGACCTCTCTTGCGAGATGTCTCCGCTGTTGTCTGGACTTGCGAGGTCTTTCACCTCGCGCGTTATGCCGTAATGTGAATAATTCCTCGATATCACTATCAAGAAACATTCGTCATTACTGAATTTCAACTAGCTTTCGCTCATTGAATATTCGTTTTGACGCAATCAAAAAATTGTCATCAGAGGCACGGTCTGCACTAAACCTTATACGTTTGTGCAGTTTCCTCTGACAACGCTGATTCGACTCTATGAATTTTTAAAGAACAGCCGATTGATCCGAGCAATCTCGGTCAACAACAAAGTGGCCTCTCGCGAAGCCGCTTTGGTGTTGATTTTCTCGATAAGTGGTTGGTGGAGGATGACGGGATCGAACCGACGACCCCCTGCTTGCAAAGCAGGTGCTCTCCCAGCTGAGCTAATCCCCCAGTGATCCTCGTGCATCCGTCGTCAGGAAGTATGGTGGGTCTAGTTGGGCTCGAACCAACGACCCCTGCGTTATCAACACAGTGCTCTAACCAGCTGAGCTACAGACCCATTCCACTCGCCAGCAAGATCGCTCTCGCCAGCCAGCAGCTTCTTCTTCCAACAACCGATAAGTGTGGGCGTTCAATATTGAATGCAGTTTTCCAGAAAGGAGGTGATCCAGCCGCACCTTCCGATACGGCTACCTTGTTACGACTTCACCCCAGTCACGAACCCTGCCGTGGTAAGCGCCCTCCTTACGGTTAGGCTACCTACTTCTGGCAGAACCCGCTCCCATGGTGTGACGGGCGGTGTGTACAAGACCCGGGAACGTATTCACCGTGACATTCTGATCCACGATTACTAGCGATTCCGACTTCACGCAGTCGAGTTGCAGACTGCGATCCGGACTACGAACGGCTTTATGGGATTGGCTCCCCCTCGCGGGTTGGCGACCCTTTGTACCGTCCATTGTATGACGTGTGTAGCCCCACCTATAAGGGCCATGAGGACTTGACGTCATCCCCACCTTCCTCCGGTTTGTCACCGGCAGTCCCATTAGAGTGCCCAACTGAATGTAGCAACTAATGGCAAGGGTTGCGCTCGTTGCGGGACTTAACCCAACATCTCACGACACGAGCTGACGACAGCCATGCAGCACCTGTGTTACGGCTCTCTTTCGAGCACTCCTCTATCTCTAAAGGATTCCGTACATGTCAAAGGTGGGTAAGGTTTTTCGCGTTGCATCGAATTAAACCACATCATCCACCGCTTGTGCGGGTCCCCGTCAATTCCTTTGAGTTTCAACCTTGCGGCCGTACTCCCCAGGCGGTCAACTTCACGCGTTAGCTTCGTTACTGAGTCAGTGAAGACCCAACAACCAGTTGACATCGTTTAGGGCGTGGACTACCAGGGTATCTAATCCTGTTTGCTCCCCACGCTTTCGTGCATGAGCGTCAGTACAGGCCCAGGGGATTGCCTTCGCCATCGGTGTTCCTCCGCATATCTACGCATTTCACTGCTACACGCGGAATTCCATCCCCCTCTGCCGTACTCCAGCAATGCAGTCACAAATGCAGTTCCCAGGTTGAGCCCGGGGATTTCACATCTGTCTTACATTACCGCCTGCGCACGCTTTACGCCCAGTAATTCCGATTAACGCTTGCACCCTACGTATTACCGCGGCTGCTGGCACGTAGTTAGCCGGTGCTTATTCTTACGGTACCGTCATGACCCCAGGATATTAGCCCGAGGCTTTTCGTTCCGTACAAAAGCAGTTTACAACCCGAAGGCCTTCATCCTGCACGCGGCATGGCTGGATCAGGCTTGCGCCCATTGTCCAAAATTCCCCACTGCTGCCTCCCGTAGGAGTCTGGGCCGTGTCTCAGTCCCAGTGTGGCTGGTCGTCCTCTCAGACCAGCTACAGATCGTCGGCTTGGTAAGCTTTTATCCCACCAACTACCTAATCTGCCATCGGCCGCTCCATGAGCGCAAGGCCTTGCGGTCCCCTGCTTTCATCCGTAGATCGTATGCGGTATTAGCAAAGCTTTCGCTCCGTTATCCCCCACTCTCGGGCACGTTCCGATGTATTACTCACCCGTTCGCCACTCGTCAGCATCCGAAGACCTGTTACCGTTCGACTTGCATGTGTAAGGCATGCCGCCAGCGTTCAATCTGAGCCAGGATCAAACTCTACAGTTCGATCTTGATTTTTTCGCTCTTGCGAGCAACTCATAAAAAAGAATTGAAGTGAACTTCACTTCTTATCTCATGAGCGTTTGTAGTGCTAAGCACTAGTTCCAAAGAACTTGGCACTCGCCATCAAACGCCCACGCTTATCGGCTGTATATTTTTAATGAACCGAAAGATCAGAAATCGCTTTCTTTTCTCTCCAACTCCGCTGCAATCAGCAGAGCCTCAAATTCTAGCACAGTTTTTAAAGAACCGTCAAACTTTTTTCTTTTCGCCTTCCGAGCAGTCCGCCGTCTCCAGCAACCCGCCTCATCAGCGAAGCCTTGAATTCTACACCGGTTTTTCAACCCGTCGCAACTCAAAACCGAAATCTTTTCCGCCAGCACCACCGAACTTCCAAAGAACCTCTGCAGCGCCGAGAGAACAAGTGTACATCAGAATTCAGGGCAGCGCGCAAACATCCAAACTTCTTGTAGGTCAGACTCGCCACTTTTCCAGCAACTTGGCAGGGCTGAGGCTGTCGTACCCTTCAAATGGCTGGTGGATCCAGGGATTGCTGGGCAGGAACTCGACGGAATAGTCGGGCGTGAACGTTGACAATCCCTTCGTCCAGATCACCGCGCTGCGCAGTTCCGTGATCGGCGCGTAGTTGGTCTTGAGCATGGAGATCACAGCATTCAAGGTATGGCCTGAGTCCGCCAGGTCGTCCACCAACAATACGCGTCCGGCAATCTCGCCCTTGGGCGTCGTGATGAAGCGGGCCAGATCGAGATGGCCTTGCACGGTGCCCGCTTCGGCACGATACGAACTCGTGGACATGATGGCGAGCGGCTTGTCGAAGATGCGGCTCAGGATGTCTCCAGGGCGCAGACCACCTCTTGCGAGACACAGGATCGTGTCGAATTCCCAGCCGGACTGATGCACCTTCAGCGCCAGCTTCTCTATGAGGCTGTGGTACTCGTCATAGCTCACGTACAGGTGCTTGCCGTCTTCCGTCAACATAGTAGGTCCCAAGTAATTAAGCCAAGCGCACGACACCGAAGTCGGGAGACATCAGTGCGCTGCGTAGGGGTTGTCCAGGAGGATGGTGTGATCTCTGTCGGGGCTGGTGGAGATCATGGCGATGGGCACACCCGTCGTTTGCTGGATGCGCTCCAGATATTTGCGCGCTGCTTCGGGCAGCTTCTCATAGCTGGTCACGCCCACGGTGGACTCAGTCCAACCGTCCATCGTTTCGTAAACCGGGGTGCAGCGTGCGATCTCGTCCGCGCCCATCGGCAGCAAGTCGATGCGCTCACCGTCGAGTTGGTAGCCAACGCAGAGCTGCAGTTCCTTCAGCCCGTCCAGCACGTCGAGCTTGGTGATGCACAAGCCGCTCAAGCCATTCACCTGAGCGCTTCGCTTCAAAAGTGCAGCGTCGAACCAGCCGCAACGGCGGCTCCGGCCCGTCGTGACACCCTTTTCCGCACCGACCGTGCTCATGTGGTAACCCGGAGTGCCGGGTGCTTCCCAATCCAGCTCGGTCGGGAAAGGACCGCCCCCGACGCGTGTGCAGTACGCCTTGGTGATGCCCAGCACGTAGTGAAGCATGCCCGGGCCCACTCCTGCACCTGCTGCCGCGTTGCCGGCGACGCAATTGCTGGAGGTGACGTATGGGTAGGTGCCATGATCCACGTCCAGCAACGTGCCCTGGGCACCTTCGAACAACAGGTTGTCGCCTGCCGCGTGGGCCTCGTTCAGTTCACGCGACACGTCGGCCATCATGGGCAAAAGCAGCTGGGCATGGCGCATCGCTTCTTCGTAGACAGCCTCGAATACGACCTGTCCATCCTGAAGATAAGGCTGCAGAGCGGCCGGGAAAACAAAATCGCCGGAGTGGAGGAAAGATCGCAGCACGTGGTTGTGCAACTCCAGCAGCTCGCGCAGCTTCGACGCGAATCGCTCGGGATACTTCAGATCCTGCACCCGCAGGGCTCGGCGCGCGACCTTGTCCTCGTAGGCTGGCCCGATACCACGCCCCGTCGTTCCGATCTTTTCGGTGCCACCATGTTCACGGGCGGCTTCCCGCGCCACATCCAGGGCAGCGTGGAAAGGCAGGATCAAGGGGCACGCTTCGCTCACGCGCAAGCGTGAACGCACTTCCACACCGGCCCGCTCCAGGCCCTCGATTTCTTCGAACAACTTCGCGGCGGACAGTACAACACCGTTGCCGATATAGCACTTCACGCCAGCGCGCATGATGCCGCTGGGAATCAGGTGCAAGGCGGTCTTGACGCCGTTGATGACGAGGGTATGGCCAGCGTTGTGGCCACCCTGGAACCTGACGACACCTTTCGCACTTTCCGTGAGCCAATCGACCAGTTTGCCCTTGCCTTCGTCGCCCCACTGGGTGCCCACCACGACGACGTTACGACCTTTGCTTGCTTTCATTTCTTACCCAATTCAATTTTCAGACAACTGGACAGACCGGACGGTCCAACGTCCATCCACTTGATGGAGTTCCCTATCGCACTGGAACTCGTCGACTTCGCTCTCGTGGCCCGGCAGTACACAGACCACTGTTTCACCCTGCCGCCGCAATTCGGCAATGACCTCGTCAGTGCCAACGCCCCGCCCCCAAGGCGCGCGAATGGCCGCCTTGAGAGGGCGTGGCGAGATCACACTTACCAGCTGCTTGATGTCGAGGCTGAAACCCGCTGCCGGCCGGTTCCGGCCGAACACCGCACCCACTTCGTCGTACCGACCGCCCCGCACGAGCGCATCGCTGGCGCCAGGCGCGTACATAGCGAATCGCACTCCGCTGTAGTAGGCGTATCCGCGCAGGTCCGCCAGGTCGATGGTGACCCGCGGATGCTGGAGCCTCGATGCCAGTGCCCGAAGGTCGTTCAGCACCTCGGAGACGCCAGGCACCGCACCCAAAGTCTTATCGGCCTCGTGCAGCACGCCGAGATCTCCATACAACTGCAGCAGCGTCAGGAGATGCTCTGCAGTCGGCCGTGGCAATCCGTTCGTAGACTCGCGCAGAGCACTCTCATCCTTGGTGGCCAGGGCATGCTGAATGGATTGCACGTGATCCTGGTCCAGACCGGCCCCCGCCAACAGACAGCGAAGAATCCGCACATCGGCCAGATCCACACTCACATCGTTCACCTGCGCCACGGCGAGGCACTCCAACGCGAGAAGCGCGCTTTCGACCTCTGCCTCGATGCCGGCATGGCCGTAGATTTCAGCGCCAAACTGCAGTGGTTCGCGGGTCGCATGCGGCTTGTCGGGCCTCGTGTGGAGGACAGGGCCACAGTAGCAAAGGCGGCTGACTCCACGGCGATTCAACAGATGTGCATCGATGCGCGCCGCCTGCTGGGTGGTGTCGGCACGCAACCCCAGCGAGCGCCCGGACAGTTGATCCACCAACTTGAACGTTTGAAGTTCCAGTGCCTGCCCCGCACCGGTGAGCAGGGATTCGAGATGCTCCAGCAGAGGCGGCATGACCAGCTCATAGCCGTAGCTACGTGCCTTGTCGAGCAACCCTCGGCGCAATTCTTCGATATGCCGCGCCTCGGAGGGCAGCACATCAGCAATGTGATCCGGCAGGACCCAAGCGGACATGAGAAAAGGGAAGGCTGTTAAAAACGTGATTCTACCGGGCAACGGTGGAAATCACGTGGATCCGTGGCCCTGGGCAATCCGCAACAATGCGCAAGCGCCAGGCCTTATTGTCCAGAGGGGCGCGTTGCACCCGGCGCCGCGCTCGCCATAGCGGACAGGAATAAATTGGCGGAACATCGCCGGTGCACCAGGCTCATCTCAGGCCTGATACACCGCGCGTTCGGCAAGACCGCTATCAGGGACGGGATGCGGCGGGGGGAGCGCCGCGGTAAGCCTTGAAGAACTCCGACGACGACGGATCGACGACTATCACGTCGCTCTTCTTGTTGAAGCTGGACTTGTAGGCTTCCAGGCTGCGATAGAACTGCGCGAACTGGGGATCGCGGCCGAAAGCGTCGGCATAAATGCGGGCCGCCTCGGCATCGCCCTCACCCTTGATCTTCTGAGCGTCGCGGTAGGCATTGGCGATGGTGATCTCACGTTGCCTGTCGGCGTCCGCTCGAATCTTCTCACCCTCCGCGGCGCCGGTGGAGCGCAACTCGTTGGCGACGCGCTTGCGCTCGGCCTCCATGCGCCGGTACACCGATTCGGTGATCGCCTCGACATAGTCGACACGCGTGATACGCACGTCGACCACGTCCACCCCCCAGGGCTTGGCGCCGCGCACGGCTTCCAGCACCTCCCGTTTGACCTCTGCCATCAGCTCCTCACGCCGAGCTGACAGCAGTTCCTTGACGGTGCGACGGTTCACCTCTTCCTGGAATGCGTTGCGCACCACCCGGTTGAGCTGGATGGCACCCGCGTTCTCATCCAGGCCTACGTTGCGGATGTACTCCGAAGGATCGGAGATGCGCCACCGGACGTACCAATCGATGACCACGCGCTGCTTTTCAGCAGTCAGCATCGACTCCGTATCGGAGCTGTCCAGCGTCAGCAGACGCTTGTCGATGTAGCGCACGTTCTGAAAAGGCGGCGGCAACTTGAAATTGAGACCAGGCTCGGTGATCACTTCCTTGATCTGACCCAGCGCATAAACCACGCCAAACTGGCGCTGGTCCACCACGAAGAGCATGGAACTCAGCAAGGCAAGCACCACCAGCAACGTGGAGGCGATAAATCCGACTCGGTTCACAACTCTCTCCTAGCGCGAATCGCGGTCACGCGTACGACTGGTGTCACGCGCACGCGCATCATTTTGAAAAGTGGACGGCGGACTCGCCGGGGTCATTCCGGATGTGGTCGCGGGGGGCGTTTCCAGCGACGCGGCCGCGCTGGCAGGCCCCGTCTGCGCCACGCTCTGCATGATCCGGTCGAGCGGCAGGTACAGCAGATTCGAACCCTGCCGAGAATCCACAAGAACCTTGGTGACGTTGGTA
Organism: Acidovorax sp. FG27; assembly: GCF_040365715.1. Taxonomy (NCBI): domain Bacteria; kingdom Pseudomonadati; phylum Pseudomonadota; class Betaproteobacteria; order Burkholderiales; family Comamonadaceae; genus Acidovorax; species Acidovorax sp. FG27. The sequence goes on from NZ_BAABVY010000009.1 coordinate 899,216, forward strand.
TAGATCTGCTGCATGGACTCCAGGTACATGCGATCCCGCGTGACCTGGGGCGCCTTCTGATACTCCGCGAGCACGGAGCTGAACCGTTGGGCATCGCCTTGCGCCTGCGCGACGATGCGGGCCTTGTACGCTCCAGCTTCCTCGGTCAAGCGAGACGCGGAGCCCACGGCGCGAGGAATCACGTCGTTGGCATAGGCCTGCGCTTCGTTCTTGGCACGCTCACGCTCCTGGCCGGCCTTCAGCACATCATCGAAAGCCGCCTGGACCTGCTCCGGAGGACGCACGCCACCCTGCTGGAGGTTGATCCCGACGACTTCCACGCCCACCTTGTAGCGATCGAGGATGACCTGCATCAATGCCCTAACCCGAGGCGCGATCTGGTCGCGTTCCTCGGCGAGGGCAGTGTCCATGCGCATCTTGCCGACGACTTCGCGGACCGCGGTTTCCGCGGCCTGCACCACCGCATCGGCAGGGTTGCGACTCTCAAACAGCCAGGCCCGCGCATCGCTCAAGCGGTACTGGACTGCGAACTTGATCTCGACGATGTTCTCGTCTTCGGTCAGCATTGCGGACTCGCGCAGCCCCGTGCTCTTGATGACCGTATCGCGCCCGACATCCGCCGAGCGGATCTGGGTCACGAATACCAATTCATGGCGCTGGATCGGATAGGGCAGCCGCCAGTTGAAACCGGCATTGACGGTGCTCTTGTACTTGCCAAACTGCGTGATGACGGCCTGCTGGCCTTCCTGCACGATGAAGAACCCGGTACCCAACCAGATCAGCAGAGCCACGCCGGCAATCAGACCGACACCCAGCCCTGCGTTTTTCATGTCCGGCTGGAAGCCGCCACCCCCACCTCCGGCGGGGCCCCGACCGCCACCGTTCTTGCCCCCGAACAGCCCACCGAGCTTGCGATTCAGATCGCGCCACAGCTCGTCGAGATCCGGCGGCTGGCCGGCATTGTTCTGTTCGCGTCCCCGCTGCCCTTGCGGACGCAGCGGCGTCGGCGGGTCGGCATCGGGCCGATCCGCACCCTCCTGCTTGTCGTCGCCTCGGCCCCACCGCGGGTCATTCAAATTCAACATTCCCCTAATTCGCTGGGGCAAGATGGCCCAGCGCAAGGCGCGGCTATGCAGGTTCATGCGGGAAATCTCTCGTTTTCTTAAGACATGGAGCAAGCGGGCATTGTGCCTAATCTCAGCCCTCTTCCCTCTTCAATTCAGCAGCAAGGTCAGGGGTCATCTCGTCGTGGACCTTCAACACCTCGGCGGCGAGTTGCTGGCGCAGCAGCTGCAAACCTTCACCCGACTGGGCACTGAGGAAGATGCGGGGAACGAACTCCCCGTCCATCTCGAGCACGTCCTGCGCGCAGGTGGGCCGGGCCTCGGGCGCCATGGCATCCAGCTTGTTGAAGATCAGCAGTTGGGGAATATGCTGCGCACCGATTTCCGCGAGCACCCGCTGGACTTGGGATATCTGCTCGGGAAAAGAAGGATTCGATGCATCGACGACGTGCAACAGCAGATCGGCATCGATGGCCTCCTGCAGCGTCGCCTGGAACGCATCCACCAGACCGTGGGGCAGGTCGCGGATGAAGCCCACCGTGTCGGACAGCGATATCGAGCGACCCGCGTCGGCCAGGTACAGCTGCCTGGTCGTGGTGTCCAGCGTGGCGAAAAGCTGGTCTGCCGCATAGGCGCGCGCCTTGACGAGCGCATTGAACAGCGTGGATTTGCCAGCGTTGGTGTATCCCACCAATGAGACATTGAACGTGTCCCGGCGATCGCGCTGCCTTCTCTGCGTGGAGCGCTGGCGCTTCACCTTGACCAACCGCTCTCTCGTGCGCTTGATCGCGTCGCCGATCATCCGGCGGTCCAGCTCGATCTGGGTTTCACCGGGACCGCCGCGGGCACCGATGCCACCTCGCTGCCGCTCCAAGTGCGACCAGCGCCGGACCAGCCGGGTACTCAGGTACTGGAGCTTGGCCAGCTCGACCTGCAGCTTGCCTTCATGGCTGCGAGCCCGTTGCGCGAAAATCTCGAGGATGAGGAAGGTGCGGTCGCTGACCGGAAGATTGAGCACCCGCTCCAGGTTGCGCTGCTGGGCCGGGCTCAAGGCCTGATCGAACAGCACCTCGACCGCGCTATGCATCTGCGCCAGCACACGGATTTCCTCCGCCTTGCCGGAACCGACGAACAGTGCCGCATCGGGCGCCTTGCGCTTGCACACGAGACGCGCGACCGGCGAGAGGCCCGCCGTTTCGGCCAGCAGCCCCAGCTCCTCCAGCTCGCCATCGAAATGGGGCAGACCGAAATCCACCCCGACCAACACCACGGGCGTCACCGGGGCAGCAGGTTTGTCTGAAGAACTCAAGGCGTTAGGCAGTGACGGGTCCACCAACCGGCGGACAGAAGAAAGACCGGAGGATCAGGCCGACGGGCCGGTCTCGGCAGAGTCGCTGGACTCGGCCGTCGTGAAATTGACGGCACGGCCAGGAACGATGGTGGAAATGGCGTGCTTGTAGACCATCTGGGTCACGGTGTTACGCAGCAGCACCACGTATTGATCGAAGGACTCGATCTGCCCCTGCAGCTTGATGCCGTTGACCAGGTAGATAGACACCGGAACATGCTCGCGGCGCAGCGCGTTCAGAAACGGGTCTTGAAGAAGTTGGCCTTTATTGCTCACGATATTCTCCGTGTTCAAGGAATGTTGTTGTAAAGGCACACCTTACCACACGGCCGAGGCCGCACGGATCGAAAGGCCTTAGCGCCGATCCGTCCCGGCGCCTTCGTCGGCGAAGGGGTTGTGCGAGGTCTTCATCTCGATGCGCAAGGGTGTGCCCACCAGATTGAACTCCTTGCGGAACCGGCCTTCGAGGAAGCGCTTGTACGCGTCGGTCACGTGCTCGAGGGAGTTTCCGTGAATGACGATGACTGGCGGATTCATGCCCCCCTGGTGGGCGTAACGCAATTTGGGCCGGAACATTCCCGAGCGCTTGGGGCTCTGGAACTGCACGGCCTCCAGCAGCAACCGCGTCAACACTGGCGTGGACATCTTGCAGGTGGCAGCCTTGTGCGCCTGGACGATCGACGCCCACACCGGCCCCAGGCCCTGGCGCTTCTTCGCCGAGATGAAATGCATGGCGGCGAACTTGAGAAACGACAGCCGCGTCTCGATGGAGCGCTCCAGCATCTGCCGCTCGTACTCGTCCACGGCATCCCACTTGTTGACGGCCAGCACCACGGCGCGGCCACTTTCCAGGATGTAGCCGGCGATGTGGGCATCCTGGTCGGTCACGCCCTGGGTCGCATCCAGCAGCAACAGCACCACGTTCGCGGACTCGATCGCCTGCAGGGTCTTGACGACCGAGAACTTCTCGATCGCTTCGAACACCCGGCCCTTGCGGCGCAGACCGGCCGTATCGATCAGCTCGAACTTCTGGCCCTGGCGCTCGAACGGTACCGAGATGGCGTCCCGCGTGGTGCCGGGCATGTCGAAAGCGACCAGGCGCTCTTCTCCAAGCCACGTGTTGATCAGGGTCGACTTGCCCACGTTCGGACGGCCTGCCACTGCCAGACGCACCGTGGTGGAATCCTCGTCCGCGGCCTCGTCGTCGGCCTCGGGCCAGTGCAACGTCGCCAGCGCGGTATCCACCAGCGTACGAATCCCCTGACCGTGAGCGGCCGATACCGGGTGGACCTCGCCCAACCCCAGCTCATAGAACTCGGCCAGTTGCACGCCCTCCAGCATGCCTTCCGCCTTGTTGCCGACCAGCACGCACGGCTTGCCCAGGCGCCGGAGGTACTTCGCGATATCGTGGTCTTGCGCAGAAACGCCGGCTCGCGCATCCACCACGAAGACCACCACGTCGGCTTCCGCAACCGCTTGCTGCGTTTGCTTGGCCATCTCGCGGTAGATGCCGGTGGAGGCATCGGGCTCGAAGCCGCCGGTGTCGATCACGATGTACTCGTGCTTGCCCTGCTTGCCGTTGCCGTAGTGACGGTCGCGGGTCAGGCCCGCGAAGTCCGCCACGATGGCGTCCCGCGACTTGGTCAACCGATTGAACAGCGTCGATTTGCCCACATTGGGCCGCCCGACGAGGGCGATGACTGGTTTCATGGACTGCAGGCCCTGTCAATCCGGACGGAAGCCGTAGATGCCGCCATTGCGGGTAACGACCACCAGGGTGTCGGCAGAAGCCACCGGGGCGACCGAAATGCCCGACGTGTCGGTGGAAAGACGATTCAACGGGCTGCCGTCTTCGCGGGAAAGCAGGTGAACCAGACCGGATTCGTCGGCCACGATGACCGAGCGGCCCAGCGCCAGCGGCGCGGTCAGCTGGCGGTACAGAAGGCGGTCCGAAGACCACGCCTTGGCGCCGTCCTGGCGCTTCCAGGCTGAAACGGTGCCATTGCTTTCAGTACCGAAGACGAAGCTGTCGTCGCCCTGGACGCCCGTTGCGCCATTGGCAGGCTGCGTCCACTCGACGGTGCCACGGGCTGCGTCCACGCACCCGACCGTCGCCTGGAAAGCGCGGGCGCACACTTCGGCACCGCGGCGACTGACGGGCCCCACGATCTCGACCAGGCGCTCCACGTCGTTGGTGCCACGTGGACTGGCCAACGGCGCCTCCCAGCGCACCACGCCGGAATCCGGGTTGAAACCCACCAGTCGGCCAGACAGTCCGGCCACCAGCGTATCGCCCACCGCCATCAGCACGCCACGTTGGCGCAGCGTGAGTGGCTCGCCAGGGCGCTGCTGGTTCCATAGCTTCTGTCCGGTGGCCGCGTCGAACGCGGACACGGATCGGTCGGCGGAAAGTACGAAGACGCGGTTGCCAGCGACCAGCGGTGGTGTGTACGACTGCGCCTGCAGCGGCTGGCGCCAGAGCTCCCGGTCGCCCGCGAGCACGACCACATCGTTTTTCTGCGTGACGACGGCAGTCCACTTGCCATCGCCACCTACGCCGGCCGACAGCGGCTGGCCCAGCGAAGCCCGCCAGACGTCACCGCCGGTTCGGGCATCGATCGCGGCAATGGAGCCATCTGCAGAGGCCAGCGTGACCGTGTTGCCCTGCACCAGCACTTCCAGCGGCAACCCGGTGGTGGGGCCGATCCTGGCCGTCCAGGCCTGGCGCACCGGCAGCACTGGAACATTTGGCCCCAATTCTGCCGGCTTCGGTTTAGAAGGACCGCCCCAGAGGGAGCAGCCCGTGAGCAGCATGGCCGAGCTCGCAAGAATCCATCCGCAGGCGGCGGGCCGCGACCGGCCGATCAGGGCAGACATCATTGGGCACCTCCCGCTGGAGCCGCGGAAGCCACCACCTGCGAGGGCACCTGGGCGCCGAGCGCGTTCAGCTTGGCCTCCACCAACCGGCGGTATTCCACGCGCTCCTCGAAAGCCTTGTAAGCGCTCAGATACTCCGCAATGGCTTCCTTCTTCTTGTCCTGCAGTGCCAGGACATCGCCTCGCCGGTCTGCAAATGCAGCTTCGAAGCCGACCGGCACGGAGCCAGACAGTTGTGCAAGCGCCTTGTCGTAGGCCTTTTCCTCGATGAAGAGGGTCGCCAGGCGGAGCCGGGCCAACGCCTTGTATCCGTCATCGACCGCGCCCTGGGGCATCCAGCTCAGCGCCGCGACCGCCGCTTCCGGCTTGCCCGCGTCCGCCAACGCCTTCGCAGCGAGCAGGCCTGCCTGGCTGGCCTGCACGGTGCCCGAGTAGCGTGACTTGATGTCGTTCAAGACCTGCTCGATGCGGTCTGTGTCCGAGGCGCTCACAGCCGCCTCCATCGCATCGGACAGCGCGGAGGCCTGCGCCGCCTGGCGGTTTTGCCAGTACTGGTAGCCATTCCAGGCGGCCAGACCACCGAACACGACGATGAGCACACCGCTGATGAGCGTGCCCCAGGTGTTCCAGAAATGCTTCAGTTGGTCGAGCTGCTCTTGCTCTTCGAGATCGAAATGGTTTGCCATGATGGTCCGTGTATGTCAGCGGGAAGATTGTAGGGTGGCGGCCCACTCGGACAGGTCCGCCAGAGAGCGCTCCACCTGGTGCCCGGAGCCGTCACGCAGGGATTTCACCAGCACTGCGTCCCGCGCCATTTCGTCGGCGCCGAACACCAAGGCATAGCGGGCTCCGCTCGCATCCGCCTTTTTGAACTGGGACTTCATGCTGCCCATGGAGTCGCCCGCGGAGGCGTGCATCTGCACGCTCACGCCCGCCGCCCGCAGCTTTTGCAGCGCCCCCATCACACGGGGCAGGAAGGCCGTGTCGGTGACGACGGCATAGGCGTCTGCCGCCAGATCGGGGATGTCCTTCCCCGCCTCCTTCACCAGCTCCAGCACGCGCTCGACACCCAGGGCCCAGCCGACCGCCGGGGCAGCTTTGCCGCCCACCTGCTCGATCAGGTAGTCATAGCGTCCGCCGCCGCAGATCGTGCCTTGCGAGCCCAATCGGTCGGTCACGAACTCGAACACGGTGAGGTTGTAGTAATCCATGCCCCGCACCAGACGGGGATTGATGCGCCAGGCGACGCCGTTGGCATCGAGGATGGCCTTGACCGTCTCGAAATGGCGCAGAGAGTCTTCGCCCAGGTAGTCCAGCAGCTTGGGCGCCCCCTCCACGAGGGTCTGCAAGGCAGGGTTCTTCGTGTCCAGGATTCTCAGCGGATTGCTGTGCAGCCGCCTGCGCGCTTCTTCGTCGAGTTGGTCGACATGCGCCTCGAGGTAGCTGATCAGCGCGGCGCGGTGGGCCTTTCGCTCCTGCGGCTGCCCCAGGCTGTTGAGTTCGAGCCGCACGTCCGTCAGCCCGAGCTCCTTCCACAGCGCATCGGCCAGCAGGATCAATTCCGCGTCGGCCTCGGCGCCCGCGAATCCAAGCGCCTCGGCACCGATCTGGTGGAACTGTCGATAGCGCCCGCGCTGCGGCCGCTCGTGACGGAACATGGGCCCCATGTAGTAGAGGCGCTTGCCACCGTCATACAGCATGGCGTGCTCGACCACGGCGCGCACCACGCCTGCCGTCGACTCGGGGCGCAGCGTGAGCTGCTCTCCGTTGAGCCGGTCTTCAAAGGAATACATTTCCTTCTCGACGATGTCGGTGACCTCCCCCAGTCCGCGCACGAACAGCGCAGTCGGCTCCACGATGGGCGTGCGCAGGTTCCGGTAGGCGTAGCGGTCCATGAGGGCGCGTACCTTGGCCTCCAGCCATTCCCAGCGCGCGGACTCGGGAGGCCGGATGTCGTTCATGCCCTTCACGGCCGTCAGCTTCTGCGCCCGTTGCGGTGTATTCAAATTCTGGTTCACGGTGTTCTTGGAATGTGTGGGGGCTCCGGCCCCGCTTGGCGGACTCGCGGGAATCCGCAGTTCAATCGGCCGTCGCTGCTGGCTGGCTCTGTCCGAAGCGGCGGGCGATGTACTGATCGACGATGTCATGGAACTCTGCAGCGATGTTGTCGCCGCGCAGCGTGAGCACCTTCTCGCCATCGATGAAGACCGGAGCGGCGGGCGCCTCGCCGGTGCCGGGCAGGCTGATGCCGATGTCGGCGTGCTTGCTCTCCCCGGGGCCGTTCACGATACAGCCCATGACGGCGACCTTTATCTTTTCCACCCCGGGGTAACGCACGCGCCACACGGGCATTTGCGACCGCAGGTGGTCGTCGATCTGCTTTGCGAGCTCCTGGAACGTGGTGCTGGTCGTTCGGCCGCAGCCAGGGCAAGCGGTGACGCTGGGCACGAAGGAACGCATGCCGAGCGCCTGCAGGATCTCGGCCGCGACGACCACTTCCTGCGTTCGCGCCTCACCGGGCTGCGGAGTCAGCGATACGCGGATCGTGTCGCCGATGCCTTCTTGCAGCAGCACGGCCAGCGCCGCCGTGGAAGCGACCGTGCCCTTGGTGCCCATGCCCGCTTCGGTCAGCCCCAGGTGGAGCGCGTAGTCGCAGCGGCGGGCCAGTTCTCGGTAGACCGAAATCAGATCCTGCACGCCACTCACCTTGCACGACAGGATGATCTGGTTGCCATCCAGGCCCATGGCCTCGGCACGGCGGGCCGATTCGATGGCCGAGGTGATGAGCGCCTCGTACATGACCTGCCGGGGATCCCAGGGCTGCGCCCGCTGGCTGTTGACGTCCATGAGTTGCGCCAGCAGCTCCTGGTCCAGGCTGCCCCAGTTCACGCCGATGCGAATGGCCTTGTTCCAGCGCATGGCTGCATCGATCATCTGGCCGAACTGTCGGTCCCGCTTGTCGCCCTTGCCGACGTTGCCGGGGTTGATCCGGTACTTCGACAGCGCCTGGGCGCAATCCGGATACTCGGTCAGCAGGCGATGGCCGTTGTAATGGAAGTCACCCACCAGAGGGACCGTTTCGCCCATGCGATCCAGTTGCTCGCGGATGTAGGGCACCGCGGCGGCGGCCTCCGGCGTGTTGACCGTGATACGCACGAACTCGGACCCCGCCTGCGCGAGTTCCTTCACCTGGATAGCGGTGCCGATGGCGTCCACCGTATCGGTGTTGGTCATGGACTGGATGCGGACCGGCGCGCCTCCCCCCACGGTGACCACGCGGGAACCCCACACCACACGCGCCTGCCGCGAAGTGCGTACCAGGGGCGCCGCCATCGGAACAGGGCCGGTCGATGTTTCGTAGCTCAATTACTTCACCTCAAAACGGGCCACGTTCTCGCGCGTGGAACTGGCGATGTCCAGCGGCTGGCCGCGCACCAGCACGGTGGTGGCGTCTGCCTTGCCGATGACGACAGCCCACGGCGGGCTGCCGGGCGCCACCAGGCGGTCACCGGCATTCAGGGTCTTTTGGGTCGTGCCGCCGCCACCCAGGCTGCGCACCTGCACCCAGGATGTGGCCTTCGCCGCGATGACCAGCACCTCGGAAGCGACTGCAGCGGTATTCGGCGCCGCCTGGCTCGCCGGCGCCGCGGGGGACGCAGCAGCCACGGCCGCTGCTGGCGCAGGGGCAGGCACTGCGGCCGGCGCACTGCGATCCGCCTCCGGCGAGGGGAGCGGCGCGGCCGTGGACGCGCCGTGGGACACCGGTTCGGCCACGGAGCCCGGGGCCGATGACGAACTCACCGCTTCAGTCGTCGCGGAGCTGTTGTCCAGCGCCTTGGGAACGAACACCATCGCCAGCGCGCCCAGCAGCAACACGAGCACCACCGCGACGACCGAACGGGGGACCGCCGCTCCTGCGCCGCTCGATGCGCGAGTGGTGCTGTCCTTGTAGGAAGCGTTGATGCCCCGATCCGCAGTGAGCCGCGGGGCGGCACCCTGCGGCAGCAGTGCGAGTACCGGCGCGGGGTCGATGTTCAGCGTGCGGCACACGCTGGAGGCCAGCGCGCGCACGAACACCACGTCCGGAAAGACCTCGTGGCGATCGGCCTCCAGTGCCTCCAGCTTGGGCGCCGACACCTTCAGCGCCACGGCCAAGGCAGCGATATGCACTCCGGCCGCCTGCCTCGCGTCACGCAGCAGACTGCCGGCCGTCACCGCCGCGGGCGATCCCGCGTCCATCATTTCCGTCTCAAGCATCTCACTCATCGAACGCGCCTCGTTCATAAGCCAGCAGTTCCCGGGAATCGGGGAACCGCTTGCGCAGTTGCTCGCCCAGCTGCCGCATGGCAATGGTGTCCTTCAAGGCACGCTCGACCTTGATCCCCAGCCACAGCGACTCGGCGCTCGCAAATTCGCCATTGTTCACCCGCCGCACGTAGAACTGTGCCTGCTTCACATCACCTCTTCGAAATTTCAGCGAAGCCAGGCCGTAACCGATGACCGGGTTGCCGGCATCCAGTTCATACGCGCGCGCCAACACCTGCTCCGCGGCGGCCAGATCGCCAGAGCGCTCCAGACACACGCCTTGCGACATCAAGGTCTTGCTGCGCGAGGCGTATGTGGGCGTCGCCAGCGCGCGGTCGAACCACTGCATGCTCTCCGCATAACGCTGACGCTGACACTGCAGCCAGCCGAAGTTGTGCATGATGTCCGGATCGCCCGGACGCAGCGCCTGGGCGCGGCGCAGGCTCTCTTCCGCCTGGACCTGGTTCCCGAGCCGCATGTAGATCAGCGCCATCAGGTGATGGGCATCGGCAAACGTCGGGTCATGGGCGATCGACTGCTTAACCTCGTCCAGCGCTACGGTGGTCTGCCCCATCTGGAAGTAGTTGGCGGCGAGCTCCAGGCGGATACGTGCGCGCCGCCGCACTTCCGATTCGTCGGAAGGCGTGACCACCGGCTCCGCGGCGTAGGACGCATTGGCGGCGGGGGTCGTGGTGGTGGTGCATCCGCCGCCCATCCCCACGGAAGCGCAGGCCACAGCCAGGGTGAGCACCCATCGCTGCTGCCAATGGGTTCCAGGATTCGCCATGTGTGCCCCCTTGATGTGATGCATGCCCGCCGTTCAGGTCACTGGCTTGAGCGCGATCACACGCTGCTTGGCCATGCGCTCTGACGCGCGCGTGCGATCTTTCACATCTCCAGCCAGCTGGCCGCAAGCCGCATCGATATCGTCGCCGCGCGTCTTGCGCACGGTCGTGACGATACCCGCCTCGCTCAGCAACTTGGCAAAAACCGACACTTGATGAGGGGAAGAGCGGTGCAGGCCGGAGGCCGGAAAGGGATTGAAGGGAATCAGGTTGAACTTGCACCACACGCCGCGGCTGGCGTGCTTGCGCACGAGGTCTATCAACTGCTGCGCGTGTTCAGGCTGGTCGTTGACGCCGTCCAGCATGCAGTATTCAAAGGTGATGAAATCGCGCGGTGCGTGTTCGAGGTACCGATTGCAGGTCTCCAGCAACTCGGCGATCGGGTACTTGCGATTCAGGGGCACCAGATTGTCGCGCAGCGCATCATTGGGCGCATGCAGCGACACGGCCAGTGCGACCGGGCAATCCTGGGCGAGCCGGTCCATCATCGGCACGACGCCCGAGGTGGAAACGGTGACCCGGCGCCGCGAGAGGCCATAGCCATGGTCGTCGAGCATCACCCGCAAGGCCGGCACCAGCGCCGCATAGTTCTGCAGCGGCTCACCCATGCCCATCATCACCACGTTGGAGATGACGCGTTCCGAGGTGCCCAGCCGGGTTCGCAGCGCATGCTCGGCGAACCAGAGCTGGGCCACGATTTCGCCCGTCGTGAGATTGCGGCTGAAACCCTGGTGCCCGGTGGAACAGAAGCGGCACCCCACGGCACACCCTGCCTGGGACGACACGCACAGCGTGCCCCGGTCGTCCTCAGGAATGAAGACCGTCTCGACCGCATTGCCGTCGCCGACGTCGAACAGCCACTTGACCGTTCCGTCCGCCGATACATGTTCGCTGATGACACGCAAACCGGTCACTACCGCGACGCCCTTGAGCTTTTCGCGCAGCGACTTGGCCAGATCGCTCATGGCGTCGAATTCATGCGCGCCACGTTGATGGATCCAGCGAAAGAGTTGGGTCGCCCGAAAGCGCTTCTCACCCAGCCGCTCGCAAAAAGCGGCCAGCCCGTCCAGATCGAAATCGAGCAGGTTGGTGGTCATGGCGTCATTCAGGCGTTGCGAGACCTGCAGCGGTTGCACACGGCGTGGCGACCCGGCAGCGGAGCCGGAGAGAGCGCAGGCGCGTGCGACCGTACCGCATCAACGCGAGTAGATGTTCAGGCCGGGGAAGAAGAAAGCGATTTCGACTTGGGCCGTTTCAGGGGCGTCGGAACCGTGCACGGCGTTGGCGTCGATGCTGTCGGCGAAATCGGCGCGGATCGTGCCAGCCTCGGCCTTCTTGGGGTCGGTGGCGCCCATCAGTTCACGGTTCTTCAGGATGGCGTTCTCGCCTTCCAGCGCCTGGATCATCACCGGGCCGGAGATCATGAAGTCGACCAGATCCTTGAAGAAGGGACGCTCCTTGTGCACGGCGTAGAACTGCTCGGCTTCACGGCGCGACAGATGGGCCATGCGAGCAGCGACGACCTTCAGGCCGGCGGCTTCGAAGCGCGCATAGATTTGGCCGATGACGTTCTTGGCGACTGCGTCGGGCTTGATGATGGAGAGGGTGCGTTCGATTGCCATTGTTCTATCCTGATGAGTAAGGTTGCGTTGACTTTTGCCCTGGGGACAAAGCTTTCCATTCTATCGCGGCGCTGGTAACCCTAGCGGCCCCTGCGGCGGGGTCCGGGGCCGCCATTCCCGCGCTTCTGTTCCTGGCGCTGGCGCAGCAGGCTGTCGCTGCCGATGTAGCCCACCGAGGTTTTCATCGGATCGGGCTGCGCCGGCTTGCCCGCCGAGCGCCCGCCCGGGGCGGCACCCTCGTCGCGGCGCGACCGAGGTGCGCGGCCGCCGGGTGCCCCGCCGGCCTTGCCACCCGGCCCGGCGCCTCGTGCCTGCGGGGCTCGGGGGCCACGGGGCTTGGCGCGTTCGGCAGGGGCCGCCCCTTCGGCAGCGCCCTCCACCGCCCGGGCGCGGCCGGGGCCGGCCGCGTTGGCCAATGCGCGGATGTCGCGCTCGTCGAGCTCCAGCCAGGCGCCTCGCTTCAAGCCGCGTGGCAGCATCATCGCGCCGTAGCGGATCCGGATGAGCCGGCTGACCGCGTGCCCCACCGCTTCCATCATGCGGCGGACCTCCCGGTTGCGGCCCTCGGAGATGGTCACGCGATACCAGCAGTTGGAGCCTTCGCCACCGCCGTCCTCGATCGAGCCGAAAGCCGCGAAGCCGTCTTCCAGCTGCACGCCGTCCAGCAGCCGCTGCTTTTCCTCGTTGCTCAAGGCGCCGAGCACGCGCACGGCATATTCGCGCTCCAGCCCGAAGCGCGGATGCATCAGCTGGTTGGCGAGTTCGCCCGAGCTGGTGAACAGCAGCAGGCCCTCGGTGTTCAGGTCCAGCCGGCCGACGGATTGCCACTTGCCCTGCATCAGTCGCGGCAGCTTGCGGAACACCGTGGGACGGTTCTGCGGGTCGTCATGGGTGACGACCTCGCCAGCGGGCTTGTGATAGGCGATCACCCGCGCCGGCGGCGGATCGATGCGGTAGCGGATCGGCTTGCCGTTGACCCGGATCTGGTCGCCATGCTGGATGCGCTGCCCCACGTGGGCCGGCTCGTTGTTGACCGAGATGCGACCTTCCAGGATGAGCTGCTCCATCTCCAGCCGGGAGCCGAGCCCCGCCTGCGCCAGCACCTTGTGCAGCTTGGGGGTTTCCACCTGGGGCTGCAGCACCCGTTTGGCAGGCGTCACCTCCTGCGCGGCCTCGTCCTCGTCCAGCTTGCCGGACACCACGTCGGCAAAGCCGTAGCCATCGGCCTGCGCCGGGACGGCCGCCCGGCCGGGCGCCTTGGCCGGGCGCTGGGCAGCGCTCCCCGCGCCGCCGGGCGCACGGCTGCCTGGGGCAGTGCGACTGCCGCGGGCGGCATCGCTGCGCGGCTTGCGCTGCGCAGCGCCCTCGTCCGGGGCGGCCTCGGCGCCGGCTGCCGGCTCGTCCTGGTGGGAGTCATTCATCTTTGTTTCCTGTAGCAGTCGTCTGCGACCCTGGGGCCCCATCCAACGGAATTGTTGTCGATGCATCCGCATCGTTCGGCACGGCGCCGGCTTCCACCTCCGCCTCCGCCTGGGCGTCGGCCTCGGGCTCGCCGTTCGTGGCGGACTCTGCGGCCTCGGCGCCTTCGCCCTCCGCCAGGCCCAACGTGTCGAACATGCTGGCTTGCACGACCGGGTCGTCCAGCACCGGCAGTTGATCGAGCGACTGCAGCCCCAGATCGTCCAGGAACTGCCGGGTGGTGGCGAACAGCGCAGGCCGGCCCACCGTTTCGCGGTGTCCGATGACCTCCACCCAGCCCCGGTCCTCCAGCTGCTTGATGATCAAACTGTTGACCGTGACGCCGCGCACGTCTTCGATGTCACCCCGCGTCACCGGCTGGCGGTACGCGATGATGGCCAGCGTCTCCAGCGCGGCGCGCGTGTAGCGCGGCGGCTTCTCGGGGTGCAGGCGGTCGAGGTACTCGCGCATTTCCGGACGGCTCTGGAACCGCCAGCCCGAGGCTACCTGAACCAGCTCCACACCGCTCTGCGCCCAGTCCTGCTGCAGCTCGAGCAGGATGTGCTTGAGCGTGTCGGCCCCCAGGGCATCGTCGAACAGTCCGCGCAACTCCCGCACCGTCACCGGCTGCGGGGCACAGATCAGCGCGGTTTCCAGAACCCTTTTGGCTTCCACCGTATTCATGATGTTCAGCAGTCCCGAGGAAGATGCGAGCGAGCCCGCGGCGTCACAGCAAGCGGCAGCACGACAGGGAGCAAGAAAGAGAAGGCGCGTGTACAGCGATGGGCAAGACGCCATGCTGCGCGAGAGGGTGTCGGCACAAGCGTGTGCGGACTTAAGCCGGATTGTAGCGCAGGCCCCAGAACTCGACGGCCGCCTGCATGTCCGCCGGCAAGGGCGCCTTCCACTCCATGGGCACACCCGTGACCGGGTGGGCGAAGGCCAGGCGGAACGCATGGAGGGCTTGGCGCGACAGCCCGGCGGCCGGAACGCCGCCGTAGAGAGCGTCGGCCACCAAGGGGTGCTGAAGCGAGGCCATGTGCACGCGGATCTGGTGGGTGCGGCCGGTGTGCAGCGTGCACCGCACCAGGCTGGCTTCCGGCCCCGCGGCCAGCACGTCGATGTCGGTGCGGGCCGGTTTGCCGGCGTTCAGGCCCAGGTCCACCACCGCCATCCTCAAGCGATTGCGCGGGTCGCGGCCGATCGGCGCATCCACGCGGCGGTGGTCGGCGTGCCGCCAGCGGCCCATGGCGATGGCAAGGTACTGCCGCGACACCTCGCGGGCGGCGATCATGCGCACCAGGGCGTCCATGGTGGCCCGCTCGCGCGCCACCACCATCAGGCCGCTGGTGTCCTTGTCGAGCCGGTGCACGATGCCCGCCCGAGGCACAAGGCTGGCGCGGGTATCGCGCGCCAGCAGGCCGTTGAGGAGCGTGCCGCTCCAGTTGCCGGGCGCCGGGTGCACCACCAGGCCGGCGGGCTTGTTGATGACGAGCAGCTGATCGTCTTCGTACACCACGTCAAGCGGCATGGCTTCCGGCCTGAAGGCCTGGCTCTGCTCGGTTGGGCGGATCTCCACGGTGATGCGGTCGCCGGCCTTCACCTTGGCCGACGGCTTGGACGCGGTGGCGTCGCCCCATCGCACCAGCCCTTGCGCCAGCAGCTGCTGCAGATAGCTGCGGGACAGCTCCGGCACCAGATCGGCCAGCGCCTTGTCCAGCCGGGCGCCGTGGTGCCCGGCGCCGACGACCAGTTGCCTCAGCTCGCCTTCCGCGTCCTCCGCGTCTCCCGGGGCAGCCGACGCAGCCGCCGCACCCCCTGCCAGAGGCCCCGCGCCGTCCCCGTCGTCGGGCTGCCAGCCCGCGTCCGCAGGCGCGCCGTCGCCGCTCAACGGGAAGGCAGGTAACGCACCGGATCGACCGGCTTGCCCTGCCGGCGGATCTCGAAGTGCAGTTTGACCCGATCGGTGTCGGTGCTGCCCATCTCGGCGATCTTCTGGCCGCGCTTCACGTTCTGGTCTTCCTTGACCAGCAACGTCTGGTTGTGGGCGTAGGCGGTCAGGTAGGTGTTGTTGTGCTTGAGAATGACCAGGTTGCCGTAGCCGCGCAAGCCCGCGCCGGCATACACCACCCGGCCGTCGGCCGCCGCCAGCACCGGGTCGCCGGCCTTGCCGCCGATGTCATAACCCTTGTTGCGCGCCTCGTCGAAGCCCGCCAGCAGCGGGCCGGAAGAAGGCCAGATGAAGGGCATGTCGTCTTCGTTGCCGGCGGCAGCAGGCGGCGTCGCAGCCGGAGCCGCGGCGGCGGGCGAGGTGGCCGATGCCCCCGGCTTGGCCGCGCTGGCGGCCGGCGCGGGAGGCAGGGCCGACGCCGTCACCGGGCGCGTCACCACGCCGGTGTCGGCAGCCACGGCGCTGCTGGCCGACGCCGGAGCGCCCGGCGGCGCGACGCGCAGCACCTGGCCCACCTCGATCAGATTGGCGTTGTCCAGCCCGTTCCAGCGGGCGATGTCCTTCCACGTCTGGCCATGCTCCAGCCCGATGCGGATGAGCGTGTCGCCCGGCTTCACGGTGTAGTAGCCCGCCTTGCCGGCGTTCTCGGCGCCGGGCAGCGGCTTGGCCGCAGCCACTGCTGGGACCGGGGACGACGAGATCGCCCCGGCGGCCGTGCCGCGATCTTCGACCGGAGCCCTGTTGACGCGGGTGCCGCAACCGGCCAGCACCAAGCCAGCGAGCGCGATAGAACCCCAAGCAACAAGACCACGCGATACCAACATAAGCAATCCCTTCAGGCAATCCCCGATTTTAGGGGGACAAAATGAACGGCCTCCAAAACGCTCTGCTGAAGCCCGTGTGCTGTCTTGTCGACCACGAGCAGCACCTGCTGGCCGTTGTTGCCGACGGTCGGCGCCACCAGCCGTCCGCCCACCGCCAGCTGGTCGCACCAGTGCTGCGGCAGCAGCTCGCCACCCGCCGCCGAGACGATGGCGGCATACGGCGCGCCCTTGGCATAGCCCAGCATGCCGTCGCCCAGCAGCAGATGCACGTTGGCCAGCCGCAGCGGGCGCAGGTTGTCGCGCGCCTTCTCGTGCAACGCACGCAGCCGCTCCACGGTATACACCTCGCGCGCCAGCCGGGCGAGCACGGCGGCCTGGTAGCCGCAGCCGGTGCCGATTTCCAGCACCCGGCCCGGCCCGCTGCCGCTGCGCAGCGCCTCCGCGCCGAGCAACAGCTCCACCATGCGCGCGACGACGCTCGGCTTGGAGATGGTCTGCCCCAGCCCGATCGGCAGACTGGTGTCTTCATACGCCTGGTTGACGAGCGCGCTGTCCACGAAACGGTGCCGCTCCACCGCGCCCATGGCAGCCAGCACGGCGAGCGACTGGATGCCCGAGGCCGCCAGCCGCTGCACCATGCGTGCGCGCACCGCCGCGGAATCCAGCCCCAGCCCTTGCGGCGCCAAGGGCGCCTGGGCGGGCGGGCGAAGGCCGGCGCCCGCCGGCCGGGCCGGGACGGCGGCGGGCTGCGCCTGGAGCCGCGCCGGAAAGCCGGGCCTGCGCTGCTGCGTCATGGGACCACGCGCTCCGCGACCTGCGGGCCGCCCTCGCCCTCGGGCACCAGGCGCGCCGCGGTCTGCGCCCAGTAGCCCAGGCCTTCGTGGTCGGTCAGGTCGACCTTGAGCGGCGTCATGGCGACGTGCCCCTGCGCGGTGGCATGGAAGTCCGTGCCTTCGGCGTCGTCCTTGGCGGCGCCCGCGCTGCCGATCCAGTACATCGTCTCGCCGCGCGGGCTTTGCTGCTCGATCACCCGCTCGGCCGCATGCCGCCGCCCCAGTCGGCAGAGCTTGATCGGCCGGAGCACCTCGAGCGGCAGGTTCGGAATGTTGATGTTGAGCAGCCAGGGCGCCTCGCCCACCAGGCGCTGCTGCTGCATCTGCTGCACGATCTCGCGCGCCTTGCTGGCCGCCGCCTCGATCTCGCCCCAGCCCTTGTCCACCTGCGAGAAAGCGATGGCCGGGATGCCGAAGAGGTAGCCCTCCATGGCCGCGCCCACCGTGCCCGAATAGATGGTGTCGTCGCCCATGTTCGCGCCGTTGTTGATGCCCGAGACCACCAGGTCGGGCCGGTAACCGAGCAGGCCGGTAAGCGCGATGTGCACGCAATCGGCCGGCGTACCGTTCACGTACCGGAAACCGTTGGCCGCGCGCTGGACGTAGAGCGGCGAGTGCAGGGTCAGCGCGTTGGACTTGGCGCTGTTGTTGTGCTCCGGCGCCACCACTTCCACGTCCGCGATGGATTGGAGCGCTTCATGCAGCGCCACGATGCCGGGCGCCTGGAAACCATCGTCGTTGGAAATGAGGATCTTCATGGTCGGTCTGGCTGCGTTCGGCGGATTGTAGGCGTCGCCCTACGCCGGCCGCGCCGCTCGGAGTGGCCCCCTGCGCCGTCGCTCCAGGGACAACGGCCACCCCACCCCGCACCTATGATGCGGCGCACCGAAGAACGGAGACCTCCATGCACGCTTGGCTTTGCACCGACCCCACCGGCGTAGACGCGCTCACCTGGACCGAGCAGCCCACCCCGGCGCCGAAAGCCGGCGAAGTGCTGATCGAGATCAAGGCTGCGAGCCTGAACTTTCCCGATCTGCTCATCGTCCAGAACAAATACCAGATGAAGCCGCCCCTGCCCTTCGTGCCCGGCTCGGAATACGCCGGCGTGGTGCAGGCGGTGGGCGAAGGCGTCACCCACCTGCGCCCTGGCCAGAACGTGGCCTGCCTGAGCGGCACGGGCGGTTTCGCCACGCATGTGATCGCGCCGGCCGCGCTCTGCATGCCGCTGCCGGAGGGCTTCTCGCACGTCGATGCGGCCGCGTTCATCATGATCTACGCCACGTCGCACCATGCGCTGATCGACCGGGCCCAGCTGAAGGCGGGCGAAACCGTGCTGGTGCTGGGCGCCGCCGGGGGTGTGGGCACCGCAGCCATCCAGATCGCCAAGGCGCAGGGCGCCCGGGTGATCGCCGCCGCCTCCACCGAAGAAAAATGCGCGCTCTGCCTCTCGGTCGGTGCCGACGCGGTCATCAACTACGGCCAGGAAAACCTGCGCGAGGCCATCAAGGCGCTCACGGAGGGCCGTGGCCCCGACGTGATCTACGACCCGGTGGGCGGCGAATACACCGAGCCGGCCTTCCGCTCCATCGCCTGGCGCGGACGCTACCTGGTGGTCGGCTTCGCGGCGGGCCCCATTCCCGCGCTGCCGCTGAACCTGCCGCTGCTCAAGGGCGCCTCGCTGGTGGGCGTTTTCTGGGGCGACTTCGCCAAGCGCGAGCCCCGTCAGAACGCGGCCATGATGGCCGAGCTGGCGCAGTGGTATGCCCAGGGCAAGGTCAAGCCGGTCATCGACCGCACCATGCCCATGTCGCAACTGAAGGCCGCCTACGCCCACATGGGGTCGCGCGGCGTGATGGGCAAGCTGGTGATGGTGAACTGACCCGGATACCGCTTTCGGCCGAATGCCGGCCCGGGTGGCTCCGGCGGGGCCGCACTGCCTGTTCAATGCCTCTGGCGTCTGTCAAACTCGCAGCCTTCTTGACCCGATGGTGGCGCCTCGCATGGCAGACCGTAACCCTTCCGAAATCGCCCGCGAGACGCTGAAGCTGCTTGCATCCCGCAGGCTGGCCCCCACCCCTGACAACTACCAGGCGCTCTACGACGAGATCGCCGGCACCCGCAGCGCGCCGGCGTTTCCCGAAGGTCCCCTGCGCCAGATCGGGCGGGTGCTGCCTGGGCAGACCCCCGCGCAGAAGCGCCTGCTGGGCCTGTTCGAGAACGCCGTCGCGGCCAACGACTGGGGCGCGCTGCAGGGCGTGCTGGTGGGCTACGCCAACCTGGGCCTGGGCGCCGCGCCCGCACCCGTGGCCGTGCGGGAGGCCGACGGCCCGGCCGGCCAGGCCCCGTCCGGCGCGCTGCCCACCGAACTGGCCGAGCAGCTGGTGCGGCTGATCGACACCCTGATGCCCGCCCTGGGCGAGGACGACAGCCGGGTGCATGAACTGGCTGCGCAACTGGTGCAGTTCCTGAAGCAGCCGGCGCCGCCCTCCTCCACCCTGCAGCTCATGCTGAACAATTTCAGCTACCGCCTGTCGTTCGCCGCCGAAGACCAGGCGGCGATCCGCTCCAGCCTGCTGGCACTGCTGCAGATGGTGTTCGAGAACATCGCCGCGCTCAGCATGGACGACCGCTGGCTGCACGGCCAGGTCGAGGCGCTCATGGCGGCATCCACGCCGCCCCTGAGCCTGCGCCGGCTCGACGACGTGCAGCGCCGGCTCAAGGACGTGATCTTCAAGCAGACCGAGGCCAAGACCCGCCTTTTGCAGGCGCAGGACCAGATGAAGGAACTGCTGGCCGCTTTCGTCGAGCGGCTGGCGCAGATGGACCAGTCGAGCAGCTCGTACCACGACACGCTGGAGCAGTGCGCCGAGCGCATCGGGCAGGCCACGCACCTGCAGGAGATCACCCCGGTGCTGGAGCAGGTCATGTCCGCCACCCGGGCCATGGCGCTGAACAGCCGAGTCGCTCGCGACGAGCTGCACCAGCTGCGTGAACGCTCCGAGCTGCGGCACACGCAGATCACCGCGCTGCAGAAGGCGCTGGACGAAGCCAGCACGCAGGCACGCCACGACCCGCTCACCGGCTCGCTCAACCGCAAGGGGCTCGACGAGGTCATGGAACGCGAGGTCGCCCGCGCCCGGCGCAACGAGGCTCCGCTGTGCGTGGCGCTGCTGGACCTGGACAACTTCAAGGCCATCAACGACCGGCTGGGTCATGCCAGCGGCGACCAGGCATTGGTCCACCTGGCCCAGGTGGCCCGCGAGGTGATGCGCCCGCAGGACATGCTGGCGCGCTACGGCGGCGAGGAATTCGTGCTGGTGCTGCCCGACACCGCCCTGCCCCAGGGCGTGGAGGCCATGACCCGGCTGCAGCGCGAACTCACCACCCGCTTTTTCCTGCGCGGGCAGGAGAAAGTGCTTATCACCTTCAGTGCCGGTGTGGCGCAGTTGGGGCGGGAAGAGACCAGCGAAGAGGCCCTGCGCCGCGCCGACCAGGGCATGTACCTGGCCAAGCGCGCCGGCAAGAACCGCGTGACCGCGGCCTGAGCACGGCCCGCGCGCGGGCCGGCGGCGACGGCGGCAGCGCGGCCCCCGAGCGGGTCGCTACACTCTGCAACTTCTGCTGACAAAAACCAAACCACCCATGCGCGCGCTTTCCGATCCGATGCGTGAGGCTCTCGACGCCTACAAGGCGCTGCTGGAAGCCACCGGCCCGGCCGGGCTGGCCTTCCTGAACGCCCGGGTTCCCCACCGCTACACGGCCGTCTACCGGCTGGACGGAGCGGTACTGCGCAACGTGCACCTGTTCGACAAGGAAGGGGTGGTCACGCCCGACTTCCTGGAGACGGTGCCGCTGCACGACAGCTTCTGCCAGTTCGTCATGCGCGACGGCGGCTTCACCTGCGACGACACCGCCGGCGACCGCCGGCTGGACGGCCACAAGTACCAGGGGGTCATGGGCTCTTACCATGGCCTGCCGCTGCTGGACAACCACGGCGAGCTCTACGGCACGCTCTGCCATTTCGACACCGAACGCCACCCCCTGCCGGACGAGGAGTACGCGCTACTGCAGAAGGTGGCCCGCGTGTTGCCGGCCTATCTGAACAAGCGGCCGATCCCAGCGGCCTGAGCCGCCCGGCCCACCAGGGAGCCGGGCCTTGTGGGGCCGGCCTCCGGAGGTGTCATTCCCCGCCCGTCAGGGCTTGTCCGGCGGCTCCTTCCCGTCCGCGCCGGCCTGCGGCGTGGCCGAGGGGGCGGGCGCGGGGCTTGCGCCGGCCTGGGCCCGCTGGCTGCGCCAGGCGTCGAAGTCTTCCGAGAACTTCTGGTAACGCTCGCTGCGCCAGCTTTCGTAATCGCTGTCCAGCCGGCGCAATTGTTCCTCGCGCCACCGCTGATAGTCCGGGTCGGGGTGGCCGCCCGAGCGCGCATTGCGCCCGCTGGCGCCGCGCTCATCGCCGGCGTGACCGTTTCGCGGCTGACCACCGCCGCGGCCGTAACCCGATTCGGCCGCCTCGCGCAGATAGTCGTCGCCCTGCTGCGATCGCTCCGCGTTGCCCCACCGGCCGTCCCACTCGGGCTCCGACCGGCCCTGCCACTGGCCCTCCTGCATGCGGTGCCGGCCTTCATAGCCGCCGTAGCCGCTGCCGCTCGGCGGGCCCAGCCCGCGCGCGCCGCCGCCCGGGCCGCTGTAGCCACCATTGGCTGCCTGCCCGCCCGTGCCGCCGTAGCCACGCGAGCCCCCGCCCCCATAGCCGCCGTAGCCGGCGCGAGAGGCACCGGAGCCGTACAGCGTCGGCTCGTTGTCGGCGCCGCTGCCGTAGTCGCCGCCGCCCTGGTGGTGCTCGGCCGTGTAGTCGTGCTGGCGTGACGAGCGCCGGAAGCCATGCTCCTGGCCGCCCTGCGGCGTGCTGCGGTGGCCGTCGCCGCCCGGGCGGCTCCACTGCTCGGCCTGGCGGCCGGAACGGCCTGCGTCCTGATCCCGCTCCGGCCAGTGGCGGCGCGGGTCTTCGTGGTCATGTGGGTCCATGGATGAAACCTCCGTTCAGATCCAGCATCGGAAGCCGGGCTCACGGCCCGCTGCGCTGCAGCCCCGCCGGCGGCCGACTCCGCCAGCGGGTTCTGGCCAAAGCTGCGGGCAGCGGCGCGGTGCGGCGGGTAGGAGCATGCCGACGATAGAGGGCCGGGGCCGCCCATGCACAATGTCGACCCTTCAGGCGCACCGTGCGCCGCGCGCCAGCGCCCGCCCCCGCCGGACGGACCTGGCCACCGCAAGTGATCTGACCCCATGGAAATGCCCGCCTCTCCCGCCCACACCCCCATGATGGCCCAGTACCTGGGCCTGAAGGCGCAGCACCCCGACACGCTGCTGCTCTACCGCATGGGCGACTTCTACGAGCTGTTCTACGAAGACGCCGAAAAGGCCGCGCGGTTGCTCGACATCACGCTCACCCAGCGCGGCCAGTCGGCCGGGCAGCCGGTGGTGATGGCCGGCGTGCCCTTCCATGCGCTGGAGACCTACCTGGGCCGGCTCATCAAGATGGGCGAGTCGGTCGCCATTTGCGAGCAGGTGGGCGAAGTGGGCGCCGCCAAGGGCCCGGTCGAGCGCAAGGTGGTGCGGGTCGTCACGCCCGGCACGCTGACGGACAGCGAACTGCTGTCCGACAAGGCCGAGTCGATGCTGTTGGCCGTGCACCAGGGGGCGCGGGCGCGCTGCGGCCTGGCCTGGCTGTCGGTGACGCAGGGCGTGGTGCACCTGGCCGAATGCAGCCACGACGAGGTCGGCGCCTGGCTGGCCCGCGTGGCGCCCAGCGAGTTGATCTACAGCGCCGGGGTGAGCGAGCGCTTCGAGCAGCAGCTGCAGGCGCTGCGCCAGAGCGGCGCCCTGGCCTGCCCCTTGAGCCTGCGGCCGGACTGGCAGTTCGACGGCGCTCTCGGCGAGCGCAAGCTGCTGGAGCACCTGCAGGCCTCCAGCCTGGCTGCCTGGAACGCCGAGGCGCTGGGCCATGCGCATGCGGCGGCGGCCGCGCTGCTGTCGTACGCCGAGCACACCCAGGGCCGCGCGCTCACGCACGTGCAGAGCGTGCGGGTGCAGCGCAATGACGAGCTCATCGCCCTGCCCCTGGCCACGCGCCGCAACCTGGAGCTGGTGCGCACGCTGCGCGGCGAAGACGCGCCCACGCTCTTTTCGCTGCTGGACACCTGCATGACCGGCATGGGCAGCCGCCTGCTGAAAAGCTGGCTGCTGGAGCCGCGCCGCGACCGCACCGACGCCCGCCAGCGCCTGGCGGCCACGGCGGCGCTGCGCGGCAACGGCTCGGGCGCCGGCCCCTGGAGCGTGCTGCGCGCCGAGTTGCGCGGCGTGAGCGACGTGGAGCGCATCACCGCCCGCATCGCGCTGCGGCAGGTGCGGCCCCGCGAGCTGGTCGGCCTGTGCAAGACGCTACAAAAAGCAGAGCTGCTCGCGCAATCACATCAAGCGCCGGAGCCGTTTTTGGCCCAGATTTTCGAGCAGTTGCAGCCGCCGGTCGACTGCAGCACGCTGCTGCGCACCGCGATCCACGAAGAGCCGGCGGCGCTGGTGCGTGACGGCGGCGTGATCGCGGCCGGGTTCGACGCCGAGCTGGACGAGCTGCGCGGCATCCAGACCCACTGCGACGACTTCCTGCTGGACCTGGAGACCCGCGAGCGCGCCCGCACCGGCATCGCCAACCTGCGGGTGCAGTTCAACAAGGTGCACGGCTTCTACATCGAGGTCACCAGCAGCCACGTGGCCCGCGTGCCGGACGACTACCGCCGCCGCCAGACGCTGAAGAACGCCGAGCGCTTCATCACGCCGGAGCTGAAGGCCTTCGAGGACAAGGCACTGTCGGCGCAGGAGCGCGGCCTGGCGCGCGAGAAGTGGCTCTACGAACAGGTGCTCGACCAGCTGCAGCCGCACGTGCCCGCCCTCGCCCGCCTGGCCCAGGCGCTGGCCACGCTGGACGTGCTGTGCACGCTGGCCGAGCGCTCGCTCACGCTGAACTGGTGCGCCCCGCAGTTCGTGAACGAGCCCTGCATCGACATCGAGGCCGGCCGCCACCCGGTGGTGGAGGCGCGCCTGGCCGAGACGTCCTCGGGCGCCTTCATTCCCAACCACACGCGGCTCAATGCCAACACGCGCATGCAGGTCATCACCGGCCCGAACATGGGCGGCAAGTCGACCTACATGCGGCAGGTGGCGCTGATCGTGCTGCTGGCCAGCATGGGCAGCCACGTGCCGGCCACGGCTTGCCGGCTGGGGCCCATAGACGCCATCCACACCCGCATCGGCGCGGCCGACGACCTGGCGAACGCGCAATCGACCTTCATGCTGGAGATGACCGAGGCCGCGCAGATCCTGCACGCCGCCACGCCGCACAGCCTGGTGCTGATGGACGAGATCGGCCGCGGCACCAGCACTTTCGACGGGCTGGCGCTGGCCAGCGGCATCGCCACCCACCTGCACGACCGCACGAAGGCCTTCACGCTCTTCGCCACCCACTACTTCGAGCTGACCGAGCTGTCGGCGCGCCACCAGCACGCCATCAACGTGCACGTGGGCGCGACGGAGACGGGCGCATCGATCGCCTTCCTGCACGAGATCCAGCCCGGCCCGGCCAGCCGCAGCTACGGCATCCACGTCGCCAAGCTGGCGGGCGTGCCCGCGCCGGTGCTCAACCATGCGCGGCACACGCTGGCCGCGCTGGAAGAGCGGGCCGGCGAGGGCCAGGCGCAGGTGGACCTGTTCGCGCTGCCGCCCGACGACCCGGCCGCGGGCCTGAGCGCCGTGGAGGCCGCGCTGGACGCCATCCACCCCGACGCGTTGAGCCCGCGCGAGGCGCTGGATGCGCTCTACCAGCTCAAGCGGCTGGCGCAGGGCATGGCGTGAGCGTCGCAACTCCTCGGGTTTTCAAGCCTTTTGACCCGCCGGCGCCCGTCGCACCTGCGCGAGCAGCTATCAAATAGATAGCACACCGGGTTCACGGCGGCCCAGCGCCGCCAGCTCCGGCGACACGCCCTGCCACGCCACCGCGCCGATGGGGCTCGGGCCTGCGGCGGGCTCTGCGCCGCAGCGCAGCGCCCACCGGGTACCCGCGATCACGCTGTCGATCACCGGCACGCCGACCTCGCCCTGCACGGCCGCGGCCATGCCGGCCAGGCCTGCACCGCCCAGCACGACGGCCTGCGCGCCCAGCTCGTCCGCCGCGGCGCGGCAGGCCTCGCCCAGCAGGGCCCGCGCGGCCGCAGGGTCCGCCGCCAGCTCGGCCCCGGTCGGCGCGACGGTGCGGATGCCCGCCAGCGCCGGAGCGTGCCCCAACGCCTGGGCCAGGCGCTGCAGCATGGGCCCCCACCGTTCGCCGCCGGTGACGATGGCGAACCGGCCGTGGCGGGCGGCCTCGATGAACGAGGCCTCGGCCAGCCCGGTGACCGGCACCGGGCAACTTTCGCGCAGCGCCATCAGGCCCGGGTCGCCGAAGCAGCCGATCAACACGGCATCAGGCGCCGGCGCGCCGGCTGGCGCCCGCGTGGCGGCCCAGGCGTCGAGCGCGGCGTGCGAGGCCACCGCGTAGCTCGCCTCGCAGGCGATGTAGGGCGCGCCGAAACGGGCGGTGACGGTGCGCACCGCCACCTGCGCGCCGGCCGCCGCCTGCACGTGGTGCTGCAGCAGCGCGCTGACGCTGGCGGAGGTGTTGGGGTTGATGACGAGCAGCTGGCGCATGGCGGTGGGCTTCATGGGGCGGATGCGGGTCAGGCAGCCGGCCCGAGCAGGCTGGCCAGGTCCGGCGCATCGGGCGGCGGCGGGGCCACCTCTATCAGCGCCTCGAGCCGCTGCAGGTGGTCGAGCATGCGGCGGGCGGCCTCGGGCGCGTCGCGCAGGTAGATGGCGTCGAGCAGGGCCCGGTGCTCGCGGCAGCCGCAGGCCGTGGCGTCGCTGCGCGCGCGGGCATGGCTGGGGCTGTAGGTCATGAGCACGAGCGAGGTACGCGACACCAGCTCGCGCAGGATGCGGGCGAGCGTCTCGTGCCGCGCCGCCTGGGCGATGTGCAGGTGGAAGTCGCCCGAGAGCCGGATGGCCCGGCGCATGTCCCCGGCCTCCCGCGCCGCCTCTTCGTCTTCGATGCAGCGGCGCAGCCGGGCGATGTCGGCCTCGCTGGCCGCGCCGATGAAGAGCGCCACCACGCGGGGCTCGATCAGGCGGCGGGCCTCGAACACCTCGCGGGCCTCCTGCAGGGTGGGCTCGGCGATGACGGCGCCCCGGTGCGGCGTGAGCGTGACCACCCGTTCGCTGGCCAGGCGCACCAGCACCGGCCGCACCCGGGTACGCGACACGCCGAACGCGGTGGCCAGCTTGTCTTCCACCAGCTTGGTGCCCGGCGGCAGCCGGTGGTCGAGGATGGCGGAGACGAGGCGGTCGTACATGTCGCCCTCGCTCGGCACGTTGGCGGGGCGGGCGCTGCCGGCCGCGGTGGCCTGGGCCCGCGTGCGCCGCTGCGGGGGCTTCGCCGCCCGGGGGGTTGCGCCTTCGGCCGTCATGCGGCCCGGCCCTCGCGCCTGCGGCCCAGCACCCGCACCCAGGCCAGCGCGCAAGCCATCACCACGAACGACACCAGCGTGGTCACCGTGCCCAGGGCGTAGATCGCCGGCGTGGTCACCGTGCTGGTCAGGCCCTGCAGTTCCAGCGGCAGCGTGTTGACGTCGCCGATGGCCTGCGAGGTGCGGGCGATCTCGTCCCAGCTGAGCGTGAAGCCGAACATGCCGATGCCCACCACCGAGGGCGCGATGAGCGGCAGCACCACGTGTACGAAGCCCTGCCACGGCGTGGCGCCCAGGTCGCGGGCGGCCTCTTCGTAGGCGGGGTTGAAGCGGTTGAACACCGCGAACATGATGAGCAGGCCGAACGGCAGCGTCCAGGTCAGATGCGCGCCCAGGGCCGAGGTGAAGAGACCCAGCGAGGTGCCGTAGCCCTCCAGCGCGCTTTCCATGCCCACGGCACCCAGCAGGGCCTTGATGGCGGAGTCCAGCAGACGGAACTCCAGCCCGATGCCCAGCGACACGATGATCGACGGCATGATGAGGCTGGCCACCACCACGAAGAAGAGCAGGTTCCCGCCGCGCAGCTTCTTGCGGAACGCCAGCCCGGCCAGCACCGACAGCACCACGGTGCACGCCATTACCGCCAGCCCCAGGCCCAGCGAGCGCAGCAGTGCGGCGCCGATGTCGACCACGCCCAATCCTTCGGCCAGCTTGCGGAACCAGTGCAGCGACACGCCGCGCATGGGAAAGGTGAGCCCGCCCTCGGGCCCCTGGAAGCTCAGCACGAAGATGACGAGCATGGGCCCGTACATGAAGAACACGAACAGGGCGAAGACGATGGCCAGCAGCCAGAAGCCGAGAGGGCGGGGTTCGCGGGTGCGCATCTCAGAGCTCCTTGCGGATGTCGACCAGCCGGGTCAGGCCCCAGATGATCATGAGCACGATGGCCAGCAGGATCACCGCATTGGCCGCCGCCAGCGGGAACTGCAGGTACGAGGTCTGGACCTGGATGATCTTGCCCACCGAGGCGATCTGCTGCCCGCCCATGACGCCGATGGTGACGAAGTCGCCCATCACGATGGTGATGACGAAGATCGAACCGATGAGGATGCCGGTACGCGACAGCGGCACGATCACGTTCCACAGCGTCTGCCAGCCGGAGGCGCCGGAGTCGCTCGCCGCCTCCAGCAGGCTGCGGTCGATGCGCATCATGCTGTTGAAGATGGGCACGATCATGAACATGGTGTAGAGATGCACGAAGGCCAGCACCACGGAGAAGTCGGAAAACAGCAGCCATTCGATGGGCTGCTCGACCAGGTGCAGCTCCATGAGGGTCTGGTTCACCAGCCCGTTGCGGCCCAGCAGCGGCACCCACGAAATCATGCGGATGACGTTGGACGTCCAGAACGGCACGGTGCACAGTACGAAGAGCAGCGTCTGCATGCCGGCCGAGCGCACGTGGAAGGCGAGGAAATACGCCACCGCGAAGCCCAGCACCAGCGTGATGAGCCACACCAGCAGGCTGAACTTGAGGGTGGAGTAGTAGGTGCGCAGCGTGGTGCACGCATCGGCCAGGTTGGCGCAGCCATCGAAGATCGCCACGTAGTTCTTGAACGTGAAGCCGGGCAGCAGCTCGTATTCGTTGAAGTCCCAGAAGCTGACCATGGCGATCAGCGCCAGGGGAATCAGGAAGAACAGCACGAAGACCGCGGTGAACGGCGCGGCCTGCCACCAGGCGGCGATGCGGCGACCGGGGACTGCGGCAGCGGCGGGTGGGGCGGTCGAAGGTGAGCTCATGGCGTGAAGAAGGCGTGCAAGGGGAACGCGGCAGGAGATGCGGGCGGCATGCCGCCGGGCAGCGGCGAACGCCGCCCGGCGGCATCGGTCAGGCCGCCACGAACTCATTCCATTTCTGGACCATGTAGTTGCTCTCGTCCATCACCGCGTTCCAGCAGGCGATGCCGCCCATGCGCGCTTCGTAGCTGCCGCCGTCGCGCACCGCGCCGGCCTTGGCCAGCACCTCGCCGCCCGGGCTCTTGATGTCCTGGGTGGCGGGCTTGCCTTCCATCCAGTACGCCCATTCGTAGGGCTCCATCTTGGCCTTGGCGGTCTCCAGCACGGCGCTGTAGTAGCCCTGGCGGTTGAGGTAGGCACCGGCCCAGCCGTCGAGGAACCAGTTGATGAATTCGTAGGCCCCGTCCAGCTTGCGGCCCGAGAGCGTGGCGGGCAGCCCGAAGCCCGCGGCCCAGGCGCGGTAGCCTTCCTTGAGCGGCTGGAAGTTGCAGGCCACGCCCTTGGTGCGCACGGCGGTGACGGCGGGGCTCCACATCGACTGGATGACCACCTCGCCGGAGGCCATCAGGTTGACCGACTCGTTGAAGTCCTTCCACAGCGCGCGGAACTGGCCGGCGCGCTTGGCCTCGATCAGCGTCTTGATGGTGAGGTCGATTTCCTTCTTGGTCATGTTGCCCTTGTCGGGGTACTTGTAGAGGCCCATGGCCTCGACCACCATCGCCGCGTCCATGATGCCGATGGAAGGAATGTTCAGGATCGCCGCCTTGCCCTTGAATTCGGGATTCAGCAGCTCGGCCCACGAATCGATCGGGCGCTTGATGAGGTCGGGCCGGATGCCGAGCGTGTCCGCGTTGTAGACGGTGGGAATCAGGCTCATGAACTGCGTCGGGCTCTTGGCGAAGACCTTGCTCTTCTCGCCCTCGAGGTAGATCACCTTCTTGGGCGCCGTGCCCTGGTCGCCCACGGCCTTGCCGCCCACTTCGCCCTTGGTGAAGAGGGGCGTGATCTTGTCGGCGTTCTTGATGCGCTTGCTG
This sequence comes from Acidovorax sp. FG27, assembly GCF_040365715.1. NCBI lineage: Bacteria > Pseudomonadati > Pseudomonadota > Betaproteobacteria > Burkholderiales > Comamonadaceae > Acidovorax > Acidovorax sp. FG27. The sequence continues at coordinate 928,722 of NZ_BAABVY010000009.1, forward strand.
TCGATGCCCTTGAGGTTGCCCGTGGGCACGATCTTCTTGAGCGAGAAGTACTCGGTGTCGATCAGATCGAAGCTGTTGGGCGCGGTGACGGCGCGCTTGGTCACGTCGTCGGTGGTGACCGCCACGTACTGGATCTCGATGCCGGTATCGGCCTTGAACTTCTCGGCGATCGCCTTGTCCTGGTTCACGGCCGTGCCCAGGTAGCGCAGCACGATCTTTTCCTGCGCGTGGACGGCCGGAAAGACGCCGGCGGCCAGGATGCCCGCCGTGCCCTTGAGCAGGGAGCGGCGCTGCATGCCGCAAACGTGGAGGGCGGCGGAATCTGCGATCACATCGGACATGGTGAAAACTCCTTGGAAGAAAGCGAACGGGAGGAGAGAAAACTTCTTGCGAAGCCGGGGAGAAACAGGACGGCCGGGAAGCCGAGGCAATGGTGGCGCAGGCGGTCAGGCCGCGGCCTGCAGCGGATGCGCCCGGGCCGGGGGCCAGTGCAGCAGCACCGGCTGGCCCACCTCGCAGGGCTGCTGCAGATGCACCGATTCGGGCACCATCACGGAATACTCCGCCGTGGCGTGGGCGGAGAGGGAGGCCCCGGCGCGCTGCAGGCCCAGCAGCACGTACGGCCCCTGGTACTCGACGTCGGTCACCACGGCGGACATGTGCATGGAGCCTTCGGGCGGCACTGCGCCCTCGGGCAGCACGCCCAGCTGGTCGTTGCGCACGCCCACCTTGCCCTGCGGCGTGTCGATCACGTTGTGCCCGCCCATGAAGCGGGCCACGAATTCGTTGGCGGGCCGGTTGTAGACCTCGTACGGCGAGCCCACCTGCTCGATCACGCCGTGGTTCATCACCACCATCGTGTCCGCCAGCGCCATGGCTTCCTCCTGGGAATGCGTGACGTGGATGAACGTCAGGCCCAGCTCCTTCTGCCAGCGCCGCAGCTCGGCGCGCATCTGGATGCGCAGGAACGGGTCGAGCGCGGAGAGGGGTTCGTCCAGCAGCAGCACGCGCGGCTGCGTGATGAGCGCGCGGGCCAGCGCCACCCGCTGCTGCTGCCCGCCAGACAGCTCGGCCGGCTTGCGCTCCATCAGGTGGCCCATGGCCACGCGCTCGAGCAGCGCGGCGGCCCGGGCGCGGCGCTCGGCCTGGGGCACGCCCTTCATCTTCAGGCTGAAGGCCACGTTGTCGAGCGCGGAGAGGTGCGGGAACAGCGCGAAGCTCTGGAACATCATGGCCGTGCCGCGCGCCGCCGCGGGCAACTCGGTGATGTTGCGGTTGTCCAGCAGCACGTCCCCGCTGCTCACCGTTTCATGCCCGGCGATCATGCGCAGCGTGGTGCTCTTGCCGCAGCCGGAGGGGCCCAGCAGGCAGCAGTAGCTGCCGCTTTCGATGCGCAGGTCGATGCTGTCCACCGCGGGCTTGCCCCGCGCATACCGCTTGGTGAGCGCAACGACTTCGATGGCGGCAGGAACCGGATGGAGTGATTTCGCTTGCATGGGCGACACCTACGCAAACGGCGTGCCATGTTTTGCATGCAATAGCGCCACGTTTTTGTACACAAAATGCACCGATTCCGTGCGCATTCGCCGCCGCGCCATGCACCGCGAGGCGGCGGCGATCACCAGCGCCGAGACCGTCAACATGTTCCAAATGCCAGCGCCGCCGCGAGACCGGCCCCCCTGCGGCCGGATCACACGCCCTACACTTGCGTCTTTTGCTCGGACCGCACCCATCCATGACGTACTGCGTCGCCATCAAACTCAACGCCGGACTGGTGTTCCTCTCCGACTCCCGCACCAATGCTGGCCTGGACCAGATCAGCTCCTTCCGCAAGATGATGATCTACGAGAAGACCGGCGACCGCTTCATGGTGCTGCTGTCGGCGGGCAACCTCAGTATCTCGCAATCGGTGCGCGAGATCCTGCAGGTCGAACAGATCGCCAGCCCCGAGGAGGACGGCGAGCCGATCACCCTCTGGAACGCCACCAGCATGTTCGACGTGGCCCGCGTGCTCGGCGCGGCCGTGCGCCGGGTGCACGACCGCGACGGCCTGGCGCTCAAGCGCGCGGGGGTGGACTTCAACGTCTCGCTGGTGCTGGGCGGGCAGATCCAGGGCGAGGGCATGCGCCTCTTCCAGGTCTACTCGGCGGGCAACTTCATCGAGGCGACCTCCGAAACGCCGTATTTCCAGGTCGGTGAATCCAAATACGGCAAGCCGGTACTCGACCGCGTGCTGACGCCCGAGACCCCGTTGGACGAAGCCGCCAAGTGCGCGCTGGTGTCGATGGACAGCACGCTCAAGTCCAACCTCTCGGTCGGGCTGCCGCTGGACCTGGTGGTGTATGAAGAAGGCCGCTTTGCCACGGACAAGATCGTTTGTATTGACGAGAACAACCCCTATTTCCGCATGCTGCACAACAGCTGGGGGCAGAAGCTGCGCGAGGTGTTCGACAGCATCGAGGACCCGGAATGGGCCGGCGGCGCCACCGAGGTGCCGATCTGCGTGGACCCCACGCGCAGCCGGCCGATCCGCAAGATCACCAATCCGCGCGACAAGCTGATCTGAGAAGGTATGAAAGAACCCGCCATGCCCGCTCGCACCGCAAAAACACGCCCCCTCGGCGTTGCAAATGCTCGCCATAGCCCAAGCCATGGCTGCGCTTTGCGCCTTGACGGTACGCGTTTGTGCAGCCCGCTCGGGCGCGCCGGATTCATTCACACCTTCTGACCCGGCCCAGCCGGTGCCGCGCACCGCGCCGCACAGCCCCGCACGCCACATGCCCCGCATCGTCTTCTCGCACGCCAACAGCTTCCCGGCCAGCACCTACCGCGTGCTCTTCGCCGAGCTGCGCCGGCGCGGGTTCGAGGTCAGCGCCGTGGAGCAGTTCGGCCACGACGAGCGCTACCCCGTCACCAACAACTGGCCGCGCCTGGTGCAGCAGCTGGCCGACTTTGCCGAGGGCGAGCAGCAGCGCACGGGCGAGCCCGCCTTCCTGGTCGGGCATTCGCTGGGCGGCTTTCTCAGCGTGATGGCGGCGGCGCGCCACCCGCACCTGGCGCGGGCGGTGGTGCTGCTCGATTCCCCGCTGCTGAGCGGCTGGCGCGCCAGCGCGCTCCAGGTCGCCAAGCGCACGCAGCTCGTGGGTTCGGTGTCGCCGGGCAAGATCAGCCGGGCGCGGCGCAACAGCTGGGCCAGCAGCGACGAGGCGTTCGAGCATTTCCGCCGCAAGAAGGCCTTCGCCCAGTGGGACGAACAGGTGCTGCGCGACTACGTCACTCACGCGCTGCGCGACGAGGACGGCCAGCGCCTGCTGGCGTTCGACCGGGCGGTGGAGACCGCGATCTACAACACCATCCCGCACGACCTGGACCGCCTGCTGCGCAGCCACCCGCTGCGCTGCCCGGCCGCCTTCATCGGCGGGCTGGCATCGCAGGAGATGCGCCAGGTCGGCATGGCGATGACCCGCCGCATCACCCAGGGCCGCATCGCGCTGGTGGATGGCAGCCACCTCTTTCCCATGGAGCAGCCCATCGTCACGGCTGCCGCCATCGAGGCCGCGCTGCTGAACCTGGCGGCGGTGTCGCGGGACGGCGCCGCGCGAAGCTGACGCTGAAGCCGCCGGCGCGGCGGGACACACGCCGATGGTGAGCGGCTTGCAGGCCGCAGTCGCCTCTGCCTGGCCGGCGCATCCTCTACACTGCATCATCGTTACAGTGTGATACGCCGATGACCGCCTTCGCGATGCCCGCCCTCGCCTTCGTGCTGCCTGTCCGGGCGTGCCTCCTGCCCACGGGGCGCATCGCCCCGGGCCAGCGCTCCGCTCCGTGCGCGGCCCGTGCCCTGGGCGGAGGCGCCGCATGACGCGGCAGGCCGCCGCTGCCCGCATCACCGATGCGCTGCTGGACGCCCAGCCCTGGCAGGCCGATCCGCTCGCGGACGACACCATCGCCCGCATCCTGGCGCCGCAGTCGGCAGGCAGCGACCCGTCGGGCGCGCCCTGGGAGCGCATCGCCTGCGTCAACCAGCTCTTCGCCACCTGGACCGACAACGCCTCGCTCGCCGGCTGGCAGGCGCCCGCGGGTACGCCGCCGGACATCGCCCAGGCGCTGCAGTCGTACCTCCAGGCGGGCCACGCGCTTCCGTCCTGGGCCGACGCGGAACGGGTGGAGCGGGCCGAGGCGCTCTTCATGGACCACGGCGCGCTGTCGTGCGTGCTGCTGTTTTGCTCCAGCCTGCCGGAGTGTTACGTGATTCCCGATCTGGCCAGCGTGCTGCACGTGGCGGGCGAGCTCGAGCAGCACACCGAGCACCGCATCCGCTCCACCGCGGCCATGATCTTCCCGGTGATGATGCACGGCGGCCTGACGCGGGCGGACGGCGCCGGCGTGGCCCAGGTGCTGAAGGTGCGGCTGATCCACGCCACCATCCGCCACCTGATCCTGCGCGGCGCGCCCGTGCCGGGGCGGCCCGTGGGCGAGGTGCCGCCGCTCGAGCGGCCTGCCGATGCAAGCCTCTACCAGACGCTCTACACCCACGGCTGGCACGTGGGGCGCGACGGCCTGCCCTGCAACCAGGCCGAACTGGCGTACACGCTGCTCACCTTCGGCTACGTCTTTCTGCGCAGCCTGCGCCGCCTGGGGCTGGCCTTCACGGCGGCCGACGAAGAGGCCTACCTGCACGCCTGGAACGTGGTCGGCCACGTGCTGGGCATCGACAATTCGCTGATGGCCCACACCATGGACGAGGCCGCCGACCTGCTGGAGCGCCTGCAGGCCCGCGGACGCGCCCAGGTGACGCAGCCGGACGCCCGGCCCGCCCTGGCCGCCGCCTTGATGACGACCATGGAGCAGGCCATTCCGTGGCGCATCGCGCGCCCATTCCCTCGCCTGATGACGCGCTACCTGTGCGGCCGGGCCACGTCCGCCGAGCTGGCGCTGAACCGGCAGCGTGCGCCCTGGCCTTCGTGGCTGCTGTTCTGGGCGCTGCTCGGCGCGTGCCGCCTGGTGGACACCGTGGCGCGCTGGGTCTGGCCGCAGTTCTCCCTGTCGCGCAGCTTCACGCGGGTGCTGGGCTACCACCTGCTGGTCAAGATGCTGATGGACCAGACCCGTCCGCTCAAGCTGCCCGCCCAGGTGCTGCACCAGCTGGGACGGTGCGTGGCGGGCTGGAGCGATGACCCGCGAGCCCCCCGGTGGCTCAATCGCCTCGAGGACCGATTGACGACCACCGGATCCTGGTTGTCGGCGGGCACGCACGGAACCGGCGGCGCGCCGGCCGCTGCCTCCGGCATGCCTCGCTGACCGACAGACCGACCATCCAGCCGATCGGTTCCGCCCCGCCCCGCTTCGCCTCGCCCCACCCTGCCATGCCGTCGCCGCTTCGTAGCGTCTTCCCCGCCGCACCCACCGCCGGTGCCCGGCCCAGCCTTCAAGCCGGATCGGCGCCATGGGCGGCCGGCGCGTCACGGGCGGGGCGGATCGGGTGGATGCTGGCGCTCCTGTGGGCATTGTTCTGCGGCCCCGGCGCGCTGGCCCAGCCGGTGCTGGAGCTGCCGCCCGGTGCCGCGCCGACCAGCGCCTGGCCCTATCTCTCGATGCGGTCCGACCCGACGCGGGAACTGACCGTGAATGACGTGATGCGCGAGCTCGGGGCCTTCGGCGCCGTCACCAGGCCCGCCGGCTCGCTCGGGGTGCGCACCGATGCGGTCTGGCTGCGCCTGGTCCTGCGCGTGCCGGCGGGGCCTGCAGGCAGCCCGGTGTCACGGACGGTCAACATCGACTATCCCCTGCTGCACGAGATCGACGTCTATCTGGTGCGCGACGGCAGCGTGCGCCAGCATGCCGCGCTGGGCAACCTGCAGCCGCTGGCGGGGCGGACACTGCACTGGCGCACGCCGGCGCTGGACCTGGATGTCGCCCCCGGGGCAGACCACGAACTCTTCATCCGCCTGCGCACCGGCGGCGGCATGATCGCGCCCATCACCATCGGCGAGAAGCACCTGCTCCATCCGCTGGCCCTGCGCGAGCAGATGCTGCAAGGCCTGTTCGCCGGACTGGCGGCCTGCCTGATCGTCTACAGCCTCGCGCAGTGGATCACGCTGCGCCAGCGCCTGTTCGGCTACTACGCGGTGCTGGTGACGGGCAGTGCCGGCTTCTCGCTGCAGTTCTTCGGCGTGGGCGGACAGTTTCTGTGGCCCGGCCATCTGTGGATGGAGCAGCACATCGGCGTGCTGCTCAGCAGTGCGGCCGCCACCGCGTCGTTTCTCTTCATGGGCCATGTGCTCCAGCAGCTGCAGCCGGGTTCGCGCATCCTGCGCATCATGCGGGCGGGGGCCTGCGCCACGGCCGCCTGCGGGGTGGCCTTTCTGCTGGACATCCTCACCACGCGCGGGGCGATGATGGTGCTGAGCGTGCTTGGTCCGCTGCCCTCCATCATCAGCGTGCCGGCCGCGCTGCGGCTGGTGGCCCGGCGCGACCCGCTGGGCGGCACGCTGCTCACCGCCTGGGGCATCTACCTGCTCGGCGCCATCGCCCTGGGCCTGCTGGTGCAAGGCCGGCTACCGGCCAATGGCTGGACGATGCACCTCTTTCAGCTCAGCTCGGCCGTCGACATGCTGCTTTTCATGCGCATGCTGGGGTTGCGCACGGCGGAGCTTCGGCACGAAGCCGCGCGCGCCCAGCACGAACGCGACGCCATGCGCTCGCTCGCGCACAGCGACCCGCTGACCGATCTGCCCAACCGGCGCGGCCTCGACATCGCCCTGCATGCCGCGCTGCCCAAGTCGCGCGCGGGCGGGCTGCTGGCGGTGTACGTGCTCGATCTGGACGGCTTCAAGCCGGTGAACGACCAGTATGGCCACGACGTGGGCGACCAGTTGCTGGTCGCGGTGACGGCGCGGCTGCGCGAGCACCTGCGCCATGCTGACACCGTGGCACGCATCGGTGGCGACGAGTTCGTGGTGATGGCTGGGGAACTGCCCGACCCCGAGCAGGCGCACGAGCTGGGCCACAAGCTGCTGGGCGCCTTCCGCCAGCCTTTTGCCGTGGGCACGCACGAGATCCGGGTGGGCCTGACCATCGGCTATGCGCTGGCGCCGACCGACGCGCACGACGCGGCCACGCTCATCAAGCTGGCCGACGCCGCGATGTACCACGGCAAGCAGAGCGGCCGGTTTTGCGTGCGCCGCAACACGGGCGACCTGGCGCTGTCGTCGAGCTGACGCCGCAGGACGTGCGGCGAGCGCAAGGCCCTGACGGCGGCTGCCCGCGCCCCCCCTTGCCCGGGAGGTCAGTCCACCCAGGCCACCGCCCCGCTCCAGGCCGTCCACAGCACGATCACGCCGAACACGATGCGGTAGTAGGCGAACGGCACGAAGCTGTGCGTGCTGATGTAGCGCAGCAGCCAGCGCACGCAGACCAGCGCGCTGACAAAGGCGAATACCAGGCCGGTGAGGAACATGGGCGCATCGGACCAGGCAAGCAGATGGCGTTCCTTGACGAGGCTGTAGACCCCCGCGCCGATCAGCGTGGGGATGGCCAGGAAGAACGAAAAGTCGGTCGCGGCCTTGCGCGAGAGGCCCAGCAGCATGCCGCCGATGATGGTGGCGCCGCTGCGGCTGGTGCCGGGCACCATGGCGAGGCACTGCACCAGGCCCACCTTGAGCGCGTCGAGCGGGGTCATGTCGTCCACCGACTCCACGCGGATGGCGGTGCGCGGGCGCTTTTCGGCCCAGAGGATGATGAAGCCGCCGATGATGAACGTGCTGGCCACCACCGTGGGCGTGAACAGATGGGCCTTGATGGCCTTGCCCACCAGCAGCGCCAGCACCACCGCCGGCAGGAAGCCAATCAGCACGTTGAGCGCGAAGCGCTGCGCCTGCCGCTGCGTGGGCAGCGCGACCAGCGTGGCGCGGATCTTCTGCCAGTAGACGAGGATCACCGCGAAGATCGCGCCCGTCTGGATGGCGATGTCGAAGACCTTGGCCTTGTCGTCGTCGAAGCCGAGCAGCGCGCCGGCGAGGATGAGGTGGCCCGTCGAGGACACGGGAAGAAACTCGGTCAAGCCTTCGACCACGCCCATGACGGCGGCCTTCAGCAGCAAAACAATGTCCACGGAGATCTCTGCATCAGTTCCAAAGCCCGGAATTATGTGCGCAGGGCGTGACGGCGCCGTGTGCGAGCCGCATTCATCGCCCCACGCGCCACTGGCACCACTTGCACCGCTGCCACCGCTGGCACCGCTGCGCCGCGGTTCGCGCCGCCGCCCGGCGGATTCGTCTCACGGCGATGGCGAGCGCGCCGGCCGCGGCGGACAGTGCGCTGGCGCCCCACCGTTCAGGGGCTTGCAAAGGATTCATCGCCATGCTGCTCGATCTCGTCATGCACCGCCCCCAGGCGTTGGCGGCCGCCCTCCGTGCCACGCCCGGGTGGGTGTGGCTGCTGCTGGCCGCACTGGTGGCCTGGGGACTGTCACAACTGCGGCCGCGCAGCGTGGGCCTGGTGCGTTCGGTGGCGCTGCCGCTGGCCATGGCCGGGCTTGGCGCCTGGGGGGTGGTGTCGGTCGGGCGCGCTGGCGGCATGATCTGGTTGCCGCTGGCAATGTGGCTGGCCCTGGCCGCCGCCACCAGCGGCCTGCTGCGGTGGCTTCGCCCCGATGCACCGGCCGGCACGCGGTATGAACGCGCGGCGCGGCGCTTCCATCTGCCGGGCAGCACCGCGCCACTGCTGCTGATCCTGGCGCTGTTCGGCCTGAAATATGCCGTGGGGCTGGAAACGGCGCTGGGCGCCCGGCACGGCGCCGGCTTCGTGCTGGCCGTGGCCGCCGCCTATGGCGTGGGCACCGGTTGCTTCCTGGCACGGGCGATCCGGCTCTGGAGCCTGGCGCTGGGTGCCACCGGACGGCCCGGCGCGGCTGCGTGGCGAGACATGCGTTCGATCGTGCAACGATGACGCGGCCCGCCCGCCGACCTTTAGACCGGTCCTGTAGACCTGCCGATTCGCTCACTTCGCCGGCCCCGCACAATCAGGGCCGCGGGCTCGCCACCCTCCGTCGCCGCTACCCACCCATTCCCCCTTCGACCCCAAGCACCCCATGCAGCCGCAAACCCGATCCGAACTCCTGCGCCATGGCGCGCTCGTGGTGGCCTGCTCCGTGCTCATCGCCACGGGCCTGACCTTGGTAGGCCACGCGCGGCTGGATGAGAACCTGGTCTATTCGCTGTCCATCGGCCTGTGCAGCTGGCTCAGCATCGACCTCTCGCGGCTGTGGTTCTCGCGCCGCCGCGCCATTCCCTGGCCCGGCGGCGGGCGCGGGCTGCAAGGCTGGCTGCTGGTGGGCGCCGGCTCCGTGTTCGGGTACTGCGTCGGCATGGCGGTGGGCAGCTGGTACAGCGGCCGCCCGCTGCATCTGACCCACTTCGCCTCCCCGCTGATGCTGAGCTCTCCGCTGGTCATCACCCTCCTCGCCAGCGTGGCCCTGTCCTTCTTCTTCTACAGCCAGGGCAAGGCGCGGTTCCTCATCGCCAGCGTGGCCCAGGCGCAGCGCGACGCCGCCGAAGCCCGGCTGGCGCTGCTGCAGTCGCAACTGGAGCCGCACATGCTGTTCAACACGCTGGCCAATCTGCGGGTGCTGGTGGCCAGCGACCCCCGGCGCGCCCAGGCGATGCTGGACCACCTCATCGACTACCTGCGGGCCACGCTCGGCGCCTCCCGCGTCACCCTGCATCCGCTGGCCGATGAGTTCGCCCGGCTGGGCGACTACCTGGAGCTGATGGCCGTGCGCATGGGCCCTCGCCTGGCTTTCACACTCGATCTGCCCGCCGCGCTGCAGGCCGTGCCGGTGCCGCCGCTGCTGCTGCAGCCGCTGGTGGAAAACGCCATCCGCCACGGGCTGGAGCCGGTGCTGGCGGGTGGCCGCATCACCGTGCGCGCCCGGCTGATCGACGCCACCGCCGATCTGCCGCAGCGGCTGGAGCTGACCGTGCAGGACGATGGCGCCGGCCTGCCGCCGGGCTGGACGGCGCCAGCCGCGGGCACGCCGACCGCCGAGGGCGGCGCGTTCGGCCTGGTGCAGGTGCGCGAGCGCCTGGCGACGCTCTACGGAACGCACGCCACTATCCAATTGATAGCACCCAGTGCAGGCGGGACAAGCGCTACCGTCGTATTTCCCTTGAAACCACAGACCCCACCGCCATCACAGGACCTGCCGCCATGCCAGCTCGACCACCCCGTGCGCTGATCGCAGAGGACGAACCCCTGCTGGCCGAGGCGCTGCGCCAGGAACTGGCGAGCGCCTGGCCCGAGCTGCAGGTGGTGGCGAGCGTCGGCGACGGCCATTCCGCCGTGCGCGAGGCGCTGGCGCGGCGACCCGACGTGCTGTTCTTCGACATCCGCATGCCGGGCCAGGACGGGCTGGACGCGGCCCATGCCTTGGCCGACGCATGGCCCGAAGGTGCGCCCTTTCCCGCCCTGGTCTTCGTGACCGCCTACGACCAGTACGCGGTGCAGGCTTTCGAAGCGCAGGCTATCGACTACGTGCTGAAGCCCATACAACCTCAGCGCCTGCTGCGCACGGTGCAACGGCTGCGGGGTGCCCTGCCACCGGCTGCCGCGGCCATGGCGCCGGGCGCCGAGCCCGGCCGCAGCGCCGGACCGGACACCCGCGCCGAATCGGGCGCGCTGGAGGCGGTACTGGCGCAGTTGCGGGCGCTCACCGCCCTGCCTCTGGCGTCAGCCGGGGCGGCCGCCGCGCCCCACCGCGTGGGCGAGCCGCTGCAGATGCTGCAGGCCGGTGTGGGCACCCAGATCCATCTGGTGCCGGTGCGCGATGTGATTTACTTCGAGGCGGCCGACAAGTACGTGCGCGTGCTCACGGCTTCGCGTGAATACCTGGTGCGCACCCCCCTGAAGGAGCTGGCCGCGCAGCTGGATGCGCAACAGTTCTGGCAAGTCCACCGGGGAACCGTGGTGCGGGCCGACGCGGTGGCCGCCGCGCTGCGCGATGAATCCGGGCGGCTGCACCTGCAGTTGCACGCCCGCCCCGAGCGGCTGGCGGTGAGCCGGCTGTACGCCCACCTGTTCAAGGCCATGTGAGCCTGGCGCCCTTGCAAGGGCGCCAGCCAGGACCTTCATCGCAAACCCGGTGCAGTGGGCCGCCATGTGCGGCCACCGGGAGCGCGGCGCAGCGGTGCCTTTACCGCGCCCAGCCGCTCGACGGCCCCGATCAGCCCACCTTGCGGCGCAGTACCGTGGCCAGTACCAGCATCAGGCCCGCCAGCATGGCGAGGCTCCAGGCTTGCAGCCCCGGCACCGCGCGTGGGTTGTCGGTGGGGGCCAACTTAAAACACCCGCCTTCGAACCGGCTGCTTCAGCGTGCGGGCTCATCCGCCATATAGCCAGGGCAGATCCAGCAGCCGCGCGCCACCCCAGCGCAGCGCCAAGTCGCGCCCCCAACGCACCGGCCCCACGGCATGGAAGATGCGGCCGTTGCGCTGCGCGCGCGCCTGCACCCGGGCCACCCGCTGCCAGCGTTGGCTGGCGTAGTGGCGCAGCCGGTCCGCCATGGGCGTGCCCGCCGCCTCCAGAGCGGCTTGCAGGGCCGCCGCGTCCTCGATGGCCATGCCCGCGCCCTGGGCGAGATAGGGCCGCATGGGGTGCGCCGCGTCGCCCAGCAGGGCCACCCGGCCTCGGGCCAGATCGAGCGGGCCGCGCACCGGCGGGCGGTCGGACAGCGGCCAGAGGCGCCAGCCTGAGCCGGCCCGTGGCACGGCGCGCACCGTGTCCTGCAAGGGCGCGCAGGTGCCCGACAGGGCGGATTCCAGGTCGGCGGCGTTGGCGGCATGGTCCCACCCGTCCAGGTCGGCGGGCGGGGTGCCATGGCGGATCGCCACTATGTTCATCCACTCGCCCCGGCGCACGGGGTACTGCACCACGTGCAGCCGCGGCCCCAGCCACGCGGTGACCTGCGCCGTGCGCAGCGCAGCGGGCAGGTCGGCCTGCCGGACCATGGCACGATAGGCGAGATGCCCCGAGGCGCGGGCGGCCTGCTCGCCCAGCAACTGCGCCCGCGTCACGCTGCGCAGGCCGTCGGCGCCGATCAGCACGTCGCCCGCCGCGGTGGCGCCGCTCGTGAGCGTGACGGTGACCTGCCCGTCGCTCTGCCGGTGCCGGGCCACGGCATCGGCCAGATGCGTTTGCAGATCACCCTGCGACTGCGCCGCCCCGAGCAGCAGCCCGTGCAGGTCGGCCCGGTGCAGGGTGGCGTAGGCGGCACCGTAGCGCCGGGCGATGTCGGCGCCGAGCGGCATGGCGGCCAGTTCGGCGCCGGTCACCGCGCTGCGCACCTGCAGGCGTTCGGGGAAGGCCGCGACGGCCTGCAGCGCGCGCTCCAGGCCCCAGTCGCGCAGCCGCCGCACGCCGTTCGGACCCAGTTGCAGCCCGGCGCCGACCTCGGCGAAGGCGGGCGCCCGCTCGAAGAGCCGCACGGCACAGCCGGCGCGTGAAGCCGCGATGGCCGCCGCCAGACCGCCGATCCCGCCGCCGGCGATCAACACCACCTGTTTGTTCTGCTGCATGCCGCGATTGTGCGGGCGCCCGTCGAGCGCGCACCCGCGCTGCGTCAAACCGCTGGCGTGGGGCCGTTCAATGGGACGCCGACATGGCCGCCTCCAGCGCGTCGGCGGGCCCGGGGCGGCCGAAGAGATAGCCCTGGAAGCCGTTGCAGCCGTGCAGTTTCAGGAACGACAGCTGCCCTGTGGTCTCCACCCCCTCGGCCACCACGTTCAGGTCCAGGCTGTCGGCCAGGGCCAGGATGGTGCGCACGATGGCGGCGTCGTTGGGATCGGTCAGCACGTCGCGCACGAAGCCCTGGTCGATCTTGACCTGGTCGAGCGGCAGGCGCTTGAGGTAGCTGAGCGACGAATAGCCGGTGCCGAAGTCGTCCAGCGAAAAGCCGACGCCCTCGCTCTGGAGCTGGCTCATGCGGCCGATGGTGTCCTCGATGTCGCCCAGCAGCATGCTCTCGGTCAACTCGAGCTTGAGGCGGCGCGGCTCGGCGCCGGTATCGCGCAGCACGTCCAGCACCTCGCCCACGAAGCCGGGCTGGCGGAACTGCCGCGCGCTGACGTTGACCGAGACGGTGAGATGGCGCGTATCGGCATGGCGCGACCAGCGCACCAGCTGCTCGCACGCGGACTTGAGCACGAACCGGCCCAGCGGCAGGATCAGCCCGGTCTGCTCGGCCAGCGGAATGAAATCGACCGGGCTGATCATCCCGCGTTCGGGGTGGGGCCAGCGCACCAGCGCCTCGGCGCCGCAGATGCGCGTGCGGCCGTCCACGATGGGCTGGTAGTGCACGCACAGCTCGCCCCGCGCCAGGCCCTGGCGCAGGTCGGCCTCCAGGTGCGAGCGGGCATTGGCGTGGGCCTGCATGTTCGGGTCGAAGAACCGCTGCGTGTTGCGCCCGGCGGCCTTGGCCTGGTACATGGCCAGATCGGCACGCTTGAGCAGTTCGTCCACGCTGCAGGGCTGGTCGCCGAACAAGGTGATGCCGATGCTGGGCGTGCTGAAGTGCTGCTGGGCCCCCAGCGCGAACGGCTCGTTCAGGCAGGCCAGCAGCCGGTCGGCCAGTTGCTCGGCCTGCGCCGCGGCTTCGGTGGTCGAGGCGTCGAGATCCTCCAGCATGACGACGAACTCGTCGCCGCCGAAGCGGGCCACCGTGTCGGTCGCGCCCACGCAGCGCACCAGCCGCTGCGCGACCTGCGCGAGCAGGCGGTCGCCCATGTCGTGGCCCAGGGTGTCGTTGAGGTCCTTGAAATTGTCGAGGTCGATGAACAGCAGCGCGCCGGGCCGGCCATGGCGCTGGGACGCGGCCGTGGCCCGCTGCAGCCGGTCGAGCAGCAGGCGGCGGTTGGGCAGGCTGGTGAGCGCGTCGTAGAAGGCCAGCCGCTCGATCTCCTGCTCGGCGCGCTTGCGGTCGGTGATGTCGCGGCACACGCCCAGCAGGCCGGTGACGCGGCCCTGTGCGTCGCGGATGGGAGTCTTGATGGTTTCGAAGCAGCAGGTGCCGCCTTCGGCCAGCGTGAGCTCTTCCTCGACCACGAGCGGGTGCCACGCCGCCATGGCCCGCGCGTCCAGCTCGCGCATGCGGAGCGCCTCGGCGGGCGGCCATAGGGCGTCGTCGGTCTGGCCGACGATCTCGCGCTCGGGCCGGCCGACCCAGCGCTCGAAGGCCGGATTGGTCAGCAGGTAGCGGCCGCCTGCATCCTTGAGCGACACCATGTCGGGGATCGAGTTGACCAGCACGGCCAGGCGGCCCCTCTGCTGCTCCAGCTCGGAGGCCAGGCGGCGCTGGGCGGTGAGGTCGTAGGCAAAACTGACCACCGCCACCACGCCGCCGTCGAGGCCGAATTCCGGCGCGAAAGTGGTGTGGCGGAACTGCGGCCCGTCGGCATAGTCGATGCGGTTTTCGAACACCGCCGTGTGCCCCGCCAGCGCGCGCTGCAGGTGCGGCATGGCCTGGGCCAGCACCACCGGGGGCAGCACGTCGCCCAGCAGTTGCCCTTCGAGCGCGCCGACGTCGGTGCCGAGCCACTGCGCCTGCAAGGGGTTCACGTAGAGCAGCCGCAGGTCGGCGCCGATGCGGGCCACCCCGCCGGGCAGGTTGCGCAAGAGCCCGTCGAGCTGCGCACCGCGACGGCGGGCGAGCCGTTCGTGTTCCCGCTGCTCGGTCACGTCCGTCGCCACGCCGTCCCAGATGACCCGGCCGTCGGGCAGCGCGCGCGGCGACGAACTCATGCGGATCCAGCGCACCTGCCCGTCCGTGCGCACCACCCGCACCACGTTGTCGCTCACCCGCATCGACTGGAAGGATTGCTCCTCCACCCGGTCGTTCAGCACGCGGTCGCTCGCCCGGATGCGGTCGTAGAGCAGGGCCGGGTCGCGCAGCGCATCCTCGGCGCGCACGCCCACCAGGCGCTCCACCGCCTCGCCCATGTAGACGAAGCGGCGCTGGCCGTCGTGGTCGCGCAGCAACTGGTAGGTCACGCTGTCGGGCAGATTGCGGCCCAGCAGGTGCAGCCGCATCTCGCTGTCGCGCAGCTGGGCCTCGATCTCGCGGGCACGCAGGAAGGGCTGGCGAATGCCCGAGGTGTACATGGCCTGGAACAGCAGCGCATAGGCCAGCACGCGCAGGCCATGGGACACCAGCTCCGCCGCCTGCGGCCAGTTGCTGGAAGGCAGCAGGGCCACGAGCTGGGCCAGCCCCAGCACGGCGGCCGACCAGGCCAGCTCCCGGTCGCGGCCCGCGCCGGGCAGCTGGCGCCCGCGCCAGAGCATGAGCGCCGCCACCACCAGGCACGCCGTGCTCAGCCACTGCAGGCCCAGGCCGTGGCTCGGGCCAGAAGCCAATGCGAGGCGGGCGGGCAGCGCCCCTGCCCCCAGCCACGCCAGGACCAGGGCCAGCACGCACGCCCCTGCCGCCCAGAGCGTGCCCCGCCCGCGCATGCGCAGGCCGAAGGCATACATCGACCACGCCAGGCCTTCCACCAGCCGGGCGCACAGCTCGTAGAAGGCCGACATGTCCTGCTGGCCAGCCGGCGCTGGCGAGGCGGCGAACGCCTGCAGCAGCATCGCATGGAGAAAATTGGCGACTGCCGCCACGGCGATCCCTGCGGCCAGCAGATGGACCCGCCGGTCCGGCTCCAGCTCGAGCGTGTGCAGCGACAGGGCCACCGACATGAACCCCAGCAGCACCACGACCAGGTCGAAAAAGAGCTCCAGGCCCGCCAGGCCGCCGGCGCCCCACAACGGGAGCCGGAGCATGTTCGCCAGCAGGAAGGCCAGCGCGCAGACGATGACCACCACGGTCACCGCCGGTGCCCGGAGCCAATGCGAGACGGACAGCCGCGGCGGCAACGGAGCGGGTGGCCGGTGGGGCGGTTCACTCATGCGGGGACGATGCGGGCCGGCGAATACATGTCGACACAAGTGTATAGACGCTCATGCACGACCGTCTATCGACAAAAACGTGTGGCCGGCCCCGACCGTAAGCCTCCGGCTATCGGCCGCGGGGCCGGATGATCGGCGCCCCGCGGCGACGCAACCGCGTCAGCTCAACAGCTGGCGCAGCACGTAGGGCAGGATGCCGCCGGCGCGGTAGTAATCGACCTCGATGGGCGTGTCGATGCGCAGGGTGACCACCACTTCCCGGCGGGACCCGTCGGCGCGGTGGATGACCAACCGGGCATCGCTTTGTGGCGTCAGCGCCGCATCGGGCAGCACATCGATCACTTCGTCGCCCCGCAGGCCGAGCGACTGCCAGGAGTCGTCGCCACGGAACTGCAGCGGCAGCACGCCCATGCCCACCAGGTTCGACCGGTGGATGCGCTCGAAGCTGCGTGCGACGACCGCCTTGATCCCCAGCAGCTGCGTGCCCTTGGCCGCCCAGTCGCGGCTGGAGCCGGTGCCGTATTCCTCGCCGGCGAAGATCACCGTGGGCGTTTCATGCGCGATGTACTGCATGGCGGCATCGAAGATGAACATCTTGCTGCCCTGCAGCGGCCCCTCGTTCTGGAACAGGGTAACGCCGCCCTCCTCGCGCGATCCGTCCGGCAGAGGCGGAATCATCAGGTTCTTGATGCGCACGTTGGCGAAGGTGCCGCGCATCATCACGTCGTGGTTGCCGCGCCGCGCACCGTAGCTGTTGAAGTCGGCCTTCAGCACGCCGTGCTGCAGCAGCCACTGGCCGGCCGGAGACGTTTCCTTGATGGACCCGGCCGGGGAGATGTGGTCGGTGGTGATCGAGTCGCCGAACAGCGCCATGATGCGCGCGCCCTGCACGGTTTCACCAACCTTTTGGCCTCCCGCGCTTGATCCATCAGGGCCTTCTGCTATCGGATCGATAGCAAACTGAGCAAAGAACGGCGGCTCGGCGATATAGGTGCTGGCGGGCCAGACATAAGTGTCGCCCGTGACGCCCAGGATGTTGTTCCAGAGGGCGCCGGGCTCGGTCTTGACCTTGGCATAGTTCGCCTTGAACGCCTTGCCGTTCATGGCGTATTTCATCAGTTCCTGCACTTCGTCGCTGGACGGCCAGATGTCGCCCAGGTACACCTCGCGCCCGCCCCGGCCCCGCCCGACCGGCTCGGTCATCAGGTCGCGCAGCACCGTGCCCGCGATGGCATAGGCCACCACCAGCGGCGGGCTGGCCAGGAAGTTGGCCTTGATGTTGGGATGGATGCGCGCCTCGAAGTTGCGATTGCCCGACAGCACGGCCGCGCACACCAGGTCGTTGCCGGTGATGGCCTCGTTCAGTTCCGGCGCCAGGTCGCCGGCATTGCCGATGCAGGTGGTGCAGCCGTAGCCTGCCAGGGCGAATCCGAGCTTTTCCAGGTAAGGCATCAGCCCGGTCTCGGTCAGGTACTCGGTGACAATGCGCGAACCGGGCGCGAGCGACGTCTTGATGTGCGGCTGCACCTTCAGGCCCGCCTCGACGGCCTTCTTGGCCAGCAGGCCCGCGGCCAGCAGCACGCTGGGGTTGGACGTATTGGTGCAACTGGTGATGGCGGCGATCAGCACGTCGCCATTGCCGATGGTCGTGTCCGCCCCCTTCACCGGCAGCTTCGCGTCAGCCTGCGACCGCTGGACCGCGAGCTTGGGCTTGTTCTGCTCCATCTCCACCAGGAAGCGCGGTCCGCCCTCTGGCGCCGGCTTTTCCTGCGGCGGGCGCGGCCGGGCTTCTTCGCCCCGGCGGTGGATGTGGTGCCGGGTGTGCAACAGCTCGGCCGGGCGGTTGAATCCGTTCTCGGCGGCGGGCTGCGAGAAGAGCGCGGCGAACTGGCTGGCGACCTGCCCCAGCTCGATCCGGTCCTGCGGGCGCTTGGGGCCGGCCAGGCTTGGCGTGACGTCGCCGAGGTCCAGGCGGACCACCTGCGAGTAGTCGATGTCGCCGGCCTGGGGCACGCCGAAGAGGCCTTGCGCCCTGAAATAGCCCTCGAAGGCTTCGATCTCGGCGCGGGTGCGCCCGGTGCCCTTGAAATAGTCGATGGTCTTTTCGTCGACCGGGAAGAAACCCATGGTTGCGCCATACTCCGGCGCCATGTTGCCGATGGTCGCCCGGTCGGGCAGCGACAGCGTGCGCGTGCCCTCGCCGAAGAATTCGACGAACTTGCCGACCACCTTGTGGCGGCGCAGGATCTCGGTCACCGTCAGCACCAGGTCGGTGGCAGTGACGCCTTCGCGCAGCCGCCCTGTCAATTCGAAACCGACGACGTCCGGGGTCAGGAAATAGACCGGCTGGCCCAGCATGGCCGCCTCGGCCTCGATACCGCCCACGCCCCACGCCACCACGCCGATACCGTTGATCATGGTGGTATGGCTGTCGGTGCCGACCAGCGTGTCAGGGTAATGGATGCCGTCCCGGGTTTTATGCACCCCCCGGGCCAGATATTCGAGGTTGACCTGATGGACGATGCCGAATCCGGGCGGCACCACGCCGAAGGTCGCGAAAGCCTGCATGCCCCATTTCATGAATTCGTAACGTTCACGGTTGCGCTGGAACTCGAGCTTCATATTCAGATCGAGCGCCTTCTTGGTGCCGTAATAGTCGACCATGACCGAATGGTCCACCACCAGATCCACCGGAACGAGCGGCTCGATCTTCTTGGGGTTCTTTCCAAGCCGCTGGGCCGCGCTGCGCATCGCGGCCAAATCGGCCAGCAAGGGAACGCCGGTGAAATCCTGCAGTACCACCCGAGAAACGACGAAGGGAATCTCTTCGGTACGTGCCGCATTCGGCTGCCAGTGCGCCAGCTGATGCACATGCTCGGCCGTCACCTTGCGGCCATCGCAGTTGCGCAATACCGATTCCAGCACGATGCGAAGCGACACGGGCAGCCGAGCCACCGATGGGAACTGCTCCGCCAGGGCCGGCAGCGAATAGAACTGGCCCTGTCTGCCCCCTGCCGTGGTAAATGATTGCAACGTCGAAGAAAACGGGTGCGTGAATGAAGGACTCGTGGGCATGGAGGCTCCTGTGGACAAATGAAATTCGCGGTGTCGCGGGTGCTTTCGAAACCGGCTTTCGCAGTTTTGAACGCCATTTCGAACGGCCGGCCGGCTCCCCTGTGCTGCTGGAGCCTGCTGTTGCGCATGGAACGGCGGACCGCAGGGGTCGAACCGTCACAGCAGTCGGCCCGCTCATGCCTGCGCTCCCGCGCGTCCAGACCTTACAGCGGCGCCGCAGCGACGAAACACCGCGTCCCATTGTGAAACGAATACACGCTGCCTGCTGTCAGTGCGCGCCGCGCCCTGCATTCGCGGGCGGGGGTACCGTCGACGAGGCCAAAAAAAACCCGCCGGGTAGGCGGGTTCTCCTTTTTTCAGCACGCAAGCGTGCATGGCACGATCGAAGGCGGGAGGGCCATAGGAATCACCCGACCTTCCATTCATGCCATTTTCATCAGATGGCGAATTTCTCGCGGCTTTCGTTCTGGATCCACTTCGGAGCCTTGCCCCGGCCGGTCCAGGTCTGGCCCGTGGCGGGATTGCGGTATTTGGGAGCGACCTTCGTGCCGCTGGTGGATGCACGGGTGGATGAGCGGCCCGAAGGAAACACGTCTTGCGCCGTCAAGCCATATTCAGCGATCAAGCTGCGCACCTGGGCGACCGCGTCGGACAATTCACGGCGGCGGGCCTCGCTGATTTGTTGCTCCAGGGCTTCGCGTTGCTTGAGCAGATCTTTATAGCTGGTGGTCATGGTGTGATGTGCGACACAAATGAATGAAGGCCGCATTATAGGAATGTTTTCGTCTCTCAATACCTCGTTGGCCAGGACGCCGTGGAAAATCCGCGATAAAAAGTGGAGAAACGCTGCCGGGTCGCGCCACTGCAGGGCAGACGTTGGAGAAAGAAACGCGCCGCGTCTCACACGGCCTGCGGGATAAACCCACGAATGCACCGGCCATCGGTTTCCCTCGCCTGCCTTCCCGTTCCCGGTATTTGCGTTTCAGCATCCCGGTGATCGATGGCCGCCAGGGCGAGCGCCACTGACGCATGGACCGCGAAACGGCCGCACGGCAAGCACTCGCCTGCGTCCGATTCCCGAAATGCATCCCCGCCCACCACGCAGCGACGCCCCTCGCGCAAAATGCCCCACTTCGATGAGCAAGTGGATATCCGATGGCGATTTACTGTATTGGCGACGTGCAGGGCTGCGATGGCGCACTGCAAAGACTGGTGGACCGAATGGGCTTTTCGCCCAGCCGGGACACGCTTTATCTGCTGGGCGACCTGGTGAACCGGGGACCAGCGTCGGCCGCGGTGCTGCGTCGCTGCATGCAATGGGGCGACAGCGCACGCGCCCTGCTCGGCAACCACGACCTGCACCTGCTGGCGGCCGCGCACGGGGTACGCGCACCGTCGCGCAGGGATACGCTGGCGGATGTCCTGCAGGCGCCCGACCGGGACGGCCTGCTCGACTGGCTGCGCCGGCAACCGCTGGCGCGCACCTGCACGCTGGCGGGTGAATCGCTGCTGATGGTGCATGCCGGCGTGCTGCCGCAGTGGACGGCGCAGGACGCGCTCGCCTATGCAGGTGAGGTGCAGTCGGTGCTGTGCAGTCCGCAGTGGCCGGACTTTCTGCGGAGCATGTACGGCAACACGCCCGCCCGGTGGAGTGACGACCTGCAGGGCCCCGACCGCCTGCGCGTCATCGTGAATGCCCTCACGCGACTGCGGTTCTGCACCCCGGATGGAACCATGGATTTCGACAGCACCGAATCGGCTGCGGAGCCGCCAGAGGGCCTGGTGCCCTGGTTCGAGGCGTCCGGAAGGCGTACCGAGGGCACGTTGATCGCATTCGGACACTGGTCCACCCTGGGATGGCTGAACCGCCCCCGGCTGCTGGGGCTGGACACCGGCTGCGTCTGGGGTGGGTGCCTCAGCGCCGTCAGGTTTGGCGCGACGCTGGCCGAGCGGGAGCACCTGCATGTGGACTGCGAGGCAGCGCAGACACCGGGTTGAGCCTGACGCCGGCCCCATGAAGAACGAGCGCCCCTGCGCTTGCCGAAGCGGGGAAAGCAGCCGTCGAGCCCGAGCCTCAGCGCGGCGCGAATCGGCGGACTGGCCGGCAGCAGGCGGGCCGGCAAGCGGGGCGCCGGCCTCAGCCGTTCAGGACGAGGGCTCGGAGGCTTCGGTCTGCAGCGCTGGAGCCACTGGCTCGACCGCGCCCGGCACCGGCGCCTTGAACAGCGCAGCCACCTTGCGGCGGGGCTTGATGTTCGCGGAAATCCCGCTGCGTGCGGGCTGTGCCTTGGCGGCGGCCTCCCAGCCCGGCGCGCCTTCGCCCGCGTTGGTCGGCTGGTAGGGCTTGTCGAAGAACGGGTCGCGCGGCGCAGCGGACTGGCGATAGGTACGCGACTCGCGGCGCTCGCGGCCACCGCTGGCGGCGGCCTGCTCCTCCTCGCGCCAGGCGCGGCGGCCATCGTTGAACCGGCCGGAGGGGCGCTCCGCCTCGAATTCGATCGGCTCCAGGTCGATCTTCTTCTTGATCAGTTTCTCGATGTCGCCCACCAGGCGCGCATCGCTGCTGGACACCAGCGTCACCGCGAGCCCCGAAGCACCGGCGCGGCCGGTGCGGCCGATGCGGTGCACGTAGTCCTCCGCGTTGAACGGAACGTCGAAGTTGAAGACCGCCGGCACGTCCTTGATGTCGAGGCCGCGGGCAGCGACGTCGGTGCAGACCAGCAGATCGACCTCGCCCTTCTTGAAGGCTTCCAGCGCCTTCAGGCGCTCGTCCTGGCTCTTGTCGCCATGCAGCGCGGCGGTCTTCAAACCCTCGCGCTCCAGCGACCGCGCCAGGCGGGCGCAGCCGAGCTTGCTGTTCACGAAGATGAAGGCCTGGCGAACGCCCCGGTCCTTCAGCACCTTGTGGATGGCACGCCGCTTGTCGTCGTCGGAGGCGGAATAGAAGCGCTGCTCCACCGTCGAAGCGGTTTCGTTCGGCCGGGCGACCTCGATGGTGATAGGGTCCTGCAGGTAGCTGCTGGCCAGGCGCTTGATCTCGGGCGAGAAAGTGGCCGAGAACAGCAGCGTGGTGCGTTGCTTGGGCAGGTACGACAGGATGCGCTGCAGATCGGGCAGGAAGCCGATGTCGAGCATGCGGTCGGCCTCGTCGAGCACCACGTACTCGACCTGGTTCAGCACGGCGTTCTTGGCCTCGATGTGATCGAGCAGCCGGCCTGGCGTGGCCACCAGCACCTCGACGCCTTTTTTCAGCTCGAGGGTCTGCGGCTTCATGTCCATGCCGCCGAACACCACGGTGCTGCGCAGCTTGGTGTGCTTGGCGTAGAGGGCGATCTGCTGAGCGACCTGATCGGCCAGCTCGCGGGTGGGCAGAAGCACCAGGGCGCGCACGGGGTGCCGCGCGGGAGAGGTGGAGCTGTTTTCGTGCTTCATCAGCCGCTGCAGCAGCGGCAGGGAGAAGGCGGCCGTCTTGCCGGTGCCCGTCTGGGCGGCGCCCATCACGTCCTTGCCGGTGAGCACGACGGGAATGGCCTGCGCCTGGATCGGCGTCATGGACTCGTAGCCCATGTCGGCCACGGCACGCGCCAGCGGCTCGGCCAGCGATAGATTGGAAAAGGAACTTGTCATTTGAGCCTTCTATTGTCGCACCAGGGCGCGACAAGGCCATTTTTTCGATGTGAAGCGCCCTCACGGCAAGCGTGGGCGCCAAGCCTGCGTTGCAAAAATGCTACGCTTTTAGTAGCAACATACCCAACAGGGACGGGCGCCAGAGGCCATTTGGACGCTGATTCCGAAGAATCTGCGGCGAAAAAGGCTTGCTCACAGAGACCGGGCCGAGAAGGTATCGCAGCCCTTGACGCTGCCGTTTTGCAGGCCATTCTGGAACCACCGCTGCCGCTGCGCGCTGGAGCCGTGGGTGAAGCTGTCGGGCACCACCGCACCGCCGCTGGCGCGCTGCAGCGCATCGTCGCCGATCTTCGCGGCCGCATTCATGGCTTCCTCCACGTCGCCCTGCTCCAGGATGTGCCGCGCGTTCTGAGCATGGTGGGCCCAGACGCCGGCGAAGCAGTCGGCCTGCAGCTCCAGCCGTACCGACAGCTGGTTGTATTCGGTCTGGCTGACGCGTCCACGCATCTGGTCCACCTTGGCGCTGATGCCCAGCAGGTTCTGGACATGGTGCCCGACCTCGTGTGCTACGACATAGGCCTGCGCGAAATCACCGGGCGCACCGAGCTGGGTCTTGAGGGTCCGGTAGAAACTCAAATCGATATAGACCTTTTGATCGGCCGGGCAGTAAAAGGGGCCCATCGCGGCCTGACCTGTGCCGCAGGCGGTGGGCGTGCGGCCGTCGAACAACACGAGCCGAGGCTGCGCGTACTGGCTCCCCCCCTTGGCAAAGAGCTCGCCCCAGACGTCTTCCGTATCGGCCAGCACCGTGGAGACGAACCGTGCCATGCTGTCGTCGGCGGGAGGGCGCTGGGCCGGCGCCTGCTGGACTTGCGCCGGTGCCCCGCCACCGCTCAGCATGCCCAGCAGGGTGAGCGGATTGATGCCGAAGATCCACCCACCCACCAAGGCGATGACGATGGTGCCGATGCCGATGCCGCGCCCGCCGAAGACGGGGAACCCACCGCCTCCGCCCGCGCCACGGCGATCCTCGACGTTGTCGGACTCGCGGTTGCCTTCCCATTTCATGCCCACTCTCCCTCGCGCCTGCGGCGCACCATGTACAGGCCGCGGATGTTAAATCGCACCGCCACCGAACTCACCGTGTCATGCACGCCGCCGGCAAGAGTTGATGAACCGATGGCATTGAAGTTGCCGGCCGCGAGACAGTGGTGCCACAGCGTAAACGCGCACCGGCCGCCGACTCATCGCGCCAGGTTGGTGGGGTGCAGGTCGGCAGTCGAACTGACCTGCACCGGCTGCGCGGCCTGCCGTGCCGAGGCCTGCTCTACCTGCCCGCTGACGACCATGCCCACTGCCGCCAGCTGGATGGCGATGACCACCGCGCCTATTCCAATGACCCAGGACTTCATGGACGAGACGGGTTCGTCGTGAGGACGTTGGCTGGGATGCAGGTGAATGGTGGGCATCGCTGTTGCTCTCTAGAAATAAAAGTGGTGCATGGATGCTAGAAGCCGCCCCGGAGCGACGGTTGAAGCAGTCGACTGAGCAGCTTGTAGGACTGACTCGGAAGCCGACATCACCGCGCTGCATTTCGATTCGTGCGGTGCAAGGCCCTTGAAAACAAAAATGCCCGTCCTGTGACAGGACGGGCATCCAACGAATATCGAACCTTGCGACGCGAAATGTGGTAATTCCGGCCATCGTATGGCCCTACGATGGGCGCTCATCGAACGGCATGACAGGAAAGACCAAGTCGCAAGTCAAAACTACCGTTGGCGGTTCAATTGCGAGTCGCCCGGGCGAATGGCGAGCGCCCCGCGAAATAGGGCGCCAACTCGTCCGCCAGTGCCTGCAGCGTCACATCTTCCGGAAGGCTCCAAGCGTGCTCCAGCTGCTCCACCGCATATCGGCGGTCACCCAGCATCATGGCCGCGCTCACACAGCGTCCATGCGCCGCCATGCGGAGCAAAAATGCATCCATGGAACGCGCCGGCCAGTAAGCCATTCCGCAACGTGCGCCATTGAGCCCAGTGTTGGCCTGGGCCGCCGCCATGGCGTCGGCGTCGGCATCGCGGCGGGCAGTGATTGAGTTGGACGGATGAAAAGCAAGCATGATGGCGTCCTCTGGAGCAGTCGATTCAACGGGTATCGAAGCCACCTCGGCCATCACTGTATTGACGAGCGAGACTGCAATGGCATCGATGTATCAAAATGCTATGACTACCATCCGAGCCGGGCCCTGCGAAAATCGAGGCGTGTGCCGTAGGACTTGGCCTCAAGCGTGACGCTGTCGTTCGGCAGCGGTCATGCCTTGGGCAGGGTGACGCCGACCTGGCCCTGGTATTTTCCGCCCCGGTCCTTGTAGCTCACCTCGCAGACCTCGTCGCTTTCGAAAAACAGGACCTGGGCACAACCCTCGCCGGCATAAATACGAGCGGGTAGTGGCGTGGTGTTGCTGAACTCCAGCGTCACATACCCTTCCCACTCTGGCTCGAAGGGCGTCACGTTGACGATGATGCCGCAGCGGGCATACGTGCTCTTGCCCAAGCAAATCGTGAGCACGTTGCGCGGGATGCGGAAGTACTCGACGGTGCGTGCCAGCGCAAAACTGTTGGGCGGGATGATGCAGCTGTCGCCGTGGAAATCGACGAAGCTCTTCTCGTCGAAATTCTTCGGGTCCACCACCGTGCTGTGGATGTTCGTGAAAACCTTGAATTCCGGCGCGCACCGAATATCGTAGCCATAGCTGCTGGTGCCGTAGCTGATGATCTTGCGCCCATCTTGTTCCCGGATCTGGCCGGGCTCGAACGGCTCGATCATTCCGTTTTGTTCCGCCATCCGGCGGATCCACTTGTCGCTCTTGATGCTCATTGCGTCACTCCTGTCCCGCATTCTAGGGAGCCTCTGTTCGGGTTGAGCTGAAAGTATCGGGAGCAGACCGGGGCTCACTGCAAGGCGGAGCGCGCCGCCTGTATGGCGCGGGCGTGGATCAGCCCTATGCGCCGCTTCCTGCCGTCACCGTGCGCTCGATGACGCGGTCGTCCCCCAGCACGATCAGCGCGAACAGCAGTTCGTCGAGACTGCTCGCCTGCGATGTCTTGCGCGCCAGGAGTGGCGTCGCCTTGGGGTCGAGCACTACGAAATCGGCCTCAGTCCCCGATTGCAGCGTGCCCACGACCCCGCCAAGCCCCAGGGCTTCGGCCGCGCCACCCGTGTGCCGCCACCACAATTCCTGCGGACTGAGACTGAGCCCGGGCTTGGTCTGCCCCTCGCGACCGACGTAATAAGCCGCGAGCATGGTGTGGAACGGACTGAAGCTGGTGCCGCCGCCCACGTCGCTCGCCAGCCCGTGGTGGAAACCGATGCGCCGCGCGCCCTCGTAATCGAAGAAGCCGCTGCCAAGAAAGAGATTGCTGGTGGGACTCACCGCCGCGGCCGTCCCGGTGTCACGCATCAGCGCACGGTCCGCGTCGTCGAAGTGGATGCAATGGGCATAGACGGCCCGCTTACGCATCAAGCCGAAGTCGTCATAGATGGAGAGATAGCTGCGCGCCGCAGGGAACAGCTCGCGTGCCCACTGCACTTCATCGAGGTTTTCCGCCACGTGCGACTGGATCCACACATCGGGATACCGAGCAGCCAGCTCGCCCGCACCGCGCAACTGCGCCTCACTGCAGCTGGGCGCGAAACGCGGTGTGATCGCGTAACCCAGCCGGCCGCGCCCATGCCAGCGCTGGATGAGCGCTTCCGTGTCGATGAGCGACTGCTCCGTTTCGTCGCGCACGCCATCGGGCGAATGGCGGTCCTGCAACACCTTGCCCGCGATCAGCCGCTGGCCGCGCTGGAGCGCCTCGCCCATGAGCGCATCTACCGATGCCGGATGCGAGGTGGCGAACGTCAGCGCCGTGGTGACGCCGTGGCGCTGCAACTCGTCCAGGAACACTGTCGCCACCTCGGCGGCATAGGCCGGGTCGGCAAAGCGGGACTCGTGGGGGAAGGTGTAGTTCTCCAGCCAGGGGAGCAGGCCTTCCGCTGGCGAGCCGATCACATCCGTCTGGGGGAAGTGGATGTGCATGTCGATGAAGCCGGGGGCGATGATGCGGTCCGGCCAGTGCGTCACCGGCACGCCTGCGAAGCGCGGTGCCAGCGACTGCCATGAGCCAGCGGCTTCCACGCGCCATCGGCCATGCGGGTCCAGCTGAAGTGCAAGCAGGCCGTCAGGATCGAATTCGGCCAGGCCTTGAGACGTGAAGCGCAGCAAGGAAGATCGATAAATTTGCATGGGTGAACTCGAGAAGCGCAGAAGGCAGGACCGGGGGCTGGGGAGCCGGCCCATGGCGGCGATTCTCACCGAAATGCACCAGCCGAGGCAGCCGCCCGCCCACTCATCTGACGAGTGTGGCCGCTGGTCCACCGCAACTGGCCCCCTAACACCGCCCGCGATAGCATTTCGCAAACCAGCTTTCGACCCATGTCTCGATCAAACACCATCTGTCGACCCAGAACCGCTCGGGGCTTCACAGCCATCGAGTTGATGGTGGTCATCGCCATCATCGCCATCCTCACCGCCTTGGCCGCCCCGAGTTTTCGACCCATTATCGAGAAATGGCGAATCCGGGACGCTGCCGACAATTTCACGTCGACCATGTATCTTGCCCGTACGGAAGCGATCAAGCGTGGAGGCAATATTGTGGTTCAGAAAAACCCATTGACCGCACAGGACTGCCCAACATCCACCGACGTCGCAGATTGGGGCTGTGGCTGGTTCGTATATTTAGATGTTAATGGCAACAATACGTTCAATGCAGCAACAGATGTGATTCTTCAGAAATCCCCTCCACTCAAGTCGTTGTTCTTCGTTAACAAGGCTGACACAGCGTATTACATGGTCGATCGCTGGGGTAAAGCGGGAGGCCTGAACGCAATTGGTTTCACTATCGCCCCATCTCCAGCAGGAGTCGCATCTCCCTATGTGACGACACTCTGCATTTCTTCGGGGGGTCGAATCAACAGGCTGGAAGGGGATGTCACATGTTAATTAGGACGGCTCGAGGCCAAGCTGGCATGACGCTCATTGAATCGCTGATCGCGATTGTGGTCATGGCACTTGGCATCCTCGGCATTGTCGGCATTCAGATGCGCACTTTGGTAGAGACGCAAACCAGTAACAGTCGGGCCCAGGCCATCAGACTGATCGACAATCTCAGCGAGCGTGTCAGGTTGAATCCCAGTGCCAGCACCGCCTCCGTCAACGCCAACTACATCACCGCTTTTGGTGACACGCCTGCCAGCACCAGTTGCGCCACCGGCTGCACCGCAGCGAATCTTGCGGCCTATGACCGTGGAGCGTGGAAGCGCCTGGTGCAATCCACCCTGCCATTGGGGGACGCCGCGGTTTTCTTCGCTGCAGATGAGACCGATACCGGCAATCGCAGGCAGCTGGGCGTCATGGTCAGTTGGAGAGAGAACGAGAAAGTACGTGCGACCGATTCTGCCGCCGACACGGCGGCATACAAGCAGCCTTTTACCGTGACGGGCGCGAGCAATGTGTCATGCCCCGCTAACCGAATCTGCCATTTGCAGTACATCCCGCTGGCCAATCGATGCCTTCCGTACCTGTTGTCGGGTTCCGCCGACCCCAACTTTTTCTGTCCGCAATGAAACCCGGTCGCTTTTTGTATTCGCAGTCGCTCAGAAGCAGCGCCCAGCGCGGTATCACGCTGATCGAGCTGATGGTGGGCATCACCATCGGCCTTCTGACCGTCGCAGTGGCCATGGGCGCGCTCGTCGTGTCACGAGGCGCTTCGGGGACCATTTCCGACGCCACCCAGATGCAGCAGCAGGCCGCCTATGCATTTCGCCTGATAGGACAGCAACTCCGCCAGGCAGGTTCGATACGGCTCAATCTCGCGGCGACTCAAGCAGCACCTACCACGATCTCACCCCAGGAGGTGGTGGCGTTCGAAACCAGCTTCGACAAGGCGAACAGTACCGTCACGGGCCTCGATAGCCCCACCGCCACGCAATTCAAGTTCTCCGTTGCCTACCAAAATTATCAGGAAGCCACTTTCCCTTCGTCCACCCAAGCCTCTCTGTTCAGAAACTGCTTAGGGGAACAAGGTACCGCAACCGTCGTGCAAAGCCAATTTGCCATGCGAAGCGGCACATTGTTCTGCGCAGGCACCGGTGCCGCTCAGCCGGTCATCAGGAACGTTCAGGACTTCCAAGTCTGGTATTTTCTTCAGGCCAATGCGGACGTAGGCAATCCCACCATTCAGCGCGTCAATGCGGCCGGGGTAGGTACGAACTGGGCGAGGGTTTTTGCGGTGGAAGTGTGTCTCGACCTTTTTGGTGACGAGACCGTGGATATTCCTGCCGCCTCGACCTACCAGGACTGCAGCAACAACGCAGTCAGTTTCAACAAAAGGCTGCATATGGTGTTTCGCAACACATACCAGATACGCAGCCAAGGTACGGCAGGTTGAAAGCCATGTCCCCAAAAAATCACAGCAGGGCCCAGAAAGGCGTTTCGCTGATCATCGTCATCGTGCTGATCATGTTGTCGATGCTGGTGGCTCTGTGGGCCTCTCGATCCGCGCTCTTCAACGAACTGATCGTGGGCAATGACGCGGATTACCAACGCGCCTTCGAAGCTGCCCAGGCAATGATCCAGGACGCGGAGATGGACATTCAAGGCACCAAGGCGGATGGCAGCGCCTGCATCCCCGTATCAGGCCAGCCACGCGTTTGCCGCGTCCCCGACGCCGTCAACACAGTATGGTTTGTGGATGAAGACCGCGAAGTGGGCGATCTGATTGCCATATTGACAGCCCAGCCCACAGGCTGCCTGAACGGCATTTGCGCCAAGCGAACGGGGCCACAGGATTTCTGGAACGATCCCACCACACTGCAGGCGATGATCGGGAACAACGTGGGCGCACGATACGGCCAATATACAGGTGCTTTGGTCGGAAGCACCAGCAGCCAATCCAGTAACGCGATATTGAACCGAACCGCCGCCGGCACTGGCGCATGGTACTGGGTCGAAGTGATGCCTTACGATCCGAATGCGGGCAATTCAGGCCTGGTCACCAACGGCTCAAAGATGCTTGCTCTAAATCTGAAACCTTACGTAGTTTACCGGATAACGGCCATCGCACGCGGTTTGAAACCCAGCACCCAGGCAGTGATTCAGACGACATACGCCCGTCAGAAGACCAAGAATTGAGAGATCAGCATGCAAAATAAATTACTGGTACGCACCGTGATCGGCAGCCTGGTGACAGGAATGGGAGCTGCATTACCTGTCGCTGCTGCACCTTTGGATTTGGCCCAGTACCCGGCAGGCTCTGCTTCACGTCAGCCTCCTCCGAACGTGATTGTCTCGGTGGACAACTCCGGCAGTATGGGTACCAGCGGCATCAACGCGCTCAAGGCAGCGTTGAAGGATACCTTCGCCCCCGCCAATCTCCCAGACGGCAGCATCCGGCTGGCCTATCAGTCCATGTGGAACTGCAATACCATTCCGAGCAGCCACAATAATTGCGCCAGTGGAGGCGTGTCGTGGAACACCATGCGCGAACTCAAGGGCGGCACCTCGGTGACTGAACCGAGTCAGCGCGGACAGTTCTTTCGCTGGATCGACACACTCGTTGCCGGCAATGGAACCCCATCGCATGCCATGATGCGCAATGCAGGGGAATATCTTCGAACGACTGGCGCTTCAAGCCCCTGGAACGCGGAGCCTGGCACTGTCGATAATTCCCCTCAGACATGCCGCCGGTCCTACCATATTTTGATGACGGACGGTGGATGGAACAACACACAGTCCAATAATATAGGCAATGCAGACGGCCAAAATTGGACTTTTCCTGATAGTACCAGCTACGACGCATCGTCGGATCAGACCAAGATTTACAGTGATCCATGGGGTTTTGCAACGAAGTGGGGCCCCAGCAACAGGAACGATCCTCTGCCCACACTGTCGGACATGGCCTTTCATTATTGGGCAACCGATCTGCAGCCCGGCATCTCGAATGGACTGACACCGCTGGTGAGAAAGGCGGGAGACGAGGTATTCACCAATGGCGGGCGGTCGGTGACCATCAGCGAATACTGGAACCCCAAAAACAATCCTGCCAACTGGCAGAACATGGTCACTTACACGATCGGCTACAACTCCGCCGCCAATTGGCCATCCAACGGCACCAATCCGATCTTCAACATTTCCGAAGGGATGTACGGGGGAGATTTTGCCGCAGCGATCGTCGGCAACAAGGTCTGGAGAGACCCGCTGAACACCAATGAAACCGGTCGACAGGAAGAGCTCTGGCACATGGCGATCAACAGCCGGGGCAAATTTTATCCAGCCAGAACCTCGGAGGATCTTAAAAATGCCTTCAATGAAATCGTCGGAGGCATCGTCAATGACAACAGCAAGCCCATTACAGGATATGCCGGATCCGGCACGACCAATATCCGTGCGGATCTTGCCGAATATGTTTCCGGCTACGAGGCTGAGAAATGGAACGGCTACGTCTATTCCAACCTCGTGGCTAAGACAACAGGAGCCAAGTCGGCCAACCCTGCATGGGGCATCATCAGTGGGCAAAACCCACCGAAAGACCGGAAAACGACCGCAGACAAACTCGACGAACTGACCAGTCTCAGCGCTCGAGTCATCCTCACGACGAACGACTCCACGGGTGCGGTTGTGCCCTTCGAGTGGGATATCGGGGTCGGCAAGCTGAGCGCGGCACAAAAAGCGATTTTCGATTCGTCCGACAATCGAGGAGAAGACCGCGTCAACTTCTTGCGCGGTGACCGAACCAAGGAAGGCAACACGGCCGCAAGGCCATTCAGAGAGCGAGCATCGCGGCAAGGGGACATCGTCAATTCGGCCATCTGGTACGTGAAGGGAGCGGTCAGCAACTTCAACCTTCCGGGATACACCTCGTTCCTTGCGGCCCAAAAAACACGCATTCCCATGGTCTATGTGGGGGGCAACGACGGAATGCTGCATGGGTTCTCCGCCATCGATGGCACTGAGAAGATCGCTTACATCCCCAAGGGCGTGATAAAGACGCTGCCCCTGCTCACCAACCCCAATTACGCCCACCACTACTACGTAGACGGATCTCCGTTCACCGGTGACGTGGATGTCGGCAACACCACGCCCGATTGGCATACGCTGCTGGTCGGAAGCCTGGGGGCAGGCGGCAAGGGCTATTTCGTGATGGATGTGACCAAACCAGGCACCACCGACGATTCCATCGCATCCAACTTCACCACCAATGCGACCGACCGTGCAAACGTGGTGGTGATGGACAAGACCCTGAGCAAAACCGATGCCGTTGCTGCCAGCTCTGACGAGGCAGACCTCGGCCACATCTTCGCGACCCCCGTGGTCGACGAAGCCAATCCTGCCAAGGTCACCCAGATCGCCAAGCTGAACAATGGAAGGTGGGCGGTCATCATGGGAAATGGCTACAACAGCACCAACGAGCGTCCCGTGCTTTTGATCCAGTACCTGAGCGGCCCCGATCGATCACTCAAGAAGATCATCGCGGCGTCGACCGGTACCAACGCCGTGGGCAATGGGCTGTCCGCTCCTCGTGTGGTCGACATCAATGGCGACGGCAGTCCCGACGTCGTCTACGCGGGCGATCTCAAAGGCAATATGTGGAAGTTCGACCTGCTGTCCGATAACGCAGACAACTGGGGCGTTGCGTTCTCCGGCTCCCCGTTCTATACCGCTGCCTACCAGAGTGGGGGCGTCTCCAGCGCCCAACCCATCACCGCAGCTCCCACCGTCAAGGCCAACGATCGAGGCGTGGGGGGCGTGATGGTGGCCTTCGGAACGGGTCAGAACCTGACGGAAGGCGATAGAACGGATATCTCCAAGCAAACCATCTATTCGATCCTCGACGGCACCCGCTACAAGCTCGTGAGCTCCCGTCTGGCGTTGGATACCTCCATCACCGTCAGTCCGGTCGGCACAGGTACCGCCAATCTCGTAGCGCAGACACTGGTCGGCACCGCCATCACCGGAGACGGCAACAGTTCAGGGCGCGTGTTCTGGAAGATGAGTTCGAACACGGTGGCCTACACCGGCGCCAATGCCAAGAAAGGCTGGTATTTCAATCTTCCTGAAACTGGCGAGCGACTGTTGAAGACCATGCAGTTCTTCGACAGCAGCAACGTGCTCGAAGTGCTGACACAGGTGCCTGCATCTGGCGGCAATTCCGAGGAAGAGACTTGCTCGCCTTCTCCTCAGGAAGAAAAGCAGTTCAGAACGCTCCTGAACATCATGGATGGGCGCAAGCCGAACGTACAGGTGATGGATTTGAACGGTGACGGCATCTACAACAGCGCGGACAACCAGGACCGGGGAGTCTCGAGAATGAGCACGTCCAAAGGCGCCAAGGGCATCACCATCGGCAAGCAGATCATCAAGAG
Source organism: Acidovorax sp. FG27 (assembly GCF_040365715.1). NCBI lineage: Bacteria > Pseudomonadati > Pseudomonadota > Betaproteobacteria > Burkholderiales > Comamonadaceae > Acidovorax > Acidovorax sp. FG27. Next base: position 961,830 of record NZ_BAABVY010000009.1, read on the forward strand.
CGGGGACGATCCGCTGGCACGACTGCCGGAGCAGGCTTTGCGCCCCAGCTGGCGCCAGATGCAGTAACGGACGGGACGACAAGGCATGAAAAGACGCAATTCATCCGGCGCGGGTTTTACGCTGATCGAAGTCATGATCGTGGTTGCGATCGTGGCCATTCTTTCGGCCGTCGCTTTCCCGAGCTATCAGGAATACATACGTAGAGGACATCGCGCCGAAGCCAGGGCGACGCTGCTGCAGGGAGCCCAATGGCTCGAGCGGGTTGCCACGGCGCAAGGCACCTATCCCTTGACCAGCGCCAATGTGTTCCCGGCATCGCTGCAGAGCACACCCTCGGCCAGATACACGATCACGCTCACGTCCCCCACGGGCGGCGTCGCTGCAGACAACGGGCGAACCTACACGCTCACGGCGGCTCCTGCCGGGCCGCAGACGGGCGACCGGTGCGGAGACTTCACGTTGACAGAGGCTGGCATCAGAGGCGCTGCAGGGTCCACCACCAGTGCGTTGGCGAGTGAATGCTGGACCAAGTGATGGGCGGTCCGTCTGCCCGAGACGACGCCTTCATGAAGGATGCGTTGGGCCTCGCATCGCGGGCGCTGTTCGTTTCCAACCCCAATCCACGCGTCGGCTGCATCCTCGTCTCCAGGGACGGCACGATCCTAGGCCAGGGTTCCACACAACGTGCCGGCGGGCCGCATGCCGAAGTCATGGCCTTGCGCGATGCACTTGGTGCGGGTCGAGATGTGCGGGGAGCAACGGCATACGTCACGCTGGAGCCCTGCTCGCACCAGGGCCGCACGGGGCCTTGCTGCGATGCGCTCATAGAGGCTGGGATCGGCAAGGTCGTGGCCTCCCTGACCGACCCCAATCCGCTGGTAGGCGGCCAGGGGTTTGCCCGCCTTGCGGCCGCGGGAGTGGACGTGCTCGTCGGGCCCGGCTCCACGGAATCGCGTGAGCTGAACATCGGATTCTTCAGCCGCATGGCCCGGGGTATTCCTTGGGTTCGCATGAAAGCGGCCATGTCCCTGGATGGCGCCACGGCCCTCGCCAATGGCGAAAGCCAGTGGATCACCTCGCCTGCGGCCCGCGTCGACGGACAGGCCTGGAGAGCACGCGCCTGCGGGGTGCTGACCGGCATCGGCACGGTGCTGGAGGACGACCCTCTGCTGAACGTGCGAGACGTTGCGACACCGCGGCAGCCCCATCTGGTGATCGTGGACAGTCGGCTGCAGACGCCGCCGGAAGCCAAGCTCTGGCAGGTGACAGACCGATCCATCCTGATCTACACGGCGCAGGCCGAGAACGAACGGGCTGCGCTTCTGCAAGCGCGAGGAGCGCAGGTCATCGCCCTTCCCGATAGCAACGGAAAGGTGGATCTCGCCGCCATGCTCCGGGACCTTGGCCAACGCGGAATCAACGAACTCCACGTAGAAGCAGGACACAAGCTCAATGGGTCCTTGATCAGGGAAGGCTTGGTGGACGAGCTGCTGCTCTACATCGCGCCCAAGCTGATGGGCGACGGAGCGCGGGGCCTGGCCAGATGGGGCCCCCTGCAGGCCCTGAGCGAGGCCCTCACCCTGGAGTTCAAGACCATCGAACCGGTGGGAGCCGACCTGAGAATCGTGGCGCGCATCGCCGGGCGTGCCTGCCTCGGCTGACTGACTGGTGTGTGGAGCTGATCGTCCAGGGCGCCCGCTCACCCTGACGAGCGCGCCCTGTCCGACATCGAGCCCGGTCGAACCCAGGTATACCGGCAGACTCTCTGGCTCATCGATGCGGCTTCCTATGCCTACCTGTGCTTCGTGTTTGCGGCGCCTTTGCTCCGGCGTGGCCGCTGTAGTGGTCGCCGCCATCCTTTCGACTGGCTGTGGCAGCTTGCCCAAGGATGTGGCTCGGCCGGTATCCACGGCTCTGCAGACCCCCGAGGCCACGGCCCTGGGCACGCTGCTGTCGGCAAGCGGGCCGGCCGCCTCCAAGGCCCCGACGGCCTCCGCCTTCCTCCTCCTCAACACCCCCGAAGAAGCCTTCACCAGCCGCCTCGCCCTCGTGCAGCAGGCCCACAAGACGCTCGACCTGCAGTACTACGCCATCCACGTCGATGCCAGCAGCGAGCGGTTGCTGCGCGCCGTGGTGGGTGCCGCCCGCAGGGGCGTGCGGGTGCGCATCCTGCTCGACGACTTCCACAGCACCGGCCGCAACGCGCTGGTGATGCGCATGGCATTCGAGCCCAATATCGAGATGCGCATGTTCAACCCGGTCGCCGGCTCCCGGGCGTCGGCGCTGGGGCGGATGTGGGGGTCGCTCACCGACTTCGCGCGCGTGCAGCAGCGCATGCACAACAAGCTGTTCCTGGCGGACAACGCCATGGGCGTGACCGGCGGGCGCAACCTGGGCGATGCGTATTTCGGCAACTCCGAGGCGGGCAACTTCGTGGACATGGACGTGCTGGCGGCCGGCCCCATCGTGCGGGAGATGTCGCGCAGCTTCGACAGCTACTGGAACAACGAACGCGCCTATCCGGTGCAGTCGCTCATCACGCGGGAAGAACTGGCCCGCATCCGCGCGCAGGTGCTGGAGGACGATGGCGGCAACGCGCCGCGCATCGAGGCCAGCGGTGCGTCCGGCACGGCTGAAGCCCGGCCGGCGGCGACGGCCAGCGGGCCGGCCAACCCGCAAGGGAACGCGCCTTCCGACCCGCCCACGGGAAGCCGCCCCCGTCCGCCCGATGGCGAGCCGCGTCCTGCGTCGGGCGGGCCGACGCCCGAGCAGCGCGAGCGCATCGCGCGCGAGCAGCCGATGGACCTGGCCCGGGCCGACTTCGTCTGGGCGCCTGCCGCGCTGATGGTGGACAAGCCGACCAAGATCCCGCTGGACGACGCGGCTGCCGGTGCCGGCGCGGCGGTGGCCAGCGCCCCGAATGGACCAGCCGCACCTGCCGCACCGGCCGTCGCAGCGACGGTCGCGGAGCCCGCTGCACCGAGCGGAGCCCGCCCAACCGGGCCTTGCGCAGCCCCCGCGCCGCTGGCCTCATCGCGCCCCGCGTCCACGCCACCGGCCGACACCGCGCAGGGCCGCCCGTCCGACTCCGCGGGCGGCGCCACCCCCGGCACTCCGGGCGCCGTGCCCACCGTCCCCTCGGGCGACACGGTGGTGGACGGGCTGCTCCAGCTGATGGGCGCCACCCGGTCCGAGCTGCTCGTCATCTCGCCCTACTTCGTGCCGGGCGACGACATGAAGGCCGCCTTTGCCCGGGCGCGCTCGCGCGGGGTGCGGGTGCGCATCCTCACCAACTCGCTGGCCTCCAACGACGCTCCCATCGCCCATGTGGGCTATGCCCGCCACCGCGAGGAACTGCTGGACATGGGCATCGAGCTCTACGAGATGCGCAGCGAGCCCTCGGGCCTGGGTTCGGCCTTCGGCAGCTCCGGCGGCAGCAGTACGGGCGAGTCCCGCGCCATGCTGCATTCCAAGGTGATGGTGATCGACGGGCGCCTGCTGGTGATCGGCTCCATGAACCTCGACATGCGCTCGCAGTTGCAGAACACCGAGATCGCGCTGCTCATCCGCAGCCCCGAACTCTCGCGTGAAGCGGCCGCCCAGATCGAGACGGCCATGCGGCGCAACGCCTGGCGGCTGGACCGCGATCCAGCCGGACGGCTGATATGGCGCGCCCCGGAAGGCAGCGGCCTGCAGGATGCCACCCACGACCCGGGCAGCAGCCTGGGCCTGCGCATGCTGCTGCGCCTGCTGGGCCCCCTCGCGCCCGACCACCTGCTCTGATTGATCGACCAGCAGCCAAACGGACAGAGATCGGCAGACGGCCCTGCAGCCCGTCGTCAGCGCGGCTGCTGCGCCGCCACCCAGAGGCTGATCTCGCGCTGGTCGGTCATCGTGCGAACGTGCTGGAAGGCCGCCTCGGCCTCCGGATAGCGGCGGCGCAGCAGGTTCAGCCACTGCTTGAGCCGCCCCGCCCACTGCCGGGGCTCCAGGCCATCGCACACCAGCTGCCAGAAGAGGGCGATCTGCGGCAGCAGGGCCGACCAGGGCAGCGCGAACGGCTCGGCGGCCCCCGCATCGGCCGCGCGGATGGCAAGCCCCAAACCCGGGTCGGCGACGATGCCCCGCCCGAGCATCAGCGCGCCGGCGCCCGACACCTCGCGGCAGCGCAGCGCATCCTGCACCGTCCAGATCTCGCCGTTGGCCACGACCGGAATGCGCACGGCCGCCCGGATCGCCGGAATCCGTTCCCAATACGCTGGCGGCCGGTAGCCGTCGGCCTTGGTGCGCGCATGCACGACCAGCTCGCAGGCGCCGCCCGCCTCCATCGCCTGGGCGCACTCGAGGGCGCGGCTGGCGTCGTCATAGCCCAGGCGCATCTTGGCGGACACCGGCAGGTGGGCCGGCACGGCGCGGCGCACGGCAGCCACCAGGCCGGCGATGCGCTCGGGCTCGCGCAGCAGCGCGGCGCCGCCGCCGTGGCGGTTGACCACCTTGGCCGGGCAGCCGAAGTTCAGGTCGATCCCCTCCGGCCCCAGCTCGGCCAGGCGGGCGGCGTTCTCGGCCAGGCTCACCGGGTCGGAGCCCAGCAGCTGCGCGCGCACGGGCACGCCCGCCAGCGTGCGCCCGCCGTTCGCCAGCTCGGGGATGTAGCGCAGGAACACCTTGTCGGGCAGCAGGGTGCCCGTCACGCGGATGAACTCGGACACGCACCGGTCGACGCCGCCCACCCGCGTCAGCACGTCGCGCAGCACGAAGTCGAGCAGGCCCTCCATGGGCGCCAGCAGCAGCGTGGTCATGGCGTGGCCTGCCCGGCGCAGGCCAGGGTGGCGGCAACGCGTTTTCGACGGAAATCAAGCATCAAAAAGCCTTCCCGCGCCCATTCATCAAGCGCCTGCAGCTATGTTTTTCATAGCAAAACACGTTTCGGAGGCCACAGCGCCCGCCACGGCGCCCGTCATGGCCGTGTCATTGCGGCGGTGTGCAATGGCCGGCAGTGCGCTCCGTGCCACCCCCGCCCCATGCCGCTGCTCCTGAAAACCGACAAAGCCCGCCACGAACTCTCGCCCGGCGTCCGCACGCTGAGCCTGCGCGAGCGCTCGCTGCTGCTGCTGGCCGACGCCCGCCCGCTGGCGGAACTGCAGGCCATGTACAACGGCGTGGGGGCCGATATCGTCGCCGAACTGCTGCGCCAGGGCTATCTGGCCGAGCCCGCCGGCGCCGAAGCCCCGGGCAGCGCGCCGGCACCCTCGCAGGCGCTGCGGTCGCTCGCCGGCACGCGCATGTACCTGTTCGACATCTGCGAGCGCATGTTCTCGCGCCGCCATGCCGAACTGGCCCAGCGCTTCCGCGACGCACTGCGCAGCGCGCGCGACCGCGACAGCATGCTGGATGTGGGCGAGGCGCTGCTGGACGAGATCACCGTGATGGCCGGGGCGCAGCGCGCCGCGTCGGTGCGCGAGCGCATGGAGCAGTTGCTGCCGGCCTGAAGCCCGGCCCGCGCATCGGCCACGGTCCACCCCCCCACCTCCTGTCAGGCCGCAGCCAGGCGCCAGAGCGACGTCACCTCGGCCGCGCGGGCCGCGTGCAGCGGGTCGGCCGCATCCGCCGCCTTGCCGTGGCGCGGCTTCACGTCGTGCCGCTGCACCACGCGCAGGCCGCCCTGCGCGATCCACTCCAGCAGCTGGGCGCGGGGCCGCAGCCCCAGGTGCTCGGCCAGGTCCGACAGGATGAGCCAGCCTTCGCCACCCGGCGCCAGGTGGCCTGCCAGGCCGGCCAGAAAGCCGCGCAGCATGCGGCTGTCCTCGTCGTACACCGCCCGTTCGATGGGCGCGCTGGCGCGTGCCGGCACCCAGGGCGGGTTGCAGACCACCAGCGGCGCCCGTCCTTCGGGGAACAGGTCGGCGGGCAGCAGTTCCACGTTGCGCCCCAAGCCCATGCGCTGCAGGTTGTCGGCCGCGCAGGCCAGCGCACGCGGGTCCTGGTCGGTCGCCACCACGCGGGCCACGCCACGGCGCGCCAGCACGATGGCCAGCACGGCGGTGCCAGTGCCGATGTCGAAGGCCAGCGCCTTCGCGCCGGCCGGCAGCGGCGTGGTCGCCACCAGGTCCACGTATTCGCCCCGCACCGGCGAGAACACGCCGTAGTGCGGGTGGATGCGCGCCTCGGGGCCCAGCGCCGCGATGGGCACGCCCTTCTTGCGCCATTCGTGCGCGCCGACCAGCCCCAGCACCTCGCGCAGCGACACCACGCGCGCCTGGCCGCTGGGCGCACCCCAGGCTTCGGTGAAGGCGGCCCGCAGATCGGGCGCACGGCGCAGAGAAATGCCGTAGTCGGCATCGACCGGGACGAGGATCTGCGAGAGCGTGCGCGCCCGTTGCGCCTGCGCCTGGCGATGCAGGTGGAATGCCTGCGCGGGCTCGACCGGGGCCTGCTCCACCGCGGCCCGCCCCCGGCCACGCGCCCTGGCGCCGCCGCCCCGTGGCGCATCGGCCCGGCGGCCCAGCGCCTGCAGCAATTGCCGGGCGTTGTGGAAGTCGCCGGCCCAGAGCAGGCCGGTGCCTTCGCAGGCCAGGCGGTACGCCTTGTCGGCCGCCAGCGTGTCGTCTGCCAGCAGCACGCGCCGGGGCGCGGGCACGCCGCTTTCAGGCTGCCAGAGCGCGCTCTGCGCCTGGCCTGCGGCGTCTTGCCAGTGGATCGTGGACGGGGTCATGCGCCAAGCCTGTGGAGGGAGGGAGGGAGAAAAAAGGCCCGGCACACCGGGGCGGGTCTGCCGGGCCTCGAGCGAACCGTGTGGCGCCGCGATCAGTTCAGCGGGCGCTTCAGGCGCACTTCCTCGATCTTCACGCCGCCCACCACGGCCGTCTTGGCGGTGGACATCTCGCGCTTGAAGCCGGCGAGTTCATGAAAGCGCAGGGCGCGCTCGTTGCGCAGCGGCACCCAGGCCGTCACGTTGGTGCAGCCTTCTTCCTGCAGGCCGTCGCGCGCGGCGTCCCACAGGGCCACGCCGACGCCCTGGCTCCAGTGCGTGGGAGATGCATAAATGGCCCAGATCTCACCGGTGGTGGGACGGGACTTCTCATCGCGGGAACGGTCGAAGCCGACGAAGCCGACGATCTTGTCGCCGTCGACGGCCACTTGCACCTGGGGCTCGCAATACTCGATGGCTTCGCGCCAGTAGGCCTGGCGTTTCTCGACCGAAGACATGGATCGCAACTGGTCGTCTGGCAGCAGGCCTCGGTAGGCCTCGGTGGCGGATTGCGTGTGGATCTGGGCAATGGCTTTCGCGTCGCGGAGGGTAGCGGGACGAACCTGAATACTGGACATGGGGGAACGGAAACAGATGGGAAAAAACGAAAAGAGCGGCATTGTCGCCGCAAATGGTTTTTCACCTCAACCGCTGCGGTATGCCGGAGCCCCCGCGCGGCCTGTGCAGCCCTGTCGGAACGCCCCTCGCAAGCCGCTGCGTGGCCGCTCAGCCCCAGCGCCTGAGCAGCCCCATCACTTGGTCGAACCGCGCGCCATAGGGAGGATAGAGCGCGCTGCCGAGCGACCAGCGCGACTGCACCAGCACCGACTTCTGGTGGCAGAACCGCAGGAAGCCGGGCTCGCCGTGATAGGCGCCCCAGCCGCTGTCGCCCACCCCGCCGAAGGGCAGGTTGTCGTGTGCCACGTGCAGCAGCGTGTCGTTCACCGTCACGCCGCCGCTCACGGTGCGGCGCAGCACGGCGTCGCGGTGCGCCTCGCCGCGTCCGAACCAGTAGAGCGCCAGAGGCCTGGGGCCGGCGTTGATGTGCGTGATCACGTCGTCCAGCCGCTCGTAGCCCAGCACCGGCAGCACCGGGCCGAAGATCTCCTCCTGCATCAGCTGCATGGCCTGCGTGGCGCCGAACACCAGCACCGGGGGCATCTGCCGCCCCACCCCGTCGCCGATGCTCTGCGGCGGCGGCGGCGGCGAGCCCGCCACCGGCTCCAGCACGTGGATGTCGGCGCCCTGCGTCTGCGCCTGCTGCAGCATGGTGCGCAGCCGCGCCAGATGCCGCGCGTTGATGACGGCGGCGTAGTCGGGGTTGCCCTCGAAGTACGGGAACAGCTTGGCCACCGCGGCGCGGTAGGCCTCGGCGAAGGCCGCTTCGCTGCCGCGCGGCAGCAGCACGTAGTCGGGCGCGATGCAGGTCTGCCCGGCATTGAGCAGCTTGCCATGCGCGATCTTCAGCGCCGCGTCGGCCAGGTCGCAATCGGCGTCGATGATGCAGGGCGACTTGCCGCCCAGCTCCAGCGTGGTGGGCGTCAGGTTGACCGCAGCGGCCTGCGCGACCTTGCGGCCGATGGCGGTGGAGCCGGTGAAGACGAGGTGATCGAAGGGCAGCGATGCCACCAGCGCCGCCACCGCCGCGTCGCCCTGCACCACGCAGAATTCGTCGGGCGAGAAGAACTGGGCGACCAGCGCCGCCAGTTGCGCCGCAGTGTGCGGGGCGAGCTCGCTGGGCTTGAGCATGACGCGGTTGCCTGCCGCCAGCGCGGCCATGGCGGGCGCCAGGGCCAGCTGCACCGGGTAGTTCCATGGCGCGATCACGCCCACCACGCCCAGCGGCTGCCGCTCGATCCAGGCCTGCGCGGGCTGCAGCATGAGCGGCGTGCGCACCCGCTTCGGCTTCGTCCAGCGGGCCAGGTGGCGCAGCGTGTGCCTGAGCTGCGCGCGCAGGATGAACAGGTCCGCCACCTCGGTCAGCCGGGGTGAGCGCATGCCGAAGTCGGCCTGCACGGCCGCGGCCAGTACCGGCCCATGTTCGTCCAGCAGCTTGCGCAGGCGCAGCAGGCGCTCGCGGCGCACCATCAGCGGCACGTCGGGCTGGGCACGGCTGGCCTGGCGCTGGACTTCGAACTGGTGGCGGATATCGGCAGGCGTCATAGCTCCGCATCATAGGCAGCGGGCCTGGCACCCGCCGGGCGGCGGCTGCAACGGGCTGTAAGAGACCGCTGCTTCAGACAGGCCCTGCCCGGATCAGCGCACTTCGCGCGGCTCCACGTCCACCACCTCGCGCGCGCCCGGCAGCTCGCGCGCCCGTGCCCCCGGCTCGTCGGCCGCGCCCCGCGCCGCCGTCCAGCGGGCGGTGCTGCGATAGACCGTGCTCCAGCCTTCGCGCGGGTCCATGCGCATCACCCAGGGCGTGACGGGCCGCCCGGTCAACCGCGCCCAGAGCGACCGAAAGGCCCATGCCAGCGCCAGCACGGCCACCATGGCCAGCAGGCAGACGAAGAACACGAGCCCCACCACCACCACGAACAAGCGCAGCGTCCACCGGATCAAGCCGGCCACGAAATCGTTCAAAACATGCCCCTTTCTGGCGGGTGCGAGGCACCGTGAGGACCTCGCACCCATGGGGTTCAGCGTCTCACGCCTCCACAGGCTGTGCGGCACCGAACTTGAAAACACCCGGCTCCTGGACCGGGTCCACATCGACCGGAATCACGCTCTTGGGCGGGAAACGCCCCTCCAGCAGCAGCCGGGACAGCGGATTCTCGATGCGCTGCTGGATCGCCCGCTTGAGCGGCCGCGCACCGAACACCGGATCGAACCCGACCTTGGCCAGTTCGGCCACGGCGGCGGGCGACACCTGCAGCGCGAGGTCCATCTTCGCCAATCGCGCCTCCAGCAACTGCAGCTGGATGCGGGCGATCGACTCGATGTTCTTCGCGTCCAGAGCATGGAACACCACCGTCTCGTCGATCCGGTTCAGGAATTCGGGTCGGAAATGGTTCTTGAGTTCCCCCCAGACCGCTTCCTTGATGTCCTGCGAGTCCTGGCCGACCATCGCCTGGATCAGATGCGAGCCGATATTGCTCGTCATCACGATCACCGTGTTCTTGAAATCCACCGTGCGGCCCTGGCCGTCGGTCAGGCGGCCGTCGTCCAGCACTTGCAGCAGCACGTTGAAGACGTCGGGGTGGGCCTTTTCCACCTCGTCGAGCAGCAGCACGCTGTAGGGCTTGCGGCGCACCGCTTCCGTCAGGTAGCCGCCTTCTTCGTACCCCACGTAGCCGGGCGGCGCGCCGATCAGCCGGGCCACGGAGTGCTTCTCCATGAATTCGCTCATGTCGATGCGCACCAGGTGCTCTTCGCTGTCGAACAGGAAGCCGGCCAGCGCCTTGCACAGCTCGGTCTTGCCCACGCCCGTGGGGCCCAGGAAGAGGAACGAGCCAGTGGGCCGGTTCGGGTCCGACAGGCCCGAGCGCGAGCGGCGGATGGCGTTGGCCACGGCGGCGATGGCCTCGTCCTGGCCAACCACACGCTCGTGCAGCTTGTCTCCCATCAACAGCAGCTTGTCCTTTTCGCCCTGCATCATCTTGGCGACGGGAATGCCCGTGGCGCGGCTGACCACCTCGGCGATCTCCTCGGCGCCCACCTGCGTGCGCAGCAGCCGGTTGGGCGTGGCCGCGCCGTCGGTGCCCTCTTCCTTGGCCTGGGCTTCCTTCAGCTGGCGTTCCAAGTCGGGCAACTGGCCGTACTGCAGCTCGGCCACCTTGTTGAAGTCGCCCTTGCGCTTGAGGTCCTCGATCTGCAGCTTCACCTTCTCGACCTGCTCGCGCACATGCTGGCTGCCCTGGGCCTGGGCTTTTTCCGAGGTCCAGATGTCCTCCAGGTCGGCGATGTCCTTCTGCAGCTTGCCGATCTCGTCCTCCAGCAGGCCCAGGCGCTTTTGCGAAGCCTCGTCCTTTTCCTTCTTCACCGCTTCGCGCTCGATCTGCAGCTGGATCAGCCGGCGGTCGAGCTTGTCGATGGCTTCGGGCTTGGAGTCGATCTCGATCTTGATCTTGGCCGCCGCCTCGTCGATCAGGTCGATGGCCTTGTCGGGCAGGAAGCGGTCGGTGATGTAGCGGTTCGACAGCTCGGCCGCCGCCACGATGGCCGGGTCGGTGATCTCCACGCCGTGGTGCAGCTCGTAGCGTTCCTGCAGGCCGCGCAGGATGGCGATGGTCGCCTCCACCGTGGGCTCGCCCACCAGGATCTTCTGGAAGCGCCGCTCCAGCGCCGCGTCCTTCTCGATGTACTTGCGGTATTCGTCCAGCGTGGTCGCGCCCACGCAGTGCAGTTCGCCGCGCGCCAGCGCGGGCTTGAGCATGTTGCCCGCGTCCATGGCGCCCTCGGCCTTGCCGGCACCCACCATGGTGTGCAGCTCGTCGATGAAGACGATGGTCTGGCCCTCGTCCTTGGCCAGCTCGTTCAGCACGGCCTTCAGGCGTTCCTCGAATTCGCCGCGGAACTTGGCGCCGGCCAGCAGCGCGGCCATGTCCAGGCTCAGCACGCGCTTGCCCTTCAGACTCTCGGGCACCTCGCCCGCGATGATGCGCTGCGCCAGGCCTTCGACGATGGCGGTCTTGCCCACGCCGGGCTCGCCGATCAGCACGGGGTTGTTCTTGCTGCGGCGCTGCAGCACCTGGATGGCGCGGCGGATCTCGTCGTCGCGGCCGATCACCGGGTCGAGCTTGCCCGAACGGGCGCGCTCGGTCAGGTCCAGGCAGTACTTCTTCAGCGCCTCGCGCTGGCCCTCGGCCTCGGCGCTATCCATCTTCTGGCCGCCGCGCACGGCCTCGATGGCCGATTCCAGGCTCTTGCGGGCGAGGCCGTTCTCGCGGGCCAGCGTGCCGATGTCGCCCTTGGCGTCGGCCACGGCCAGCAGGAACAATTCGCCCGCGATGAACTGGTCGCCGCGCTTGATGGCTTCCTTCTCGGTGGCCTGCAGCAGCCGGCCCAGCTCGGGGCCGACCTGCACGCCGTCGCCGCCCTGCACCTGCGGCAGGCGCTTGAGCGAGGCCTCGGCGGCCGATTCCAGGCCGCGCACGTTGGCGCCGGCGCGCTCCAGCAGGGCACGCGGGCCGCCGTCCTGGCGCAGCATGGCCAGCAGCAGGTGCTGGGGTTCGATGTAGGCGTTGTCGTTGCCCAGGGCCAGCGATTGCGCGTCGCCCAGGGCCTCCTGGAACTTGGTGGTGAGTTTGTCTTGTCGCATGGTGGAAAAACCTCCGAATTGCCACGGATATGCGGACGGCCGCGGCGGATTCAAGCCGGCCCCGCATGGCGGCCCGTGCCCCGCCTGTCGGACAATGCCGGCTTCCCCATCCCTTTCCGGAGCCCGCCCATGCCGCCCGCCGCCACGTCCCTTGCCTGCCTCTCCCGCCGCAGTTTCACGGCCGCGGCCCTCGCCACGGCCGCCGGCTGGGCGGGCGCCCAGCCCCAGGGCGCGCCGGTGCGGCTGCTGGTGGGTTTTCCGGCCGGCGCGGGTACCGACGCCATCGCGCGGCTGCTGGCCGAGAAGCTCAAGGACCTGCTGCACGCGCCCGTGGTGGTGGAAAACCGCGCCGGCGCGGGCGGGCAGATCGCCGCCCAGGCGCTTAAAGCTTCCGCGCCCGACGGGCACACGCTGCTGCTCTCGCACGACCACACCATCTCGATCCTGCCGCAGGTCATCCGCAACCCGGGCTTCGCGCCGGCCACCGACTTCACGCCGGTGGCGGGCCTGGCCACGTTTTCCAACATGCTGGCCGTCTCGGGCGGCACGCCGGCGCAGAGCGTCGACGAATACGTGCGCTGGGTGAAGACCCAGCGGGGCGGCAAGGACACCATCGGCGTGCCTGCGCCGGGCTCCATCCCCGAATTCCTGGTGCGGCTGATGTCCGAGCGCTACCAGCTGGACCTGCAGGCCGCGCCCTACCGCGGCAGCGCGCCCATGACGGCCGACATGATGGGCAACCAGATCGCGGCGGGCATCGCCTCGGTGCCCGACATGATCGAGTTGCACCGCGCCGGCAAGCTGCGCATCGTGGCCGTCATCGGCGCCAGGCGCCAGCCGCTGCTGCCGCAGGTGCCCACCTTCGGCGAACTGGGCTTCGCGCACCTGGACGACTACCCCTATTACGGCCTCTTCGCGCCGGCCGGCACGCCGCAGCAGGTCATCGACCGCTTCGGCAATGCGCTGCAGCAGGTGCTGGCGATGCCCGACGTGCGCGAGAAGCTCACCGCCATGGGCCTGAACGTGGCCTTCGAACCGCAGGGCCCGTTCGCGGGGCGCGTGCGTACCTACACGGCGGCGTGGGAGCGGATCATCCGTGCCAGCGGGTTCCAGCCGGCGTGAGGCGAAAGCATCGGCTTTTTCAAGGATTTTGAGGCTTCAGCGCTTGATACACCTGCGCCTGCAGCTATCGAATTAATAGCAAACTAGGCATCTGCCGCGTTCTTCGCCTGAATGCCCCAGCGCGCCAGCGCCGCGTCGTCCGACACGCGCGCGTCCACCCAGCGCGCGCCCTCGGGCGTGGCTTCCTTCTTCCAGAACGGGGCCTGGGTCTTGAGGTAGTCCATCAGGAATTCGCAGGCCTGGAAACTCGCGCCCCGGTGGGCCGAGCTGACGGCCACCAGCACGATCTGGTCGAGCGGCGCGAGCAGCCCCACGCGGTGGACCACCCGCGCGCCGAAGATGTCGAAGCGCGCCAGCGCCTCGTCGATCATGGCCTCGATGGATTTTTCGGTCATGCCGGGATAGTGCTCCAGCTCCATCGACGCCACGCTCTGGCCGTCGCTGCGGTCGCGCACCACGCCGACGAAGCTGCACACGGCGCCCACACGGGCGTCGGCGGCGCGCAGGGCGGCCAGCTCGGCCGCCACGTCGAAGTCGGCGGTCTGGATGGAGACGCGGGGCATGGCGGCGGCCTTCATGGCGAGCGGTGCAGGCGCGGGGCCGACAGCAGCACCATCTGCTCGGCCACCACGGTCTGCAGCGTGCGGCCGGCGGCCGGCGCGCCGGGCGCGGCCAGCGCGGCCTGCAGGCGCTTCAGGTCGGCCACGGTGGGCGCCACGCGGATCTGCGCGGTGGCGCCCGCCACGTTGCCGACCTTGACGAGCGCCATGATCTTCTGGGTCCATTCGTTGGGATTGCGGGCCATGCGGGTCAGTGTGTTGCTCTGTCTGCGGGTGATCGGTTGCGGGAGCGGCGCGGCGCGGCGCCGGGCGTTGAAAGCGCGGGACGTGCCATCATCTGGCCCCATCCCCCGCCGCTTTCGCGCTCGGGGCCTGCGCCGCCCCGCTCGCCCATCGCACCGCACTTTAACGCCCCCCATGGCCACCCAGACCATCACCACCGACCGCTACAAGCTTTTCCCGTCGCCGCGCAACCAGCACCGCGTGGTGTTCGAACATGAAGTCTTCGTGCCCCACCCCTACGCCATCATCGACCTGCCCAGCTTCGACCTCGGCGGCAAGTACAGCCTGTTCGCCGCCTGCCGCCTGGCCGACATGAAGATGGGCCAGCTCGTCACCTTCGAATCGGCGCAGGACATGGAGCGCTTCGAGTCGCGCTTCACGCCCGACTGATCGCAACGGAGCCGCCCCGCATGTCCGACGACAACCAGATCCTCGTGCCGCCCTCCTTCATGGCGGTCTACAGCGACGCCCGCCAGCGGCTGACCGAGCGCAGCGACGTGGTGCGCGCCCGCTACGAGCTGTGCGAAGACCTCGCCTGCCACCTGGTGGAGCAGGCGCAAACGCTCTATCACGTGCAGGCGCCGTCGGAGGCCGACATCCTGCTGCGCATCCACGCGGGCCTTTCGGGTGCCGATTCCGGCGTGAGCGCGGGCGAGGCCCGCTGGATCACGCTGCGCCTGGCCGAGCTGCTGGAGTGGCGCTGCCCCGAGCTGCCGGCGCCTCTCGATCAGTCCTGAACCTGTTTCGCCGTCCCCTGGCTATACTGCGCCCCATGCCATCGCAACACATCGTTCGCCACGCCACCGCCCTCCAGGCGGCGTCGCGCTGCGCTGGCAAAGCCAAGAAACCACAGCTCATCTGACCGGAGCTGCGGTTCCGTCCGGATGAGCGACGGAACCGCCTGGCAGCCCCCCCTTCCCTTCTCGAGTCTCTGTCCCACCCCGGTGGGTCTGCCTGAACGGCATCCGCGCGCTTGCACCGGGCGGCCTCCCATCGGTCGTTCACTGCCAAGGAAGCTCGTTCATGCCATCGCTGTCTCACCCCGCCCATGTCACCCCTGCCCCCACGCCCCGCCGCGATTTCGCGGGGCTCTGGGTTCCCATCGCCACACCGTTCACGGGCGATGTCGTCGACCACGCCGCATTGCGCGCACTGGTGCAGCGCCTGCGGGGCACCGGCATCGCCGGCTTCGTCGCTTGCGGCTCCACCGGCGAAGCCGCCGCGCTGGACCTGCACGAGCAGGACGCGGTGCTGGACACCGTGATGGAGGCCGCTGCCGGCCTGCCGGTGGTGATGGGCCTGTCCGGCCACCACCTGGGCCACGCGCTGGAGCGCGTGCGCCATCTGGCGAGCCGCCCGCTGGCCGGCTGGCTGGTGTCCGCGCCGCACTACATCCGCCCGTCGCAGGCGGGGCTGCGCCTGTGGTTCGAGGCCATTGCCGATGCCAGCGCCTGCCCGGTCATCGTCTATGACATTCCCTACCGCACCGGCGCCACGCTGGAGCTGGCCACGCTGCGCGCCCTGGCGGCGCACCAGCGCATCCAGGCCGTGAAGGATTGCGGCGGTGATGCGGCCAAGACCCAGGCGCTGATCGCCGACGGCACGCTGCAGGTGCTGGCAGGCGAAGACGGAAACATCTTTTCGACCCTGGCGCTGGGCGGCGTGGGCGCCATTGCCGCCAGCGCGCACTGGCAGCCCGAGCGGCTGGTGGAATGCATGCTGGCGATCGGCCAGGGCGACCTGATGCGCGCGCAGCGGCTCTGGCAGGCGCTGGCGCCGATGATGGCGGCCTTGTTTGCCGAGCCCAACCCGGCGCCGCTCAAGGCCCTGCTGGCCCAGCAGGGGTGGATGGAAGCAACCCTGCGGGCGCCTATGACGCAGGCATCGCCAGCCCTGGCGCAGCGGCTGCGCGAGCTGACCAGTTCGCACAAGTCAGAGCTGGCGCCAGCCCTCAACCGCCCGTGACGGGCGGGAAGAACGCCACCTCGGCACCAGGCGGCAGGGTGGCGTCCTCGCCGCAGAGCGTCTGGTTCAGCGCCATGCGCACGGCGCGGCCCGCAGCCAGGCTGCCGGCCCAGGGCTCGCCCCGGGCGATCAGTTCGGCGCGCAGCGCGCCCAGGGTGGCCGCCTGGGTCTGCACGGTTTCGCTGCCGCGCCCGATGGCTTCGCGGATCGAGGCGAAGTACCGCACTTCGACGGTCAGCGGGCCCACGGCTTGCGCGGCCGGCGCTGTGATCGGGGCGGAAGGTACGGTGGTCATGACAGCAGCTCGGCGAAGGGAAGAAAGCGCACGCGGTCGCCGCGGGCGATGGTCTGGCCCGCCGGGTTGTCCACCACGCCGTCGCCCCAGGCGGCGGAGGTCAGCACGCCCGAGCTCTGGTTGCCGAAGCGCTCGAGCGTCCCATCGGCAGCCAGCCGCACGCGCAGGAACTCGCGGCGCTTGTCGGCGCGGGGCCAGTCGAAGCCGGCCGTGGCGTTCAGCGCCTTGGGGGCCACGTCGGCCACGCCCTGCAGCGCCAGCAGGAAAGGCCGCACCAGCAGCGAGAAGGTCACGAAGCTGGACACCGGGTTGCCCGGCAGCCCCATGAAGTGCGCCGACCCGATGCGGCCATAGGCAAACGGCTTGCCCGGCTTCATGGCGATCTGCCAGAGGCGCAGCTCGCCCAGCGCCTCCACGGCGGGCTTGATGTGGTCTTCCTCGCCCACCGACACGCCGCCGCTGGTCAGGATCAGGTCGTGCTCGGCGGATGCGCTGCGCAGCGCGTCCAGCGTGGCGTCGCGCCGGTCGGGCACGATGCCGAAGTCGGTCACCTCGCAGCCCAGGCGGCGCAGCATGGCGCGCAGGAAGAACCGGTTGCTGTTGTAGATGGCGCCGGGCGGCATGTGCTCGGGCGCCACCTCGCCGGGCATGACGAGTTCGTCGCCGGTGGAAAAGAGAGCCACGCGCGGGCGGCGCGACACTGCCAGTTGCGCCAGGCCGATGCTGGCGGCCAGCCCCAGCACGGCCGGGCCCAGGCGCGTGCCGGCGCAGAGCACCTGCGCGCCGAGCGTGATGTCTTCGCCGGCGCGGCGGATCCACTGCCCCGCCGCCGGCACGGCGTTGACGCGCACGCGCTCGCCGCCCGCCAGCGCCTCGCAGTCTTCCTGCATGACGATGGCGTCGGCCCCGGCGGGCACCGGCGCGCCGGTGAAGATGCGCGCCGCGGTGCCGGCCGCGAGCGGCTGGGCGGCGCTGCCGGCGGGAATGCGCTGCGAGACGGGCAGCTCGGCGCCGGCCTGGCCGGCGAGGTCGGCCACCCTCACGGCGTAGCCGTCCATCGAGCTGTTGTCGGTGGGCGGCACCTGCAGCGGCGACGCGGCGCCCTCGCGCAGTACGCGGCCGTCGGCGTCGAAGGTGTCCACGCGTTCCACGTCCAGCAGCGGCGTGGCCTGCGCCAGCAGGTCGGCCAGCGCGTCGTCCAGGGGCTTCAAGGGGGCGCGCATCAGAGGGCTCCTGCGGGGTGGATGGGGGCGGGGGCGAAGGCCGCCGAAGGCCCGGGCGGGGCGTAATCGAAGCGCGGGCCCTGCGCCAGCAGCCAGTCCACCAGCGCCTGCGGCTCGCGCACGTCGAACACGGGCAGCCGCGTGGGCTCGGGCAGGTCGGCGGGCGCGGCGTCGGTGGCGATGGCGACGATGTGGCGGTCTTCGCCATAGCGCGCGGGCCGCTCGCGGTACTCGGGCGACGGAGCGCGCCAGACCTCGACCTTGGGCAGATCGCTTTCCTTGAAGCCTTCCACCAGCACCCAGTCCACGCCGGGGTCCAGCTCGGCCAGCAGCGCATGCACGCTGATGGCGCCGGGTTGCTCGAACTCGCGCATCACGGCCAGGCGGCGGTCCGACGCCACGGCGACTTCATAGGCACCGGCCTCGCGGTGGCGCCAGGTGTCCTTGCCGACATGGTCGATGTCGAAATTGTGGTGCGCGTGCTTGACCACCGACACGCGCATGCCGCGCAGGCGCAGCTCGGGAATCAGTTGCTCGACCAGCGTGGTCTTGCCGCAGCCCGAAAACCCGGCAAAGCCGACCACCTTCATCCTGATTCCTTCATGCTACTGAATTAATAGCTGCAGGCGCCCATGGAACGGGCGCCGCAGGCTCAATGGGCTTGGACTTCCGAGGCCGGCACGGTGCGGCGGATGTAGGCCTTCACGGCCTCCGCATCGGCCGGCAGCACGTGCACGCGCTTAGGGAGCGACTCGATGCCTTCGAACTTCGCCGGCCGCTCGGGCGCATGGCCCAGCGCTTCCACGATGGTGTCGGCGAACTTGATGGGCAGCGCGGTTTCCAGCACGATCATCGGCACGGCCGGGTCGCCGCGCTGCTGCAGCGCCACCTTCACGCCGTCGGCGGTGTGGGTGTCGATGGTGACGCCGTGGCGGGTGAAGTTGTCCTTGATGGTGGCCAGGCGGTCCGCATGGGTGCTCTTGCCGCTGGCAAAACCGTAGCGCGTGGCGGCTTCGGCGAAGCGCGGGTCGCCGCTCAGGTCGAACCGGCCGTCCTTTGCCAGCGCGTCGCCGAACAGCGCTTGGGTGCGCGCTGCATCGCGGCCCAGCAGGTCGAACACGAAGCGCTCGAAGTTGCTGGCCTTGCTGATGTCCATCGACGGGCTCGACGTCTCATGCGTGTCGGCGCTGCCGCGCACGCGGTAGACGCCGGTGCGGAAGAACTCGTCGAGCACGTCGTTCTCGTTGGTGGCCACCACCAGCCGGTCGATGGGCAGGCCCATCATGCGGGCCACGTGGCCGGCGCAGACGTTGCCGAAGTTGCCCGACGGCACGGTGAAGCTGACCTTCTGGTCGTTCGTTTCAGTCGCCTGCACGTAGCCGGCGAAGTAATAGACGACCTGCGCCAGCAGCCGCGCCCAGTTGATCGAGTTCACGGTGCCGATCTTGTACCGGCGCTTGAATTCCAGGTCGTTGCTGACGGCCTTGACGATGTCCTGGCAGTCGTCGAACACGCCGGCGATGGCGATGTTGTGGATGTTCTCGTCCTGCAGGCTGAACATCTGCGCCTGCTGGAAGGGGCTCATGCGGCCGCTGGGGCTGGTCATGAAGACGCGCACGCCGGCCTTGCCCTTCATGGCGTACTCGGCCGCGCTGCCGGTGTCGCCGCTGGTGGCGCCCAGGATGTTGAGCTGCTCGCCGCGCCGGCCCAGTTCGTATTCGAACAGGTGGCCCAAGAGCTGCATGGCCATGTCCTTGAAGGCCAGCGTAGGGCCGTTGGACAGGGCTTCGAGCCAGAGGCCGTCTTCGAGGTGGCGCAGCGGCACGATCTCGCCGGTGCCGAAAACTTCGGCCGTGTACGTCTTCTCGCACAGGCGCTTCAGGTCGGCGGCGGGAATGTCGTCGATGTAGAGCGAGAGGATCTGGAAGGCGAGCTCGGCGTAGCCCTGCTCGTGGTAGGCCGTGCGCAGGCGGGTGAGCGCGGCGTCATCGATCTGCGGATAGTGCTCGGGCAGGTACAGGCCGCCGTCGGGCGCCAGACCTTCGAGCAGGATGTCGCAGAAATGCTTGCGGTCCGGGTGGCCGCGCGTGGAGAGGTACAGCATCAGTTCAGCTCTTCCTTGCGGATGCGGGTGATGGGCGCCAGCACGGTGGGCAGGGCCTGCATCTGGGCGATGGCATCGTTCATGGTGCCTTCGCGGGTTTCGTGCGTGAGGATGATGAGGTCGGTCTGCGCGGAGTCGGCGCCGCCCACTTCGTCGGCCTCGCGCTGCAGCACGGCGTCGATGCTGATGCCGGCGCCGGCCAGCAGGCCCGTGACCTTGGCCAGCACGCCGGCCTGGTCGGCGACGCGCAGGCGCAGGTAGTAGCTGGTGACGACTTCGCTCATAGGCAGCACGGGCAGCTGGGCCTGGGCCTGGTCCAGCGTGTGCGGCTGGAAGGCCAGGTGCGGCACGCGGTGCTCGGGGTCGGCCGAGGCCAGGCGGGTGATGTCCACCAGGTCGGCGATCACGGCGCTGGCCGTGGGCTCGCTGCCCGCGCCCTTGCCGTAGTAGAGGGTGGTGCCCACGGCATCGCCCTGCACCACCACGGCGTTCATCGCGCCTTCGACGTTTGCGATCAGGCGCTTGGCGGGCACCAGCGTGGGGTGCACGCGCAGCTCCACGCCGTCGGTGCCCGCGCCGGTGCGGCGCTTCGCAATCCCTAGCAGCTTGATGCGGTAGCCCAGTTGCTCAGCGTACTTGATGTCGGCGCCGGCCAGCTTCGTGATGCCTTCCACGTAGGCCTTGTCGAACTGCACCGGAATGCCGAACGCGATGGCCGACATGATGGTGGCTTTGTGAGCGGCGTCCACGCCCTCGATGTCGAAGGTCGGGTCGGCCTCGGCATAGCCCAGCGCCTGGGCTTCCTTCAGCACCACGTCGAAGTCCAGGCCCTTGTCGCGCATCTCGGACAGGATGAAGTTGGTGGTGCCGTTGATGATGCCGGCGATCCACTGGATGCGGTTGGCCGTCAGGCCTTCCCGCAGCGCCTTGATGATCGGGATGCCGCCGGCCACGGCGGCCTCGAAGGCGACCATCACGCCCTTGGCGGAGGCGGCGGCGAAGATCTCGGTGCCGTGCACGGCCAAGAGCGCCTTGTTGGCGGTGACCACGTGCTTGCCGGCGGCGATGGCTTCGAGCACTAGCGCACGGGCGATGCCGTAGCCGCCGATGAGCTCGACCACGATGTCGATGTCGGGGTTGGCGATGACGGCGCGGGCGTCGTTCACCACCTGCACGTCGGCACCGGCCGCGGCGCGCGCGCGCTCCACGTCCAGGTCGGCCACCATGGTGATTTCGATGCCGCGTCCGGCACGGCGGCGGATCTCTTCCTGGTTGCGTTGCAGCACGTTGAACACGCCGCTGCCGACGGTGCCGATGCCCAGCAGGCCTACTTGGATGGGTTTCATGGTCAAAATTTCAGTCAAATCGGGCTGCAGCGCTTGGTGGATGGGCGCATGCAGCTATCAAAAAAGGAGCGTCAGGCGCTGGCGTGCCGCTGCCGGTACTGGGCGAGGAAATCCGCCAGGCGGCCGATGGCCACCCGCAGGTCGCCTTCGTGCGGCAGGAACACGATGCGGAAGTGCTGGTTGTCCGGGAAGTTGAAGCCCGAGCCCTGCACCAGCATCACGCGCGTGGCGCGCAGCACCTCCATGAAGAATTGCCGGTCGTCCGCGATGGGGTACATCGCCGGGTCCAGGCGCGGGAACATGTAGAGCGCCGCCTGGGGTTTCACGCAGCTCACGCCCGGGATCGCCGAGATGAGTTCATAGGCCAGGTCCCGCTGGCGCCGCAGGCGGCCGCCTTCCCTGACCAGGTCGTTGATGCTCTGGTAGCCGCCCAGGGCGGTCTGGATGGCCCACTGGCCGGGCACGTTGGAGCCCAGCTTCAGGTTGGCCAGCATGTTCAGGCCCTCGATGTAGTCGCGGGCGTCGTGCTTGGGGCCTGAGACGATCATCCAGCCGGCGCGGTAGCCGCACGAGCGATAGGCCTTGGAGAGCGAATTGAAAGTCAGCGTCAGCACGTCGGTCGAGAGGCTGGCCATCGCCGTGAACACGGCGTCTTCGTACAGCACCTTGTCGTACACCTCGTCCACCAGCAGCACCAGGCCGTGCTCGCGGGCGATGGCGACGATGCCCTTCAGCAACTCCCTGGAATAGAGCACGCCGGTGGGGTTGTTGGGGTTGATGACCACGATACCCCGGGTGCGCGGCGTGATCTTGGCGCGGATGTCCTCCAGGCTGGGCAGCCAGCCGTCCGCCTCGTCGCACAGGTAGTGCACCGGCTTGCCGCCCGAGAGCGACACGGCGGCCGTCCAGAGCGGGTAGTCGGGCATGGGCACCAGCAGCTCGTCGCCGTCGTCGAGCAGCGCGTTGGTGGCCATCACGATCAGCTCGCTGGCGCCATTGCCCAGGTAGATATCGTCCAGCGTGACGCCGGCGATGCCCAGCTGCTGCGAGTAGTGCATCACCGCCTTGCGCGCCGCGAAGATGCCCTTGCTGTCCGAATAGCCGGCCGAGTCGGGCAGGTTGCGGATCATGTCCTGCTGGATCTCTTCCGGCGCGTCGAAGCCGAACGGCGCCATGTTGCCGATGTTCAGCTTGATGATCTTCTGGCCCTCGTCCTCCATCTGCTTGGCCGCATCCACGATCGGGCCGCGGACATCGTAGAGAACGTTTTGGAGCTTGGCGGATTTGTGGACGGTCTTCATGCGGCGCGAACGCCAGCGCGCAGGCTGGCGGAAGAGGGGAATCGGTCCTGCGGGGCACGGCGCGCCCCCGGCGAAACCTATAATTTGACCACAGTTCTCCCAGGCGGAGCCGGGGCCGGCGCCCCTCCCATCCAGGGCCCTCCCGCGGGGCCGTGCCACACCGGACGCACCCATCCATGAAGTTCCAACCCGACCGATCCAGCTCCCAGACCATCAGCGGCTACGGCCCCGGCTGGATCGGCGTGGACGCCGACCGCATCACGCACAGCGTGGTGCTGACCTCGGGCGGGGTGCGCATCGACTGGAACTGCGCGCGCTACGAAGACCTGACGCCGGCCCACTTCGCGCAACTGGCCGAACTCGATTGCGAGCTGGTGATCTTCGGCAGCGGCGGGCGCAACCGTTTCCCGCCGCCCGCGTGGCTGCAGCCGCTGATGGCGCGCCGCATGGGCCTTGAAACGATGGACACGCAGGCGGCCTGCCGCACCTACAACATCCTGGCGGGAGAAGGCCGCAACGTGGCGGCGGCGCTGCTGCTGGAAACCGCGCCGCAGGCGGGCTCGGCCAGCGCCTGACGCAGGGCGAATCGTGTCAGCCGGTTACAGACTGCGAATCGCGAAAGAGTGCGTTTCAGGGTAAAATACCGGGTTGCGGTCGGGGGCACTTACAAGAGCAATAACACACCCGCTCCCCCGGCTTTCCAGCGACTTTCTTTCTAGAGAGACTAAGTGCCATGGCGATCGTTGTCAACAAACCCCTCCCTGAATTTGAAGCCAACGCGACCGGCGGGATCAAGGTCTCCAACACCTCCCATCTGGGGCAGGTCATGGTGCTGTACTTCTACCCGAAGGACAACACGCCTGGCTGCACCACCGAGGCCATGCAGTTCCGCGACAAGTACAAGGATTTCGTGAAGGCCGGCGCCGCCGTCTTCGGCGTGTCACGCGACAACATGAAGTCGCACGACGACTTCAAGGAAAAGCTCGAGCTGCCCTTCGAGCTCATCGCCGACACCGAAGAAAAGATGTGCCACATGTTCGGCGTGGTCAAGAACAAGATCATGTACGGCAAGAAGGTCAAGGGCATCGAGCGCAGCACCTTCCTCGTCGGCCCCGATGGCATCCTGGTGGAAGAGTGGCGCGGCCTGAAGGTGCCCGGCCACGTGGACGACGTGCTCAAGGCCGTGAAGTCCATCAAGACGCTGAAGAAAGCCGCCTGACCGGCTGCGGCCAGTTGCCGCGGACCGTCTCCGGGAGTAGGCATAATGGGTCGATGCTTCTGAGCGACGCAACGACTCCCTCCCCCGCACAAGCCGCCTTGGCCTCCAGGCGGCTTTTTGCTTTCTGACGCGCGCTTTTCCTACCTTCTCAACGAGGCCCCTGTCCCATGCCCCTGCCCCCCGCCCCCGCCAAGCGCGCCGCGCTGCTCTCCTCGGATGCGTACCTGCAGACTTCCCCATCGGCGGATGCTGAGACCCCGGAACGTGACATCGACGCCGCAGCCCCGTCGCGGGGCCGCAAGACCGCCGCCCGCACCAGCAAGGCGACCAGCGCCAGCCGGGCTGCCAGCGTGACCGCCGAGTCTTCGGCCGCAACGGCTCGCCGCTCGGCAGCGCCGGCGCCCTACCCACAGGCTGCACCCGCTGCGGCCCCCACGGAGCCCAGCCGCTCGCGCAAGCCGCGCAGCCCTGCCGCAGCGCCCGCGCCTGCCGTGGTCGCCGCGCCAGCGGCCCAGCCGGCCGCAGCCCCCGCGACGGTGGCCGCCAAGCCCGCCGAACGCCCGCGCAAGCAGCGCAGCACCGGCCCGAAGAAAATGTTCGTGCTGGACACCAACGTGCTGCTGCACGACCCGACCTGCCTGTTCCGCTTCGAGGAGCACGACATCTTCCTGCCAATGATCGTGCTGGAGGAACTCGACGGCCACAAGAAGGGCATGACCGAGGTCGCCCGCAACGGCCGGCAGGCCAGCCGCACGCTGGACGCCTTGGTGGGCGTGAAGGGCGCGGACATCGGCCGCGGCATCGACCTCGATTCGACCGGCCAGCGCGCCGCGGGCGGCTGCCTGCACTTTCAGACCGAGCCGCTCGACTACCAGCTGCCCACCAGCCTGCCGCAGGGCAAGGCGGACAACCAGATCCTGGGCGTGGTCGAGGCGCTGAGCCAGCGCTACGCGCCGCGCGAAGTGGTGCTGGTGTCCAAGGACATCAACATGCGCGTGAAGGCGCGCGCGCTGGGCCTCAATGCCGAGGACTACCAGAACGACAAGACGCTGGAGGACGGCGACCTGCTCTATTCCGGCGTGATGGCCCTGCCCGCCGATTTCTGGACCAGGACCGGCAAGAACGTGGAGAGCTGGCAGCATGGCGCGCACACCTACTACCGCGTGGGCGGCCCGGTCGTGCCGCAGCTGATGATCAACCAGTTCGTGTACTTCGAGGCGCCGGGCGAGCCCAGCCTGTTCGCGCGCGTCACCGAGATCCGCGACAAGACCGCCGTGCTGCAGACGCTCAAGGACTACGGCTCGGCCAAGAACACGGTCTGGGGCGTGAACACGCGCAACCGCGAGCAGAACTTCGCCATGAACCTGCTGATGGACCCGGAGGTGGACTTCGTCACGCTGGCCGGCACGGCCGGCACCGGCAAGACGCTGATGGCGCTGGCCGCCGGGCTCACCCAGGTGCTGGACGACCGCCGCTACACCGAGATCATCATGACCCGCGCCACCGTGAGCGTGGGCGAGGACATCGGCTTCCTGCCCGGCACCGAGGAAGAGAAGATGGGCCCCTGGATGGGCGCGCTGGACGACAACCTCGAGTTCCTGGCCAAGGGCGATGGCGGCAACGCCGGCGAGTGGGGCCGCGCCGCCACCAACGAGCTGATCCGAAGCCGCATCAAGATCAAGAGCATGAACTTCATGCGCGGCCGCACCTTCCTGAACAAGTACGTCATCATCGACGAGGCGCAGAACCTGACGCCCAAGCAGATGAAGACGCTGATCACGCGGGCCGGCCCGGGCACCAAGATCATCTGCATGGGCAACCTGGCGCAGATCGACACGCCCTACCTGACCGAAGGCTCCTCCGGCCTGACCTACGCGGTGGACCGCTTCAAGGGCTGGCCGCACAGCGGGCACATCACGCTGGCACGCGGCGAGCGCTCGCGCCTGGCCGACTTTGCCAGCGAGGTGCTCTGAGCATGGCGGTGGGATGGATGACGGCGCTGAAGCTGGTGCCGTGGAACGAGGTGATCGAGGCCACGCCGCAGATCCTGCAGGCGGCGCGCCGCCTGATGGGCTCGGCCCAGCGCGCGCCCGCAGGCCCCTCGCCCACCCCCGGCACTGCCGGCGCCACGGCGGCGTTGGGCGTGAGCACCGGCGATCAGCTGGCGGTCATGCGCGAAGCCCTGCTGCAGTTGCAGGACGAGCAGCGCGCCTCGGCGACGCTGATCGAATCGCTGGCCGAGCAGAACGCGGTGCTGGTGCGCGCGGTGGACGCCCTGCGGGTGCGCCAGCAGCGCCTGCTGTGGGCCGTGGGCGCGCTGGGCGCGGCCACGCTGGGGCTGCTGGTCTGGGCGTTCAATCAGTAATACGCCAAGCGGTCACACCAGACAGGCCCGAAAAGAGGCAGCTATCAAAACAATAGCACCTGGCGCTTGTGTACCAATCGCCAGGTGCTATTTTCATTGAGAACAACGTCATACGGGTTTGCCTTCAATCGGATAACTAGGCGGGAAGCCGAAGACAGTGCTGTAGCACGGCGAGGCGAACCAACTTGCGTTAGACGGTTGAAGGCGAATCCGTATCAGAAGTCGTCGCCGCCGTAGCCCATGGCCAGGTTCTCGAAGCGCGTCTGGTTCTTCTGGAAGAACACCTTGACCGTGCCGGTCGGGCCGTTGCGCTGCTTGCCGATGATGATCTCGGCGATGTTCGGCTCCTTGCTGTCCTTGTTGTAGTAGTCGTCGCGGTAGATGAACATGATGATGTCCGCGTCCTGCTCGATGGCGCCCGACTCGCGCAGGTCGGACATCATGGGCCGCTTGTCGGTGCGCTGCTCGACCGAGCGGTTGAGCTGCGACAGCGCGATCACCGGGCACTGCAGTTCCTTGGCCAGCATCTTCAGGCCCCGCGAGATCTCGCCCAGCTCGGTGGCCCGGTTGTCGCCGCCGCTGGCGCCCGAGCCGCTCATCAGCTGCAGGTAGTCGACCACGATCAGCCCGAGCTTGCCGCACTGGCGCGCCAGCCGACGGGCGTTGGCGCGCAGTTCGCTGGGCGTAAGGCCCGGCGTTTCGTCGATGTGCAGCGAGACGGTGCGCAGGCGCTCGATGGCTTCGGTCAGGCGCGGCCACTCTTCGTCGCTCAGCTTGCCAGTGCGCAGGTTGCCCTGGTTGACGCGGCCGATGGAGCCAACGATACGCACCGCCAGCTGGGCGGCGCCCATTTCCATCGAGAAGATGGCGACCGGCAGGCCTTCGTTCAGCGCCACGTGCTCGGCGATGTTCACCGCGAACGAGGTCTTGCCCATGGAAGGCCGTGCCGCCAGCACCACCATGTCGCCCGCCTGCAGGCCGGACGTCATGCGGTCCAGATCGGCGAAACCCGTGGGCACGCCGGTCACGTCCATGGGGTTGTCAGCCATCTCCTGCACGCGGTCCAGCAGGTCGATCACCAGCGTGTCGAGCGACTGGAAGCCCTGCTTCATGCGCGAGCCTTCCTCGCCGATGGCGAAGATCTTCTGCTCGGCCTCGTCCAGGATGCGCTCCACCGTCTTGCCCATCGGGTTGAAGGCATTGGTGGAGATCTCGTCGCTGGCCGTGACCAGCTTGCGCAGCACCGAGCGCTCGCGCACGATCTCCGCATAGCGCCGGATGTTGCTGGCGCTCGGCACGTACTGCGCCAGGTTGTTGAGGTAGGCCAGGCCGCCCACCTCCTCGGCCTTGCCCAGGCTCTGCAGTTCCTCGAACACCGTGATCACGTCGGCCGGCTTGCTGGCGTTGACCAGCTTGCCGATGGCGGCATAGATCTGCTGGTGTTCGTGCCGGTAGAAGTCGCTGTCGACCAGCAGGTCGCCGACCCGGTCCCAGGCCATGTTGTCCAGCAGTAGCCCGCCCAGCACGCTGGATTCGGCCTCGACCGAGTGCGGCGGCACGCGCAACTGCGCCACTTCGCGATCGGCGGAGGACTGGGGCAGCGACGAGGGCATGAATTCGTCGTCGAGAGGGGGCATGACGGCGGACATCGGCGGACTCCTTCAGCGGGGCGAGAGAACCGGCCCCACGGGACCGGGGCTGGGGACAGACCTGTGGACAAACCGTTGACAGGCAGGGGACGCGCAGTGGATGCGCTGTGCATGGCGCAGGGGGCCATAAAGCACAAAAGCCGCCCGGAGGGCGGCTTCGTTGTTGTGGCCGGCGGGCTCGCTGACTTAAGCGGTTTCGCCGTAGACCGACACGGTGACTTCCACCACCACGTCGGTGTGCAGGGCCACGCTCACGGTGCTGTCGCCAACGACCTTGATCGGGCCGTTGGGCAGGCGCACTTGCGACTTCACGACCTGGTAGCCTTGCTTGTTCAGCTCTTCGGCGATGTCGTGGTTGGTGACGGAGCCGAACAGGCGGCCGTCCACGCCGGCCTTCTGCGTCAGCTTGACGGTCGTGCCGCCGAGCTTTTCGCCTTGGACTTCGGCTTCTGCCAGCTTGGCGGCAGCAGCCTTTTCCAGTTCGGCGCGCTTGGCTTCGAACTCAGCCTTGTTGGCTTCCGTGGCACGACGGGCGCGGCCCGAAGGGATCAGGAAGTTGCGGGCGTAGCCGTCCTTGACCTTGACGATTTCGCCCAGGTTGCCGAGGTTCACGACCTTGTCGAGCAGGATGATTTGCATGGTCGGGCTCCTTAGATCTTGTGCTGGTCGCTGTAAGGCACCAGGGCCAGGAAGCGGGCGCGCTTGATGGCGGTGTTCAGCTGACGCTGGTAGATGGCGCGCGTGCCGGTCAGGCGCGCGGGGATGATCTTGCCGTTTTCGGCGATGAAGTCACGCAGGGTGTCGACATCCTTGTAGTCGATCTCTTCCACGCCAGCGACCGTGAAGCGGCAGAAGCGCTTGCGCTTGAACAGCAGGGACTGGGTGTTGCGCTTGGGGCGCTTGTCTTTGTTGAACTTCTTGAACGTGGCCATTTTCGGACCCCTTGAAAATTAATCTTGTTGAATATCCTGGATGTGGAAAACCAGCCCCTTGCCGTTGCGCGGCGAGGCCAGGAAACCCTGGAACTTCCAGCGGCTTCCCAGTGCCTGCCTGGCCAGCCGCTCCGCGAGCGCGCCGAAGGCCACTGCTTTCACGGCCGCCCGGACTTCACGCCGGGTACCTGCTTCCTGCTGCTGCGACTCGTGTTCGAGCCGCAAGTCCAGCGCGGGCAGTCCGGCGGGCGTGTAACGCAAGGGCTTCGCCTCGCCGATACAGGCCGTCAGGGCCACTTGGTTTTCCACTCCTCCCGGCTCAAAGGCCGTCGATCAGCGCTGTTCGCGCTCGGTCGCGGCGAATTCGGCCTGGCTGGCCTTGCGGGCTTCTTCGCGCTCGACGGTCTTCATCATCGAAGATGGGCCGGTGTCGGCCTTCTTCTTCTGAACCGTCAGGTGGCGCAGCACGGCGTCGTTGAACTTGAAGGCATGCTCCAGTTCAGCCATCACGGCCTGGTCGGCTTCGATGTTCACGCACAGGTAGTGGGCCTTGGCCAGCTTGTTGATGAGGTACGCCAGTTGGCGGCGGCCCCAGTCTTCCACGCGGTGCACCTTGCCGCCGCCGGCGGTGATCATGCCCTTGTAGCGCTCCAGCATGGCTGGAACCTGTTCGCTTTGATCCGGGTGGATCAACAAAATGATTTCGTAATGACGCATGCAAACTCCTTCTGGATGACACCACCTGCTGCGTCTTTTGAAGCAGTGTGGCAAGGCAAAGCCGGCGATTATAGCGCGTGACATTCCGGCTTGTACACTGACAGCCCCGTTGCAGGGCCGCGACGGGCCAGGCCGACGGCACCGGGCGCCTCGTGCGAACGGGTGTTCGCGGCTTTTCGCTTGAAATCCGCCGGGTCGCACCGACCTCCGGCGCGTACCGTTCATTTTCCAACACACCGACATGTCCGACCACAATCCAGCCAACGCCCCTGCGGGCCAGCAGCCCGCCCCCGAAGAAGTCGAAGCCGCGATGGCGGCCCACACGTCCGACGAGCTGAGCCGGCTGCAGAACGAGCTGGCCGAACTCAAGGCCAAGAGCGCCGACCTGGCCGACCAGTTCCTGCGCGCCAAGGCCGAGGCCGAGAACGCCCGCCGCCGGGCCGAGGACGAAGTGTCGAAAGCCCGCAAGTTCGGCATCGAAAGTTTTGCCGAAAGCCTGCTGCCGGTGGCCGACAGCCTGGCCGCCGCGCTGGCGATCAAGGACGCCACGCCCGAGCAGCTGCGCGAAGGCTCCGACGCCACGCTGCGCCAGCTGACCGCCGCGCTGGAGCGCAACAAGGTGCTGGCGATCAACCCCGCCGCCGGCGAGAAGTTCGACCCGCACCAGCACCAGGCGATCAGCGTGGTGCCGGCCGAGCAGGAAGCCAACACCGTCGTCACCGTGCTGCAAAAGGGCTATGTGATCGCCGACCGCGTGCTGCGGCCCGCGCTGGTGACAGTGACGGCGCCGAAGTAACGCGCCGCCCGGCCCGAACGGCCTTCAAATTTTTCGGATGCGCCGGCTTGAAGCCGGACGAGTTATCCACAAGTTACGGTCATCCACATTTTTTGTCAGACAAGCGGAGAACAACATGGGAAAAATCATCGGCATCGACCTGGGCACCACCAATAGCTGCGTTGCCATCATGGAGGGCAACACGACCCGCGTGATCGAGAACAGCGAAGGTGCCCGCACCACCCCGTCCATCATCGCCTACCAGGAAGACGGCGAGATCCTCGTCGGCGCCTCGGCCAAGCGCCAGGCAGTCACCAACCCCAAGAACACGATCTACGCCGCCAAGCGCCTGATCGGCCGCAAGTTCGAGGAAAAGGAAGTGCAGAAGGACATCGACCTGATGCCCTACGCCATCGCCCGCGCCGACAACGGCGACGCCTGGGTCGAAGTGCGCGGCCAGAAGCTGGCCCCGCCGCAGATCAGCGCCGAAGTGCTGCGCAAGATGAAGAAGACCGCCGAGGACTACCTGGGCGAGCCCGTGACCGAGGCCGTGATCACCGTGCCAGCGTATTTCAACGACGCGCAGCGCCAGGCCACCAAGGACGCCGGCCGCATCGCCGGCCTGGACGTCAAGCGCATCATCAACGAGCCCACCGCCGCGGCCCTGGCCTTCGGCCTGGACAAGCAGGACAAGGCCGATCGCAAGATCGCCGTGTATGACCTGGGCGGCGGCACGTTCGACGTGTCGATCATCGAGATCGCCGACGTCGATGGCGAGAAGCAGTTCGAAGTGCTGTCCACCAACGGCGACACCTTCCTGGGCGGCGAAGACTTCGACCAGCGCATCATCGACTACATCATCGCCGAGTTCAAAAAGGAACAAGGCGTGGACCTGTCCAAGGACGTGCTGGCCCTGCAGCGCCTGAAGGAAGCCGCCGAGAAGGCCAAGATCGAGCTGTCGAACTCCTCGCAGACCGACATCAACCTGCCCTACATCACGGCCGACGCCTCCGGTCCGAAGCACCTGAACATCAAGCTGACCCGCTCCAAGCTGGAAAGCCTGGTGGACGAGCTGATCGAGCGCACCATCGCCCCTTGCCGCACGGCCATCAAGGATGCCGGCATCAGCGTGTCCGACATCAACGACGTCATCCTGGTGGGCGGCATGTCGCGCATGCCCAAGGTGCAGGAGAAGGTCAAGGAATTCTTCGGCAAGGAACCCCGCAAGGACGTGAATCCCGATGAAGCCGTGGCCGTGGGCGCCGCCATCCAGGGCCAGGTGCTGTCGGGCGACCGCAAGGACGTGCTGCTGCTGGACGTGACGCCGCTGTCGCTGGGCATCGAGACCCTGGGCGGCGTGATGACCAAGATGATCACCAAGAACACCACGATCCCGACGAAGTTCGCGCAGACCTTCTCGACCGCCGACGACAACCAGCCGGCCGTGACGATCAAGGTGTTCCAGGGCGAGCGCGAGATCGCCAGCGCCAACAAGCTGCTGGGCGAATTCAACCTCGAGGGCATTCCACCCGCAGCCCGCGGCACGCCGCAGATCGAAGTGTCGTTCGACATCGACGCCAACGGCATCCTGCACGTGGGCGCCAAGGACAAGGCGACCGGCAAGGAAAACAAGATCACCATCAAGGCCAACTCGGGCATCTCCGAGGAGGAGATCCAGAAGATGGTGAAGGACGCCGAGCTGAACGCTTCGGAAGACAAGAAGAAGCTGGAACTGGTGCAGGCCCGCAACCAGGGCGAGGCCGCCGTGCACAGCGTGACCAAGAGCCTGGCCGAGCACGGCGACAAGCTGGACGCCGGCGAGAAGGAACAGATCCAGGCAGCCGTGAAGGCGCTGGAAGACGTGCTGAAGGGCGAGGACAAGGCTGCGATCGACGAGAAGACGACCGCGCTGATGACCGCCAGCCAGAAGCTGGGCGAGAAGATGTACGCCGAATCGCAGGCAGCGCAAGCTGCTGCGGCCGGTGGCGCCGAAGCCGGCGCGGGCGGCCCGTCGGCCGGCGGTGCATCGTCGTCCGCGGGCTCCGCGCCCCACGACGACAACGTGGTGGACGCCGAAGTGAAGGAAGTGAAGAAGGGCTGATCTCCGCGCGAGCGTGATCCGCTAGCCGCCGCGCCAGGCCCTCCCCCAGGGGCCAGCGCGGCGTTCCTGTTCCAACGAGGCTCGAAAAGACATGTCCAAGAGAGACTATTACGAAGTGCTGGGCGTTCCCAAGAACGCCTCGGACGACGAGATCAAGAAGGCTTATCGCAAGCTGGCGATGAAGCACCACCCGGACCGCAACCAGGGTGATGCCGCCAAGCCGGCCGAGGAGAAGTTCAAGGAGGCCAAGGAAGCCTACGAGATGCTCTCCGACCCGCAAAAGCGCGCGGCCTACGACCAGTACGGCCATGCCGGCGTGGACCCGAACATGCGCGGCCCGGGCGCCGGCGCGGAGGGTTTCGGCGGCTTCGCCGAGGCCTTCGGCGACATCTTTAGCGACATGTTCGGCCAGCAGCGCGGCGGCGCGCGGGGCGCGGGTGGCCGGCAGGTCTATCGCGGCAACGACCTGAGCTATGCGATGGAAGTCACGCTGGAAGAAGCCGCGAAGGGCAAGGAAGCGCAGATCCGCATTCCCTCGTGGGAGTCGTGCGAGACCTGCCACGGCAGCGGCGCCAAGCCGGGCACCAGCGCCAAGACCTGCGGCACCTGCCAGGGTTCGGGCACGGTGCAGATGCGCCAGGGCTTCTTCAGCGTGCAGCAGACCTGCCCGCACTGCCGCGGCACGGGCAAGATCATTCCCGAGCCCTGCGGCACCTGCCACGGCCAGGGCCGGGTCAAGAAGCAGAAGACGCTGGAAGTGAAGATTCCCGCCGGCATCGACGACGGCATGCGCATCCGCAGCACGGGCAATGGCGAACCGGGCGCCAACGGCGGGCCGCCAGGCGACCTGTACATCGAGATCCGGGTCAAGAAGCACGACATCTTCGAGCGCGACGGCGACGACCTGCACTGCCAGGTGCCGGTGAGCTTCATCACCGCCGCGCTGGGCGGCGAGATCGAAGTGCCCACGCTGGCGGGCAAGGCGGCCATCGACATTCCCGAAGGCACGCAGGCCGGCAAGCAGTTCCGCCTGCGCGGCAAGGGCATCAAGGGCGTGCGCTCCAGCTATCCAGGCGACCTGTACTGCCACATCGCGGTGGAAACGCCGGTCAAGCTGACCGAGCACCAGCGCAAGCTGCTCAAGGAACTGGACGAGTCGCTGAAGAAAGGCGGCGGCAAGCATTCGCCGAGCGGCGAGAGCTGGACCGACCGGCTGAAGAACCTGTTCACCTGAGCGGACCTGCTCCCGCGCTCCGCAAAACGCTCCGCGCTTCGGGCCCGGAGCGTTTTTTTTGCCCTGCTGCACCGGGAAGATGACCTCGATGCTACTGTTTTCATAGCTGCATGCGTAGGTTGTACAAGCGCAAGATGCCTTTTTCAGTCCTGCGCCAGCGGGCGACGAGGTGCTGCCGGATGGTCCGTACGACCATGCCTATCGGCGGGCAATAGCCATCCCATCGCGATGGACGACATCTCCAACCACGATGACGGTATGCGATTCTGCGAAGGAAAATGTCCACCTCTTCTCGAAAAGAGAAGCAGCAACACCTATTCCCCGATGAAAAGCTCCGAGCGCAGTTTTGCGCGCCGTATCGACCTGACCTCGCTGCAGCTCTTCGTGGCCGTGTGCGAGCTGGGCAGCATCGGGCGCGCGGCCGAGCGGGAATTCATCGCCGCGTCGGCGGTCAGCAAGCGCCTCTCAGACCTCGAAACCGCCGTCGATACCGCGCTGCTCTACCGCCACAGCCGGGGCGTCACGCTCACGCCGGCCGGCGAGAGCCTGCTGCACCATGCCCGCACCGTGCTCTTCGGGCTGGAGCGCATGCAGGGCGAGCTGAGCGAATACGCCGGCGGCGTGCGCGGCCATGTGCGCATGCATTCCAACATCTCGGCCATCGTGCAGTTCCTGCCCGAGGACCTCGGCGCGTTCTCGCGCCTGCACGGCCAGATCAAGATCGACCTGCAGGAGCACCTGAGCCCCGCCGTGCTGCACGCCGTGCGGGAGGGCGCGGCCGACCTGGGCGTGTGCCACACCGGCGCCGCCGCCGGCACGGCCGACGCCCTGCAGATGCGGCCCTACCGCCGCGACCGGCTGGTGGTGGTGGTGCCCGAGGGCCATCCGCTGGCCGGGCGCGAGGCCGTGGCCTTCCAGGACGTGCTGGACTGGGACATCGTCGGCCTGCACGCCGGCAGCAGCATCAGCCTGGCGATGCGCCAGGCCGCCGCGCACACCGCCCGGCCGCTGCGCCAGCGCATCCAGGTCACCGGGCTGGACGCCATGTGCCGCATGATCGACAACGGCCTGGGCGTGGGCCTGCTGCCCGACCGCGCCTTCGCGCTGATGCGCGGCGTGGGCCGGCTGCAGTCCGTGCTGCTGGATGAGCCCTGGGCCGAGCGCCAGCTGCAGCTGGTGGCGCGTGACTTCGACACGCTGCCCGTCACCGCGCGCCTGCTGGCCGAGCACCTGACTGCGCTGCCGACCCTGGCGGCGCCGCCGGCCGACGCGCTCCTAGAATCCGCACCGATCGGGCGGTAGCCCGCCCCGTTTTCCCTTTCCCACCCTTCCCCCACGCCAAGAAAAGAGACCGCCATGGGACGCACCCTGTACGACAAGATCTGGGACGAGCACGTCGTCCACACCGAAGAGGACGGCACGGCCATCCTCTACATCGACCGCCACCTGGTGCACGAGGTGACCAGCCCGCAGGCATTCGAAGGCATCCGCCAGGCCGGCCGCAAGGTCTGGCGCGTCAGCTCCATCGTGGCGACGGCCGACCACAACACGCCCACCACCGGCTGGGAGCGCGGCTACGACGGCATCGAGGACCCGATCAGCAAGGAACAGATCACCACGCTGGACAAGAACATCGCCGAAGTGGGCGCCGCCGCCTTCTTCCCGTTCATGAGCAAACGCCAGGGCATCGTCCACGTGATCGGCCCGGAGAACGGCGCCACCCTGCCCGGCATGACCGTGGTCTGCGGCGACAGCCACACCAGCACGCACGGCGCGTTCGGGGCGCTGGCGCACGGCATCGGCACCAGCGAGGTCGAGCACGTGATGGCCACGCAGACGCTGCTGGCCAAGAAGGCCAAGAACATGCTGATCCGCGTGGACGGCCAGGTGGCGCCCGGCGTGACGGCCAAGGACATCGTGCTGGCCATCATCGGCAAGATCGGCACGGCCGGCGGCACGGGCTACACCATCGAGTTCGCCGGCCCCGCCATCCGCGCCCTGAGCATGGAAGGCCGCATGACGGTCTGCAACATGGCCATCGAGGCCGGCGCCCGCGCAGGCCTGGTGGCGGTGGACGACAAGACCATCGACTACGTCAAGGGCCGGCCGCTTTCTCCCAAGGGGCTGGAGTGGGACCAGGCCGTCGCCTACTGGAAGACGCTGCATTCCGATGCCGACGCGCAGTTCGACACCGTGGTCACCCTGAACGGCGCCGACATCGTTCCGCAGGTCACCTGGGGCACCTCGCCCGAGATGGTGCTGGGCGTGGACGCCCGCGTGCCCGACCCCGACAAGGAAAGGGACGCCAACAAGCGCGGCGCCATCGAGCGCGCGCTGACCTACATGGCGCTGGAGCCCGGCAAGCCGCTGGCCGACATCTTCGTGGACAAGGTGTTCATCGGCAGCTGCACCAACAGCCGCATCGAGGACATGCGCGAAGCCGCCGCCGTGGTGAAGAAGCTGGGCCAGAAAGTGGCCAAGAACATCAAGGTGGCCATGGTGGTGCCGGGTTCGGGCCTGGTGAAGGAACAGGCCGAGCGCGAAGGGCTGGACCAGGTCTTCAAGGCCGCGGGCTTCGAGTGGCGCGAACCCGGCTGCTCCATGTGCCTGGCGATGAACGCCGACCGGCTGGAGCCCGGCGAGCGCTG
Source organism: Acidovorax sp. FG27 (assembly GCF_040365715.1). Lineage (NCBI taxonomy): Bacteria > Pseudomonadati > Pseudomonadota > Betaproteobacteria > Burkholderiales > Comamonadaceae > Acidovorax > Acidovorax sp. FG27. Next base: position 997,677 of record NZ_BAABVY010000009.1, read on the forward strand.
CGCCAGCACCAGCAACCGCAACTTCGAAGGCCGCCAGGGCGCGGGCGGGCGCACCCACCTGGTCAGCCCCGCCATGGCCGCCGCGGCCGCGGTGCACGGGCACTTCGTGGACATCCGCCAGTTCGCCTGAGCGGCACGGCCCCGGAGGACACCGCCATGAAGAAGACCTTCACCGCCCTGCTCGCGCTGGCCCTCGCGGCGCTGCTGGCGGGCTGCAACACCGTCAAGGGCATGGGCCAGGACGTGCAGCGCGCCGGCAGCGCCATCGAGCGCGCCGCCAAGTAAACCGAACCGCACCGAACCGACCGTTTCCCACCATGCAGCAATTCACCATCCACACCGGCCTCGTGGCCCCCATGGACCGCGAGAACGTCGATACCGACGCCATCATCCCCAAGCAGTTCCTCAAGTCGATCAAGAAGACCGGCTTCGGCGTGAACCTGTTCGACGAGTGGCGCTACCTGGACCACGGCGAGCCCGGCCAGGACCCGGCGAGCCGAAAGCCCAACCCCGACTTCGTGCTGAACCAGCCGCGCTATGCCGGCGCCTCGGTACTGCTGGCGCGCAAGAACTTCGGCTGCGGATCGAGCCGCGAGCACGCGCCCTGGGCGCTGGACCAGTACGGCTTCCGCGCCGTGATCGCGCCCAGCTTCGCCGACATCTTCTTCAACAACTGCTTCAAGAACGGCCTGCTGCCCATCGTGCTGCCCGAGGCCACCGTGGCCCAGCTGTTCGACGAAGTGCATGCCTTTCCGGGCTACGAGCTCACCATCGACCTGGAGCGCCAGGTCATCGTGCGCCATAACCGCGACGAGGTGGTCGGCGAGGAGATCCCGTTCGAGGTGAACGCCTTCCGCAAGTACTGCCTGCTCAACGGCTTCGACGACATCGGCCTCACTTTGCGCCAGTCCGAGAAGATCAAGGCCTTCGAAGCCGAGCGCCTGGCGACCAAGCCCTGGCTGGCGCACACCATGGCCAGCTGAGCGGCCTGCGCCCTAATTACCTATCAAAACAGGCTGCAGTGCTCATTCCATCGGCGCAGGCAGCTATCAAAAGAGAAGCAAACCAATGAAAATCGCAGTTCTGCCGGGTGACGGCATCGGCACCGAGATCGTCGCGGAGGCCGTCAAGGTGCTCGAGGCCATGGACCTCGGCCTGGAGATGGAGTCCGCCCTGGTCGGCGGCGCCGCCTATGAAGCCCACGGCCACCCGCTGCCCGAATCGACGCTGAAGCTGGCGCAGCAGTCCGACGCCATCCTGTTCGGCGCGGTGGGCGACTGGAAGTACGACAAGCTCGACCGCCCGCTGCGCCCCGAGCAGGCCATCCTGGGCCTGCGCAAGCACCTGGGCCTCTTCGCCAACTTCCGCCCCGCCATCTGCTATGAGCAGCTGGTGGGCGCATCCAGCCTCAAGCCCGAGCTGATCGCGGGCCTCGACATCCTCATCATCCGCGAGCTGACGGGCGACATCTACTTCGGCCAGCCGCGCGGCCGCCGCGTGGCCACCGACGGGCACTTCCCCGGCGCCGAGGAAGCCTTCGACACCATGCGCTACAGCCGCCCGGAGATCGAGCGCATCGCCCACGTCGCCTTCCAGGCCGCCCGCAAGCGCAGCAAGAAGGTCACCAGCGTCGACAAGGCCAACGTGCTGGAGACCTTCCAGTTCTGGAAGGACGTGGTCACCGACGTGCATAAGGAATATCCCGACGTGGAGCTGGAGCACATGTACGTCGACAACGCCGCCATGCAACTGGTGAAGAAGCCCAAGGCCTTCGACGTGATGGTGACCGGCAACATGTTCGGCGACATCCTCTCGGACGAAGCCTCCATGCTCACCGGCTCCATCGGCATGCTGCCCTCGGCCAGCCTGAACGCGAAGAACCAGGGCCTGTACGAGCCCAGCCACGGCAGCGCGCCCGACATCGCCGGCAAAGGCGTCGCCAACCCGCTCGCCACCATCCTCAGCGCCGCGATGATGCTGCGCTTCAGCCTGAACCAGGAAGCCGCCGCCCAACGCATCGAGGCTGCCGTGCAGAAAGTGCTGGCGCAGGGCCTGCGCACGCCCGACATCTGGAGCGAAGGCACGACCAAGGTGGGCACGGCCCAGATGGGCGATGCCGTGGTGAAAGCGCTGGCCTGACCCGAGCGGCCCCTGGATTGAGCGAAGCGGCCCTGCGGCCGCTTTTTTGTGGGGCCCGGTGCAGGGCGGTGGCGCGCTGGAACAACACGCATCGGCCCATGCGCAACCTGCATGGGCAGCGCGTGCACTACAATCCATCCCCATGTTTGCCGCCCGCCCGTTCGCCCTGAACACCACCGCAGCCGCCCTGGCCGCCGTGACCGTGCGCGCAATCACCACCAAAACCACGACCATTACGGGCTGATCCAGCTCCGGTTCCGTCGTGCGCCCCTCCTGGCCCTGACGAGCCGGGCAGGAACAGTCCCGGTCGGGCATTGTTTCTTCTTAAACTGAGTAGGGGTGTTGAAAATGAGCAAGTTGGTAGGTCTGGTCGGCTGGCGTGGCATGGTCGGCTCTGTTCTCATGGATCGCATGCAGGCCGAAGGCGACTTCGCGCTGATCGAGCCGATGTTCTTCTCCACGTCCAACGCGGGCGGCAAGGCCCCCGCGCAGGCGAAGAACGAAACCACGCTGCGCGATGCGTTCGACATCGACGCGCTCAAGCGCTGCGACATCATCCTCACCGCCCAGGGCGGCGACTACACCAGCGAAGTCTTCCCCAAGCTGCGCGCCGCCGGCTGGAACGGCCACTGGATCGACGCCGCGTCGACCCTGCGCATGAAGGACGACGCCGTCATCGTGCTCGACCCGGTGAACCTCTCCGTCATCAAGGATGCGCTCGCCAAGGGCGGCAAGAACTGGATCGGCGGCAACTGCACCGTCAGCTGCATGCTGATGGGCGTGGGCGCGCTGTACAAGGCGGGCCTGGTCGAGTGGATGAGCACGCAGACCTACCAGGCCGCCAGCGGCGGCGGCGCCCAGCACATGCGCGAGCTGCTCACGCAATACGGCACGCTGAACGCCGAGGTGCGCTCGCTGCTGGACGACCCGAAGAGCGCCATCCTGGAGATCGACCGCAAGGTCATCGCGAAGCAGCGCAGCCTGTCCGAAGCCGAGACGGCCAACTTCGGCGTGCCCCTGGGCGGCAGCCTGATCCCCTGGATCGACAAGGACCTGGGCAACGGCATGTCCAAGGAAGAATGGAAGGGCATGGCCGAGACGAACAAGATCCTCGGCCAGGGCGAAGGCTTCGGCACCCAGGCCGTGCCGGTCGACGGCTTCTGCGTGCGCGTGGGCGCCATGCGCTGCCACAGCCAGGCGCTGACCTTCAAGCTGAACAAGGCAGTGCCGGTGGCCGACATCGAGGCCATGATCGCCGCCGACAACGAGTGGGTGAAGGTCGTGCCGAACACGCGCGAGGCCACCATCAAGGATCTGACGCCCGTCGCCGTGACCGGCACCATGACGATTCCCGTCGGCCGCATCCGCGAGCTGGCGATGGGCCCGGAATACATCGGAGCCTTCACCATCGGCGACCAGCTCCTCTGGGGCGCCGCGGAGCCGCTGCGCCGCATGCTGCGCATCCTGCTGGACGCTTGATGACTACGGACCTTCGGGTCCGTTTTTCATGGGCTGGCGGGGTGAAGCGATCAGGCCTCGCCCCCCGCTGATGGGTGGCACCAGGGGAGGCGCGTTGTACCGCCCCAACACGCCCAACCCCCTCCGCCCAGGGCCTTCCGAGGGCCCCGCAGTCGCCGCCTGCAGGCTGGCTTGTCACCCTAAAGCATTGATGCTATGGTGCTTTTTACATTTTCTTGCGCGCCGGCTTGGAACCTCTATCCACGCCGGCTGAATGTTCTGCCCGCCGCGCCGCAAGGCAGGCCTCTACCTCTTCGCTGATGGCTCACATGCATCGTTGGAAACTCTCCGCCCTGGCCGCCGCAGCCGTTCTGTCCGCCGGCCTGTACACCACCGATGCTTCCGCTCTGGCCCTGGGACGGGTCACCGTGCAGTCCGCGCTGGGCGAGCCCCTGCGCGCCGAGATCGACCTGCCGCAGATCACCCCCGCCGAAGCCGAATCGCTGCGCGCCACGCTGGCGTCGCCCGAAGTCTTTCGCGCCCAGGGCTTCGAATACACCCCCACGCTCAACGGCGTGCGCGTCGCGCTGCAGCGGCGCGCCGACGGATCTATGGTGCTGCGCCTGAACAGCGACAGGCCGATCAACGACCCGTTCGTCGACCTGGTGATCGACGCGTCGTGGAATTCCGGGCACATCGTGCGCAGCTACACCATGCTGTTCGACCCGCCCGCCACGCGCCGCCCGGCCCCCGCCGTGACCGCGTCGCCCCAGGTCACGGCGCCTCCGGCTCCCGCCGCCCTGGCCCAGGCCCCCGCGCCCGCCCCTGCGGCAGCCAGGCCGGCGCCGGCCGACACATCGCCGGTGCCCCCGCCCGCCGTCACCTCCACCCGGCCGGCACCCGCGCCCCGGCCCGCGCCGGTCGCGGCACCCGCTCCGGCCGCCGCGCGCGCCGGCGCCGACTCCGTCACCGTCCGCCCCGGCGACACGGCGGGCCGCATCGCCAGCGCCAACCGGCCGGCGGGCGTGTCGCTCGACCAGATGCTGGTCGCCATGATGCGCGCCAACCCCGATGCCTTCGTCAACGGCAACGTGAACCGCCTGCGCTCGGGCGCCGTGCTGCAGCTGCCCGATCAGGTCGAGGCGCAGACCACGCCGCCGGCCGAGGCGCGCCAGATCATCGCGGCGCAAAGCCGTGACTTCAACGAGTTCCGCCGCCGGCTGGCCGCCGCCGCGCCGCCCGCCGCCGTGGCCGCCGCCGGCCGCTCCGCCAGCGGCTCCGTACAGAGCCAGGTCGAAGACCGCAAGCCCGCCACGGCCGCGCCGGACAAGCTCACGCTCTCCAAGGGCGGCGTGCAGGCCGCCAAGGCCGAGGAGCAGCTGGCCAAGGACAAGCAGGCCAGCGATTCGGCGGCGCGCATGGCCGAGCTGAACAAAAACATCTCCGAGCTGAACAAGCTCAATGCGGCGTCGGCTCCGGCGGGCTCCGCGGCAGCGCCCGCGCCCGCAGCAGCGGCCAGCCCCGCGGCCCCGGGCGTGGCGGTGCCGGTCGCGGCGCCCACCCCCGCCGCGCAGGCCACCGCCAGCGCGCCAACCGCTGCGGCAGCGGCGGCTGCGACACCCGCCGCCTCGACCCCCGCGTCGCCCGCTACCGCTGCCTCCGCCGCGAGCCCCGCGCCGGCGACCCCGGCTGCAGCCCCCGCCAGCCCCGCCCCCGCGCCTGCCGCCGTGCCGCCAGCGGACGCGGCCGAAGAACCCGGCTTCGTCTCCACCCTGCTGGAAGAGCCGCTCCTGCCCGGCGTGGCCCTGGCGCTCATCCTTGCGCTGCTGGGCTACGCGGGCTACCGCGCCGCGCAACGCCGCCGCGCAACGCCGGGCGTGGACAGCTCCTTCATGGAAAGCCGCGCGCAGCCCGATTCGTTCTTCGGCTCCAGCGGTGGCCAGCGCGTGGACACCGCCCACAGCATGATGACCACCGGCTCGTCGATGGCCTATTCGCCCAGCCAGCTCGACACGGGCGGCGACGTCGATCCGGTGGCCGAGGCCGACGTGTACCTGGCCTACGGCCGCGACCTGCAGGCCGAGGAAATCCTGAAGGAAGCCGCGCGCCACCATCCCGACCGCGTCGCCATCCACGCCAAGCTGGCCGACATCTATGCCAAGCGCCAGGACCGCAAGGCGTTCGAGGTGGCGGCCCAGGACGTGCTGCGCCTGACCGACGGCCAGGGCGCCGAATGGCAGCGCGTGGCCGACACCGGCCGCACCCTGGACCCCGACAACGCCCTCTACCAGCCGGGCGCCCGCCCCTCCCTGGGCATCGGTGCGGCGGGCCTTGCGGCAGGCGCGGCAGCCGGCTTTCCCAGCACCTTGCCCGACGCCGGCGATTCCCGTGCCGGCCAGACCTCGTCGCTGCCGCCCGATCTGGATCTGGACCTGGACCTCGACCTGCCCGACGACGCATTGACCGATGCACCGCCCGCGGCGCCTGCCGCCGCGCCCAGCGCATTCGCCATGGCCGCGGCTGCAGCGGCGGGCGGGGCCGCCGGTGCGTCCATCGTCCCGCCGCAGGAGGACGAGCCCCGTCTGTCGCCGCCCGAGCCCGAACCGGAATCCACGCCCCGCATCGAGCCCGAACTGGACCGCGAAACCGCCACCCCGGCGGTCGAGGCGCCCACGCCGGAGCTGGACTTCTCGGGCCTGGACCTGCCCGATGCCGACTGGCCCCGGGCCGACGCGGCCACCCAGCCCGCCGCGCTCGCGACGCCCAGCATCGACGCGCCCGACTTCGCCGCCAGCGATCTGTCGATGCTCGATTCCGGCATCGCTCCGCTGGATGCGCAGGGCCAGCCGCCCGGGCCGCGGGACTTCGACCTGGGCGACCTGTCGCTTGACCTCGACACCCCGACCGAGCCAGCCCGCGTGCAGCCGGCCCCCGCCTTGGAAGACGCGGGTTTCACCGGCTCCGCGCTGCCCGACGATCCGCTGGCCACCAAGCTGGCGCTGGCCGAGGAATTCAACGCCATCGGCGACAGCGAAGGCGCCCGCACCCTGATCGAGGAAGTGATCGCCGAATCGTCGGGCGAGCTGAAGACGCGGGCGCAGCGCCTGCTGTCCGAACTCGGCTGATGGCGCTGCGCGGCACTCCCGCCCCGCTTGCCGGAACAGCGCCATGAGAATGGCGCTGGGCGTCGGCTACAACGGCCAGGGCTACAACGGCTGGCAGAGCCAGGTTTCTGGCAACACCATCCAGGACAAGCTGGAGGCGGCGCTGAGCCGCTTCGCCACCGAGCGGGTGTCCACCGTGTGCGCGGGCCGCACCGACACCGGCGTGCACGGGCTGATGCAGGTGGTGCACTTCGACACGCCGCTCGACCGCCTGCCCGCCTCGTGGGTGCGCGGCACCAACACCTTCCTGCCGCCGGACATCGCCGTGCAATGGGCGCAGGCGGTGCCGGACAGCTTCCACAGCCGCGGCAGCGCCATTGCGCGGCGCTATGCCTACGTGCTGCTGCAGTCGCCGGTGCGCCCGAGCGTCGAGGCCGGCCGCGTGGGCTGGGTGTACCACCCGCTCGACGGCAACGCCATGCGTGCCGCGGCCGAACACCTGCTGGGCGAGCACGACTTCACCTCGTTCCGCGCCTCGGCCTGCCAGGCCAAGTCGCCGGTGAAGACGCTGCGCCAGATCCGCATCACGCGCCGGGACGGCACGCAGCCGCCGCGTGCGCCCTGCGGCCCGCACGACTGGAGCCCCTGCTACTGGCGCTTCGAATTCGAGGGCAACGCCTTCCTGCACCACATGATCCGCAACATCATGGGCTGCCTGATCGCGATCGGCCAGGGCAAGCAGCCGCCCGAATGGATGCGCAGCGTGCGCGACGCCCTCTCGCGGGATGCGGCTGCCCCCACCTTCTCGCCCGACGGGCTGTATTTCATCGGGCCGTCGTACGACGCCGCATGGGGCCTGCCCTCGCATGCGGCTGCGTATGATTGGCTGCCATGACCTCACCCGGCTCCGCGCCCTTCGCCACTCCCTCTCCACCGTCCTCCATCTCCGCGCCGCCGGCGCGCACGCGGGTCAAGATCTGCGGGCTGACGCGCGAGCAGGACGTGGACGCCGCCGTGGCGGCCGGCGCCGACGCGGTGGGCTTCGTGCTCTATGCGCCCAGCGCCCGGGCCGTCACGCCCGAGCGGGCCGCGCAACTGGCGCGGCGGCTGCCGCCCTTCGTCACGCCGGTGCTGCTGTTCGTGAACGAGTCTGCTCCCAAAATCATAGCTGCAAGCGCCCTGATTCCGGGCGCTACGCTGCAATTCCATGGTGATGAATCGCCTGCGGACTGCCTGGCGGCCACGGGCGGCGGGGTGCGGCCTTACCTGCGGGCGGCGCGCATTCCCCTGGGCAACGGCGCGGCGCGGTTCGACCTCGTAAAATACGCGCTCGATCACTCTCACGCCCAGGCCATCCTGCTCGACGCCCATGTCGACGGCTATGGCGGCGGCGGCAAGGCTTTCAATTGGTCACTCCTGCCTCCAAGCGTCGACTCTCACCTCGTTTTGTCTGGTGGACTCACGCCTGCAAACGTGACCGATGGCATCTGGCAGGTACGGCCGCGCTGCAAGACGCTGGCCGTTGACGTTTCCTCCGGCGTCGAAGCCGACGGCCCCGATGGCCAGCCCATCCGGGGCGTCAAGGACGCCGACAAGATCCATCGCTTCATCGCCGCCGTGCGCGCGGCCGATGCGGCTCCTGCTCCACTGATCCTCTGATGTCCGACACCTATTCCTTTCCCGATGCCGCGGGCCATTTCGGCTCCTACGGCGGCAGCTTCGTCAGCGAGACGCTGACGCACGCCATCAACGAGCTGCGCGAGGCCTACGCCCGCTACCAGCACGACCCCGAGTTCCTGGCCGAATTCGCCTACGAGCTGGCGCACTTCGTCGGCCGGCCGTCGCCCGTCTACCACGCGGCGCGCACCAGCCGCGAACTGGGCGGCGCGCAGATCTTCCTCAAGCGCGAAGACCTGAACCACACCGGCGCGCACAAGATCAACAACGTGATCGGCCAGGCCATGCTCGCCAAGCGCATGGGCAAGCCGCGCATCATCGCCGAGACCGGCGCCGGCCAGCACGGCGTGGCCACGGCCACCATCTGCGCGCGCTACGGCCTGGAGTGCGTGGTGTACATGGGCGCGGAAGACGTGAAACGCCAAAGCCCCAACGTCTACCGCATGAAGCTGCTGGGCGCCACGGTGGTGCCGGTCGAATCGGGCAGCCGCACGCTGAAGGACGCGCTCAACGAAGCCATGCGCGACTGGGTGGCCAACGTGGACAACACGTTCTACATCATCGGCACGGTGGCGGGCCCGCATCCCTACCCGATGATGGTGCGCGACTTCCAGAGCGTGATCGGCACCGAGTGCATCGAGCAGATGCCGCCGCTGCTGGCCGAGCAGCGCATCGCCGCCCAGCAGCCCGATGCCGTGGTCGCCTGCGTGGGCGGCGGCAGCAACGCCATGGGCATCTTCCACCCCTACATTCCGTTCAAGGCCACCCGCCTGATCGGCGTGGAGGCGGCCGGCGAGGGGCTCGACAGCGGCAAGCATTCCGCCTCGCTGCAGCGCGGCAGCAGCGGCGTGCTGCACGGCAACCGCACCTTCATCCTGCAGGACGAGAACGGCCAGATCACCGAGACGCACAGCATCAGCGCGGGCCTGGACTACCCCGGAGTGGGACCCGAACACGCCTGGCTGCAGGAGATCGGCCGCGCCGAATACGTCGGCATCACCGACCAGCAGGCGCTGGCGGCGTTTCACCACCTGTGCCGCGCCGAGGGCATCATCCCCGCGCTGGAATCCAGCCACGCCATGGCCTACGCCATGCAGCTCGCGCCCACCATGCGGGCCGACCAGTCCATCCTGGTGAATCTCTCCGGGCGGGGCGACAAGGACATCGGCACCGTGGCCGACCTGTCCGGCGCCGACTTCTACGACCGCCCCTCCATGCGCGGCCTGACCGTGAAGGGAGGGCCCGCAGCATGAACGGCGTGTCCACCCCCTCCGCCGCCGTGGCCCTGGCAGATGCCGCCGCCGCGCCGCGCAACCGCATCGCGGCCACCTTCACCGCCCTGCGCGCGCAAGGCCGCAAGGCGCTGATTCCCTACATCACCGCCGGCTTCCCGTTCGCCGACATCACGCCTGCGCTGATGCACGGCATGGTCGAGGCCGGCGCCGACGTGATCGAACTCGGCGTGCCGTTCTCCGACCCCATGGCCGACGGCCCGGTCATCCAGAAGGCCGGCGAAAAGGCCCTGGCACTGGGCATCGGCATGGCGCAGGTACTTGAGCACGTGCGCGTCTTCCGCCAGCGCAACCAGGCCACCCCCGTGGTGCTGATGGGCTATGCCAACCCGGTGGAGCGCTACGACCAGCGGCACGACGCAGGCGCCTTCGTGCGCGATGCGGCGGCGGCCGGGGTCGATGGCGTGCTCATCGTCGACTACCCGCCCGAGGAATGCGAGGCCTTCGCCGCCAGCCTGCGCGCGCAGGGCATGGACCTGATCTTCCTGCTGGCCCCCACCTCTACCTCCGAGCGCATGCAGCAGGTGGCCCGCGTGGCCAGCGGCTACGTGTACTACGTGTCGCTCAAGGGCGTGACGGGCTCCGGCGCGCTCGACACCGGCGCCGTCGAGGCCATGCTGCCGCGCATCCGCCAGCAGCTGGGCGAGGACATTCCGGTGGGCGTGGGCTTCGGCATCCGCGACGCGGCGACGGCCCAGGCCATCGGCCGCGTGGCCGACGCGGTGGTCATCGGCAGCCGGATCATCCAGCTGATCGAAGACCAGCCGCACGAGAAGGTGGTCGCCGTGACGGTGGACTTCCTGCGCGGCATCCGCAAGGCGCTCGACGCATAATCCCAGCCCCGCATGCCGCGTTCGAGCGGCATGCGGGGCTGTCATTTGAAGAGGAAAACCCATGTCCTGGCTCGAAAAACTCCTGCCGTCCAAAATCCAGCAGACCGATCCGACCGAGCGGCGCCAAGTGCCCGAAGGTCTGTGGACCAAGTGCCCGAGCTGCGAGACGGTGCTCTACAAGACCGACCTGGAGCAGAACCAGAACGTCTGCCCGCACTGCGGCCACCACCACCGCATCGGCGCGCGGGCGCGGCTCAATGCGTTTCTCGACCCGGAAGGCCGCTATGAGATCGGGCAGGAAGTGCTGCCGGTCGATGCGCTGAAGTTCAAGGACAGCCGCAAGTACACCGAACGCCTGAAGGAAGCGCTGGAGAACACCGGCGAGACCGATGCGCTCATCGTCATGGGCGGCGCGATCAAGAGCGTCAACGTGGTGGTCGCCTGCTTCGAGTTCGAATTCATGGGCGGCTCCATGGGCAGCGTGGTGGGCGAGCGGTTCGTGCGCGGCGTGGAGGCCGCCATCGAGCAGAAGGTGCCCTTCATCTGCTTCACGGCCACCGGCGGCGCGCGCATGCAGGAAGGCCTGCTCTCGCTGATGCAGATGGCCAAGACCAACGCCGCGCTGACGCGCCTGGCGAAGAAGGGCCTGCCCTACATCAGCGTGCTCACGGACCCGACCATGGGCGGCGTGTCGGCCGGCTTCGCCTTCGTGGGCGACATCGTGGTGGCCGAGCCCAAGGCGCTGATCGGCTTCGCCGGCCCGCGCGTGATCGAATCGACCGTGCGCGTGAAGCTGCCCGAGGGCTTCCAGCGCGCCGAGTTCCTGCAGACCAAGGGCGCGGTGGACTTCATCTGCGACCGCCGCGAACTGCGCGACACCCTGGCCCGGAGCCTGGCCATGCTGCAGCGCCTGCCCGCCGACGCGGTGGCCTGAGCCCACCACGGCGGGCCGCGCAGGCCACTGCCGTGCCAAATCGTCGGTTGCTATGAAAATAATAGCTGCTGGCGCTTGATGTACAAGCGCCAGCAGCTTTTTTCATAGGAAACGACAGCGGACCGACCAGCCCGGACCAGATCAGATCAGCACCGCCATCTGCAGGTGCCCCAGCACGATCATCACCACCTGCAGCAGCACCAGCGCCACCAGCGGCGACAGGTCCACCCCGCCCAGCAGCGGCACCACGCGGCGCAAGGGCCGCAGCAGCGGCTCGCACAGGCGGGCAATGACGTCGCTGAGCGGCGACTGCGTCTGCACCCAGGACAACACGGCATAGACGATCAAGAGGCCCATCAGGCCCGACACCGCCACCCGCGCCATGCCGAAGAGCGCGAACCACGGCACCCAGGCCCAGCCGGCCCCCACGCCCAGTCCGATCACCGCCCAGAGCAGCAGGTACTGCACCAATTGCACCAGGAAGGCGCCCACCAGGCAGGCCACGTCCCAGCCGCCGACGGACGGGATCACCCGGCGCAGCGGAATCACCAGCCAGTCGCTGAGCGCGAAGACCAGCCGGCCGACCGGGTTGGTGAAGGGCACGCGCTGGCGTTGCATGTAGAGGCGCAGCAGGCAGGCCCCGGTGAGCAGCCCGCCCACGACGTCGAGTAACAGGGAAAAGATCTGGTAGAGCATGGCGGTGGGCCGAAAGGCCAGGGCGAAGGCGAAGGCGAAAGGGCGAGCGGCGCTCGGGTGCCCGACTCGGGCAAACGGCCGACGGGCGGCCCGCGGCGGCCATAGGATGATAGCGGCCTGCCCCCACCGAGCCGCCACCATGCCCCAACCCCTCGCGCTGTCATCGTTGCCGCTGTTTCCTCTCGGCACCGTGCTGTTTCCCGGTGGCGCGCTGTCGCTGAGAGTCTTCGAAGTGCGCTACCTCGACATGGTGCGCAAGTGCCAGCAGGCCGGCGCGCCCTTCGGCGTGGTGGCGCTAAGGAGCGGTGAGGAGGTCAGGCGGGCGGGCGCGCCGCAGGAGCGGTTCCACGACATGGGCACGCTGGCCGTGATCGAGCAGCTGGAGGCGCCCCAGGCCGGCCTCATCCACCTGCAATGCCTGGGCACCGAGCGCTTTCGCATCCTGCAGCGCAGCCAATTGCCGCACGGCCTGTGGGTGGCCGACGTGGAACAGTGCGCGCCCGATCAGCCCGTCGCCGTGCCGCCCGACCTGGAACGCACCGCTGCCGCGCTGGCCCAGGTCGTGGCGCAACTGCGCCTGCGCGACCCCGACTTCGCCATGCCGCCGCCCCTGCCGGGCCAACTGGCCGACTGCGGCTGGGTGGCCAACCGCTGGTGCGAACTGCTGCCCGTGCCGCCCGAGCTCAAGCAGCAGCTGATGGCGCTGGACAACCCGCTGCTGCGCCTGGAACTGGTGGGCGACGTGCTGGAGCGCACCGGCATCGCGTCCTGACGCCGCCTGAACTCCCGGCCCGCCCCCGCGCAACGGCAGGCTACGCAGGGCTTCGCGCTGCGGGAAACTTAGAATCATGGGTTTTGGCCTCCCGCCCCGCGCCGCTCCGGTGCGCGGCGCATCTTCGTTGCCCCATGTCCGAACACTCCACGCCCACCGCCGCCCCTGACGACAACCAGCTCATCGCGGAGCGCCGCGAGAAACTCAAGGCCCTGCGCGACGCCCAGGCCCAGGGCAAGGGCGTGGCCTTCCCGAACGACTTCCAGCCCGCCCACCGCGCGGCCGACCTGCAGGCGCAGTACGCCGGCGCCACCGCCGAGTCGCTGGAAGCGAACCCCGTCACGGTGAGCGTGGCCGGCCGCATGATGCTCAAGCGCGTGATGGGCAAGGCCAGCTTCGCCAGCCTGCAGGACGGATCGCTCGGCACGACCGGCGGCCGGCTGCAGATCTACGTCACGCGCGATGCGCTGGGCGAAGAGCTCTACGCCGCCTTCAAGCACTGGGACCTGGGCGACATCCTGGGCGCCGAGGGCACGCTGATGAAGACCAGGACCGGCGAGCTGTCGGTCAAGGTGACCACGCTGCGCCTGCTCACCAAGAGCCTGCGCCCCATGCCCGACAAGTTCCACGGCATGGCCGACCTGGAGCAGAAGGTGCGCCAGCGCTACGTGGACCTGATGACCGACGACCAGGCCCGCCGCCGCTTCATCGCACGCAGCAAGGCCGTCTCGGGCATCCGCGAATTCATGGTCGAGCACGGCTTCCTGGAGGTCGAGACGCCCATGCTGCACCCCATTCCCGGCGGTGCCAACGCGCGGCCCTTCGTCACGCACCACAACGCGCTCGACCAGGAGATGTACCTGCGCATCGCACCGGAGCTTTACTTGAAGCGCCTGCTGGTGGGCGGCTTCGAGCGGGTGTTCGAGATCAACCGCAACTTCCGCAACGAGGGGGTGTCGGTGCGCCACAACCCCGAGTTCACCATGATGGAGTTCTACGCGGCCTACTGGAACTACCGCGACCTGATGGACTTCACCGAGCAGCTGGTGCGCGACGCCGCCATGAAGGCCGTGGGCACGCTGGAGCTGAACTATGGCGGCCGCGCGGTCGACCTGTCCAGGCCCTTCCAGCGCCTGACCATCCGCGAAGCCATCTTCCAGCACACCGAAGCGGGCGCCCACGTGGACGACGCGGCCTGGCTGACCAGCGCGCTCAAGAAGCTGGGCCTGTCCGAGGAGAAGAACCGCCTCTCCACCCGCACGCTGGCCGGCCTGCAGGTGCTCTATTTCGAGGAACTGGTCGAGGACAAGCTCTGGGAGCCGACCTTCATCATGGAACACCCGACCGAGATCAGCCCGCTGGCACGCGCCAACGACCTGCGCCCCGAGGTGACCGAGCGCTTCGAGCTCTACATCACCGGCCGCGAATTCGGCAACGGATTCTCCGAGCTGAACGACGCCGAAGACCAGGCCGCCCGCTTCAACGCGCAGGTGTCGGCCAAGGATTCCGGCGACGACGAGGCGATGTACTTCGACCACGACTTCGTGCGGGCGCTGGAATACGGCATGCCGCCCGCCGGCGGCTGCGGCATCGGCATTGACCGGCTGATGATGCTGCTCACCGACAGCGCCAGCATCCGCGACGTGATCCTCTTCCCCGCGCTGCGCCGAGAGCACTGACCGCCATGGCCTCCACGCCCGCCACCCCTGCCGCGACCCCGGACGGCCCCGTGGACGACGGGTTCACCGTGCTGGTGGTGGAAGACCAGCCCTCGGTGCGCGCCGCCCTGGTGGGCGAGTTGCGGCATGCGAACGTGCACATCATCCACGAGGCCGACTCGGCGGAGCTGGCGCTCCAGCAGTTCGTGCAGCACCGGCCGGACCTGGTGCTGCTCGACATCCGCCTGCCGGGCAAGGACGGGTACTGGATCGCGCAGCAGATGCGCGAGGCCGAACCCGGGGGGTGGACGCCGATCATCTTCCTGTCGGGCCTGGACAACGAGGTCGACGTGTGGCGCGCCATCGAGGCCGGCGGCGACGACTACATCGTCAAGCCCGTCAAGCCCATCGTGCTGGTGGCCAAGCTGCGGGCCATGCGCCGGCTGCTCGACATGCGCCGCCGCCTGGTGGCGCTGACCAACGAACTGCACGTCGCCAACCAGCAACTCAACGCCATCGTGGAGATCGACGCGCTCACCGGCCTGGTCAACCGCCGGGGCTTCGACCGGGTGCTGCACAACGAGATCATCGCCGCGCGCCGCGAGGGCACGCCGCTCACGCTGATGCTCTGCGACCTGGACCACTTCAAGCGCCTGAACGACGCGGCCGGCCACGTGCAGGGCGACCACTGCCTGAAGGAAGTCGGCCGCCTGCTGCGCGACGTGTGCGTGCGGCCACGCGACGTGGCGGCGCGCTATGGCGGCGAAGAGTTCGCGCTGATCCTGCCCAACACACCCCGCTCCGGCGCCATGACATTCGCTCGGGCCCTGGGCCGGGTTCTCGAGACCCGCGCCCTGCCCCACCCCGATTCGCCGGTGGGCCCGGTGCTCACGATCTCCGGCGGCATCACCACCTGCCTGCCGGACGCGGGCACCAGCGCCGAGGCGATGGTGATGCGCGCCGACCAGGCGCTCTACGCCGCCAAGGAACAGGGCCGCAACCGGTTCTTCAGCTTCGAGATGCAGATGGACACCGTCGAGCAGCGGCCGGGCGGAGTCGGGCATTGACCGGGTCGGCCCTGCATGCGCAGCTGAAGGATTCGCTGCCGTTCTGGGTGCGGGACTGGCTGGACATCATCCTGCCCGGCCTGCAGATCGTCCTCATCGTGCTGGTGGCCATGCTGCTGCAGCGCGCGCTGCGCCGGCTGGTCTCGCGCGCCGGCGCGCACTACCACTGGCCGCTGGAGATGATGGTGCCGATCAACGGCGTGCTGCGCTGGCTCATCATGGGCAGTGCCATCCTGCTGGTGCTGGAACGGCTGGGCGTGTCGGCCACCGTGCTGTGGACGGCCTTCACCGGCTTCGCGGCGGTGGGTGCGGTGGCCTTCTTCGCCGCGTGGAGCGTGCTGTCCAACCTGTTCTGCGCGCTGCTGATCTTCACCGTGGGGCCGTTCCGGCTGGGCGACTCCATCGAGGTGCTGGACACCGCCGAAAAGCCCGGCGCCAAGGGCCGGGTGGTGGACATCAACCTGCTCTACACCACGCTGGAAGACTACGGCAGCGACCCGCAGCACCCGGCGCTGCTGCAGGTCCCCAATGCCCTGATGTTCCAGCGCGTGGTGCGGCGCTGGAAAGGCGGGCTGCCGCCGGCGCACGACCTGCCCGCCCATCCGGCCGCGGCCGCGCCCACGGACGCCACGGCACCCGCCGGCGCGACGCTGCCGCCTGGCGAAAGCAGGACGGGCCCTGCCGAGCCTGACGGAGCCCCGACGCGCGCGGGTTGATGCGGGCCCATTGGCCATGCGGGCGATGGTGCCCGCCCTGCGGGACCCGATGGTCCGACGCCACGGGCGGAGCGACCCGGCGATGGCCTGCCGGTCAGGGCAGGCATTCCAGCGCCGCCATGTAGGCGGGCTGGAGCATGAGCTCGTCCCACGGCTGGGGCAGCGTCTCGGGCAGCAGGGCCAGGCGGCGGGCCTCGCTGTCGGGGCTCGGCTGCCAGAAACCGTCCATGGCGGCGGCTTGCAGGCCGTCCAGCACTTCGTCGAGCATGCGGCTGCCGTCCAGGCTCTGGTTGCACAGCAGCACCAGGTCGCAGCCGGCCTGCAGCGCGGCCAGCGTGGCCTCGGTGTAGCCGACCGGCTGGCCTTCGATGCGGCGGGCGCCCTCCATGCTCAGGTCGTCGCTGAAGATGGCGCCGTCGAAGCGCAGCTGGGCGCGCAGGATGTCTTGCAGCCAGCGGCGCGAGAAGCCCGCCGGGCGCGGGTCCACCCGGGGATAGCTCACGTGGGCCGGCATGACGGCGGTGAGCGTGCTGGAAAGCCGGGGGTACGGCGCCGCGTCGTCGGCCAGCAGCGCCTTCAGGCTGCGGCGGTCCACCGGCACGTCGGTGTGCGAATCGGCCTTCACGAAGCCATGCCCCGGGAAGTGCTTGCCGCAGTGCGCCATGCCGGCCTGCAGCAGGCCGTGCATCAGGCTCTTGGCCAGCAGGGTGACGACGCGCGGGTCGCGGTGGAAGCTGCGGTCGCCGATGACGCCGCTCTCGCCGTGGTCGAGGTCCAGCACGGGCGCGAAGCTGAAATCGACACCGCAGGCGCGCAGCTCGCTGCCCAGCACGTAGCCGGCGGCGGTGGCCGCGTTGGTGGCGCGCAGGGCGCCCTCGCCGGGCCGGGCCCGGGCGCCCTGGCCGTCGTCGTCCCACATGCGGCCGAAGGCGCGCATGGGCGGCAGGTGGGTGAAGCCATCGGTGCGAAAGCGCTGCACGCGGCCGCCTTCGTGGTCCACGCAGACCAGCAGGTCGCTGCGCACGGCCTTGATGGCGGCGGTGAGCTCCAGCAGTTGCGCGCGGCTCTGCCAGTTGCGCGCAAAGAGGATGACGCCGCCCGCCAGCGGGTGCGCCAGGCGGCGGCGGTCGTCGGCATTCAGGGTGGTGCCGGCCACGTCGAGGATGAGGGGAGCGTGCTCGATGGTCATATTGCTACTCTATTCATAGCGCCATGCGCTTGAAGGACGAGCGCCGGGGGCCATTTCGATCAGGATTTCAGGGAGTGGGCGCACCGCCCGCCGCTTCCACCACGCAGAAGCTGGCGGCGTAGTCGGTCTCGTCGGTGACCGTGATGTGGCAGCGCAGGCCGCGCGCCTCGAACCAGTCCTTCAGCGCGCCGTGCAGCACGATCTGCGGCTTGCCGCTGGGCAGGTTGGCGATCTCGCAGTGGCGCCAGGTCATGGGCATGCGCATCCCTAAGCCGATGGCCTTGCTGAAGGCCTCCTTGGCGGAAAAGCGGGTGGCCAGGTAGCGCAGGCCGCGCTCGGGCCAGCGTACGCTGCGGCGGCGCCAGACGGCCAGCTCGGCCTGGGACAGCACCTTCTCGGCGAAGCGGTCGCCGTGGCGGTCCAGGCTGGCGCGGATGCGGCGCACGTCGCAGATGTCGGTGCCGATGCCGTAGATCATGTGTTTTCAGTACCCTATCAGGCTGCAGCGCTTGACAAGCATGCGCAGATAGCTATGAAAATAATAGCAAATTCCACCGGCGATGGACGGCGGTCAGCGGGCCGCCATGCCTTCGTCGATGCAGCGCTGGTAGGCCTGCACGGTGGCGGCATACCCCAGCTCCAGGGCGTCGGCGATCAGCGCATGGCCGATGGAGACTTCCAGCAGCCCCGGCACGCCCTGCACGAAGGCCGGCAGGTTCTCGCGGTTCAGGTCGTGGCCGGCGTTCACGCCCAGGCCCACGGCCAGCGCGGCCTGGGCCGCTGCGGTGTAGCGCGCCAGCTGGGCGGCCAGCGCGGGCGTGCCCCAGGCGGCGGCATAGGGTTCGGTGTAGAGCTCCACCCGGTCGGCCCCCACGGCGCGGGCGGCGGCCATCTGCTCGGGCACCGGGTCCATGAAGAGGCTCACGCGCACGCCCAGGGCGCGGCATTCGGCGACCAGCGGGGCCAGCCGCTCGGCATCCTGCGGAAAGCTCCAGCCATGGTCGCTGGTGAACTGGTCTTCGCTGTCGGGCACGAAGGTGGCCTGATGCGGGCGCACCGTGCGGATGAACTCCATCAGGTTCTGCGACGGGTTGCCCTCGATGTTGAATTCGCGGCCCGGCCACTGCCGCATCAGCTCGGCCAGCTCGTGCACGTCGGCGGCGCGGATGTGGCGCTCGTCGGGCCGCGGATGCACGGTGATGCCCTGCGCGCCGGCCTCCAGGCACAGCCGGGCGGCGCGGGTGACGCTGGGAATGCCCAGGTGCCGCGTGTTGCGCACCAGCGCCACCTTGTTGACGTTCACCGACAGCGCCGTGCGCGCGGCGTGGGAGGGGGATGGGGTCGTCGGGTTCATAGCAGTTGCAGATCGATCATGAGCTGGCGCGTGCGCAGCAGCGGGCTGCCGCAATGGTATTGCAGCAGGGTGCGCAGCTGCGGCTTGAGCTCGAAGGTCATGGGCGCGACGGCGGACGAAGCGATGGCGCGCAGCGTGGTGGTGTAGCTGCCGGGCCCGCCCGATTCCAGCGCGCCGTGCAGCGCCAGCCACTGCGCGCCGGGCAGCGTGGCCCGGTCGCCCGGCTGGGCGGCGCGCAGGCCGGCCTCGGGCACCAGCGCGTAGCGGGCAGCGGGCTGCAGCGGCGCCAGCGTCATGGTTTCGGCATCGAGCGCGGGCAAGAGGCCGATCTCGCGCAGCAGCAGCAGCTCGAAGCTGCGCAGCACGGGCTCCAGCGCGTCGCCGTGCTCGCCGCTGCCCAGCACGCGCACCACGCCGGCATAGGCGTCGAAGAGCGGCGGGTGGGGGTCTTCCCGCGCCAGCAGGCGCATCAGCAGCTCGTTGAGGTACAGCCCCGACATCAGCGCATCGCCAGTCGGCATGACATGGCCGCCCACCCACTCGGCGCCCTTGAGCACATGCACCTCGCCCTGCCCTTCCCCACCGCCGGCCGTGTAGCCCACGCGCAGCGGCTGCAGCGGCAGCAGCACGGGCCGGAAATTGGACGTCGGCTTCTTCGCCCCCTTGGCCACCAGCGCCACCCGACCGTGGTGGCGGGTGAACACGTCCAGGATCAGGCTGGATTCGCTCCAGTCGTAGCGGTGCAGCACATAGGCCGGCTCTTCGGAGATGCGTCGCGCGGGCATGGTTTGCTATGCAATCAATAGCTGCTTGCGCAGACAGATCAAGCGCGAACGGCCAATTTGACTGGTATTCAGAGGCTTCAAAGCGAAACCGCGAACCCGGCCATCGACGCCGCCCCACGACATTGGCCATCGCCAGCAGCCCGGGCACCTCCACCGCTCAAAAGGCCGCGGAGCAGGCCACGCCAGCAGACGCCGCGGAACCGGCTTTGCCGGGCCGCTGGCGTCGTCCCCCTGGGGGCTGAGGGCCGCGGCTCCGGGCCTGCCTGCGCAGGCCTGGACGTGCCCGAAGAGCTGCCGACTCCGGCGGCTGCGCGGAGGCGCCGAAGGCGACTCAGGGGGGAGTCATTCATACCCAAAGGACCGCACCCGCGCCTCGTCATCGGCCCAGCCGGAGCGCACCTTCACCCACACTTCCAGGAACACCTTGGCGTCCATCAGGCGCTCCATTTCCTGGCGCGCCTCGGTACTGATGCGCTTGAGCCGCTCGCCCTTCTCGCCGATCACCATGGCCTTGTGGCCATCGCGCTCGACCACGATGGTGGCGGCCACGCGGATGAAGCGCTTGTGGGTCTTGCTGGGCTCCTCGTCCATCTTGTCGATGACGACGGTGGAGGTGTAGGGCAGCTCGTCGCCCGTGAAGCGAAAGAGCTTCTCGCGCACCGTCTCGCTGGCGAGAAAACGCTCGCTGCGGTCGGTCAGCTCGTCCTCGCCGTAGAACCAGGGCTGCTCGGGCAGGTACTTGGCGCAGATGCCGAAGAGGCGCTCGATGTCGCCCTTGTTCTTGGCCGACATGGGCACGAATTCGGCAAACGGGTGGCGCTCCTGCATGCCCTTGAGCCAGGGCGCCAGTTCGGCGCGGCGGTGCACCTCGTCCAGCTTGTTGGCGATGAGCACCGTGGGAATGCCGGGCTTGAAGAGCGACAGCACCTTGGCGTCGGCCAGCGTGAAGCTGCCGGCCTCGACCACGAAGAGGATCAGGTCCACGTCGCCGATGGCGCCCATCACGGTCTTGTTGAGCGACTTGTTGAGCGCCGTGCTGTGCTTGGTCTGGAAGCCCGGCGTATCGACGAAGACGAACTGCGTGGCCTCGCGCGTGCGGATGCCGGTGATGCGGTGGCGCGTGGTCTGCGCCTTGCGGGAGGTGATGGAGATCTTCTGCCCCACCAGCGCGTTCATCAGCGTGGACTTGCCCACGTTGGGCTTGCCGACGATGGCGATCAGCCCGCAGCGCTGGCCGGCGGCGTCCACGGCCGGTGCGGCACCGGCCGTGACGGGGCCGGCACCCGGCTTGGCCGCAGCGAGCATCGCTTCCAGGTCATTCTGGCCGGCAGCGCCCGTCTCTTGAGCGCCACCAGCTACGTTTTTGGTAGCGTCTTCGGAATTCATGCTTTCTTTGCTTTCTGTAGGGCGGCCAGCAGCGCGGCGGCGGCCGCCTGTTCGCCGGCGCGGCGCGAGCCGCCGATGCCGCGCTCGGTCAGGCCCAGGTCGGGAATTTCGCACTCGACGTCGAAGGTCTGGCGGTGCGCCGCCCCCACGGTACCCACCACGCGGTAGAGGGGCAGCTTCATTTTGCGGCCCTGCAGCCACTCCTGCAACGCGGTCTTCGGGTCCTTGGCGGCGGCCTGCATCTGCGGGTTGACGTCCACGGCCTCGAAGAGCCGGTTCACCAGGGCCTCGGCGCGGGCATAGCCTGCGTCCAGGTAGACCGCGCCGATCAGTGCCTCCAGCGCATCGGCCAGGATGGACGGGCGCAGCTTGCCGCCCGACTTGGCCTCGCCCTCGCCCAGGCGCAGCACCTCGGGCAGCTTCAGCCGCAGGGCCAGGCCGTGCAGGGTGTCCTGCTTGACCAGGTTGGCGCGCACCCGCGAGAGGTCGCCCTCCGGCTGGTCGGCCAGCTGCCGGTAGAGCAGGCTGGACACCGCCAGATTGAGCACCGAGTCACCCAGGAATTCGAGGCGCTCGTTGTGGTCGGCGGAAAAGCTGCGGTGCGTGACGGCGCGCTGCAGCAGCGCGGCGTCGGCGAAGGCGTGCTGCAGGCGGTCCTGCAGCATGGAAAGACTGGGTGAAAGCACTCGGGGGGCAGTGGTCGGTCGATTACTTGGTGGAGTCCTGGAAGCGATACACCAGGTAGGCGGGGCCGGCCAGCGGGATCTCGCGGGAATAGCTGTACGACACCACGATGCGGTCGTTGCGCTTGGTCACGTCCAGGTCGCTCCCCTTGACGGACTTGATGTCGTCGATGGCGGCGGCGCGGTCGAACGAGGCGCGCACCTCGGGCACCGTGCTGCCCTCGCGGGCGGCCTTGTCGGCGGCCTTGCGGATCGCCTGGTATTCGAGGAACACCGGCACCGACTGGCCCACGATGGCGAAGGCCGCCACGATGAATACACCGGTCAGGATCAGCCCGATGAACGACAGGCCGCGCTGGCGCGAGCGGGCTGCGGCAGCCGGCGCGCGGCGTGGGTGGTGACGATTGTGCGAAGTGATGGCCATGGCGAATTTCCCTCTTTCTTGTGTCGAACCGTTGAGGCGGCAGCCGCGCCCGGAAACCCTGCCCCGGGCGAAGTGCCGTCGATGCCTGCTCCGCGCCGTCGGCAAGCCCGCCGACCCCGCGGCAGCGCGGGCGTCAGCGCCACCGGCTCACTGGAAGGGGCCGATGCGGCGCAGGTCGCCGAAGTTCATCCAGACGAAGAAGGCCTTGCCGACGATGTTGGCGTCGGGCACGAATCCCCAGTAGCGCGAATCGAGCGAATTATCGCGGTTGTCGCCCATCATGAAATAGTGGCCCTCGGGCACCTTGCAGACCACGCCTTCGACGCTGTAGCGGCAGTTGCCGCGAAACTTGAAGTCGCTGGCGCCCTGTACGAAGGCCGGCACGTCGGGGTTGTTCAGCACGCCGTGGCGCCGGTCGCCCACCTGCTCCTCGAACTGCTTGAAGTAGCGCATGGCGTCTTCGTCGAAGAAGTCGGGCAGCGCGGTGGTGGGCACCGGCGTGCCATTCACCGTGAGCCGCTTGTTCAAATAGGCCACCTCGTCGCCGGGCACGCCCACCACCCGCTTGATGTAGTCCATGCTGGGCTGGGGCGGGTAGCGGAACACCATCACGTCGCCGCGCTGGGGCGCCTGGCCTTCGGTGATCTTCTTGTTGATGACCGGCAGCCGGATGCCGTAGGTGAATTTATTCACCAGGATCAGGTCGCCCACGCGCAGGGTGGGGATCATCGAGCCCGAGGGGATCTTGAACGGCTCGAAGAGGAACGAGCGCAGCAGGAAGACGATGGCGATCACCGGGAACAAGCCGGCCGTCCAGTCGAGCCACCAGGGCTGCATGAGAATGCGGCCCTTGGCCTCCTCCACATCCACGTCGACCTTGGCGATGCCCATGCGGTCGAGCTCGGTGCGTCGCTGCGCCGCCGCGTCGTCGATGGCCTGGGCCGCCCGGCGGCGGCGGGGCAGGAAATAGAAGCGCTCGGCCAGCCAGTAGGCGCCGGTGACGACGGTGGCGAGGAACAGCAGCAGTGCGAAATTGCCTTCGATGGCGCCCAGGTACCAGGCGCCCACGTAGCCGACGAACGCCGCCAGCACCAGGGATGTGAGGATTTGCATCGGGTTCAATCTTCCACTTGCAGGATGGCCAGGAACGCCTCTTGCGGCACTTCGACGGAGCCGATCTGCTTCATGCGCTTCTTGCCGGCCTTCTGCTTTTCCAGCAGCTTGCGCTTGCGGCTCACGTCGCCGCCGTAGCACTTGGCCAGCACGTTCTTGCGCAGCGCCTTGATGGTTTCGCGCGCGATGATGTTGGCGCCGATGGCGGCCTGGATCGCCACGTCGTACATCTGGCGGCTGATGATCTCGCGCATCTTGGCCACCACGGCGCGGCCGCGGTACTGCGACTGGGAGCGGTGGACGATGATCGACAGCGCATCGACCTTCTCGCCGTTGAGCAGGATGTCCACCTTCACCACGTCGGAGGCGCGGTACTCCTTGAACTCGTAGTCCATCGACGCGTAGCCGCGCGACACGGACTTGAGCTTGTCGAAGAAGTCCAGCACGATTTCGCCGAGCGGCATCTCATAGGTCAGCATGACCTGGCGGCCGTGGTAGGCCATGTTCATCTGCACGCCGCGCTTCTGGTTGGCCAGCGTCATGACCGGGCCCACGTAATCCTGCGGCATGTAGAGATGCACCGTCACGATGGGCTCGCGGATCTCTTCCAGCCGACCCTGGTCGGGCATCTTGGAGGGGTTCTCGACCATGATGACCTCGCCATCGGCGCGCACCACCTGGTAGACCACGCTGGGCGCCGTGGTGATGAGGTCCTGGTCGAACTCGCGCTCCAGGCGCTCCTGCACGATTTCCATGTGCAGCAGGCCCAGGAAGCCGCAGCGAAAGCCGAAGCCCAGCGCCTGGCTGACTTCGGGCTCGTAATGCAGCGAGGCGTCGTTGAGCTTGAGCTTCTCGAGCGCGTCGCGCAGGGAGTCGTACTCGCTCGCTTCGGTCGGGTAGAGGCCGGCGAACACCTGGGGCTGGATCTCCTTGAAGCCGGGCAACGCCTCGGCCGCGGGGCCGGCGTTGTTGGGCAGCTTCTTTTCCAGCGTGATGGTGTCGCCCACCTTGGCGGCCTGCAGTTCCTTGATGCCGGCAATGATGTAACCCACCTGCCCCGCGTCGAGCGAATTGCGCGGCTCGTTGGCTGGCGTGAACACGCCCAGGGTGTCGGCGTTGTAGACCGCACCGCTGGCCATCATCTTGAAGCGCTCGCCCTTGAGCAGGCGGCCGTCGACCACGCGCACCAGCATCACCACGCCCACGTACGAGTCGAACCAGCTGTCGATGATCATCGCGCGCAGCGGGCCATCGGCCTGGCCACGGGGCGCCGGCACCTTGGCCACGATGGCCTCGAGAATCTCGTCGATGCCCATGCCGGTCTTGGCGGAGCACGGAATGGCGTCGGTCGCATCGATACCGATCACGTCTTCGACTTCAGCCTTTGCGTTGTCGGGATCGGCGTTGGGCAGATCCATCTTGTTGAGCACGGGCACCACTTCCACGCCCAGGTCCAGCGCGGTGTAGCAGTTGGCCACCGTCTGCGCTTCCACGCCCTGCGATGCATCGACCACCAGCAGCGCGCCTTCGCAGGCCGAGAGCGAACGCGAGACTTCGTACGAGAAGTCCACGTGGCCCGGCGTGTCGATCAGGTTGAGGTTGTAGACCAGGCCGTCCTTTGCCTTGTACTGCAGTGCCGCCGTCTGGGCCTTGATGGTTATCCCACGCTCCTTCTCGATGTCCATCGAGTCGAGCACCTGGGCTTCCATCTGGCGCTCCTCCAGGCCGCCGCAGCGCTGGATCAGGCGGTCAGCGAGCGTCGACTTGCCATGGTCGATGTGCGCAATGATGGAAAAATTTCTGATGTGGTTCATCAACGGAAAGCGTCAAGTGATTGAATTGAAACGGCGCGCACAAGAAAAAAGGGCGCGTCAAGTGGCGACGCGCCCTGAACCAACAATCATTGGCAACTGCGATAGTTGGATCTTCATTGTAGGCAAAAAGGACTTCAGGGAAACCCCACCCCGTCCCACCAGGAGCGCGTTGCCAGCGTGCAACGAGAAATTTATCAACAACTTATTCACAGATCGGACAACAACTTACTGAACAACGTGTGGGCGATCTGTGGATCACCTGTGCATGAACAAACGGCTTCCCGCATCGTGAGCGGCGCAGCCGATTTTATGACCACAGGTAGGAAGGAAGCCCTTGCATTCTACCGAAAACGATACATAGGCCGGCCCGTCGAAGTGAGCGGGAACTCACCCCAACGCACCCGACCGAAAATGTAACGGCTGCCTTTTCATCGGCAGGGGCCTTTAACCCGAGCCCGTCCAGGGGACTTGTGGCGTCGCCATCGCACCGCACTGGGCGGTGCTCCCTTTTATCGGGCAGGGCGGATCAGGGCGTATTGCGCCCACTCGCCCCGGCGGAACAGCACGTTGACGGGCTTGGTCTTGTCGGCCTTGGCCAGCACCGCGTCGAACTCCTTCACGCTGCCGATCTCGGTGTTGGCAATGGCCAGGATCACGTCGTTCTCGCGCAGGCCGGCGCGGGCCGCCGCTTCGGCCACGGCCACCACGCGCACGCCGCCCTTGATCTTCAGCTCTTTCTTCTGGGCGTCGGTCAGCTCTGCGACCGACAGGCCCACCTGCTGGGCCGCGGGCGACGGCTTGGCCTTGCCCGCGTCGCGCTCGGCCGCCTTGGCGACGGGCTTGTCGTCGGGCTCGACCTCGGCGATGGTGATGGCCAGGTCGCGGGTGGCGCCACGGCGGAAGACCGTGATGGTGCTCTTCGTGCCGGGCTTGGTGTTGCCCACCAGGCGCGGCAGATCGGCCACCTTCTCCACGGCCTTGCCGTCGAAGCGCGTGATCACGTCGCCGGCCTCGACACCCGCCGTGTCCGCTGGGGAGCCCGCCTCCACCCCACGAACCAGCGCGCCCTGCGGCTTGCCCAGGCCAATGGATTCGGCCACATCCTTGGCCACGGGTTCGATCTGGACGCCGATGCGCCCACGGCTGACCCGGCCGGTGGCGCGCAGTTGCTCGCTCACGCGGATCGCCTCGTCCATCGGGATGGCGAACGAAATGCCCATGAAGCCGCCGGAGCGCGAGTAGATCTGGCTGTTGATGCCCACCACTTCACCGCGCATGTTGATCAGCGGGCCGCCGGAGTTGCCGGGATTGATGGCGACGTCGGTCTGGATGAACGGCAGGTAGTCGCCTGTGTCGCGCTGCTTGGCGCTGACGATGCCGGCGGTGACGCTGTTGTCGAGGCCGAACGGCGAGCCGATGGCCATGACCCATTCGCCCACGCGCAGCCGGTTCACGTCACCGACCTTGACGGCCGGCAGGCCGGTGGCCTCGATCTTGACCACGGCCACGTCGGTGCGCTTGTCGGAGCCGACGATCCTGGCCTTGAATTCGCGCTTGTCCGTCAGCGTGACGATGACCTCGTCGGCGCCCTCCACCACATGGTGGTTGGTCATGACGTAGCCGTCGGATGTGAGAATGAAGCCCGAGCCCACGCCGCGTGGCTGCTCTTCCTGCTGGCGGGGGCGCTGCGGCGCCTGCTGGCGCGGCATGTTGGGCACGGGCACGCCGAAGCGGCGGAAGAATTCGAGCATCTCCTCGTCCATGGTGCCCGGCGCCGGGCGGTCGGAGGCCTTCTCCAGCGTGCGGATGTTCACCACCGAGGGGCCGACCTGGTCCACCAGGTCGGTGAAGTCCGGCAGGCCGCGGGCAGCGGCGACGGCCTGCGCATAGGCGGTCTGGGGCGGCAGCACAAGCAGGCCGCCAGCGAGGGCGATCACGCCGGCCAGCGTGCAGGCTTGCAGGTTTTTCCAATCGATCCGGAACATCATCGGCTTCTCCATCTGGGTCTGTTGCGTCCTGTGCGGCGCGGGTATGAAAACGATAGCGTGCTTCTCGGAAGCGGCCAGCGGCATTTGGTTCCGCGCAGCGCGAGATCGAGCGCCTGCGTGGAGGTGGCTCCATCAGCCGCCCCGCCCAGCGCGGCGCAAAGGCGGGACGACAAAACGGCCTGCGAAACAGGCGTCTCGCAGGCCGATGAACCGACCCCGTGCCAGCGGCCCCCCTTCAAGTGCAGGCCGGCCGGCCCGTTTCAACGGGCCGGAGCCTCGAAATTGGCGTTGCGCAGGAAGCCCGCCGGCATCTGCAGCGCGGTGGTGCTGCCGAACTGCTTGTGGGCGGCCAGCAATTCATCCAGGCGGGGGTCGCGGATCATGATCTGCTTGCCGTTCAGGCTGCCGCCGTTGTTGCCCTGGTTGTCGGCCACGGCGATGCTGGCATCCGCCGGCGCGGCCACGCCGGGGGCGGCGGCCAGCTGGGTGGCGGCAGCCGGGCCCTGCAGGCCCGCGTAGGTATTCCAGCCGATGGCGGCGACGGCGGCGAGCGACGCGAAGCCCGCGACCATCTTCCACTGGAAGACCCCCGCATTGGCGACCTTCGCTTCGGCCGCCTCGGCGTCGGCCACCTCGGTGAGCTCGCCCGAGGCCAGCATGGCGGGGCGGGTGGCGGGGCTGGGATCGCGTGAGATTTCGGCACGCACCCGGTCGAGCAGCGCGCTGCGGTAGGGCGAGGCCAACTCGGACGAGCGCAGCACGTCACCCACCACATGGTAGGCATGCCAATGGGCGCGCCCGGCATCCGTCGCGGCGAAGGCCATGGCCTGCGCGAATTCGTCGTCCTGCAACTGCCCGTCCGCCAGGGCGGAGAGCTGCTCTCGCATTTTCACATCGTCATTCATGGTGTCACCTGCATTGCTACCACTGCCCATACGCTGCGGCCCGTCGGGCCGTGTCGCCTACCACCGCTTGCCGGACTGGTTTTCCAGCAGCGGCTTGACCCGCGCCGAAATCGCCTCGCGCGCCCGAAAGATCCGGGAGCGGACGGTGCCGATAGGGCAGTTCATCGCCACCGCGATCTCGTCGTAGGTCAGCCCCTCGATCTCGCGCAGCGTCACGGCCTGCCGGAGGTCCTCGGGCAGCGCTTCCATGGCCGCGTTCACGGCCTCGGCGATTTCGCGGGCGGCCAGCACGGTCTCGGGCGTTTCCTCGCTGGTTAGTTCGCTGCCGACGCGGGAAGTTTCATCATCTTCGTCGCCGCCGCGCAGGGCGCTCTCCGTGATGAGCGGATTGCGCTTGATTTCCATGAGCGCCTTCTTGGCCGTGTTGACCGCGATGCGGTAGAGCCAGGTGTAGAACTGTGCGTCGCCCCGGAACTGGTGCAGCGCACGGTAGGCGCGGATGAAGGTCTCCTGGGCGATGTCCTGCACCAGGTCGACGTCGCGCACCATGCGCCCGATGAGGCGCTCGATGCGGCGCTGGTACTTGATGACCAGCAGCTCGTAGGCGCGTTGGTCACCGGCCACGGTGCGCTCCACCAGTTGGAGGTCGCTGTCGTTGCCGTTGGGCGGGGGCGAGGAGGCTGTCATGGATGAGAGGAAGGGCTGCGGCCGCCGTCTGGGGCGGAAGGAGACGCCGCAGCAGCGTCGCCCGCCGAACGGGCGCGCGAATATACCGCACGTCGGAACGCCAGCCACTGCTGCGGCGCTTGCCGCCGTTCCAGGGCCAGCCAGAGGCGGCACCCCGCTGGGCACGCCGAAACCAGCAGAAAGCCCTGGATGTCGAGATGCACGGTGGGCGGCGCCTGGCAGGCCACCGGCAAGGCCGCGCCTGCCGCGCTCCACCACCACTGCGCGCCATCCCATTCGATGGCGCCCCGGGGGCTGCGCAGCCAGGCCAGGGTGGCGAGAGCCGCCGTCGACGACCAGAGGACCAGACCGATGACGATGGGAGCCGGCGCGCCGGCCGGCGCGCCAGAGAACCACCATGCCACGATCACCATCGCGGCGGCGGCTACCACGGCCGCCAGCGCCGCGCCCAGCAGGCCGCTGCGCGCCACCGGGCAACGCACGGCCGGCGGGTGGTGGGGGTGCGAGGCGGACACGGCGGCGAAGGCCATCGGGACGGCGCTCCTCCCGAAGCCCCCGGGTGGCCGGAAGGTCAGCGCCGCAATCGCGTTCAGACGCGCTTGAACACCAGCGTGCCGTTGGTGCCGCCGAAGCCGAAGTTGTTCTTCACGACCACGTCCAGCCGCATGTCGCGCGCTTCATTGGCGCAGTAGTCCAGGTCACACTCGGGGTCCTGCTCGTGCAGGTTGATCGTGGGCGGAGCCTTCTGGTCGCGCAAGGCGAGCACGCAGAACACGCTCTCGATGCCGCCGGCGCCGCCCAGCAGGTGGCCGGTCATCGACTTGGTGGAGCTGACCACCGTCTTGTAGGCGTGGTCGCCGAGCGCCGCCTTGATGGCGTTGGTCTCGTTCAAATCGCCCAGGGGAGTCGAGGTGCCGTGCGCGTTCAGGTAATCGACCTGCTCGGCGTTGACGCCGGCGTTGCGCAGGGCGGCCTGCATGGCACGGCGGGGGCCGTCCATGTTGGGCGCGGTCATGTGGCCCGCATCGGCGCTCATGCCGTAGCCAGCCACCTCGGCATAGATCTTGGCGCCGCGCGCCTTGGCATGTTCGTACTCTTCGAGCACCAGCACGCCCGCGCCCTCGCCCAGCACGAAGCCGTCGCGGCCCTTGTCCCAGGGGCGCGATGCGGTCTTCGGGTCGTCGTTGCGGGTGGACAGGGCGCGCATGGCGGCGAAACCGCCCACGCCCAGCGGCGAGACGGTCGCCTCGCTGCCGCCCGCGACGATCACGTCGGCATCGCCGTACTCGATCTTGCGCGCGGCTTCGCCGATGCAGTGCAGGCCCGTGGTGCAGGCCGTCACGACGGAAAGATTGGGGCCCTTGAAGCCGAACCGCATCGACACGTGGCCCGCCACCATGTTGATGATGGATGCCGGCACGAAGAAGGGCGTGATCCGGCGCGGCCCGCGGCTCGCCAGTTCGCCATGCGTGTTCTCGATCAGCGGCAGCCCGCCGATGCCGGAGCCGATGATGCAGCCGATGCGGGTGGCCAGTTCCTCGTCCAGCGCTTCGCCCGTGGGCAGACCGGCATCCTGGACGGCTTCCTGCGCTGCGGCGATGCCGTAGTGGATGAAGCTGTCCATCGTGCGCGCGTCCTTGGCGCTGATGTAGGAGTTCAGGTCGAACCCCTTGACCTCTCCCGCGATCTTGCAGGCGAAGTTCGACGCGTCGAACTTGGTGATGAGGTCGATGCCGGACTGTCCGGCGAGGATGTTGGCCCAGGCTTCGGCCACCGTGTTGCCCACGGGGCTGACGCAACCCAGACCGGTCACGACAACGCGACGACGGCTCATGCGTTCATACTTTCTTGGGTTCGCAGCGCCCGCCGGGCGCCATCGCGCGGGAAATCAGGCTTTTTGGTTGTTGTTGGCGTAGTCGATGGCGTTCTGCACCGTCGTGATCTTCTCTGCGTCTTCGTCAGGGATCTCGATGCCGAACTCGTCTTCCAGCGCCATCACCAGTTCCACCGTGTCCAGCGAGTCTGCACCCAGGTCGGCGACGAACGCCTTTTCGTTGGTGACTTGGGACTCTTCAACGCCGAGTTGTTCGGCAATGATTTTTTTGACACGTGCTTCGATATCGCTCATGGTTTCCCTCAGGGGGTTGTGAATGAATCCGCGATTCTAGCCGCTTCGGGGATCGGTCCCCTCGGCGGCCCGCCGCACGGAAATACGGCGCCAACTATCGTCAATTACATGTACATGCCGCCATTGACGTGCAATTCCTGCCCCGTCACGTAGCCGGCGCCTGCAGAAGCCAGGTAAGCGACCGCATGGGCGATGTCCGCCGGGCGGCCCAGGTGGCCCAGGGCGATCTGCGACAGCAGCGCCTTTTGCTGCTCTTCCGGCAGTTTGGCGGTCATGTCGGTGTCGATGAAACCCGGCGCCACGCAGTTGACCGTGATGCCGCGGCTGCCCAGCTCACGCGCCAGCGCGCGTGTCATGCCGGCCACGCCGGCCTTGGAGGCGGCGTAGTTGGCCTGGCCCGGATTGCCGGAGGCGCCCACCACGCTGGTGATGCTGATGATGCGGCCGAAGCGCTGCTTCATCATCGGGCGGATGGCGGCGCGGCTGCAGCGGAAGACGGCCTTGAGGTTGGTGTCCACCACCGCGTCCCAGTCGTCGTCCTTCATGCGCATGGCCAGGGTGTCGCGGGTGATGCCGGCGTTGTTGACCAGCACGTGCAGGCCGCCGTACTCCTTGACGATGGCGTCGATCAGCGCGTCGACGGCCGCGCCGTCGGTGACGTTCAACGCCACGCCCTTGCCGCCCTGCGGGCCCAACGCGGCCTGGATGCGGGCCGCGCCGTCGTCGGTGGTGGCCGTGCCGATCACGCGCAGGCCCCGGCCGGCCAGTTCGGCCGCGATGGCCGCGCCGATGCCGCGGGTGGCGCCGGTCACCAGCGCGATGTGGGGAGTGGATGCTTGGGAATCGCTCATGTCAGGAGATCTCGGGTTTCGGCCAGCGTGGCCGGGTCATGGAGGGGTACGCCGACCAGTTCGGGGTCGATGCGCTTGGTCAGGCCGGCCAGCACCTTGCCCGGGCCGCACTCGACGATGTGGGTGACGCCGCGAGCCTTCAGCGCCTGCACGCACTCCACCCAGCGCACCGGGCCGAAGGCCTGGCGGTAGAGCGCATCGCGGATGGCGTCGGCATCGCCCTGCACCGCGACGTCGATGTTGTTGACGACCGGAATGCGGGGCGCGGCCAGCGGCAGATCGGCCAGCGCGGCCCGCAGCTTGTCGGCCGCCGGCTTCATCAGGCTGGAATGGAAAGGCGCCGACACCGGCAGCGGCAATGCACGCTTGGCGCCCGCGGCCTTGAGCAGCTCGCAGGCCTTGTCGACACCGGCCTTGGTGCCGGCAATGACGGTCTGGGCGGGGTCGTTGAAATTGACGGCCTCGACCACTTCGCCGGACGCGGGATCGAAGGTGCCCGCCGCCTCGGCGCAGCCGGCGATCACGCGCGTGGCATCCATGCCCAGGATGGCGGCCATCGCGCCCACGCCCACGGGCACGGCCTCCTGCATGGCGGCGGCGCGCAGGCGCACCAGGGGTGCGGCCTGTGCCAGGGTCAGCACCTCGGCGGCGACCAGCGCGGAGTATTCACCCAGTGAATGCCCGGCCAGGGCGACGGGCTCAGGCCCGCCCTCGGCCCGCCAGGCTCGCCAGGCCGCGATGGCGGCGACGAGCATCACCGGCTGGGTGTTGGTGGTCAGGCCCAGGGCTTCCTTGGGGCCTTCATGGATCAGCCGGGCGACATCTTCGCCCAGGGCGTCGGAGGCCTCCTGGAGCGTCTGGAGGACGGCCGGGTGGTCGCCCCAGCCATCCAGCATGCCCACGGACTGCGAGCCCTGGCCAGGAAACACGAATGCAAAAGACTTCGACATGTTCACTTAGAGTTCAATAGGGAAAGTGGCTCAAGCGCCCGTCATTCAAGCACTTGATGCTACATTTTCAATAGCACAGCACCCCAGGTGAAGCCGCCGCCCACCCCTTCGAGCAACACCGTCTGGCCAGGCTGGACCTGCCCCGAACGCACGCCGTGGTCCAGCGCCAGCGGAATGGAAGCCGCCGACGTGTTGCCGTGCTGGTCCACCGTGACGATCACCTTGTCCATGGACAGCTTCAGCTTGCGGGCCGTGCTCTGCATGATGCGGATGTTGGCCTGGTGCGGAATCAGCCAGTCGATGTCGGCCTCGGTCAGGCCCGCCTTGTCCAGCGTGGCGCGCGCGGCTTTCTCGAGCACGCCCACGGCCAGCTTGAAGACCGCCTGGCCGTCCATCTTGAGCAGCGGATCGCCCAGGACCTGGCCGCCCGCCACATTGCCCGGCACGCACAGGATGCCCACGTGACTGCCGTCGGCGTGCAGGTCGCTGGACAGGATGCCCGGCTGCTCGGACGCCTGCAGCACCACCGCGCCCGCGCCGTCGCCGAACAGCACGCAGGTGGTGCGGTCGTTGAAGTCGAGGATGCGGCTGAACACTTCCGCGCCCACCACCAGCGCCCGGCTGGCGGCGCCGGACTGGATCATGGAATCGGCCACCGCCAGCGCGTAGACGAAGCCGCTGCATACCGCCTGCACGTCGAAAGCCGCGCAGCCATTGGCGCCCAGCTTGTTCTGCAGGATGCACGCGGTGGAAGGAAACACCATGTCCGGCGTGGACGTGGCGACGATGATGAGGTCGATGTCGCTGGCCTGCAGGCCGGCCGCGTCGATGGCGCGGCGCGAGGCCTCGAGCGCCAGGTCGCTGCTGGAGACATCAGGCGCGGCGAAGTGGCGCGCCCGGATGCCGGTGCGTTCCACGATCCATTCGTTGGAGGTTTCGATGCCCCGCCCGGCCAGTTCCGCGACCAGATCGTCGTTGGACAGACGGCGTGGAGGCAGGCAGCTGCCGGTGCCTGTGATACGGGAGTAACGTCTCATCAAAGTGTGGCCGCGGCCGTCCCGGGCGCTGGCAGCGTGTCGGCAGGGGCCAGAAGTGGCGCTGCATGCGCCACCCGCGTCCGGACGCGGTCGAGCAGGTTGTTGCGGGCTGCATCATACGCCCGGTTCAAAGCCTGCTCGAAGGCCATGGCGTCGGCCGATCCGTGGCTCTTGAACACCAGCCCGCGCAGCCCCAAAAGTGCCGCGCCGTTGTAACGCCGGTGATCCATGCGCTTCATGAGCGCAGATAGCACCGGATAGGCAACGATGGCGGCAAGTTTGGTCAAGGCGTTGCGCTTGAATTCCTGCTTCAACCCGCCGACGATCATCGACGCCACGCCCTCGCTGGCCTTGAGCGCCACATTGCCCACGAAACCGTCACAGACGACGATGTCCACCACGCCCTTGAAGATGTCGTTTCCTTCGACGTTGCCATAGAAATTCAGATCGCCGGTTTTGCCCGCTGTTCGCAGCAGTTCGCCAGCTTTCTTGATGACTTCGCTGCCCTTGATGACTTCTTCGCCAATGTTGAGCAGGCCCACCGAAGGCTCGCCACCCTCTTGCAATGCCGACACCAGCGCGGAGCCCATGACGGCGAACTGCAGCAGGTGTTGGGCCGAGCAGTCCACGTTGGCGCCCAGGTCCAGCACGGTGGTGGCACCACCCTTGTCGTTGGGCATCTGCGTGGCGATGGCGGGCCGGTCGATGCCGTCCAGCGTCTTGAGCAGATAGCGGGCGATGGCCATCAGCGCGCCGGTATTGCCCGCTGATACGGCCGCCTGCGCGGCGCCATCCTTGACCTGCTGGATGGCCACGCGCATGGACGAATCCTTCTTGCGGCGCAATGCGACCTCGACCGGGTCGTCCATGGCCACCACCTCGGTCGCCAGGACGGCCGAGGCGCGATCGTGCACCAGGCCCTTGACGCCGTCTGCCGTGCCCACCAGCAGCAAGCGGGCGTCGGCGTGTTGTTCGAGGAAATGGCGGCAGGCCGCGAGGGTGACGCTGGGGCCGTGATCGCCCCCCATGCAGTCAACAGCCAGTGTGATCATGGGCGACTTGTCTGGGCCGCGACGCGGCCCGATGGAGTGAATGAACGACGGAAAAAAGAAAGGCCCGCGCTACGAATGATGTAGCAACGGGCCTCAGCGGCCGGATCGGAAGCTCGAGCCGGATCAGGCTTCGGACTTGTTCTTCAGCACCTGGCGGCCACGGTAGAAACCGTTGGGGCTGATGTGGTGGCGCAGGTGCGTTTCGCCGGTGGTGGCTTCGACAGCCGTACCTGGCGTGGTCAGCGCGTTGTGCGAGCGGTGCATGCCGCGCTTGGAAGGAGATTTCTTGTTTTGCTGAACAGCCATGGTGGGCTCCTGAGTCTTGAATGAAGGGTTGGTAAAAACGCGACCCAGCCCATAAAAAGACACGAGGGGATTCGCGCGAAGCCCTCGATTATAGCTGATTCGACATTTGCACTGCCAGGGGGCTTGGTCAGCCGCCGTCCTTGGTGTTGCGCAGAGCCGCCAGGGCCGCGAACGGATTGGGCTTCTGCGCGCTGGCTTCCTCGAAGTCTTCGTCGCTCGAGGCCATGGTGACGGGCGTGGGGCACACCTCGTGCCGGGGCACCACGGGCAGCGCCATCAGCAGCTCGTCCTCGATCAGCTCGCGCAGGGCGAACTCGCGGCTCATCGCCAGCAGGTCTTCCTCGCTCTCGTCGTCCAGCGCCTCGGCGGTGGCCTCGTCGGCCACGAAGCGGAACTCGCGGTCCACCTCGAGCGGAATGTCCACGGGCGCCAGGCAGCGCTGGCAGGTCATCGGCACCGTGGCATGGGCCTTCAGGTGCAGCCACACCTGGCCTTCGATGCCGTGGGTGGAGCGCACGTCGCCGTCGGCCTCCCAACTCACCAGCAGATCGGGGTGCAGGCCTTGCGCCTCGCTGGCCAGGCGCTCGTATTTCAATAGCGAATCCTGGCGCGACAGATGGCCGCCCGCCTGGGCGAAGGCCTTCACATCCAGCCGGTCAGGAGAGTATTCCTTGGTCATGCATGCAGTGTAAGAGAATCGCCGCATGCCCGATTCCCGCCCTGTTTCCAGCCCCGCTTCCGCTCCCGCAGCGCCCCGTCCGCTCATCCTCGGCTCCACCTCGCGCTACCGCCGCGAGTTGCTGGGCCGGCTCGCCCTTGCCTTCGACGTGGCTGCGCCCGACGTGGACGAAACCCCCCAGCCGGGCGAGGCGCCGCGCGACCTGGCGCTGCGCCTGGCGCTTGCCAAGGCCCACGCGGTGGCCGCCCGGCACCCGCAGGCCATCGTGATCGGCTCCGACCAGGTGGCCGACCTGGGCGGCCAGCCGCTGGGCAAGCCCGGCAGCCACGAGCGCGCCACGGCCCAGTTGCGGCAGATGCGCGGCCAGACCGTCGTCTTCCAGACCGCCGTGGCGGTGGTCTGCCAGGCCACCGGGTTCGAACAGGTCGAGCTGGCTGCCGTCGAAGTGCGGTTCCGCGACCTGGGCGACGCCGAGATCGAACGCTATCTGCGCGCCGAGCAGCCCTACGACTGCGCCGGCAGCGCGAAGAGCGAGGGCCTGGGCATCGCGCTGCTGGACGCCATCCACAGCGACGACCCCACCGCGCTGATCGGCCTGCCGCTGATCCGCACCTGCCGCCTGCTGCGTGCCGCCGGGTTGGTGCTGCCATGAGCGCCGCGCCCCACCCCGCCCCGCGCGGCACGCTGTACCTGGTGCCCGCGCCGCTCGATTTCGGCTGCGACACCCAGGCCGACCTGGCCGCCGCGCTGCCGGACGGCACGCTGCGCGCCGCCGCAAGCCTCACCCGCTGGATCTGCGAGAACGCCAAGAGCACACGCGCGTATCTGAAACGCGTGGACGCGGTGCACCCGCTCGCCGCCCCGCTGCAGGCGCAGCACATCACCGAGCTGCCACGCGCGGTCCACAAGAAGGGCGACCACGGCGGTGCGGGCCATGTCGCGTTCGACGCGCGCCCGCTGCTGGCCGAGGCGCTGGCCGGCCACGACATCGGCCTGGTCAGCGAAGCCGGCATGCCCGCGGTGGCGGACCCGGGCGCCTCCGTGGTGCGGGCCGCGCACGACCTGGGCCTGCGCGTGGTGCCGCTGGTGGGCCCGGTGTCGCTGCTGCTGGCGCTGGCCGCCAGCGGGCTCAACGGCCAGGGCTTCGCGTTCACGGGCTACCTGCCGCAGGACGGGGGCGAGCGCGCCCACCGCATCCGCGAGCTGGAATCGCTGGCGCTCAAGCAGGGCCAGACCCAGCTCTTCATCGAAACGCCGTATCGCAACGCCGCCCTGTGGCAGGCGCTGCTGCAGACGCTGCAGCCGAACACGCGGCTGGCCATCGCCAGCGGCCTGACGCTGCAGACGGCGCGCACCGACAGCCGGCTGGTGCGGCAGTGGCGCCAGCAGAACGAAGCGCCGGACAACCGCACGCCGGCGGTGTTCCTGATCGGGCGGTGATGCGAACACCCGCCCCTTCCCAAGGCGTTTGCTATGTTAATAATAGCTATAACCGCTTGATCCATCAGCGCCAGAGGCGGTTTTGATGATGAATCCGGCCGTGTGATGCCATAAAAAAAGCGTGGGGCCCTCGCAGGCCCCACGCTCATCGGGAGGGATCGGGCTCCGGCGCCCGGGCCCCAGATGCTCTTTCTCAGCGGATCGCAGGCGCAGTCTTCAGCGCATGCACGGCGGTCTCGCCCACCGCGGCGCCGAACTTCTTCACCAGCCGCTCGGCCACGTTGTCGCGGCGGGTGTAGTCGATCACCTCCTCGGCCTTGACCACCTCGCGGGCGACGTAGTCCAGGTTGCCCAGCTTGTCGGCCAGGCCCATGTCCACCGCCTGCTGGCCCGTCCAGAAGAGGCCGCTGAAGGTTTCGTCGTTGATCTTCAGGCGGTCGCCCCGGCCGGCCTTGACCACGGCGATGAATTGCTGATGGATCTGGTCGAGCATCTGCTGCGCGAAGGCACGCTGCTTTTCCGTCTGCGGGCTGAAGGGGTCGAGAAAGCCCTTGTTCTCGCCGGCGGTGATCAGGCGGCGCTCCACGCCCAGCTTTTCCATGGTGCCGGTGAAGCCGAAGCCGTCCATCAGCACGCCGATGCTGCCGACGATGCTGGCCTTGTCGACGAAGATCTCGTCGGCCGCCGAGGCGATGTAGTAGGCGGCCGAGGCGCAGGTTTCTTCCACCACGGCATAGACCGGCTTGTTGTACTTGGCCTTCAGCCGCACGATCTCGTCGTTGATGATGCCGGCCTGCACAGGGCTGCCGCCCGGCGAATTGATCAGCAGCACCACGGCCTGCGAGCCGGAGTCCTCGAACGCGCTGCGCATGGCGGCGACGACGAACTCCGCGCTGGCTTCGGCGCCCGCGGCGATCTCGCCCTTGATGTCGACCACGGCCGTGTGCGGCGTGGACTTGCTGACCGTGGCCGCGTCGCGCTGCAGCAGCAGCCAGGCGATGGCGATGGCGAACACCAGCCACGCCAGGCGCGTGAAGATGCGCCAGCGGCGTGCGGAGCGCTGCTCGGCCAGCGTGGCGAAGACCAGTTTCTCCAGCACGTCACGCTCCCAGCCGGGGCGTTCCGCCGCCACTTTTCTTGCTCCCTTTTCAGGAGCAGCCTGCGCCCACAGGTCGGGCGCTGGCGGTGGATTGTCCCCGTAACCCGAGGGGTCGTTGCGGGTGGGATCGGTCATGGATCAGGACTCTGCGGGTTGGAGGTGAGGGGAAGTATGCCAGTGCACCTGGGAGGCACTCTCTGACAGTGTGATTTTGACCAGTCCGCCCCGGCACGGGCCACCTGCGCAGGCGCCGGTGTCGGGCCGGTAGGCCGCACCGTGGGTTGCGCACAACAGCCACTGGCCGGTGTCGTCGAAGAAGCGGCCTTCCTGGTAGTCCATTTCCATCGGGACATGGGTGCAGCGGTTCAGGTAGGCGTGCACGCCGCCGCCGAAGCGCACGGCGAACGCGCGGCAGGCCTGGCCGTGGAACCGCACGTCGAATGCGACGGCGCGGCCGCCCTCGGCCAGATCCTGCGAGACGCACAGGAGCACGGCGTGCGAAGCCGGCGGCTCGTGAGCGGGATCGGGCGAGCGCGACGGGCCGGTGATGCGGCTTTCGGCCATGGCGTTCAGCCGTGCTGCAGCAGGCCGTCGTGCAGCTCGCGCACGGAGTTCGCGACGAACAACGGCCGCAGCGCGGCGAAGCCGTCCGCCGAATGCGCGCCGTAGGTCACGCCCACGCTGGCGCAGCCGGCCGACAGCGCCATCTGCAGGTCGTGCGTGGTGTCGCCGATCATCAGTGTGCGCTCGGGCGGCACGTCGAACTCGGCCATCAGCTCCTGCAGCATCAGCGGGTGCGGCTTGCCGGCGGTCTCGTCCGCCGTGCGGGAGCCGTCGAACACGCCGCGCAGCTGCACGGTGTGCAGTGCCTCGTCCAGGCCGCGCCGGTTCTTGCCGGTGGCCACGGCCAGCAGGTGGCCGCGGGCGCGCAGCTCGTCCAGCAGGGGCAGCACGCCGGGGAAGAGGCTCAGGTCGTTCTGGTGCTTGAAGTAGTGATAACGGTAGCGGTTGCCGAGCTCGGTGTATTTGTCGGGTGGCACGTCGGGCGCGGCATGGGCCAGCGCCTGCATGAGGCTCATGCCGATCACCCAGGCGGCCTGCTGGTCGGTGGGCACGGTGCCGCCCACGTCGCGCACCGCTTCCTGGATGCAGCGCACGATGATGGCGGTGGAGTCGTAGAGGGTGCCGTCCCAATCGAAGGCGATCAGGTCGAAGCGGCGGGGGCGGGAGGCGGGCATCAGGGGGTTCCGGAAACGTAGTCGGCCAAGTCGGCGGGCAGCTCGGCGTGCAGTTCCACGCGCTCGGCGGTGGACGGGTGGTTGAACTGTAGCCGCCATG
This sequence comes from Acidovorax sp. FG27, assembly GCF_040365715.1. Lineage (NCBI taxonomy): Bacteria > Pseudomonadati > Pseudomonadota > Betaproteobacteria > Burkholderiales > Comamonadaceae > Acidovorax > Acidovorax sp. FG27. The sequence goes on from NZ_BAABVY010000009.1 coordinate 1,037,231, forward strand.
CATGCAGGAACATGCGCTTCATGCCGAGCTTGTACAGGCGGCGGTTCAGGTCGAAGTCGCCGTACTTGTCGTCACCCACGATGCCGTGGCCCTGGCTTGCCAGGTGCACGCGGATCTGGTGGGTGCGGCCGGTCTTGATGGTCACTTCCAGCAGGCTCATGGCGGGCAGCCCCTGGCCGGGGCGCGGCGGCAGCACCGATCGCACCTTGACCAGGGTGATCGACCGCATGCCGTCCGGGTCGTCCGCCGTGGTGGTGCGCACGCGCCGTTCGCCGTCAGCCTGAAGGTACTTGTGCAGCGGCGTGTCGATCACCTTCCTGTTGGCGGGCCAGGTGCCGGCCACCAGGGCCAGGTAGGTCTTGCCGGTCTCGCGCTCGCGGAACTGGTCCTGCAGCGCCACCAGCGCGGAGCGCCGCTTGGCCACGAGCAGGATGCCGGAGGTCTCTCGGTCCAGCCGGTGCACCAGCTCCAGGAATTTCGCCTGCGGGCGCGCCTGGCGCAGCTGCTCGATCACGCCGAAGCTCACGCCGCTGCCGCCGTGCACGGCCGTGCCGGCGGGCTTGTCGATGGCGACGAGGAAGTCGTCTTCGAGCAGCACCGGAAATTCCCGCGCGGGCGCCGGGCGCTCGGCCTTCTCGGCCACCTTGTCGGACACGCGCACCGGCGGCAGGCGCACCTGGTCGCCCGCTTCCACCCGGGTGTCGGCGCTGGCGCGCCCCTTGTTGATGCGCACCTCGCCGCTACGGATGATGCGGTAGACGTGCGTCTTGGGCACGCCTTTCAAATGACGTATCAGGAAGTTATCGAGCCGCTGGCCGGCGGATTCCGCGTCGACTTCGACGGTGCGGGCGGCGGCGGGCTGGGCGGCCGGCGCAAAGGCCGCGGCCGGTTTGCCCCCTATAATGTGTTTCACCTGCGCTACGTTGTGTAAGTGGTTGATTTGTCTGGAGTTTAGTCCACCCAGCCCGACAAGCCGCGCAGGAAGGTCGATTGCCCACGGGCGTCGTGTGCGCGGATTGCAGGCCGGATGCCTGTGCAGCCACACGCCGCGCGGCAGGCTGACAAATTGAAACACTGAATACGGAATCCCCAAGCCGGCAGGCCGCCCCTCACGGGCACCGCACGCCGGCGGATCGAAGCGACAACTATGTGGGCATTGCTGGCCTGGATCGTGACCCTGTGGCAGAGGCGCCAGCCTCTGGCGTGGGCGCGCAACAGGCCCGCAGCGCCCGTCCGGCAAGCGCTGTCCGCTATACCTTTCATAGCGATCACCTGCGCAGCCCGGCTCGCCCCCATCCACGCGCCACCACCCCGTCTGCGAAGCTAGCCGCTTGGCAGTGGCGGGGCATCCGGCCATTCCTCTCTTCGTTTCGATACGTCAGTCCAGGCAGTCACGGCTCCTCCAGAGCCCGTCATTGGTTTGGAAATCCGCGGCCCGCGCGGCCCGCAGTTGAAGTCACACAGACGACTGCTGCCGGGCGCGCCGCAACGACAACGAAAAGGAATCGCATCATGAAGCGGATGCTCATCAACGCCACGCAGCCCGAAGAACGGCGCCTGGCCATCGTCGACGGCCAGAAGCTGCTGGACTACGAGATCGAGGTCGAAGGGCGCGAACAGCGCAAGGGCAACATCTACAAGGCGGTCGTCACCCGCGTGGAGCCGTCCCTGGAGGCCTGCTTCGTCGACTACGGCGAAGACCGCCACGGCTTCCTGCCATTCAAGGAAATCTCGCGCCAATACTTCGCCGAGGGCGTCTCGCCCAACCAGGCGCGCATCAACGACGTGATCCGCGAAGGCCAGGAACTGCTGGTGCAGGTCGAGAAGGAAGAGCGCGGCAACAAGGGCGCGGCCCTGACCACCTTCGTGTCGCTGGCCGGCCGCTACGTGGTGCTGATGCCCAACAACCCCCGTGGTGGTGGCGTCTCGCGACGCATCGAGGGCGAGGACCGGGCCGAGCTCAAGGAGGCGATGGACCAGCTCGAGTACCCCAAGGGCATGTCGATCATCGCGCGCACCGCCGGCATCGGCCGCTCGGCGCCCGAACTGCAGTGGGACCTGAACTACCTGCTCAAGCTCTGGACCGCCATCGACGGCGCTGCCAAGGGCGGCAAGGGCGCCTTCCTGATCTACCAGGAATCGTCGCTCGTCATCCGCGCCATCCGCGACTACTTCAACAACGACATCGGTGACATCCTCATCGACACCGACGACATCTACGAGCAGGCGCACCAGTTCATGGCGCACGTCATGCCCGAGCATGCCGCCCGCGTGAAGCGCTACCGCGACGACGCGGCCCTGTTCAGCCGCTTCCAGATCGAGCACCAGATCGAATCCGCCTATGCCCGCACCGTGACCCTGCCTTCGGGCGGCGCCATCGTGATCGACCACACCGAAGCGCTGGTGTCGGTGGACGTGAACTCGGCCCGCGCCATCAAGGGCGGCGACATCGAGGAAACCGCCACCCGCACCAACCTGGAAGCGGCCGACGAAGTGGCCCGCCAGATGCGCCTGCGCGACCTGGGCGGCCTGATCGTGATCGACTTCATCGACATGGAAGAGTCGAAGAACCGCCGCGAGGTCGAGAACCGCCTGCGCGACGCGCTGCGCCAGGACCGCGCCCGCGTGCAGTTCGGCACGATCAGCAAGTTCGGCCTGATGGAGATGAGCCGCCAGCGCCTGAAGCCGGCGCTCTCCGAAGGGTCCTCGATCCCCTGCCCGCGCTGTGGCGGCTCCGGCCACATCCGCGACACGGAAAGCTCGGCCCTGCAGATCCTGCGGATCATTCAGGAAGAGTCGATGAAGGACAACACGGCCGCCGTGCACTGCCAGGTGCCGGTGGACGTGGCCTCGTTCCTGCTGAACGAAAAGCGCACCGAGATCGCCAAGATCGAACTCAAGCAGCGCGTGGCCGTGCTGATGGTGCCCAACAAGACGCTGGAGACGCCGAACTACAAGCTCGAGCGCCTGAAGCACGACGACCCGCGCCTGGACCACATCGAGGCCAGCTACAAGCTCGCCGAAGAGGTGGAAAACCCGACCTCCGTCACCCGCCGCTCGCAGGAGCCCACCAACAAGCAGACGCCGGTCATCAAGGGCGTGCTGCCCGACGCGCCCGCCCCGGTGGCGGAGCCCCGCCCCGAAGGCGCGGCACGCCCGCCCCGCGCCGGCGCCGCGCAGCCCCATCCCGCCCAGGGCGCACGCCCGGCCGCCACGCCCGCCCCCGCTGCGGCCGCCGCGCCGGTGCACGCAGCGCCGGTCGCGCAGGAGCAAGGCTTCTTCGCCTGGCTCAAGAGTCTGTTCGGCTTCGGGACGCCGCCCGCACCGGTGGCGGCGCCCGTGGTGACGCCCGCTCACGTGCCTGCCGCCGGCAGCGCCGGCCCGCGCGGCGAAGGCCGCCGCGACGGCCGCGGTGAAGGCCGTGGCGAGGGCCGGGGCGAAGGCCGTGGCCGCCGTGGCGAGCGCAACGGCCCGCGCGATGCCGCCGCCGGCCTGGGCGCCGCGAACGGCCTGGGCGAAGGCCGTGGTGGCCGCCGTGGTGAACGGGGCGACCGCAGTGAAGGCCGCGATGGACGCTCGGTCGAAGGCCGTGAAGCCCGCGAAAGCCGCCCGCCACGCGAGATCGGCGAAGGCCGGGGTGGCCGCGAAAGCCGTGAAGGACGTGAAAGCCGGGGTGAGCGCCCCGAGGGCGAAGCCCGCCGCGACGGCCGGGGTGGCCGCGACCGGGGCGAGCCCCGCAGCAACCCGGCGGTTCTGCCGGAAGAAGGCCTGCCGCAAGGCACCCTGAACGCCGTTCCGCTGGACGAGGCGGCGGGCGAGGCCCGCGGCGAGCGCGCTCCGCGCAACGGCGAAGGCCGTGAACGTGGCGAGCGCGGCGAACGCGGTGGCCGGGGCGAACGCGCTCCGCGCAACGGCGAAGGCCGTGAACGCGGTGGCCGGGGCGAGCGCGGCGGCGAAGGCCGCGAGCGTGCTCCGCAGACCGCCGACCAAGACGCCCCCGTGGCCGACTTCGTGGAAACCTCGCCCATGGCGGCCCTGCCCGACCTGGACCTGAGCAGCCCGGCCACGCCGGTCGATGCCAACGGCGTGCCGGTGCCGGCCGCCGGTGGCGAGGAGCAGCGCCGCGAGCGCCGGTCCCGCGACCGCTACGGCCGCGACCGCCGCGACCGCGCCGACCGCGCACCGCGCGACGCCCAGCCGGGCGACGAGGCGGGCATGCCGGCAGCAGCAGGAGCCGCAGGAGCAGCAGTAGCCGCAGCAGAGGGCGTCGCCGCCTTCGCGCCGCAGACGCCTGCGGCGGAAGCCACGCAGGACGCGCCGCGTCGCAGCTACTTCAATGCAGCGGCTGCCGAAGCGCCCGTCGCCACGGCCCCTGCCGCACCGGCCGCCCCGGTGGGCGTGCCCGCAGCGCCGGCGCCCGTGACGCAGGCCGCACCGGCGGAACCGGCGGTCGCGGCTGCAGCCCCGGTGGCACCAGCGCCCGTGGCACCCGCGCCCGCCCCCGTGGCAGCACCAGTGGTCACTCTCGTGGCCGCGCCCGTGGCTGCATCGGTCCCGGCGGCCCCGGTCCAGGCCGGCACCGCCATGCCCCGCGTGGAGGGCTTTGCCCTGCCCGTGCAGGCGCTGATCGAGGTCGCCCAAGGCTCCGGCCTGGAATGGGTGAATTCCGACGCCGAGAAGATCGCCGCGGCACAGGCTGCCATGGCCGCCGAACCCCGCCCGGTGCATGTGCCGCGCGTGCGCCCGCCGGTGGTGGTGGTGGACGAAGGCCCGCTGGTGCTGGTGGAAACCCGCCGCGACCTGAACGACCTGAAGCTGCCGTTCGAGCAGCAACAGCCGCCCACGGCGTGACAGCCGCCGGGTGATACGCTGCGCGGTGCCCCGGGCGCCGCAGCGCATCACCCGCCGCGCAAGGGCCCGTGAAGCCCGACCCCTTCACCTGCGGCCCGTCATGGGCCGCAGCCATTTCAGCCCGGCCACACGCCCTTCGCCCGCCTCGTCGCACCACCCTTTTTCGATCCACCGCCATGCTGTTCCTGCTGTCTCCCGCCAAGTCGCTGGACTACGAATCCCCGCTGCCCTCCGGCCTGCCGCACACCCTGCCTGCCTTCGTGCCCGACTCGGCGCGGCTCATCGAGGTGCTGCGCCGCCAGTCGCCGCAGCAGATCGCCTCGCTCATGCACATCAGCGACGCGCTGGCGGCGCTGAACGTGGGCCGGTATGCCGCGTGGAAACCCCGGTTCACGGCCGCCAACTCGCGCCAGGCGGTGCTGGCCTTCAACGGCGACGTGTACGAAGGCCTGCAGGCCCGCACGTTGAGCGCCGACGACCTGGCCTGGGCGCAGCAGCACCTGGGCATCCTGAGCGGGCTCTACGGCGTGCTGCGGCCGCTGGACCGCATGCAGCCCTATCGGCTGGAGATGGGCACGCGCCTGCCCACCGAGGGCGGCGCCAACCTGTACCAGTTCTGGGGTTCGCGCATCGCCGAGCACCTGAACACCCGCCTGCAGGCCGACGCCACGCCCGTGGTGGTCAACCTGGCGTCGCAGGAATATTTCAAATCGGTCGACCTGAAGACGCTCAAGGCGCGCGTGATCGAGTGCGTGTTCGAGGACTTCAAGGGCGGCGGCTACAAGATCATCAGCTTCCATGCCAAGCGCGCCCGCGGCCTGATGGCGCGCTACGCCATCGAGCACCGGGTGGCAACCCCGCGCCAGCTCGAGGGTTTTGACGCGGAAGGCTATGCTTTCCACGCGGCCTCTTCCGCTGCCGACCGCCTGGTGTTCCGCCGCAAGACCGGCGACTGAGCGAGACGCCCCGCCTCCTTCCACCCGCCCCCAGCACGCACGTCCCACCGCCATGCCGAAACGTTCGAGCCTCCAAGCCCAGCCTCCCACCCACCAACCCGTCACGCCGGAGCTGCGTGCCTGGCTCATCGAGCAGGCGCAGGCGGGTTTCAGCGGCCCGGTGGTGTTCCAGTCGATGCTGGATGCCGGCTGGGACGAATCGGTGGCCGCCTACGCCATGGGGCAGGTGCTGGGCGATGCGCTCAAGCAGGCTGTGCCGGCGCCGCGTCCGGCCGCCGCTCCGTCGCCCGCAGCCGATGCGGCCGCCCGGGGCGCCGCCGCCGGCCAGCGCCTGCCGGAGCCCGACCTGGCCCAATCCCCCGCCCGCATCGACGTGGGCGACCGGCAGGTGGACGTGCTGATGCGCATGGCCGAGCCGCGCATCGTGCTGTTCGGCAACCTGCTCTCGCCCGAGGAATGCGAGGCGCTCATCGCCGCAGCCGAGCCGCGCATGGCGCGGTCGCTCACGGTGGCGACGCGCACCGGCGGCGAGGAAGTGAACGACGACCGCACCAGCGACGGCATGTTCTTCCAGCGCGGCGAGAACGAGGTCGTCACCCGGCTGGAGGCGCGCATCGCCCGCCTGCTGAACTGGCCGGTGGAGAACGGCGAGGGCCTGCAGGTGCTGCACTACCGGCCCGGGGCCGAGTACAAGCCGCACTACGACTACTTCGACCCGGCCGAGCCGGGCACGCCGACCATCCTGCGGCGCGGCGGCCAGCGCCTGGCCACGCTGGTCATCTACCTGAACGACCCCGAGCGGGGCGGCGGCACCACCTTCCCCGACGTGCACCTGGAAGTCGCCCCACGCCGGGGCAACGCCGTGTTCTTCAGCTACGCCCGGCCCCAGCCCGACACCCGCACGCTGCACGGCGGCGCGCCGGTGGAGGCGGGCGAGAAGTGGATCGCCACCAAATGGCTGCGCGAGCGCGAGTTTCACTGAGAATTTGAATCAAATCGGGCTGCAGCGCTTGATTCACAAGCGCATGCAGCTATTTAATTGATAGCAAACCAACCCGCCCACACCGGCGCTCCCACCACGCTCGCGCAGGCCTTGTCCCAGGCCCAGGCGGGCGGCCTGCCCCGCATCGACGCGCAACTGCTGCTGCTGCACGTGCTGGACCGCACGCCCCAGGGCCGCGCCTGGCTGCTGGCTCACGACACCGACCCGATGCCCGCAGAGGCCGGCGCGCGCTATGCCGCCCTGTGCGAGCGGCGGCACGCGGGCGAGCCGGTCGCGTACCTGACGGGCTGCAAGGAGTTCTACGGCCTGCCTCTGGCCGTGGATGCCCGCGTGCTCGACCCGCGCCCCGATACCGAAACGCTGGTGGACTGGGCGCTGCAAGCCATCGCCCCCCTGCCCGCGCCCCGCGTGGCGGACCTGGGCACGGGCAGCGGCGCCATCGCGCTGGCCATCAAGCACCAGCGCCCCACTGCCGAAGTGACCGCGGTGGACGCCAGCGCCGACGCGCTGGAGGTGGCCGGCGCCAATGCCGAGCGGCTGCGGCTGGCCGTGCGGCTGCGCCGGGGCCATTGGCTGGAGGGCATCGAGGGCCCCTTCGACCTGATCGTGAGCAACCCGCCCTACATCGCCGCAGACGACCCCCATCTGGCGGCGCTGACGCACGAACCTCTGCAGGCCCTGGCGAGCGGCGCGGACGGCCTGGACGACCTGCGCGCCATCGCCGCCCAGGCGCCCACGCGGCTGGCCCCCGGCGGCTGGCTGCTGCTCGAGCACGGCTGGGACCAGGCGGGCACCGTGCAGGCGCTGCTGGCAGCCGCCGGCTTCACCGGGGTGCAAAGCCGCGCCGACCTGGCCGGCGTCGCCCGCTGCACGGGGGGCCGGTTGCCTGGCTGACGTCCGGGCCTTTGCCCCTGGCCCCGACCCGCCGCGCGCAGAGCCTGGCAGACGGTGAAATAATCACGCATCGCCGCCGCGTGCCCGCAGCAGCCCCTTCCCTCCAGGAGATCTCCCCATGAGTGACGCCCAGCAACGCATCGACACCCTCGTCAAGTCCAACAACATCCTGCTGTTCATGAAGGGCAGCGCCAGCTTTCCCATGTGCGGTTTCTCCGGCCGCGCCATCCAGATCCTGAAGGCCTGCGGCGTGGACACCAAGAACGTGGCCACCGTGAACGTGCTGGACGACCCCGAGATCCGCCAGGGCATCAAGGAATACAGCAACTGGCCGACCATCCCGCAGCTGTATGTGAATGGCGAATTCATCGGTGGCTCGGACATCATGATGGAGATGTACGAGTCGGGCGAACTCAAGCAGGTGCTGGACGCACCGCGCTGACCCGGCCCCTGCCCTGCACCCCGCCGCCTTCGGGCGGCTTTTTTACGCACTTTCGGCCGAGGGCGCATCGGGAACAGGGGCCGTTGACCGGGTTTATCCAGCGTTGAGCCCGGGCATGTTGTGTGCTTGAATGAACGCGTGACCTCTTCAACCGGGAGCGCGACATGAACCCTTCGACCCACCTCGTCCCCCAGCCGCAGCCCTTGAGCCTGCCGGTGGCCCAGATGCGCAATGTGTTCCAGCCGTCCGAGGTCGAACGCCGGCTGCGCCGCCTGCACGACGCCGGCGGCGGGCAACGCGACCACGATCCGCTGCGCTCGGTGTACGAGCGCATGCTCGAGCGCGGTCCCGAGCGCTTCCAGGTCAAGCCCGCAGGCGTGCCCGACATGGCGGGGCTCTACGAGCAGTTGCCCAATTTCACCGAGGTGCTCGACGACGTGAAGCGCCACGTCGCGCTGGCGCAGGACAGCCGCGACGGCCTGGAGGTGACGCCCATGCTGCTGCTGGGCGTGCCCGGCATCGGCAAGACGCATTTCGCCCGCCAGCTGGCGCAGCTGCTGGGCACGGGCATGAGCCTGGTGCCGATGAGCTCCATGACGGCCGGCTGGCTGCTCTCGGGCTCGTCGTCGCAATGGAAAGGCGCGCGCCCCGGCAAGGTGTTCGATGCGCTGGTGGAAGGCGAGTACGCCAACCCGGTGATCGTCATCGACGAGATCGACAAGGCCGCCTGCGACGCGCAGTACGACCCGCTGGGCGCGCTCTACAGCCTGCTGGAGCACGACACGGCGCAGAACTTCACCGATGAGTTCGCCGAGGTCGCCATCGACGCCAGCCAGGTGATCTGGATCACCACCGCCAACGACGAGCGCGGCATTCCCGACCCCATCCTGAACAGGATGAACGTGTTCGAGGTGCCGGCGCCCACGCCGGAGCAGGCCCGCGCCATCGCCCGGCAGCTCTACCAGGAGATCCGCTCTTCGCACGACTGGGGCCGCCTGCTGGAGCCGGAACCCGAGGCAGATGTGCTGGACGCGCTGGCGCACATGCCCCCGCGCGAGGTGCGGCGCGCCTGGATGACCGCCTTCGGCAATGCCCGCCTGGCCCGGCGCGGCGCCGTCGAGGTGGCCGACCTGCCGGCCGGCACGGCGCGCAAGGGGCGCATCGGCTTCGTGCAGTAGCCGGCACGCGGCGGGGCTGACGAGCTACCGCACGGCCCTGCCGGCCTTTCCCCGGGCCCGTTCGGGGCCGGAGGGAGGCCCAGGGGTATGGGGCCGGGGGCGACGCGTCCCCGCTACACTTCGACGCACTGCGCGGCCCCTGCCGGGCCGCTCGCCGTCCCCGCACCGTCCCCCATGACCGTCTCTCAAAGCCTTCTCGTCATCGGTCTCCTGATCGTTGCCAGCGCCTTCTTTTCCCTCGCCGAGATCTCGCTGGCCGCCTCGCGCCGCCTGCGCCTGCGCCAGATGGCCGACGAGGGCGACAGCCGGGCGGACCGGGTGATGCGCATCCAGGAGCAGCCGGGCGACTATTTCACGGTGGTGCAGGTGGGGCAGAACGCCGTCGCCATTCTGGGCGGCATCGTGGGCGAAGGCGCCTTGAGCCCGCACTTCACCAGCCTGATGGAACTCTGGATGGCGCCGCAGAAGGCGCAGACCTTCGGCTTCCTGGCATCGTTCATCAGCATCACGTCCCTGTTCATCCTGTTCGCCGACCTGTTCCCCAAGCGCCTGGGCATGGCCAATCCGGAACACCTGGCGCTGCGCGTGGCCCGGCCGATGACCGTGCTGATGGCGCTGCTGCGGCCGCTGGTGTGGCTCTACAGCCGCAGCGCCGACCTGCTCTTTCGGCTGCTGGGGCTGTCGTCGCTGCGGGACGACCGGGTCACTTCCGAGGACATCCTGGCCATGATGGAAGCCGGAGCGCGTGCCGGCGTGCTGGCGGCGCGCGAGCAGCAGGTGATCGAGAACGTGATCGAGCTGGACACCCGCACCGTGGGCAGCGCCATGTCGCAGCGCGACCGCATCGCCTACTTCCTGCGGGACGACCCGGACACGGTGATCCGTGCGCGCATCGCCGAGGAGCCCTTTTCCACCTACCCGGTCTGCGAAGGCGACCTCGACCACGTCGTGGGCTATGTCGATGCGAAAGACCTTTTCCAGCGGGTGCTGAACAACCAGCCCATTTCGCTCGCCGACGAAGGGCTGGTGCGCAAGGTGCTGGTGGTGCCCGACCGCCTGTCGCTGGGCGAGGTGCTGGAGCAGTTCCGCCAGGTGCACGAAGACTTCGCGGTCATCGTCAACGAGTACAGCATGGTGGTGGGCGTGGTCACGCTGAACGACGTGATGAGCACGGTGATGGGCGACCTCATCAGCCCGACCGACGAGGAGCAGATCGTGCGGCGGGACGAGAACTCCTGGCTGATCGACGGCGTGACCCCGGTGGCCGACGTGCTGCGGGCGCTGGGCCTGGACAGCCTGCCGCATGCGGACGAGTACGAAACGCTGGCCGGCTTCCTGATGGTGATGCTGCGCCGCGTGCCGCGCCGCACCGACAGCGTCAACTGGGGCGGCTACAAGTTCGAGGTGCTTGACGTGGACAGCTACCGCATCGACCAGGTGATGGTGTCGCGGCTGGGCAAGAACGACGCCGGGAGCCCGGCCACCGCGTGATGGCAGCGACCGGCTGACCGGGCGCCCTGCCCTCAGAACGTGTTGACTATCTCCCAGGGGTCGCGCAGCGGTGTGGGCGGGTGGGGTGCAAGGCGCGGTGCGTAGTGGATAGCACGGCTATCCACAAGCGCCGCAACGCCGCAGACCACCCGCCCACACCGCTGCCCTTCGGGTTGGAGCGAAATCGGGCGATTGGAGGCTCCGGCTGCTTGCATGGGCACGAGCCCATGCAGCGCATCCGCAGCATCCACTCATCCCGATTGCGCTCCAACGCGATCCCCTGCGAGATCGTCAACACGTTCTCAGGCCGCGTCGGCCGCTGGGGGGCGCTCCTGGAAGAAGTAGTTGCGTTGGGCCGAGAAGACGGCGTTCGGGTAGGCCGGCTTGCCGCGGCTGCCGTTGTAGCGGCCGAGGGTCATGTACAGATCGCCCCGCTCGCGGTCGAGGTAGTGGCGCAGGATGACGCAGCCGAAGCGCAGGTTGGTCTGCATCTGGAACAGCTTGCCCGCATCGCCGTCGCCGATGACGCGGGTCCAGAACGGCATGACCTGCATGTAGCCGCGTGCGCCCACGCTGGAGACGGCGAACTTGCGGAAGGCGCTTTCGACCTGGATGAGACCCAGCACCAGCGACACGTCCAGCCCGGCGCGGCGGGACTCATACCAGACGGTCTGCAAGAAGTCGCGCCGCACTTCCCAGTCGGGCTTGTGGCGGCGCAGGCGCTCGCTCATGGTGCCCAGCCAGCGCAGGTAGGCCAGCCGCGCCTCGGTCGAGGCGAACAGGGGCTCCGGCGGCGCCTGGTTGGCGACGGCGGAGCTGAGCGCCGTGCGCACGGAATCCATCAGGGGTTCTTCGAGCTGGCCACCCGCATGGGCGGCCTCGGGCGCCCCCAGCCAGGCGGCTGGCCCGGCCGACAGCGAAACCAGGCAGGCGCGGCGCGATACGGCACCCACGGGTGCCTGCGCGGCAGTGCGGTTCACGGCGCCGCTCAACCCCAGCATGCTTTTCATAACGTGATTCGACTCCGGACATGCGCCAGCACGTCGGCCAACGCGACCTTGGTGGCGGCCGTGTCCCGGCGGTGCTGGTACTCGAGTTGGCCTTCCTTCAGGCCCCGGTCGGAGATGACGACCCGGTGCGGCACGCCGATCAGCTCCCAGTCGGCGAACATGGCGCCGGGGCGCTCGCCCCGGTCGTCCAGCAGCGTGTCGATGCCTGCGGCCTGCAGATCGGCGTAGAGCTTTTCCGCCGCGGCCTTGACCTCGGCGCTGCGGTCCATGCCGATGGGGCAGACCACCACGGTGAAGGGCGCGAGGGCGTCCGGCCAGATGATGCCGCGCTCGTCGTGGTTCTGCTCGATGGCGGCGGCCGGCAGGCGGGTGATGCCGATGCCGTAGCAGCCCATCTCGAAGAAGGCGGGTTTGCCGTCTTCACCCAGGAAGGTGGCGTTCATCGCCCGGCTGTACTTGGTGCCCAGGTAGAAGATGTGCCCCACCTCGATGCCGCGCTCGATGGCGAGTTCGCCCTTGCCGTCCGGCGAGCGGTCGCCAGCGACCACGTTGCGCAGGTCGGCCACCACGTCGGGCTCGGGCAGGTCGCGGCCCCAGTTCACGCCGGTGATGTGGAAGTCGGGCTGATTGGCGCCGCAGACCCAGTCGGCCATGAGCGCGACCTCGCGGTCCACCACCAGCTTGACGGGCTGCTTCAGGTCCAGCGGCCCGAGGTAGCCGGGCTTGCAGCCGAAGTGCGCCTCGATCTCGCCCAGCGTGGCGAACCGGAACCCTGCGTCCAGACCAGGCACCTTGGAGACCTTGATCTCGTTCATGTCATGGTCGCCGCGCAGCAGCAGCAGCCAGACCTGGCTGCGGACGATCTCGCCCTCGGCATTGGTTTCATCGGTCGCCAGCACCAGCGACTTGACCGTGGAGGCCAGCGGCAGGCCCAGCAGCTCGGCCACGCTCTCGCAGGTGCTCTTGCCGGGGGTGGGCGTGAGCGTGCGTTGCTGCATGGGCGCGGGGCGCGGGCCGGTGGGCGCCAGGGCCTCGGCCTTTTCCATGTTGGCGGCGTAGTCGCTGGCGGGGCAGTAGACGATGGCGTCTTCGCCCGTCGCCGCGATCACCTGGAATTCCTCGCTCAGGTCGCCACCGATGGCGCCGCTGTCGGCCGCCACCGCGCGGTAGGTCAGGCCAAAACGGTCGAAGATGCGGCGATAGGCCTGCGCCATGACCTGGTAGCTGGCCTGCGCGCCCGCCATGTCGCGGTCGAAGCTGTAGGCGTCCTTCATGACGAATTCGCGGCCGCGCATGAGCCCGAAGCGCGGGCGGCGCTCGTCACGGAACTTGGTCTGGATCTGGTAGAGGTTCTTGGGCAGTTGCTTGTAGCTGCGCAATTCCTGGCGGGCGATGTCCGTCACCACTTCTTCACTGGTGGGCTGCATGACGAAATCGCGGCCATGGCGGTCCTTCACGCGCATCATCTCGGGGCCCATCGACGTGAACCGGCCCGTTTCCTGCCAGAGCTCGGCCGGCTGCACCACCGGCATGGCGCATTCCATCGCGCCCGCCCGGTTCATTTCCTCACGCACGATGGCTTCCACCTTGCGCACCACCCGCAGGCCCATGGGCATGTAGTTGTAGATGCCAGCGCCCAGTTTCTTGATGAGGCCGGCCCGCATCATGAGCTTGTGGCTGGCCACTTCGGCGTCCGCAGGAGCCTCTTTGAGGGTGGAAATGAAGAATTGGGAGGCTTTCATCGGCTCGATTTCAGGCGACTGCGACCGGCACGCTTGCCGCACACGGGGCGCCGTGCATAATGGTCACAGTTTAAAAATTTGGGGTTAGATTATGCTTGACCGGGACGGTTTTCGGCCCAACGTCGGCATCATCCTGCTCAACCAGAAAAACCAGGTATTTTGGGGCAAACGCATTCGCACCCACAGCTGGCAATTCCCGCAAGGCGGCATCGATCGCGGCGAAACGCCCGAACAGGCGATGTTCCGGGAACTGCACGAAGAGGTGGGACTGCAGCCGATGCACGTTCGCGTGGTTGCCCGCACCCGGGACTGGTTGCGCTACGAGGTGCCTGACCGGTATATAAGGCGCGACGCCAGGGGCCACTACAAGGGCCAGAAGCAGATCTGGTATCTGCTGCAGCTGGTCGGCCACGACTGGGACTTGAACCTGCGGGCCACCAACCATCCGGAGTTCGACGCCTGGCGTTGGAACGACTACTGGGTGCCGCTGGACGTGGTGGTCGAATTCAAACGCGGCGTCTACGAGATGGCGCTGACCGAGCTGGCCCGCTTTTTGCCCCGGCACGAGCAGCGCAACCGCTACCTGCGCAGCGGCATGCGCTCGCGCGAGGGCGCCGAGCTGCATGCGGGCGGCGCGGCGCCGTTCCATCGCGCGGGCTCGCTGCTGCTGAGCCCGGGTGTGGAGCTTCCGCCGGGTGCCAGCTTCGATCCGAACCCCCAGTGCGAGGACGCGAGCGCGCTGGCCCCACTGCCGCCCACCAAGCCGAGCGCACCTACCGCCTGAGCCTCGGTCAGGCGGCCGCACGGCCGGGAGTACGCCACCCGCAGCGCACAGGAAAGCCCGCGCGCCGGGCTGCCTCCGCGCCGCGCTCAAACTCCCGCCGAGCTGGCCGCCACCGACGGCGCTGCGCGGCGCGTGGCGCCCGTCAGCACGAGGTTGTCGCGGTGCACCATTTCCGGCTCGGCGATGTAGCCCAGCAGGCGCTCGAATTCCGACGAAGGCTTGCGGCAGAGCAGCCGCGCCTCGGCACTGGCGTAGTTGGCCAGGCCGCGCGCGAGTTCCGTGCCTGCGGCATCGCGCACGGCGATCACGTCGCCCCGCGAGAAATCACCCTCCACCGCCACCATGCCGATGGGCAGCAGGCTCTTGCCTTCGTCGCGCACCTTGGCCGCCGCGCCGGCGTCCACGGTGACCGAGCCGCGCAGCTGCAGGTGATCGGCCATCCATTGCTTGCGCGCCTGCTGCTTGGCCGTCTGCGCCACCAGCAGCGTGCCGATGGATTCGCCCTGCACCAGCCGCATCAGCACGTCAGGCTCGCGGCCCCAGGCGATCACGGTCGAGGCGCCGGAGCCTGCGGCGCGCTTGGCGGCGATGATCTTGGTGAACATACCGCCCCGGCCGATGCTCGAGCCCGCGCCGCCGGCCATCGCCTCCAGCGCCGGGTCCCCCGCCCTGGCTTCATGCACGAACTGCGCCGCCGGGTCGCGCCGGGGATCGGCCGTGTAGAGCCCCTTCTGGTCCGTCAGGATGACGAGCGCATCGGCCTCGACCAGGTTGGCGACGAGCGCGCCCAGCGTGTCGTTGTCGCCGAACTTGATCTCGTCGGTGACCACGGTGTCGTTTTCGTTGATGACCGGCAGCACACCCAGGCGCAGCAGCGCCAGCAGCGTGGAGCGGGCATTCAGGTAGCGCTCCCGGTGCGCCAGGTCGGCGTGGGTCAGCAGCACCTGCGCGCTGCCCAGGCCCTGTTCGCGCAGCTTGGTCTCGTACATCTGCGCCAGGCCCATCTGCCCGACGGCCGCCGCCGCCTGCAGCTCATGGATCTCGCTCGGGCGCGACGACCAGCCCAATCGCTTCATGCCTTCCGCGATGGCGCCGCTGGACACCATGATGACTTCGCGCCGCTGGCCCCCGTCGCCGCGCACCAGGGCCGCCAGCTGCCGGCTCCATTCGCCGATGGCCTGCTCGTCGAGGCCGCGGCCCTCGTTCGTCACCAGGCTCGAGCCGACCTTGACCACGATGCGACGCGCGTCGCGCAATAGACTGGATACCATTTTTTTGAGGTCTTTTTGGCCTGCAGCGCCGATCAATCAAGCGCTTGCAGCTATATTTTTGATAGCAAATGCACTGCCAGCCGCTCAGGCGGGCGCGTCGCCGGCGAACCGTGGGTCGACCTCGACGGGAGCTGCCAGCGCCTGCTGCTCGGCGCGCACGTGCTGATAGATCGCCTGGATCAGGCTCTCGCAGCCTTCGCGGGTCAGGGCGGAGATCTCGAACACCGGCCCCTTCCATTTGAAGCGCTTGACGAAGTCCTTCACCAGCGCCGCGCGGTCCTGCGCGGGCACCATGTCGAGCTTGTTCAGCACCAGCCAGCGCGGCTTGGAATGCAGCGCGGCGTCGTACTTCCTCAGCTCTTCCACGATGGCCTTGGCCTGGGCGACAGGGTCCACCGCGTCGTCGAACGGCGCCATGTCGACCACGTGCAGCAGCAGTCGGGTGCGCTGCAGGTGGCGCAGGAACTGGTGACCCAGCCCCGCTCCCTCGGAGGCGCCTTCGATCAGCCCCGGAATGTCGGCGATGACGAAACTCTGCTCGGCAGCGACGCGCACCACGCCGAGGTTGGGGTGCAGCGTGGTGAAAGGGTAGTCGGCGATCTTGGGGCGGGCGTTGGAGACCGCGGCGATGAAGGTCGACTTACCCGCGTTCGGCATGCCGAGCAGCCCCACGTCCGCCAGTACCTTCAATTCGAGCTTCAGGCTCTTGCGCTCGCCCGGCCAGCCGGGGGTCTTCTGCCGGGGCGCACGGTTGATGGCGCTCTTGAACCGCATGTTGCCGAACCCGCCGTCGCCCCCCTTGGCGATGGTGATGACATCTCCGGGGTTGAGCAGCTCGTACAGCACCTCGCCGGTTTCAGCGTCGGAGATGATGGTGCCCACGGGCATCTTGAGCGTGATGTCGTCGCCCGCTGCGCCGAACATGTCGGAACCCATGCCGTGTTCGCCCCGCTTGGCTTCGTGCCGGCGCGAGTAGCGGAAGTCCACCAGCGTGTTCAGGTTCGGATCGGCCACCGCGAAGACGTGGCCACCACGGCCGCCGTCGCCCCCGTTCGGGCCCCCGAACTCCTTGTACTTCTCGTGGCGGAACGAGACACAGCCATTGCCGCCATCTCCGGCGGCAATGTCGATAAAGGCTTCGTCGACGAACTTCATGGTATCCAGTTTACAAAAGGCCGGTCCGGCTGCTGCCCGGACGGCTCAGGAGCTCCGTCGCACGGAGCACCCAGGGCGGCCTGCGCACGGCGCCCTGGAAATGACAAAGCCCCGACGTGCGGGGCTTTGGTGAGTGCCGAGGAAGGCCTCAGGCTGCAGTCACGTTGACCGTCTGCTTGGACATGGCACCCTTGGTGCCGAAGGACACGTGCCCGTCCACCAGGGCGAACAGCGTGTGGTCCTTGCCCACGCCGACGTTGTTGCCGGGGTGGAAACGCGTACCGCGTTGGCGCACGATGATGGAACCAGCGCTGATCAGCTCACCGCCGAAGGCCTTCACACCGAGCATCTTGGGCTTGGAATCGCGCCCGTTTCGCGTAGAGCCGCCGCCTTTTTTCTGTGCCATGAGATCGACTCCTGTTAACCGGCGATCGCGCCGATTTGCAGTTCGGTGAACTGCTGGCGATGGCCTTGGCGTTTCTGATAGTGCTTGCGACGGCGCATCTTGAAGATGTGCACCTTGTCGTGCTTGCCGTGGGCCACGACCGTTGCCGTGACCGTTGCGCCGGACACCAGGGGCGTGCCAACCTTCAGTTCAGCGCCGTTGCCGACAGCCAGAACCTGGTCGATCACGATCTCCTGGCCTACGTCCGCAGCAATCTGTTCTACTTTAATTTTTTCGCCAGCAGCAACGCGATATTGCTTGCCACCGGTTTTTATGACCGCGTACATGTAAACCTCTTCGATGTGAGTCCTGCAAACGAATTTCTGCAGAGCCGCCGACTCTACCACGCCAGCGCCCTTTGCGCAAGCCGTGGAGCTCGCACACAGCCCCCGGGCGGCCCCCGCAGTCGCCATGCGGCCGCTGCCTCGATGACTGGGCCGGACAGGGGATGGCGCTTCCTATAATCGCGGTTTCCCTCGAACCCCTCCTTCGCTTTGGCTGCCACCTCCTCCAGTACCGCATCCTCCCTTGCACTGATCGCACAAGACATGCTGCAGGTGGACGAGGTGATCGCTCAACGGCTCGACTCCTCGGTCCCGCTGGTCGGCCAGGTGGCGAGATACATCATCTCCGCCGGGGGCAAGCGCCTGCGGCCGGCACTGCTGCTGCTGGCCTGCGGCGCGCTCGGCTACCAGGGGGCGCAGCGCTTCAACATCGCGGCGGTGATTGAATTCATCCACACCGCCACCCTGCTGCATGACGACGTGGTGGACGAGTCGACGCTGCGCCGGGGGCGCCCCACCGCCAACGAGAGCTTCGGCAACCCGGCGAGCGTGCTGGTCGGCGACTTCCTGCATTCGCGCGCCTTCCAGATGATGGTGGATGCCGACGACATGCGCATCATGCAGATCCTGTCGGAGGCCACCAACGTCATCGCAGAGGGCGAGGTGCAGCAGCTGATGAACACGCACGACGCATCGCTCAGCGAGGCCGGCTATCTGCAGGTGATCCGCTCGAAGACGGCGAAGCTGTTCGAAGCCAGCACCCGGCTGGCGGCCGTGCTGGCGGGCAGTCCCGCCGCGGTCGAGGACGCCTGCGCGGACTACGGCCAGGCGCTCGGCACGGCGTTCCAGGTGATCGACGACGTGCTGGACTACGACGGCGACGCCAGCGAGATGGGCAAGAACCTGGGCGACGATCTGCGCGAAGGCAAGGTCACCCTGCCCCTCATCATCGCCATGCAGCGCGGCTCGGACGCGCAGCGCCAGCTGATTCGCGACGCCATCGAAGCGGGTGCCACCGACGAGCTGGCGTCGGTGATCGCCATCGTGAAAGAAACCGGGGCCCTCGACGCGACCCGGGAAGCCGCCGCCGCGCAGGCGCGGCTCGCGCTGGACGCGGCCGCGCAGCTTCCGGACAACGCCCACACCGCCGCCTTGCGGGAACTGGCCTCCCAATTGCTCGAACGGCGCGTTTAATCATCTACACTCTAGCCCGCTGTCGGGGTGTAGCTTAGCCTGGTAGAGCGCTACGTTCGGGACGTAGAGGCCGGAGGTTCGAATCCTCTCACCCCGACCAGTCGGTCAACAGCACCATCGACCCGCCGTTGCATCACAGACGCACGCGCAAGCCGTCGGCATCGGCCCGAGGTGCCGGTGATAGGATGGTTTCCCTTCCATCACCAAAGAATCCCCTGGTTACATGGCTGCTGTCGATTCCGCACACAAGGACGCTTCCACCATGGCTTTGCCGGGGTTGGGCCGCGCGCTCATCTCCGCTGGCCAGCTCAGCCAGAAGATCGCCGAAGATCTTTTCAAGAAGTCCCAGGCCAGCCGCACCAGCTTCATCGCCGAACTGACGGGCTCGGGCGCCGTGTCGCCCCTCGATCTGGCCCACACGGTGTCTTCCGTCTTCGGCGCGCCCCTGCTCGACATTGACGCGATCGACCCACTGCGCCTGCCGCGCGATCTGCTGGACGCGAAGATCTGCCAGGCCTATCGCGTCATCGTCCTTAGCAAGCGCAACAACCGCCTCATCGTGGCCACGGCGGACCCGACCGACCAGGAGGCCGCCGAGAAGATCAAGTTCACCACGCAGATGGGCGTGGACTGGATCATCGCGGAATACGACAAGCTGGTCCGACTGATCGAGGCCGTCACCAAGTCCACGTCGGAAGCCATGGAAGGCATGGGCTCCAGCGGGGAGTTCGAATTCGACGACCTGCCCACCGAGGAAGCGGCCGAGCCCGCGGATGCCGGGGCCAACGAAGTCGAAGACGCGCCCATCGTCAAGTTCCTTCACAAGATGCTGCTCGACGCGTTCAACATGCGCGCGTCGGACCTGCACTTCGAGCCGTACGAGCACCAGTACCGCGTGCGTTTCCGCATCGACGGTGAATTGCGGGAGATCTCCTCGCCGCCCGTGGCCATCAAGGAAAAGCTGGCCTCGCGCATCAAGGTGATCTCGCGCCTCGACATCTCCGAGAAGCGGTTGCCGCAAGACGGCCGCATGAAGCTGAAGGTGGCGCCCGACCGCGTCATCGACTTCCGGGTCAGCACCCTGCCCACGCTGTTCGGCGAGAAGATCGTGATCCGTATCCTCGACCCCAGCAGCGCCAAGCTGGGGATCGACGCGCTGGGCTACGAGCCCGAGGAAAAGGAGCGCCTGCTGCAGGCCATCGGCAGGCCCTACGGGATGATCCTGGTGACCGGTCCGACGGGCTCCGGCAAGACGGTGTCGCTCTACACCTGCCTGAACCTGCTGAACAAGCCGGGGGTGAACATCGCGACGGCGGAAGACCCGTCGGAAATCAACCTGCCGGGCGTCAACCAGGTCAACGTGAACGAGAAGGCGGGCCTGACCTTCGCGACGGCGCTGAAATCGTTCCTGCGGCAGGATCCGGACATCATCATGGTGGGGGAAATCCGCGACCTCGAAACGGCCGACATCGCCATCAAGGCGGCGCAGACGGGGCACCTGGTGCTGTCCACCCTGCACACGAACGATGCGCCCACCACGCTGACCCGCATGCGCAACATGGGCATCGCGCCGTTCAACATCGCAAGCAGCGTGATTCTCATCACGGCGCAGCGCCTGGCCCGCCGGCTGTGCCCGCAATGCAAGGCCCCGGCCGACATTCCCCACGAGGCCCTGCTCGACGCCGGCTTCAGCGAAGACGAGATCGACGGCTCCTGGGTGACCTACAAGCCGGTGGGCTGCCCGGCGTGCAACAACGGCTACAAGGGGCGGCTCGGCATCTACCAGGTCATGCCCGTGTCGGAAGAGACGCAACGCATCATCCTGCGCGACGGCAGCGCGCTCGAGATCGCCGAGCAGGCCAAGCGCGAGGGCGTGCGCTCGCTGCGCGCGTCGGGTCTGTACAAGGTGCGCATGGGGCTGACCTCACTCGAGGAAGTCCTGGCCGTGACCAACGAATAACCCACAACGAGAGTGCGCAACATGGTGACCGCCGCATCGAGGGATATCAAGGACTTCGTCTTCGAGTGGGAGGGCAAGGACCGCTCCGGCAAGATCGTACGCGGCGAGATCCGCGCCGCGGGCGAGAACCAGGTGCAGGCCACCCTGCGGCGCCAGGGCGTGCTGCCCACGAAGATCAAGAAGCGGCGCATGAGCTCGGGCAAGAAGATCAAGCCCAAGGACATCGCACTCTTCACCCGGCAGATGGCCACGATGATGAAGGCGGGCGTGCCGCTGCTGCAATCGTTCGACATCGTGGGGCGCGGCAACACCAACCCGAGCGTGACCAAGCTGCTCAACGACATCCGCACCGACGTGGAAACCGGCACGTCGCTGAACATGGCGTTCCGCAAGCACCCCAAGTACTTCGACAGCCTCTACTGCAACCTGGTGGAGGCCGGTGAAGCTGCCGGTATCCTGGAAGCGCTGCTCGACCGCCTGGCGATGTACATGGAGAAGACCGAGGCGATCAAGTCCAAGATCCGCTCCGCGTTGATGTACCCCATCTCGGTGATCATCGTCGCCTTCGTGGTGGTGACCATCATCATGATCTTCGTGATTCCGGCCTTCAAGGACGTGTTCAGCTCCTTCGGGGCGGACCTGCCGGCGCCCACGCTGTTCGTGATGGGCATCAGCGAGATCTTCGTCCAGTGGTGGTGGCTGATCTTCGGGGTGATCGGCGGCGGCTTCTTCTTCTTCATGCAGGCCTGGCGCCGCAACGAGAAGATGCAGAAGGTGATGGACCGGCTGCTGCTGCGCATCCCGGTGTTCGGCGCGCTGATCGACAAGTCCTGCGTGGCGCGCTGGACCCGCACGCTCTCCACCATGTTCGCGGCCGGCGTGCCGCTGGTGGAGGCGCTCGACTCGGTGGGCGGGGCGTCCGGCAACTCGGTCTATGCCGACGCCACGGAGCGGATCCAGCAGGAAGTCTCCACCGGCACCAGCCTGACCGCCGCCATGGGCAACGCGAACGTGTTCCCCTCCATGGTGCTGCAGATGTGCGCCATCGGCGAGGAATCCGGCTCCATCGACCACATGCTGGGCAAGGCCGCCGACTTCTACGAAGCCGAGGTCGACGAGATGGTGGCGGGCCTGTCCAGCCTGATGGAGCCGATCATCATCGTGTTCCTCGGCACGCTGATCGGCGGCATCGTCGTGTCGATGTACCTGCCGATCTTCAAGCTGGGCCAGGTCGTCTGATGCTCGAAGAAGCCTGGGTGGCGGCCGGCCTCGCCGGCGTGCTGGGCCTGCTCGTCGGCAGCTTCCTGAACGTGGTGATCCACCGCTTGCCGCAGATGATGGAGCGGCAGTGGGCGGCCGAGGTGGCGCAGTATGCGCAAGATGCACGGGCGGCCGAAGGCGTCGGCGCAACGGCCGGCGCGGCGCCTCCACCTGCGCCCGAGGCGCCCGCCGAACGCTTCAACCTGTCGACCCCCCGGTCGCGCTGCCCTTCTTGCGGGCACCTGATCCGGTGGCATGAAAACATTCCCGTCCTCAGCTACCTCTTCCTGAAGGGGCGCTGCAAAGGCTGCGGCACCCGCATCAGCCCGCGCTACCCCGCGGTCGAGCTGCTGACGGGCGCGCTTTTCCTCTTCTGCGGCCACCGCTGGGGCTTGACGGCGACGGCAGCCGCCTGGTGCGGCTTCTCGGCGGCGCTGGTGGCATTGGCCTTCATCGACTGGGATACCACGCTGCTGCCCGACGACATCACCCTGCCGCTGCTGTGGGCGGGCCTGCTCGCCGCCGTGCTGCGCTGGACCGAGGTGCCCGTGCAGTCTGCGGTGATCGGGGCGGCCGCCGGCTACCTGGCGCTGTGGTCCGTTTACTGGGCCTTCAAGCTCGCGACCGGCAAGGAGGGCATGGGCTATGGCGACTTCAAGCTGTTCGCGGCGCTGGGCGCCTGGTTCGGCTGGGAGGCGCTGGTGCCGGTGATCCTGATGGCATCCGTCATCGGCGCGCTGGTCGGCATCGGCATGAAGTTCGCAAGCAGCCTGCGCGAGGGCCTCTACGTGCCGTTCGGCCCGTTTCTCGCTGGCGCGGGCCTGACGGCGATGATCGCCGGCCCGGCGCGGGTGATGCAGACCCTCCTCGGGTCCCTGGGCCTGTGACGGCCATCCCGCCGCGCCGCACACCGCTGCACCTCGGGCTGACGGGCGGCATCGGCAGCGGCAAGAGCACGGTGGGCCAGATGCTGCAGCACTGCGGCGCGGCGCTGGTGGACGCGGATGCCTGCTCGCGCGCGGTGACCTCAGCGGGCGGCTCGGCCATTGCCGCCATCCGCCAGGCCTTCGGCGACGAATTCATCGACCCGAGCGGGGCGCTCGACCGGGGGCGCATGCGCGAGAAGGCCTTCGGCGACGCGCAAGCGAAGGCGCGGCTGGAGCGCATCGTCCACCCCCTGGTGGCGGACGGCATCGCGCAGGCGACGCTCGCCGCCACGCAGGCGGGCCACCGCCTCATCGTGCTCGACATCCCGCTGCTGGTCGAGTCGCCGCGCTGGGCCCCCGTGCTGGATGCGGTGGTGGTGGTCGACTGCAGCGAGGCCACGCAGATCGCCCGCGTGCAGGCGCGCAGCGGGCTGGACGCGGCGGCCGCCCAGGCCATCATCGCGGCGCAAGCCTCGCGCGCGCAGCGCCGGTCGGCCGCCGACATCGTGCTCTTCAACGACGGCATCTCCCTGGCGGAACTGCGGACCCACGCAGGGCGGATCGCCACACGGTTCGGGCTATGATGCATCGGGCCGTGCCGGCACCCGACCTGGTGCTTCAGGACGAGCGGTAGCCTCCTGCCTCCCGAGCACCCCCCAGGAACCCAGCAGCGTGATCCTCTACGAATACCCCTTTAACGAACGACTGCGCACCTACCTCCGGCTGGAGCAGCTGTTTCGCCGCCTGGGCGAGCTGATCCCGCGGGCGCACCCCCTGGACCACCATTACGCCCTGGTGACCATGTTTGAGATCATGGACGTCGCCGCCCGCGCGGACCTGAAGTCGGACGTGCTCAAGGACCTGGAAAAGCACAAGCTGCAGCTCGACAGCTACCGCGGCAATCCTTCGATCTCCGAGGACGTGCTCGACAGCGTCATCGCCCAGCTCGACCGGTGTTTCACCGGGCTCAATGCCCAGCATGGCAAGGCGGGGCACGCCCTGGCCGAGAACGACTGGCTGATGAGCATCCGCAGCCGCGTCGGCATACCGGGCGGCACCTGCGGCTTCGACCTGCCGGCCTACTACGCCTGGCAGCACCACGCGCCGCAGCAGCGGCAGCACGACCTGGAGAGCTGGGCCTCGCACCTCGCCCCCCTGGCCGAGTCGGTGTTCGTGCTGCTCAAGATGCTGCGCGACTCGGGCGTGCCGCAGAAGGTGGCGGCCGACCACGGCCAGTTCCAGCAGACCCTGCCGCAGGGCCGCACGTTCCAGCTGCTGCGCCTGCGCATCGACCCCGGCCTGCAGCTCATTCCCGAGATCAGCGGCAACCGGCTGATCGTCTCCGTGCGCCTGATGCGCCAGGACGAGGCCGGCCGCCTGCAATCCAGCACCGAAGACGCGGCTTTCGAGCTCACGCTGTGCGCCTGAAGGCGCGCCCTCCTTGCAACGATGTCCGATACGAAGAAAAAGAAAAACGCCGCTGCCGCTGCCGCTGCCGCGGCGACCACGGCAGACAGTGCCCAGCGATGGGTGAAATGCCCGCAATGCGGTGGGCCCAGCCTCTACAGCCCCGCCAACCGGTTTCGCCCGTTCTGCGGCGAGCGCTGCAAGCAGATCGACCTGGGCGCCTGGGCCAGCGAGGAATTCCGCATGCCGACCGAGGCGCCGCCCGAGGACGCGGAGTTCGGCGACCCTCGCCTGCTGCCCTGATTTTCAGAGCCTGATCGGGCTCCAGCGCTTGTGTATCAAGCGCTTGTTGCTATCATTTTTGATATTCCATGGAGGCAGGGTCGAAGGTCTCGCCCCGCTCCTGCGCCAGCCATTCCAGCACCGGATAGGCCCCCGGCAACACCGGCCTTACGGTGAGCGGCCAGCCCTGCCAGGCCATCGTCTGGCCCTCGCGCATCTCGAATTCGCCCGTCCACTCGTGCACCTTGCACCAGTGCAGGCGCACCAGCGCGTGCGGGTAGTCGTGCTCGGTGACCTTCCACACGGCCGCCGGGCCGATGGTGACGCCCAGCTCCTCGATCAGCTCCCGGCGCAGCGCCTGCTCGACGGATTCGCCCGTCTCGATCTTGCCGCCGGGAAATTCCCAGTAGCCTTCATACGCCTTGCCGGGCGGACGGGTGGACAGCAGCAGCGCCCCGTCGCCCCGCACCAGGATGCCGACCGCGACCTCGGTGTGCTTGCGCGCTTCCCGCGGGGCCGGCGCGGGTGCGGCGTCGTGCATGGAATCAGGCATCCGCGCGCCTTCCCGCGAAGTCCTTGGCGAACTGGTAGGCCACGCGGCCGCTGCGGGAGCCGCGCTCCAGTGCCCAGACCAGCGCCTCGGGCCGCGCCCGCTCGATGTCTTCGGCGCCCACGCCGAGCGCGCCCAGCCATTGCGCGACGATGGCCAGGTATTCCTGCTGGCTGAACGGGTAGAAGCTCACCCAGAGGCCGAAGCGTTCGGACAGGGAGATCTTTTCCTCCACCGCCTCGCCCGGATGCACCTCGCCGTCGGCGGTGTGGGTGTAGCTGAGGTTGTCCTTCATGTACTCCGGCAGCAGGTGCCGGCGGTTGCTGGTGGCATACACCAGCACGTTCGGCGTGGAGGCCGCGATCGACCCGTCGAGGATCGACTTGAGCGCCTTGTAGCCGGCCTCGCCTTCGTCGAAGCTCAGGTCGTCGCAGTAGACGATGAATTTCTCGGGCCGTCCGGACACGACTTCCACGATGTCGGGCAGGTCGGTCAGGTCGGCCTTGTCCACCTCGATGAGCCGCAGCCCCTGCGGCGCATAGGTGCTCAGGCACGCCTTGATGAGCGACGACTTGCCCGTGCCGCGCGCGCCGGTCAGCAGCACGTTGTTGGCGGGCCTGCCCTCGACGAACTGCTGGGTGTTGCGCTGGATCTTGTCCTTCTGCGCATCGATTTCCTTGAGATCGGCGAGGGCCATGCCGGCCACGTGCTGCACCGGCTCCAGCACGCCGTGGCCGCTGCTGCGCTTGCGGTAGCGCCAGGCCACGGCTCCCGCAGACCAGTCGGGGGCGGACAGCGGTTGCGGCAGCACCGCTTCGATGCGGGAGATGAGCTGCTCGGCGCGGAGCAGCAGGTGGGCGAAGGCGTCGTTCATGGGGAGGCTGGATCGGTCGGTTCCGGGGCCGGGCGCCACCGCCCGGCAGGGCTCAGGAGCGGTAGTCGGCGTTGATGGTCACGTAGTCGTGGCTCAGGTCGCAGGTCCAGACGGTGTCCGCCGCATCGCCGCGGCCGAGCACCACGCGGACCGTGATCTCGCTTTGCTTCATCACGCGCTGGCCGTCTTCCTCGCGGTACGCGGGGTTGCGGCCGCCCTTGACGGCCACGTGCACGTCGTCCAGGAACAGGTCGATCTGCGTCTGGTCCAGATCGTCGATGCCCGCATACCCGACCGCCGCCAGGATGCGGCCCAGGTTCGGGTCGCTGGCGAAGAAGGCGGTCTTGACCAGCGGCGAATGCGCGATGGCATAGGCCACCTGGCGGCATTCGTCGCCGGTGCGGCCCCCTTCGACGCGCACGGTGATGAACTTGGTCGCCCCCTCGCCGTCGCGCACGATGGCCTGGGCCAGCTGCTGGGCCACCGCGAGCAGGCCCTCGCGCAGGGCCTGCCCGTCGGCGCCGTCCAGCGCCGCGACCGGCGCGTTGCCGGCCTGGTGCGTGGCGATGAGCACGAAGGAATCGTTGGTGGAGGTGTCGCCGTCTATCGTCACCCGGTTGAACGACCGGTCGGCCAGTTCGCGCACCAGGGGTTGCAGCAGCTCGGGGGCAATGGCGGCATCGGTGGCCAGGAAGCCCAGCATGGTCGCCATGTTGGGGCGGATCATGCCGGCGCCCTTGGAGATGCCGGTGATGGTCACGGTCTTGCCGCCCACCTGCACCCGACGGCTGAACGCCTTGGGCAGCGTGTCGGTGGTCATGATGCCTTCGGCGGCCCGCGCCCAGTGGTCCGGCTGCGCATCCGCCAGCGCGGCGGGCAGCCCGGCGGCGATGCGGTCGCTGGGCAGCGGCTCCATGATCACGCCGGTGGAGAACGGCAGCACCTGCTCGGGTGCCACCTGCAGGTGCTCCGCCAGGGCCGCGCAGGTGGCGCGGGCGCGCAGCAGGCCGTCGGCACCGGTGCCGGCATTGGCGTTGCCGGTGTTGATGACCATCGCACGGATGGCCTGGGCACCTTGCAGGTGTTCACGGCAGACCTGCACCGGCGCGGCGCAGAACCGGTTCCTGGTGAATACGCCGGCCACCGAGGCGCCCTCGTCCAGCAGGAAGACGGTCAGGTCCTTGCGGTTGGCTTTGCGCACGCCCGCTTCGGCAACGCCGATGCGAACGCCCGGCACGGGGTGCAGATCAGAGGCCACGGGGGCGGAGAGATTCACGGGCATGGGTGCGATTCCTTGCGAATGAGCGGGGGATTATCGGAAAAATCGATGACTGCAAACGACAACACGGGCCGCGGCCCGTGTGTTGCATTGCATCGCGTGCATGGCGGCCGGTGCTTCGAGAGCGCGCTCACACGCTCTCGGCGGACCGCCGCCACGTCAGGCCAGCTTGCCGTGGCACTGCTTGTACTTCTTGCCGCTACCGCAGGGGCAGGGGTCGTTGCGGCCCACGCGCAGGCCGCCATCCTGCGCATCGCCACCGGCGCGCACGGTCTGGCCGTCCACCCGGGTTTCGACCTCGCCGGTCTCGGTGGGCGCGGTGTAGGTGACGTTGGCGATGTTCTCGCCACGGCTTTCCAGCGCCTCGGCGGCTTGGTCGAGCTGGGCGCTCGACTGCACCTGCACGGTCATCAGCACCTTCGACACCTCGTTCTTGACCTGGTCGATGAGCTGGCGGAAGAGCTCGAACGCCTCGCGCTTGTATTCCTGCTTGGGCTGCTTTTGCGCATAGCCGCGCAGGTGGATGCCCTGGCGCAGGTAGTCCAGTGCGCTCAGGTGGTCACGCCAGTTGGTGTCGAAGCTCTGCAGCAGCACCATGCGCTCGAACTGCGTGAAGTTGGCTTCGCCGATCATCGCCAGCTTGGCCTCGAAGACCTCGCGCGCCGCCGTCAGCACCTTCTCCAGCACTTCCTCGTCGGTGATGGCCTCTGCGCCCTCCACTTCCTTTTGCAGCGGCAGCTGGATCTGCCAGTCGTCGTTCAGCACGCGCTCCAGGCCGGCCAGGTCCCACTGCTCTTCCACCGACTCGGCGGGCACGTACTGCCGCACCAGGTCGGTCAGGCAGTCGTCGCGCATCACGGACACCAGCTCCGACAGGTCGGCCGCGTCGAGGATCTCGTTGCGCTGCTGGTAGATGACCTTGCGCTGGTCGTTGGAGACGTCGTCGTATTCGAGCAGCTGCTTGCGCACGTCGAAGTTGCGCGCCTCCACCTTGCGCTGGGCCGACTCGATGCTGCGCGTGACGATGCCGGCTTCGATGGCCTCGCCGTCGGGCATCTTCAGGCGGTCCATGATGGACTTGACGCGGTCGCCGGCGAAGATGCGCATCAGCGAATCGTCGAGGCTCAGGTAGAAGCGCGAGGAGCCCGGATCGCCCTGGCGGCCCGAGCGGCCGCGCAGCTGGTTGTCGATGCGGCGCGATTCGTGGCGCTCGGTGGCGATGATGCGCAGGCCGCCCAGTTCGCGGATGTGCTCGTGGTCGCGAGCCCAGCGCGCTCGCAGCTCGGCCAGGCGCGCTTCCTTCGTGGCGGCGTCCAGCGTCTCGTCGTTCTCGATGGCCGCCACGTCCTTCTCGATGTTGCCGCCCAGCACGATGTCGGTCCCCCGCCCGGCCATGTTGGTGGCGATGGTGATCATGCCGGCGCGGCCGGCCTGGGCCACGATGTCGGCTTCACGCGCATGCTGCTTGGCGTTCAGCACCTGGTGCGGCAGGCCCTCTTTCTGCAGCAGCTGGTCGATGATCTCGGAGTTCTCGATCGAGGTGGTGCCCACCAGGACCGGCTGGCCGCGCTCGTGGCACTCGCGGATGTCCTTGATCGCCGCTTCGTACTTCTCGCGCGTGGTCTTGTAGACCCGGTCGAGCTGGTCGTCGCGCTTGCTGGGGCGGTTGGGGGGAATGACCACCGTTTCCAGGCCGTAGATCTCCTGGAACTCGTACGCCTCGGTGTCGGCCGTGCCGGTCATGCCGGCCAGCTTGGTGTAGAGGCGGAAGTAGTTCTGGAAGGTGATCGAGGCGAGGGTCTGGTTCTCGGCCTGGATGTTCACACCTTCCTTGGCCTCCACGGCCTGATGCAGGCCTTCGCTCCAGCGGCGGCCGGACATCAGGCGGCCGGTGAATTCATCGACGATGACGATCTCGCCGTTCTGCACCACGTAGTGCTGGTCGCGGTGATAGAGGTGGTTGGCCCGCAGCGCCGCGTACAGGTGGTGCATCAGCGAGATGTTGGCCGGGTCGTACAGCGACGCGCCCTCGGCGATCAACCCGCGGCTCGCCAGCACGCGCTCGGCGGTTTCATGGCCCTGCTCGGTCAGGAAGACCTGGTGGGTCTTCTCGTCGAGCGTGAAGTCGCCGGGCTTGGTCACGCCCTCGCCCGTGCGGGGATCGGCCTCGCCCTCCTGGCGCACCAGCAGCGGCACCACCTCGTTCATCGCCAGATACATCTGAGTGTGGTCTTCGGCCTGGCCGCTGATGATGAGCGGCGTGCGCGCCTCGTCGATCAGGATGGAGTCCACCTCGTCGACGATGGCGTAATTCAGCACCTTCTGCACGCGGTCCTGCGCCTCGTAGACCATGTTGTCGCGCAGGTAGTCGAAGCCGTATTCGTTGTTCGTGCCGTAGGTGATGTCGGCCGCGTAGGCGGCCTGCTTTTCCTCGCGCGGCATGTTGGGCAGGTTGATGCCCACCGTCAGGCCGAGGAAGTTGTAGAGGCGGCCCATCCACTGCGCATCGCGGTTGGCGAGGTAGTCGTTCACCGTCACCACGTGGACACCCTTGCCCGACAGCGCGTTCAGGTACACCGGCAGCGTGGCGGTCAGCGTCTTGCCCTCGCCCGTGCGCATTTCGGAGATCTTGCCGAAGTGCAGCGCCATGCCGCCCAGCATCTGCACGTCGAAGTGGCGCATCTTCATGATGCGCTTGGACCCTTCACGGACCACCGCGAAGGCCTCGGGCAGCAGGTCATCCAGCGACTCGCCGCGGGCGACGCGATCCTTGAATTCCTGCGTCTTGGCGCGCAGGGCATCGTCACTCAGCTTCTCGTACTCCGGCTCCATCACATTGATGCGGACAACCGTCTTGCGGTATTGCTTGAGCAGTCGATCATTGCGGCTGCCGAATAATTTGGTGAGGAAGTTGGTGGCCATGCGAACAGACCGCACCGCGAGCCGCTGGGGCTGCAGGGCGACCAGAATCCCTAAGAAGAAGTAGGTTCAGATGGGGCCGCCGGCCCCGTTTTGCAAGTGATTGCAAATCAGGGGACAGGCGTCCGGAGCGGCGATTTTACCTGCCCATGCGTTGCACCTCGGTGGTGACGCCCGCGGCGGCCACGCGCTGCGCCGCACCGCCGGCCCCACCCGCGCCGGCGAGCAGGAATTTTTGCGGATCCTGCGGCACGCCCTGCACCAGCACCTCGAAGTGCAGGTGGGGACCGGTGGAGCGCCCCGTGGAGCCCACGGCCGCGATCTTCTGGCCACGGCGCACCAGATCCCCCCGCTTGACCCAGGTCTTGGAGGCATGCGCGTAGCGGGTCACCAGCTGGTTGCCGTGGTCCACCTCGACCATGTTGCCGTAGGCGGGGTGGTATTCCTGGGTCACGACCACGCCGCCCGCGGCCGCCAGGATGGGCGTGCCGGGCTCGGCGGGAAAGTCCAGCCCGGTGTGCAGGGCCGACTGCCCCGTCACCGGATCGATGCGCCAGCCGAACGAAGAGCCGGCCAGGCGGTCCAGCACGGGCTGCTGCGTCGGGACCATGTGCTTGCGGATGCGCTGGTCGAAGAGGCGCGACTCCACCACCGTCATGAGATCCACGCGCTGGTCGGTCACCCGTGCGAGATCGTCCAGCGTCGCCTGCAGGTCGGCGAGGTCGAGCGGGCGGCCGGAGACCAGCGCGCCGCCCTGCCCTGGCGGCTTGGCCGCGCTGACGGGCGGCATGCCGGCCAGCCCCATGACCCGGTCGCCCAGCGATTCCAGCTGCATCACCCGCGCCTGCATCTCGCCGACCTTGCGCGCCATGGCATCGAGGTTGGCGCGCATCAGGCGGTTCTGCTCGTCGGCGTCGCCCTGCGTCGCACCGGCGTGGGCGGCCATGCCCGAAGGCCAGGCCGCTCGCGCGCCCTGCATGAACAGCCAGTGGTACATCGCCGCCGTACAGGCCATCAGCACCAGCGACATCAGCAGCGCGAGCAGCAGCAGCCGCGTGCCCGACAGGTGAATCGCCCGGCTGCGCGCCAGACGGGCGTCCGTAATAATCACATGCACTATGAATCTCCGCGCCAGCCGGCGCCATGCCAGCCCATGCCCCGCCGACATCACGCCGTCACGCTGCAACAAGCCACTCAGGAATCGCCCACGCTGTCGATGCTGACGGCGCTGACGCGGGACTCCAGCGAACGGCTGCGGGCCATCGAAAAACTGATTCCGCCGACCTTGCGCCCGACCATCCAGGCCGGTCCCATCGACGGAACGTCGTGGTGCCTGCTGGTGCGCAGCAACGCAGCGGCGGCCAAGATCCGGCAGTTGCTGCCTGCCTTCGAGGCGCATCTGCGTAGCCGGGGGTGGGAGGTTAACTCCATCCGCCTGAAAATCCAAACCTGAACCCCGGCTGGGGCGTTCGGACGGCCGATGGAAAAAATGCGATAAGAAATGGTGCCGATTGTCGGAATCGAACTGACGACCTACCGCTTACAAGGCGGGTGCTCTACCAACTGAGCTAAATCGGCGAAGGCTGCATTCTAGCCGGCACGCGGCAGCGCAAAACAAAACACCGGCGGACCTTTCGGCACGCCGGTGCTTGGGAAGAAGCGCGCCTACTTCACGCGCTTGAGCGCGGGGCGCCCACCGCCGCCGGCGGGCGGCTGCGGGCGCGGCGGCTCCTGTTCGTCGGTGGCCGGCGACTCGGGCTGCACCAGCTGCACGACGCGGTCGGCCGTGGGCCCTTCTGTCGTGGCAGGCTCCGCCGCCTCGGGGGCCGTGGTGGCAGGCAGCGACGACATGACCGATCCGGCGCCGCCTTCGACCAGCGCATCGACCGGGGGCGGGAAGGCCATGCCCTGCCCGTTCTCCCGCGCATAGATCGCGATCACCCGCCCCACCGGCACCATGATGTCGCGGGGCTTGCCGCCGAAACGCGCCTTGAACTCGATGAAATCGTTGCCCAGTTGCAATGCGCTCGTGGCGTCGTAGCTGATGTTGAGGACGATCTCGCCGTCCTTCACGTACTCGCGCGGCACCTGGACGGATTGGTCCACACGCACCGCCACGTAAGGCGTAAGGCCGTTATCGGTGCACCACTCGTAGAGCGCCCGGATCAGGTAAGGACGCGTGGAAGTGGAGTCCTGGGCGTTCATCATGGCAAAGTGAAAAGAAGGAACAAAGGCGGAGGCTTTCTTTCGTTACTTCCGCATGACCTTTTCCGAAGGCGTGAGCGCTTCGATGTAGGCGGGGCGCGAGAAGATGCGCTCGGCGTACTTCAGCAGCGGCGCGGCGTTCTTGCTCAGGTCGATGCCGTAGTAGTCCAGGCGCCACAGCAGCGGGGCGATCGCCACGTCCAGCATGGAGAAGTTCTCGCCCAGCATGTACTTGTTCTTCAGGAACACGGGGGCCAGCTGGGTCAGGCGGTCGCGAATGTGGGCGCGGGCCTTTTCGAGCGCCTTCTCGTTGCCCTTGGTGGCGCGAGACTCCAGGATGTTCACGTGGACGAACAGTTCCTTCTCGAAGTTGAGCAGGAAGAGGCGAACGCGCGCGCGGTCCACCGGGTCGCCAGGCATCAGTTGCGGGTGCGGAAAGCGCTCGTCGATGTACTCGTTGATGATGTTCGACTCATACAGGATCAGATCGCGCTCGACCAGGATGGGCACCTGGCCGTAGGGGTTCATCACGTTGATGTCTTCGGGCTTGTTGTACAGGTCCACATCGCGGATCTCGAAGTCCATTCCCTTCTCGAACAGAACGAAACGGCAGCGATGGGAGAAGGGGCAGGTCGTACCCGAATAAAGCACCATCATGGTGGGAGGCTCCTAAAAATCAAAAGAGTGGGCGCGACTGCGCCCACTCTGTAAAAGCTCGAACCGCACCCAAGGGGTGCGGCAAAGAGTCTAGCGGTTACTTGACGTCTTTCCAGAAGGCTGCGTTGAGCCTCCAGGCAATGACCGTGAAGACGCCCAGGAAGATCAGCACCCAGACGCCCACGCGAACCCGCGTATTTTGCGCCGGCTCGCCCATCCACTGCAGGTAGTTGACGAGATCACCCACCGCCTGGTCGTACTGCAGGGGCGACATGGTACCAGCCGTGACCTGCTGCCACCCCTTGAAGACCTGGATGGCATGGCCGTGACTCTGCTGCTCCTCGAACACCGGGCGGCGGTCGCCCTGCAGTTGCCACAGCACGTGGGGCATGCCGACGCTCGGGAATGCGAGGTTGTTCCAGCCGGTGGCCTTGGTGTCGTCGCGGTAGAAGGTGCGCAGGAAGGTGTAGAGGTAGTCGGCGCCCGTACCGCCGTGGCCGGCGCGCGAACGGGCGATGACGGTAAGGTCGGGCGGGTTGCCGCCGAACCAGTCCTTGGCCTGGCGCGGGTCGATCGACGCCTTCATGGTCTCGCCCACCCGGTCGGTGGTGAAGAGCAGGTTGTCCTTGATCTGCTGCTCGGTGAGGCCAATGTCCTGCAGGCGGTTGTAGCGCATGAAGGCGGCCGAGTGGCAGTTGAGGCAGTAGTTGACGAACAGCTTGGCGCCGTTCTGCAGCGAGGCCGTGTCGTTGGTGCGGTTGGGCGCCTTGTCCCAGGCGATGCCGCCTTCGGCGGCGTGGGCGCCCGTCGCAATGCCAAGCGCGGCGATCAGCGTGAGGAGGATTTTTTTCATGGCGATGCTTCAGCTTTCTTGCGGCTCGGTGCGCGCGCTCAGTGCGGCGTGAAAGTCACGCGGTCGGGCACGGGCTTCGGGGTACCCAGGCGGCTCCACCAGGGCATCAGCAGGAAAAAGCCGAAATAAAACAGCGTGCCGAGCTGTGAGACACGCTCGCCGATCACCGAGGGCGGTTGCACGCCCAGGTAGGCGAGCACCACGAAGTTGATCACGAAGATGCCGTAGAGGTATTTGTGCCAGTCGGGGCGATAGCGGATCGACCGGGCCGGGCTCATGTCCAGCCAGGGCAGGAAGAACAGGATGATGACGGCGCCGCCCATCACCACCACGCCCCAGAACTTGGCGTCGATGGACAGCATGAGGGCGATGGCCACCGCCGCCGCCACGGCCAGCGCCGCCTTCACGAACGTGGGCAGTCGCCCCTTCACCACCGCCAGCCCCACGGCCAGCACCACGCAGGCGATGAGCGCATACATCATCTCGCTGGTGATGGCGCGCAGCATGGAATAGAACGGCGTGAAGTACCAGACCGGCGCGATGTGCGCAGGGGTCTTGAGCGGGTCGGCCGGGATGAAATTGTTGTATTCGAGGAAGTAGCCGCCGAACTCCGGCGCGAAGAAGATCACGGCCGAGAAGATGAACAGGAACACGCACACGCCGAAGATGTCGTGCACCGTGTAGTAGGGGTGGAACGGGATGCCGTCCAGCGGATGGCCGTGCTCGTCCTTCGGGGCATTGGGACCCTTGATCTCGATGCCGTCGGGGTTGTTGGAGCCCACGTCGTGCAGCGCCAGCAGGTGCGCCACCACCAGGCCCAGCAGCACCAGCGGCACGGCGATGACGTGGAAGCTGAAGAAGCGGTTGAGCGTGGCGTCGCCCACCACGTAGTCGCCGCGGATCAGCAGCGCCAGGTCGGGGCCGATGAAGGGGATGGCCGCGAACAGGTTTACGATCACCTGGGCGCCCCAGTACGACATCTGGCCCCAGGGCAGCAGGTAGCCCATGAAGGCCTCGGCCATGAGCGCGAGGAAGATCGCGCAGCCGAAGATCCAGACCAGCTCGCGCGGCTTGCGGTAGGAGCCGTAGAGCAGCCCGCGGAACATGTGCAGGTAGACCACCACGAAGAACGCCGAGGCGCCCGTGGAGTGCATGTAGCGGATCAGCCAGCCCCAGGGCACGTCGCGCATGATGTATTCCACCGACTCGAACGCCTTGGCGGCGTCGGGCTTGTAGTGCATCACGAGGAAGATGCCGGTGACGATCTGGATCACCAGCACCAGAAGGGCCAGCGAGCCGAAGATGTACCAGAAGTTGAAGTTCTTCGGAGCGTAGTACTCCGACATGTGCACCCGGTAGGCGTCGAACGCCGTGGGGAAGCGGTTTTCCAGCCAGTTGGCGGCCTTGGCGCCGGTCGACGCGTTGGGCGAGATGTCCTTGAATTCGCGGTAAGCCATGGGTCGTTCCTCAGGCCTTCTTGTCTTCACCGATCAGGAGCTTGGTCTCCGACAGGTACATGTGGGGGGGCACTTCGAGGTTGTCGGGCGCGGGCTTGTTCTTGAAGACGCGGCCGGCCATGTCGAACGTGGAGCCGTGGCAGGGGCAGAGGAAGCCGCCCTTCCAGTCGTCGGGCAGCGAAGGCTGGGCGCCGGGCGCGAACTTGTCGGAGGGCGAGCAGCCCAAGTGCGAGCAGATGCCCACGGCCACCAGCACCTCGGGCTTGATCGAGCGCGCTTCGTTGCGGGCGTATTCGGGGGTGAGTTCGCTGGGCTTGCGCTCGGACTTGGGGTCGGCCAGTTGCGCATCGAGGCCCGGCAGCGCCGCGAGCTGCTCGGGCGTGCGCTTGACGATCCACACCGGCTTGCCGCGCCATTCCACGGTGATCTTCTCGCCCGGCTTCAGCGCGGAGATATCGACCTCGACCGCGGCCCCGGCGGCCTTGGCGCGTTCGGAGGGCTGGAAGGTGCTGACGAAAGGCACGGCAGTCGCCACGCCGCCCACCGCGCCAGCGCATCCGGACGCGATCAGCCAGGTCCGTTTGCTGGAGTCGATCGGAGTTTCACTCATGGGGTCCTCTATCTACTTCGCTTGTGGGATCATCGAAAATTGTAGCGGAGCCAATATGGTTATTCCATTGGGGGACACCCGTCCATGGCGGTCGTTACTTCAGTGTTTTCATCTATATCAAAGGAGTGGGGAAATGGGCATTGCGCAAGAATTCAAAGAGTTCGCCATCAAAGGCAATGTGATAGATCTGGCCGTGGGCGTGATCATCGGCGGGGCCTTCGGCAAGATCGTCGATTCGGTGGTCAGCGACCTCATCATGCCGGTCGTCGGACTGGTATTCGGGCGGCTCGATTTCTCGAATCTGTACTTGGTGCTGGGCACCATTCCCCCGGGCACGGCCAATACGCTGGACGCCTTGAAAAAGGCCGGCGTGCCCGTGCTGGCGTATGGCAACTTCATTACCGTGGGCGTCAACTTCCTGATCCTGGCCTTCATCATTTTCATGATGGTCAAGCAGATCAACCGCCTCAAGCGCCAGGCCCCCGCGCCGGAGCCCGCAGCGCCTGCCGCGCCGGCCGAAGACATCGTGCTGCTGCGCGAGATCCGCGACAGCCTGAACCGCCCGCGCTGAGCCGCGGCTTCCCTGTTGTCCTGATACGCAAAGGGCCTGCCATGCAGGCCCTTTTTTCATGGTCAGGCAGGCAGCGACGACAGTTGCCGCGCCATGCGCACGGCCTCGATCAGGCTGGACGCATCGGCCACGCCCTGCCCGGCGATGTCGAAGGCGGTGCCGTGGTCGGGGCTGGTGCGCACCAGGGGCAGGCCCAGCGTGACGTTCACGCCCTTGTCCACGCCCAGGTACTTCACCGGGATCAGCCCCTGGTCGTGGTACATGGCCAGCACCACGTCGAATTCGCCCGCCCGCTGCGGCGTGCTGCGGGCGCGCATGAAGACGGTATCGGGCGCGAAGGGGCCCTGCGCGTCGATGCCTTCCGCGCGCGCGGCCTGGATGGCCGGCACGATGACGTCGATTTCTTCACGCCCGAAGAGCCCGCCCTCCCCCGCATGTGGATTCAGCCCCGCGACGCCGATGCGCGGCGCCCGGCCCAGGCTGCGGGCCAGGGCCGCGTGGGTGATGCGCAGCGCCCCCAGCACGTTGGCCACGGTCACCGCATCCAGCGCGTCGCGCAGCGACACGTGGATGCTGACCAGCACGGTGCGCAGCTCGTCGCTGGCCAGCATCATGCGCACCGGCATCTCGGCCAGTGCCACGCCCGCATGGCGCGCCGCCTCGGCCTGCAGCAATTCGGTGTGGCCGGGGAAGGCGATGCCACCCGCAGCCAGCGCCTCCTTGTGCAGCGGCGCGGTGACGAGCGCCGCCACCTCGCCCCGCAGTGCGGCCCGCGCGGCCCAGACCACGCAGTCGGCGGCGGCCCGGCCGGCGGCGGCGTCGATGCGGCCCCAGGCGGGCGGCTCGGCCGGCAGGCCGGGCAGCGGCAGCACCGGCACGCAGCGCGGTGGCACAGCCGCCGCCTCGCGCACCGACGCGATGCGCGCCATCGGCAAGGCCGTGTCGCCGGGCTGGGCGATGCATGCCGCCCCGCGCCGCAGCGCCGCCACGCTGCCCACCACGAAGCAGCCGCGCAGCAGCCCGGGCGCGTCGCGGAACGCCTTGGCGATGATCTCGGGGCCGATGCCGGCCGCGTCGCCCTGGGTGATGGCGATGGGTAAAGGTTGCGTCATGCGGCTCCCGCAGGGTGATTTTTCATGCCAAATCGGCCTCCAGCGCCCGTGAATAAAGCGCCTATTGCTACATATTTAATAGCAATCGAGCTTTTCAGGCCGGGTTGTCGATGTCGATGAACACGTGCTCCAGCCCCAGTTGCCCGGCCACCCGCTCGGCCACGGCCGGCGCGCCGTAGCGCTCGGTGGCATGGTGGCCGGCGGCCAGGAAGGACACGCCGCTCTCGCGTGCCAGGTGCGCCTGCGGTTCAGAGATCTCGCCGGTGACGAACGCATCGGCGCCGGCCGCCATGGCCGCCTCGAAGTAGCCTTGCGCGCCGCCGGTGCACCAGGCAACGCGGCGGATGGGCCGGACCTCGGCCGGCGCGGGCGCCACCAGCGTGACGCTGCGGCCCAGCACGGCCTCCACATGCCGCGCCAGCGCCGCGCCATCGCCGTAAGCGGCGCTGGCCACGCAGCCCAGGTTTTGCTCTCCAAACTGGCGGTCGGCCTGCCAGCCCAGGCGCTGGCCCAGCTGGGCGTTGTTGCCCAGTTCCGGGTGCGCGTCCAGCGGCAGGTGGTAGGCGAAGAGGTTGATGTCGTGGGCCAGCAGGCGCTGCAGGCGCTGCTTCATCCAACCGGTCACGCGCCCGTCCTGGCCGCGCCAGAACAGGCCGTGGTGCACGAAGATCGCATCGGCCCGCTGGGCGATGGCCGCGTCGATCAGCGCCCGGCTGGCGGTGACGCCGCTCACGATGCGCCGCACCTCCGGGCGCCCCTCGACCTGCAGGCCGTTGGGGCCGTAGTCCTTGAAGCGTTCGGGCTGCAGCAGGGCGTCGAAGGCGCCCAGCAATTGGTCTCGCGAGGTGGGGGTCGTCGTCATCCGCCGATTGTCTCAGCCCCGCGAGCGCAGCCGGGTCAGCCGCGCTGGGCCGCCGGCTGCCAGCCGCGCGATGCGAGCGGCACGAAGCCCAGCGCGAAGCCCAGTACGCCCATGGCCGCCACGTAGTGGGCGTTGGCCAGCACGTCGTGCTGCTGCCACAGCGTGATCAAAATGGGCGTGATGCCGCCGAACACGGCATAGGCCATGTTGTAGGAGAACGAAAGCCCGGTGAAGCGCACTTCCGGCGGAAAGGCACGCACGCCGACGATGGGCAGCAGCGAGATCGAGCCCACGAAGAAGCCGATCAGCCCGTAGTTGAAGACCAGCGAGGCGGGCGTGCCCGGCAGCTGGGTGTAGAACCAGTAGCTCGACAGCGTGAGCCCGCCCCAGCCGATCAGCATGACGGGGCGTGTGCCGAAGCGGTCCGTGGCCCAGCCCACGACGATGCAGCCAATGGTCAGCGTGAGCGTGGCGACGGCGTTGGCCTCCAGCGCCAGCGTGGCCGGGATCTGGAACACCTTCTGCAGGTAGTTGGGCGTGATCAGCACCACCACGACCACCGCCGTGGACAGCACCCAGGTCATCAGCGCCACCAGCACCATCGCGCCCTTGTGGTCGCGCAGCACGGTCTTCACGGGCAGCTCGCGCGCCACGGCGCGGCGGGTGGCCAGCTCCTGAAACACCGGCGTTTCGTGCAGAAAGCGGCGCAGATACACCGACACCAGGCCGAACACGCCGCCCAGGATGAACGGGATGCGCCAGGCGAAGTCGCGCACCTCGGCGGGTGCATAGCTGCGGTTGATGGCGATCGCCACCAGCGAGCCCAGCAAAATGCCGCCCGTGATGCCGGCCGTGAGCGTGCCCACGCCCAGGCCGTAGCGGTTCTTCGGCACGTGCTCGGCCACGAACACCCAGGCGCCCGGCATTTCACCGCCGATGGCCGCGCCCTGCAGCACGCGCATGGCCAAAAGCAGCAGCGGTGCCGCCACGCCGATGCTGGCGTAGGTGGGCAAGAGGCCGATGACCAGCGTGGGCACGGCCATCAGGAAGATCGACAGCGTGAACATGCGCTTGCGGCCCAGCTTGTCGCCGAAGTGGGCGATGACGATGCCGCCCACGGGGCGCGCCAGGTAGCCGGCGGCGAAGATGCCGAAGGTCTGCAGCTGGCGCAGCCAGTCGGGCATGTCGGCAGGGAAGAAGAGGCCGCTCAGCACCGCGGCGAAGAACACGTAGATGACGAAGTCGTAGAACTCCAGCGTGCCGCCCAGGGCGGACAGCCCCAGGGTCTTGTAGTCGCTGCGCGTCAACGGGCGATGGGAGTCGGTGGCAGCGTCGGCTGAGGCCGGCGCGGAAGGGGTCAGGGTCATTGGAAAACGGTCCGGAAAGGTTCGCGGCGCCTGCACGGCGCTGCGGTCGGCGCAGCACGAGCAAGGATCGAGGCGAACGGAAAAATACCAAAGCACAAAGCAACGGCCTGGCCGCATCCGTGCGCGGGGATAGCGCAGGGTGCAGCCACGTTCGGGCAGACGATCCGGGTGGGGAGACGAGAGCGCGGCGGCCCAGGCGGGTAGCGGGGGCGCGGGGAACGACGAAACCGTTACAGACCGCCACAGTTTAAGGGTTTCCCCGATGGCGCCGCGCGGGCGGCCCCGCACGTCCCTCTGCCACCGAAGGTCGGCGCCGACGCCAGGGCCGCCGCCGAGCGGCGACAATGCTGGGCGGCTGGCCCGGTCGGGCCCCAGCAGGCTGCCCCCGGCCTGGTCTTTTCGAATCCCTTTTTGCACACCTGCTCCACCATGAAGCGCATCTGGCTGCTGTTTGCCCAGGCCGTGACGGTCTTCGTCGCCGCCTATTTCGTCGTCGCTACCCTGCAACCGAGCTGGATCCGCGGCGGCGCCACGCGCAGCAGCGCGGGCATCTCGCTGATCGAGGCGCCCGCCACGCCGGATGCGCCGCCCGCCCCGGGCAGCTTCAGCGGCGCGGCGCGCAAGGCCGCCCCGGCGGTGGTCAGCATCAACACCAGCAAGGCCGTGCGCAACCCGCGCAGCAACGACCCCTGGTTCCAGTTCTTCTTCGGCGACCAGGCCGCCCAGCAGGCGCAGACCGGGCTGGGCAGCGGTGTCATCATCAGCACCGACGGCTACATCCTCACCAACAACCACGTGGTGGAAGGCGCCGACGAGATCGAGGTCACGCTGACCGACAACCGCCGCGCCCGCGCCCGCGTGATCGGCACCGACCCCGACACCGACCTAGCGGTGCTGAAGATCGACCTGGACAAGCTGCCCGTGATCGTGCTGGGCCAGTCCGACCAGCTGGCGGTGGGCGACCAGGTGCTGGCCATCGGCAACCCCTTCGGCGTGGGCCAGACGGTGACCAGCGGCATCATCTCGGCCCTGGGCCGCAGCCAGTTGGGCATCAACATCTTCGAGAACTTCATCCAGACCGACGCCGCCATCAACCCGGGCAATTCGGGCGGCGCGCTGGTGGACGTGCACGGCAACCTGATGGGCATCAACACCGCGATCTACTCGCGCTCGGGCGGCAGCATGGGCATCGGCTTCGCGATTCCCGTGTCCACCGCCAAGCTGGTGCTGGACGGCATCGTGAAGGACGGCCAGGTCACGCGCGGCTGGATCGGCGTGGAGCCCAACGAGCTGTCGCCCGAACTGGCCGCCACCTTCGGCGTGAAGGCCACCGAGGGCGTGATCATCACCGGCGTACTGCAGGCCGGCCCCGCCGCGCAGGCCGGCGTGCGCCCGGGCGATGTGATCGTGGAAGTCGACGGCAAGCCCACCCACAGCGTGTCTGCCCTGCTGACGGCCGTGGCCGCGCTGCGGCCCGGCACCTCCGCGCCCTTCACCCTGCAGCGCGGCGATGCGCGCATCGAGGTGCAGGTGGTGCCCGGCACCCGGCCCCGCCCGCAGCAGCGGCGCTGATTGGGCACGGGGCGCGGCGCCGGCGGTGCCTGCGCTGCCTGCGCTGCCGCCCCACCAATCTGACGCTATCAAAAAAATAGCTGCAAGCGCTTATACATCAAGCGCTGGCAGCTATTTTTATGGGCAATCGTGTGTTCATCCCGCGGCGATGTGGGCCGCTCGGGTTCCGCTCAGGCGCTGGGCTCCTGCGCGTCTTCGGGTGCGGCCGTGTGGCGGATGAAGATCTGCGCGGCCCAGATGCCGAGTTCGTACAGCAGGCACATGGGCACGGCCAGCGCCAGTTGCGACACCACATCTGGCGGCGTGACCACGGCGGCGATGATGAAGGCCAGCACGATGAAGTAGCCGCGGAAGCTCTTGAGCTTGTCCACCGTCACGATGTTCAGGCGCGCCAGCACGATCACGACGATCGGCACCTCGAACGCGAGGCCGAAGGCCAGGAACATGGTGATGACGAAGCTGAGATAGGCCTCGATGTCCGGCGCGGCGGTGATGCTCTTGGGCGCGAAGCTCTGGATGAACGCGAACACCTGGCCGAACACGAAGAAGTAGCAGAACGCCACACCGATGAAGAAGAGCAGCGTGCTGGACACCACCAGCGGCAGCACCAGCTTCTTCTCGTGCGAGTAAAGGCCCGGCGCCACGAAGGCCCAGGCCTGCCACAGCACCACCGGCAGCGCCAGCAGAAAGGCCGACATCAGCAGGATCTTGAGCGGCACCATGAAGGGCGAGATCACCGAGGTGGCGATCAGCGTGGCGCCCGCGGGCAGGTGCGCCACCAGCGGCGCAGCCAGCAGGTCGTAGAGCGGGCCGGGGCCGGGATAGAAGAACAGCACGGCCGCGGCGATGCCGACAGCGATCAGCGCCTTGACCAGCCGGTCGCGCAGCTCCATCAGGTGCTGCACGAACGGCTGCTCGGTGCCCGCGAGCTCGTCTTCTTTATGGGGAATGTCGGACATAGTGGGGAAAGCAGTGTGCGGGCGGTTGCCGGCGCGCGGCGATGGGCACGCGCGGCGGCGGGGCAGCAGGGGTCGTCAGTGGAATTTCTGCGGCCGGAAGCGGGCGACACGCGCGGCGCCGGACTGGGCCTTCGTGCGCACGCCAGCGCGGGCCTTGTACCACTGGGGCGTGGCACCGCGCTTGAGCCGCCAGTTCTTGCCGGGGTTTTTGTAGGCGGGCACCACCGTGCCGTGGTCGAAGGCCGAGCCCGAGGACACGCCGGGCGAGGACGCATCGTCGATGCCGCCGCCGATGGAGGTGTCCCAGTCCTTCTGGAAGTCGGTGGCGCTGGTCTGCACGGACTGGTGCACGTCGCGCGCGGCGCTCTCCACCGTGTCCTTCATCTTGCGCAGCTCGTCCAGCTCCATCGACCGGTTGACCTCGGACTTCACGTCGGCCACGTAGCGCTGCGCCTTGCCCAGCAGCGTGCCGACGGTGCGCGCCACGCGGGGCAGCTTCTCGGGGCCGATGACGATCAGCGCCACGGCGCCGATCAGCGCCATCTTGGACAGGCCAATATCAATCATGGGACGAACGATTCAGCGGTGCGGGAAACGAAAACACCGCCGGAGCGCGTCGCGGCGGCAGGACCGGGCGCCATCAGCCCTTGTGCTTGGCTTCCACGTCGATCGTGGTCTTGTCGGCGGGCGTGGCGGCTGCGTGGGTGGTGGTGCCGACCTGGCCGGGAGGCGGCACGGCGCCGGGTGGCGTGGCGGGGTCGGCCGAGCCGTCCTTCATGCCGTCCTTGAAGCCCTTCACGGCGCCGCCCAGGTCGGAGCCCATGTTCTTGAGCTTTTTGGTGCCGAACACCATGACCACGATGAGCAGAACGATCAGCCAGTGCCAGATGGAAAACGAACCCATGAAAATCTCCTAACGAATTGCGAAACATTCTAGACGGGGGACCTGACCGCGGTGTGATACCCCTGCTGCCCTCGGCGTTCCCCGCCGCGGCGGCTTTCAGCCCTTGAGCCAGGGGCGGGGCCCGCCCATGACGTGCACGTGCAGGTGGTGGATCTCCTGGCCGCCCTCGTCGCCCGTGTTGACCACGATGCGAAAGCCGCCGGCGGGGTACGGGTTGCAGCCCTGCTCCAGCGCCAGCCGGGGCGCCAGCGCCATCATGCGGCCCAGCACGCCGGCATGAGCGTCCGTCACACCGGCCATGGAATGGATGTGTTCCTTGGGCACCATGAGAAAGTGCACCGGCGCCCAGGGATGGATGTCGTGGAAGGCAAAGATTTCATCGTCTTCATACACCTTGCGGGAGGGAATCTGGCCGGCGATGATCTTGCAGAAAAGGCAGTCGGGATCGTGCATGGGCGAAGGCTCTGTCGTGTTCTCAGGCATTGTCCGCGATGTTGACCGTGGGCCGGGCGCCGACATCGTCGCCATGCGCCGCCAGCCAGCGCTGACCCTCCTTGCGGCCCAGGGCGAACAGCTCGCGCACGAACGGCAGGTCGGCCCGCGACTTGCTCGACGCGCCGTAGCCGGCCAGCAGCGCGCCGCCGTCGATGCGGTGCATGCGCACGCTGCGGTAGCGGCGCTCGTCGAGCTTGCCCTCGGCCAGCAGCCGGCGCACGAATTCGATGGCGCGCATCTCCGACAGCAGGCTGGCGTTGAAGGTGACCTCGTTCATGCGCTCC
The DNA here is from genome assembly GCF_040365715.1 of Acidovorax sp. FG27. Classification (NCBI taxonomy): domain Bacteria; kingdom Pseudomonadati; phylum Pseudomonadota; class Betaproteobacteria; order Burkholderiales; family Comamonadaceae; genus Acidovorax; species Acidovorax sp. FG27. The sequence continues at coordinate 1,081,296 of NZ_BAABVY010000009.1, forward strand.
ATGATGTCGCCGGCGTTGTCGGGCACCGTCGGGTGTTCGATGGGGTTGATCTGCACCAGCAGCAGGTCGGCGCATTCGGTCTTGTAGATGAGCGGGTGCAGCGCCGGGTTGCCCGAGAAGCCGCCGTCCCAGTAATGCTCGCCGTCGATTTCCACCGCCTTGAAGAGCAGCGGCAGGCAGGCCGACGCCATCACCGCGTCGGCGCTCAGGCGTTTGCCGGAGAAGATCTCGCCGCGGCCGGTGCGCACGTTGGTCGCGCAGACGAACACCCTGGGCGCGCCCGGCGCGCTCAGCAGGTCGAAGTCGACCTCGCGTTCCAGCAGCCGCCGCAGCGGGTTGATGCCCAGCGGATTGGTCTGGTAGGGCGACAGCCACTGCGTGACCATGCCCATCAGCGGGTTGGCGCCCGAAAGAGGCGTGCCCCACGTCAGGCTGCCCAGCATGCCGACGCCTTCCCACAGCCGCCCGAGCGTGGCACGGGCCAGCTCGCAGCCAGCCCGGTGGACGGCCGCCGCATCCGGCGGCCCCGCGTGTTCGTGCGCGGCGCGGGCGAAACCGTGCGCCATGGCCACGGCGTTCATCGCCCCGGCGCTGGTGCCGCTCACGCCGTCGATGGCGAAACGGCCGTCTTCCAGCAGCGCGTCGAGCACGCCCCAGGTGAGCGCGCCGTGCGAGCCGCCCCCCTGCAGCGCCAGGTTCAGCCGGCGCGGCGCGGTGGGCGTGGAAGCATCAGACACCGACGGCCCTGTTCTGGCTCATGGCCACCATGCCGCGCACGATGCGGTAGAGGAACCAGATCGAGATGACGGCCCAGGCGATCCAGCCAGGGATGATGAACAGGATCCAGAGCGGCGCCGTAACGATGTAGAGCACCCCGGCCCAGATCACGCTGCGGATGCGCCAGGAGAAATGGCTGGCCTGCCAGGTGCCCTGCGCGTCGTCCCGCTTGACCAGGTCGATCACCAGCGCGATCAGCAGCAGCACGATGCTGGGCTGGGCGCTGGGCAGCACCGCCGCCACGGCCACGATCAGGTGCAGCACGTAGCTGACCCAGCCGATGGTCTTCAGCGATTCGGCGCGCCGGTTCGGCTCCACGTCGATGATGTCGTCGTTCATGTAGCTCCTTGTTCGTCGGTTGCACGTTGCTCGGCGCGGCGCAAGGCCTTCTCCTCGATGCCGCTGGTACCTTCGCGGCGCTCGAGTTCGGCCACCACGTCGGCCGGGGTGAAGCCATAGTGGGCCAGCGCCACCATGGTGTGGAACCAGAGGTCGGCCACCTCGTAGACGATCTTGCTGGCGTCGCCGCCGTGGTCGGCGTCCTTGGCGGCCATGACCACTTCGGTGGCTTCCTCGCCGATCTTCTTGAGGAAGGCGTCGGGCCCTTTCTGCAGCAGGCGCGCGACATAGCTCTTGTCGGGCTCGCCGCCGTGCGCGGGCTTGCGGCTTTCGATGACGGCGGCCAGGCGGGCCAGCGCGTCGTGCGAGGCCACGGCGGGCGCGGCCGGTGAGAGAGTGGAAGGCATGGCGCTCACTTGTAGATGGATTCGGGATCTTTCAAAACCGGATCGACCGCCGTCCAGGCGCCGTCCTTCAGCACGCTGAAGAAACAGCTGTGGCGGCCGGTGTGGCAGGCGATGCCGGGCTCGTGCCCCAGCTGCGTGACCTTGAGCAGCACCACGTCGTTGTCGCAGTCCAGGCGGATCTCGTGCACGGTCTGCACGTGGCCCGATTCCTCGCCCTTGTGCCAGAGCCGGCCCCGCGAGCGGCTGAAATACACCGCCCGGCCCAGCTCGGCCGTGCGCGCCAGGGCCTCGCGGTTCATCCAGGCGAACATCAGCACGTCGCCGCTGGCGGCCTCCTGCGCGATCACGGGCACCAGGCCTTGCGCGTCCCATTTCACTTCGTCGAGCCAGTTCATGGTGTCATTGTCCACACAAATTGCTGCAGTGCAGCATTTTTCATCGGATTGCTATATTTTTTATAGCTATATGCGCTTGATGCAAGGGCGCTGGCGGTCGATTTCGATGGAAACGACCCGTCGCCACCCGCCATCAGAGCCGCACCGGCACGCCGCGCTCGGCCATGCGGGCCTTGGCCTCGCCCACGGTGTACTCGCCGTAATGGAAGATGCTGGCGGCCAGCACCGCGTCCGCCCCGCCCTGCTGCACGCCGTCGGCCAGGTGGTCGAGGTTGCCAACGCCGCCCGACGCGATCACCGGCACGCCGACGGCGTCGCTCACGGCGCGGGTCAGCTGCAGGTCGAACCCGGACTTGGTGCCGTCGCGGTCCATGCTGGTCAGCAGGATCTCGCCCGCGCCGCGCCGCGCCATCTCGGTGGCCCACTGCACGGCGTCCAGGCCGGTGTTCTTGCGGCCGCCGTGGCTGTAGACGTCCCAGCCCTCGCCGCGCGCGGCCAGGTCGTCGCCCTGGCGGCGCTTGGCGTCGATGGCCACGACGATGCACTGCGCGCCGTACTTGTCCGATGCGGCGTTGATCACGTCGGGGTTGGACAGGGCCGCCGAATTGAAGCTGGTCTTGTCGGCCCCGGCGTTGAGCAGGCGCCGCACGTCTTCCACCGTGCGCACGCCGCCGCCCACGGTGAGCGGTATGAACACCTGGCTGGCGACGGCCTCGATGATCGGCAGGATCAGGTCGCGCGCGTCGCTGGTGGCGGTGATGTCGAGGAAGGTGAGTTCGTCGGCGCCCTGCGCGTTGTAGCGGGCGGCGATCTCCACCGGGTCGCCGGCGTCGCGCAGCTCCAGGAAGTTGACGCCCTTGACCACGCGGCCTCCGGTCACGTCGAGGCAGGGAATGATGCGTTTGGCGAGCATGGTGAATTCTGAATGGGTCTGGAAAAAGAAGCGTGGCAAGGGGGCGGCGGTCAGGCCAGGCGCAGCTGCTGCCAGCCGGTCCACCGCGCACCTGGCGCCAGGGTCACGGGCTGGTCGATGGCCGCCGCCTCCACGCAGACCATGTGCCGGAAGCCGTCCGCGGGCATGTCGGCCAGGCGGGCGCAGAGCGCGGCGCCCGGATTCCACACCACCGTGTTGGCGCAGCTGGAGGATTGTTCGATGCGCAGCGGGCCTGCGCCGCCGCCGTGCAGCTGCAGCGCGTGGCCCGGCGCGGTGAACACGCTGTCGTACTCGCCCTCGAAGGTCACCGCGCCCTGCTGGGTGCCGCGCACGTCGGCCACCGCATCCCAGCGGGCGCAGCCGTCCAGCCCTTCGAGCCGGGCCTGGGCGATGTCGGGGATGCGCAGGTAGGAGTGCAGCGCCATGGTGAAGTCCCATGCCGAATCACCCGTGTTCTGCGCGGTGAGCTCGGTGCGCAGGCCACCCTCGGTCAGCGTGACGACGAGGCGGGCCGTGAAGCCGTGCGGCCACCACTCGCGGGTCTGGGCGGAATCGCGCAGCACCAGGACGGCCGACACGCCGGATGCCGTGGCTTCCGGCGGAGTCGCGGCCTCGTCCCGTTGCCAGGGCAGGTTGCGCACGAAGCCATGCTTGGCCAGCGGCCCGCGCTGGTTGAACTGGGGAAAACACACGGGCGTGCCGCCGCGGATGGCGGAGTGCCCGTCGAACACGGCACGGGGGCTGAGATAGAGCCGCTCCTCTGCGCCCGCCGGCACCCAGGACAGCACCTGCGCGCCCTGGAGCGCCACCACGGCGACGTCGCCCGAAGGCAGGCCGAGCTGCAGGGCCGGCAGGCCGTGGAAGGTGGTCTCGCGTACGGCGGGCGCAGGCGATCGCGGGGCGGTGGGCAAGGCGGCGGACATGGCGCCGATTGTAGAAGCCGGGTCGGCGCGCCCCGGCGTCCGGCGGCACCAGCCAGGGCCCGGGGGCGCAGTCAGGCAGCGGGCGACGGGCGGGCCAGCGTGCGGGCCGTGCCGTCCTGCCAGCGCCAGGCGTCTTCGCACATGCGGTCGAGGCCGAGGCGGGCGCGCCAGCCGAGCAACTGCTCGGCAAGGGCCGGGTCGGCCCAGCACTGCGCCACGTCGCCCGGCCGGCGCGCCACCACCTGGTAGGGCACCGGCCGGCCGCTGGCGCGCTCGAACCCGCGCACCATCTCCAGCACCGACACGGGCCGCCCGGTGCCGAGGTTTACCGTGAGCAGCCCGGGGTGGTCCTGCAGGTAGCGCAGCGCGGCGACATGGCCTTCCGCCAGGTCGGTCACGTGGATGTAGTCGCGCACCCCCGTGCCATCCGGCGTGGGGTAGTCGTCGCCGTAGACGCTCAGCGCGGGCCGCAGCCCGGCGGCCACCTGGGCCACGTAGGGCAGCAGGTTGTTGGGCACGTCGCGCGGGTCCTCGCCGATCAGGCCGCTCTCGTGCGCGCCCACCGGGTTGAAGTAGCGCAGCCGGGCGATGCGCCACAGGCCCGGCTCGGCCCGGTCCACGTCGGCCAGCACCTGCTCCATCATCAGCTTGGTCGAGCCGTAGGGGTTGGTGGCCGACAGCGGGAAGTCCTCGCGGATGGGTAGCGAGGCCGGCTCGCCATACACCGTGGCCGACGACGAGAACACCAGCGTGCGCACCTGGGCCGCCTGCATCGCCTGCAGCAGCGTCACCGTGCCGGCGACGTTGTTGTCGTAGTAGCGCAGGGGCTCGCGCACCGACTCGCCCACGGCCTTGAGCGCGGCGAAGTGCAGCACCGCGTCGACGCGGTGGTCCCGCAGCACCTGCGCCACCGCCTCGCCGTCGCGAATGTCGGCCTCCACGCAGACGGGGCGCCAGCCCAGGATCTGCTCCAGCCGGCCCAGCACCGAAGGGCGGCTGTTGGAGAAATTGTCAAGTATCAGGAAGGGCAGCTGGGCTGCCGCCAGCGCCACGCAGGTGTGAGAGCCTATGAAGCCAGCCCCGCCGGTTACCAAAATCAATGGGATACTCCTACAAATTGTTAACCAAAAAACCTTTAAAAACGCCTTGAAGAAGGGAGCTTTTCAAAGGGCTAGCATGCGACTGCAGTGGTGGAACCCACTGTGGAAACTCCCAAAAATGTAAACCTCCGTGCTTGTGAACACGGTGAATTTGACCGATGTTCCAGACAACATTGTTTTCATTCGCTTCGGACTCAGGGACGGGGCCGATGCCTTGCAGCAACACCTGATGGCCGCGATCTCTTCGCCAGACTTCAGCTCCCGCCCGCGCATTGTGCGCGGGGCCATCCCGCCGCGCACTGCCGCACCCGCCTGGCTGCCGCGCTGGGTGGTGGCCGTGCTGCTGCTCCTGCTGGCTCCCTTCTCCGCTGGCGCGGCTCCTACCCTCCCGGCGGTGGCGGTGCATTACGGCAGCCAGGCGCCCCTGGCGGACCTCAAGGTGTTCGACATCACCGTGGTGGAGCCGGGCCACGGGCACGACCCGGTGAAATTCCGGCAGGCCACCGGCAGCGAACTCTTCGCCTACGTGTCGGTGGCCGAGGTGCAGGCCAGCCGGCCCTACTACGCCCGGATTCCGGCCGCCTGGAAGCTGGCCCGCAACGGCGCGTGGAATTCCGAGGTGATCGACCAGACCCCGGCCGAGTGGCCCGCGTTCTTCGCCGACCAGGTCGTCGCGCCGCTGTGGGCCCGCGGGTACCGCGGCTTTTTTCTCGACACGCTCGATTCCTACCGCCTGGCTGCGCGCTTCGACGAAGCGGCGCAGCAGCAGGGCCTGGTGCGCGTGATCGAGACGCTGCACAGCCGCTTTCCCGGCATCCGGCTGATCCAGAACCGGGGTTTCGACATCGTTCCCCGGGTGAAGGACAAGCTCTTCATGGTGGCCGCCGAGTCGTTGTTCAAAGGCTGGAACGCGGCGGACAAGCGTTATGAAGACGTCAAGCCTGCCGACCGCGACTGGCTGCTGGGCCAGCTGCGTGCCGTGCGGGACACCCACGGCCTGCCCGTGCTGGCGATCGACTACGTGGCCCCGCACGACCGCGCCACCACCCGGGAGACGGCCGAGAAGATCAAGGCGCTGGGCTTCGTTCCATGGGTTTCGGACGGCGACCTGCAGACGGTCGGCATCGGCGGCGTGGAGCTGATGCCGCGCCGTGTGCTGGCCCTCTACTACGGCGCCGAATCGCCATCGATCAACTATTCGATCGCGCACCGCTTCCTGCAGATGCCGCTGAACCACCTGGGCTACGTGGTGGATTACGCCGACGTGCGCGAGCCGCTGCCTCAGGGCGTGCTGCGCGACCGGTACGCCGGCATCGCCGTCTCGTTCGGCGGCTTCATTCCCGACGGCACGGCGCCCTCGGTCAGCCGCTGGCTGCAGGCGCGCATGGATGAAGGCATGCCGGTCGCCTTCATGGGCAGCTTCGGCATGGTGCCGGACGAGGCGCTCGCGGGCCGGATGGGCATCGAGTCGTCGCCGGAGGCCGCGCGCGGCACGCTGCGGATCACGCGCCAGCACCCGATGATGGGCTTCGAGACGGCGCCCACGCCGCCCGTCGCGCCCTTCGGCCCGGTCTACCTGGCGCCTGCCGTGGCCGGCAAGGCCCAGCCCCTGCTGGAAGTGACTGACCAGCGCGGCAAGCCGGGCGTGGCGGGCGCACTGATGCCCTGGGGCGGGTTCATCCTCGACCCCTACGCGCTGGTGGACGTGCCCGGCACCGAGTACTTCCGCTGGGTGGTCGACCCCTTCGCGTTCCTCACGCAGGCGCTCTCGCTGCCGGCGCTGCCGGTGCCCGACGTGACCACCGAAAGCGGCCGCCGGCTGTTCTTCTCGCACGTCGACGGCGACGGCTTTCCCTCGCGCGCCGAGCTGCCCGGCAGCCCGTTCGCGGCGAGCGTGCTGCTCACCGAGATCTTCGAGAAGTACCGCGTGCCGCAGACGATGTCGGTCATCGAGGCCGAGATCTCGCCGAACGGCCTGCACCCCGACCTGAGCCCCGCGCTGGAAGACATCGCGCGCCGCATGTTCCGGCTGCCGCACGTGGAGGTGGCCAGCCACACCTATTCGCACCCCTTCCTGTGGGACCGCAACGTCAAGCACGGAGTGTTCGACGACAAGGGCGAGGCCGCCATCAACCTGAGCCTGCCCGGCTACACAATGGACCTGCGGCGCGAGATCGTGGGCTCGACCGAATACATCAACCGCCGGCTGGCGCCACCGGGCAAGCCGGTGAAGATCCTGCTGTGGTCGGGCGACACCGCGCCCAGCGCCGAGGCCCTGGCGATCACCGAAGACGCCGGGCTGCTGAACCTCAATGGCGGCGACACCTCCATCACCCGCGCCAACCCCTCGCTCACCGCCATCGGCGCGCACGGCATCCAGAAGCAAGGGCGCCTGCAGGTGTATGCGCCCATCACCAACGAGAACATCTACACCAACCTGTGGCGGGGACCCTACTACGGCTACGAGCGGGTGATCGAGAGCTTCGAGATGACCGACAAGCCGCGCCGCATCAAGCCCGTGGACATCTACTACCACGTCTATTCGACCAGCAAGCGCGCAGGCCTGAACGCGCTGCACAAGGTGTACCGATGGGCCCAGGCGCAGCCGCTGCACCCGGTGTTCGCGTCCGATTTCATCCGCAAGGTGCGCGACTTCCACACCTATGCCGTCGCGCGCGACGGCGAGGGCTGGCGCGTGCGCGGCGAAGGCGAGCTGCGCACCCTGCGCCTGCCGCCCGCCCTGGGCACGCCGGCCGTGGCGGCCAGCCAGGGCGTGGCCGGCTACGCCCCCGGCGTGGAGGGGCCCTACGTGCACCTGGCCAGCGGCCGCGCATGGCTGAAGACCACCCCGCCGGACGGCGCCGCCACCAGCGCCACCAGCGCCGAGCCGGCGCGCCAGCCCTATCTGCGGGACGCCAACGCCCGCATCGACGGCTGGACGCCGCAGAACGCCAGCGGCCAGACCGCCTTCGACCTGAAAGGCTTCGGGCCGCTGGAGTTCGCGCTGGCGGGTGCCGGTGGCTGCCAGGTGCGGGCCAACGGCCGCGCGCTGGCACCCGCCCAGGGCGCCGGCGGCGCCATGCCGGCGGCTGCTGCTGCGGCAAGCGCTTCCGTTCCACCACCCTCTTCGACCTATCGCCTGCCCGATGCTGCTGCGCACATCCAGATCCTCTGCCCGGTCCGCTGAGCGCCCCATCCTGGCGCCGGGCTGGCTGATCGCGCTGCTGGCGCTGCTGGTCGGCGGCGCGCTGGTGCTGCTCTATCCGCGCCAGGACCTGGAGCGGCGGCTGTCCGACACCACGGACACGGCCCTGTCGGTCAGCTACCTGCACAACCTGTTGCGCAGCGACCCCGAGAACCCACGCCTGCGGCTGCTGCTGGCGCAACGCCAGGCCGCCCAGGGCGATGCGCTCGACGCCCGCGCCACCCTGCAGCCCGCGCTGGAGTCGGGCAATGAAGAACTGCGGCGCGAGGCGCTCTGGGTGCTCTGGGAGCTGTCGTACGCGGAGTGGGTACGCACGCCGGAAAGCGACCCGGTGCGCCGCGAGGCGATGCGGGGGCAACTGCGCGGGCAGCTGGAGTCGCTTGCCCGCGAGCAGTGGCCCACCGACCGCCAGATCCAGCTGGCGCGGCTGGCCGCGCAGTTCAACGAACCCGCCGTCGGCATCGAGCTGAACCGCCGGCTGGCCGAGGCCGAACCCGACCCGCGCAAGGCCGCGCTGCTCTACGAGCGCGCCGCCAAGGAGGCGCTGGCCCAGTCCGACTACGTGGGCTGCGCCGCGCTGTACATGCTGGCGCGCCGCATCACGCCCGACCCGCAGCAGGCCAAGGCGTATTTCCTGACCGGTGTGCGCGCACTGCAGTCGGGCAACCAGCCGCTGGCCGCGTTGCAACTGGCCGAACGCGAGCTGGGCAACCTGGCGGATGACCGCGAAACGCTGTTCATGCTGACCAACCTGGCGCGCGCCGCTGGGCGGCCCGACGTGGCCGACCGCTTCGTGCGCCGGCTGCTGCGGCTGGCGCTGCTGCCGCAGTGGCCCGGGCAGGCGCTGGCCGCACTGGCCGCCCTGGCCCAGCCCGACGCCGCCATGGCGCAGCTGCGCCCCGTGGCCCATCGCATGGCGGCGCCGGCGCCGGATGCTGAATCTCGATACGACGACGGCGCCCACCTGCTGCGCCCGCCAGTCATCACGCTCGGCGCCCCGGGTGAAGGTGGCAGCGGCTGGACCCTGCGGCCGGTGGCCGGGCCTGCGCCAGCGGATTCGGCGAAAAACGGTGCCCGCCCCGACCTGCTGCCCTTCGACGACAAGATCTACACGCTGGGCTACGAGGTGTTCCTGGAGAACCGCAAGCAGGAAGACGCATGGCTCGTCGCCCGCGCCGCAGTGCAGCAGCGCCCGGACGACCTGGCCTGGCGCGAACGGCTCGCCCGCGTCTCGGACTGGACGCAGCGCCCCGCCGTCGCCCTGGAGAACTGGCTCTATCTGGCCCGCAAGACGCAGCGCGACGATGCCTGGCAGTCCGTGCTGCGCCTGGCCCCTGGTCAGTTCGACGACGGCGCGCTGGTGCAGGCGCTGCGCTACGAGCTGCAGCGCAAGCCGGGCGACGAGCGCCTGGTGCGCGAGCTGGTCGCCGCCTACGAGCGCATTGGCGAGCCGCAGCCGGCCATCGACTACCTGCAGCAGCACGCCCGCACGGCGCGCCTGCAGGAATTGCTGGCCCAGCTCGCCGATCGCGCCGGTCGGCCCGACGTGGCGCTGGCCGCGTGGCGCCAGCTGCTGTCGACCCCGGCCGAGGTGACGCCCGCCCGGGCCATGCAGGCCGCCATCCTGGCGCTGACGCACGGGCGCGGCGAAGAGGGTCTGCAGTGGCTGGGGGCCGCCCGGCGGCAGCCGCCCCGGCCCGAGGAAGCCACCGACTACTGGCGCCTCACGGGCCAGTTGGCGGAAGCCCGCCAGCGGCAGTCGCTGGCGATCGACGCCTACCGTGCCCTGGCGGCGAGCGAAGATGCCGCCGTCTCCGACTACGACGCCCTGATCCGCCTGCTGCAGACCGACCAGCCGCTGGAAGCCGCCCGGGTGTCCACGCAGGCCTGGCAGCGCTTCGACGAGCCGCGCCACTTCATCAACGCGCTGACGCTCTACGTCAACGGCAACCGCTGGGAGGCCGTGCGGTCGCTGCTGGCCCAGGCGGACCCCGCGCCCGGCGCCGCCGAGCGGTCGCTGGCGCGCCTGTCGGAATCGCCCGAATTCCTGCGCCTGGTGGGCGTCTATCACCAGCACGAAGGGCGGCCCGACCAGGCCCGCCGTTACTTTGAAGCCGGCCTGCGCCTCGGCCCCGACTCGGACGCCATGCGCCAGGCGCTCCTGTGGCTCTTCATCGACGGCAACGACGCCGTGGCCCTGCGCGAGTTGCTCGCTCGGCAGGAGCGCCATTGGGCGCGCGACGAGGCCATGCACGACGCGCTGGCCTCCGCCTACCAGGCCCTGTCGCTGCCGCAGACGGCCCTGGACCGCTACCTGACCCCGCGGCTGAAACAGCACGAGCGCAACTTCCTCTGGCTCATGAACTATGCGGACGCGCTGGACCAGAACCAGCAGACCGACCGGTCGTGGCGGCTGCGGCGCCATCTGCTCTCGCAGGAATGGCAGGCCGCCCGCGCGCCCGGGGCGCCCGGCACTCCGCCGATGACGGCCGCGCAGGCGCGCCGCCGTTGGCTGACCGAGGAGGGCCTGGACGCCACGCGGCGCGTCGCCCGCACGCGCCTGGTGATCACGCAGCGGCCGGGCGATGCCTCGGTGGACGTGCTGCGCGAGCTGCTGCGGCTCGACCGCGACGCGGCCGGCAACCTGTCGAACGCGGCGGCGGAAACGGCCATCGGCTGGCTGCAGGACGCCGCCGAATATGGCGCCGAGCGCGGCTTTCTCTGGCAGCAGTACGCCCGCGCCCAGGGCGCCCGTGCCAACCGCCCGCTGTGGGCCGAGATCACGCTGGCGCTGGCCGAGAACGACAAGACCGCCTCGGGCCAGCTGCTGGAAGACTTCGGCGAGCGGCTGCCCCGCTACGACCGGGTGAACGCCGCGCGGGCGGTGAACGACCTGCGCGAAGCGCAGACCGCGGCCTTCGAGACCCAGAACGACCAGCACGACGACCAGCCGCTGCACCTGCAGCTGACGGAGAGCCTGCTGGCCTTCAGCGACCACGCGGGCGCCACCGTCACCTACCAGGACCTGGCAGGCATGCGCGAGACGCAGACGGAGGCGGTGCTGCGCCTGGCCCTGAGCCCGCGCCTGTCGCTCGACCTCAACCTGGTGCAGACCAGCCGCTGGGCGTCGCGCGACAACGCGGTCTTCCAGCCGCCGCAGGAACGCGGCATCGACGCGGAACTGCGCTGGCGCCACCGCGACGGCGAAACCCTGTTCCGCGCCGGCCGCCGCGAAAGCGACCGCGCCTACACGCCGCTGGCCATCGAGCACGAGCAGCGCATCGACAACCGCCTGTCGTGGCGCTTCGACGTGGGCAGCGACCTGCCCAGCCAGGACAGCCTGGCGCTGCGCATCGCCGGCATGAAGGACCGCGTGGGCTTGAGCCTGCGCTACCAGGCGACGCGGCAGGACGAAATCGTCGTCTCGCAATGGGCCGAGCGCTATCAGCTGCAGTCCGGCGGCGACCTGGGCAGCGGCCGGCACACCTCGCTCAACTACACCCACACCTACCGGCAGGAGGCGCCGCTGCTGCAGTTCGGCGCGTTCTGGTCCACCCATGACTACCGCCACCGCGACCTGGACTCGCTCGGGCCCGGGGACCAGGGCTTCCGGCGCTACCTGCCGCCCTCCATCACCGACATCGGGCCCGACTACTTCCTGCCCGACAACTTCCAGTTCTACGGCGTGCAGCTGTCGACCAACATGCGCTACGAACAGGAATACACGCGCGCCATCCGGCCCTATGCCAGCGTCAGCCGCACCTGGCACAGCCAGCTCGGCCCGGGCTACGGACTGCGGGCGGGCTTCGCTGGCTCGCTGCTGGGGGCGGACCACATCCGGCTCAGCTGGGGCCTGGCCAAGTCCGGCGTGCAGAACCAGGGCCTGACGCGCGACCTGCAATTCAGCTACCGACTTCATTTCTAACGCGACCACGAGAGGACCACCATGCTTTCACACCGCACCCTGCTGCAGCGCCTGCAGACCCTCGCCGCGGGCAGCACGCTCTTGCTGCTGTCGGCCTGCTCCACCATCGACCGGGGCCAGCCGCCCGTGCTGCAGCCCAACGCCACCTGGGTGGTGCTGCCCTTCGCCAACCACACCGAGACACCGCTGGCCGGCAACCGGGCCGAGGCCATCGCCGAGGCGCTGCTGCATGCGCGCGGCGTCGGCCGCGTGCAGCGCTACCCCGCCAGCACGCAGCAGGAAGCGCTGTTCGATTCGGGCGACGCCAAGCGCCAGGAAGAGGTGCTGGCCTGGGCCCGCGGCCAGCAGGCCCAGTACGCGCTGACCGGCGCCGTGGACGAGTGGCGCTACAAGGTCGGCGTGGACGGCGAGCCGGCCGCCGGCGTCACCCTGCGCATCGTCGACGTCGCCACCGGCAACACGCTCTGGAGCGGCGCTGGCGGCAAAAGCGGCTGGAGCCGCGAGGCGCTCTCGGCCGTCGCGCAGAAGCTGATCCGCCAGTTGCTCGACTCCGGCCTCGCCGGCGCCCGCTGATCGCCCGTTCGCCATGGCTCCCGAGACGATGACCCCTGACGCCCGCCGCCGCTCCGTCGGCAGCACGGCCATGCCCGAGCTGAAGAAGAAGGGCACGGCCCGGAGCCACCTGCCCGCCAACCTGCTGGGCAAGCTGGCCGTGACCGATGCCCGCCCCTGGGTCACGCTGCTGGAGATGGCCCTGCTGCCCTTGATCGCCGTGGGGCTGGGGCTGCTCTGGAACCCGCAAGACCCGCTCTGGATCGATGGCGGCTTTCCGTGGGCGTGGCTGGCTGTCGTCATCGTCGCGCTGCGCTACGGCCCGCTGGCGGGCCTGGGCAGCGCCTGCATCCTGCTGGTGGTCTGGCTGGGGATCAACGTCGGCCACTACGACGCGCTCCCGCAGGCCTACTTCCTGGGCGGCCTGATCCTGGTACTGCTGGTGGGCGAATTCTCCAGCCTGTGGCAGGCCCGCACGCGCCGCGCGGAGAACGTGCAGCTCTACCTCGACCAGCGCCTGGAGCACCTGGTGCGTCAGTACTACCTGCTGCGCCTGTCGCACGACCGGCTGGAGCAGGAACTGATCGGCCGGCCCATGTCGATGCGCGACGCCCTGGCCGCGCTGCAGAGCATCGGCTCGCCCGACCAGACGCCCGAGGACGGCGCCCAGGTGCTGCTGCGCCTGCTGGCCCAGTACTGCCAGATCGAATCGGCCGTGCTCTACCCGGTGCGCGGCGACGACGTGGATGCGGACGCGGTGGCCCGCATCGGCGCGCCGACCCCGCTCGACACCACCGACCCGCTGGTGCGCCAGGCGCTGGAGACGCGGCGCCTCTGCCACGTGAGCCAGGCCGTGGCGCACGGCCAGCAGAGCCGCTACCTGGCGGCGGCGCCGCTGCTCGACCTGGGCGGCGACCTGTACGGCCTGCTGGTGATCGACGACATGCCGTTCTTCTCGCTGCAGGACGAGAACCTGCAGACCATCAACCTGCTGCTGGGCTACTACACCGACGGGCTGGCGACGCAGACGCTGTCGCGCCCCATCATCGAGGCACTGCCCGATTGCCCGCCCGATTTCGCCTTCGAGGCCCAGCGCCTGGCGCACATCCACGACACCACCCAGGTGCCCAGCGTGATCGTGGCGCTGGAATGCCTGCCGCGCGCCGTGGAGCGTGGCATTCCGGCCCAGATCGAGCGCCTCAAGCGCGAGCTGGACGAGAGCTGGCTGATCCGCGGCCCAGAGCGCCAGGTGCTGGCCATGCTGATGCCGCTGGGCGACGCCGCCACGGCCGAGGGCTACATCAGCCGCCTGGAGGCCTGGTCGAAGCAAAAGAGCGGGCAGCCGCTGGAGGCGGCCGGCGTGTTCCCGCACATCGTGCCCCTGGCCAGCGGCACGCCCCTGGACGTGCTGCAGCGGCTGCACGCGCTGGCCCATGCTTAATCTGAAGTTCGCGCTGTCGGCGCTGGCGCTGGAGATGGGCGCCTGGAGCGGGCCGCTGCTGCTGCATGGCCGCTCCGACGTGGCGCTGGCGAGCTACCTGCTGCTGCACGCCCTCGCCTGCCTGATGCTGTCGCTCTGCCTGCTGCCGTTCCTCTCGGGCGAGCAGGCCCGGCCCCGGCTGCCGGTGCTGGCCCTGCTGGCGGCCTTCAGCTACGGCGTGCCCCTCGCCGGGTTCGTGGGCGCCGTGCTGGCGGTGGTGATGCTGCGCATCTACCGTTCGCCGGTCGCGCACGGCGCATTCGAATCGCTGCAGCTGCCCGAGTTCGACCTGCACCAGCGCATGCAGGGCAGCTTCCGCCAGGCCGGCATGCGCTCGTTCCTGGGCAACAGCAACGCGCCCATGCAAACGCGCCTGCGGGCCATGGTGGCGCTGCAGTACGTCTCGGGGCGGGTGGCCTCGCCGCTGCTGCGCTCGGTGCTCAGCGACCCCAGCGAGGACCTGCGCCTGCTGGCCTACGGCATGCTCGACACGCTGGAAAAGCGCATCAACCGCACCATCGATGCCGAACTGGAGGCCCTGCGCCTGGCACGCGAGGAAGAAGGCGAGGGCCCCGATGGCCGCTCCGCCGGGCCGCGCACCACCGAGTCGGCGCACCGCCTCTCGGACCTGTACTGGGAGCTGGTCTACCAGGAGCTGGTGCAGGGCGACCTGCGCGAACACGCCATCCACGAGTCGCTGCGCTTTTGCGACATGGTGCTGGCGCGCGAGCCCGATCACCCGCAGCTGAACCTGCGCCGCGGCCGCCTGCTGCACGAGACCGGCCAGCTGGAGGCGGCGGGCGCCGCCTACCTGCGCGCCCGCGAACTGGGCCTGCCGGCCACCCGGGTGCTGCCCTACCAGGCCGAGCTGTGCTTCGAGCGGCGCGACTACCAGGGCACGCGCGCCCTGCTGCAGGAACTCAGCCAGTGGAAGGCGCTGCCGCGCCTGAAGCCGGTCGTCGATTACTGGAACACGCCATGACCCACCCGCGCGCCGCCGAGGCCGACATCGCGCTGCTGCTGGAAGGCACCTTCCCTTACATCAGCGGCGGTGTCTCCAGCTGGATCCACCAGATCATCCGGGCATATCCGGAGTACCGCTTCGCCATCGTGTTCCTCGGCAGCCGCCGGCAGGACTACACGAAGTTCAAATACGAGCTGCCGCCCAACGTGGTGCATTACGAGGAGCATTTCCTCTACGACCACCTCAGCAGCGACACCCAGCCCCTGGCGCGCCGGGGCGACGAGGCGGCCTTCGCCATGGTCCGGTCGCTGCTGGGGGCGATGGAGAGCGGCGACCGCGCGGCCGGCATGGAGGCGTTTCGCGCCATGGTGCGCGAGATGCAGCCGGGCGGGCGCTTCCAGCTCGAGGACTTTCTCTACGGCGAGCGCGCCTGGGACCTGATCTGCGAGGGCTACCGCACCCACTGCACCGACCCCTCGTTCGTGGACTATTTCTGGACCGTGCGCATCATGTACCAGCCGCTCTGGACGCTGGCGCGGGTGGCCCAGCAGCTGATTCCGGTGCGCATCGTGCACTGCGCCTCCACCGGGTACGCAGGCTGCCTGGGGGCGATGGTGGAGCAGTTCCGCAGCACGCCGCTGGTGCTGTCGGAGCACGGCATCTACACCAAGGAACGCAAGATCGACCTCTTCAAGAGCGACTGGATCCGCGACAACCGCAACCTCTTCCAGCGCGACCCGACCGAGCTCTCGTACTTCCGGCAGATGTGGATCCATTTCTTCGAGTGGCTGGGCCGGTTCTGCTATGCATCGGCCGACCCGATCATCGCCCTCTACGAAGCGAACCGGCAGCGCCAGATCGCCGATGGCGCCGCGCCGGAGCGCACCTTCAACATCCCGAACGGCATCCAGCTGTCGCGCTTCGCGGCGCTGCGCGCGCAGCGCCCGGCCGAAGTGCCACACGTGCTCTGCCTGATCGGCCGCGTCGTGCCGATCAAGGACATCAAGACCTTCATCCGCGCCATGCGCCGGGTGGTGAACCAGCTGCCCTCGGCCGAGGGCTGGATCGCCGGCCCCACCGAGGAAGACCCGGCCTACGCGCAGGAATGCGAGAACCTGGTGCGCAGCCTGGGCCTGGAGCAGCACGTGCGCTTCCTCGGCTTTCAACGGGTCGAAGACCTGATGCCGCGCATCGGCCTGGTGGTGCTGTCGTCCATCAGCGAGGCCCTGCCGCTGGTGGTGCTGGAGGGCTATGCCGCCGGCGTGCCCACCGTGTCCACCGACGTGGGTTCGTGCCGGCAGCTGGTGGAAGGCCTGGACGAGGAAGACCGCGCCCTGGGCGCCTCGGGCCAGGTGGTGCCGATCGCCGACCCGCAGCGCCTGGCCGACGCCGCGCTGTCGCTGCTGCGCGACGACGGCGCCTGGCATGCCGCCAGCCGCGCCGCGGTGGCCCGCGTGGAGCGCTACTACACCGATACGCTGATGTTCGAGCGCTACCGCGCCGTGTATGAAAACGCGTTCGCCAGAACGCAGGGAGCGCGCTGATGGCCGGCATCGGATTCGAGCTGCGGCGCATGCTGCGCAAGGACACGCTGGTCAGCCTGGTGCAGGCCTATGCGTATGCGGGGGTGATCGGCTCCGGCCCCTGGGTGTTCTCCATCGTCGGCATCCTGCTGATCGGTATCTTCAGCGCCAGCGTGGTGGTGCCGGCGTACCTGGTCACGCAGTTCCAGACGTCGGTCACCTACCTGGTGGCGGGCAGCCTCATCCTGACCGGGCTGGTGCAGCTGGCCTTCACCCGGTTCGTGTCCGACCGGCTGTTTGAGAAACGCCGCGACCTGATCCTGCCCAACCTGCACGGGCTGCTGCTGGTGGTGACGGCCGCCGCCGGCCTGCTGGGCACGCTCGCCCTCTTCCTGCTGCTGCCCAACCTGGGGCTGCTCTACCGCATGCTGATGCTGGCCGGCTTCACGCTGATGTGCGACGTGTGGGTGCTGACCATCCTGCTGTCGGGCATGAAGCGCTACAAGGCCATCGTCGGCCTGTTCGCGCTGGCCTACGTGCTGATCGTGGCGAGCGCCCTGCTCATGCGGCCCTGGGGCCTGGAAGGGCTGCTGGGCGGCTTCGTGCTGGGCAACTACGTGCTGCTGGCGGGCATGTGGATCCTGGTGGTGCGCGAATTCAACCCCAAGGGCCGGCTGATCGCCTTCGACTTCGCCGAGCGCAAGCTGCTCTACCCGTCGCTGATGGCCATCGGCCTGCTCTACAACTTCGGGGTGTGGGCCGACAAGTTCATGTTCTGGTACTTCCAGCCGACCTCCCAGCCCATCGTGGGCGCGCTGCGGGCCTCGCTGATCTACGACCTGCCCGTGTTCCTGGCCTACCTGTCGATCATCCCGGGCATGGCGGTGTTCCTGGTGCGCATCGAGACCGACTTCGTCGAGTACTACGACAAGTTCTACGACGCGGTGCGCAGCGGCGGCTCGCTCGAATACATAGAAACCATGCGTGACGAAATGGTGTATTCCATCAAGCAGGGCCTGGCGGAGATCGGCAAGATCCAGGCGCTGGCGGTGCTCATCACCTTCGTGGCCGGCCCGGCGCTGCTGGCCTGGCTGGGCATCTCGCGCCTCTATCTGCCGCTGCTGCACGTGCAGGTGGTGGGCGCCGGCCTGCAGGTGGGGCTGATGGCCATCCTGAACGTGTTCTTCTACCTCGACCAGCGCCGCATCGTGCTGCTGCTGTGCCTGCAGTTCGTCCTGCTCAACATGCTGCTGACGGCGTTCACGCTGTATGCGGGCGCCGCGCTCTACGGCTATGGCTTCACGCTCGCCACGCTGGCCACCCTGTGCACGGGGCTGGTGCTGCTGTCGCGCCAACTGAGCCGGCTGGAGTACGAGACCTTCATGCTGCAATGACCGGGGTCGGGCGATGCCCGCCTCGTTCTTTCATCCACCCATCCGCCGCCCGCCATGCCCCTGCGCCGCTTCCGCCTTCCCACCCGCCTCGGCGGCCTGTCACTAGGGGCGCTGCTGGCAGCGTGCGGCGGAGGCGGCGGCGGCAGCGCGACCGACGCGCCGCCCGCACCGGCGCCGAGCAGCGTGTCCGTCACGCTCACCGCGCCGGCGGCAGAGGAGGTGTTCGAGGCCGGCAGCCCGCTCACCCTGCGCGCCCAGGTCACCATCGACGGTGCGCCGGCGGGCGACGGCACGGCGGTGCGGTTCTCCGCCACGTCCGGCACGCTGGCCGCCGCCGCCGCCACGGCCCAGGGCGGCATCGCCACCGCCACGCTGACCCAGGCCGCGCCGGGCCGCCAGCAGCTCACCGTGTCGGCCACCGCGGCCGACGGGCAATCGGCCACCGCGACCCGCACGGTGTATCTGCGGCCCGCGCCCCGGCCGCTCGAAGTGCTGGTGCCGGCGTACTTCTACCCCTCGCCCTCGGGCTCGCCGTGGGACCAGCTCGCCGCAGGCGTGCAGGCGGTGCCCGGCGTGGCCGTCACGGCCATCCTGAACCCCTCCAACGGCGTGTTCACCAGCGCGGAGCCCGCCTACATGCGCGCCGCCAGCCAGTTCGTGGCGGCGGGCGGCCAGGTGATCGGCTACGTGCACAGCGACTACGGCACGCGGGCCCTCTCGGCCGTGCAGGCCGACGTGGACAACTACCTGCGCCTCTATGGCCGCAGCATCGTCAGCGGCATCTTCGTGGACGAAATGTCGTCCGACCCGCGCCAGCTGGGCTACTACCAGGGCCTCTACCGCCACATCAAGGCGCAGGACAGCGCGTTGCGGGTGGTGGGCAACCCCGGCGCCGTGCCCGATGCCGCCTATGCGGCGGTGGCCGACGTGCTGGTCACCTATGAAGGCCAGCGGGCCGGGCTGCTGACCTACGACCCCCGCTCCACCACGTCCACGGCCTGGCTCTATGGCCGGCCGAACACGTCGGTGTCGGTGTTGGGCCACAACATCGCCACCTGCGCCGCGATGCAGGAGGCCCTGGCGGCGGCGGCCACGGCACGCTTTAACGTCGGGCCGGTGTTCTTCACCGACGGCGAATACGACCCGGTGCTGCGCACCGGCAACCCCTGGGCGAGCCTGCCCCGCTACTGGACGGCGCTGCTGCAGAGCGTGGATGCGGTGAACCGGGGGCGGCCGCTGCCCGCCTGCTGAGCGATCACCGCGGGGCCGGCAACGCAGCCATGAAAAAACGCCCGCGGGTGCGGGCGTTCGGGAATGCCATCAGGGACGGGGCCCTGCGGGCGTCAACCCGCCAGCTCGTCCGCCCGCGCCTGCGCGGCGGCGAAGTCCAGGTCACCCGAGTAGATGGCGCGGCCGCAGATCACGCCCTCCACGCCCTCGCTCTCCACCGCGCAGAGCTGGTCGATGTCGGCCATGCTGCCCAGGCCGCCGGAGGCGATGACCGGGATGGTCAGCGCCTGCGCCAGCTTGACGGTGGCGTCGATGTTGATGCCCGAGAGCATGCCGTCGCGGCCGATGTCGGTGTAGATGATGGACTCGACACCCCAGTCCTCGAACTTCCTGGCCAGGTCGACCACTTCGTGGCCGGTGAGCTTGCTCCAGCCGTCGGTGGCGACCTTGCCGTCCTTGGCGTCCAGGCCCACGATGATGTGGCCGCCGAAGGCGCTGCAGGCGTCCTTCAGGAAGCCGGGGTTCTTGACCGCGGCCGTGCCGATGATGACGTAGCGCAGGCCGCCGTCGATGTACTTCTCGATGGTGTCCATGTCGCGGATGCCGCCGCCCAGCTGCACCGGAATGTCGTCGCCCACCTCCTTGAGGATGGACTTGATGGCGGCGTAGTTCTTGGGCGTGCCGGCGAAGGCGCCGTTCAGGTCGACCAGGTGCAGGCGGCGCGCGCCGGCATCCACCCAGCGCCGGGCCATCGCGGCCGGGTCTTCGCCGAAGGTGGTGGATTGGTCCATGTCACCTTGCTTGAGGCGCACGCAGTGACCGTCCTTGAGGTCGATGGCGGGGATGAGCAGCATGATGGAAGAAAAGCGCGACGGGCTGGATCGGCCGGGGCCGGGTTGAGGGATTTCAGGGGTTCCAGTGCAGGAAATTGCGGTAGAGCGCCAGGCCCTGCTCCGCACTCTTTTCCGGGTGGAACTGCGTGGCGAAAATATTATCGCGTGCGATGGCCGCCGCGAACCAGCCACCGTAATCGGTTTCGCCCGCAGAGTGTGCTGCATCACGCGGCACGGCGTGGAAACTGTGCACGAAGTAGAACCAGCTCTCGTCCGGAATCTGGCCCCAGACCGGGTGGGCCTGGCCCGACGGGCCCACGGGCGTCTTGCGCACCCGGTTCCAGCCCATCTGCGGCACCTTGTAGCGGCTGCCGTCGCCCTGCGTGCGCCCGGCCAGCTCGAACCGCACGACCTGGCCCGGAATCAGCCCGAGGCCGGGCGTGTTGCCCTCGGCGCTGTGGTCCAGCAGCATCTGCATGCCCACGCAGACGCCGAAGAGCGGCTTGCTGGCAGCGGCTTCCAGCACGCTTTCCTGTAGGCCGGACTCGCGCAGCTCGCGCATGCAGTCGGGCATGGCGCCCTGCCCCGGCAGCACCACGCGCTGGGCAGCGCGCACTTCGTCGGGCCGGGCGGTGACGACGACCGTCCAGCCGGTGCCGGCGGCGGCGGCCTGCACGGCCTGCGACACCGACCGCAGATTGCCCATGCCGTAGTCCACGACGGCAACGGTCTTTGCTTCACTATTCATAGCAGTCTGCGCAGATGGGACGAGCGCCAGAGGCCGATTGGGCCCAAAAAATTACAGAGAACCCTTGGTCGAGGGAATGACGCCGGCCGCGCGCGGATCGCGCTCCAGCGCGGCGCGCAGGGCGCGGGCGAAGGCCTTGAAGATGGTTTCGCACTGGTGGTGGGCGTTGAAGCCCTTCAGGTTGTCGATGTGCAGCGTCACCCCCGCATGGTTCACGAAGCCCTGGAAGAATTCGTACACCAGCTGCGTGTCGAGCTGGCCGATGCTGCCGGCGGTGAACTTCACGTCCATGTGCAGCCCGGGGCGGCCCGAGAAATCGACCACCACGCGCGACAGGGCTTCATCGAGCGGCACGTAGGCATGGCCGTAGCGGCGGATGCCCTTCTTGTCGCCCACGGCCCGCGCGAACGCCTGGCCGATGGTGATGCCGACGTCTTCCACCGTGTGGTGGCCGTCGATGTGCAGGTCGCCCTCGCAGTCCACCTGCAGGTCGATCAGCCCGTGGCGGGCGATCTGGTCGAGCATGTGGTCGAAGAAGCCGATGCCGGACGAGAGGCGCGCCGCGCCCGTGCCGTCGAGGTTGATGCGCACGCTGATGCGCGTCTCGGCGGTGGTGCGGCTCACTTCGGCGATGCGGTCGGCCGAAGCCTCGGACGAGGGCGAGGAAGGAACGAGTGCGGAGGAAGTCATAGGGAGGCCTGGAGCGCGGCCAGCATCTGGGCGTTGTCGGTGGCGCTGCCGACCGTCAGGCGCAGGCATCCGGCCAGCAGTGGGTGCATTGTAGAAACGTTCTTGACCAGGACCTTGCGCTCCTTCATGCCGGCGAAGGCACGGGCCGCGTCGGGCACGCGCACCAGCACCATGTTGGCCTCGCTGTCCCACACGCGTTCGACGCCCGGCATGGCGCGCAGGTCGGCCAGCAGCTGGGTGCGGGCGGCGCGCAGCTCGGCGGCCTGGGCGGCGAAGACCTCGGCATGCTCCAGTGCGAACAGCGCGGCCTCGCAGTTGAGCACGCTCACGTTGTAGGGCGGGCGCACCTTGTCGATCTCGTTCACCAGCGCCTCGGGGCCGATGAGGTAGCCCAGGCGCACGCCGGCCAGGCCGAACTTGCTGAGCGTGCGCATCAGCAGCACGTGGCCGTTGCGTTCGGGCTCGGCGCGCATGCGGGTGATCCAGCTGCGGCTGGCGAAGGGCTGGTAGGCCTCGTCCATCACCACGATGCCGCCCTGCTCGCCCACCGCGTCCACGACGCGCTGCACCACGGCCTCGTCCCACAGCGTGGCGGTGGGGTTGTTGGGATAGGCGATGTAGGTGATGGCGGGGCGGTGCTCGGCGATGGCGGCGAGCATGGCGGCCTCGTCGAGCTCGAAGTCGGGCGTGAGCGGCACCCCCACGAAATCCAGCCCCTGCAACTGGGCGCTCATCGGGTACATCACGAAGCCCGGCATGGGCGCGAGCAGCTTCGCCCGGCCACCGGCATGCGGCTGCGCGCAGGCCAGTGCCAGCAGGGTGATGAGCTCGTCGGAGCCGTTGCCCAGCAGCACCGCGCTGCCTTCGGGCGCGCCGGCATACGCGGCCAGCGCCGCCTTCAGGTCGTTCTGGCGCGCGCCGGGGTAGCGGTTCAGCTCCAGCGCGCCCAGGCGCTGGCCGAGCGCGGCCTGCAGGTGCGCGGGCAGGCCGAACGGGTTTTCCATCGCGTCCATCTTCAACGCGTCGGTGGCGGGCTGCACGACGTAGGCGTGCATGGCGCGCACGTCGGGGCGGATGCGGTCGAGCGCCCGCAGGGCCGGGGGAGCGGTGATGGGGCGGTTCATGCGGCGGACTCCTTGGCGGGCGAGGGGGTGGCCCGTGCCGGCGGCACGGGCTGCAGGCGCAGCTCGGCGGCGCGCGCATGGGCCTGCAGGCCTTCGCCGTAGGCCAGTTCGGCGGCGATGGTGCCCAGCGCCTGCGCACCCTGCTCGCTCACCTCGATCAGGCTGCTGCGTTTCTGGAAGTCGTACACGCCCAGCGGCGACGAGAACCGCGCCGTGCCACTGGTGGGCAGCACGTGGTTGGGCCCGGCGCAGTAGTCGCCCAGGCTTTCGCTGGTGTAGGCCCCCAGGAAGATCGCGCCCGCGTGGCGCAGCAGCGGCTCCCAGCGGTGCGCGTCGCGGCTGGAGACTTCCAGGTGCTCGGGCGCGATGCGGTTGCTGATGGCGCAGGCTTCTTCCATGTCCTGGGTCAGGATCAGCGCGCCGCGGCCGGTGAGGCTCTTGGCGATGATCTCGGCGCGGGGCATCTCGGGCAGCAGGCGGTCGATGGCTTCCTGCACGGCATCGATGTAGGCCGCATCGGGGCACAACAAGATGGATTGCGCCAGTTCGTCGTGCTCGGCCTGGCTGAAGAGGTCCATGGCCACCCAGTCGGGCGGCGTGGTGCCGTCGGCCAGCACCAGGATTTCGCTGGGGCCGGCGATCATGTCGATGCCCACCGTGCCGAAGACGCGCTTCTTGGCGCTGGCCACATAGGCGTTGCCGGGGCCGGTGATCTTGTCCACCTTGGGCACCGTGGCGGTGCCGTGGGCCAGGGCCGCCACCGCCTGCGCGCCGCCGATGGTGAAGGCGCGGGTGACGCCGGCCACGTAGGCCGCGGCCAGCACCAGCGGGTTCTTCGCGCCCTGCGGCGTGGGCACGACCATGATGATCTCGCCCACGCCCGCCACGTGCGCGGGAATGGCGTTCATCAGCACGCTGGACGGATACGCCGCCTTGCCGCCGGGCACGTAGATGCCCACGCGGTCCAGCGGCGTGACCTTCTGGCCCAGCAGCGTGCCGTCTTCGTCGCGGTAGCTCCAGCTCTCGCCGCTGGCCCGCTTCTGCGCCTCGTGGTAGCGGCGCACGCGCGCCGCGGCGGCCTCCAGGGCGTCGCGCTGCACGGCGGGGAGCGCGTCGAAAGCCGCTTTCAGCTCGGCCTGCGTCAATTCCAGCGCCTGCATGCTTTGCGCCTGCAGGCCGTCGAAACGGTGGGTGTATTCCAGCACGGCCGCATCGCCGCGCTGCTGCACGTCGGCCAGGATGTCGGCCACACGCTGTTCGATGGCGGCGTCGGTGTCGGCAGACCAGTGCAGGCGCTGCTGAAATTTCTGCTCGAAATCGGCGTCGACCGTGGACAGGTATGCGGGTTTAGCTATTAATTTCATAGTCATTTACTCGAATCCGCGGCGGTGTCGGACTGCGTGTTCTGCAGATAGAACTCGTGCAGCTTCGCGCGCAGCAGCGCCTTGTCGGGCAATTGTGTCTGGTACTCCGCGATCAGCGAGGGCGAGGTGCTGCGGCTCAAGGCGTATTCGACCACCTCGTCGTCCTTGCTGGCACACAGCAGCACGCCGATGGCAGGACGCTCATGGGGCTTCTTGACATCGCGGTCCAGCGCTTCGAGGTAGAAGTTGAGCTTGCCCAGATATTCCGGCTCGAAACGGCCCACCTTCAGTTCGATGGCCACTAGGCTGTTGAGGCCGCGATGAAAGAACAGCAGGTCGAGCGCGAAGTCCCGCCCGCCGACCTGCAAGGGGTATTCGCTGCCGACGAAGCAGAAATCCCGGCCCAGCTCGATCAGGAAGTCCTTGAGCCTGGCGAGCAGGCTCTGGTGAAGGTCGGCCTCGGCATGGCCGGAAGGCAGCCCGAGGAATTCGACGACGTAGCTGTCCTTGAAGATGCTGGCGACGTCCGGGTGGGCTTGCATCGCAAGAGGCGAGGCTTGCAGCGGATGAAGCACCGTGCGCTCGAAAAGGGCGGCCTTGAACTGACGCTCCAGTTCCCTCTTGCTCCACCTCTCACGAGCCGTCAACCGAACGTAGAACTCACGCTCTTCAGGACGCTTGCCCTGGCTGAGGATGATCAGGTGATGAGTCCACGGAATTTGTCTCACCAGTGGTGCGACTAATTCGTTGCCTGAGTAGGCTTCGTACAGCTGTCGCATCCGGAACAGGTTGGCCCGGGTGAATCCGCGCAGCCCCGGCTGCGTGCGGGCCAGGTATCGGGCGAGTTCGTCCACCACGCCGTCGCCCCACTCGGCCGCTGCGATCCTGCGGCTGATGCGCTCGCCGATCTGCCAGTACAAGTCGACCAGCAAGGTGTTGACCGCCTGCACAGCCTGCTGCCGGGATGCAGCGACCAGGCGGGCGATGTCAGCGAAATCGGCGGTTTGCGGAACGGTGGTCACGACGTGGCCCGGCCTGTCTTCACTCGGGCGCTATGGCCCCGGCAAACGCATCGATGATGCTGCGCAGTGGCGCCTGCTTGAGCTTCAGGGCCGCCTGGTTCACCACCAGGTGCGAGCTGATGTCCATGATGCGCTCCACTTCCACCAGGTGGTTTGCCTTGAGCGTGTTGCCGGTGGAGACCAGATCGACGATGGCGTCGGCCAGGCCCGTGAGCGGAGCCAGCTCCATGCTGCCGTAGAGCTTGATCATGTCCACGTGCACGCCCTTGGCGGCGAAGAAGTCGCGCGCGATGGCGGTGTACTTGGTGGCGACCTTCAGGCGCGAGCCCTGCTTGACGGCGCGCGCGTAATCGAAGTCGCTGCGCACGGCCACGCTGACGCGGCAGCGGGCGATGCGCAGGTCCAGCGGCTGGAAGAGGCCCTGGCCGCCGTGCTCGATCAGCGTGTCCTTGCCGGTTACGCCCAGGTCGGCGCCGCCGTACTGCACATAGGTCGGCACGTCGGAGGCGCGCACCAGCACCACCCGCACGTGCGGCTGGTTGGTCGGCAGGATCAGCTTGCGGGATTTTTCCGGGTCTTCCAGCACCTCGATGCCGGCGGCGGCCAGCAGCGGCAGGGTTTCCTCGAAGATGCGGCCCTTGGACAGGGCCAGGGTGATGGTGCTGTTCATTGAAGTCTTTCGATATCGGCGCCCAGGCCGCGCAGCTTGGCTTCCATGCAGTCGTAGCCGCGGTCCAGGTGGTAGATGCGGTCGACCACGGTCTCGCCGTCGGCCACCAGGCCGGCGATGACCAGGCTGGCAGAGGCCCGCAGGTCGGTGGCCATCACCGTGGCGCCCGAGAGGCGCGCCGCGCCCTCGATGACGGCGACCTTGCCGTCGGTGCGGATGCGCGCGCCCAGGCGCAGCAGCTCGTCCACGTGCATGAAGCGGTTTTCGAAGATGGTCTCGGTGACCGTGGCCGTGCCCTGGGCCACCACGTTCAGCGCCATGAACTGCGCCTGCATGTCGGTGGGAAAGCCCGGGTACTCGGTGGTGCGGAAGCCCTGGGCCTTGAGCCCGCCGGCGCCGCCGCTGCGCACGCGGATGCCGCCCTCTTCGGCCTGCACCTGCACGCCGGCTTCGCGCAGCTTGTCGATCACCGCGTCCAGGTGGTCGGCGCGGCCATGGCGCAGCAGCGCCTCGCCGCCCGTGGCGGCCACGGCGCAGAGGAAGGTGCCGGCCTCGATGCGGTCGGCCACCACGCGGTGGGTGCAGCCGTGCAGCCGCTCCACGCCCTGGATGCGGATGCGGCTGGTGCCGTGGCCTTCGATCTGCGCGCCCATGGCGATCAGCATCTCTGCCAGGTCGGTGATCTCGGGCTCCTGCGCGGCGTTCTCCAGCACCGTCTCGCCCTCGGCCAGCGTGGCGGCCATGAGGAAGTTCTCGGTGCCCGTCACCGTGACCATGTCGGTGGTGATGTGCGCGCCCTTCAGGCGCGTGCGGCCGGCGGCCAGCTTGGCGATCATGTAGCCGTGCTCGACCACGATCTCGGCGCCCATGGCCGAGAGGCCCTTGATGTGCTGGTCGACCGGGCGCGAGCCGATGGCGCAGCCGCCCGGCAGCGACACCGTGGCCTCGCCGAAGCGCGCCAGCAGCGGCCCCAGCGCCAGCACCGATGCGCGCATGGTCTTGACCAGCTCGTACGGCGCCTCGGGCGTGTTCAAGCCGCTGGCGTCGATGTGCACGTCGGTGGAAACGCCGTTCTCCACCCGGTCGTCGCAATCGGCCACGGCGGGCCGGTCGATCGCCACGCCCATGTTGCGGATCAGCGTGAGCATGGTGGCCACGTCCTGCAGACGCGGCACGTTCAGCAGCGTGACCAGCTCGGCCGTCAGCAGCGCGGCGCAGAGTTCGGGCAGCGCCGCGTTCTTGGCGCCGGAGATGAGCACTTCGCCGTGCAGCGGCCGGCCGCCGCGAATCAGGAGTTTGTCCATGGCGTTTCGCCCGATGTTCTTGGAGTCAAAATCAGCCCAGGCGCTTGACCCATAAGCGCCTATAGCTATTATTTTTATAGCGAATCGAGTACCGACTCAGCCGTTCGACGGCTGCGCCGCCCATTCGGCGGGGGTGAAGGTCTTCATCGACAGGGCGTGCACCTCGTCGGTGTGCATCTTGGTGCCCAGGGTGGCGTAGACGCGCTGGTGGCGCTGGATGGCGCGCTTGCCCTCGAACTCGGACGACACGATGGTGGCGTACCAGTGGCGGCCGTCGCCTTCGAGCGCGATGTGCTCGCATGCGAGGCCGGAGGCGATGAGGTGCTTGAGGTCGTCTGCGGTCATGGGGTTTTTCAGTTTCTGATCTTGTAGCCGGTGCGCAGCAGGTGCACGGCCAGCGCGCTCACGGCCAGCCAGGCGAAGCCGACGATGGCCAGGCTCAGCCACGGGGACGTATCGCTCTGCCCGAAAAAGCCGTAGCGGAAGCCGTCGATCATGTAGAAGAACGGGTTCAGATGGCTCACGGTCTGCCAGAAGGGCGGCAGCGACTGGATGGAGTAGAAGACGCCCGAGAGGAAGGTCATGGGCACGATGACGAAATTCTGGAAGGCCGCCATCTGGTCGAACTTGTCGGCCCAGAGGCCCGCGATCAGGCCCAGCGTGGCCAGCAGCGCGGCGCCCAGCAGCGCGAACACCACGATCCAGAGCGGCGCGGCGAATTCGGGCCGGGCAAACGCCAGCGTAACCACGAACACCCCCAGCCCCACAGCCAGCCCGCGCACGATGGACGAGCCCACGTACGCCACGAACCAGCCCCAGTGCGACAGCGGCGTGAGCAGTACGAAGACGAGGCTGCCCATGATCTTGCTCTGCACCAGGCTGGACGAGCTGTTGGCGAAGGCGTTCTGCAGGATGCTCATCATCACCAGGCCCGGCACCAGGAACGCGGTGTAGCCGATGCGGTCGTAGACCTTCACGTGGTCTTCGAGCACGTGGCCGAAGATCAGCAGGTAGAGCACGGCGGTGAGCACCGGCGCGGCGACGGTCTGGAAGCTCACCTTCCAGAACCGCAGGATCTCCTTGTAGAACAGGGTCTGCCAGCCGGTCATAGCGCCACCTCGCCCAGGGGAATGTTGGAGGCCGAGGTGCCGGACATCACCTGCAGGAACACGTCCTCCAGGTCGGGGCGGCGAATCTCCAGGTCGTGCACGTCCACGCCCGCCACGCGCAGCGCGGCCAGGTGGCTTTCGATCTCGGCCGCGTCCTGGGCCGGCAGCTGCACGATGCGGCCGGTGACCCGCGCCAGCACCGCCAGCGCCGGGGGCAGCGCCACGTCGGTCTTGAACTGCAGCACGCTGCCCGAAGCGGCCTGCAGCAGCTCGGACGTGGTGGCCAGCGCCACCACCTGCCCGCCGCTGGCGCCGCGCTTGAGCATGGCGATGCGGTTGCAGAGCGCTTCGGCCTCTTCCAGGTAGTGGGTGGTGAGCAGCACCGTGTGGCCCTGCTTGTTGAGGCGGGCGACGAACTGCCACAGCGTCTGGCGCAATTCCACGTCGACCCCGGCCGTCGGCTCGTCCAGCACGATGATGGGCGGCTTGTGCACCAGCGCCTGCGCGACCAGCACGCGGCGCTTCATGCCGCCCGAGAGCTGGCGCATGTTGGACGTGGCCTTGTCGGCCAGGCCCAGGTTTTCGAGCAGCTCGTCGATCCAGGCGTCGTTGTTCTTCACCCCGAAGTAGCCGGACTGGATGCGCAGCGCCTCGCGCACGTTGAAGAACGGGTCGAACACCAGCTCCTGCGGCACCACGCCCAGCTTGCGGCGGGCGGCGGCGTAGTCGGACTGCACGTCGCTGCCCTGCACCAGCACGCGGCCGCCGGTGGCACGCGCCAGCCCGGCAAGGATGCTGATGAGTGTGGTCTTGCCGGCGCCGTTGGGGCCCAGCAGGCCGAAGAACTCGCCCTCCTCGATGTCAAGGCTGACGCCATCGAGCGCCTGGAAAGGGCCCTTGGCCGTGTGGAAGGTCTTGGAGACGGATTGGAAGGAGACGGCGGGCATGGGCATGGGAGCCCGCGATTTTACGGCCTCGGTGTGCAAGCGGTGGGCCCGGGGCCATCGGCGCCGGGCCGCCCGGCACGCGGCGCGGCGCAGCGGGGGCGCCCGGGTGTGGGCGGGCGGGGTTCAGGCGGCGGGCAGGAGCTCGTCCACGCCGTAGAGGCCGGCCAGGGTGGCCAGCGCGGGGGGCAGCGACTTGACGGCGAAGGTCTTGCCCTCGGAGAGCGCGTTGCGGCGGCACTCGAGCAGCACGGCCAGCGCGGACGAATCGAAGGTGGTTAGCGCCGTGGCGTCCACCACCAGCGCCGGGTCGCGGTAGGCCTTCAGGCCTTCCAGCAGCATGCGCAGGCTCGCGGTGGCCTGCGCATGGGTCAGTTCGGGCGGAAGCACCAGCATGCGAGCCTCGGTACCGATCAGCTGGTCTTGCCGGCGTTGGTCTTGTTGCGCGCGGCCAGCGACTCGAT
The DNA here is from genome assembly GCF_040365715.1 of Acidovorax sp. FG27. Classification (NCBI taxonomy): domain Bacteria; kingdom Pseudomonadati; phylum Pseudomonadota; class Betaproteobacteria; order Burkholderiales; family Comamonadaceae; genus Acidovorax; species Acidovorax sp. FG27. The sequence continues at coordinate 1,110,716 of NZ_BAABVY010000009.1, forward strand.
CAGGCCGTCAATGCCCTTGGCATTGATCTCCTGGGCAAACTGGCTGCGGTAGGTATCGACCAGCCACACGCCCATCACGTTGAGGTTGTAGACCTTCCAGCCCGCGCCCTCGCCCGGGGTCTTCTCGAGGCGGTAGTCCAGCTGCACCGGCTCGCCCCGGCCCTTGATCTCGGTGCGCACCAGCACGTCCTTGTCTTCCGGCGACATGCGCAGGGGCTTGACGGTGATGGTCTGGTCGCTGACCTGGTTCAGTGCGCCCGAATAGGTGCGGATGAGCAGGGTCTTGAATTCGTCCTGCAGGCGCGCCTGCTGCTGCGGCGTGGCCTGGCGCCAGGCGGGGCCGGCGGCGGCGGCCGTCATGCGGCGGAAATTCACGTGCGGCAGGATGGTCTGGTCGACCAGGGCCACCACGCGGTTGATGTCGCCACGCTGCAGCGACTTGTCGGCGCGCACTTTCTCGAGCACGTCGGAGGACAGGCGCCGTACCAGCTCGTCGGGGGCTTCATCGGCCGCCCAGGCCGCCATGGGGCCCGCCAGTGTGGTGGCAGCGGCCAGTGCCAGGGCCCAGCGGCCCAGATCGCGTCGCAGAATCGTCATCTTTTTCATTCCTTTCGTCGGGCAGGCACCAACGAGTGCGCCTGCCATGGGTTCAAGCGGCATTGTGGGATTTCAGCCCGCGCGCAATGCGTCGGACGAGTACCCGGTTGCAAGTCGATGCAACAGCCGCGCCAGCGACATGCAGTGCGCCGTGCCGCCCACGGGACTCGGCCCGCGCCGGTGTCGGCGCCTTAGCCGACACGCCCCCCCGATACGGGGCGAACGGCGCTCAGTTCGGCTCGGGCGGCAGTTTGCCGGCGTCCGGGTCGTAGCCGTCGTCGTTGTTGTTGGTCGCGTTGCCGCCGCCCGCGCCGGTGGCGTTGCCGCCGCTGCCGCCGCTGCTGTTGCCGAACCCGATGGGGTCGACCTCCTGGGCGCGCACGCGCAGGTACACGTCGCGGGTGAAGGTGTAACGGTCCAGCGCGGCGGTCTCCAGCACATTGCCTGCCGACAGCAGGTTGGCACGGGTGTCCACCAGGCGCAGGGCGTAGAGCTGGTTGCGGGCCGACACCGGATCGACCACCTGCAGCAGGTTGCCACGCGCATCGACCGGCAGCGCCACCGTGTCGCGCACGGTGGAGGGGCCCAGCAGCGGCAGCACCAGGTAGGGGCCGGTCGGCACGCCGTAGCTGCCCAGGGTCAGGCCGAAGTCGGTGCGGCGGCGGGGAATGCCCATTTCCGAGGCGATGTCGAGCACGCCGCCCAGGCCGAACACGGTGTTGACGTTGAAGCGCACGAGGCTGTCCATGGCCTCGCTGCCCTTCAGCTGCAGCACGTTGTTCACGAAAGACCAGACGTCGTTCAGGTTCGAGAAGAAGTTGCTGACGCCGGTGCGGACGGGCGAGGGCACGGTGTCGCGGTAGGCGGTGGCGACGGGCTTGAAGACGGCGCGGTCGACCTGGTCGTTGAAGCGCGTCATCGTGCGGTTGTAGGGCTCGAGCGGGTCGCGCGGGTTGGCGTCGGGGCCGGTGGCGCAGCCGGCCAGCAGCAATGCGCCGATGGCCAGCGAGGCGGAGCCTGCGCCGCGCCGGGCGGCTGCCGGCAGGTGGTGGATGTGGTTTGTCATTGTCATTTCTTGTTTCCCGCGCCCGAGGCGCCCTCTTCGGCCTTGCCGTACAGGAACTGTCCGATCAGGTTTTCCAGCACGATGGCCGACTGCGTGGCGGTCACCACGTCGCCTGCGGCCAGGTTCTTTTCGTCGGCACCGGCTTCCACGCCGATGTATTGGTCTCCCAGCAGGCCGCTGGTGAGGATCTTGAACGAGCTGTCCTTCGGGAAGGCGTAGCGCTTGTCCAGGTCCAGCGTCACGTTGGCGCGGAAGGTCTGGTCGTCGAAGGTGATGGACTGCACGCGGCCGACCACCACGCCGGCGCTGCGCACCGCCGCCTGGGGCTTCAAGCCGCCGATGTTGTCGAACTTGGCGACGATGGGGTAGCCGGTATGGAAGTTCAGGCTCAGCAGGTTGGCCGACTGCAGGGCCAAGAAGACCAGCGCGGCACCGCCCAGCAGTACGAACAGGCCCACCCAGAGATCGTTCTTGGAATGCTGCATGTGAATTTTTCCTTGTGTATCGGGTGAGTCGGTGCGCGAGATTCAGCCGCGCCGCTCACAGGGTGAACATCAATGCGGTGAGGATGAAGTCCAGCCCCAGCACCGCGAGCGAGGCCGCCACCACCGTGCGGGTGGTGGCACGCGACACGCCCTCGGGCGTGGGCTTGGCGACATAGCCCTGGAACACGGCGATGAAGGTGACGGCCAGGCCGAACACCAGGCTCTTGATGACGCCGTTGCCCACGTCCTTGAACACGTCCACGCCGCTTTGCATCTGGCCCCAGAAGGCGCCGGTGTCGACGCCGATCATCAGCACGCCCACGATCCAGCCGCCGATGACGCCGACGGCGCTGAACACCGCCGCCAGCAGCGGCATGGCGATCACGCCGCCCCAGAAGCGCGGCGCGAGGATGCGGCGCACCGGGTCCACGGCCATCATCTCCATGGCCGACAGCTGCTCGCCGGCGCGCATCAGGCCGATCTCGGCGGTGAGCGAGGTGCCCGCCCGGCCGGCGAACAGCAGCGCGGTGACCACGGGCCCGAGTTCACGCACCAGGCTCAGCGTGACCACCAGCCCCAGCGCATTGGCCGAGCCGTAGCGCTGCAGCACGTTGTGGCCCTGCAGCGCCAGCACGAAGCCCACGAACAGGCCCGACATGGCGATGATCGAGAGCGAATAGTTGCCGAGGAAATGGATCTGGTCGCGCAGCAGCGCGGGCCGCCGCAGCGTGGGGCCGACCAGCGCCACGAGCCGCACGAAGAGACGCGTCGCCAGCCCCAGATCGGCCAGCTTGCTGCGTACGGCGAAACCTACGTCGGACGGACGCCACCAGCTCATCGCGCACCTCCGGCCTGCACACCGCCCACCGGGCCGAAGTCGTCGGCCAGCGTCGGGCCGGGGTAATGAAAGGGCACAGGGCCGGTGGGCAGGGCGTTGACGAACTGGCGCACCAGCGGGTCGGTGCTGGCGCGCACTTCGTCCGGCGTGCCCTGCGCCGCGACGGTGCCCGGCCCCAGCACGATGACGTGGTCGGCCACGCGGAAGGTTTCCTCCACGTCGTGCGAAACCACCAGCGTGGTCAGGCCCATGGCGTCGTTCAGTTGGCGGATCAGCTGCGCGGCGATACCCAGGGAGATGGGGTCGAGTCCGGCGAAGGGCTCGTCGTACATGATGAGCTGCGGGTCGAGCGCGATGGCCCGCGCCAGCGCCACGCGGCGGGCCATGCCGCCGGAGATCTGGCTGGGCATGAGCTCCCGCGCCCCGCGCAGGCCCACCGCGTGCAGCTTCATCAGCACGATGTCGCGGATCAGCTCCTCAGGTAGGTCGGTGTGCTCGCGCAACGGAAAGGCCACGTTCTCGAACACGCTCATGTCGGTGAACAGCGCGCCGAACTGGAACAGCATGCCCATGCGCCGGCGGGCGGCATAGAGCGCACCCGAGTCCATGCGGCCGACGTCCTGCCCGTCCACCAGCACTTCGCCCTGCTGTGCCTTCTGCTGGCCGCCGATCAGGCGCAGCACCGTCGTCTTGCCGCCGCCGGAGGCGCCCATCAGCGCCGTGACCTTGCCAAGCGGCACCGCCAGCGACACGTCGCGCAGGATCACGCGGTCTCCGTACGAGAACGTGACGTTGCGCAGTTCGACCAGGGCGGTGGGGGATGGCATGCGAGGGTGAAGTCGGCGGTGATGGAACGGGGACGCGGCGAATTGTCTCCGCAGACGGGAAAAGCGGCTGTGGGACGATGGTACCTTAAACATACATGCATGCATGTTTGCAGATTTCACCCCTTGGAATTGCTATATTTTTCATAGCTTAACGCGCTTGATGTGCCTGCGCGGGAGGCCGATTCGAATCGAAAACACCCCGCATCGATGTTGCAACCGCAAATCACAGCATGCTGCGCAGAAAGCCCCGGGTGCGATCGTGCCGAGGTTGGGCAAACAACGCGGCGGCCGGGCCCGACTCGACGATGCGGCCCTGGTCCATGAACACCGCCGTGTGCGCCACCTCGCGCGCGAAGCCCATCTCGTGCGTCACCACCAGCATGGTCATGTGCTCCTGCGCCAGGGCGCGCATGGTGCGCAGCACCTCGCCAGTGAGTTCGGGGTCCAGCGCCGAGGTGGGCTCGTCGAACAGCATGATCTCCGGCTCCATGGCCAGCGCCCGGGCGATGGCGACGCGCTGCTTCTGCCCGCCCGACAGCCGCGCCGGGTAGTTGTTGCGCTTTTCCGCCAGGCCGACCTTGGCCAGCAGCGCCTCGGCCCGGGCGATGGCCGCGTCGCGCGGCACGCCCTGCACCACCATCGGCGCCTCGATCACGTTCTGCAGCACGGTCAGGTGCGGGAACAGGTTGAAGTGCTGGAACACCATGCCGGTCTTGCGGCAGATGCGGCGCAGCTCGGCCTCGGGCACGTAGCTGCAGCGGCCTTCGGCATCGGTCGTGGCCAGCACCTCGCCGCCGATGGCGACGTGGCCCCGGTCGATGGTCTCCAGCCGGTTCAGGCAGCGCAGGAAGGTGCTCTTGCCGGAACCCGAGGGGCCGATCACGGCCACCACTTCTCCCCGGCGCAGCGACAGCGACACGCCCTGCAGCACCTGGGTGCGCCCGAAGGCCTTGTGGAGGTCCCGCGCCTCGATCATCGGCGCGGCGCCAGCGGGGTCGTTACTCGTCGTGCTTGGCATAGCGCCGCTCCAGCCGCTGGAAGCCCCAGGTCAGCACCAGGGTCATGAGAAGGTAGAAAGCCGCCGCCACGATGAACGGCGTGGTCGTGAAGTCGCGCTGCACGAAGCCGCGCGCGGCGCGCAGCAGGTCGTTCAGGGCCAGCACGTAGATGAGCGAGGTGTCCTTGACCAGGGTGATCGTCTCGTTGCTCATGGGCGGCAGCACGCGGCGCACCATCTGCGGCAGCACGATGCGGCGCATGGTCTGGCCGTAGGTCATGCCCAGTACGCGGGCGGCCTCGTACTGGCCCCGGTCCACCGACTGGATGCCGGCGCGGAAGATCTCGGCGAAGTAGGCCGCGTAGTTGAGCGCGAACGCCACCACCGCCGCCGGAAAGTCCGGCAGCCGCACGCCGATGACCGGCACGAACGGCAGCGCGAAGTAGATGAACAGCATCTGCAGCATGAGCGGCGTGCCGCGCATGAGCCAGATGTAGCCGTTGACCACGCCCGACAGCAGCCGCCAGCGCGAGGTGCGCGCCAGCGCGAGCACCAGCCCCAGCGGCACCGCCAGCGCGAGCGTGATGACAAAGAGCTTCAGGGTGACCGACGCGCCCTGCGCCAGCGGCCCCAGAAGGGAAAGAACGTAATCCATCTATCTGCTACGAAGTCTGTTGTCTGCAGTGCAGCGACTGGCAGGGCCCAAGCCCCAGGCGCTAGCGCGGCCCCATACCAGCGGCAGCCGCGCAAGGGCCGCCCCGCCGCGCCGGCTGCGTCCCCCTTCCCGCATCGCGCAGCGAGGCGAGAGAAGGGGGAAGCGGAGAAGCCGCCCAGGGGATGCGCCGAAGTTATTTGATGATGTTCTTGCCGAACCACTGCTCGGCGATCCTGGCGGCCGTGCCGTCCTGCTTCATCTCGCCCAGCGCCGCATCCAGGCGGCCCTGCAGGGCGGTGTCGTCCTTGCGCACGCCGACGCCGTAGTCCTCGGTGCCGAAGTTGTCTTCCAGCACGGCATAGTCCTGCGGCTTTTTGGCGACGTAGTAGCGGCCCACCACTTCATCGACCACCACGGCGTCCAGCCGGCCGGTGGAGAGATCCATCAGCGCGGTCACGTTGTCGCCGAAGGTCTTGAATGCCTTGAACGACTTGAACACCGCGTCGTCCTTCTTCACCGCATCCACGGCGCTGGAGCCGTCCTGCGCGCCGACGGTCTTGCCGGCGAGGTCGGCCTTCGTCTTGATGGCCGACTGCGCGGGCACCACGACGATCTGGTGGTTTTCCATGTAGGGCGCGGTGAAGGCGATGTTCTGCTTGCGCTCTTCGGTGATGGTGAGACCATTCCACAGCGCATCCACGCGCTGGCCCGACAGTTCGGCCTCCTTGGCGCTCCAGTCGATGGGCTTGAAGTCCACCTCCGCGCCCATGCGCCTGGCGGCCTCGCGGGCCATGTCGATGTCGAAGCCGACCAGCTGGTTCTTGTCGTCGCGAAAGCCCATGGGCGGAAAGTTGTCGTCCAGGCCCACCACGATCTTGCTGATGGCGGCCGGCGCGGGGACGGCGGCAGCAGCCGGCGCGGCGGGCTCCTGCTTGGAGCAACCGGCGAGTGCGACGCCCAGGGTGAACAGGGCGGCGGTGGCGAATTTCTTCATGGCGTGACGAATCCTTGGGGACAAAAGAAAACGCCCGGGCATGCCCGGGCCGAACCCGCGATTGTCCCACCGAAGGCGCGGGCGCGTCGCCACGCCGGATCAAGCCCCGCCGCCGCCCATCAACAGCTGGCGATGCCGCTCCACGGTGTCCCGCAGAAAGTCCCACACCGCGCGCACCCGGGCCAGGTTACGCCGGTTCGCGGGCGCGGCCACCCAGAAGGTGCGCTGCACGTCGATCACGTCGGCCAGCACCGGCACCAGTTGCGGCTGGTGCGCGGCCATGAAGCAGGGCAGCACCGCCAGCCCCTGCCCTGCGCAGGCCCACTGGTACTGCGCCACCACGCTGGTGCTGCGCAGCGCGGTGTGCGCCTGCGGCACGGCCTCGGCGAAGTAGCGCAGCGCGTTGCTGAACACCAGTTCCTCCACATAGCCGACGAAGCGGTGGCCCTGCAGGTCGGCCGGCCGGGCTATGGGCGGGTGGCGGGCCAGGTAGTCCCGGCTGGCATAGAGGCGCAGCCGGTAGTCGCACAGCTTGCTGCAGACCTGGCCGCTGGCCTGCGGCCGCTCGATGTTCACGGCCAGGTCGGCCTCGCGCTGCGACAGGTTGATGAAGCGCGGCACGATGAGCAGCTCGACCTCGATGCCCGGGTGCCGGGCGGTGAATTCGCCCAGGTGCTGCGCCAGGAAGAAGCTGCCGAAACCCTCGGTGGCGCCCAGCCGCACCTGGCCGGTCAGCGCGTGCCGCTCGCCGCCGATGTCTTCGCTCACCCGCACCATGGCGTTCTCCATCTGCTCCGCATGTTCCAGCAGGCGGTGCCCGGTCTGGGTCAGCACCAGCCCGGCCGGCGTGCGCTCGAACAGCTGCGCGCCCAGTTCCTTTTCGAGCTTGTGCAGGCGGCGGGTGACGGTGGAGTGATCGACCTCCAGGCGGCGGGCGGCTTCCTGGGCGGAACCGGCCCGCACCACCATGAGGAAGAGGCGCAGGTTGTCCCAGTTGGTGTGAGCGATGGCCATGGCGAGGGTGATTGGGCGAGGGATTGCAAATTTGCAAGAACGATATGCCCAAACGCCCTAACTGGTTGCAGAAGTGCTGGCTTACAGTGGTTTTGGGCACGGCGAGCGCCTGGCCCGCCCTACAAAAAAAGACCCAAGGAGACAAACCATGCGATTGAACAGACACGCGCTGGCCTGCGCGGTACTCGCGCTCGGCGCGGCCAGCCAGGCATCCGCCCAGTTTTCGGGCGACACGGTGAGGATCGGCGTGCTCACCGACATGGCCGGCCCCTATTCCGGCATGGGCGGCGCCGGCTCGGTGGTGGCGGCGCGCATGGCGGTGGAGGACTGCCTGAAAGCCGACTGCCAGGGCATGAAGATCGACGTGGTGAGCGCCGATCACCAGAACAAGGCCGACATCGCCGCCACCAAGACGCGCGAGTGGCTGGACCGCGACGGGGTGGACGCCATCGCCGACATCACCAATTCCGCCGCCGCCCTGGCGGTACAGAAGCTGGTGCGCGAAAAGGGCGGCATCGCCCTCTACAGCGGCCCGGCGACCACGCGCCTGACCGACGAGGAATGCGCGGAGAACGGCTTTCACTGGATGTTCGACACCTACTCCTCGGCCTCGGGCGCCGCTGCGGCCCTGACGCGCAACGGCGACAAGAGCTGGTACTTCATCACCGTGGACTACGCCTTCGGCCATTCGCTGGAAAAGGACGCGAGAGCCATGGTGCAGGCCAACGGCGGCACGGTGGTCGGCAGCGTGCGCCATCCGCTGAACGCGAGCGATTTCTCCTCGTTCATCCTGCAGGCGCAGAACTCCAAGGCCCAGGTGATCGGCCTGGCCAACGGCGCGCAGGACACGGTCAACGCCATCAAGGCGGCGCGCGAGTTCGGCATCGGCACCAAGGACCAGAAGGTGGCGTCGCTGCTGATGTTCCTGACCGACGTGCATTCGCTGGGGCTGCGCCAGGCGCAGGGCCTGATGTTCTCCGAAGGCTTCTACTGGGACATGGACGACAAGACCCGCGCCTTCGCCACCCGCTTCGAGAAGCTGCACAAGGGCTACAAGCCGACCCTGGTGCAGGCTGGCGTGTATTCGAGCGTGCTGCACTACCTGAAGTCGGTGGCGGCGGCCAAGACGGACGAGTCGAAGGCCGTGGCCCGCAAGATGCGGGAGCTGCCCATCGACGACCCGGTGATGCGCAACGCCAGCATCCGCCCCGATGGGCGCGTGATCCATGACATGTACCTCTTCCAGGTCAAGGCGCCGAACGAGTCCAAGGGCGCCTGGGACTACTACAAGACGGTGAGCACCATCCCCGCCGCCACCGCCTTCAAACCGCTGGCGCAGTCGAGCTGCCCGCTGGTGAAGCAGTGACGCATCCCCTCTTCCCTCCAGACAGCATCAGCCCATGACCGCATCCGCATCCCAGCCCGCCACCATCCACCACTTCATCGGCGGCAAGCCCTACCCGTCGCGGAGCACCGAGTGGCGCGACGTGACCAACCCCGCCACGCAGGAGGTGGTGGCCCGCGTGCCCTTCGCCACCCGCGAGGAAGTGGACCTGGCCGTCGCCACCGCGCAGGAGGCCTTCCAGACCTGGCGCAGCACGTCGCTGGGCGCACGCATGCGCGTCATGCTGCGGCTGCAGAATCTGATCCGCGAGCACACGGCCGAGCTGGCCCAGCTCATCACCCGCGAGCACGGCAAGACGCTGCCCGACGCCGAGGGCGAAGTCGGCCGCGGGCTGGAGGTGGTGGAGCACGCCTGCTCGATCACCACGCTGCAGCTGGGCGAGATCGCCGAGAACGCCGCCACCGGCGTGGACGTGTACAACCTGATGCAGCCGCTGGGCGTGGGCGCGGGCATCACCGCCTTCAACTTCCCGGTGATGCTGCCCTGCTTCATGTTCCCGATGGCCATCGCCTGCGGCAACACCTTCGTGCTCAAGCCCTCCGAGCAGGACCCGAGCTCCACCATGCGGCTGGTGGAGCTGGCGCACGAAGCGGGCGTGCCGCCCGGCGTGCTGAACGTGGTGCACGGCGGGCCCGAGGTGGCCGACATGCTGTGCGACCACCCGGACATCAAGGCGCTGTCGTTCATCGGCTCCACCCATGTCGGCACGCACATCTACCGCCGCGCCAGCGAGGCGGGCAAGCGCGTGCAGTCGATGATGGGCGCCAAGAACCACTGCGTGGTCATGCCCGACGCGCCCAAGGAGCATGCGCTCAACAACCTGCTGGGTTCCGCGTTCGGCGCGGCGGGCCAGCGCTGCATGGCCAATTCGGTGGCCGTGCTGGTGGGCGCGGCCCGCGACTGGCTGCCCGAGCTGGTGGACAAGTCGCGCGCCATGAAGGTCGGCCCCGGCACCGACCGCCGCGCCGACCTGGGCCCGCTGGTCAACCCGCGCGCCAAGCAGCGGGTGGTGGACCTGATCGCCGCCGGCCAGGCCCAGGGCGCCCGCCTGCTGCTGGACGGCCGCGACTGCGTGGTGCCCGGCCACGAGAAGGGCAACTTCGTCGGCCCCACAGTCTTCGCCGACGTGACCGACGCCATGGACATCTACCAGCAGGAGATCTTTGGCCCGGTGCTCAACGTGGTGTGCGTCGACACGCTGGAGGACGCCATCGCCTTCATCAACCGCAACCCGAACGGCAACGGCACCTCCATCTTCACCAGCAGCGGCTGGGCGGCGCGCAAGTACCAGCACGACATCAACGTGGGCCAGGTCGGCATCAACGTGCCGATTCCGGTGCCGGTGGCCTACTTCAGCTTCACCGGCTCGCGCGCCTCCAAGCTGGGCGACCTGGGGCCGAACGGCAAGCAGGCGGTGCAGTTCTGGACGCAGACCAAGACGGTGACGGCGCGCTGGTACGAGGAAGGCGCTCGCTCTGATGGGGTGAACACCACCATCACCATGAAGTGACGCTGGAATTTGAATGAAACAGGGCTGTAGCGCTTGTTCCACCAGGGCATGACGCTATATATTTAATAGCAAAAGCCCGATGGATGCATGCACTGCCTGGCCTGCAATGACAAACGGCGCCTCGCGGCGCCGTTTGTCCTGGAGCGGCCCGCAGGCCGATTCGCTCAACGCGGCAGGTCGGAGTAGCCCATCAGGAATTCGTCCACCGCCCGTGCGGCCTGGCGGCCTTCGCGGATGGCCCAGACCACCAGCGACTGGCCGCGGCGGATGTCGCCGGCGGCGAACACCTTGGGCACGTTGGTGGCGTAACCGCCGTCGAAGTCGGTCGTCGCCTTGGCATTGCCACGCGCATCCTTGTCCACGCCGAAGGCGTCCAGCACGGCGGCGACCGGGCTCACGAAGCCCATGGCCAGCAGCACCAGGTCGGCCTTCAGCACCTGCTCGGAGCCGGCGACCTCGACCATCTTGCCGTCCTTCCATTCGACGCGCACGGTCTTCAGGCCGGTGACCTTGCCCTTCTCGCCCAGCAGTTCCTTGGTGGAGATGGCGAACTCGCGCTCGCAGCCTTCTTCGTGGCTGGAGCTGGTGCGCAGCTTGATCGGCCAGTAGGGCCAGGTCAGCGGGCGGTTCTCTTCCTCGGGCGGCTGGGGCATCAGCTCGAACTGCGTGACGCTCGCCGCGCCGTGGCGGTTGCTGGTGCCCACGCAGTCGCTGCCGGTGTCGCCGCCGCCGATCACGATGACGTGCTTGCCGTCTGCGCGCAGCTGGCCCTTGAGCTTGTCGCCGGCGTTGACCTTGTTCTGCTGGGGCAGGAATTCCATGGCGAAGTGCACGCCGTCCAGGTCGCGGCCGGGCACCGGCAGGTCGCGCGATTGCTCGGCGCCGCCCGTTAGCAGCACGGCGTCGAAGTCCTTCTGCAACTGCTCGGGGCTGATGGTTTCCTTGGCCCAGTTGGTGACCTTGGAACCCTTGCCCAGGCCGTCCTTGGCCGCGCCGATGAACACGCCAGTACGGATGGTCACGCCCTCGGCGACCATCTGCTCTGCACGGCGGTCGATGTGCGACTTCTCCATCTTGAAGTCGGGAATGCCGTAGCGCAGCAGGCCGCCGATGCGGTCGTTCTTCTCGAACAGGGTCACGTCGTGGCCCACGCGCGCCAGCTGCTGCGCCGCCGCCATGCCGGCGGGGCCCGAGCCCACCACGGCGATCTTCTTGCCGGTCTTGTGCTTGGGCACCAGCGGTTTGACCCAGCCCTCGGCCCAGGCGCGGTCGATGATGGCGTGCTCGATGGACTTGATGCCCACCGGGTCGTCATTCACGTTCAGCACGCAGGCGGCCTCGCAGGGCGCGGGGCAGATGCGGCCGGTGAACTCGGGGAAGTTGTTCGTGCTGTGCAGCACGGCGATGGCGCTCTTCCAGTCCTGCTGATAGACCAGGTCGTTGAAGTCCGGAATGATGTTGTTGACCGGGCAGCCGTTGTTGCAGAACGGCGTGCCGCAGTCCATGCAGCGCGCGCCCTGGATCTTGGCTTGCTGGTCATCGAGGCCGATGACGAATTCCTTGTAGTGCTTCAGGCGCTCGGACGGCGGGCGGTAGCCCTCCTCGATGCGCTCGTACTCCATGAAGCCGGTGGTCTTTCCCATGATGTCTGTCCTGATGTCGGTGAATGCGGTGGGGTGGCTGGGCCTGCGCCTTACTTGGCGGCGGCCGTGGCTTCCTTCTTCGGAGGGTTGGCGACCGGTGGGGTCGCGGGTTCCTCGAGCGCCTTGCGTTCGTTGATTTCGGACAGGGCACGCTTGTACTCGGTCGGGAAGACCTTGACGAACTTGGCCCGCGATGCCGCCCAGTTGTCCAGCAGTTCGCGCGCGCGCTTGCTGCCGGTCCAGCGGTTGTGGTCTTCCAGCATCTTCTTGAGCTGGGCTTCGTCGGACTGGCCGCGGTGCCAGATGGCGCCGGGCACGCTGGCGGCCTGCTCGTCGGCAGAGAGCACACGCTCCAGCGTCACCATCGACAGGTTGCAGCGGGTGTGGAAGAGGCCGTCCTCGTCATAGACATAGGCCACGCCGCCGCTCATGCCGGCCGCGAAGTTGCGGCCCGTCTTGCCCAGCACCACAACGGTGCCGCCCGTCATGTATTCGCAGCCATGGTCGCCCGTGCCCTCCACCACCGTGGACGCACCCGAGAGGCGCACCGCGAAGCGTTCGCCGGCCACGCCACTGAAGAACGATTCGCCCGAGGTTGCGCCGTACATCACCGTGTTGCCAACGATGGTGTTGCGCACCGTGTCGCCGCGGAAGTCGATGCTGGGGCGCACCACCACCCGGCCGCCCGACAGGCCCTTGCCGGTGTAGTCGTTGGCATCGCCGATCAGGTACAGCGTGATGCCGCGCGTGAGGAAGGCGCCGAACGACTGCCCGCCCGTGCCTTCGAGCTGGATGCGGATGCTGTCGTCGGGCAGACCTTCAGGGTGCGCGCGGGTGACTTCGCCCGAGAGCATGGCGCCCACGGAGCGGTTCACGTTGCGGGCCACCTCGATGAACTGCACGCGCTCGCCCTTGTCGATGGCGGGGCGACTGCGCTCGATCAGCTTGCGGTCCAGCGTGTGTTCGATGTTGTGGTCCTGCACGTCGACGTGGAAACGCGGCACGTCGGCCGGCACGTTGGGCTGGGCGAAGAGGCGGCTGAAGTCCAGTCCGCGGGCCTTCCAGTGGGCGATGCCGGCGCGCACGTCCAGCAGGTCGGCCCGGCCGATCAGGTCGTCGAACCTGGCGATGCCCAGCTGCGCCATGATCTGGCGGACTTCTTCGGCGATGAAGAAGAAGTAGTTCACCACGTGCTCGGGCTTGCCCGAGAACTTCTTGCGCAGCTCCGGGTCCTGCGTGGCCACGCCCACCGGGCAGGTGTTCAGGTGGCACTTGCGCATCATGATGCAGCCCTCGACCACCAGCGGCGCGGTGGCGAAGCCGAATTCATCGGCGCCCAGCAGCGCGCCGATGGCGACGTCGCGGCCGGTCTTCATCTGGCCGTCGGCCTGCACGCGCACGCGGCCCCGGAGGCGGTTCAGCACCAGGGTCTGCTGGGTTTCGGCCAGGCCGATCTCCCACGGGCCGCCGGCATGCTTGATCGACGACCAGGGCGATGCGCCCGTGCCGCCGTCGTGGCCGGCGATCACCAGGTGGTCGCTCTTGCACTTGGTCACGCCGGCAGCGATGGTGCCTACGCCCACTTCGGACACCAGCTTGGTGCTGATGCTGGCGTGCGGCGCCACGTTCTTCAGGTCGTGGATCAGCTGGGCCAGATCCTCGATGGAGTAGATGTCGTGGTGCGGCGGGGGCGAGATCAGGCCCACGCCCGGCACGCTGTGGCGCAACTTGCCGATGTAGTTGCTGACCTTGCCGCCGGGCAGCTGGCCGCCTTCGCCGGGCTTGGCGCCCTGGGCCATCTTGATCTGGATCTGGTCGGCCGACGAGAGGTATTCGGCCGTGACGCCGAAACGGCCCGAAGCGACCTGCTTGATGCGCGAGCGCAGCGAATCGCCGTCCTGCAGGGGCAGGTCGACCTCGACGTTCTCGGCGCCGATCACGCTCTTGAGCGTATCGCCCTGCTTGATCGGGATGCCCTTCAATTCCTGGCGGTAGCGCGCCGCGTCTTCGCCGCCCTCGCCGGTGTTGCTCTTGCCGCCGATGCGGTTCATGGCGACGGCCAGCGTGGCGTGCGCCTCGGTGGAGATCGAGCCCAGCGACATGGCGCCGGTGGCGAAGCGCTTGACGATTTCCTTGGCCGACTCGACCTGGTCCACCGGAATCGCCTTGGCCGGATCGAACTTGAACTCGAACAGGCCGCGCAGCGTCATGTGGCGGCGGCTCTGGTCGTTGATGATCTGCGCGTATTCCTTGTACGTGTTCCAGTTGTTGGCACGGGTGGAGTGCTGCAGCTTGGCGATGGCGTCGGGGCTCCACATGTGCTCTTCGCCACGGGCGCGCCAGGCGTATTCGCCGCCGGCGTCCAGCATGGTTTCCAGCACGGGGTCGTCGCTGAAGGCGGCCTTGTGCATGCGGATGGCTTCTTCGGCGATCTCGAACACGCCGATGCCTTCCACGCGGCTGGCGGTGCCGGTGAAGTACTTGCTCACGGTGTCGCTGTTGAGGCCGATGGCCTCGAACAGCTGCGCGCCGCAGTAGCTCATGTACGTGCTCACGCCCATCTTGGACATGATCTTGGAGAGGCCCTTGCCGATGGCCTTGACGTAGTTGTAGATGGCTTTCTCGGGCGACAGGTCGCCCGGCATGCCGGCGTGCAGCTCCGCCAGGGTTTCCATCGCCAGGTAGGGGTGCACGGCTTCTGCGCCGTAGCCGGCCAGCACGGCGAAGTGGTGCACTTCGCGCGCGGTGCCGGTCTCCACCACCAGGCCGGCGGTGGTGCGCAGGCCTTCACGCACCAGGTGCTGGTGGATGGCCGACAGCGCCAGCAGCGCGGGAATGGCCACCTGGGTCGCGCTCACGCCGCGGTCGCTGATGATGAGGATGTTGGCCCCGCCCTTGATGGCATCGACGGCCTGCGCGCACAGCGATGCGAGCTTGGCTTCCACGCCTTCGCGGCCCCACGCCAGCGGGTAGGTGATGTCGATGGTGGCGCTCTTGAACTTGCCCTGGGTGTGCTGCTCGATGGCGTGCAGCTTGGCCATGCCGGCGAAGTCCAGGATGGGCTGGCTCACTTCGAGCCGCATCGGCGGGTTGACCTGGTTGATGTCCAGCAGGTTGGGCTTGGGGCCGATGAAGCTGTTGAGCGACATCACGATGGCCTCGCGGATCGGGTCGATCGGCGGGTTGGTCACCTGGGCAAACAGCTGCTTGAAGTAGTTGTAGAGCGGCTTGTCCTTGCCCGAGAGCACGGCCAGCGGGCTGTCGTTGCCCATGGAGCCGATGCCCTCTTCGCCGTTCTTGGCCATGGGCGCCATCAGGAACTTGATGTCTTCCTGCGTGTAGCCGAAGGCCTGCTGGCGCTCCAGCAGCGGCAGCTCGGCCGCGCCAGGCGCGGTCGGCGCATCGGCGCCCACGTCGTCCAGCTTGATGCGCAGGTTCTCGATCCACTGCTTGTAGGGCTTGGTGTTGACGATGTTGGCCTTGAGCTCGTCGTCGTCGATCATGCGGCCCTGTTCCAGGTCGATCAGGAACATCTTGCCGGGCTGCAGGCGCCACTTGCGCACGATCTTGTTCTCGGGGATGGGCAGCACACCGGATTCCGAGGCCATCACCACCAGGTCGTCGTCGGTGATGCAGTAGCGCGAGGGGCGCAGGCCGTTGCGGTCCAGCGTGGCGCCGATCTGGCGGCCGTCGGTGAACACGATGGAAGCGGGGCCGTCCCAGGGCTCCATCATGGCGGCGTGGTATTCATAGAAGGCGCGGCGGCGCTCGTCCATGGTGGTGTGCTGCTCCCACGGCTCGGGGATCATCATCATCACGGCCTGGCTGATGGGGTAGCCGGCCATGGTCAGCAGTTCGAGGCAGTTGTCGAACGTGGCGGTGTCGGACTGGTCGGCGAAGCTGATGGGGTAGAGCTTCTTCAGATCGGCGGCCAGCACGGGCGAGGCCATCACGCCTTCGCGCGCCTTCATCCAGTTGTAGTTGCCCTTGACGGTGTTGATCTCGCCGTTGTGCGCCACGTAGCGATACGGGTGGGCCAGCGGCCACTCGGGGAAGGTGTTGGTGGAAAAACGCTGGTGCACCAGGCCGATGGCCGACACGCAGCGCTCGTCCTGCAGGTCCAGGTAATAGGTACCCACCTGGTCGGCCAGCAGCAGGCCCTTGTAGACCACGGTGCGGCTGGACATGCTGGGAACGTAGTATTCCTTGCTGTGCTTGAGCTTGAGCGCCTGGACGTTGGCGCTGGCCGTCTTGCGGATCACGTAGAGCTTGCGCTCCAGCGCGTCCTGCACGATCACGTCGTTGCCACGGCCGATAAACACCTGGCGCAGGATGGGTTCCTTCTTGCGCACGGTGGGCGACATGGGCATGTCCACGTTCACCGGCACGTCGCGCCAGCCCAGCAGCACCTGGCCTTCGGCCTTGATGGCGCGCTCCATCTCCTGCTCGCAAGCCAGGCGGGAGGCATGCTCCTTGGGCAGGAAGATCATGCCCACGCCATATTCGCCGGCGGGCGGCAGGATCACGCCCTGCTTGGCCATTTCTTCACGGTAAAGCGCGTCGGGAATCTGGATCAGGATGCCCGCGCCATCGCCCATCAGCTTGTCGGCACCCACGGCGCCGCGATGGTCGATGTTCTCGAGGATCTTCAGTGCCTGGGTCACGATGTCGTGACGTTTCACCCCTTTGATATGGGCCACGAAGCCCAGACCGCACGCATCGTGCTCGTTGCTGGATGAATACAGACCGTGCTGTTGCAGGTGCAGAATTTCGGCGGCCGTCGTCATGGCGCACTCCTCGGTATAAAGATTCGCAGGGACCGCAAGCGTAGTGCATTGCAGCAAGGGCACGCAAGCAGATTAATGGGGGTCAGATTCCGATAATAAAATGCGATGCTGTCAGTTGGTTTTAATTGGGGACAGATTAAGTGGTAATTGCTCGACTCAAAGGCGCAGGCACATCGTCAGCTCTTGCGAAGCGGGCCGATGTCCCTTGCTAATTCCGTACCAGCCACATCGGGCGGCTCGGCTTTTCTCGGCCGGCCCGGCGACGCCTTGGTCACGCGCCGTTCTGTCTGCTGCTGGACGGCTTCGATGAAGGCGCCCTCTCCCAGCACCCAGCCCGTCAGGGCGGATGCGGTGATGGCGGTCTGTTCCGCGTTGGCGATGCCTGCGCGCACCAGCTCGGCATAGGCGGCTTCACGGGCAAACGGGGTGTTGCCCATGGCCCAGAACAGCGCGTGGGGCGTGACCAGCCGGTCGTTGCGAAGTCCGAGCGCATGGGCGTGGCTGGACCAGGGATAGTCGATCGGCTGGCTGACGATTCCGGCCCTGACGGGGTTGAGATCCAGATAGACCATGCAGGCCAGTAGATAGCGGTCGGACTGCACCACCGTGGACCGATACCGCCCTTCCCACAACGTGCCGGTGCGTCCGTGGCGGTCGTTGAAATACCGCACATAGCTGCGGCCCACGGCCTGCATCATCTGCGGCAAGCCCTCGGCCGTCTGCGGCGTGGCCAAGAGGTGGAAGTGGTTGTCCATCAGCACATAGGCGTGCACGGCCACCTGGCAGCGGCGCGCCTGCTCCACCAGCAGCGCCAGCATGGTTTCGAAGTCCTGCCGGTCGAGGAAGATGCGTTGCCGATTGTTGCCGCGCTGGATGATGTGGTGGGGATGGCCCGGGAGGGTGAGGCGAGGCAGACGAGCCATGGTCGGATGGTGGGATGAGAAAACGCGATGCTAGCGAAAAACGCGCTCTGACCCCGATTCATCCACGCTCTGACCCCGATTCATCCCACCCCGATTCATCCGCACCTGTCCTGACCATCTCGGGCCGAGGGCAGGTTCAGGTGTGTCTCAGCTGCGGGCGCGCGGCTCGCCGTACTGCGGAGCACATCAAGGCGCCGAAGGTCGCCCGGGTCCCCCTCTGGGTGGCTCGGCGACAGCAGGCTCGGCCAACCCGAAGCGCCGCCCCATCGTCTGCTCCAGCCCGAACTCCGCCAGGATCGCCCGCAACCGATCCGCCGCACTGCGCTTTTTCTGGCCGGTGTAGCGGGCGACAATGAGCTCGTTCTTCATGCTGTGTTCCCAGCCCACCAACTCGGTCACGGTGACCTGATAGCCGCTGGCCTCCAGATACAGGCAGCGCAGCACATTGGTGATCTGGCTGCCCATCTCGCGGGTGTGCAGCGGATGGCGCCACAGCTCGGCCAGCGGCGTGCGCGCCAGTTGCAGCGCCTTGCCCTGGCGCAGGCACGCAGCCACTTCGGCCTGGCAGCAAGGCACCAGCACCATGGCCCGGGCCTGCTTCTGCAGGCCGAAGGCGATCGCGTCGTCGGTGGCGGTGTCGCAGGCATGCAGTGCGGTGACCACGTCGACCTGCTCAGGCAGTTCGGCGGCGTCGGTGGATTCGGCCACCGAGAGGTTGAGGAACGACATGCGGTCGAACCCCAATTGCTGGGCCAGGACCCGCGAACGATCAACCAGCTCCGCCCGGGTCTCGATTCCATAGATATGGCCTCGCCCCATAGCCTTGAAGTAGAGGTCGTAGAGGATGAAGCCCAGATAGGACTTGCCGGCGCCATGGTCCGCCAGGGTGGGGCCGGCAACCGCAGCGGCAGAGGCATCGGCAGGCGTGGCCAGTTCCTGCAGCAGCGGCTCGATGAACTGGAACAGGTGATTGACCTGCTTGAGCTTGCGGCGGGAGTCCTGGTTCAAGCGGCCATCCCGGGTGAGGATGTGCAGTTCTTTCAGCAGATCGATCGATTGGCCAGGACGCAGTTCGGCCTGAAGCGCCGCGTCGTGATCGGCGCGAGAAGACTTGGTATCGGCGAATCGGCCAGGGTTGCCGCCTGCGCGGCCCGGGGAGGACGAGCGGGCTGCCTTCATGCGCCCACCCCGGTGTGGCCTGTTGCCGGGCCCGTACCCATGTCGGTGCTGCCCGCCGCCCCGTGGGCCGGGCAGCCACGCCGTGCGCCCACGTCCAGCGCTGCCCAGCCTTCGGCTCCCAGTGCTTCCAGCACCTCCATGTTGCGCTCGAAGATGGCCTCGGCTTCAGGAAAGACCTCGACCGCGCGGTCGATGCTGTCTTCGCGCAGCAGGTGCAGCGTCGGATACGGCGCGCGGTTGGTGCTGTTGGTCACATCGTCGGGCGACGTGCCCTCGAACTGGAATTGCGGGTGGAACGACGCGACCTGCAGGATGCCGCCCAGGTCCATCGCGTCCACCAGGTCGTCGGCCAGTTCCAGGAAGTCGTTGAAGTCCAGAAAGTCCGCCATGCAGTCGGGGGCCATCAGCAGGGTGGTGTCCCGCTTTTCCGCCGACATCTCGGCCAGCGCTTCCAGTTCGCGCTGCAGGTCCTGCAGCAGCTCCCGCGCATCGGTCGCGGCGCTGACGGCATAGTGGATCTGCCCCTTGGTATGCACACCCTTGGCGAAGGGGCACAGGTTCAGTCCGATCACCGCACGCTCCAGCCAGCGCACCGTGTCTTCCACCACGACGCGGTCGCCGGATGCGCGGAGGTGGGGCGCCTGGGGCGACGCGGCAGGATCGGCTTCGGAGCCCGTGGACGATGGCGGGAGGGTGGTCATGGTGTGTGGAGAGAGGAGAACGTGGGGCGTTCGGGAAGAAGGGACAGCTGCGCGCTGCCATGTCGGGCTGCTGAGCGTCCAGTGGGCCGGCCCTGCTCGGGGCATGTGGCCTGTGGCTCCGGCTGCGCGTGCCGCAGTCCGTCATTTTAAGGATGTGCGGTCCTGAGGACCTGGCACGGCGGGGCAGCACCACTCTGCCAGGGGGCGCGGCCCCCTCCTCCGCCGCGGGCAACGGCGGCGGGCATGCCGCACCGGCGACGGCCCCGAACACGCTGTCGCGCCGGGGCCGCTCGCCATCGCCGATCGGCATGGGCTTTCGATACCGTCAGTGTCCCAGCAAGTGCAGGCCTGTCAGCCGTTCATGCTCCCGCCCGGCGAATCGATCCGTCATGCCGGCGATGAAGTCCGCCACCACCCGCGCCTGGATCGATGCTTCGCCGCTGCCCGTCCCGACGCGGGCGCGGGCAGCAAATGCGGGCTTCATTTCTTCGGGACGGGCCATGTAGATGCCGAACAGATCCCGCACGATCTGCTGCGCATGCCCGGTGGTTTCCATCACCTGCGGATGGCGATAGAGCTGGCTGAACAGAAACCGCTTGAGCGCTTGCGACTCAGCGCGCATGCCGTCACTGAAGCCCACCAGCGGGCCGGGCGACTGTCGCACAGCATCCGCGTCGGCGAGAGCCCGCGCAGCCAGCGCCGCACGGGTCGTGTCGATCACGTCGTATACCTGCGCGCTCAGCATGCGGCGGATGGCCTCGTTCAGCCAGCGGCGCCGGGACTGCGGCTTGCCCAGGTGCGGGTGGGCAGCCAGCGCCTGGCGGCGGAACCGGTCGAAGAGCGGCACCTGCTGCAACTGGTCCAGCGTGATGAGACCCGAGCGCACGCCGTCGTCGATGTCGTGGGCGTTGTAGGCGATCTCGTCGGCGAGATTGCAGAGTTGCGCCTCCAGGGCAGGTTGCTGGCGCAACAGGAAACGCTGGCCCACGCCGCCCGGCTCCCGCGCCTCGATCAGCTCGGCATGCCGGCGCGAGCAGTGCTTGAGAATGCCTTCGCGCGTCTCGAAAGTCAGGTTCAGGCCGTCGTAGTCGGGGTAGCGCTCTTCAAGCGTATCGACCACCCGCAGGCTCTGCAGGTTGTGCTCGAAGCCGCCGAAGGCTGCCATGCATTCGTTGAGCGCATCCTGCCCGGCATGGCCGAACGGGGTATGGCCCAGGTCGTGGGCGAGGGAAATCGCCTCCACCAGATCTTCGTTGATGCCGAGCGACCGGGCGATGGAACGGGCCAGTTGCGCCACTTCCAGCGAGTGCGTCAACCGCGTGCGGAACATGTCGCCCTCGTGGTTGAGGAACACCTGCGTCTTGTAGACCAGCCGCCGGAAGGCCGACGAATGCACGATGCGGTCGCGGTCGCGCTGGTACTCGGTCCGCGTCGGCGCGGCCACCTCCGCATAGCGGCGGCCGCGGGTGCGGGCCGGATCGCACGCGTAGGGAGCCAGAGCGGGATTCATGATCGATTCAGGCGCCAGCGCTTGCACATCAAGCACATGCAGCTATTGAATTCATAGCAAACTGCCAAAGCCATAGGGGGTGCCGTGAGCGCTGCCATCGCGTCACCGCACGGCACGGCCGTCATGCGCAGCACGCGTCGATGACCTCGCGCACCAGGGCGTCCGGAGCCGATCGCATCACGGCCCGCCCAGGTCCGTCGATCAGCACGAAGCGAATCTCACCGGCTTCCGATTTCTTGTCACCCCGCATCCAGGCCAGGTATCGGCCGGCGTTGTCCTGCCCATCGATCACCGGACCACGCACCGGCAGCCCGGCCCGCTCGATCAGCAGGCGCAGCCGCAGCACGAACGCCCCATCCACCAGGCCGAGCCGGTGCGACAGCTCCACCGCCATCACCATGCCCGCGCCCACGCCTTCACCGTGCAGCCAGGTGCCGTAGCCCATGCCGGCCTCGATGGCGTGGCCAAAGGTGTGGCCGAAGTTCAGGATGGCACGCAAGCCGGACTCGCGCTCATCGACACCCACCACATGGGCCTTGATCTCGCAACTGCGGCGCACGGCATGCGCCAGCGCGGCGTGGTCGCCAGCGCGCAGTGCCTCGATGTTTTCCTCGAGCCACGCCATGAACTCCATGTCCGCGATCGGCCCGTACTTGATGACCTCGGCCAGCCCCGCGCTGAACTCGCGCGCGGGCAGCGTGCTCAGCGTGTCCAGATCGCACACCACCAGTTGCGGCTGGTAGAACGCGCCGATCATGTTCTTGCCCAAGGGGTGGTTGATCGCCGTCTTGCCACCCACCGACGAATCGACCTGGGCGAGCAAGGTGGTCGGCACCTGCACGAAGGGCACACCCCGCATGTAGGAAGCGGCGGCAAAGCCAGTCATGTCACCGACCACGCCCCCGCCCAGGGCGAAGAGCACCGTCTTGCGGTCGCAGCAGTGGGACAGCAGGGCGTCGAAGATGAGGTTGAGGGTTTGCCAGTCCTTGTGGGCTTCGCCGTCGGGGAGCGTGACCACATGCACGCGCGGATAGTGCGGCTGGAGTGCGGTCACCAGCTTCTGCGCATACAGCGGCGCGACGGTTTCGTTCGTTACTACCACCGCAGTCTGTGCCGGAGGCAATTGGCCGAAGGTCGAGTGGGCATGCAACCGCCCCGTACCAATCACAATGTTGTAGCTTCTGTCACCCAAGCGGATGAGAACGTCAGAAGGGTCTTCTTCGGGCATGCGATTCAAAGCTTATCCAATGGGGCGCATCAGGCTACTCAGCCAGCCCGGCCTGGAGAGCGCGCGCGTAGGGATCTGAGATGAAGCAACAGGCAGGCGTCCATCGGGTCCACAGCCGCCGCCTGTGTCGTAAAAATCGGCGAGGAGAACGGTCTTCATACCCGTTCTCCCGAACGCCGAGGCCGTAGGAATTACAGCGTAACTCCGAAGGAGGTGGTAAGTCCACCGGGGGAGGTGATTTTCACGGTTACTGATTGACCAGCGGCACAGCCCTTCAGGCCAATGGAAACCCGAGTCTTGAGGTCTTCCAGAGGCGCACCAGGCGTCGCCGGCGTGTTGACGACGGGCGATCCACCCACGTCCCCCACCGTGCAGCTATCTGCGTTGCTCGTCGCCGAAATCACCGTTCCGACAGGCATGGACAGAAGGGGGTTGTCAGCACTTCCCAAGCGGAAAGTGATGCCGCCGGGATTGGCAGTCAGGTCGGCCACCGCTGGCGACGAAGAAGCAAACAGGATGACGGCAGTTTGACGAACCGTCGTGGTCAGCCCCGCATTGCACGTGTTCTCGCGCGATGCAAATGCACCACCGGAACCTGCACACGCCAAGCTGCCACCCCGCGATACGACAAACTCGCCCGCGTCGAAGGCATTGTTCTCATTGTCATCGCGGAAAGCATCACCCTGCTGCTTCATGACATCCCCTGCATCGAAGATGTTGTTGCCGTTCAGGTCGTCATAATCTTTTTCGCCTGCCAAATAGGCCATCACGGAAACGCGTCCTCCCGCGGTCCTGGGATTCTGCGTACGGAAATCCACGGAACACGAAGAGATCTTGTTCACCGTGACCGTCGTGCAGCTGTTGGCTACTTGGCCTCCTTCTGCGGTGAAGTTGACGGTCGTACCATCCACAACAGCATTGCCCTGGCGATCGGCGATGCGAACCGTCAACGTCGTAGGCGTTCCGTCAACTGCCCAACCTTCGATGTTGTGGCTGCTGGCAGAAAGACTCATGAACCGCTGCGATGGAGGTCCCGACGCAATCGTCAGAGCTTGAGTCTCCGCAAAGACAGAAGGACTTGACGCGAGAGCCGCTCGAACCTTCACCGGGCCTGGGATGGTGCCGGAGAACACGGAAATCGACACCAGACCGGACTGGTCAGTCGTCACGGTCACGGGCCCGGTGGCGCCCGAGGCGTTCAACCCCACGCCGCCGGGGTTCTCCACGATGTTGAACAACACGCTGACGCCAGCGAGGGGGGTGTTGGACGCCGCCAGCACCTTGAAGGTGATTACAGCCTGCTCAGGATTGCCCGAGCCCGCCACGAAAATCTGATTTGGCTGCGCCGACACGAAGGAAATGGCATTGGCAATGGGAGCGGCCACGGTGATGGTGGCCACTCGCGCTGCGGCGCCTGCACTGGTCGCGGTGATATTGACGTTGCCGCTGCACAGGGAGCCATCGGCGTTGACGGAGGTGTAGTTGGCAGCAGCCACACCACTTCCGTTGGTTGCCACGCTGACGCCGCCACCGGAGGCATCGGAACCGTTGATACGGCCACAAGAGACTGAGAACGCCACATTCACCGGAGTGCCGGTCAGCGGTGCGTTGTTCACCAGTGCCGTCACGGAAAGCTGCGTGTTACCCCCGGCCGCCAGACTGGAGGTGGCGATGGAGATCGGAGAGAGAGTCAGTCCAGCGGCAGCGACGGCGAAATCAACCGTTCCCTGACCCGTGACATTCGTCCCCGAGGTGGATGGCAAGTCCACTGCCGCGGTCAGCGTTGCGGCACCCGATGCAGTGAACGAGGCCGCACTGATGGAAATTGCGGCCACGCCCGATGCATCGGTCAGCGCAGTGGTTTGAGACAGCACAGCAATCGCCGTGTTGTTGATGCTGAAAGTCACCGTGCGATTGGCCACAGCCACGCCGGAAGCATCTTTGACGGTCGCCTTCGCTTGGTAAGCATTGCCGGCGGTGATGCTGGTCACCACCTGACCGGCGGCATTGGTCAACGCCACGCTGACTGAAATAGCAGGCGTGGTAGTGCCGCCTCCCGAGCCACCGCCGCCAGAACCACCGCCGCTGCCGCCACCGCCGCCGCAACTGGCCAGCACCACACAGGCAAGCGCCCAAAAGAATTTCAGCATTTTGTTCATATTCATTACCTTGCTTCCCTCAACGAACCGGACCCTTGTCCGAAATCACCTTCGGCGTGATGAACACCAGCATCTCACGCTTGGTCGACTCTTTGGTCCGGCTCTTGAACAGGTTGCCCACCACCGGCACATCGCCAAGGACGGGAATCTTGTTTTCCTGATTGGTCTCTTCCATCTCGAAAATCCCCCCGATCACCACCGTACCGCCGTTTTCGACAAGCACCTGGGTCTTGATGTGCTTGGTATCGATGGCCACGCCCTGCGTCGTGCTCTCGCCTCGGCTGTCCTTGTTCACATCGAGGTCCAGGATGATATTGCCCTCGGGCGTGATCTGAGGAACCACTTCCAGTTTCAGCACGGCCTTCTTGAAGGCGATGGTGGTCGCGCCGTTCGGGGCCGTCACCGAGTACGGGTACTCCGTACCTTGTTCGATAAGAGCCTTGGTCTGGTCGGCAGTGATCAGGCGGGGGCTGGAGACGATCTTGCCCTGCCCGTCGGCCTCCATGGCCGACAGTTCGAGCGACAGGAAACGGTTGGCGGCGGAATTGAAGATCGACAGGGCGAAGGTCCCCACCGTCGGCACGCTGGAGATCGACGCCGGCAGGTTGACGAAGGTGCCCCCCACATCCACGGCCGAGCCGAAGCCGGACGAGTTCACCGCGTTGGCATAGCCCGTGCCCAGCGCCACGCGATTGCCCCCGCCGATGCCGTAACCGCCGTCACCGCCCCGGTTGGCGCGCAGATCGCCGCCGCCCAGCTTTACCCCGAGCGAGCGACCGAAAGAGTCGCGGGCCTCCACGATGCGCGCCTCGATCATCACCTGCCGCACCGCGACGTCAAGCGTCTGCAGCAGCAGACGCACCTCTTCCAGCTTGCTCGGCGTGTCCGTCACGAACAGCTGATTGGTACGGGGTTCGGCCAAGGCACTGCCACGCTCGGAGAGGAATCGGTTGTTCTGGCCCGACGCGCCGCCACCACCGCTGCCCCCGGTCGTGGTGGTGAGCTGGGTCACCATGTCGGCCGCCTTCGCGTAATTCAACTGGTAGGCCTGGGTGCGCAGCGGCTCCAGCCGGCGGATGGCTTGGGCGGCCTCGTAATCCTTGCGGGTACGCTCGTCGATCTCGTCCTTGGGCGCGATCCAGAGCACCGTGCCCGACTTGCGCATGCCGAGGCCCTTGGCATCCATGATGATCTGCAGCGCCTGATCCCAGGGCACATCCTTCAGGCGCAGCGTAAGCGCGCCGGTCACGGTATCGGACGTGACGATGTTGAAGTTGGTGAAGTCGGCGATCACCTGCAGCAGCGAACGTACCTCGATGTTCTGGAAGTTCAGCGACAGCTTTTCTCCGCTGTAACCGGGGCCCTGGGTGAGCTTGCTCAGGTCGACCTTCTTCTGGCGCACCTCGACCACGAACTGGCCATCGCTCTGGTAGGCGCTGTGCTCCCATTCGCCGGTAGGCTCGATGACCAGCCGCACACGCTCGCCCTGCTGCGAAGCCGTGATCGTTTGCACGGGAGTGCCGAAGTCCGTCACGTCCAGCCGGCGGCGCAGCCCCTCTGGCAAGGACGAGCGCATGAACTCGACCACCAGCGACTTGCCTTGTTGGCGCAGGTCCACGCCGACCTGGCTGTTGGCCAGGCCCACGATGACGCGGCCGGCGCCGTCGCTCCCGCGGCGGAAGTCGAGGTCCCGCAGCGCCAGCACGTTGTTGTTGTGATCTTCCGCAAACACGGTGGGCGCGGCCTGCGCCACGCTGGCCGCGCTGCTCACGGGCGCCAGGGACACCAGCAGCGATTTGCCCTGCAGTTGGGCCTGGTAGGCCGTGGGCTGCTTCAGGTTGAGCACCAGACGCGACCGCTCACCGGCCTCGACGATATTGGCGGACTTGATGTTGCCCTGGTTGATCTCGATCAGGGTCCGGCCGGTGCCGTTGGTGACGCCCGGAAAATCGAGCGCGATGCGCGCTGGCGACTGGATGGCAAAGCCCGAGGGCACGGCAGCCAGCGGCTCGGACAACTCGATGCGTACCGTCTCCGCGCCGCCTTGCAATACACCGGTCACGGATTCGATGGATCCGCTGGCAGAGGCGAAGGTCGTTGCGAAAGCGGCCACGGCGAGCACGGCCGCCACACGGAAGCACCCAAGCAACGGGCGATGGTTGTGATTCATTCCTTACCTCTTTCCCTCTTGCAGGTCCAATGCGGTCATGCGTTCTATCCAGTCGCCGGACGCATCCTGCACGATCTCTCGAATCTGAATTCCGGTTTCCGTGATCTTCACGATCTTTCCGTAGTTCTGCCCCAGGTAATCTCCCACCCGCACCTGGTAGAGCAGCTTGTCGACGCTCAACAGCGCCGTGGGCGTGCCGGTCTTGTTCAGGCTGCCGACCATGGCCATCGCATCGAGGGGATAGGCCTCCAGCGGCTGCTTGCGGCGGGCCATCTCCGGCGCCACCAGCGAGGCATTCGTCACCGACTGCACGGAATCGCGCCTCAAGGCCTGCGTCAGCTTGGCGATGCTGAAGGGGTCCGCGCCACTGTCGGCGACATAGTTCTGCGGAATGAACTGCTTGGGCTCCGTCAGTGGAGTCACCCGCGGCCGGGTGGTGGCCCGCAATTCATTCATCCAGGCGCGGAGGTCCTCCTCACCCGATTGACTGCATCCGGCGAGTGCGGAAACCGCGAGCAGCAGGGCCAGGCATCTTGAAGATGTCATTTTTTCTTCCCTGCTGCGGCGTCACGCTGCGCCTGGATTTCCTCGGGATCGAGGTAGCGGAACGTTCTGGCCGTGGCGTCCATCGACAGGGTGGTCGCATCCTTCGCCGAGGGGGCTAGGGACAGGTTGTTGAGCGTCACGATGCGCGACAGATTGGCGATGTCGGCCGCGAACGCGCCGATGTCGTGGTACTTGCCCGTGACGCGCAGGGCGATGGGCAACTCGGCGTAGTAGTCGCGCACCTCGACCTGGCCTGGCCTGAACAACTCGAACTGCAGGCTGCGTCCCAGCCCTGCCTGGTTGATGTCGGACAGCAATGCCGACATTTCCGCCTTGCTGGGCAATTGCTTTTCCAACTGGATCACGTACTGCTGGATCTGTTCACGCTGCTTCTTGAGCGCATCCAGGCTCACGGCCTTGATCAGCTTGGCCTGGTAGTCGGCACGAAGGGTCTGCTCGGTCGCGCGCTCGGCCTCCAGTTCGGCTTCATAGTCCGTCAGCTTGAAAAACCACAGGAAGGTGGCAATGCCCACGGCAATCGCAATGCACAGCAGAGCGCGCGGAATCACCGGCCAGCGGGACGGATCCTTCGGATCCAGGTTCTGGAATTGCCGCTGCAGGTCACCCTGCAGCCGAGCGAAATCGATCTGGGAGGCTTTCTTCTTCGCCATCTGCTACTTTCCAGCCGGAGTGGCCGCAACGCCGGGCGCCCCGGCCTTCTGCGCGTCGGAGGTACGCATCAAGCGGAACCGGAGGTTGAACGAGGCCACGCGGCGTTGGTCACGAGGCGTCAGCGCCACGTTGGCAGCGACGATTTCCACCAACTCGGGTTTGCTGAACCAGGGCGTGTTGTCGGTCAGGTTCCGCAGCATCTCGGACACCCGCTCGTTCGACTGCGCCATGCCCTGCATGGTGACGATCTGACCTTCCTGCTTCAGGCTGGTGATGTAGACGCCATCCGGCAACTGCTGGACCAACTCGTTGAGCAAGTGCACCGGGAGGTTCCGGTCGGCCTGGAGATCTTCCACCGCCTTCTGGCGAGCGCGCAGCGAAGCGATCTCGCTTTCGATGGAGGCGATCTCCTTGATCTGCCCTTCCAGCACGGTGATCTCGCTCTTGAGGAAGGTGTTCCGCTCCTGCTGGTTGGCGATCATCATCTGGAACCACCAATAGATGAGCCCGGCGATTGCCAGCCCCACCAGCGCAGAGGCGAACATCGTCGCCTGGTAGGCCTCGCGCCGGCGCTTGCGAGCCGCCTCCCGGTGCGGGAGCAAATTGATCAGGATCACTGCAGGAACCTCCGCATGGCCAGCCCGCAGGACGTGAGATAGGATGGCGCCTCACGCACCATCTTCTTCAATCGCACGGCGTTGCCGATCTCCATGCCCTCGAACGGATTGACGGCGGAGCAGGCAAAGCCCGTGGTCTTGACGACGGCCTCGGTCAGCCCGGGCAGTGGCGCCGAGCCACCGGCCAGCATGATGTGATCGACCCGGTTGTATGGGGTGCTGGTGAAGAAGAACTGCAGCGCCCGGCTGATTTCGTGCGACATGCTCTCCACGAACGGCCGCAGCACGGCGGACTGGTAGTCCTCCGGCAGGTCGCCGCTGCGCTTCTTGCTTTCTGCTTCTTCCTGAGAGAAGCCGTACTGACGGACGATGAGTTGCGTCAATTGGGCGCCGCCGAAGGCCTGGTCCCGGTCGTAGAGCACTTCTTCATTGCGGATCACCTGAAGGCTGGTGGTCAGCGCACCCACCTCGAAGAGCGCCACCAGCGAATCTACCCCCCGGTTGGGCAGGGCCTCGATGAGGCGGCCGGCGGCCAGACGCGCCGCATGCGATTCGATGTCCACGATGACGGGCTTCAGGCCCGCGGCCTCCGCCAAGCCCTGACGATCCTGCACCTTTTCCCGGCGCGAGGCGGCAATCAGCACGTCCACGTCACCCGAGGCGTTCTTCGTCGGGCCAATGACGCAGAAGTCCAGGCTCACCTCATCGAGCGAAAACGGAATGTACTGATTGGCCTCGGATTCGACCTGCACCTCGAGCTCTTGCTCGGACAGGCCGCCAGGCAAGGACAACCGCTTCGTGATCACCGCCGAAGGCGGCAGGGCCATCGCCACGTTGCGCGTGCGGGTGCCGCTTTTCTTGACCAGGCGGCGCAGTGCCTCGGCCACTTCGTCGAACTTCTCGATGTTGCCGTCGGTGATCCAGCCACGCTCGAGCTGCTCCATCGCACAGCGCTCCAGAACGAGGGCACCCGCTTTGTCACGGCCCAACTCCACCAGCTTCACACTCGAGGAGCTGATGTCTATACCCAGCAGGGGCGCCGACTGTCGTTTGAACAAAGACCCCAGTGAGATCAAGATTAGCCCCTCGTTACAACACCCAGAAGGCGCAACATTACTTAACACTTCTAGCCACATGCTAGCAGTCAGCCATACCCCGGCAAAGTTTTTGCACCCGTGTAACAAGTCTGCCGTTGTCAAAAGCAGACGATTTCTTCCTACATGCAGGGCAATCCCTCGCCTGTGCTTGCTAGAGGTTGGGCGCAGTTCCACCAGATCAGGCCGCGCCGATGGGAAAGTCTCCTCTCAAGCCTTCAGACACCGTCCATTTTTATAATGGTGGGTTTTCCATCACGAAGCGCGACATGCCGCCACCAGCCCAAGCCCCGTCCACTCCACCCTCCAGCACTGCCTGGTGGCGTGGCCTTCTGCGTGTGCTGGCCTGGATCGTCGGCATCGGAGCAGCCCTGGGCCTCGCCGGCGTGCTGACCATCGCGGTGGCGCTGGCGGTGGCCTATCCCAACCTGCCCGACGTGTCCGACCTGGCGGACTACCGCCCGAAGCTGCCGCTGCGCGTGTATTCGACCGAAGGCGCACTGCTCGGGGAGTTCGGCGAAGAACGCCGCAACCTGACGCCGATCCAGGACATTCCCAAGGTCATGACGGACGCTGTGCTGGCCATCGAGGACGCCCGCTTTTTCGAACACGGCGGCGTGGATTACAAGGGTGTGGTCCGGGCGGCCCTCGCCAACCTGGGGCGCGTGAAAAGCCAGGGCGCATCCACCATCACCATGCAGGTGGCGCGCAACGTCTACCTCTCTTCCGAGAAAACCTTCACCCGTAAGATCTACGAGATCCTCCTGACGTTCAAGCTCGAGCACCTGCTGACCAAGAACCAGATCCTCGAGATCTACATGAACCAGATTTATCTGGGCAACCGCGCCTACGGTTTTTCCGCGGCGGCCGAAACCTACTTCGGCAAGCCGCTCAAGTCCATTTCCATCGCCGAAGCGGCCATGCTGGCCGGCCTGCCCAAGGCCCCCTCGGCCTACAACCCGATCAGCAACCCCAAGCGGGCCCGCATCCGCCAGCAGTACATCATCGAGCGCATGCAGGAGAACGGCTTCATCACGGCCGAGCAGGCCGCTGCCGCCAAGGCGGAAGACCTGAAGCTGCGCTCCGGCACCGACAGCACGCGCATCCATGCCGAATACGTTGCGGAAATGGCGCGCCAGCTCATCTTCGCGCAATACGGCAACGAGGCCTATACGCGCGGGCTGAACGTGTACACCACGCTCAATGCCGGCGACCAGGAAGTCGCCTACACGGCCCTGCGCAAGGGCATCATGGATTACGAACGCCGCCAGCACTACCGCGGCCCCGAGAAGTTCGTCACCCTGCCCGACGACGCCCAGGAAGCCGAGGACGCGATCGACGATGCGCTGGCGGGCCATCCGGACAACGGCGACGTGCTGTCGGCCGTGGTGCTGCAGGCCAGTGCTAAGAAGATCGTGGCCGCCCGTGCCAACGGCGAGCCCTTCGAGATCACCGGCGACGGCCTGAAGCCAGTGCAGTCGGGCCTGAGCGACAAGGCGCCGCCCAACATCAAGATCCGCCGCGGCGCCATCATCCGCGTGGTGCAGACGCCCAAGAAAACCTGGGAGGCGACCCAGCTGCCCGAGGTCGAAGGTGCCTTCGTCGCGATAGACCCCCGCTCGGGCGCCATCAAGGCGCTGGTCGGCGGGTTCGACTTCGACAAGAACAAGTTCAACCACGTGACCCAGGCATGGCGCCAGCCCGGCTCCAGCTTCAAGCCGTTCATCTATTCGGCCGCGCTGGAAAAAGGCTTCACCCCGGCGACGGTCATCAACGACGCACCGCTGTTCTTCAGCGCCGGCGTCACGGGCGGCCAGCCGTGGGAACCCAAGAACTACGACGGCAAGTACGACGGCCCCATGACCATGCGCACGGGGCTTGCGCGTTCGAAGAACGTGATCTCGATCCGCATCCTGCAGGCGGTGGGGCCCAAGAACGCCCAGGAATGGGTAAGCCGTTTCGGCTTCGACGCCGACAAGCACCCGCCCTATCTCACCATGGCGCTGGGAGCGGGTTCGACGACGGCCATGCAGATGGTGTCGGCCTATTCCGTTTTCGCCAACGGCGGCTATCGCGTCAACCCCTACCTGATCAGCCGGGTGACCGACCACAAGGGCCGCATCCTGTCGGACTTCCAGCCACCTGCCACGGCCGACAACCCCCGCGTCATCGATGCGCGCAACGCCTTCATCACCAACAGCCTGCTGCAGGAGGTCACGCGCTCCGGTACGGCCGCGCGCGCCCAGGCCACGCTCAAGCGACCCGACGTGTACGGCAAGACCGGCACCACCAACGATGCGGTCGATGCCTGGTTCGCGGGCTTCCAGCCCACCATCGCCGCGGTGACCTGGATCGGCTACGACACGCCGCGCAACCTAGGAAGCCGGGAAACCGGCGGCGGCCTGAGCCTGCCGATCTGGATCAGCTTCATGGAGCGCGCATTGAAAGGGGTGCCGGTGGCCGAACCCACCGTGCCGCCCGGCGTGACGAACGTGGGCGGCGAGTGGTTCTACGACGAGTACGCCCGCAACGCCGGCATCGCCAGCGTGGGCATGGAAGACCATGCGCCGGCCGTGCCGGGCGTCGCGCCCTCCGCGCCGCCGCCGGCCGAAGAACGCAGCCGGATCCTGGATCTGTTCCGCAATTGATCGAGTTGGCGGCGTGCGGGCGGCGCGCATGCCGATGCGCCCGGGGAGCCCAGACGGCCCCTCACCCCGCGCACGGATCATCGCGCCGTGCGCGCCTGCTGCGCGGGCGCAGAGTGCGCTGACCCCACGGCGCTTGCGCTCAGCGTTCAGCGGTCGAAGCGCAGCGGCATGCCGGCCTGCTGGCTGGCGTTGTCGTTCAGCGCCGCAAAGAACTCCGCACCGCCCTTGGTGTCCTGCCATTGGGCACCGTCGAAACGGTAGTGGTAGCCGCCGGTGCGTGCCGCCAGCCAGATCTCATGCAAAGGCTTTTGCTGGTTGATGACGATCTGGCTGCCATTGCCGAACGTGATGGTGATCATGCCGCCCACCCGCTGCGCATCCAGGTCGGCGTCGGTGGCGTCGTTGATCCGGTCGCATGCTTCTTCCACGGCGAGCAGGAGTTTTTCGGCCTGGTCCAGAAATTCGAGGTCCGTCATTACAATTTGGCGATGTTGAGAGCTTCCCAAATTCTAGTCAGGACGATCGCCCTTGCCGCCAGCGTGGCGGCGATCGCCGGCTGCGGCCAGCGGGGCCCGCTGTTCCTGCCCACCGAGCCGGCCGCGGCGCAACGCGCCACCCTGCCGCAGACGCTGACGCCTTTCGTCCAGCAGCGGCAGCCGTCCCAGCCATCCGCCACACCACCGCAAGCCGTGCCGGCCGCCGCCCCCGCCTCGGCGCCTCTTCCAGCGCCCACTCCTCCCGATTCGCCGGCCTCCTCCGCTTCGTCTTCCGCCTCGCCTTCCAAGCCATGACCACGCCTTCCCCCCTGCCCGGCCATCCCCACATCGCCTACCGCGACGACGCCCTGTGCATCGAATCGCTGCCCCTCGCCGATCTAGCGCGTGAGCACGGAACGCCGCTCTACGTCTATTCCAAGGCGTCCATGCTGTCGGCGCTGGCGGCCTATCAGCGCGGCTTCGCGGGCCGCAAGGTGCAGATCTGCTACGCCATGAAGGCCAACTCGTCGCTGGCGGTGCTGCAGCTCTTCGCGCAGAAGGGTTGCGGCTTCGACATCGTCTCCGGCGGCGAGCTGCAGCGCGTGCTGGCAGCGGGCGGCGACCCGCGCAAGATCATCTTCTCCGGCGTGGGCAAGACCCGCGCCGAGATGCGCGAAGCGCTGGCCACCGGCATC
Source organism: Acidovorax sp. FG27 (assembly GCF_040365715.1). Taxonomy (NCBI): domain Bacteria; kingdom Pseudomonadati; phylum Pseudomonadota; class Betaproteobacteria; order Burkholderiales; family Comamonadaceae; genus Acidovorax; species Acidovorax sp. FG27. The sequence continues at coordinate 1,144,152 of NZ_BAABVY010000009.1, forward strand.
GGCTGCTTCAACGTGGAGAGCGAATCGGAGCTGGACGTGCTGAGCGAGGTCGCCGTGGCCATGGGCACCCGGGCGCCCATCAGCATCCGTGTGAACCCGAACGTGGACCCGAAGACCCATCCCTACATCTCCACCGGCCTGAAGGGCAACAAGTTCGGCGTGGCGCATGAGCGTACGCTGCAGGCATACCAACATGCCGCGTCGCTGCCGGGCCTGCAGGTGGTGGGCATCGACTTCCACATCGGCTCGCAGATCACCGACGACACGCCCTACCTGGACGCCACCGACCGCCTGCTCGACCTGGTGCAGGCCATCGAAGGCGCCGGCATTCCCCTGCACCACCTCGATTTCGGCGGTGGCCTTGGCATCAACTACAACGGCGACACGCCGCCCGAGGCCGACGCGCTCTGGGCCAAGCTGCTGGCCAAGCTGGATGCGCGGGGTTACGGCGACCGGCAGTTCATGATCGAGCCGGGCCGCTCGCTGGTGGGCAACGCCGGCGTGTGCCTGACCGAGGTGCTGTACGTGAAGCCGGGCGAGCAGAAGAATTTCTGCATCGTCGATGCCGCCATGAACGACCTGCCCCGCCCAGCCATGTACCAAGCCTTCCACGCCATCGTCCCGCTGCAGGCCGGCGGCAACGCGGCGGCGCAGGAGCAGATCTACGACGTGGTCGGCCCGGTGTGCGAGAGCGGCGACTGGATCGGCCGCGACCGCGCGCTGGCGGTGCAACCCGGCGACCAGCTGGCGGTGCTGTCGGCAGGTGCCTACTGCAGCGCCATGGGCAGCAACTACAACACCCGCGCCCGCCCTGCCGAGGTCCTGGTGGACGGCAGCGCGTCGCACCTGATCCGCTCGCGCGAGACGGTGACCGACCTCTTCCGCTGCGAGCAGCTCGTCAAGGCCTGACCACGCCCTGACGGCGTCCTGGGCGCGCGGGCCCGGGCGGCTGCGGGCCAGCGCTTCACGCCTGCTTGACGCGCATCAAGAAGGCGCTGGCGGTGCGGCCCTACAGTGGCCGTTTCCACTGCCCCGAAGACCGCCGCCATGGCCCAGCCGCCCGTAGAGCTCTACCGAGATGCGCAGCATGCCTGCCTGATGTTCTCGGACCTGATCGAGGAAGACGGCCAGGCCGTGCAGGCCAACCAGTTCCTCATCGTCGATGGCGACACGGGCGCCATCATCGACCCCGGCGGCAACCTGGCGTTCAACGAGCTGTTCGTCGGCATGAGCCAGCACTTCCCGCCGCACAAGCTCTCCTACCTGATCGCCTCGCACGCCGACCCGGACATCATCGCCTCGCTGGACCGGTGGATGACCAGCACCCGCGCCACGCTGGTCATCTCCCGCGTCTGGGAACGTTTCGCGCCGCACTTCACCAAGGTCGGCAAGACCGAGAACCGCGTGATCGGCGTGCCCGACGCGGGCGGCCACCTGCCGCTGGGCCGCCATGAACTGGTGCTGCTGCCGGCGCACTTCCTGCACTCCGAGGGCAACTTCCACTTCTACGACCCGGTGAGCCGCATCCTCTTCACCGGCGATCTGGGCGTATCGATGACAAGCGGCGCCCAGGCCCGCGTGCCGGTGACCGAGCTGGCGCCGCACCTTCCGCGCATGGAGGGTTTCCACCGGCGCTACATGGTGTCCAACAAGATCCTGCGGCTGTGGACCCGCATGGCGCGGCAGCTCGACATCGCCATGCTGGTGCCGCAGCACGGCGCGCCCATCCTGGGCCCCGTGGCCATTCGGGACTTCTTCGACTGGCTCGACCAGCTGCAGTGCGGCATCGACCTGTTCGACGAGGCCGCCTACCGCCTGCCGACCGCGCGGATCGATCCGGCGGCGCGGAGGGGCCCTTCCCGCTGAGATTCGCGCAGAAATTCAGGTCGAATATGCCTCTGGCGCTGATGAATCAAGCGCCGTCAGCTATCATTTCAATAGCATCACCGTGTCGCGGCTTTCAGCCGCTTCGTGCGACTGTGGTTCCAGACCCGCCAGGCCAGCAGGGCCGCGATGATGGCCGCATAGATCGCGACCTCGCCGAAGTGGTTCTTGCCCGCGCGCATCCAGAAGAAATGCAGCAACGCCAGCGCGGCGACGGCATAGACGGCGCGGTGCAGCGCCTGCCAGTGCTTGCCGCCCAACCAGCGGATCGCCCGGTTGAAGGACGTGGCGGCGAGGGCCAGCAGCAGCACGAAGGCCAGCATGCCCACCAGGATGAACGGCCGCTTGGCGACGTCGAGCACGATCTCGCCCAGCTCGAACCCCATGTCGAACCAGCTGTAGCACAGCAGGTGCACCAGGGCATAGAAGAAGACGAAGAGCCCCAGCATGCGCCGAAAGCGCGCCAGCGGGGCCAGCCCGAACTGCACGCGCAGCGGTGTCACGGCCAGCGCCACGCACAGCAGGCGCAGGGTCCAGTCGCCGGTGGAGCGGATCAGGGCTTCGGCCGGGTTGGCGCCCAGCTGGTTGGCCAGCGCGCCATAGAAGAGCCAGGCGAACGGGCCCAGGCAGAGCGCGAACACCAACGGCTTGGCGGCGGGGTGCAGCAACCACTTTTTCATGCACCGCCACCCGACTGCAGGCGCCCAGCCTTCGACGCCGCCATGGCGCCCGGGTTGCCCCGCGCGCCCTGCCCTTCCCGACGACCGTCCATCAGTAGTTCTTCTTCAGATCCATGCCGGCATACAGCTGCCCGACCTGCTGCTCGTAGCCGTTGAACATCAGCGTCTTGCGCTTCTTGGCGAACAGGCCGTCCTCGCCGATGCGCCGCTCGGTGGCCTGGCTCCAGCGCGGGTGATCGACGTTGGGGTTCACGTTGGAATAAAAGCCGTATTCCTGCGCGGCGGCCTTGTTCCAGGCGGTGCCCGGTTCCTTCTCGACGAAGCGGATCTTGACCAGGCTCTTGGCGCTCTTGAAGCCGTACTTCCACGGCACCACCAGGCGCACGGGTGCACCGTTCTGGTTGGGCAGCACCTCGCCGTACATGCCGAACGCCAGCAGCGTCAGCGGGTGCATGGCTTCGTCCAGGCGCAGGCCCTCGGTGTAGGGCCAGTCCAGCACGCGCGAGCCCACGAAAGGCATGGTGGCCTTGTCGGCCAGCGTGACGAATTCCACGTACTTCGCGCTGCCCTGGGGCTCCACGCGCTTGATGAGTTCGGCCAGCGAATAGCCCACCCACGGGATCACCATCGACCAGCCCTCGACGCAGCGCAGGCGGTAGATGCGCTCCTCCTGCGGGCTCAGCTTGAGCAGGTCTTCAATGGCGAACTTGCGCGGCTTGTTGACCAGGCCCTCCACCTCCACCGTCCAGGGCGAGGTCTTGAGCGTGTGGGCGTTGCGGGCCGGGTCGGCCTTGTCCACGCCGAACTCGTAGTAGTTGTTGTAGGTGCTCGCGTCCTTGTAGTCGGTGAGCTTGTCCATGGCGATGGCGCCCGCCACCGCGGACTTGGCACCCGGCAGCGTGGCCAGCTTGCCGGGACGTGCCACCTGCTGGGCCAGCGCCTCGCGCCCCGCCCAGGAGGCGAGCGCGGCACCGGCGGCGCCCGTCGCCATCCACCGCAGCATGTCGCGCCGGCCTTCGTAGACGGAGCGCGGCGTGATCTCGCTGGCATGGGGATGGTCGAAACCGTCGTGGCGGGAGGGAATCAGCATGGGTCGATCTCCGGGTCGTGAAGGGCGGCAGCGGGGTGCGGCGACGTCGGTCAATCTAACTGAATCCCGCGGGCTGCGCTGGCCCTCGGCTTTTTGCAAAACGCGGGGGCCTGGTTCGTACGCAGGCCGCTGCCCGATGGATCACCGGGAGGGTCAAAGCGTGCCGTAGCTGTGCAACCCGCTGAGGAACATGTTGACGCCGAGGAACGCGAAGGTGGTGACCGCCAGCCCCACCAGCGCCCACCAGGCCGACACGGCGCCGCGCAGGCCCTTGAGCAGCCGCATGTGCAGCCAGGCGGCATAGTTCAGCCACACGATCAGCGCCCAGGTCTCCTTCGGGTCCCAGCTCCAGTAGCCGCCCCAGGCCTCGGCGGCCCAGAGCGCGCCCAGCACCGTGGCGATGGTGAAGAAGGCGAAGCCGACCGCGATCGACTTGTACATCATGTCGTCGAGCACTTCGAACGCCGGCAGCCGCGCCGCGATGTGGCGCCGCCCCAGCAGGATGCCGGCCACGATGAAGGCCGAGATGCCGAAATAGACCATCCAGTAGCCGCCGCCGTTGCCGTCCGCCCCGCCCTGGCGGAACACGATGGGCTCGAAGCACAGCACCACGCCCAGCAGCCACAGCGGCGCCAGGCGCCACCACCGGGTTTCGCTCGCCTGCAGCTTGATGAGGTAGGCGAACGCCACCATGGCCGCCAGCGCGAAGGTGCCGTAGCCGATGAAGTTGGCCGGCACGTGCAGCTTCATCCACCAGCTCTTCAGGGCCGGCACCAGGGGCTGGATCTCATGGGCCTCGCGCACCACGGTGTACCAGAGCAGAAAGCCCACCGCAGCGCTCACCACCAGCATGACGAAGCCGCCCAGGGCCCGCGTCTTGTACTGCGCCTCGTAGTAGAGGTAGAAGGCCGCCGTCATCCAGCAGAACAGCACGAACACCTCGTAGAGGTTGCTGACCGGGATGTGGCCGATGTCGGGCGCGATCTGGTGGCTCTCGTACCAGCGCACCATGGTGCCGATCAGCGCCATGGCCACGGCCGTCCAGGCCAGGCGCGAGCCGATCAGCATCAGCGTCTGCCCTTCGCCCCGGGAGAACATGCCGATCCAGTAGAACGCGGTGCTCATGAAGAACAGCATGCTCATCCACAGGATGGCGGACTGGCTCGACAGGAAGTATTTGAGCCCGAACACGGTGTCGGCCCGCGCCAGGTCGCCCGCGCCGCCGTTCTGATACAGCCCAATGGCCAGCAGCGAGCAGCCCGCCACCACCAGCGCCAGCACGCGCAGCGGTCGCCAGAACCACCCCAGCCACACCATGCACGGAATGGTGCCGAGCAGGATGGCCTTTTCGTACCCGTCCATGCCGCCGGCATAGCGCTGCAGCGCGAAGAGCGCGCCCGCGATGACGATGGCGGCGAACACCCAGTCGAAGGCGGAGCGGCGTGCAAGCCAGCCTTCATTCAACGTGACCGTCTCGGTGGTGGCGGTGTTCATGCGGTGTCTCCGTGGGGCGGCGCCCCGATCAGTTTCCGGGTCAGCTGGCCGAACTCGCGGTCGCCGTCCAGCGTCTTGCGGTTGGTCGAAAGCGCCATGGTGGCATGCGCGCCTTCACCCTCGGGCGCCAGCCAGATCCAGATGCGGCGCTCGCGCACGTAGAGCATGGCGAAGATGCCCACGATGAGGAACAGGCACCCCAGGTACACGATGTTCTTGCCCGGCGCGCGGGCCACCTGGAAGACGCTGGCCTGCACCTGGTTGAAACCCTTCAGCTCGAACGCCACCGGCGCCGGGTAGATCTGCGCGTCGCTCAGCGACAGCACGGCCTGCGTCATGAAGGCCTGGGTCTGGGCGTTCTGCTCCAGCGGCGGCTGGCCGGCGCGCTGGCGGGTCAGCTGGGCGAGCTCGAATAGCGTGCCGTTCAGAATGCGCACCAGCACCTCGCCCGCCCGGGCGCGCTCGGCCTCGGGCACGTTGGCTTCCATGAAGTCGGAAATGGCCTGCAGGCCGCCGACGGCGCGGCCAGCACGCTCGCTCTTTTCGCTGCTGGGCAACGCGCCTGCGAAGAGCGCCAGCGCCCGCACGGCCGACTGGCTGAGCTGCTCGGCCAACTCGGGGCGCGACGGGTCCACCGCCAGCGCCACATAGCGCTTGACCGCCTGCTCGCGCAGCGCGCCGTCGGCCAGCGCCAGCCGCATGCGCACGAAGCCGTCCATGCTGCCCTGGTCGTCGGCCGGCACACGAAGGTAGCGGAACGGCTCGGACGGCGTCTCGCGCACGCCCAGCAGGTACACGGGCTGGCCGTCGCCCGTGTCCACCGGCAGCATGAAGTTGTTGAACTCGCGCGCCTGGCCCGAGGCGTCGCGCAGCTTGTAGGTGATGCTGGGCCCGACGTTCCGCAGATCGCGTGGCGTGACGGTCTTGTTGCCGGCCCCCAGGCGCGATTCGATGGACGAGCGCAGATCGACCTTGCGCACGTCGACGGCGGAACCGCTCGCCCCGCCCGCGCCGGCCTCTTTGGCGCCGCTGAAGTTCTCGACGTTCAGCACCCGCAGCGCCGCGTATTCGAGCGTGAGCGGCTGGCCCAAGGCCGCGGCATCCAGGGGCGAGCTGCCGCCGATCACGCCCTGCACCTCGAAGGGCTGCACGCCGGCCACCAGCGGGCGCGCCCGCAGCGTGACCTGCGAGCCGCCGTCGTCGAAGCTCGACTGGTAGATCTCGATGCCGCGCCAGCTGGCCGGGTGATTCACCTCGACCCGCGCAGGCGTGGCCTCGCCGGTGGCCTTGTCGTGGATGACGATGTCGCTCGCGAACAGCTTGGGCATGCCGGTGGAGTAGTGCTCCACGATGAACTTCTTCAGCTCGATGGAAAACGGCAGCTCCTGCAGCAGCACGCCGTCGGACTGGTTCAGGATGGCGATGCTGGACTGCGTGCCCTCGGCCACCAGCAGATTGCCGCGGAAGGTGGGGTTGCGCTCCGAGAGCCGGTGCTCGGGCTTGACCTCGGAAATAAGGCCACCGCCCGCGTAGGGCGTCTTGCCGCCCAGCCACATCTGCGCCCGCACGACCAGGTCGCCGTCCAGCAGGCCGCCCAGGCAGATCAGCACGATGGCGCTGTGCGCGGCGATGTAGCCGATCTTGTTGGCGGCGCCCGCCTTGGCGGCCACCATCCAGCCCCGGTCGCCGCGCTGCTGCAGCTTGACCTTCCAGCCGCCGGACACCAGCAGCGCGCCCAGCCGGCGGGCGGCGGCCTCGGGCGCTTCGGGCAGGTGGTTTTCGGCGCGGTGCGCGAAGGCACCCAGGCTCTGCTCGCGCAGGCTTTCCTTGTAGTTGCGCACGTCGCTCAGGTAGCGCGGCGCGTTGCGGGCCACGCAGAGCGAGGTGCTGATCACCAGGAAGGCCAGGATCAGCAGGAACCACCACGCGCTGTAGACGGCGTTCAGGTGCAGCGCCAGGAACACCTCGGCCCAGAAGGGGCCGAACTGGTTCACGTAGTTCACCGCCGGCTCGTGTTGCTTGAGCACGGTGCCGATGACCGAGGCGATGCAGATCACCGTCAGCAGCGCGATGGCGAACCGCATCGACGACAGCAGCTCGATCGCGGCCCGCAGCGCCTGCGAGCGCGACTGGAGCCGGATGCCGTGGGTGGAGTCGGACATGAAGAGAGAAAAGGAAGGCGGAGGGAATCGGCGGCCGGGGCCCCAAACGACAAGGGCGGGCCATCCGTTCAGATGCGCCCGCCCGTCTTGGGTGGTGATTATCGGCGGGAGGTTCCGCCCAGCCGTGCGCAGAACCCCTGCGGCTTGACGTGCATCAACGCAGGCCGGCGATGTAGTCGGCCACCGCCTTGATCTCGCGGTCGTTCAGCTTGGCGGCCACCTGGGTCATCTGCAGGCTGTTGCCGCGCTTGCCCTCGCGGAATTCGACCAGCTGCTTGGCGGTGTAGTCGGCGTGCTGGCCCGACAGACGCGGGTACTGGGCCGGGATGCCGGCGCCGTTCGGGCTGTGGCAGCCGGCGCAGGCGGCGATGTTGCGGTCGGCGATGCCGCCGCGGTAGATGCGCTCGCCCAGGCCGACGAGTTCCTTGTCCTTGGCGAAGCCGGCCTTGGCGGGCTTGGTGGCCAGCCAGGCGGCGACGTTGCGCATGTCGTCGTCCGACAGCATGGCCGCCATGCCCTGCATGACCGGATCCTTGCGCTTGCCGGACTTGAATTCCTGCAGCTGCTTGACCAGGTATTCGGGGTGCTGCTGCGCGAGCTTGGGGTTGGCCGCGATGGACGAATTGCCGTCGACCGCATGGCAGGCCACGCACACGGCGGTGTAGCTGGCCTCGCCCTTGACCAGGTCCGGCTTGGCCGGCTGGGCGGGCTTTTGCGCCGCAGCGGCCGGGGCCTGGGCCTCGCCTGCCGCTTGGGCCATCATGGCGGGAACTGCCAGCGCGGCAGCCATCAGCAAGGAGGCAAGCAACTTCATATCGAGGGTTTCTTGTTTGTGGTATTGCGGCACGAAAACCACACGATTCTACAATCGCCACCCTTTGCGCCGTATCCCTTCAAACCCCGATTTATGACGACTACATCACATGCGCCAGTTGCTGGCAGTCTTCCGCCCGCACCCGACGCCAAGGTCGCCATGGGCTGGATGCACACCGCACGTTTTCTCACCACGGCGGCGCAGCTGCACCACCTGCCGGACATCACCGTGCCCGAGATCGCCTTCGTCGGCCGCTCCAACGCCGGCAAGTCCACCTGCATCAATACCCTCACCCAGCAAAAGCAGCTGGCCTTCGCCTCCAAGAAGCCGGGGCGTACGCAGCACATCAACCTGTTCGCCCTGGGCAAGCAGGGCGTGACCGACGCGGTGCTGGCCGACCTGCCCGGCTACGGCTATGCGGCCGTGTCGCGCTCGGACAAGCAGCGCTGGCAGCAGGTGATGGTGAACTACCTGCGCTCGCGCCAGGGCCTGACGGCCATCGTGCTGCTGTGCGACCCGCGCCTGGGCCTGACCGAGCTGGACGAGGCGCTGCTGGAGGCCGTGCGCCCGCGCGTCGAAGCGGGCCTGAAGTTCCTCGTGCTGCTGACCAAGGCCGACAAGCTGACCCGCGCCGAGCAGGCCAAAGTGCTGTCCATCACGCGACTGCAGGCGGGCGGCGGCGAGGTGAAGATGTTCTCGGCGCTCAAGAAACAGGGCGTCGACGAGGTCGCCCAGCTGCTGTGGCAGTGGTCGCACCCGGTGGCAGGCAGCACCGCCGAGGCTGCCGCCGGTGATGCGCCCCCGGGCGACGACACGCCAGCCGACGACGCGGACCGCGACGCCCCCTCTCCATCCAATTAGCCTGCAGCGCCCGTCCCATCTGCGCCGGCAGCTATAGAAAGCATAGCGCAGCATGATCGACACCGTGGACCACGCCCTGCCGCACGGCATCACCCTGCACTGCCGCGTGAGCGGCGAAGCCGGCCGGCCCGTGCTGATGTTCCTGCACGGCTTTCCCGAGGGGGCCTTCATCTGGGACGGGCTGCTCGCACATTTCTCCCGGCCGGAACACGGCGGCTGGCGCTGCGTGGCGCCCAACCTGCGCGGCTTCGGCCCCTCCAGCAGCCCGGCGGACGCGCAGGCCTACCGCGCCAAGCACCTGGTGCAGGACGTGGTGGCGCTGATCGCCGCCGAGTGCGGCGCCGGCCAGCCGCTGGCCGCGCTCGTCGCGCACGACTGGGGCGGCGCCGTGGCCTGGAACGTGGCCAACCAGCGGCCCGAGCTGCTGCAGCGCCTGCTGATCGTGAATTCGCCCCACCCGGGCGCCTTCGTGCGCGAATTGCAGAACAACCCCGCCCAGCAGGCCGCCAGCGACTACATGCGCTTCCTGTGCCGGCCCGATGCCGAGGCGCTGCTGGCCGAGAACGACTTCGCCCGCATGTTCGGCTTCTTCAACACGCCCGGCGGCGGCGGCGCGCCCGACTGGCTGACCCCGGCCGTGCGCGAGCAGTACCGCCGGCAGTGGCGCCAGGGCCTGACCGGCCCCTGCAACTACTACCGCGCCAGCCCGCTGCGCCCGCCCGGCAGCGACGACCCGGGCGCCGCCGCCGTGCAGCTGCCCCCCGGGATGCTGACCGTGCGCGTGCCGACCCAGGTGCTGTGGGGCCTGAACGATCCGGCCTTGCTGCCCGGCCTGCTGGAGGGCCTGGGCGACTGGGTGCCCGACCTGCGGGTGCAGCCGCTGCCGGCGGCATCGCACTGGGTGGTGCACGAGCAGCCCGAGGCCGTGGCGGCGGCGCTCACCAGCCTGCTGTCACGCCAGCAATCCGCCTCGAATGCTATTGATTCGATAGCTTCAGGCGCTTGATCCATGCGCGCCGGCGCCTGATCTCACTCGTAAACCGAGGACTCGCCCTCGGGCCGGGTCTTGAAGCGCCGGTGCACCCAGTAGTACTGGCCGGGCATGGTGAGGATGGCCGCTTCCAGCTCGCGGTTCATGCGGGCCGTGTCGGCCACCGCGTCGTCGGTCGGAAAATGTTCCCAGGCGGGCGTCAGCTCGGCCACGTAGCCCTCGGGCGTCATGCGGCTGTAGAGCGCCACCACCTTGGCGCGGCCCAGCCGGGCGAAGCGCGAGAGCGACGGAATCGTCGCCACCCGCGGCACGGCGAAGAACGGCACGAAGACCGAGTCGTTCGGGCCGTAATCCATGTCGGGCAGCAGGTACAGCAGCCCGCCCTTGCGCAGGGTGGACAGGATGGGCTTGACGCCATCGGCCCGGTTCAGCATGCGCACGTTGCCGAAGCGCTGGCGCCCGGCCATGAACCAGGCGTCCTGCACCGGGTCGGGGTGGGTGGCGAAGATCGAGGTGAATTCGCGCCGGGTGTTGAGCGGCAGCGCCAGGCCGCCCGCGTCCATGCTGTAGAAGTGCGGGGCGAAGACGATGGTGGGCGCGTCGCCCTCCAGCTCGTGCAGCGCGCCGGTCAGCCGCACGCGGCTGCGCACCAGCGCTTCGGAGCCGGCCCAGAGCCAGCCCCGGTCCAGGAAGGTCTGGCAGAAGACCTCGAACGACTCGCGCGCCAGGGCCCGGCGCTGCGCATCGGGCATGTCCGGAAAGCACAGCGCCAGATTGCGCAACGCCACCCTGCGGCGCCCCGCCGCCAGCACGAACAGCAACCGGCCGAGCCCGGCACCGATGGCCCGCAGCACGGGCAGCGGCAGCCGGCCCAGCGCACCCAGCAGGGCGATAGCAATCCGCGACATCATGCGGCGGCCCCGCCAGGGGCCTTGCCGGCGCCCGGGGCCGGCGGCGGCGCCTCGTTGCGCGGCTGCTTGTAGCGGCCATAGCCCCACAGGTATTGCTGCGGGCACTGGCGGATGGTGTGCTCCATGGCCTGGTTGACCTGCAGCACGGCAGCGTCCAGGTCGGCGGCATCCAGCGGCGCGGGCAGGTCTTCGAAGGTCAGCACATAACCCTGGCCGCGGGGCAGCCGTTCGCAGCGCGCCAGCACCACGGTGGCGCCGGTCTGCTGGGCCAGCCGGGCCGCCAGCGTCATGGTGTAGGCCGGGCGGCCGAAGAACGGCGACCAGATGCCCATGCCCTGCGGGGGCACCTGGTCGGGCAGCAGCCCCACGGCCTCGCCCCGGCGCAGCGCCTTGATCATCTGCTTGACGCCCAGCAGCGTCGTCGGCACGGGCGCCACGCCGGGGCGGTGGCGCGCGGTCTCCAGAATCTCGGCCAGCCAGGGCTGGCGCGCCGGGCGGTAGAGGATGGTGATGGGGCCGTGCGCGCCGCTCCAGCGCTGCGCCGCGGCCTGCACCGAGAGCTCGAAGCAGCCGATGTGCGGCGTCAGGAAGACCAGCCCCTTGCCCGCCGCCCAGGCGCGCTCGACGCAGTCCGCGCCCTCGATCCGGTAAGGCGGCGACTCGGGCCGCAGCCAGAGGCGCGGCATCTCGGCCACCATGCGGCCGGCGTGGCCCACGGCGGCCCGCACGTCGCGCAGCCGGTAGCCGGCCAGCGCCGCGTGTTCGATGAACCGGCGGCGGTAGGTGGGCGAGGCCGCGAACACGACCCAGCCCAGGCCCGCGCCCACCGCGTGCAGAAGCCACAGCGGCCAGGCCGCGAAGAAACGAAACAGGGATGGCATTAAAATGGCGCGGTCGCTGAGTTAAATGAGCAACTTGCAGGGCGACGTAAAACAACACTGCTAAAGCGTTCGCCACAGGCTCCCGGGCTGAGGGCAACGCCCCAAAAGCTGAACACCGGAGTTTATTCAAATGGCGAACGATTTCCTTTTCACGTCCGAGTCCGTTTCCGAAGGCCATCCCGACAAGGTGGCCGACCAGATCTCGGATGCCATCCTCGACGCGATCTTCCAGCAGGACCCCTTGAGCCGCGTTGCGGCCGAGACGCTGACCAACACCGGCCTGGTCGTGCTGGCCGGCGAGGTGACCACCAACGCGCACGTCGACTACATCCAGGTCGCGCGCGACACCATCAAGCGCATCGGCTACGACAACACCGACTACGGCATCGACTACAAGGGCTGCGCGGTGCTGGTGGCCTACGACAAGCAGAGCAACGACATCGCCCAGGGCGTGGACCATGCCAGCGACGACCACCTGAACACCGGCGCCGGCGACCAGGGCCTGATGTTCGGCTACGCCTGCGACGAGACGCCCGAGCTGATGCCCGCGCCCATCTACTACGCGCACCGCCTGGTCGAGCGCCAGGCCCAGTTGCGCAAGGACGGCCGCCTGCCCTTCCTGCGGCCCGACGCCAAGAGCCAGGTGACCATGCGCTACGTGGACGGCAAGCCGCACAGCATCGACACCGTCGTGCTCTCCACCCAGCACCACCCCGACCAGTCGGAAACCGCCAAGACGATGAAGCCCAGCTTCATCGAAGCCGTGATCGAAGAGATCATCAAGCCCGTGCTGCCCAAGGAATGGCTGCAGGACACCAAGTACCTGATCAACCCCACCGGCCGCTTCGTCATCGGCGGCCCGCAAGGCGACTGCGGCCTCACGGGCCGCAAGATCATCGTCGACACCTACGGCGGCGCCTGCCCGCACGGCGGCGGCGCCTTCAGCGGCAAGGACCCGACCAAGGTGGACCGCTCGGCCGCCTACGCCGCCCGCTACGTGGCCAAGAACATCGTGGCCGCGGGCCTGGCACGCCAGTGCCAGATCCAGGTGGCCTACGCCATCGGTGTGGCCCGCCCCATGAACGTGACGGTGTACACCGAAGGCACGGGCGTGATCCCCGACGACCAGATCGCCAAGCTGGTGCAGGAGCACTTCGACCTGCGCCCCAAGGGCATCATCCAGATGCTCGACCTGCTGCGCCCGATCTACGAAAAGACCGCCGCCTACGGCCACTTCGGCCGCGAAGAACCCGAGTTCACCTGGGAAAAGACGGACAAGGCCGCCGCGCTGCGTGCAGCGGCCGGGCTGTAAAGCCCGGCAACCCGCACAGCGGGTTCGGCGGCCTTGCGGCGAGGCTCACATCGCGCAGCGATGTGAAGGCCCAAAGGGCCGCGCCGCAGCCACAAGCCATTCATATCACCGCGCTGCGCGCAGCGGCCGGGCTGTAAGCCCGGCAACCCGCGCAGCGGGTCGGCGGCCCGCCCTTTAACATCGGCCGCCATGACCTCTGCCGCCTTCTGGCGCGATCCTGCGCTGCCGTTCGCCGAAAGCCGCCGGGCCGTTCAAAACCGCGCCTGCTACCGACCCCACACACACACCACACTCTCCATCGGCGCAGTGGACGCAGGCCGCAGCGTCTTCACCTCGCAAGGGCACAGCGTACCGCTGCATCCAGGGACGTTGGTGGTGGTGCCGGCCGGCTGCACCCACGCCTGCAATCCGTCGCCCGGCATGCCGTGGAGCTATCAGATGCTGCATCTGGACGCCGCCTGGGCCGAGGGCGTTCTGAACGCGGCCAGAGCTGCATCGTGGCCGTCCCATGCCTTGGTCGTGAAGGAAGCCCAGGCCTACCAGGCGTTCACGGCGCTCAACCAGTCGATCTTCTCCAGCGCCTGTGCGCAGTCGAAGGAAGCAGCCATCCGGAGTTTCGTGCTGCAAGGCCGCTGGCGAGCCGGAGACGCCGTGCCTCTCGCGCCTGCCGCCGCCGACTCACCGGTCGCGAAGACGCTCGCCTTGCTGCATGCCCAGCCGGAGGACGCGGTCCCCCTGCCGCTGCTGGCAGAAAGGGCCGGCACGTCGCCACGCGCGCTGGTGCGCGCCTTCCGTGCAGTCACAGGGATGACGCCTCACGCCTACCAGCTGGATCTGCGTGTCAACGCAGCGCGAGAGCGGCTTCGCACCGGCGAGGCGCTCGCCTCCGTGGCGCACGCACTGGGTTTTTACGACCAGAGCCATTTTCACCACGTCTTCAAGCAGCACGTGGCGGCGACGCCGGGCGAGTACCGGCGCTGAGCTGAGCGCCTGACGGGTCTGTCCCGCATCCGCCTAGCAGCCGCATCCTGGTCTTTTTTTCCAAGACGGCATCTCCCCCGCTCGCCAGACTGTGGCAACCCGCAGGCACCCCGCCCGCGTGACCGCAGCAAAGGCGAAACGGTGCTTGAACTCTTTTTGATCGTGGCCGGTGTGCATTTCCTGGCGTTGCTGAGCCCCGGGCCCGACTTCTTTCTCATCGTGCGCACGGCACTCCTGCATGGCTGGCGCCGCGCGAGCGGTATCTGTGCGGGCGTGGCGCTAGCCAACGGGCTCTTCATCGCGCTGGCATGGGCAGGGCTGTCCTCGGTGCAGCCGGGCAGGATGCTGTACACGGCGTTGCAGTGGGGCGGCTGCGGTTATCTGGCATGGCTGGGCATGCGGCTGGTGCGCTCACCGGGCACGCCCGTCACGGTGCAGGCGCCGAGAGCGGCGGATGCCCTGGCGCCTGGATGGCCGCAAGCACTGCGCATGGGGCTCATCAACGCCTTGCTCAATCCGAAAAACGCCCTGTCGTACGCCAGTCTCTTCACCTTGCTGGCCTCTTCACCCGGCTATCTGCAGGCGATATGCGGTGTCTGGACGGTATGTGCCGTGCTGGGGTGGGACTTGCTGGTTGCGGCCGCAGCCGGTCACCCGGTGGTGATGCGGCGCTTCGCCCGCCATGTAGGGCGGCTGGAGCGTGCGACCGGCGCCGTGCTGCTGGCGCTCGCCGCCGGCATGGCCATCAACGCGCTGCGCTGAAGAAAAAGCCACGCCCGGGCCGAGCGCCATTGCGGTGCGGATCGACCGGCTCCTACGCTTTTCACCTCGCACGGCCGACGTGGCTGGCGCGGACCGAAATCTATCGTTGCTCCATCGTCAACGCACACCGGTGCCCACCGTCTGCAATTTTCAAGGAGTTCTCCCATGCTCAAGTTCGCCATCATCTTCGCCATCATTTCGCTCGTCGCAGGCGCCCTGGGCTTCACCGGCGTGGCCGCAGGCGCTGCCGGTATCGCCAAGATCCTGTTCATCCTGTTCCTGGTGCTGGCCGTGGTGTTCGTCATCCTGGCGGTGATGGGCGTGGGCGCGGCGCGCAAGGCGCTTCGATAACCCGGGGCGGAGCCGCCAGGGCACTGGCGGCTGCCGCCCTGCCACCACTGGTCCGTCCCCGCTGCCCGGCGCCAGCACTCTCGTGCCGGCCCGGGCAGCGCCGCTTACAGCCCCCGGGGCAACAGCGACAGGTTGCGGCGGAAGCGGGCTTTGAGCTGGTAGAGCTGGGCCGGCCGGTGCGCACCGCCCGAGTGCAAGGCTCCCTCCACGGGCTCCAGCATCGCCATTTCCTCCATCTTGCGGCGAAAGCTGACCTTGTTGAGCGGCTCGCCCAGCACCGCCTCGTAAGCGGCCTGGAGCTGCGGCAGGGTGAAGCGCTCCCCGCACAAGTACACCGGCAGCGACGAGTAGAGGCTCTTGCCGCGCAGGCGCTCCAATGCCGTGCGCACGATCTCCGCATGGTCAAACGGCAGCGCAGGCAGCGCATCCACCGGTAGCCAGCGCATGCCCGGCAGCGCCTCGGAGGCGGACAGCAGCGAGCCGGGGACGAGCGCGTAGTACGCCACGGCCACCGACCAGCCCCTCGGATCGCGCGCCAGCCCGGAAAAGGTCGCCAGCTGTTCGAGATAGGGGCTTTCCACGCCGGCTTTTGCCCGCAGCACGCGAAATGCCGCCGCCTGGGCGTCGGCATCTTCCTCGGGGTGGATGTAGCCGCCCGGCAGTGCCCAGGCACCGGCATAGGGCGCATGGTCACGGCGGAGCAGCAACACCTTAAGCGCACCGGCATCGAGCGCCAGCAGCACCACGTCAACGGTGCAGAGCACGGGGGACGGGCTTTCGGGAACGTCGATGGGGCGGGATGGAGCAGCACGAGCCATGTTCGGTGCAAGAGTGGACGAACAAGCTTAGCACCCTCTGCCTGCGCAGCGTTCCCTCCGATTCGCGCGCCCAGGTCCTGCGACTTTCGTGGCCTCGGCCATGCCCCCTTCAGGCGACTTAGTTGCAATAAATAACTAACACCATTAGACTGCCGTCACACCGTCACGGAGAACCTTCATGCCCCGCTCCCGCATCCAGTTGCTCGCCATCGATCCGCAAAACGACTTCTGCGATCTGCCCGCCGACTGGCATGGCCTCGCGCCGCTCCACGGCCAACCCATCGCCCCGGCGCTGCCGGTGGCCGGTGCCCATGGCGACATGCAGCGGCTCGCGCACTGGCTGGACACGCAGAGCCGCCGCATCGACGCCGTGACGGTGACGCTCGATTCGCACCAGCGCTACGACATCGCCCACCCGGGGTTCTGGCGCACCGGCGCCGGGGGCGACGTGGTGCCCTTCACCCCCATCACCGCGGCCCAGGTGCGGGCGGGTGGCTACGTGCCGCGCGACGCCTCCTCCCTGCCCCGCGTGCTCGCCTACCTGGACGCGCTCGAGGCCCAGGGCCGCTACACGCTCATGGTGTGGCCCGTGCACTGCGAGGTCGGCAGCTGGGGGCACGGCGTGCACGCCAGCCTGCTGGCAGCGCTGGGCACGTGGCAGGCGGCGCAGCAGCGGGCGGTGCGCAACGTGTTCAAGGGACTGAACCCGTGGACCGAGCACTACAGCGCCATCCAGGCCGAGGTACCCGACCCGGCCGACCCCGGCACCGCGCTCAACCTGCCCCTGCTGGACTTTCTTGCCACCGCCGACCTGCTGGTGGTGGCGGGCGAAGCGAGCAGCCACTGCGTGCGCTCCACCGTCGAACACCTGGTGCAGCACCTGCCCGATCGCCAACCCGGCTGGGCACCGGACCGCATGGTGCTGCTGACCAACTGCATGAGCCCGGTGGCGGGCTTCGAGGCACAGCACGAAGCCTTTCTGGGTGCCATGCGCAGCCAGGGCGTTCAGCTTGCGAATTCCAGTCAAATCAAACTCTAGGGAACCTCTGCACGCATCACCGCGCCGTGTGCATCTGCGGATTCGGGCAGTCTGCGACGTTGCCAATCCTCGCGATAGCTACGGCTATCACTGCGGTTGGCGCCTTGCAGCCCCTCCCGATCCGCAGCGCCCTCTTTCCGCTCGATTCGTGCAGAGCTCCCCTAGCGCCTGACCATCCAGCTATCAATACATGAGCAAAACCATGCAGCCCGTCATCACCAGCCTGCTCGACACCGACCTCTACAAGTTCACCATGTGGCAGGCGCTGCTGCACCGCCATCCGCAGACGCAGGCCGAATACCGCTTCGTCTGCCGCAACCGCCCGGCCTATCCGCTGGCCGAGCTGCTGCCCGAGGTGAACGCGGCGCTGGACCAGCTCTGCGCGCTGCGCTTCACGCCCGCCGAGCTCGACTACCTGGGCGGGTTGCGCTTCATCAGGAGCGACTTCGTGGACTTCCTGCGGCTCTTCCAGTTCCAGCGCGGCTTCATCGAGGCGCGGGCGGAGGGCGACGGCCTGGCCATCGTGGCGCGTGGGCCGCAGGTGCATGTGATGGGTTTCGAGATCTTCGTGCTGGCCATCGTCAACGAGCTCTATTTCCGCCGCGCGGACCAGGCGGCTGCGCTGGCGGGCGGCCGGGCGCGGCTCGCCGCGAAGCTGGACCGCTTGCGCCGCCTGGCGGGCGAGGCCGCCTGCCGCCACCCGTTCGAGATGTTCGACTTCGGCCTGCGCCGGCGCTTCAGCGGCCCCTGGCAGCGCGAGGTGGTGCAGACCCTGGCCCGCGAGGTGCCGCAGTGGTTCAAGGGCACCAGCAACGTGCTGCTGGCGCGCGACCTGAACCTGGTGCCCATCGGCACCATGGCGCACGAATACCTGCAGACCTACCAGTCGCTTGGCGTGCGGCTGCGCGACTTCCAGCAGGCCGCGCTGGAGGACTGGGTGCAGGAATACCGGGGCGACCTGGGCATCGCCCTGACCGACACCGTGGGCATGGACGCCTTCCTCGCTGACTTCGACCTCTACTTCGCCAAGCTGTTCGACGGCCTGCGGCACGACTCGGGCGACCCGGTCGCGTGGGGCGAGAAGGCGCTGGCGCACTACGCGCGCCTGCGCATCGATGCGCACACCAAGCGGCTGGTGTTCTCCGACGGGCTGGACGTGGACCGCGCCATCGCGCTCTACCGCCACTTCGGCGACCGCGTGCAGCTGGGCTTCGGCATCGGCACGCAGCTGACCAACGACATGGGCGACAGCCCCGCGCTACGGCCGCTGCACATCGTGATGAAGATCGTGCGGGCCAATGGCCAGCCGGTGGCGAAGCTCTCCGACAGCCCGGGCAAGACGCTCTGCGACGATGAAACCTTCCTCGCCTACCTGCGGCAGGTGTTCAACGTCAGCCCGCCGGCACCACCGGGCTCAACGGCCTTGAAGACCACGCCGGCCGCCTGAACGCCCTTTCCTCTTCCTCTTCCAGCACAAGGACGCGCACCATGCTCCGCATCACCATCGCCCAGCTCAACCTCACCGTCGGCGACATCGAGGGCAACGTCCTGCGCATGGCCGAGGCGGCCCGGCAGGCCGCCGCCGAGCGCTCGGACATCGTCGTCTTCTCCGAGCTGGCGCTGTGCGGCTACTACCCCGGCGACATGCTGGACGAAGCCGTCTTCCTCGACCGCATCGAGGCGGGCCTGGCCGCGCTGCGCGAAGCATCGGCCACCCTGCCGCAGCTGCACTGGGTGGTGGGCGCACCCACCCGCACGCAAAGCCCGGGCAAGCGCCTGCACAACGCCCTGCTGGTGCTGCGCGCCGGCGAGGTGCGGCTGCACTACGCCAAGCAGCTGCTGCCCACCTACAACATCTTCGACGAGCGCCGCCACTTCGAGCCCGGCCCCGACGTGGCCAAGGTGCTGCGCATCGGCGGCGCGCAGGTCGGCTTCATGGTGTGCGAGGACGGCTGGAACGACGCCCAGGCCGACTACGCGCACAACCCTTTCCTGCGCATGGCCGACGCCGCGCCGGACGTGGTCATCAGCATCAACGCCAGCCCCAGCCACATCGGCAAGCGCGAGCAGCGCCACCAGGTCTTCGGCGGCGCGGCCCGCCGGCATGGCCTGCCCATCGTCTACGTCAACCAGGTGGGTGGGCACGACCAGATCGTCTACGACGGCGCCTCGTTCGCGGCCGAGCCCGAAGGCGGCGTGGTGTTCGAGGCCGGGCGCTTCGCGGAAGAAGTGCGCACCCTGCAGCTGTCGGCCGACGGCCGCTTCGCCCTGGGCGACGGCAGCGCGCCGCAGGCGGTGCCGCTGGAGGGGCTGCCGACGATGGAGTTCTACCGCCAGCAGATCGTGCTGGGCCTGGCCGACTACGCCCGGCGCTGCGGCTTCCGGCAGGCGGTGGTGGGCAGCTCCGGCGGCATCGACAGCGCGCTGACCCTGGCGCTGGCCGCCCAGGCGCTGGGGCCCGAAAACGTGGTGGGCATCACCATGCCCTCGCGCTTTTCCAGCAGCGGCTCGGTCGATGATTCGGTGCAGCTGTGCCGCAACCTGGGCGTGCAGCTGCACACCCACCCCATCGCCCACCTGGTGGCCGGCTACGCCGCGCAGTTCGAATCATCCTTCGGCCAGCCGCTGGCCGGCCTGCCGCTCGAGAACCTGCAGGCGCGCATCCGCGGCACCACGCTGATGGAGTATTCCAACGCCTTCGGCCCCCTGCTGCTGACCACCGGCAACAAGTCGGAGATCTCGGTGGGCTACTGCACGCTCTACGGCGACACCAACGGCGGGCTGGGCCTGATCGGCGATCTGTACAAGACCGAGGTGTTCGCGCTCTCGCGCCATGTGAACGAGCAGGCCGGCCGCGAGTTGATCCCGCAGGCCATCATCGACAAGGAGCCCTCGGCCGAGCTGGCGCCGGGGCAGCGCGACGTGGACAGCCTGCCGCCCTACCCGGTGCTGGACGAGATCCTGAAGCTGCTGATCGAGGGCGAGGGCCTGTCGCACGCAGAGTACGCATCGGCCCATGCCTTCGCCCGGCAGCTGCAGCAGGGCGACGCCGCCGGCCTGGCGCTGCTGCAGCGCGTGCGGCTGATGGTGGCGCGCAGCGAATACAAGCGCCGCCAGGCCCCGCCCATCCTGCGCGTGCGCGCCAAGGCCTTCGGCAACGGGCGGCAGATGCCGATCGCGGCGGTGTACCGCTAAACGCCACATCACGGCCCCGGCGCCGCCCCGGCGCGGCCCGGCTGTCACATTTAGGTCAAAATGCCCTCCAGCGCTTGTCGCACAAGCGCCAGCTGCTCACTTTTTGATATCACCGCACGCAGGCCGCAGGCCCGCGTCCTCCTCGCATGCATGACACCGCCATCCTCATCGGCCGCTTCGAGCCGGTCCACAACGGCCATCTGGCGCTGCTGCGGCATGCGCTCGCCAACGCCCGCCAGGCCATCGTGATCATGGGCTCGGCCTGGCAGGCCCGGTCGCCCAAGAACCCCTTCACCTGGGGCGAGCGCGAGGGCATGCTGCGCGCCGCGCTGCCCGAATCCGACCGGGCGCGCCTCACCGTGCTGCCGGTGCGCGACTACTACAACGAGGCGCGCTGGGTGGCCGCCGTGCGCGACGCGGTGCAGCCGCATTGCGCCGCCGGTGCGCGCATCGGCCTGGTCGGGCATTTCAAGGACGCGACCAGCAGCTACCTGCGCGCCTTTCCGGGCTGGGAGCTGTTGTCCGTGGAGCGGCAAGGCAGCATCGACGCCACCGCCATCCGGGACGCCTACTTCGGCGCCGGGCCGCAGGGCGTGGGCGCCGCGCTGGCACCGCTGGCCGGCCAGATGCCCGCCAGCACCCTGTCGTTCCTGCACGCCTTCGCGGCCGAGGCGCCCTACGCCGCGCTGCAGGAAGAGTGGCGCATGCTGCGCGGCTACCGCGAGTCCTGGTCGGCGGCCCCCTACCCGCCGGTGTTCGTGACGGTGGACGCGGTGCTGCGCTGCCAGGACCACGTGCTGCTGATCCGCCGCGGCCAGGCGCCGGGCCGGGGCCAGCTGGCGGTGCCGGGCGGCTTCATCGAGCAGCGCGAGACCGTCTGGCAGTCCTGCCTGCGCGAATTGCTGGAGGAAACGCACGTGCAATTGCCCGAAGCCCGCATGCGTTCCGCGCTGCGCGCGGTGACCGTGTTCGACCACCCCGACCGCAGCCAGCGGGGCCGCACCATCACCCACGCGCACTACTTCGACCTGGAGGGTGACGCCTTCCCGCCCGTGCAGGCCGACGACGACGCGGCCGAGGTGCAGTGGGTGCCGGTGGACCGCATCGGCGCGCTGGAAGAAGCCTTCTTCGAGGACCACTTCCACATGCTGGACCACTTCCTGGACATCACGCCACGCGTGGGCAGCTAAGCGCCCGCGCCACGCCACGCATGGGCGGCTGAAGCGCCCGCGCCACGCCGCCCCGTGCCGGGCGGCGCCTTCGCGTTCAGCGCAAGGCCGGCAGCGCCCCGCCGGGCAGCGCACCGACCGCCCTCACCGCATCGTCGGCAATGCGGAACTGGTCCACCGTCTGCGCCAGTGCCTGGGCCTGGTGCGCGAGCGACTGGGCCGCCGCCAGGGCTTGCTCCACCAGCGCGGCGTTCTGCTGCGTGCCCTGGTCCATCTGCGAGACGGCCTGGTTCACCTGCGCGATGCCGGCGCTCTGCTCGGCGCTGGCGGCGGTGATCTCGCCCACCATGCTGGTGACGCGGCCCACGCCTTCGACGATCTCGCGCATCGTCTGGCCGGCCTGCTGCACCAGGCCCGTGCCCAGGCTGACCTTGGCGACGGAATCGTCGATCAGGCCCTTGATCTCCTTGGCGGCCTCGGCCGAGCGCTGCGCCAGGCTGCGCACTTCCGACGCCACCACGGCGAAGCCCCGGCCCTGCTCGCCGGCGCGGGCGGCTTCCACCGCGGCGTTCAGCGCCAGGATGTTGGTCTGGAAGGCGATGCCGTCGATCACGCTGATGATGTCCACGATCTTGCGCGACGACTGGTCGATGGAGCACATGGTGTCCACCACCTGCTCGACCACCGAGCCGCCCCGCGCGGCCACGCCGGAAGCGGCCTGCGCCAGTTCGTTGGCGCGGCGTGCGTTCTCGGCGTTCTGGTGCACGGTGGAAGTGAGCTCCTCCATCGACGCGGCGGTCTGCTCCAGCGCGCTGGCCTGCGATTCGGTGCGCGACGACAGGTCGCCGTTGCCCGAGGCGATCTCGGCAGAGGCCGTCGTGATGGAGCCGGTGCTGTCGCGCACCTGCCGCACCAAGTGCGCCAGGTTGCCCTGCATCACGCGGATGGCGTGAAGGATGCTCGTCTCATCTCCCGGTCGCGTCTGCACGTCGACCGCCAGGTTGCCGGTGGAAATCTGGTTCACCACATCGGCCGCGTACTGCGGCTCGCCGCCCAGCTGGCGCATCAGCGTGCGCTGCATGTTCCAGGCGAGCCAGCCCACGGCCAGCATCAGCACGCCGCCGATGGACAGCAGGATGGCGGTGTTGCGCCAGAACGCGGCCTCGATGTCGTCGATGTAGTCGCCGAAGCCGATGATCCAGTCGAAGGGCTCGAACTTGATGATGGCGTACATCTTCTCGACCGGCTCCTTCGCGCCCGGGCGCGTGCCCGGCGCCACCACCATGGCCACCGTCTTGCCCTGCAGCGCGGCGCGGTAGCGCTCGCCCGCGGCGCGGCCCACCTTCTCGTCCACGATGCCCACCCGCTTGGGGTTGGGGTGCACGTAGTTCACGTCGTCGGTATAGCCTCGCACGAAGAAATAAAGGTCGCCCTTATGGAAGCTGGCGATGGCCTGCTTGGCCTGCCTGAGCGACTCCTCGCGCGAAATCTTGCCGGCCTTCTCCAGGTCGTAGGCCTTCTGGGCCGCCTCGTTGGCCAGCACCACCAGCGTGGACAGCTGCGCGATCCGGTCCTTCATCATCGACTGGTACAGCGTCGTCAGCGCCACTGCCGACAGCACCAGCAAACCCAGCAGCGTCGTGCCGCACAGAAGCACGATGCGTATTCTCAACTTCATCTCGATCTCTCCACGAACTGTCACAAAAATGTCATCGGTCAATATAACAACTTGAAACAATCAGGTCCGTGGCGATTCGGCCAAGTCCGTGGGATGGAATCGAAGCAGGGTGCGGGCGGCCTGCAACGGGGAGACTTCAGGCTCAATGGAAGCGGGTGGGTCGGCGCGGGTGCGGGGTGGCCTACGCATCGCCGCCGTTCGGGCCGCGCTCACCTAGTGTCTGAGCCGCCGTGGTGGGTCAAAATGCAGCCCAGCGCTTGATCCATCAGCGCATGCAGCTATCAAAAAAGTAGCACCATGCCCGGCACCAACGAAAAGACCCGGCCAGGGCCGGGTCCGTTCGGTGCAGCCGGCGCGCCAGCAATGGCTGCGCGCCGGGGGCGGCGTTCAGCGCGAGAGCGCGTCCTGCGTGGCCGCGTCCAGGCGGCCCGTCACCGCGATGCCCTTGTCCTTCTGGAATTCGCGCAAGGCCTTGGTCGTGCGCGGGCCGGCCGCGCCGTCCGGCGTGCCCACGTTGTAGCCCAGCGCGGAGAGGCGCTCCTGTGCCTGCCGCATGGACATCGAGGCGCCCGCCTTGGTCTGCGAGGGCGCAGCTCCCCCGTCCACGCCCAGGCGCCCGCCGCCGCCCAGGCCCTGGCCCTGCACGCTCTGCGCCTTGTAGTTGCGCAGCGCCACGACCATCTGGTTGTATGCGTCCATGAAGGCGGCCGTCAGCACCTTGCCCTGCGCGGTGTTCTGGTAGCCGCCCAGCGAGCCGCCGGCCGATCCGCCAAAGAGGCTGCCGAAGCCCGCGAAGTCGCTCTTGGACGCACTGCCCTCGGAGGCGGAGACCTGCACGCCCGAGCGGTTGTCCACCAGGGTCAGCATGGCGCTCGCCTCGCGCGTCTTCATGCTGCCGCCGATGGCGGCGATGGCGGCGCCGCGCCCGCCGCCCAGCAGGCCCCCCAGGGCGCCGCCGATGCCGCCCGCGTCGGAATTGGAGAAGATGATCTCGGGCGAGAGGCCATAGTCGGAGGCGACCATCTGGCCCTGGCCGAAGTTGCTGCCCCCGCGCATCTCGCCGGAGCCCATCAGCTGGCGCTCGCGGTCCATGGCGCGCATGCCGGAGGCGCTGCGCTCGACGACGACGAAGCAGTTGGACTGCTGGATCAGCAGGCGCAGCAGGTTGGCGGTGGGCGGCAGCTTGTATTCGTTGCGCAGGATGGTGTACCAGCCCGCGTCCTGGTTCTCCACGAGGGAGACGGTGCCGAGAGGCGCGGCGCACTTTTGCAGCTCGCTGCTCTCGCCGGAGGCGCTGGCGCCGCCGGCAGCGCCGGTGGCGACGGTCTTGGCGTCGGGGCTGCCCATGCGCATGTTGGTGGTCTCGCAGCCGGCCAGCAGCAGGGCGGCGGCGCAGGCCGTGGCCAGCAGGGGTAGGCGCTTGCGGCTTGAGGCGGGCCAGGTGACGGACGGAGGGGACAGGAAAGGTTGCTTCATGGGATCAGGGCGGCAGTGAGAACAAAGCGCAGAAAGGTAGCGGGTGGCTGGCACCCACAGAACCCTACTGCAGGGGGGTTGGTGTAACGGAGGTCGTGCGGGCCCGGACCCGCCCTGCGACCCGGTTGAAGGGGTGCGTCACTGCCCCTGTCGGCGCCGTGCCAGACGGCCCCAGCCCAGCAGGGCGATCGCACCCGCCATGGCCGCCAGCCAGGACGTCGCGAGCGTCGGCACGGCCGTGGCGCGGATGTCCGGCGGCGCGGCAGCGACCTGGAAGACCAGCGTGTCGCCCGATGGCAGCGTGTAGGTCTGGCGGGTGCCAGGGGTCAGGCCCAGCTGCGATACCGTGCGGTTGGTGAATGTCGAGCTGTTGTTGATCGGCGCATTGGACACATAGCCCGCCGGGAGATAGATGAAGGTTCCGGCGCCATAGACCGCAGCGCCCGAGGCGGCATCTGCATTCACGAACGGTCCGGAACTGAATCCGGTAATGGGCGGATTGAGCGCATTGGAGGCATAGGTAGCGGTGTCGCCCAGCCCCACGCAGAACCCGGTCTGGTAAATGCGGCCGAAGCCATCGCAGGTTCCGACACCGGGTTGAAGATTGAGTCCTGTGGTGTCGATGGCGCCAGACCCCGTCATGACCACGTTGGCGCCGTTCTGGGCGATATTGACGGTGTAGACGGCGTGGGCCGGAGACAGCATGGCCGCGAGCGATGCCGCAACCAGAAACTTGAAGGTATTCATGCGATAAAGAGATGGTTGGGCCGGATTACACCCAGGCGTGGTCTTCGATCAGTTTGTCCAGATGGCTTTCGGCGCGTTTGGCGCATGGATGTCCTCCACGGTGCCGTACCAGCGCACGATCGCTCCATCCGCGCGTCGGCAAGGCGCCGCGTAGCAGCGGGTCCAGCGGTACTCCTGGAATCTGACGTACCACACCGGCACGTCCACGTCGTGGATGTCGCCCGTTCTCAGGCTGTGCGCCCACGCTGCATAGGCTTTTTCCCGGTAATCCGGATGCAGCACCTGGGCCCATCCGGCATCCTGCAATTCATGCAGCGACCTGCCGACGGCTTCCTGGTATTTGGGGCTGATATACAGAAAATGCCCGTTCGGCTCTACCACCCAACTGCATTGGGGACTCAGCTCCACGGTGTTGCGATAGTGCTCTTCGCTGGTGCGCAAATCGCGCTCGACCGATTTTCTTTCCGTGATGTCCACCATGGCCAGGGATACGCCCATGATTTCCTTCACTTCGTCTTTCACTGCGCGGCAGGACACCATGTAGCACCGGCCCTGCAACCATATTTCCCGTTGCGGAATCACGTCTCCACCCAACGACGCGGCGGTCCTGGTCGATGAAGGCTATTGCAACGAGCGAACTGTCGTAGATCGATTGCAGTTGCGCGAGACGCTGGTTCGGGGATCGATCCAGTGGGCGGCCTGAATGAATCGCTTGGACTACGCGGCGCGACGAGATGGCCGCGGCAGCCTGGATGGCCGTGAGCCCGGCGCCGTAATGAAAGCCTTGCCCCAGACAGCACCCGAGTTCTCGTAGAAGCGCCAGCTGAGCCGGAGTCTGCACGCCCTCTGCCACCACGGACAGGCCGAGACTCTGGCCCAGCCCGATCACCGCCGCGACGATCTTGCGGCTTTCGCGGCGCTGCAGCATCGACTGAACGAAGCTCATGTCGATCTTCAGGCTGTCGAATGGGAGCTCCTGCAGCCGGGAAAGACTGGAGTGCCCGGTACCGAAATCATCCAGCGCGAGCTTCACTCCGTGCTGCTTGAGGAGCTCCAACGTCGTGCGGGCATGCGGCAGCCAGACCGGCTCCAGGGCCTGTTCCGTGATTTCTATGCACAGACGCGACGGCGTGAACCCGGTGGCTCGGGCCGTGTCCAGCACCATCCGGGCCAGCCCACCATCCTGCAGAAGCTCGGGTGCGATGTTCACGCTGAGCGTCACCGCGCTGCACCACGATGCGGCCTCCCGGCAAGCCCGCTCCAGCAACTGCCCGGTGAGCTTTTGCAGCAGTCCGGCGTTTTGCGCCAGGGGAATGAAGACCGCCGGGCTGATGCTGCCCTGCTCGGCATCGTCCCAGCGCGCGAGCACTTCGAAGCCGGCGACCGCGCCGCTTTCGATGCGGACGATGGGCTGGAACACGGGATACACCTGGCAGCGCTCAATGGCGCTGCGAAGCCGCAGTGCTGACGAAGACGACATGGTGGGTTGATGGCCTGAGGAGAGGAACGGGAACGGGTGCGTTGCCGGGAGCGGCCAAGAGAAGCGACCAGGACGATGGACAGCAAGCGGGCCGATGGGCGAGGCCCACGACCGGGGCGCTCGCCCATGCCGCAATTTTCGTCAACCAATTGCAAACTTGAGCCAAACTTAGGAAATGATCGGCCAGGCCGAGAATTTCTCAATCAACGCGATACGACCCGCCATGCACATCGATTCCAAGCAGTCAGCTGCCTTTCTGGCGGTGGCCGAAGCGGGTAGCTTCGAGCAGGCGGCCGTGGCGCTGCATCTCACGCCTTCGGCCGTGTCACTGCGAGTGCGGGCCCTGGAGACGCAGCTGGGCCAGGCACTGCTGGTACGCGGTCGGCCCTGCCGCGCCACGCGCTCGGGCAGGCAGCTGATGCAACATCTCCAGCGCGCACGCGCCATGGAGCGCGAACTGCTGGCGGACATGGCGGGAGACGGCAACGGCGAGCAACGGGCCTTCTCCGCCTTTTCCCTGGCGGTGAACGCCGACTCGCTCGCCACCTGGCTGCTGCCTTCGCTCGTGCCCGCGCTGCAGCGGGAACGCATCGCGCTGGAACTGCTGGCCGACGACCAGGAACACACGCATGCACTGCTGGAGGCCGGGCTGGTGCATGCCTGCATCGCCAGCCAGGCGCAGGCCATGCGAGGCTGCGTGGCGGAGCCACTCGGCGCCATGCGCTACCGCCTGGTGTGTTCTCCTGGCTTCGCGTCGGAGTGGTTTCCTCGTGGCATCTCGCGCGCGTCGGCGCGGCAGGCGCCCGTGGTCGTGTTCAACCGCAAGGATGCCCTGCAGGCGCAGGTGCTGAGAGAGGCCTTCGGATTGCAAGCCAGTTCATGCCCCTGCCATTTCGTTCCAGCTTCCGAGCCGCTGCTCGCGGCGGTTCGCTGCGGACTGGGCTACGGCATGGTGCCTGAGCTGCAGATCCAGGGAGCCGTCGAACGCGGCGAGTTGGTGGATCTCCTGCCCAGCGCGGCAATCGACGTGGCGCTGTATTGGCACAGCTGGCGCCAGCAGCCGCCTCGGCTGGAGCGTCTGGCGCGAAGCGCGATGCAGGCGGCCCGACGGGTGCTTCAGCCGGTGCCTGGAACGGTGCCTTGAGCGCTATGCAAGGGAATTGCCCCTCCGACGGCAGTGGCCGCTGTCGTAATGGCACCGAGGTGGCCTTGCCGCATGCAGCCGCTCCGGCACACCTTTCGATGCATCTTGTCAGCCGAGGCGCCTCTTGAAAACCAGTCGAATGCCCGTATGATTAGCACTCGACACCGGAGAGTGCTAATTCCATCGCGGAAGTGCAGTCGCCGGTCGATTTCGGGAGCGCTTGTCCTCGGCATGCGCTTCGTTGACTTCTTCATTCTTTGACCCTCAGGAGAGATGCACATGAACCTTCGCCCTCTGCACGATCGCGTGATCGTCAAGCGCATTGAAAGCGAAACCACGACCGCTTCCGGCATCGTGATCCCCGACAACGCTGCCGAAAAGCCCGATCAAGGCGAAGTCCTGGCCGTGGGCCCTGGCAAGAAGAACGACAAGGGCGAAGTCGTCGCCCTGAACGTGAAGGTCGGCGACCGCGTCCTGTTCGGCAAGTACTCGGGCCAGACCGTCAAGGTCCACGGCGACGAGCTGCTGGTCATGAAGGAAGACGACCTGTTCGCGGTCGTCGAGAAGTAATTCTCCGCTTCACCGCAAACACTCATATTTTCATAGCTGCTCGCCCTTCATTCACGAGCGCCAGCGGCTGATTTGATCCCTCAATCTTGTAGGAGCCAAACATGGCAGCAAAAGACGTAGTTTTCGGCGGCGAAGCCCGCGCACGCATGGTTGAAGGCGTGAACGTTCTGGCCAACGCGGTCAAGGTCACCCTGGGCCCCAAGGGCCGCAACGTGGTGCTGGAGCGCTCGTTCGGCGCCCCCACCGTGACCAAGGACGGCGTGTCCGTGGCCAAGGAAATCGAACTCAAGGACAAGCTGCAGAACATGGGCGCCCAGCTCGTGAAGGAAGTGGCCTCCAAGACCAACGACATCGCCGGTGACGGCACCACGACCGCCACCGTGCTGGCCCAGGCCATCGTGCGCGAAGGCTCCAAGTACGTGGCCGCCGGCCTGAACCCGATGGACCTGAAGCGCGGCATCGACAAGGCCGTGGTGGCCCTGGTCGAGGAGCTGAAGAAGGCTTCCAAGGCCACGACCACCTCCAAGGAAATCGCCCAGGTGGGTTCGATCTCCGCCAACTCCGACGAATCCGTGGGCAAGATCATTGCCGACGCGATGGACAAGGTCGGCAAGGAAGGCGTGATCACCGTGGAAGACGGCAAGAGCCTGGACAACGAACTCGATGTCGTCGAAGGCATGCAGTTCGACCGCGGCTACCTGTCGCCCTACTTCATCAACAACCCCGAAAAGCAAGCCGCGATTCTGGACAACCCCTTCGTGCTGCTGTTCGACAAGAAGATCAGCAACATCCGTGACCTGCTGCCCACGCTGGAGCAAGTCGCCAAGGCCGGCCGTCCCCTGCTGATCATTGCCGAAGAAGTCGAGGGCGAAGCCCTGGCGACGCTGGTGGTGAACACGATCCGCGGCATCCTGAAGGTCGTGGCCGTCAAGGCGCCTGGCTTCGGCGACCGCCGCAAGGCCATGCTGGAAGACATCGCCATCCTGACGGGCGGCAAGGTCATCGCCGAAGAAGTGGGCCTGACGCTCGAGAAGGTCACGCTGGCCGACCTGGGCCAGGCCAAGACGATCGAAGTGGGCAAGGAAAACACGATCATCATCGACGGCGCCGGCGCCGCTGCTGACATCGAAGCCCGCGTCAAGCAAGTGCGCATCCAGATCGAAGAAGCGTCCAGCGACTACGACCGTGAAAAGCTGCAAGAGCGCGTGGCCAAGCTGGCCGGCGGTGTGGCAGTCATCAAGGTCGGCGCTGCCACCGAAGTCGAGATGAAGGAAAAGAAGGCACGTGTGGAAGACGCACTGCACGCCACCCGCGCTGCCGTGGAAGAAGGCATCGTGGCCGGCGGCGGCGTGGCCCTGCTGCGCGCCAAGCAAGCCGTGGGCGACAGCCTGAAGGGTGACAACGTCGACCAGGAAGCCGGCATCAAGCTGGTGCTGAAGGCCGTCGAAGCGCCCCTGCGCGAAATCGTCTACAACGCCGGCGGCGAGCCTTCGGTGGTCGTGAACAAGGTGCTGGAAGGCAAGGGCAACTTCGGCTTCAACGCCGCCAACGACACCTACGGCGACATGCTCGAGCTGGGCATCCTGGACCCCACGAAGGTCACGCGCGCTGCCCTGCAGAACGCCGCTTCCGTGGCCTCGCTGCTGCTGACGACCGAAGCCATGGTCGCCGAAGCACCGAAGGACGACGCACCCGCCGGTGGCATGCCCGACATGGGCGGCATGGGTGGCATGGGCGGCATGGGCATGTAATGCCCGGCGGCCCGGCCGTGGGCAGTCAGGGGCTGTAGCCAGCCCTTGCCGCACCCGGCACCGGACACGAAAAAACCCCGCAGGTTGCGAGACCTGCGGGGTTTTTTCTCATGGACCGGCGCCGGTCCGGGGCGGTTGCGAGCCGGGCCGGCGGGTCGGCCGCTCAGGCGCTCCGGCCCGCGCCTTGCGCTTCGGGCGCGGAACGACCCCGGGGCGCGAGCGCGCCCGATCAGAATCGGTAGGTCGCCGTCAGCACCACGTTGCGGCGCGCCGCCCACCAGCAGTCGCCCCGGCCCAGGCAGATGCTCATGTACTGCTTGTCGGCCACGTTATTGACGTTGAGGGCATATCGCCAGTGCTGGCTGTCGTAGGCCAGCAGCGCGTCGCCCACCAGCGCCGAGGGCACGCGCGGCGCGGCGCCGTCGCGAAAGCCCGAGAGATACCGCGCCCCCGCCCCCACGGAAAAGCCCTTCACATCGCCCACCGAGAACCGGTACAGCCCCCACACCGCCGCCTGGTTGCGCGGCAGGCCCTCCAGCGTCTTGTCCACGTCGGTGTAGTTGTAGTGCGCGATCAGGTCGAACACCGACGACATGCGCGTCTTCACCTCCAGCTCCACGCCCTTGTTGGTCGTCTCGCCCGCCTGCAGACGGTTGTTGGGGTCGGTGGGATCCGCGACGAGCTGGTTCTTTTCCTTCAGCTTGTAGACCGACGCGGTGAACGTGGTGGCGCTGCCTTGCGGCATGTACTTCACGCCCGCCTCCACCTGCTCGCCCTGCAGCGGCTTGAACCGGGCGCCGGAGGCATTGGTGCCGCTGACCGGCGTGAACGACTCGGCCCAGCTCAGGTAGGGCGTCCAGCCGCCGTCCAGCTGGTACATCACGCCCAGGCGCTTGGTGGTGTCGCTCGAGCGCTCGTCGGGCGTGCCGTCCACCCCGCTCGTCACTCGGTCGTGGCGCAGGCCGGCGACGAAGATCCAGCGGTCCCACTTCATCTGGTCCTGCACGTAGAGGCCCGTCTGGCGCTGCCGGTTGCCCGGCACGGCCACCGGGTTCACGGCCGGGCGGCCGGTGTAGACGGGCGCGAAGGCGTCGATGGGCAGGTCGTAGGCATCGCCGGAATCGGTCTTGCTCTCGGTCTGGCGGTTCCAGTCCACGCCCACCAGCACCTGGTGCTGCAGCCCGCCCGTGTTCAGCCGGCCCTGCAGGTGGGTGTCGACCGTGGCCATGCGGGTGCGGGTGGTGTTCTGGCCGAAGAGGCGGCCGATCACGCGCTGGTTGACCGGGTCGGCGCCGAAGCCGCCCGGGTCGGTGAAGAAGTCGGCGTAGTGATAGGAGCCCCGGTTCTCGTTGCGCGCCCAGCGCAGGTTCTGGCGCACCGTCCAGGCGTCGTTGAAGCGGTGCTCGAACTGGTAGCCCAGCGTCTCGCGGTCGGTGTCGTAGTAGTCGCCCGGCTCGCCGATGAAGCGGCTGGTGGGCAGGCGTCCGTTCGGATTGGGCAGCAGCGTGCCCGACCAGGGCAGGAACTGCGCGACGCTGCCCGTGCGGTCCTGCTGCCAGTGCGCCTGCAGCAGCAGCGAGGTGGCCGCGTTGGGACGCCACATCAGCGAGGGCGCGATCAGCCGGCGGTCGTCGGGCACGTGGTCCACCTGCGTGTCGGCATCGCGCGCCAGCGCCACCAGGCGGTACGACCACTGGCCGTCGGCCGTGAGCGGGCCGCTCAGGTCGGCCTGCAGCTGCTTGCGGTTCCACCGGCCCACCTGCACGCCCACTTCGCGCTGGGTTTCCTGCAGCGGCCGCTTGGTGACCATGTTGACCACCCCCGCGACCGTGCCGGCGCCGAACAGCATGCCCGACGGGCCGCGCAGCACCTCCAGCCGCTCCAGCGTGTAGGGGTCGGCCGGAATGGTGCTGGTGTAGTAGTTGTAGCTCTGGCGCAGGCCATCCAGGTAGATGTCGGGGTAGCTGCCGCGCACGCGGATGCTGTCCGAGCGGCTGTCCAGGCCGTAGGCGTCGCTGCGCACGCCCGCCGCATACAGCAGCGCGCCCTGGAAGCTGGTGGCGCCCTGGTCCACGATCTGGTCGCGGGTGACGACGGTGACGGACTGCGGCGTCTCGCTCAGCGGCGTGTCGGTCTTGGTGGCAGTCGAGGCGTTCCGCGCGCGGTAGCCGACGACGGGACTGCTCGCGCTCTCCGTTTCCGCGCTGGCGTCCACGCGCACTTCGGACAAGGTGGCCTGCGGTGTCTGGGCCGTCACGGCGCCGGACAGGCCGCACAGCAGCGCCGCGCAGACGGCGACCTCGCGTTGGGAAACGTCATGATGTCAATGAAAGTGGAATTGATAACAATTCTTATTCTATTGACCATCGAGCTTGGCGCCTGCTGTGTGGCGGCCAGACAACGGAGGTGGGAGGCGGGACCGCTTCGGCCCCTATGAGGCGCAGCCATGCTGCGCCCTGCTCCCGCTCAGCGGCCGCGCACGCGTTGCAGCAGCCCGGCGGTGGACCCGTCCAGGCCGGCCACGCCGCCCGAGGCCAGCCGCTCCTCGATGTCCTTGGCCAGCACCTTGCCCAGTTCCACCCCCCACTGGTCGAAGCTGTTGATGCCCCACAGGCTGCCGCTGACGAACACCCGGTGCTCCTGCAGCGCGATCAGCGCGCCCAGCGAGGCGGGCGTGAGCGACTCCAGCAGCAGGAAGGTGCTGGGCCTATTGCCCGGGAAGTGGCGGTGCCCGCCCTCGCTCTGCTGGCCCACCATCAGGGCCTGGGCCTGGGCCAACGCGTTGGCCAGCAGCTTGTCGTGGTGGCCGGGCAGCGGGTGCGTGGGCTGGCGCACGGCGACGATCTCCAGCGGCACGACGTCGGTGCCCTGGTGCAGCATCTGGAAGAACGCGTGCTGCCCGTTGGTGCCGGGCTCGCCCCACAGCACGGGTGAGGTGGCCAACGCCAGCGGGGAGCCGTCCAGCGCCACGCGCTTGCCGTTGCTCTCCATCTCCAGCTGCTGCAGGTAGGCGGGCAGCCGGCCCAGTGCCGCATGGTAGGGGGCGATGCAGCGGCTGGTGAACCCGTGGAAGTTGCGGTACCAGACGTCGAGCAGGCCCAGCCGCACCGGCAGGTTCTGCGCCAGCGGCGCCGTGCGGAAGTGCTCGTCCATGGCGTGGGCGCCGGCCAGCAGAACGCGAAAGCCCGCCGCGCCGATGGCGATGGCGATGGGCAGGCCGATGGCCGACCACAGCGAGTAGCGCCCGCCCACCCAGTCCCAGAACCCGAAGGTGGTGGTGATGCCCAGCGCGGCGGCGGCGTCGACGTTGGTGGTGAGCGCCGCGAAGTGGCGGGCGACGTCCTGGCCGCCTTGCCGGCCGAACCAGGCCAGCGCCGAGCGCGCATTGGTCATCGTCTCGGCGGTGGTGAAGGTCTTGGAGGCGATCAGGAACAGGGTGTTGCTGGCCTGCAGCGATTGCAGCACCGTGTGCAGTTCGTGCCCATCGACGTTGGAGACGAAGTGGAGCCGCTTGCCCTGTGCGCGGTGGTGCTCCAGCGCCTTCACCGCCATGTGCGGCCCGAGGTCCGAGCCGCCGATGCCGATGTTCACGATGTCGGTGATGCCCTCGTCGGCGCGCACGGCCTCGGCATAGGCCAGCATGGCGTCCAGCGTGGCGTGCACCTGCGCAAGCTGCCCGGCGATGCCGTCCTCGTCGCCCGGCAGCGACAGGCCGGCGGGGCGGCGCAGCAGCGTGTGCAGCACGGCGCGGTTCTCGGTGGTGTTGATGGCCTGCCCGCTGAACATGGCGGCGCGGTGCTGCTCCAGGCCGCAGGCGGCGGCCATGCGCAGCAGCAGCGCTTCGGTTTCCGCGTCCCACAGGTTTTTGGACAGGTCGGCGAACACGTGCGGCGCCGCCTGGCTGAACCGGTCGAACCGCTGGCCGTCGGCAGCGAAGGCCTGCCGCAAATCCAGATCACGGGCGCCGCCGGCAAAGGCCGTCTGCAGCAAAGGCCACTCGGGGGTTTGGTCGCAACGAAGGGACATGGGATCGATGAAAGAAAAACGCAAACCCGACAAGAGTAACTGGATTACACCCAGTGCTGCGCACTAATTGCACGCCAACGCAAGCCAGCGCTCAAGCGCGGCTTTCTCCTACAAACCCGGCGATCGCCATTGCTGTAACGAGATTACATATCCAGCGCCCGCGAGGCGCCGTACAGCGCCGGCGTGGCACTCGCGTCGATCACCCAGCACGGGATGCCGGCCAGATAGCCCTGGAAACGCCCCTTGGCCTCGAACCGCTCCCGGAAGGGCGAGCGGTCGAACCAGTCGCCCAGGCGCGGCACGATGCCCCCGCCGATGAACACCCCGCCCCGGGCGCCCAGCGTGAGCGCCAGATTGCCGGCCACGTTGCCCAGGAAGCCGCAGAACAGCTCCAGCGCCTCCAGCGCCAGCGCGTCCTGCTGC
Source organism: Acidovorax sp. FG27 (assembly GCF_040365715.1). Taxonomy (NCBI): domain Bacteria; kingdom Pseudomonadati; phylum Pseudomonadota; class Betaproteobacteria; order Burkholderiales; family Comamonadaceae; genus Acidovorax; species Acidovorax sp. FG27. The sequence continues at coordinate 1,178,842 of NZ_BAABVY010000009.1, forward strand.
TGCAGCGCCAAGTCGGTCACCTGCGCGGGCGAATCGACCTCGGCGCCGCCCTGCCCCTGCAGCCGCCGCACCGCGTGGTACAGGTCGACCAGCCCCGCGCCGCAGACCGCCCGTTCGGCCGAGACATGGCCGTAGCGCTCCTGCAGGATCGCCAGCAAGTCCGTCTCGCGGGCGTTCTGCGCGGCGAGCGAGACGTGGCCGCCTTCACCCGACAGCGGCACGCCGTGGCGCGAGCCCATCGGAAAGACCAGCCCCGACACGCCCAGTCCGGTGCCGGGCCCGACGAGCGCGATGGCGGCGCCGGCCACCGCGTCGCCGCCGCCCACCTGGCGCAGCAGGTCGGGGGTGAGCAGCGGCAGCGACAGCGCCAGCGCGGTGAAGTCGTTGATCACCACCAGCCGCTCGAAGCCGAAGGCCTCCTGCACGGCGCGCTGCGAGAAGCTCCAGCTGTGATTGGTCATGCGCACCGCGTCGCCCGTCACCGGGTTGGCGATGCCGAAAGCCGCCTCGCGCGGCGTGGCGATGCCCACGTCGCGCAGATAGGCCGCCAGCGCCGCGTCCACGGTGGGGAACTGCGCGCAGGGCAGCACCCGCGTGTCGTTCATCGGGCCGGTGGGCGATGCCTGCCAGGCCAGGCGGATGTTGGTGCCGCCGATGTCGGCAAGCAGGCGCAGTGGTTGCATGGTGTGGGCGTGGTGGGTGGATGAGGTGCGCAGGCCGGGCCAGGGATGTGCTATTGATTTGATAGCTTCTCCCGCTTGCAGATCAAGCGCGGGAAGGTATTTCTATCTGAAAACGACAGGGCGGCGCGTTCGGAGAAGGCGCCGCCGTGCGGTCGGAGGAATGCACCCTGCCGCCGCCCCGAACGCGGACGCGGCCGTGCGGGGCGAAAGGCCCGCTCAGCCGGCGGCCTGCATCAGCTGCTCCAGCTTGGCGGCGTCGGCGGCGAAGGCGCGGATGCCCTCGGCCAGCTTTTCCGTCGCCATGGCGTCGGCGTTGAGCGCGTAGCGAAAGCCCGGCTCGTCGTAGTTCACGGCGGGCAGCTCCAAGCCGCGCGCCGCCTCGGGGTCGAGCGCGCGCTGCACGGGCAGCTCGCTCTGCGCCAGCTGGGCCAGCAGGTCGGGCGCGATGGTGAGCAGGTCGCAGCCGGCCAGCGCGACGATCTGGCCCACGTTGCGAAAGCTCGCCCCCATCACTTCGGTGGCAATGCCGAAATGCTTGTAGTGCTGGTAGATCTGCCGCACCGACTGCACGCCCGGGTCGTTGGCGCCGGCCATCGCGGCTTCGTCCCAGCTGGCGCCGGCCTGCTTCTTGTACCAGTCGTAGATGCGCCCGACGAAGGGCGAGATCAGCTTCACCCGCGCCTGGCCGCACGCCACCGCCTGCGCGAAGGAAAACAGCAGCGTGAGGTTGGTGTGGATGCCTCGCGCCTCCAGCCGGCGCGCCGCTTCGATGCCTTCCCAGGTCGAGGCGATCTTGATGAGCACGCGGTCCGTGGGGATGCCCTCTGCCTGGTACAGCTCGATGATGCGTTCGCCGCGTGCGATGGTCGCCTCGGTGTCGAACGACAGGCGCGCATCGACCTCGGTGGAGACGCGCCCAGGGATGAGCGACAGGATTTCGCAGCCGAAGCGCACGATGAGCCGGTCCATCACCTCGTCCAGGGGGCGGCCACGCCAGCGCGACACGGCCTCGGTCAGCAGCGGCGCGTAATCGGGTTTCTGCACCGCCTTCAGGATGAGCGACGGATTGGTGGTCGCATCCTGCGGCTGGAAGGCGCCGAGCTGGCGAAAGTCACCGGTGTCGGCCACCACGGTGGTGAACTGTTTGAGGGCGTCGAGTTGGTTCATGGCGTTCTCCTGCTGGGGGCCTCTTGCGGCCGGGGCGATGTCGATGGAAGGGCCGGGCGGGGGGCTTTCCGCGCCCTGCGGTGCATCAACCGGCCAGTGTAAGACGCTGGTGCACCCTGCCCGTGTCGGGAATGACCGCATCCATGAAACTCGGTAACATACCGCCAGATTTTCAGGCCCCCTTCGCTTCATTCCTTCGTTTTTCAGTCAGGAAAGTCACCGCACGATGAGTTTCGATCTGGTTCTGTTCGGCGGCACGGGCGACCTCGCATGGCGCAAGTTGCTTCCCGCCCTCTTCCAGGCCTTCCGCCACGGCTCGCTGCCCGAGGGCGGCCGCATCATCGGCGTGGCGCGCGACGAGATGACCGACGCGGCCTACCGCGAGCTCATCGCCAGCCGCTTCGACGCCGTGATCCAGGAAAAGCGCCCCACGGCCGAGGAGTTCGAGCGCTTCGCCGCGCTGTTGCAGTACCAGCGGGTGGACTTGTCCAAGGCCGAGGACTACGCCCGACTGGCCGCCCGCCTGCACGAGCGCAATGCCGACACCGTGGTGATGTATCTGGCCACCGCGCCCAGCCTCTTCACCACCGCCTGCGAGCAGCTGGGCGCGGCGGGCCTGGCCACGCCGAAGACGCGGGTGGTGCTGGAAAAGCCGCTGGGCCACGACCTCGAGTCGAACCGCGCCATCAACGCCGCCGTGCGCCGCGTGTTCCGCGAAGAGCAGATCTTCCGCATCGACCACTACCTGGGCAAGCCAGCCGTGCAGAACCTGCTGGCGCTGCGCTTCGGCAACGTGCTGTTCGAGCCGCTCTGGCGCCGCGAGATGGTGGCCAGCATCGAGATCACCATGGCCGAGAAGCTGGGCGTGGAAAAGCGCGGCGCCTTCTACGACGGCACCGGCGCGCTGCGCGACATGGTGCAGAACCATGCGCTACAGCTGCTGTGCGCCATCGCCATGGAGCCGCCCATCAACGCCACGGCCGACGCCATCCGCGACGAGAAGCTCAAGGTGCTGCATTCGCTGGTGCCCTGGACGCCCGCCACCCTGTCGCGCGACGTGATCCGTGGGCAGTACACCGCCGGCAGCACCGGCGGCGAGCGCGTGCCCGGCTACGCCGAAGAGGCCGGCGTGCCGCCCGACAGCCGCACCGAGACCTTCGTCGCCCTGCGCACCGAGATCGCCAACTGGCGCTGGGCCGGCGTGCCCTTCTACATCCGCACCGGCAAGCGGCTGGCCGCGCACGAGGCGCACATCGCCATCAACTTCCGCGCCACGCCGCACCCCATCTACCGCACGCCGCTGGGCACGGCCAACCGGCTGGTGATCCACCTGCAGCCGCGCGATGGCGTGGCGCTGCACCTGTTCGCCGCCGGCCAGGACAAGCGCGGCACACGCGGCGGGGCCGACGCCCAGTCGCTGGCCCCGGTGCACCTGGACCTGGACTTCGAGCAGCGCTTCGGCACCGAGCGGGTGGGCGCCTACGAACGCCTGCTGCTGGACGTGATCGCCGGCCGCCTGAACCTCTTCGTGCGTGCCGACGAGCAGGAAGCCGCCTGGCGCTGGGTCGAGCCCATCATGCAGGCCTGGCAGGACGCAAGCGAAGGCCCGCGCCCGTACGCCGCCGGCACCTGGGGCCCGGCCGCCGCCAGCGCCATGGTGGCGCGCGACGGCCACAGCTGGATCGAGGAAGCTTGAGCCCCACCTGTGTCGCCTGCGGCGCCTTCCCCCGCTGGGGGACGACGCCCGTGGCCTGGCAAAGCCAGTTCCACGGCGTCTGCTGGCGTGGCCTGCTCCGCGGCCTTGCTGACAGTCAGGGCCGCGTCGGTTTCCAGCAGCGCGGGAACGGCTTCGCCATGAAAGGACCCCGCCATGCTTGAGCGAATCACCGCCTCCCTGCCCTCGCTGGCGCCGGCCGAGCAGCGCGTGGCCGCGCTGGTGCTGCAGGACGCGCGCGCCTTCGCCCGCCTGCCGGTGCGCGAGCTCGCGGCGCGGGCCGGGGTGAGCAAGCCGACCGTGGTGCGCTTTTGCCGCAGCATGGGCTACGACGGACTGGCCGACTTCAAGCTCAAGCTGGCCGGCAGCGTGAGCGAGGGCGTGCCCTTCATCCACCGCAGCGTGGACGCCGACGACAAGACCGGCGACGTGCTGGTCAAGGTGGTGGACAACGCGGTGGCGGCCTTCCTGCAGTACCGCAATGCCGCCACCAACGGCGCCATCGAGCGGGCGGTGGACGCCATCGCGGCGACCTGGAAGACCGGGCACCGCATCGAGATCTATGGCGTGGGCAACTCCGGCATCGTCGCGCAGGACGCGCAGCACAAGTTCTTTCGCCTCGGCATCACCAGCATCAGCACCAGCGACGGCCACATGCAGGTGATGAGCGCCACGCTGCTGGGCCCGGGCGACTGCCTGATCATCGTCTCCAACTCGGGCCGCACGCGCGACCTGATGGACGCGGCCGACATCGCCCGCAAGAACGGCGCGACCACCATCGCCATCACCGCCAGCGGCTCGCCCCTGGCCCAGGCCTGCGCCATCCACCTGGCGGCCGACCACCCGGAGGGCTACGACCGCTACAGCCCCATGGTGTCCCGCCTTTTGCACCTGCTCATCATCGACGTGCTGGCCACCTGCGTGGCGCTGCGCATCGGCGAGCCACTGCAGCGCGGGCTGCAGCAGATGAAGGACAACCTGCGGGCCAAGCGGTACACCTGAGAACGTGTTGACGATCTCGCAGGGGATCGCGTTGGAGCGCAATCGGGATGAGTGGATGCTCCGGATGCGCCGCATGGACTCATGTCCATGCAAGCAGCCGGAGCCTCCAATCGCCCGATTTCGCTCCAACCCGAAGGGCAGCGGTGTGGGCGGGCGGTCTGCGGCGTTGCGGCGCTTGTGAATAGCCACGCTATTCACTGCGCACCGCGCCTTTCACCCCACCCGCCCATACCGCTGCGCGACCCCTGGGAGATCGTAAACACGTTCTGAGGCGCTTCGACAGCCTCCCGGCGAAGGGGTGGACTGGCCGATGGGCTCCGCGCGCCACATACTGCGCGGTGTGCGCTGGCGCACAGACGGCTCGCACCGGCCTGCGCACACTTCCGATCCGGCGCGCCACAGGGCGCACGGTCCATCCACCACGGCTTTCCACCCCATCCATCGAGAGGTTTTCCATGAACGCAACCCGTGTCCCCCCCGTCGCCCCCGTGCCGTCGACCGACGATGCCGGCAAGCTGGTGCTGCGCCTGGCCATCGGCGTGCTGGTGCTGCTGCACGGCATCTACAAGCTGCAGGCGGGCGTGGGCTTCATCGCCGGCATGCTGGAGAAGGCCGGCCTGCCCAGCGTGCTGGCCTACGGCGTCTACGTCGGCGAGATCGTGGCGCCGGTGCTGCTCATCCTGGGGCTCTTCACCCGGGCGGGCGCGGCCATCATCGTGGTCAACATGCTGGTGGCCTTCGGCCTGGTGCACATGGCCGACCTGTTCGCGCTGACCAAGCAGGGCGGCTGGGCGCTGGAGCTGCAGGGCCTGTACCTGTTCGGCGCGCTGGCAGTGATGCTGCTGGGCGCGGGGCGCTATAGCGTGGGCGGCGCGTACGGCCGCTTCAACTGAGCGCCTGCCGCTCTTGCTACTGAATCAGTAGCACCCGGCGCTTGATTCATCGGCGCCAGAGCCGGAAAACACGTGTAACTGCCGGCAAAAGATGGTCAGGCGGCCGCCAGCTCCGCCAGCGGAATGCGGCCCTCTTCGACCCCATGGCAGGCCACGCGGGTGCCGCCCTGCTCCATGAGCGCGGGCCGCTCGGTGCGGCAGCGGTCGTTGGCGTAGGGGCAGCGCGGGTTGAAGGCGCAGCCGGCCGGCGGGTTCAAAGGGTTGGGCACCTCGCCCTGCACCGGCGTGCGGGCGCGGCCGGTGTCGTGCATCTTCGGGATCGCGTCCAGCAGCATGCGGGTGTAGGGGTGGCGCGGCACGGCAAAGAGTTGCCGCTTGTCCGCCACCTCCACCAGCCGGCCCAGGTACATCACGCCGACCTGGTCGGCCACGTGGCGCACCACGGCCAGGTTGTGGCTGATGAAGAGGTACGTGAGCTGCCGCTCGCGCTGCAGGTCCTTCATGATGTTGAGCACCTGCGCCTGCACCGAGACGTCGAGCGCCGAGGTGGGCTCGTCGCACACCAGGAATTCCGGCTCGGTGGCCAGCGCCCGGGCGATGGAGATGCGCTGGCGCTGGCCGCCCGAGAACTGGTGCGGGTACTTGACCATGTCCAGCGACGACAGGCCCACGGACTGCAGCAGCTCGCCCACGCGGGTCTTGAGCTGGGCCTTGTCGGTGATCAGGCCGTGCTCGCGCAGCGGCTCGCCGATGATGTCTTCCACCAGCCAGCGCGGGTTCAGGCTGGCATACGGGTCCTGGAAGATCATCTGGATGCGGCGGCGCATGGCGCGTGCGTCACGGCCCTCGAAGGCGGCGTGCGCGTCCTGCCCGTCGAAGGTGAAGCCGCCCCGCGTGGGCTCGTACAGGCCCACCAGCAGCCGGGCGACGGTGCTCTTGCCGCAGCCCGATTCGCCCACCAGCGCCAGCGTCTTGCCGCGCTCGATCTCGAAGCTGACGCCATCGACCGCGTGCAGCAGGGTGCGCGGCTTGCGCTCCAGCACGCGGTTGAGCCAGGGGGCCGACACGTCGAAGGTGCGGGCCAGGTCGTGGGCGCGCACGAGTGGCTGCGTGGTGGGCTGCGGGGTGGGCTGGGCGGCGTGGTTTGCGGTGGGCGTGGTCATGCGGCGGCTCCTTGCAGGCGAACGGCAGCGGCCTCGGCGGCCGAGGCGGGGTCGTGCAGCCAGCAGGCGGCGCGCGTGGCCCCCGCGGGCATCAGCTCGGGCCGCTCGGTGCGGCAGCGGTCGAAGGTGTGCGGGCAGCGCGGGTTGTAGGCGCAGCCCTTGGGAATGGCGTTCAGGCGCGGCATGGCGCCGTCGATCTGGTTCAGGCGCTCGCGGTCCTGCGCCATGTCGGGAATGGAGGCCATCAGGCCCGCGGTGTAGGGGTGCGCCGGGTGGTTGATGACCTGGTGCACCGGCCCGATCTCGGCGATGCGGCCGGCGTACATGACGGCCACGCGGTCGCAGGTCTCGGCGATCACGCCCATGTCGTGGGTGATGAGCATCACGGCGGCGCCGCGCGAGCGGCAGATGTTCTTCAGCAGCTGGATGATCTGCGCCTGGATGGAGACGTCGAGCGCCGTGGTGGGCTCGTCGGCCACGATGAGCTGGGGCGACGCCGCCAGCGCCAGGGCGATGACCACGCGCTGGCGCATGCCGCCGGAGAACTGGTGCGGGTAGTGGTCGACGCGCTGCTCGGCCGCCGGGATGCCGGTGTCCTTGAGCAGGTCGATGGCGCGCTGGCGGGCCTCGGCCGCGCCCATGGGCAGATGGGTGCGGATGGTTTCGACCAGCTGCTGGCCCACGGTGTAGAGCGGATTCAGCGAGGTGAGCGGGTCCTGGAAGATGGCGCCGATGCGGCGGCCGCGCACCTGCCGCATCTTGTGCGCCGGCAGGTTGTCGATGCGCTCGCCTTCGAGCAGGATCTGGCCCGACGCGATGCGCCCCGGCGGCTCCAGCAGGCCGATGATGGAGCCGCCCGTGAGCGACTTGCCGGCGCCCGACTCGCCCACCACGCCCAGGATCTCGCCCGGCGCGATGGAAAAGGAGATGTCGTCCAGCGCACGCAGCGTGCCGCGGCGGTTCGGGAATTCGACGACGAGGTTCTGGACTTCAAGCAGCGACATCGGGCCGTCCTTCGGATTGCGGATTCATCATGGTTGCTCTTTTTTTTATAGCTGCATGCGCTTATGCATCAAGCGTTTGCGGCCGATTTGATTCGAATTTCTGGCGCCCGGGGGCGCTCAGCGCAGCCGGGGATTGAGCGCATCGCGCAGCCAGTCGCCCAGCAGGTTCACCGAGATGGCGATCAGCACCAGCATCACGCCCGGGAACACGGTGATCCACCATTCGCCGGAAAAGAGGTAGTCGTTGCCGATGCGGATCAGCGTGCCCAGCGAGGGCGAGGTGGGCGGCGCGCCCACGCCCAGGAACGAGAGCGTGGCCTCGGTGATGATGGCCGTCGCCACCTGGATGGTGGCCAGCACCATGACCGGCCCCAGCACGTTGGGCAGCACGTGGCGACGCATGATCGACAGGGACGACACGCCCGTGACCCGCGCGGCCTGCACGTATTCCTTGTTGCGCTCGACCAGGGTGGAGCCGCGCACCGTGCGGGCGTACTGCACCCAGCCGGTGAGCGAGATGGACAGGATCAGCACGCCGAAGGCCATGGATTCGCCCGCGTTCGGGAACACCGCCCGGCCGACGCCCGCGATCAGCAGCGCGACCAGGATGGCCGGGAACGAGAGCATCACGTCGCACAGGCGCATCAGCAGCCCGTCGATCCAGCCGCCCTTGAAGCCGGCCAGCAGGCCCAGCGCCACGCCCACCACCACCGACAGGATCACCGAGGCGAAGCCGACGATGAGCGAGATGCGGGCGCCGTAGATCACCGCCGAGAGGATGTCGCGGCCCTGGTCGTCGGTGCCCAGCGGGTACTTCCAGGTGCCGCCGCCTTCCGTGCTCCAGCCCGGCGGCAGGCGCGCGTCGGACAGCTCCAGCGTGGTCAGGTCGAACGGGTTGTGCGGCGCCACCCAGGCGGCGAACACGGCGCAGATCACGCACACCAGCGCGACCAGCGCCGCGCCGATGGCCACCGGCGAGGTGCGGAAACTGTGGCCGACGTCGCTGTCGTACCAGCGGAACAGGGTTGTCTTCATCGTGGGGCTCTCGGGAAATTCTGGAGAAGAAGCGGGAGTCGCGGGCCGGACGCGGCGCCCGGGGGCTGGCGCTACGCCCGGGGGCGCCCAGCCGGCGGCGTCGGGGCGCGTGTCAGGTCGTCATGGGCTGATGCTCATCCATTTGAACGGCATGGCGTTGTCCGCCAGTTGCACCGCGCTGGCCTTGGTGGACACGCCCCAGGCCAGTGCCTGCTGGTGCAGCGGGATGTGGCCCACGTCGGCGGCATGCAGCTGGAAGGCTTCGCGGATCATGGCGTTGCGGCGGTCCTTGTCCTGCTCGGTCAGCACGCGGCGCGTGAGCTCGTCCACCCGGGGGTTGCAGTAGCTGCCCAGGTTGTACTGGCCGGCGCCCTTGCCGTCCACGCAGGCCATGAGCGCGTTCATGGCGTTGTGGGCGTCGTAGGTGGCGGGCGTCCAGCCCAGCAGGTAGAAGCTGGTGTCGCGGCGCAGCACCTTCGGGAAATAGGTGGCCTTGGGTTCGGCCTGCAGCCGCACCTTGACCTGGATGCGCGCGAGGTTGGCGGCCACGGCCTGGCAGATGAGCGCGTCGTTCACGTAGCGGTCGCTCGGGCAGTCGAGCGTGATCTCGAAGCCGCTGCCGTAGCCCGCCTCGTTCATCAGCCGCTGGGCGGCGCGCGCGTCGTAGGGCAGGCGCTTGATGTCGGGCTGGAAGCCGTTCACGCCCGGGCCCACCAGCAGCGCCGACGGGTTGGAGGCGCCGCGCATCACCACCTTCTGGATGGCGTCGATGTCGATGGCCTGGTAGAAGGCCCGGCGCACGCGCACGTCCTTGAACGGATTCTTGCCTTTCACGCTGGCATGGAGCAACTCGCTTCGCTGCTGGTCCATGCCGAGGAAGATGGTGCGCAGCTCGGGGCCCGTCACGGCGCGGGTGCCGGGGCCGGCGTTGACGCGGGCCAGGTCCTGCACCGGCACCGGCTCCATCACGTCCACCTGGCCCGATAGCAGCGCGGCGACCCGCGTGGCGTCGCTGCCGATGGGCGTGAAGATGACCTCGGCCGGGCTGCCATCGAGGGGCGCCCAGTAGTCGGTGTGGCGCGCGAACACGGTGCGCACGCCGGGCTGGCGGTCGCGCACGCGAAAAGGGCCTGTGCCGTTGGCCTGGAACGAGGCCGCGTTCTCCGCGCCGCTGCGGCGGTCGGCCGGCGCCTGGGCATGCTGGGTCTCGCACCACTGCCGGCTCATCATGTAGACCATGGTGAGCACGTCGGGCAGCACGGGGAACGGCACGGTGGTCTCGATCTCCACCGTGTGCTCGTCGAGCTTCCGCGCTTCCTTGACGTAGTTGGTGTGGCTCTTCATGTCGGAGCCGTCCAGCCGGGTGCGGGCCAGCGAGAACACCACGTCGTCGGCCGTGAACGGCGTGCCGTCGTGAAAGCGCACGCCTTGGCGCAGCTCGAAGCGCCAGACGGTGGGCGCGGTCTGCCGCCAGGCGGTGGCGAGGGCCGGCGCCAGGCTCAGGTCGCGGTTGCGGGTGATCAGCGGCTCGTAGACGTTGCCGAGCAGGCTGAGCTGCAGCGACTCGTTGAGCGAGTGCGGGTCCAGCGACGTCGCGTCGCCCTGGTTGGCCACGCGAATCGTTTGCGCCGATGCTATCGAATGAATAGCTATAAGCCCCATCAGGATGGTCGCCAGAGCCAGTTTTTGCATGAAATGCATGCGTGGAACCCGTGTGGTGGAAGGCATGCAGCTCCTCACAGCGTGGCCAGCGGCATCGCCTGCTCGATCAGGCTGGCGTGCAGCGCGGCGCCCAGCGGCAGGATGTCGTCGTTGAAGTCGTAGCGGCTGTTGTGCAGCGCGCTGTTGCCCGGCCCCATGCCCTGGCCGATGCGCAGGTAGGCGCCCGGGCGGCTCTGCAGCATGAAGGAGAAGTCCTCGGCGCCCATGCTGGGCTCCAGGTCGCGCACCACGTTGTCGGCGCCGACCAGGCTCTGCGCCACGTCACCCGCGAAGACGGCGTGGCTGGCGGTGTTGATGGTGGCCGGGTAGATGCGCTCGTAGCGCACGGTGGCCGTGGCGCCGAAGCCCAGGGCGATGGCGCCGCACAGCTCCTGGATGCGCCGCTCGACCATCTCCTGCACGGCGGGGTCGAAGCTGCGCACGGTGCCCACCAGCGTGGCGGTGCCGGGCAGCACGCTGAAGGCGCCCAGGTCGCCCGCCTGCACGGCGCAGAGGCTGATGACGGCGCTGTCGAGCGGCCGCACGTTGCGCGAGACGATGCCCTGCACCGCCGTGATGATGTGCGCCGCCACCAGCACGACGTCCACGGTCTGGTAGGCATGCGCGCCGTGGCCGCCGCGGCCGCTGATCTCGATGGTGATTCGGTCGGCCGCCGCCATCATGGCGCCGTCGTTGATGCCCACCGTGCCGGGCTTCATGGCCGGCCAGTTGTGCATCGCGAAGACGGACTGCACCGGGAAGCGCTCGAACAGGCCGTCCTCGATCATCACCCGCGCGCCGCCGAAGCCTTCCTCGCCGGGCTGGAAGATCAGCACGGCCGTGCCGTCGAAGTTGCGCGTGGCCGCCAGGTAGCGCGCCGCGCCCACCAGCATGGCGGTGTGGCCGTCGTGGCCGCAGCCGTGCATCAGGCCGGGCTTGCACGAACGCCAGGGCACCTCTCCCTGCTCGGCCATCGGCAGGGCATCCATGTCGGCGCGCAGGCCCACCATGCTGCCGCTGCCCCGCCCCTGGCCGCGAATGACGGCGACGATGCCGGTACGCCCGATGCCGTCGTGGATCTCGTCGACGCCGCACACCTTGAGCGCCTCCTTCACCCGCGCGCCGGTGTAGACCTCCTCGAAGCCCAGTTCGGGGTGCGCATGGAGATCGCGGCGGAAGGCGGTGAGTTCGGGGTGGAACTGCGCGATCTGCGCGAAGGCGCGGCCGCCGGCCTTCAGGCGCGGGGGCTGGGCCAGCGTGGGGGTGGTGACGGGCGGATTCATCTCAATGCCCTCCGGCCTTGCCGACGCGCAGGCGCGGGTCGACCACGAAATACAGCAGGTCCACCACCAGGTTGATGACCACGAAGATCAGCGCGATCAGGCAGAGGTAGGCGGCCATGACGGGAATGTCGGCGAAGGTGACGGCCTGGATGAACAAGAGGCCCATGCCCGGCCACTGGAACACCGTCTCGGTGATGATGGCGAAGGCGATCAGGCCGCCCAGCTGCAGGCCGGTGATGGTCATCACGGGCACGAGCGTGTTCTTGAGCGCGTGGCCGAAGTGGATGGCGCGGTCGGTGAGGCCGCGCGCGCGGGCGAACTTGATGTAGTCGGCGCGCAGCACCTCGAGCATTTCGGCGCGTACCAGCCGCATGATGAGCGTGAGCTGGTAGATGGCGAGCGTCACCGCCGGCAGCACGATGTGGTGCCAGCCCTTGGCCGTCAGCAGGCCGGTGCTCCACCAGCCGAGCTGCGTGACGTCGCCCCGCCCGAAGCTGGGGAACCAGCCCAGGTGCACGGCGAACACCAGGATCAGCAGGATGCCGATCAGAAAGGTGGGCAGCGACACGCCCAGCAGCGACAGCGTCATGAAGAGCTGGCTGGTGAAGGTGCCCCGGCGCAGCGCGGCATAGACGCCCATGGGCACGCCGATCAACAGGGCCATCAGCGCGGCGACCAGCGCCAGCTCCAGCGTGGCCGGGAAGCGCTCGGCGATCAGCCGCGAGACCTTGGCGCCCTGCCGCAGGCTGAGCCCGAATTCGCCCTGGGCGGCGTTCACCAGGAAGTGCCAGAACTGCACGATGAACGGCTTGTCCAGGCCGAGCGAGGCGCGCATGTCGCGGATCTGCTCGGCCGTTGCGTCCTGCCCCAGCAGGAACACGACCGGGTCGCCGACGTACTGGAACAGCATGAACGAGATGAAGGCCACGGTGACCATCACGATCACAGCCTGGATGAGGCGGCGCAGGATAAAGGCGAGCATTCAGAGAACCGGAGTTGGACGGGGCATGCTAGCAGGGAGCCGGCCGGAATCGGACGTTGGCCTGCGTTGCCTGGGGGTGGAGGGCGAGGTAATCGGCAGGCGGGCTGGGCTCTGCAGCGACGAACGGAATGAACGAAGGGAGAACGGCCTGGCGGCAGGGGGCACGCCGCCGCGAGGCAAGGTATCGGCCCGGCTGCAGCCGAATCCCGCCGATGGTGCGGCGTCGCACCCGATGGTGCGGTGCGAGCGGATCAGAGCAAGGCCGATGCCAGCGCGCAGGTGGCGCCCTGCGCCTGCTGCACCTGCTGCACCTGCTGCGACGGGCCGCGGACTGCCGGGTGCGGGCCGTCGCGCAGGCGAGGGCTGCAAAAACAAAGCCGACCGCCCGAGAAGGGCCGTCGGCTGGTCGGCACGGCCACGCATGCCGGACACGGCGCACCGCGGATGGAGCGGCGGCCGAGGTGGCAGCTGCTGCCGCCGGGCCGCCCCCTCCATCAGAAACGGTGACGCATCCCTACGGTGATGCCCGTGCGGTTGCGGGCGCCGTTGGCGTCCAGCGCCATGCCGGCGCCGCCGCTCACCCGCGTGTGGTCGAGCGCGAAGTACGCATCGGTGCGCTTGGAGAGCGCATAGTCCAGCACGGACACCAGGAAGTTGGCCTTGCCGTTGTATGCGCCCGAGGCGGAACCGCTCTGGCGGGCATGGAAATAATGCAGGCCCACGTTGAGCTGCGGCGTGGCCTGGTAGCCGAAGCCTGCCTTGTACATCTGGCGCTTGTCGGCATGGTTGCGCAGCGCCAGCAGCGTGGCGGGGGCGGCAGGGTTGACGGACGCGCCGGGCAGGAAGCCGCCGTTGGAAGAGCCCGACCAGTAGGCCCCCATCAGGGCGCTGTCCACCACGCCGGAAGCGCTCAGCGGATAGTCGTCCTGGCGCTTGTTCAGGCCGTAGCCCAGGTTCAGGTACCAGGGGCCGGTGCGGTAGGAGCCGCCGGCCGTCCAGGCATCCACCTTGGTGCCGCCGGGCAGGCGGGTGTTCAGGTAGCCCACACCGCCGGCCCAGCCGCCGGTGGCGTAACGCAGGTAGCCGCCTGCCGTGCGGATCGCACCTGCGGGGTTGACCGAGGTGCCGAGCTGGTCGACGGTGTTGCCCTCGTCGAACGAATACTGCAGTGCGCCGCGCAGGCCACCCACTTCGGCCATGTACTTGATGGCGTTGTTGGCACGCGCGCCCATGGCCATGCCCAGCTCGGGCTTGTAGGCTTCCATGTAGGGCGAATAAGGGAACGACGCATAGGTGGAGGTCACCAGGTCGAACAGCATGTTGTATTGGCGCCCCAGCGTGACGCGGCCGAAACCGCCCTGCAGTCCCACCCACGACTGCTGGAAGTACGGCGTGGTCGGCGTGCCGGTGTCGGCGCCGAAGCGGTTCTCGAGGTTAGCGATGGCTTTGAGCCCGCCGCCCAGCTCTTCATTCACGTTGATGCCCCAGCGGCTCTGCGACATGCCGCCGCCGACCAGCTGGCTCAGCGAGTCGTTGGCGCTGGCACCCTCGTTGTTGGTGTGCCGGTACGCCACGTCCACGATGCCGTACAGCTGTACGCTGCTGGTGGCGGCCTGCTGTGCGAACGCGAAGGGGGCCACTGCTGCCACGGCGGTCATTGCCGCCATTTTTTTCACAGACGAAGTACGCATGTGTTGTCTCTTTCTGCAGGGATGAAGGAAATTTCATTCTAGAAATCAACGCTTCCCGTCGAAAGAGCCGTTGGCTACGCAGCCACAGTCGTTTTCCCTACATTCCTGTTGCCTATGTGACAAAAAAAAACCGCTGCGTGAACGCAGCGGTCTTCGGTCTTGCTAACCCAGGCTGGCGGATGCCAGCGAGGAATTAGAAGGAGTGGCGCACACCGACTTGCACGCCGGATTGGTTTTCGCCGATGCCAGGACCGCCGACGTTCGACAGACCCTTGGAAGCCACGCCTGGCAGAACTTGGTTCGAAGCGTCCTTGTTCTTCAGGTAAGCGTACGTGCCGTACAGGGCGGTGCGCTTGGACAGGTTGTGCACATAGCCCAGAGCCAGCTGGTGAGCCTTGGAGTCGATGGCCTTTTGGTCGTACAGAGCGTATTGCAGCTTGAACTCGCCGGCGCCGACAGGCACGGATGCGCCCACAGCGTATGCGTTGAACTTGGCATCGGACTGGCCTGGACGGTCGTACTTCGACTGTTGCAGCAGCGTGCTCAGCTTGGCGACGTTCAGGTTGTACGAAGCGCCGACCGTCAGGGTGTCGCGGGAGATCGCGGCGTTGGCAGCGGTCACCAGGTCACGTTGGTCGTACGACACGGCAACGCTCAGAGGGCCGTTGTCGTAGGCGCCGAAGCCGCCAGCGTAGCGGCCAGCCTTGCCAACGGTTTGCTCGTCGAAGCCGTAGCCCAGACCAGCGGTGAAGCCGCCGAAGTTAGGCGTGTAGTAGCTGATCATGTTGCTGGAACGAACGTTGCCAGCGTCAGCCGTTGGGCTGCCCACCCAGTTTTGCCAGCCGTTGAATTGGCCGATACCGGTTTGACCGAAGACGTCGTAGCCGCTGGTCTTGCTGTAGCCAGGGGTCAGTTCACGGCCCAGACGGACTTCACCGAAGCCGCCCATCAGGCTGATGGTCGAACGACGTTGGAAGTTGAAGCCGGAAGCGTTGCCGTTGTCACCGAAGATTTCGCCTTCGAGCCAGAAGCCAGCCTTCAGGCCGCCACCCAGATCTTCGGTACCGCGGAAGCCCAGGCGGCTCGTCGCGTTGCCGCTGGTGGTCAGGCCGTACACGTTGTCGCCAGCAGCGTTGGCGTTGTCGATGTAGGTCACGCCGGTGTCGACGATACCGAACAGCGTCACGGACGACTGAGCCATTGCAGCACCGGAGGAAGCCAGCACAGCCAGGGCAATCAGGGATTTTTTCATTGCGAGTTACTCCAAGGTTAAACAGAGGGCGCCGGTTCAGAGGGCCGAGCTGCGAAAGACGCGCAGCCCTCGCCGGTTCCCCGGGCCAACCTCCTGGTGGGGAAGTTACGGGTATTGCAACAGACGCCAGCAGGTTTCGCAAAGGAATTCCCGCACAATTCGATTGCGAAGCAGTATTCCGTTGCAGTGCTGCAACAGCCCCCCGCAATCGCAGAAAACCCTCGAAACAGCGGCTTCTTCGCCTACACCGTTTTCCCTTTTATTCCCTGGCAGATTCCCCCATTTTCATCGTCACCATGGACTCATTCCTGATCGCCGCCGACGCCGCGCTCAAAACCCTGTTCGCCAAGCCGGCCGCCGCGGAGCCCTCGCCGGCCCGTGGCGTGGCACAACAAGCACTTTCCGCGCCAGAGCGGCGGCTCTCAGGCGCGTTGATGCGTGTCAACCATGTTGGCGAGGTCTGCGCCCAGGCGCTCTACACCGCCCAGGCCAGCGTCACGTCGGACCCGGCGTTGCGCCGCGACCTGCTGGAGGCGGCCCGCGAGGAAACCGACCACCTGGCCTGGACGCAGGAACGGCTGGATGCGTTGGGCGCCCGGCCCAGCCTGCTGAATCCGCTCTGGTATGCCGGGGCGTTCACCATCGGCCTAGTGGCGGCCAAGGTAAGCGACCGCGCCAGCCTGGGGTTCGTGGTGGAAACCGAACGCCAGGTGGCCCAGCACCTGAAGGGCCACCTCGGCCGCCTGCCGCAGGCCGACCATGCGTCACGCGCCGTGGTGGTGCGCATGCAGGCGGATGAAGAGCGCCACGCGGCGCACGCCCTGGCCTCTGGCGCCTTGCCCCTGCCGGCCCCGGCCCGCTGGGCGATGCGCGCGGCCGCCAAGGTGATGACCACCACGGCGCACTATCTATAAGAAGAGAAGAAGGGCGCCGCCCCTTCAGCCTTCCACGATGTCGAAGCCGGTCGTGATCTCGGCCGTCTTGCCCAGCATGATGCTGGCCGAGCAGTACTTGTCGTGGCTCATCGCGATGGCCCGCTCGACGGCTGCGGGCGGAATGCCCCGTCCGGTCACCGTGAACTGCATGTGGATCTTGGTGAACACCTTGGGATCGACCTCGGCCCGCTCCGAGGTCAGCTTGACGCTGCAGCCGCGCACGTCGTGCCGGCCGCGCTTGAGGATCAGCACCACGTCGTAGGCGGTGCAGCCGCCGGTGCCGGCCAGCACGGTTTCCATCGGGCGCGGCGCCAGGTTCTGGCCGCCGTTGGCGGGGCTGGCGGCGTCGGGCGCGCCGTCCATGGCCAGGATGTGGCCGCTGCCGGTCTCGGCGACGAAGCCCATTCCAGAGCGGGTTCCGCTGGCTCCAGTCCAGCTGACGGTGCATTCCATGTTGTTTTTTTCCCAAAGTTGGACCAACGGTACAGCTTGTCCGACCGCCGGCGATGCAATTTTGCTGCATCGCAGCATCCATTGCGCTACACTTGACCCATGCGCTGCTTTATTTGATCAGCGCACCCATTGTCTCCTCCATCTCCTCAAAGGATGGATTCGGCCCTGGACCTCACGGTTCGGGGCCGTTTTTTTTGCCCGATCGGTGTGCGGCTCGGGCCGCGGAAGCAGGCGCCTATGATGGCGGCCCCGCCGCTTGCCGCGGCGGGCTCTTTCCGACGCTCTGCCCATGAACCAGCCCCTCACCCCGTTCGACTACCTGAAGAAGATCCTCACTGCCCGCGTCTACGACGTGGCCGTCGAGTCCGACCTGCAGCCGGCCCGCGCCCTGAGCCAGCGGCTGGGCAACCAGGTGCTGCTCAAGCGTGAAGACCAACAGCCGGTGTTCAGCTTCAAGCTGCGCGGCGCCTACAACAAGATGGCGCACCTGACGCCCCAGCAGCTGAAGAAGGGCGTGATCTGCGCCTCGGCCGGCAACCACGCCCAGGGCGTGGCGATGAGCGCGCGCAAGCTCGGCGCCCGCGCCGTGGTCGTCATGCCCACGACCACGCCGCAGCTGAAGATCGACGCCGTGCGCACGCTGGGGGGCGACGTGGTGCTGCACGGCGACAGCTATTCCGACGCCTACGGCCACGCCGTGCGGCTGCAGCAGGAGCAAGGGCTGACGTTCGTGCACCCGTTCGACGACCCCGACGTCATCGCCGGCCAGGGCACCATCGCGATGGAGATCCTGCGGCAGCTGCAGAGCCTGGGCAGCAGCCGGCTCGACGCCGTCTTCGTCGCCATCGGCGGCGGCGGGCTGGTGAGCGGCGTGGCCAACTACATCAAGGCGGTGCGCCCGGACATCCGCGTGATCGGCGTGCAGATGAACGATTCCGACGCCATGGCGCAGTCGGTGCGCGCCCACCAGCGGGTGACGCTGCCCGACGTGGGCCTGTTCTCGGACGGCACCGCCGTCAAGCTGGTGGGTGAAGAAACCTTCCGCGTCGCGAGCGGCCTGGTGGACGAGTTCATCACCGTCGACACCGACGCCGTCTGCGCCGCCATCAAGGACATCTTCGTGGACACGCGCAGCATCGTGGAGCCAGCCGGCGCGCTGGCCGTGGCCGCCATCAAGCAGTACGTGGCCGACCGCGGCACCACGGGCGAAACGTATGCCGCCATCCTCTGCGGCGCCAACATGAACTTCGACCGCCTGCGCTTCGTCGCGGAGCGCGCCGAGGTGGGCGAGGAGCGCGAGGCCCTCTTCGCCGTGACCATTCCCGAGGCGCGGGGCAGCTTCCGGCGCTTCTGCGAAGTCGTCGGCACCCTGCCCGGCGGCCCGCGCAACGTGACCGAATTCACCTACCGCATCAGCGACGCCGCCCGCGCCCACGTGTTCGTGGGCCTGACCACGCTGGGCCGGGGCGAGTCCACCCAGATCGCCGGCACCTTCGAGCAACAGGGCTTCGAGGCACTGGACCTGACGCACGACGAGCTGGCCAAGGAACACCTGCGCCACCTCGTCGGCGGCCATTCGGCCCTGGCGCAGGACGAGCGGCTGATGCGCTTCACCTTTCCCGAGCGGCCCGGGGCGCTGCTCAAGTTCCTGAGCCTGATGCAGCCCACCTGGAACATCAGCCTCTTTCATTACCGCAACCAGGGCGCCGACTATGGCCGCATCCTCGTGGGCATGCAGGTGCCGGCCGAGGACAAGGCCGCGTTCGACGCCTTCCTGCAGGCGCTCGACTACCCCTGGGTCGAAGAGACCGCCAACCCGGCCTACCGGCTGTTTCTTCAAGCCAAATAGGCCCGTGGCGCCCACTACACAAGCGCCTCAAGCTATACATTCGATAGCAAACCGATGAATCCCTGGCACCGCTCGCAGCAGGCGCTGCGCCACTACCTGCTGGCGGTGCAGTTCTTCACGCGGCTGCCGGTCACCGGGCGGCTGGCCGGCTGGGTGGGCTACAGCCCGGCCATGCTGCGGGCCAGCGCGGCGCATTTTCCGGGTGTCGGCTGGCTGGTGGGCGGCGTGGCCGTGGCCGTCCATGCCCTGCTGCACGCGGCACTGGGCGGCGGCCTCGCGCAACCCCTGGCGCTGTGGGTGGCCGCCGTCGGCAGCACCATCGCCACCGTGCTCGCCACCGGCGGCTTCCATGAAGACGGCCTGGCCGACGTGGCCGACGGCCTGGGCGGCAGCGCGCAGCGCGAGCGGGCGCTGGAGATCATGAAAGACTCGCGCATCGGGGCGTTCGGCGCCATGGCGCTGGTGCTGGCGCTGCTGGCCAAGGTGTCGCTGCTGGCGCTCATCGGCAGCCACGGGCTCGTGGCGACGCTGCTGCTGCTCTGGGCGGGGCACGTCTCGTCGCGCGGCTGGCCGCTGTTGCTGATCCGCGCCCTGCCGCATGTGGGCGACACCGCCACCTCCAAGAGCAAGCCGCTGGCCGACCGCATCGGCCTGCCCGCCCTGTGGGCCGCCGCTGCATGGTGCTTCGTGCCCCTGGCGCTGGTGGGATGGGCGCTGGGCGCTATCACTTTCGCAGCAAGCCTGGCCGCCAGCGCCCTGGCCGCCGCCGCCATGCACCGCTGGTTCGCCCGCCGGTTGCAGGGCTTCACCGGCGACTGCCTGGGCGCCACCCAGCAGGTGTGCGAACTGGCCTTCTACCTGGGCGCCGCCATCGCGCTGGCGCCACGCGGGGCGTGACCCCGCCCCGGCTCTGGCTGGCCCGCCACGCCCGGCCGCTGATCGCTGCCGGCATCTGCTATGGCCGCCACGACGTTCCCGCCGATGCACGGGCTACCGTGCAGGCGGCGGCCGCGCTGCATGCCGCCCTGCCCGGGCGACTGGCGGCGTGCTGGCATTCTCCGCTACAAAGATGTGAGCAGCTTGCGTTGGAAATACGGGCGTTGCGGCCCGATTTGACCTTTGATCCAGACACCCGCCTGACCGAACTGCACTTCGGCACCTGGGAGGCGCGCGCCTGGAGCGACATCGCCCGCGCCGACATCGACGCCTGGACCGGTGCCTTCGACAGCCACGCCCCCGGCGGCGGCGAGCCGCTGGCGGCCATGCTGCGGCGCGTGGCCGATGCGCTGGCCGACGCCCGGCGCGCCGCAGGCCGGGCACAGGGCGCGGACGTGCTCTGGATCACCCACGCCGGCGTGGCGCGGTGCGTGCTTTGGCTGCAGCGGCATGGCGAGCGGCTGCCGCGGTCGCATGAATGGACGGACGCAGCCCCCGCATTCGGCGGCTGGGCCACGGTGCCGCTGGGCTAAGAACGTGTTGACGATCTCGCAGGGGATCGCGTTGGAGCGCAATCGGGATGAGTGGATGCTGCGGATGCGCCGCATGGGCTCGTGCCCATGCAAGCAGCCGGAGCCTCCAATCGCCCGATCTCGCTCCAACCCGGAGGGCAGCGACCCCTGGGAGATCGTCAACACGTTCTAAGACCCCGGCCTGCGGGCCGGTGTGGGTGGCTATTTCCTGAGCGGCATGTCCAGCGCCACGCTGGTCTCGCCCCCCATCGAGGGGCCCAGCCGCGCCTGGTTGCGCCCCAGCGCCTGCAGCACCAGCCCGGGCTCCAGCTCGGCCCCCACGCGATACGGCTTGGCGGGCTTGCCGTCGATGGCGATCAGCGCGGCACCGCCGCCGCTGGCGGTGCCGGCCAGCACGCCCACCAGGGCGAAACGGCTGGCCGCCGCAGGCGCCGCCACCGGAGCCGCCGGCACGGCGCCGAGCAACCGGGCCAGGGCCTGCGCATCGGGCGCCACCGGCTCGGGCGCTGCCACGGCCACCGGCAGGGCGGGAGCCTGCGCCGAGAGCTTCAGGCCCCAGTACACGGTGCTGGCGCCCGCCACGGCCCAGAGCGCCATCGTGCCCAGCCGCACGCCCCAGGGGCTGAATGTGTTTGTCACCATCGCAGGATTATGATTGACCGGATATGTCCCACACGAGCCCCCCACCGCGTCTGATCGACACCACGCCCTTGATGCCTGCCGCTGGCCAGGCCGGCCCCGCACCCCTGCGCGGGCCTGCCGCGACCGGCCGGCGGCTCGGCCAGCGCATCCGCCGCCGCGTGGCGGCCGGCTTCACCCTGATCGAGCTGATGGTGGTGCTGGTCATCATCGGCGTGCTGGCCGCGCTGATCGTGCCCAACGTGCTCGACCGCGCCGACGACGCCCGCAGCACCGCCGCCCGCACCGACGTCACCAACATCGTGCAGGCCCTGAAGCTCTACCGCCTGGACAACCAGCGCTACCCCACGGCCGAGCAGGGCCTGCAGGCGCTGATCGCCAAACCCACCACCGGCCCGGCGCCCGGCAACTGGCGCCCCTACCTGGAAAAGCTGCCCAACGACCCCTGGGGCCGGCCCTACCAGTACCTCAGCCCCGGCATCAAGGGCGAAGTGGACGTGATGTCCTTCGGCGCCGACGGCCAGTCCGGCGGCGAAGGCAAGGATGCCGACATCGGCAGCTGGCAGTAAAGGATGACCCCCACGGTCGCGCACTGCGTGTCGCTCCCTGCCCCCCGAGGGGGCCGCGTTTCGCCTTGGGGCGACCCGGCGGCGGGAAGCGCCCCCACGCTCGCGCACTGCGTGTCGCTCCCTGCCCCCCGAGGGGGCCGCGTTTCGCCTTGGGGCGACCCGGCGGCGGGAAGCGCCCCCACGCTCGCGCACTGCGTGTCGCTCCCTGCCCCCCGAGGGGGCCGCGTTTCGCCTTGGGGCGGCCCGGCGGCAGGAAGCGCCCCCACGCTCGCGCACTGCGTGTCGCTCCCTGCCCCCCGAGGGGGCCGCGTTTCGCCTTGGGGCGGCCCGGCGGCAGGAAGCGCCCCCACGCTCGCGCACTGCGTGTCGCTCCCTGCCCCCCGAGGGGGCCGCGTTTCGCCTTGGGGCGGCCCGGCGGCGAAACCTTTCTCTGACTGATTCGGTGGGGTGACGGTGGCTGGTTCCTTGTGCGTGCGTCGGCGTGGCCGTCACCGCGGCTTCACCCTGCTGGAGCTGATGGTCGTGATCTCCATCATCGCCCTGGCCACCGTCGGCGTGGGGTTCGCGCTGCGCGATGGCGGCGAAACGCAGCTGCAGCGCGAGGGCGAGCGCCTGGCGGCGCTGCTGGAGTCGGCGCGGGTGCAGTCGCGCACCTCGGGCGTGGCGGTGCGCTGGCAGGGCGGGCCGCAGGGTTTCCGCTTCGACGGGCTGCCGCAGGGCGCACAGTTGCCCACGCAGTGGCTGGACGGCGCCACCGGCGTGCGCGGGCCGGCCGTGCTGTGGCTGGGGCCCGAGCCGCTGATCGGCGCACAGCAGGTGGTGATCGTGAGCAGCGCGCACCCGCAGCGCGCGGTGCGCGTGGCCACCGACGGGCTGCGGCCTTTTTCCGCGCAGGGACTGCAGTGACCCGCCCCCGCGCACCCGCCGCGCCGCAGCGGGGCTTCACGCTGGTCGAGGTGATGGTGGCGCTGGCCATCGTCGCCATCGCCCTGCTGGCGGGGCTGCAGGCGACGTCCGCCCTCACGCGCAACGCCGCCCGCCAGACCGATGTGTTGCTGGCCCACGTGTGCGCCGAGAACGAACTGGTGAAGGTGCGGCTGTCCAGCCAGATTCCCTCGATCGGCGACTCCCAGCTCACCTGCGAGCAGGCGGGGCGGCGCTACGACGTGCTGGTGTCGGTGCTGCCGCTGCCCAACCCGCAGTTCCGGCGCGTCGATGCGCAGGTGTCGGAGGGTGGCAACTCGGTGCTGCGGGTTTCGACCATCGTGGGGAGGTATTGATGCCCATCCCCCTGTGGCGCTTCGCGCCTTCCCCCTTCTCTCGCATCGCTGCGCGATGCGGGAAGGGGGACGCCGCCAGCGCGGCGGGGCGGCCCTTGCGCGGCGGCTGCTGGCCTGGGCCGCGCACGAACCACACCCGCGCCCTGCGCGGCTTCACGCTGATCGAGCTGATGGTCGCCATCGCCGTGATGGCGCTGATCGCCATCATGAGCTGGCGCGGGCTGGACGGCATGGTGCGGTCGCAGGAGCAGACGCGCGAGCGGACCGATGGCCTGCTGGTGATGGAGACGGTGCTGGCGCAGTGGAAGGCCGACCTGGATGCGCTGCAGGCCGTGGAGGGCACCGAGCCTCTGGCGTGGGACGGGCAGGTGCTGCGGCTGACGCGCCACGGCACGCGCCTGCCCGACGAGGGCGCGCTGGTGGTGGCCTGGGCGGCGCGGGCGGTGGAGGGCCGCACGCAGTGGCTGCGCTGGCAGTCGCCGCCGCTGCGCACGCATGGCGAGTGGGAAGACGCCTGGCAGCGCGCGGCGCAGTGGGCGCGCACCCCGGGCGAGGCCGAGCGCCGCGCCGAGACGGTGCTGATGCCGGTGCAGCAGTGGCAGGTGTTCTATTTCCGGGGCGGCGCGTGGTCGAACGCGCAGTCGAGCACCGGCACCTCGGCGTCGCCGCAGACGCCGGGCGGGCTGTCGCCCGAGGCGGCCAGCATTCCCGACGGCATTCGCCTGCAGCTGCTGCTGCCCGCCGGCGGCGCGCTGGCCGGCGAGATGACGATCGACTGGGTGAACCCGCTGCAAGGGGGCAACAAGTCATGACGGTGCGCCACCACCACCGCCCCCGCCCCCGCCCCCGCAGCGCGCAGCGGGGCGCCGCCCTGCTGGCCGCCATGCTGACCGTGACGCTGGTGGCCGCGTTCGCCTCGGCCGCCATGTGGCAGCAGTGGCGGTCGGTGGAGGTGGAAACGGCCGAGCGGGCGCGCGTGCAGTCGGCCTGGATCCTGGTGGGGGCGCTGGACTGGTCGCGGCTGATCCTGCGGGAGGACTCGCTGGCGCGCAACGGCGACGGCACCGACAACCTGACCGAGCCCTGGGCGGTGCCGCTGGAAGAGGCGCGCCTGTCCACCTTCCTGGCCGCGCAGCGGGGCGTGGCGCAGGTGGAAGACGCCAGCACCGACACCGCCAACGCCTTTCTCTCCGGCCAGATCACCGACCTGCAGTCGCGCCTGAACCTGCGCAACCTGGCCAGCAACGGGCAGGTCAACCCGGTGGCGCTGCGCCAGTTCACCCGGCTGTTCGAATACCTCGGCCTGCCGATGCAGGATCTGACGCTGCTGAGCCAGGGCATGGCGCAGGCGCAGGTACAGCGCGGCACCGGCACCGGTTCGGGCACCGGCAGCGCCGCCCCGGCCGGCGCCAGCCGCAGTGCCGGCGCGCCCCTGCTGCCGCAGACTGTGTCGCAACTGACCTGGTGGGGCCTGTCGCCGGCCAGCGTGGCCGCGCTGGCGCCCTACGCCACGCTCTTGCCGGTGGCCACCCGCGTCAACGTAAACACGGCCGACGCCGTGGTGCTGTGGGCCAGCATCGACAAGCTGGACATGGCCGACGCGCAGCGGCTGGTGCAGGCGCGGGAAGGCAACTACTTCAAGACCGAGAGCGACGCCGCCCGGCTGATCGGCAGCCAGGCCGAGCTGACCGGGGCCACGCATTCCGTGTCGTCCAGCTACTTCGAGGTGCGCGGCCGGCTGCGGCTGGGCACGGCGGTGGTGGAGGAACGGTCCCTGGTGCTCAAGCAGCGCGGCTCGGTGCGCACGCTGTGGCGCGAGCGCGGCAGCTTCGTGCGCGACAGCGCCGATGCGCTGCGCCGCTAGCCCATGGCCAGCCCCGCCACCGGTGCTCCACCGGCCCCCGCGTGCGGCACCGTCATCGCCCGCCTCTAGAATGGCCCGCCGAACCGATCCATGAGCACCCTCATCCTGACCCTGCCCCCGGACATGCCGGGGCCCGCCGCCGAGTACGGCTACACGCTGACCGCCGACGGCCACACCGCCATCCGCCACGCCAGTGCCACCGCAGCCCTGCTGCCCGACCCTGGGCGCGCCGGAGAGACGGTGGCCGTGGTGCCCGCGCGCCTGCTGTCCTGGCACCGGGTGACGCTGCCCCAGGGCACGGGCGGCCAGGCGCCGCGCCTGCGTGCCGTGCTGGAAGGGCTGCTGGAAGAGCGCCTGCTCGACGACACCGTGCTGCTGCACTTCGCCCTGCAGCCCGGCGCGCGCGCGGGCGAGCCCGCCTGGGTCGCCGTGTGCGACCGCGCCTGGCTGCGCGCCGCCCTGCAGACGCTGGAGGCCGCCGGCCGGCCGGTGTCGCGCGTGGTGCCCGAATTCGCGCCCGGCCCCACGGCCAGCGGCGCGGCCGAATTCTTCGCCGTCGGCACGCCGGAAGATCCGCAGCTGGTGGCCACCGGCCACGGCGCCGACCAGGCCGTGGTCATGCTGCCGCTCACGCCCGCGTCGCTGGACTGGCTGGGCGCCACCGCCGCTCCGGCCGACGGTGCCGCCCCCGCAGCGCTGCGGGCGGAACCCGCCGTGGCCGCCCTGGCCGAACGCCTGCTGGGCCGCCCGGTGGAACTGCGCACCGCCAGCCAGCGCGCCCTGGAGGCGGCCCGCGGCGACTGGGACCTGGCCCAGTTCGACCTGGCCAGCAGCGGCCGCACCCGCGCCCTGCGCAAGGCCGGCAGCGCCGCCGGCCTGCTGGCGCGCGCGCCGCAGTGGCGCGCCGCCCGCTGGGCCATCGGCGTGCTGCTCGTCGCCCAGGTGGTGGGCCTGAACGTGTGGGCCTGGCAGGAACGCCGGGCCCTGGCCGCCAAGGAGGCCGGCGTGCGCGGCGCGCTCACCCAGACCTTTCCGCAGGTCAAGGCCATCGTCGACGCGCCGGTGCAGATGGAGCGCGAGCTGGCCCTGCTGCGCCAGGCTGCCGGCAGCCTCGCGCCCGGCGACCTGGAGCCCCTGATGGCCGCCACCGGCGCCGCCCTGCCGGACGGGCAGCTGCCTGCATCACTGGAATACGCGGGCGGCGAGCTGCGCCTGCGCGGGCTGGACCTGGGCGCCCCCGCCATCGACACGCTGAACCAGCGGCTGATGGCACGCGGCTACCTGGCGCGTGAACAGAATGGACTGCTGCAGGTGCGGCAGGAGGTGCAGCGATGAACACAGCCCGCAATCCGCGCGGCGCCGGCACCCGGCCCGGCGGCCCGGCCCGCACGCTGGCCCCCGCGCTGCAGGCCCGCTGGAGGGCGCTGGCGCGGCGTGAACAGACCCTGGTGCTGGCCGCGGCCGGCGTGGTGGCGCTGGCCCTGCTGTGGTGGGTGGCCCTGGCGCCTGCGCTGCAGACGCTGCGCACCGCCCCGGCGCGCCATGCCGCGCTCGACGCGCAACTGCAGCACATGCAGTCGCTGCAGGCCGAGGCGCTGCAGCTGCAGGCCGCGCCTCGCGCACGCGGCGGCGATGCGCTGCGCAGCCTGCAGGCGTCGATCACCCAGCAGCTGGGTGCGAGCGCGCAGATCTCCACTGCGGGCGACCGCGTCACCGTCACCCTGAAAGGCGCGCCGGCCGATGCGCTGGCGCAGTGGCTCACCCAGGCGCGCACCACCAGCCGCGTGGTGCCGCTCGAAGCGCGATTGACCCGGTCCACGGCCCCAACGCCCGCGAACGCAGCCCCGGCCACGCTCGCGCCCCCATCCGGCGGCGCCCGCGCCGGCGCGGCCCCGGCGCCCGCTGCCGCGCCGGCGGGCCCGCCGCGCTGGGATGGAACGCTGGTGCTGGCGCTGCCGGCCGCCTGAAGATCGCAGCGTTTTTTTCCCCACCCAGCACGTCCGCTGACCCCGCCGCCCCACCTCGTCCAAGCGCGCTCCGCTCCCCCGCCTTTCCACCCTCTTTCACACCCCAGCTGTCGTGGCCCGCTCTCCATCGCGCACCCTGCCTTCCACCGCCGCGCCCCGCTCGCCGTGGGGCTGGGCCGTGCTCGGGCTGCTGCTGGGCGTGCTGCCGGCGCTCGCGCTCTTCGCGCCGGCCCGCTGGCTGGCCGCCGGCGTGGCCCGGGCCAGCGCCGGCCAGGTGCTGCTGGCCGAGCCGCGTGGCACCGTGTGGAACGGCTCGGCGCAGCTGCTGCTCACCGGCGGCAGCGGCAGCCAGGACCGCGCCGCCCTGCCCGGCCGGCTGCAGTGGCAGCTGCGCCCGGCCTGGGCCGGCGCGCGCGCCGTGCTGCGGGCCGACTGCTGCACCAGCGCGGCGGAGCCGCTGCGCATCGCGCTGCGGGCCGGCTGGGGCACGGCGCACGTGGCGCTGGCCGACGGCCGCAGCCAGTGGCCCGCCGCGGTGCTGGCCGGGCTGGGCACGCCCTGGAACACCGTGCAGCCGCAAGGCCAGCTGCAGCTGTCCACCCAGGCGCTGGCCCTGTCGTGGGCCGACGGCCGCATGCAGCTGGGCGGCGGCCTGCAGCTGGACGCTCTCGACATGTCCTCCCGCCTGTCCACCCTGCGCCCCATGGGCAGCTACCGCCTGGCGCTGCAGGGCGGCGGCCCGGCCCCCACGCTCACGCTGACCACGCTGGGCGGCGCGCTGCTGCTGCAGGGCAGCGGCCAGTGGGTGGGCAGCCGCCTGCGCTTCACCGGCGAGGCCACCGCCGCGCCCGACCGCGAGGCCGCGCTGGCGAACCTTCTCAACATCATCGGGCGGCGCACCGGCGCGCGCTCCATCATCACCGTGGGTTGACCGTATGAATTCCCTGCCTCCTCAACGGCTGCAATTTGCTATTCATTTCATAGCTGGATGCGCTTTAATGGCCTGCGCCAGCGGCAGTTTGCATGCCCAAACGGCGGTGTCGACCAGCACCGGCAGCGTGCGGGCGGGCGAGCCGGTCACGCTGAACTTCGCCGGCGCCGACATCGAGGCCGTGGCCCGCACCATGGCCACCATCACCGGCCGCAACGTGGTGGTCGATCCGCGCGTGAAGGGCCAGCTCAACCTGGTGACCGAGCGGGCCGTGACGCCGGCCGCCGCGTTCGACCAGTTCCTGGCGGCGCTCCGGCTGCAGGGCTTCACGGTGGTGGAAGCGGCCGGGCTCTACAAGGTGGTGCCCGAAGCAGACGCCAAGCTGCAGGCCGGCTCGGTGAGCGTGACGCAGGGCAGCTCGGGCCGCGCGCCCTCGGGCGGGCAGATCGTCACGCAGATCTTCAAGCTGAACTTCGAGAACGCGGCCAACCTGGTGCCGGTGCTGCGCCCGCTCATCAGCCCCAACAACACGATCAACGTGAACCCCGGCAACAACTCGCTGGTGATCACCGACTACGCCGACAACCTGCAGCGCATCGCGCGCATCGTGGCGGCGATGGATGTGTCCAATGCCAGCGACGTGGAGATCATTCCGCTGCAGAACGCCGTGGCGAGCGAGCTGGCGCCGCTGGTGTCGCGGCTGATCGAGGGCTCGGGCAGCGCGGCCCCCACGGCCGCCATCGCCCAGGGCACCCCCACCGCCGGCCAGTCGGACACGGGCTTTCGCACCACGCTGCTGGCCGAGCCGCGCAGCAACTCGCTGATCGTGCGGGCGGCCAACCCGGCGCGCCTGGCCCTGGTGCGCACGCTGGTCGCCAAGCTGGACCAGCCGGCCGCGCCCGGCAGCAGCGCGGCGAACGGCAACATCCACGTGGTCTACCTGAAGAACGCCGACGCGACCAAGCTGGCGACCACGCTGCGCGCCGCGCTGGCGGCGTCGATGGGCAGCAGCGCCGCAGGCGGCAGCTCGGGCGGCAGCATTCCCAGTGCCGCCACGGGTGGCGGGCTGTCGCAAACGGGCGGCATGAACGCCGGAATGAGCGGCGGCACTTTCGGCGGCGCGGCGGGCGGCATGGGCGGCGGCAGCAGCAGCGCCGGGGGCCTGGGCAGCGCGGCCGGCAGCCTGAATTCCGCCAACAGCAACCAGCCTTCGACCGGCGGGCAGATCCAGGCCGACCCGACCACCAACTCGCTCATCATCTCGGCACCCGAGCCGCAGTTCCGCCAGCTGCGCGCGGTCATCGACCAGCTCGACGGCCGCCGCGCCCAGGTGCTGGTGGAGAGCCTGATCGTCGAGGTCTCGGCCAACAAGGTGGCCGAATTCGGCATCCAGTGGCAGGGGGTGATGGGCAACTATGGCAACGGCACCATCGGCGTGCTGGGCACCAACTCCAGCGCGTCCAGTTCCGGAGGCGGGGCCAACATCCTCAACCTGGCGCTGGCGGCCGCCACGGGCAACGCCACCAACATCGCCGGGGCGGTGTCGGGCCTGAACAACGGCCTGAACGTCGCCATCGCGCCGCGCATCAACGGCAACTACTACCTGGGCGCGCTGGCCAACTTCCTGGAGAACACGGGCGACGCCAACGTGCTCTCCACCCCCAACCTGATGACGCTGGACAACGAAGAGGCCCAGATCATCATCGGCAACAACGTGCCCTTCCCCACGGGCTCCTACGCCAACACCACCGGCAGCGCCACGGTGAACCCGTTCACCACGGTCGAGCGCAAGGACGTGGGCCTGATGCTGCGCGTGCGCCCGCAGATCAACGAGAACGGCACCGTCAAGCTCACGCTCTACCAGGAGGTGTCGCAGGTGGACGCCTCCACGCTCAATTCGGTCAACGGCCCGACCACCAGCAAGCGCTCCATCGAATCCACCGTGCTGGTGGGCGACGGCAGCGTGATCGTGCTGGGCGGCCTGCTGGAAGACCGGTACGCGCTGGGGCAGGACAAGGTGCCGGTGGTGGGCGACCTGCCGGTGGTGGGCGCGCTGTTCCGCAACGAGAACCGCTCGCGCCGCAAGACCAACCTGATGGTCTTCCTGCGGCCGGTGGTGGTGCGCGACGGCGCCACCAGCGACGCGCTGGTGATGGACCGCTATGAAGCCATCCGCGCGCTGCAGCAGGTGACCCAGCCCGCGCCCAGCACGGTGATGCGCAGCGTGCCCGAGGCGCCGGTGCTGCCGCCGCTGCCCGCCCAGCCCATCGCCACCCATCCCGGCGCACCCGCCGCGCCGCGCGCGCCCACGCCGCCGCCGCTGATCGCGCCGCTGCAGCCGGTGCCGCTGGTGCAGCCCGCCGCGCCCGCGCCGGCCCCGGCCTATGTGCCGGGCAACCCGTCGCCCTACAGCCCGCAATAAGGCACGGCCCGCCCATGCGCCACCCCCTGCCCTACGCGTTCGCGCGCTCCGCGCAGCTGCTGCTGGAAGACGACGGCCAGAACCTGGTGCTCTGGCACGGCCTGGTGCCCGATGCGGGCGCACTGTCGGAGGTGCTGCGCAAGCACCCGGCCGTGCGGCAGCTGATGCCGCTGGACGCGACGGCGCTGGCCCAGCGCATCAGCGCCGCCTATTCGCAGACCGAATCCAGCGCCGCCATGGTGGTGAGCGAGGTGGAGAGCGACGCCGACCTCTCGCGCATGATGCAGGAGTTGCCGGCCGTGGAGGACCTGCTGGAATCGGCCGGCGACGCGCCCATCATCCGCATGTTGAACGCCCTGCTGACCCAGGCCGCGCGCGATGGCGCCAGCGACATCCACATCGAGCCCTACGAGCGGCATTCCAGCGTGCGCTTCCGGGTGGACGGCACGCTGCGCGAGGTGGTGCAGCCCAACCGCGCCCTGCACGCCGCGCTGATCTCGCGCCTGAAGATCATGGCGGACCTCGACATCTCGGAAAAGCGCCTGCCGCAGGACGGCCGCATCAGCCTGCGCCTGGGCACGCGCGCCATCGACGTGCGCGTGTCCACCCTGCCCAGCGCCCACGGCGAGCGCGCCGTGCTGCGCCTTCTGGACAAGACGCAGACCAAGCTGACGCTGGAATCGGTGGGCATGCAGGGCGACACGCTCTCGCGCTTCGAGCAGCTCATCGCCCAGCCGCACGGCATCATCCTCGTGACGGGGCCCACGGGCTCGGGCAAGTCCACCACGCTCTACGCCGCGCTGCAGCGCATGGACGCGACGCAGGGCAACATCATGACGGTGGAAGACCCGATCGAATACGAACTGGCGGGCGTGGGCCAGACGCAGGTGAACACCCGCATCGACCTGACCTTCGCCAAGGCCCTCCGCGCCATCCTGCGGCAGGATCCGGACGTGATCATGATCGGCGAGATCCGCGACTTCGAGACCGCGCAGATCGCCATCCAGGCATCGCTCACCGGCCACCTGGTGCTGGCCACGCTGCACACCAACGACGCGGCCAGCGCCATCACCCGCCTGACCGACATGGGCGTGGAGCCGTTCCTCTTGTCCAGCTCGCTGCTGGGCGTGCTGGCCCAGCGCCTGGTGCGCAAGCTCGACCCCGCCGACCCGAGCGGCTACCGGGGCCGCACGGGCGTCTTCGAGCTGCTGGTGGTGGACGACGCCATCCGCGAGAAGGTGCACAACCAGGCGGCCGAGGCCGACATCCGCGCCGCCGCCCTGGCGCGCGGCATGCGCCTGATGCGGGACGACGGCGAGCGGCTGGTGCAGGCCGGCATCACCAGCCCCGAAGAGGTGCTGCGCGTCACGCGCGATTGATCCATCCGGCGGCCCCGCGCCGCAACGGTGGGCGTGGGGGTGAGTGGGGGGTTCCCGTGCTGCGCTTCATAGCGGTCTAGCTTCCATCGGATAACGAGGTGGGAAGCCGAAGACAGTGCTGTAGCACGGCGACGCGAACCAACTTGCGTCATACGGTCGAAGGCACATCCGTATCAGTCCAGCGCGGCGTGCAGCTCCGCGATCAAGGCCGCGACGCTTCCCGTGCCCGGCCGCCGGTGCCTACACGCTGACCTACCAGCCCGCCGACGCCGCGGTCGCCAGCGCCTTCCAGGTGGCGGCGGTGCTGGCGGTGGTGGGCACGTCGGCGGTGTATGCGGCCGACCCCAACTCCACGGTCGCCACGCGCGGATACGTGATGGCCGCACCGGCCGGCAAGTCGGCCCAGGTCTCGCCCCTGACTACCCTGGTGCAGAACGCCGCGGCCAAGGGCCTGCCGCTGGCCGATGCCGAAGCCGCCGTGGCGCAGCAACTGGCTGTGCCGGTGGCCAAGCTCTACGACTACCAGGACGACCCACTGCCCTCCGCGGCGGTGCTGCCCGACACGGCCCGCACCGCCTCCCAGATCACGGCGTCCGTCTTCGAATGGGGCGGCGTTGCCACCACGGGGGCCGTCTCGGCCCCCGCCGCGTCCACGACCACGCTGGGATCGCTGAACCACACTGAAGCGCAGAACTACACCTATGCCGTGCGGGAAACCGACGGCGTGGTGGACGCGAACGGCAACGTGCAGCAGTTCGAGCGCCGCGCCGGCGTGGCGGCGGGCACCCGAACACGACGCTGGACAACACGCGCGGCTATGCCGAATACAACGGCGCGGTCTACCAAAACCGGCAGCAGAGGCCCACAACGGACGTGAACCAGGTATTGAGCCAAACCCAACGCCTCAACGGCACGGCCTGGGCGGCGCTGAAGGTGCAGCTCGCCCTGCAATGACAGTACACGCCCGAGGTCTTGCGATGGAAAAGAACTAGCGCCTGCGCCTATTCCAAGGACGCCGGGACGGCTCGTGGCGGGTTGCGGCTCGCGCCCGGCCGGCGGCGACCCGACCAGTTCCAGCGCTCCACCGACGGATCTCGCGAGAAGCCTCGCCGTCATCCGGCGGTGGCGTGAATGGCTGCTGTCGCCCTGGAGCAGCAGCGCCCGGCCGCCCCGCACCAGAGGTGCGTTGAGTCCCGCGCCGCTTGAGGCGCTGGCGAAGGCCTACACGAATGGCTGTGGCGGAATTCAGGGTGACGGCATCGGCTAAGTGCGTTCTACGGGCGGCAAGAGGGATCTCTCCGGCTCTTATCGATGAGTCCGCCTGATCGACCGCCCGAAGCGCGAATGTTGTTCAGCGCGGCCGGCTATTCCTGCCGTCAGCACGGATTTGGCGCGGCGCCCACAATGGGCCGATGAACTCCATCCCACGACAACCCGCTCTCTCCATGCTCGACCTGGTGGCCGTGCGCGAAGGTGCCACAGTGGCCGACGCGCTGGCGCTGGCCGTGCGTACCGCGCAGCACGTCGAAAGCCTGGGCTTTCGCCGCTACTGGATGGCCGAGCACCACAACATGCCCGGCATTGCCAGCTCCGCCACGGCTGTGCTGATCGGCCATGTGGCGGGCGCGACCCGTTCCATCCGGGTGGGCTCGGGCGGCATCATGCTGCCCAACCATGCGCCGCTGGTGGTGGCCGAGGCGTTCGGCACGCTGGCCGAGCTCTACCCCAGCCGCATCGACCTGGGCCTGGGCCGCGCGCCCGGCACCGACGGCCCGACCATGCGCGCCCTGCGCCGCGACCGGGTCGAAACCGAAGCCGACTTCCCGCGTGACGTGGCCGAGCTGCAGCGCCTGCTGGCGCCGGCCCAGCCCGGCCAGCGCATCACGGCGGTGCCAGGCGCGGGCACCGAGGTGCCGATCTGGCTGCTGGGCTCGAGCCTCTTTTCCGCGCAGCTGGCGGCCGAAAAGGGCCTGCCCTACGCGTTCGCGTCGCATTTTGCGCCCCGCCTGATGCATGCCGCCATCGACCTCTACCGCCGCCTGTTCCAGCCGTCGGCCACGCTGCAGCGGCCCTACGTGGCCATCGGCGTGCCGGTGATCGCCGCGCCCACCGACGAAGAGGCCGAATTCCTCGCCAGCAGCACCTACCAGCGGGTGCTGGGCATCCTCACCGGCCAGCGCGGCCTGCTGCGCCCGCCGGTGCAGGGCTACGCCCAGTCGCTGCAGCCGCAGGAGCGCGCTGCCATCGGCGACTTCCTCGCGGCAGGCGTGGTGGGCGGCCCGGACACGGTGCGCGAAGGCTTCGCGGAGCTGGCGCGTGCCACCGAGGCGGACGAGTTCATCCTGGTGAGCGACGTGTTCGACGGCGACCTGCGCCTGCGCTCGCTGGAGATCGCCGCCCAGGCGCATGCCGCCCTGAGCGCCCCGGCCGCCCCGGCCTTCGCCTGAACCGGCGCGAAGCAATCCGGCATGCCGGCCGTGCCGGCGCCGAGGGCACGCCCATTGCCCCGACGGCCTTCATGCCGGCGCCCACGGCAGCGGCTACCATCGCAGGCTGGTCGCCACCTCCTGGGGGCCAAGCCTGTCAGTTGAAGCAATCGTCGATGCGGGTGAACCACGGCCGGCCTGCCTGAGCTGGCCGAGGGGCCGGCGGCGGAGTATTCCGCCCTCGCAGACGCCGGCTCCGGCCCGGGCCCGTTCCGGCTTGCGACGACGGCCTTCGACCGTTCGGGCCCGGACCCAGGGGGCGTCTTTTCCTTACCTTCCACGCCCGCATGCCTGCCTTTTCCTTCGAAGCGATCGACGCCCAGGGCCAGCCCCGCAAGGGCACCATCGAGGCCGACTCGCCCAAGGCGGCCCGCAGCCTGCTGCGCGCGCAGGCGCTGGTGCCGCTGGGCGTCGAGCCGCTGGCCTCGTCGGCCCAGGCGCAGGGCGGTGCGGTACCCGGCCTGGGCGAGCGGCTGCTCACCCGGCCCGTGTTCAATGCGGCGGGTCTCGCGATCTGGACGCGGCAGCTCTCGGGCCTGGTGGCGTCGGGCCTGCCGCTGGAGCGCGCACTCACTGCGCTGGCCGACGAGGCGGAAGGCGACCGACAGCGGCACCTGGTCGCGGCGCTGCGGGCCGAGGTCAACGCCGGCTCGACCTTCGCGCGGGCGCTGGCGGGTCATCCGCGCGAGTTTTCCGACATCTATTGCGCCGTGGTGGGCGCGGGCGAATCCAGCGGCAGCCTGGGCCTGGTGCTGGAGCGGCTGGCGGACGACCTGGAAGAGCGCCAGACGCTGCGCGGCAAGCTGATCGGCGCGGCGCTCTACCCGGCCATCGTCACGGTGGTGGCCATCGTCATCGTGCTGTTCCTGGTGGGCTACGTCGTGCCGCAGGTGGCCAGCGTGTTCGCCGGCACCAAGCGGGCTCTTCCCTTCCTCACGGTGGCGATGCTGGCCGTGAGCGACGCCGTGCGGCATTACGGCTGGGCGATGCTGGGCGCTCTCATCTTGATATCAGTCTGCGGCCGCTACGCCTTGGCCCAGCCCGCTTTTCGCCAGAAGTTCGACGGCTGGTGGCTCACGCTGCCGGTGGTCGGCCGGCTGGCACGCGGCTACAACGCGGCGCGCTTCGCGGGCACGCTGGCCATGCTGGCGGGCGCGGGCGTGCCCATCCTGAAGGCGCTGCAGGCCGCTGCCGAAACGCTGAACAACCGCGCTCTGCGGGCCGACGCCATGGATGCGCTGGTGCTGGTGCGCGAGGGTGCGCCGCTCGCATCCGCGCTGGCGCAAAAGAAACGCTTTCCCGGCCTGGTGGCGATGTTCGCGCGGCTGGGCGAGCAGACGGGCCAGCTGCCGGTGATGCTGCAGCGCGCGGCCATACAGCTGTCGGCCGAGGTGCAGCGCCGCTCGATGCAGCTGGCGACCATCCTGGAGCCGCTGCTGATCGTGGCCATGGGCCTGGTCGTCATGCTGATCGTGCTGGCGGTGCTGATGCCGATCATCCAGCTCAACCAGTTCGTCAAATAACCACCCGGCTCCCGCCGCATCCCCCTTCAGCCTCCAGCGCCATGGCCCTTCACCTCAACGACAAGCTGGTCGTCGCCATCTCGTCCCGGGCGCTCTTCGACTTCGAGGAAGAGAACCGCATCTTCGACGCGAAGAACCCGCTGCCCTACATGCAACTGCAGCAGGAACGCCTGCACGTGCCGGCCAAGCCGGGCGTGGCCTTTCCGCTGGTGCGCAAGCTGCTCGCCTTCAACACAGTGCAGGCGCGCCGGGTCGAGGTGGTGATCCTCTCGCGCAACGACCCGGTGAGCGCGCTGCGCATCTTCCATTCCGCGCAGGACGCCGGCCTGCCGCTGGAGCGCGGCGTGTTCACCCAGGGGCGCGACCCGTTCAAGTACCTGCGGCCGCTGGGCGCGCACCTGTTCCTGTCGGCCAACGAGGACGACGTGAGCGAGGCGCTGGCGCTGGGCTTTCCCGCCGCGCGGGTGCTGACCCAGTCGGTGGCGGCCGGCGAGAACTATCCGGACGAACTGCGCATCGCCTTCGACGGCGACGCCGTGCTGTTCTCCGACGAGGCCGAGCGGGTCTACCAGGCCGAGGGACTGGCCGCCTTCCAGACGCACGAGATCACCAAGGCGGCGCTGCCGCTGTCGGGCGGGCCGTTCAAGCCCCTGCTGGCGGCGCTGCACCAGCTGCAGCAGCAGGCGGACGTCTCGGGCATGCGGCTGCGCACCGCGCTGGTCACGGCCCGCAGCGCCCCGGCCCACGAACGCGCCATCAACACGCTGATGAAATGGAACCTGGCGGTGGATGAAGCCATGTTCCTGGGCGGCCTGGAGAAAGGCCCGTTCCTGCGGGAGTTCGAACCCGACTTCTTCTTCGACGACCAGACCGGCCACGTGGACTCGGCCGCGCGGCATGTGCCCGCCGGCCATGTGCGATCCGGTATTTCCAATCCACTGCGCCGGGAACCGGTGGCGCCGGTGGAGGTCCCACGGTGATGCCTTCATTCCTGCACCCCGCGCCGGCCCGCCGTCCATCGATTCCAGCTCCGGTTGCCGCGTGGATCCGCGCCGCCTTCCTGGCGTGCGTCGGTGTCGCATTGGCGTGGAGCGCCGGCACCGCCAGTGCGGCGGGCCCCACCACCGCCGCCGCTCCCACGCCAGCGGCGTCGGCCAGCGCCCCCATGAGCAAGGGCGAGGCCAAGGCGATTCGCGAATTCAAGATGCTGGACTTCAACGGCGACGGCAAGCTCAGCCGCCAGGAAGTGGCCCTGATGCCACGCCTGGCCGGGGCCTTCGACGCCGCCGACACCAACCGCGATGGCTTCGTGACGCTGGACGAGGTGCGCGCTTTCGCCGTGAAGTACCGCGCCGAGCGGGACCGGGCCAAGGCGGCGGCCGCTGCCCCATCGGCCAGGCCCTGATGCAACGATCAGAGCCGAATCAGGCTCCAGCGCCCACCCATCAAGGGTATATAGCTATTATTTAGATAGCAGATCAACCAGCCGCCGTGCGGTGAAAAGCGCTCACAGCCCGCTGGTGCGCTTGACCTTCGGGTCGGCATAGGTGAGCGGCGTCTGGGGTGTCTGCTGCTCCTGCTGGGCCTGCCGATCCTGCTGGGCCGCCTTGTTGATCTCCTGCGCCAGTTCCACCGCGCTGCCGCTGGCACGCCACATCGACTGGATGAATTCCAGCAGGAGCTTGGAGATGGGCTCCTTCGGCGGCTCTTCTTCCTTGGGCTTTTCGGCCTTTTTCACCTCGGTCCAGTCCCGGTTGGTCGCCTCTGCCGCGGCAGAAGGCTTGTCCGGGTCGCGCATCTTCGCTCCCTCGCCCAGCCGGTCGGCCGACTCGACCGGCGCGGGCGCGCTGCCGCCGCCGGCGCGCGCGGCCGGAATGGCGACGGCAGCCCCGGTGGGATACAGGTCGGCGCCCTGGGGGCGCCAGCTCGGCGATCGGTCTAGAGAGGGTATGGACATGGCAGCGGGCTCCTCAACATGGCAGCGGCGACACGGGCGGAGTAACCCCCTTGTCGTACCCTATAACGACAAACAAAAGGGGAAATTGAGCCCTTTTCTGCCTTTCAGACGAAAAATAAGGGTTTACCCCTATCTTTTCGCCGATGGAGAGGCGCTGCCGCGATCGGCTCGCCGCACCCTTGGATCGGGGCACGGCCCACGCCCTGCCTGCGCCGGCTGCTACAAAAACCGCTCCAGCAGGCGCCGCGAGGCGCGGTCGAGCGCCGTCACGTCGGGCACGCGAAACTGCACGCCGTCGCTGGAGGCGATCAGCAGCGAGGTGCGCACGCCCAGGCGGCGGATGTCGTCTTCCGCCTTCAGCACGAGGCGTGCCTCGCCCCGGTCGGTCTTCACCGTCCAGGTGCTGGGCGTGGAAAAGCTGGACACCGCCGTGATGCCCTGGATGATGGGCACGAACTCGCGCGAGGCCAGTTCTTCGTCGATCAGCTGGCGCTGAGCGGGCGGCAGGGCGTCGAGCCGGGCGATCCAGATGCGCTCGTGGCCATCCAGCCCGACCAGCGACACGCCCTCGTCGGGCGCGGCGATGGGGAAGGCCCGCACGGGCACGACGCCGGCATGCTCGGAGCCATCCGGCAGGCGGAGCACCAGGCGGCCGTAGTCGTTGCGCCGCAGCGTGAAGTTCGGCGCCGCGTCGGGAAGGGAGTTGGGTGGGTTCGTCATGGAGCTGCTTTCGGTTCGTGGGAGGCAGGGCTCAGGACTGTCCGGCGGGGTGCGCCGGATGCAGCAGCCCGCTTTCCACGATCACCACGCCGGCGGCCTGGGCGTCTTCCTCGGCGCGGCGGGCCTGGGCTTCATAGAGCCGCCAGTAGGCGCCTTCCTTGGCCATCAGTTCATCGTGCGGTCCGACCTCCACCACCTCGCCCCGGTCCATCACCACCAGCCGGTCGGCCTTGCGCAGCGTGGACAGGCGGTGGGCGATGGCGATGGTGGTGCGGCCCTGCACCAGGTTGTCCAGCGCCCGCTGGATCTCCTTCTCGGTCTCCGTGTCCACGGCCGAGGTGGCTTCGTCCAGGATCAGGATGCGCGGGTCGATCAAGAGCGCACGGGCGATGCTGATGCGCTGGCGCTCGCCGCCCGACAGCCCCTGCCCGCGCTCTCCCACCAGCGAGTCGTAGCCGTGCGGCAGCCGCAGGATGAATTCGTGCGCATGCGCGGCGCGGGCGGCGGCGATGATCTCGGCCCGCGTGGCGCTGGGCTTGCCATAGGCGATGTTCTCGGCGATGGTGCCGAAGAAGAGGAACGGCTCCTGCAGCACCAGGCCGATGTGGCTGCGGTAGTCGGCCACCCGCAGGCGGCGCAGGTCCACCCCGTCGACCAGGATGGAGCCCTCGCTCACGTCGTAGAACCGGCTGATCAGGTTGACCAGCGTGCTCTTGCCCGAGCCGCTGTGGCCCACCAGGCCGATCATCTCGCCCGGGCGGATGTCCAGGTTCAGCCCCTTGATGACCGAGCGGCTGCCATAGCGGAAGCCCACGTTGCGCAGGG
The DNA here is from genome assembly GCF_040365715.1 of Acidovorax sp. FG27. Taxonomy (NCBI): domain Bacteria; kingdom Pseudomonadati; phylum Pseudomonadota; class Betaproteobacteria; order Burkholderiales; family Comamonadaceae; genus Acidovorax; species Acidovorax sp. FG27. The sequence continues at coordinate 1,217,680 of NZ_BAABVY010000009.1, forward strand.
TGAGCGCGCCCCGCACCTTCTCCAGCCGGGCGGGCTGCACCGGATCGGGCACGTTGCTGACGTGGTCCAGGATGTCGAAGATGCGCTTGGCGCCGGCCGCCGCCTTCTGCGTGACCGAAACGATGCGGCTCATCGAGTCGAGCCGGGTGTAGAAGCGCCCGATGTAGGCGATGAAGGCCGTCAGCACGCCGACGGTGATCTGGTTGTGCGCCACCAGCCAGATGCCGAAGCCCCAGACCACCAGGAGGCCGATCTCGGTCATCAGCGACACGGTGGGGGTGAACAGCGACCAGGTACGGTTCAGGCGGTCGTTCACCTCCAGGTTGTGCTGGTTGGCGTCGCGAAAGCGTTGCGCCTCGCGCTTTTCCTGGGCGAAGGCCTTGACCACGCGGATGCCGGGGATGGTGTCGGCCAGCACGTTGGTCACCTCGGACCAGACGCGGTCGATCTTCTCGAAGCCGGTGCGCAGCCGGTCGCGCACGTTGTGGATCAGCCAGGCGATGAAGGGCAGCGGCACCAGGGTGACGAGGGCCAACCAGGGGTTGATGGAAAACAGGATGGCCGCCGTCATCAGGATCATCAGCACGTCGTTGACGAAGTCGAGCGCGTGCAGCGACAGGAAGACGTTGATGCGGTCGGTCTCGGAGCCGATGCGGGCCATCAGGTCGCCCGTGCGCTTGCCGCCGAAGTAGTCGAGCGACAACTTGAGCAAGTGCTCGTAGGTGGTGGTGCGCAGGTCGGCGCCGATGCGCTCGGACACCAGCGCCAGCGTGTAGGTGCGCGCCCAGCCCAGGCCCCAGGCCAGCAGCGCGGCGCCCAGCAGGCCGCCCAGGTACATCGCCACCAGCGTGACCGGAATGGCCTGGCCGTTCTGATAGGGAATGAGGATGTCGTCCACCAGCGGAATGGTCATGTAGGGCGGCACCAACGTGGCCGCGGTGGAGGCCACCGTGAGCGCGAAGCCCGCCGCCAGCTGCTTGCGATAGGGCCGCGCGAATCGCCAGAGGCGCAGCAGCACCCAGGTGGACGTCTGCGGCGCGGGCGAACGGGCGCAGGCCGGGCATTCCTCGGTGTCGGGCGGCAGCGGCGCGCCGCAGTCCTGGCAGAGCGTTTCTTCCTCTTCCTGCGGTCCGGCGGCGGAGCCCGCCGGCAGCGCCACGCGGGCCAGTTGCCGCTCGAACGCCTGCACCAGCCGCAGCGCGGCGGTGTGCGCGCCCAGCGTGAAGCGCCAGAGCGCCAGGCGCCGGCCGCTGCCCTGCAGCTCCAGCGTGCCGACGCCGGCATGGTCGATCAGGCGCAGCGCCATGCCGGATTCGAGCGGCCATTCCTGCTGGGCGCCGTGCGCGTCCTGCGCCATAAGGCGGGCATGGGTCAGCAGCAGCAGGCCCGGCTCGAAGCGCAAGGTATCGCTCAGGTCAACCTCCAGCTCGGCGAGCACGTTTTCTGAAGGCGCGAGCCTGGCTCGCAGTTCGGCCCCCACGGGGCCCGTCATGACACCCGAGGCGTCCACAGGATGGTGATGTTGCTGCATTGTGTTGGTTTCCTGCGCTCCCGCCGGCGCGTCGTCTCGGCCAGAGGGCCTGTATCCGATTGTCTCAGGACGCCCGCTGGCGGCGCCATCAGGATCACTGCCTAACGCGCCCGTCCTACAACGCGCTGACAGAGCTGGGGAATGGCGCCCCGACTCGGCGCACAATCCAGTCGTCGGCCCTTCCTTCCGCCGGCCCTGCCGCAGGGCCCCTCCGCATTCCAATCCGCTGCAATCCATGGCGACCTTCAATGACATCCAACTGCTGCGCATCAACTACCTGCGCGGCCCCAACATCTGGACGTATCGTCCCGTGCTCGAGGTCTGGCTCGACCTGGGCGCCCTGGAGGAACACCCGTCCAACACCCTGCCCGGCTTCAACCAGCGGCTGACGGCCTGGCTGCCGGCGCTGATCGAGCACCACTGCGGCGTGGGCGAGCGCGGTGGCTTCCTGGAGCGGCTGGAGGGCGGCACCTGGTGCGGCCACGTGCTGGAGCACATCGTGATCGAGCTGCTGAACCTGGCGGGCATGCCCACCGGCTTCGGCCAGACGCGCTCGACCAGCCAGACGGGCGTCTACCGCATGGTGTTCCGGGCGCGCGACGAGCGCGTGGCCCGGGTGGCCCTGGAGCAGGGCCACCAGCTCATCATGGCGGCCATCAACGACACGCCCTTCGACGTGGCCGCCGCCGTGGCGCGGGTGCGCACCGAGGTGGACGACCAGTACCTCGGCCCCAGCACGGCCTGCATCGTCTCGGCCGCCACCGACCGCGGCATTCCGCACATCCGCCTGAACGACGGCAACCTGGTGCAGCTGGGCTACGGCGCCGCGCAGCGCCGCATCTGGACGGCCGAGAGCGAACTCACCAGCGCCATCGCCGAGGGCATCGCCAGCGACAAGGACCTCACCAAGAGCCTGCTGCGCTCGTGCGGCGTGCCGGTGCCTGAGGGCCGCGTGGTGAACAGCCCCGAGGAAGCCTGGGAAGCAGCCGAGGACATCGGCCTGCCGGTGGTGGTCAAGCCCTCCGACGGCAACCACGGCCGCGGCGTGACGCTGGACCTGCGCAAGAAGGAAGACATCGAGGCCGCCTACCACGTCGCCTACCCCGAGGGCAGCGACGTGATGGTCGAGCGCTTCATCCCCGGCGACGAGCACCGCGTGCTGGTGGTGGGCGGCAAGGTGGTGGCGGTGGCGCGCGGCGAGGTGGTGAGCATCACCGGCAACGGCCGCTCCACCGTGCGCGAACTCATCGACAGCCAGCTCAATTCCGACCCCCGGCGCGGCTACGAGGAAGAGTATCCGCTCGAGATCATCGACGTGGCGAGCGACGCCAAGGTGCAGCTCGAGCTCAAGCGCCAGGACCTCGCCGCCGACTCCGTGCCCGCCGCCGGCCGCCAGATCGTGGTGCAGCGCAACGGCAACGTGGCGGTGGACTGCACCGACGACGTGCACCCCGAGGTCGCCTACATCGCCCAGCTGGCGGCCCGCGTGGTCGGGCTGGACATCGCCGGCATCGACATGGTGGCGACCGACATCTCCCGCCCGCTGCACGAGCAGAACGGCGCCATCGTCGAGGTGAACGCCGGCCCGGGCCTGCTGATGCACCTGAAGCCCGCCATCGGCGCGCCACGGCCCGTGGGCCAGGCCATCGCCGAACACCTGTTCCCTTCGGCCGAGGCCGACGACGGCCGCCAGAGCGCCGGCCGCATTCCCCTGGTGGGCGTGGCCGGCACGCGCGGCACGAGCACCATTGCCCGCGTGGTCGCCTGGCTGATGCACCTGGGCGGCCACCACACGGGCCTGGCCTGCCGCGAGGGCCTCTACCTGGACCGCCGCTGCGTGGACACCGGCGACAGCGCCCACTGGGAAGCCGCCCACCGCCTGCTGATGAACCAGATGGTGCAGGCCGCCGTGATCGAGAACGACGCCCGCACCATCCTGCGCGACGGCCTGGCTTACGACCGCTGCCAGGTGGGTGTGGTGACCGACATGGACGGCCTGGCCAGCCTCGCCGAATTCGACGTGCACGAGCAGTCGCAGATGTACAAGGTGCTGCGCACGCAGGTGGACGTGGTGCTGCCCGGCGGCGCCGCGGTGCTGAACGCCGCCGAGCCGCAGGTGCTGGAACTGGCCGAACTCTGCGACGGCAGCGTGGTGCTCTATGCGCAGGACGGCACGCTGCCCGCGCTGGCCGCCCACCGCGCCGACAGCGCCGGCCGCGCCGTGTTCGTGAAGAACGGCCAGGTGGTGCTGGCCACCGGCACGGCCGAGCACGCGCTGGGCGCGGTGGCCGACCTGACCTTCGGCCGCAACGCAGTGCCGACCGACACCGATACGCTGCTGGCCATCGTCGCGACCGCCTGGGCGATGGACATCGCGCCCGATCTGATCGGCGCGGGCATCAAGACCTTCGAGCCCGAGACCCCCTGCGCCGCCACGGCGTCCACCCGCTGAGCGCCCGGCGCCCGCATCCCCTTCGATTTTTCGACCACGATCGAACCCAAGAAAGACCGATTCGTCATGGACGTATCCCGCACCCGGGCCCTGCGCGGCCCCAACCTCTGGAGCCGCCACACCTCCATCGAGGCCATCGTGACCTGCGCCGAGAACGAGCGCGCCATGCACCAGATCGCCGGCTTCGAGAGCCGCCTGCGGGCGCTGTTCCCGGCCGTGGGCGCGCTGCATGCCGAGAACACCGATGCCGACATCTCCCTGGCGCACGTGCTGCAGGCCGCCGCGCTGGCGCTGCAGGCGCAGGCCGGCTGCCCGGTGAGCTTCAGCCGCACCACCGCCACCACCGACGCGGGTGTCTACCAGGTCGTCGTCGAATACAGCGAGGAAGCGGTGGGCCGCCAGGCCTTCGAGGACGCCCAGGCGCTGATCGCCGCCGCGCTGGCCGGCAGCCATTTCGACGCCGACGCCGCCGTGGCCCGCCTGCGCGAGCTGGACGAGGACGAGCGCCTGGGCCCTAGCACCGGCTCCATCGTCGATGCGGCCGTGGCCCGGGGCATTCCGTACCGGCGCCTCACGCGCGGCAGCCTGGTGCAGCTGGGCTGGGGCTCCAAGCAGCGCCGCATCCAGGCGGCGGAGATCGACTCCACCAGCGCCGTGGCCGAATCCATCGCGCAGGACAAGGACCTCACCAAGCGCCTGCTGCACGCGGCCGGCGTGCCCGTGCCGCTGGGCGCGCCGGTGGACACGCCCGACGAGGCCTGGGCCGTGGCGCTGAAGGTGGGCCTGCCGGTGGTCGTCAAGCCGCAGGACGGCAACCAGGGCAAGGGCGTGACGGTGAACATCACCGACCGCGCGCAGCTGGATGAAGCCTTCCGCACCGCCGCCGAATACGGCACGGTGATGGTCGAGCGCTTCCTGCCCGGCCACGACTTCCGCCTGCTGGTGGTGGGCGACCAGCTGGTGGCCGCCGCCCGCCGCGAGCCGCCCCAGGTGCTGGGCGACGGCGAGCGGTCGGTGCGCGACCTGGTGCACCTGGTCAATCTCGACCCGCGCCGGGGCGAAGGCCATGCCACCTCGCTCACCAAGATCCGGCTGGACGACATCGCCGTCGCACGCCTGGCCATGCAGGGCCTGACGCCCGAATCGATCCCGGCCAAGGGCCAGCGCGTCATCCTGCGCAACAACGCCAACCTGTCCACCGGCGGCACCGCCACCGACGTGACCGACGACGTGCACCCCGACGTGGCGGCCCGCGCCATCGCGGCCGCCCAGATGGTCGGCCTGCACATCTGCGGCGTGGACATGGTGGCCGAAACCGTGCTGCAGCCGCTGGAGACGCAAGGCGGTGGCTTCGTCGAGGTCAACGCCGCCCCCGGCCTGCGCATGCATCTGACGCCCAGCTACGGCAAGCCGCGCAACGTGGGCCAGGCCATGGTGGACAAGCTCTACGCGCACGGCCAGGACGGCCGCATTCCGACCGTGGCCATCACCGGCACCAATGGCAAGACCACCACGGCACGCCTGATCGCCCACCTGTTCTCGGCCCAGGGCCTGCGCGTGGGCATGACCAACACCGACGGCGTGTACGTGAATGGCCACCAGATCGACTCCGGCGACTGCTCGGGCCCCAAGAGCGCCCGCAACGTGCTGCTGCACCCCGAGGTGGACGCGGCCGTGTTCGAGACAGCACGCGGCGGCATCCTGCGCGAGGGGCTGGGCTTCGACCGCTGCTCGGTGGCCGTGGTGACCAACATCGGCGCCGGCGACCACCTCGGCATGAACTACATCAACACGGTGGAGGACCTGGCCCTGGTCAAGCGCGTGATCGTGCAGAACGTCGCGCCCGAGGGCTATGCCGTGCTCAACGCCACCGACCCGGTGGTCGCGGCCATGGCCTCGGCCACCACCGCCAAGGTGATCTACTTCGCCAGCGACCGCCACCACCCGGTGATGGCCACGCACCGCGCCCAAGGACACCGCTCGGTGTATGTCGACGGCGACTCCATCGTGGCGGCCGAAGGCTCGTGGCGCGAGACCATCCACCTGCGCGACGTGCCGATCACGCAGGGCGGCAAGCTGGGCTTCCAGGTCGAGAACGTGATGGCCGCCGTGGCCGCCGCCTGGGGCGTGAACCTGCCCTGGCAGACCATCCGCCGCGGACTGTCGGGCTTCGTGAACGACAGCGACAACGCCCCCGGGCGATTCAACATCATGGACTTCCGCGGCGCCACCGTCATCGCCGACTACGGCCACAACCCCGACGCCATGCGCGCCCTGGTGCAGGCCGTGGAGGCACTGCCCGCCCAGCGCCGCAGCGTGGTCATCAGCGGCGCCGGCGACCGGCGCGACGAAGACATCCGCGAGCAGACCGCCATCCTGGGCCAGGCGTTCGACGACGTGCTGCTGTACCAGGACGCCGCGCAGCGCGGCCGTGCCGACGGCGAAGTGATGGCGCTGCTGCGAGAAGGCCTGGCCGGCGCGGCGCGCACGAAGCACGTGGAAGAGATCCGCGGCGAATTCATCGCCATCGACACCGCGCTGGACCGCCTGCAGCCGGGCGACCTGTGCCTGGTGCTGGTGGACCAGGTGGAAGAAGCCCTGGCCCACCTGGCCCGCCGCTGCGCGGAAGCGCCGCCCTCCGCAGCCTGACAGGCCGGCAGCCCGCATGACACCCCGGACCACCATGAACACCCACCCATTCCACAAGGCACGGCGCATCGGCGTGCTGCTGGCGCTGGCCGGCGCCGCGCTGTCGGCGCAGGCAGCGGCAGAAACCATCGGCACCGTGGACACGGCCTTCAAGCTGCTCGGCCGCGACCACGACATCATCGTCGAGGCCTACGACGACCCCGCGGTACAGGGCGTGACGTGTTATGTCTCGCGCGCCCGCACCGGCGGCATCAAGGGCTCGCTCGGCCTGGCCGAAGACAAGTCCGAAGCCTCCATCGCCTGCCGCCAGACCGGCCCGATCACCTTCGCCAAGGCACCGCTCAAAAAGCAGGAAGAAGTGTTCAGCGAGCGCACGTCCATCCTGTTCAAGCGGCTGCGCGTGGTGCGCATGGTGGATTCGACGCGCAACACGCTGATCTACCTGAGCTATTCCGACCGGCTGATCGACGGCTCGCCGCAGAACAGCGTCACCGCCGTGCCGGTGGACCGGGCCACGCCGATCCCGGTGGGCAAATAAGGGTCTGCCGGAACGGCCGGCGGTTCAGGGCCCGGCCGAGGCGATCATCGCCATGAATTCAGGACCGGTCATGTCCCTGGTCGCCTCGGCAAACGAATAGCTGGCGGGCTTTTCATCGACGAAGATCTGGGATACGAGCGCGAAGGTCGAGGGGTCTTCGAAGGCCTGCACCGAGACGGCATGGTGCGCACCGTCCTTCGAACGCCAGAAGAGCGTGCTGCCGCACTGCTTGCAGAAGCACCGCTCTCCCCACTGGGAAGAGGAGTACACGCCCAGGTGCTCCGAGTCCTCGACGGACACGCCCTGGCACTCCACCGCCAGGAACACGCCGCCCGACCAGCGGCGGCACATCGAGCAATGGCAGGCGCCCATTTCCCGGGCGCCGATCGTCGCGCGGAATCGGACGGCGCCGCAAAGGCATCGCCCTGGCTCTTCGGTAGTGGCTGCGTTCATCGTCTGTCTCCCCATTCCAAGGTCAGCGTGGAGAATCTCCGCGTGCACCGGGGGAGCGGCGGGCCACCCCCGCATACGCCCCGGCAGGCACCCAAGTGTGCGCCATCACGCATCGATGGTATCGGCCCCGCGAAGCTGCACGTGCGGGCCTGGCTCACCCCTGCGCGGCGATCTGCCGTAGCGCCTGCTCGAACACTTCCACCGGCTGGCCGCCCTGGATCAGGTGGCGGTCGTTGACGATGATGGCCGGCACCGAGTGGATGCCGTGCTGCTGATAGAACGCCTCGCGCTCCCGCACCGCGTCGGCGAACTCGCCAGACGCGAGCACCGACCGCGCCCTGTCCACGTCCAGCCCCGCGTCGGCCGCCGCGCCCAGCAGCACGCCGTGGTCGCCGGGGTTCAGGCCCTCGGTGAAATAGGCGGTGAAGAGCGCGTGCTTGAGCGCGGCTTGCGCGCCGGCAGCGCCCTCCTCGCCCGCCCAGTGCAGCAGCCGGTGCGCGTCGAAGGTGTTGTAGATGCGGCTGCGCTGATCCATGCGGAATACAAAGCCGAGCGCCGCGCCCCGCTCGGCGATGGCGTCGCGGTTGCGCTGCGACTGCTCGGGCGTGGCACCGTACTTCTGCTGCAGGTGCTCGCCGATGTCCTGGCCCTCGGGGCCCATCTGCGGGTTCAGCTCGAACGGCTGGAAATGCAGGTCGAGCGCCACCTCGCCCTGCAGGCGCCCGGCCGCCTGCTCCAGTGCCTTCAGGCCGATGATGCACCACGGGCACGAGACGTCGGAAACGAAGTCAACCTTCAGCCGCTGGGCAGGTGCATGGTGGGAAGGCGTGGAAGCGGTCATGGCGGATGGGCTGAAAGGTGATTGCGAAACTGGCATCGTAGGCGCATCGCCGTCGCCCCGTGGGCGGCGCGGACATCGCCCCCGCCCCACCCTCCGCCATGACCGCCGATCTGTTCTCGAACGACCCCCACATCCCCGCCACCCTGGAACTGGGCCGCGATGCCGTGCTGCTGCGCGGATTCGCGCTCGCGGTGGTGCCCCAGCTGTTCCAGGGCATCGAGCAGGCCGCGCTGGCGGCGCCCTGGCGCCACATGGAAACACCGGGCGGCCGGCGCATGGGCGTCGCCACGACGAACGCGGGCGCCCTGGGCTGGGTGAGCGACCGGCGCGGCTACCGCTACGAAGCCTGCGACCCTGCGACGGGGCGCCCCTGGCTGCCCTTGCCCGAAGCGTTCGCCGCGCTGGCGGGCCGGGCGGCAGCGGCTGCCGGCCAGGGCGGCTTCGCACCGGATGCCTGCCTCATCAACCGCTACGCTCCCGGCACGCGGCTGTCGCTGCACCAGGACCGCGACGAGCAGGACCTGGCGGCGCCCATCGTGTCGGTGTCCCTGGGCCTGCCCGCCACCTTTCTCTGGGGCGGCCATGCCCGCGGCAACGCCGTGCACCGGGTGCCGCTGGCGCACGGCGACGTGGTGGTGTGGGGAGGCGAGGACCGGCTGCGCTTTCACGGCGTGGCGCCGGTCGCGCAGGGCACGCATGCGCTCACCGGGCCGTGGCGCGTCAACCTGACGCTGCGCAAGGCCGGATGACGCTTGCTATTTTTTTAATAGCTGCATGCGCTCATTCCATAAGCGCTGGAGGCCAAAAACATACCTGAAAACAGGTCACTGCGCCTGGCGTCGCCCTTGCTGGGGTGCGGGTCCGTCGGTGGAGAGCGCCAGCGACGAATGGTGCGGCAGCTCGAACCCGCGCGACGGATCCTGCACCGCCCAGGCGCGGATCTTGGGCGCCTCGGTGCCGACATCGCCGAAGATGGTGGCGAAGGCCACGTCGGCAGCGTCCCGGCCGGTGGCCATGCGGATCATGCCCATGGGAATGGCCGTGCCCGACGGGTCGAACAGGTACCAGCGGCCGCCCAGGTAGGCCTCGACGTACGCGTGGAAATCCGGTGGCCCCAGCGCCGGGTCGGCGCCGTAGTCGGTGCCGGTCACGAAGCGGGCGGGAATGTTCAATGCCCGGCACAGCGCGATCATGAGGTGTGCGAAGTCGCGGCAGACGCCCACCCGTTGCACGAACGTGTCGAGCGCCGAGGTGGTCGAGGTCGAGGTGTTGGAGCGGAACTCCACATGGGCGTGCACCCAGTCCCGGATCGCCTGCACCCGGCTGTAGCCCTGCCAGAGGTGGCCGAATTCGCGGAAGGCAAGGGTGGACAGCTGGTCGGACTGGCAGTAGCGGCTGGGATAGAGGTACTGCAGCGTCTCGTTGGGCAACTGGGATACCGGCACCTCGGGGATGCGGGCCGGATCGGCGACGGCGTGGTGCATGTCCACCGTGGCGGCGTAGGCCACGTTCAGCGGGCCGGGCTGCGCACTCAGGCGCAGGCAACGGGTGCCGGTGGTCGGGTCCGTAGACAGGTGGGTGGGCACCGCCGGCGTGCCGTTGCCGCGGCCCTGCGTCACCACCAGGGTTTCGTCCTGCACGGTCTGGTGGCCGGTGTGGGCCGCGTGGAAGTTGAAAATGAAATCGCCACCGGGAGCGTTCACGGTGTAGGCGAGATCCACCTGCAGTTTGATTCTGATCATGGGACGGGCTTTTCCAGTCGGGGCCCAGGCCGCGCAACACGCACGGCCCAGGGCTTTCCGCCAGTGTCGTGCCCACGGGGTAGCGCCGCTGTCGGCGGATACCGCGCCCCCGCGCAAGCCGCAGCACTCCGTGGTGCGCCCAGCGCCCTCGTCCTACATGGGCATCGGACAAAGCCGCAGAAGATCGCAACGTACCGGCCGAACCCCAGCGATGTGGAGCGGCCGACGCACGCCTTTTCTACCGCCAACGAGGACATCGCCTGACTTCACCGCACACCGCCATCGCTACCGCCGCCGGAAGTCTCGGCCCCGGCATGCCCCTGCTGCGCATCCTCTATGTGGAGGACAACTGCGAACTGCGGGAAGCCATGGGCATGCTGCTGGAGGGACCAGGGCGCGCGGTGACTGCCTGCGCCACGGCCGAGGAAGCCCTGCGGCACGACGCGGAGGCGCCGTTCGACCTGGTGATCACCGACGTGACCTTGCCCGGCATGAGCGGCACCGACCTCGCTCGCCGCCTGCTGGAGAGGAACCCCACGCAGTGGATGGTGCTGTGCTCGGGCTACCCGTTCGGGCAGGAAGCCGCGAGCGCCCTGGGCCCGAACGTGCGCACCCTGCTCAAGCCGTTCGAGATGGACGAGCTGGAGTCGCTGCTGGACGAGGCGCAGGCCGGACTGCAGGGCGTGGGCGTGGCCTGACACCGTGTGAAAGACCCCGCCCCGGGGTGATGCGAGGGGGCAAGGCTTCCGTCAGCGCCCGGCCGGCGACGCGCCGCGAGGCAGCCGCACCTGGAACACGGTGCGCCCTGCGGTCGACGCGGCCTCGATCTGCCCGCCGTGGCCGTGCACGATCTGCTGCACGATGTAGAGCCCCAGGCCCAGCCCCTTGTGCTGCCCCGGCGCCGCCTGCGTGCTGCCCCGGAACGGATCGAACAGGTGCGGCAGCAGCGCGGCGGGAATCGTGCCCCCGTTGGACGTGCTGAACACCACTTCGCAGGGCGCCGTGCCGTCGAGGTACAGCTGCACCGGCTGGTCCGGCGTGCCGTGGTGGATGGCGTTGCCCAGCAGGTTGCCCAGCACCTGGCAGAGCCGGTCGATGTCCCACCAGCCCTGCAGGTCGCCCTGCTGGCTCAGCTCGATGGCGCGCGCGGGGTGGGCGTCGCGCAGCTCCTGCACCGTGCGCTGGGCCGCGGCCCCCAGGTCGACCTGCGTGCCGGTCTGCATGACGAGGCCGCCCGCCTGGCGCGCACGGGTCACGTCCAGCAGGTCCTCGATCATGCGGCCCATGCGCCGGCCGCTCGCCTGGATCTTGCTGCCCAGCAGCGGCACCTTGTCGGCATCGATCGGCCGCTGCAGCACCACGGCCGACGCCAGGATGGCGCTCAGGGGCCCGCGCAGGTCATGGCTCAGCACGGCCATGAACATGTCGTTGATGCGCAGCGCCTCGGTGCGCTCCTGCAGCTCGAACGCCAGCGCCTGCTTCTGGTGCTGCAGCTCGAAGAACACGCCCGCCTTGTTGACCAGCATGTGCGGATCGATGGGCTTGTAGAGGAAATCGACCGCGCCGGACTCGTAGCCCTTGAACTGCCAGTTCTGGTCGCGCGAGCCCGCGGTCATGAAGATGAGCGGCACGTGGCGCGTGCGCTCGCTGCCGCGAATCAGCTCGGCCAGTTCGAAGCCGTTCATCTCGGGCATCTGCACGTCCAGCAGCGCCAGCGCCACGTCGGTGTGCTGCAGCAGCAGCTCCAGCGCCTCGGGCCCGGAGGCGGCACGCAGGATCTCCACGTCGTCGCGGCGCAGCAGCGCCTCCAGCGCGATGAGGTTTTCCTCGACGTCGTCGACGATGAGGCATTTCACCCGGCCGGCACGGGGCGGGCAGCGGGGGGAGGAAGGGGCAAGAATCACAGGTGTCTCCCGGAATGCCATTGCAACAGCAATGCCGCCATGGCGTCAGGCGGCAGTACGTGGTCCGGCCGCAGGCGCGCCAGGGCGGCCTCGGGCATGAAGGGCATGAGGCAGCTGGCCGGCGACTGCACCAGCGTGGCGCCGCCGGCGGCCTGCACCGCCGCCAGCCCCTGCGCACCGTCGGCATTGGCGCCCGACAGCAGGATGGCCAGCAGCCGGTCGCCGCAGGCGTCCGCCGCCGACTCGAAGAGGACGTCGATGGAGGGCCGCGAAAAATGCACCGGATCGTCCACCGACAGCGCGAGGGTCGGCCCGGCGTCGAGCAGCACGTGGTAGTCGGGCGGGGCGAAGTACACCGTGCCAGGTTCCAGCGGCTCCTTGTCGTGCACCTCGCGCAGCGGCAGCGCGCAGCGCGGCTCGAAGATCCGGGGCAGCAGGCTGGGCTTTTCCCGGGGCAGGTGCACCACCACCACCACGGCCGCGCGCAGGCTGGCCGGCAGGGCCGCCAGCAGCACCGCCAGCGCGTCGATGCTGCCGGCCGAGCCGCCGATCACCACCGTCTCGAACCGCCGCTGCCGCGATGCGGCGGAAAGCGTTCGTCTCATCACAGCCCCGCCTTCTTGCGGTAGACGCGCTCTTGCGCCACGAATTCGTCGAAGGCGGGCGCCTGCGTGGAAAAGCGCAGCGACTCCTTGGAGCCTAGGCCGAGAAAGCCCTTGTGGCAGAGCGCATCGCGAAAAAGCGACAGGGCGCGGTTCTGCAGGTCGCGGTCGAAATAGATCAGCACGTTGCGGCACGACACCAGGTGCACCTCGGCGAAGACGCTGTCGGTCGCCAGGCTGTGGTCGGAGAACACGATGTGCCGGCGCAGGGTCTTGTCGATCATCATGCGGCCGTAGGCGGCGGTGTAGTGCTCCGACAGGGAGCCGCGCCCGCCCGAGCGGGCATGGTTCTCGGTGAAGCCGCGCGCGCGGTCGATGTCGTACACGCCCGCCTCGGCCTTCTGCAGCGCGGTGGCATTGATGTCGGTGGCGTAGATCAGCGTGCGCTCGAGCAGCCCTTCCTCGCGCAGCAGGATGGCGAGGGAATACACCTCCTCGCCGGTGCTGCAGCCCGCCACCCAGATCTTGAGCGACGGGTAGGTGCGCAGGATGGGCACCACCGTCTCGCGCAGCGCCCGGAAGTAGAGCGGGTCGCGGAACATCTCGCTCACCTGCACGGTGAGGTACTCGAGCATGGCCGGGAAGACCTCGGGCTCGTGCAGGACCAGGTGCTGCAGCTGCGACAGCGTGCGGCACTGGAAGCGCGTGAGCGCCGTCTGCAACCGCCGCTTGAGCGACGCCTGGGCGTAGCCGCGGAAGTCGTAGTGGTAGCGGTGGTAGATCGCCTCGACCAGCAGTTGCTGCTCGATGTCGAAGGTCTTCTTGCGATGGGGGGCCACGGCGGCGCCCGGCGCGGGTGCGAGCTCCACCGCCGGCGGCGGCGCGGGGTGCCGGGTCACTTGGGCATCCAGACCCGCACGAGGGACAGCAGCTTCTCCACGTCCAGCGGCTTGGCGATGTAGTCGTTGGCGCCCGCGGCCAGGCACTTTTCCTGGTCGTCCTTCATGGCCTTGGCCGTGAGCGCGATGATGGGCAGGCGGCGCCATTCGGGCCGCTTGCGGATCTCCACCATGGCGGTGAAGCCGTCCATCTCCGGCATCATGATGTCCATCAGCACCATGTCCACCGCCGCGGCGCCGGCCGCCTGGGCGCGCTCCAGGGCCTGCAGCGCCTCGCGGCCGTTGCGGGCGATCTCGACCTTGGCGCCGGTGGGCTCCAGCACGCTGGAGAGCGCGAACACGTTGCGCACGTCGTCTTCCACGATCAGGATGGTGCGGCCTTCGAAGCTCGCATCGCGGTCGCGCGCCACCTGCAGCATCTTGCGCCGCTCCACCGGCAGGGCCGATTCGACCTGGTGCAGGAACAGCGTCACCTCGTCGAGCAGCCGCTCGGGCGAGCGGGCGTCCTTGATGATGATCGACTTGGAGAAGCGCCGCAGCTGCTGCTCCTCGTCGCGGGTGAGCGAGCGGCCGGTATAGACGATCACGGGCGGGAAGGCCACGTCCTCCTGGCTGGCCATCTGCTCGAGCAGCTCGTAGCCGCTGAGGTCGGGCAGGTTCAGGTCCATGACCATGCAGTCGAAGGTGGTGGAGCGCAGCAGCTCCAGCGCGCGGCGCGCCGTTTCCGCGCCGACGATCTCCACGTCGCCATTGGCCAGCAGGTGGCCCACGCTCTCGCGCTGGCGCTCGTCGTCCTCCACCACGAGCACGCGGCGCAGGCTCTGCGTGAACTTCGCCTCCATGCGCTCCAGCGCCTGCTTGAGTTCCTCGCGCTTGACGGGCTTGAGGGCATAGCCCACCGCGCCGCGCCCGAGCGCCTCCTGCGAATAGTCGGCCACCGACACCACGTGCACCGGGATGTGCCGGGTGGCCGGGTTGCGCTTGAGCTGGTCCAGCACGCCCAGGCCGGAGAAGTCGGGCAGGTTCATGTCCAGCACCACCGCGCTCGGCTGGTGCTCCAGCGCCGCGGCCAGCCCCTCGCTGCCGGTCGCCGCCAGCACGCACTGGAAGCCCATCTCATGCGCCAGGTCGTACAGGATGCGGGCGAAGCGCGGGTCGTCCTCCACCACCAGCATGGTGCGCTGGCCGGGCTGCAGCCGGTCGCGGTCGTCCGGCACGCCGGCCTGCGCACGGCGGACCACCGGCGCGTCGGCTGGCGGCGCCGGCAGGGGCGGCTCGCGGCGCTCGGCCGCCAGCGGCGCGGGCCGGGGCATGGCGGCCGGCACGGCGGCGGACGTGGCTTGGGCCGGCGCCCCGGCCTCGGGCTGCGCCGGCGCCACGGCGGGCAGCACCAGGGTGAAGGTGCTGCCCTGCCCAGGCACGCTCTGCACGCCGATGCTGCCGCCCAGCAGCTGGGCCAGGTCGCGCGAGATCGACAGCCCCAGGCCCGTGCCGCCGTACTTGCGGTGGGTGCTGCCGTCGGCCTGGCGGAAGGCCTCGAAGATCAGCTGCTGCTGGTGCTCCGGAATGCCGATGCCCGTGTCGCGCACCTCGAAGGCCACGCCGCCGCGTTCGCGGGGCAGCACGTGCAGGGTCACCTCGCCCTGCTCGGTGAACTTGAGCGCGTTCGACAGCAGGTTCTTGAGCACCTGGCCCAGCCGCTGCGCGTCGGACTCGATCGTGGCGGGCGCCTCCGGGTCCACCACGGCGGTGAGCTGCAGGCCCTTGTCCTGCGCCAGCGCCCGCAGCGGCTCGATCCAGCCCTGTACCGAGCGGGCGATGGGCACCGTCTCCACGGTGATGGTCGCCTGGCCGGCCTCGATCTTGGCCAGGTCGAGGATGTCGTTGATCAGCGCCAGCAGGTCGTTGCCCGCGCCGTGGATGGTCTGGGCGTAGCGCACCTGCTCTTCGGTCAGGTTGCCCTGCTTGTTGTCGGCCAGCAGCTTGGCCAGGATAAGGCTGGAATTGAGCGGGGTGCGCAGCTCGTGGCTCATGTTGGCGAGGAATTCGCTCTTGTACTGGCTCGCCAGCTCCAGGTCGTGCGCCTTGGAGCCGAGCGCGTCCTGCGCGCGCAGCAGCTGCTGCTTCTGGTATTCGAGCTGCTGGGTCTGCTCTTCCAGTTGGGCATTGCTCTGTTCCAGCTCTGACTGCTGCGCCTCCATCTGCGCCTGCGATTCCTGCAGCACGCGGCTTTGCTGCTCCAGCTCTTCGTTGCTCACCCGCAGCTCTTCCTGCTGGGCCTGCAGCTCCTCGGCCTGCCGCTGGGTTTCCTCCAGCAGGGATTCCAGCTGCGTGCGGTCGATGGCCGAGCGCACCGACAGCGCCACCTGCTCTGACGCCCGCTGCAGGAAGTCGATGTCGGTGGCGGTGAGCTGGCGCAGGAAGCCCAGCTCGATCACGCCGTGCACCTTGCCGTTCAGCAGCGCCGGCACGATGGCGATCTCGCGCGGCGTGCCGCTGCCCAGGCCCGACGTGATGGGCAGATAACCCTCGGGCACGTCCCGCAGGTGCACCAGTTCACGCGACTGCGCGGTCTGGCCCAGCAGGCCTTCGCCCTTCACCACCTTGGTCTTGAGCTGCCCGTCCGGCAGGCCGTAGCCGCCCATGCGCTGGTAGAGGCCGTGCCCCTCGCTCACGTAGGCCGCGCCCACCTTCGCGCCCAGCCACTGCGCCAGAAATTCCACCACCCGCTGGCCCAGCTCGTCGAGCCGGTGGTCGCCCTGCAGGCGCGAGCCCAGCGCCACCAGGCCCGACTTGATCCAGTTCTCGCGCGCCTTGGCACGGTGGTCGGCGGCGGTCATGGCGGCCGATGCACAGACCAGCACCAGCAGCACCAGCGAGCTGGCCCAGGTGAAGTACGCGGCGAAGTTGGCCGCGTCTTCCCAGGTGCGGCGCCGCTCCTCGAGCGACAGGCGCTCCGCATTGAGCATGTCGCGCAACTGGGCGCGCACGTCGTTCATCAGCACGAAGCCCTCGTCGCTCTGCACCAGCGCCAGTGCGTCGCCCTGCTGGCCGGCGCGGTGCAGCGCGATGGTGCGGCGCAGCTCGTCCATCTTCTGCGCGGCCATGCGCTGCACGGTGGTCAGCCGGCCGAGCTGCTCGGGGCTGTCCGCCAGCAGCGTCTTGAGCACGTCGAACTCCTGCCCCAGCGCGGCCTCCGAAGCGCGGAACGGCTCCAGGTAGGTCTCCTTGCCGGTCAGCAGGTAACCCCGCTGGCCCGTCTCGGCATTCTTGAGCGTGGACAGCACCGCCTGCACCTGCGATATCACCTCCACCCCCATGTTGATGCGGGCGACCGCCGCGGCGCGGTTCTGGCCGTTCTGGTAGGTGAACAGCGCGATCACCACGGTGGCCAGCGCCGCCAGCATGAAACCGACGAACAGGCGCAGGGGCATGGTGGGGCGCTCGAGGCGTCGTTTCTCGTCGTCGATGGATGCAGTCACGGAGTGGGCCGGCGGAAGAAGTGGACGCGGATGATAGGGGCCGTTTGCCCATCCGCTTGTAGGCTGAAACCTTCAAGCACCCAACGTTCCACGGCGGGTCAGAAGGGCGCCGCCGCGTCCCCGTCGCCCAGCGCCTGCAGCCGTGCCCGCAGCGCGGCGTTCTCCGCCGTCAGCGCCGCGACGCGATCGCGCAAGGCCTGCAGTTCGCCGCCGCCCGCCTGCGGGGGCGCAGCTTCCGTTTCGGCGCCAGCCGCCTGCGAGCCGGCCTCGGCCGCTGCCGGCTTGCGCCGGGCCTCGCGCGCCCGCTTGGCCGCCTGGCGCAATTCGTCCTTGCCGCCCGTCGCGGCGGCCACCTGTTCCTGCTGGGGCAGCGTGGCGACGGCGGCCGCCGCGTTGATCGAGATAGCACCCGACTTCACGGCCGCGACCACCTCGGGCGCGGCCTGCTTGCGGATCTTTTCGATCATCAGCACCTGGCTGCTGCTGATGCGCGCGGCGCGGGCGATGGCTTCGCGGCTGTCGAGCGCCTCGGGCGCCTGGAAAGGCGCGCCCACCTCGGCCCCCGCCTGCGGGCCGGCCTGCTCCCCGCCGTGGCCGGCTCGCGCTTCGCCGCCAGCGGCATCCGGGGTGCCCTGCCCGCGCGCGAGCCGCGCCTGCACGATCTCCTTCTTGCGCAGGGCGAGCACGCCCCGCTGGAAGTCCGACACGCTGCGCCGGCCCAGGTGCTGGTCGATCATCCACAGATGCACGTCCTCCATCGTCTCGAACCGGGTGGCCTGCATGGTCTGGAAGGGCAGGCCGTGGCGCATGCAGATGCCGTAGCGGTTGTGGCCGTCCACCAGCATGTCGCCCCACAGCACCAGCGCGTCGCGGCACCCTTCGGCCAGCAGGCTGCGCTCCAGTGCTTCGTGCTCCTGCGGGGTCAGGGGGTCGATGTAGGCCTTGAGTTCTTCGTTGACGACGATGTGCATGGTGAGAAAAAAGCGGGGCCGGGCGGTGGCGGCGGGCAAAGGGCGCGATTCTAGTCAGCCCCGGGCATCCGTCAGCACCCGCCTACAGCGACTGCGCCACCACGCCGACCGACTTCGCGCCCGCCGCCCAGCCCAATCGGTGCATACAAGCTGGCCCTACCGCGCCGGCATGCGGAGGCCATCATGTTCATGTTCGACAATTCGTTCGAGGACGACGAATCCATCCGCTGGCAGATGGGCGAGGCCGACCTGCCCGGGCACCAGCGCCAGCAGGCGGACGACCTGCCGCTTTACGGCCCCGCGCGGCGCCGCCAGCCGCAGGAGCGCCAGTTCGCCGATTCGGCGTTTTCGGAGCCCCAGGCGCTGGGCTGAAGGCCCGCTCAGTCTTCTCCCAGCGCCGCCAGCCGCTTCACGGCCGCCGTGATCGACACTGCCGCCCGGTCGTAGCCCTCCCACGGCGTGTTGCCCAGCCGCAGGCGCTCGTCCACCGTGGCGACCGTCCAGTGCGCGCCGCTCGTCAACCGCTTCAGCTCGTCCCAGCCCACCGGCACCGAAATCCCCATGCCGGGCCGCGAGCGTGCCGACCAGGCGCTCACCGTGGTGGCGCCCCGCCCGTTGCGCAGGTAGTCGGCAAAGATCTTTCCCACCCGGTTCTTCGGTCCGCTCTTGGCGACGAAACGCTGTGGAATGGTGCGGGCCAGGTGCTTTACCAGCGCCTGCGAAAAGCCCTTGACCGTATCCCAGCCGTGCAGGCGCTTGATGGGCACCACCACGTGCAGCCCCTTGCCGCCGCTGGTCTTCAGGTAAGCGGCCAGGCCCAGTTCGGTGAGCAGCACCCGCACCAGTTGGGCGGCTTCCTGCACATGGCCCCACTGCACGCCCTCGCCCGGATCCAGGTCCAGGGTGAGCCGGTCGGGTTTTTCGATGCGGTCCTGCCGGGCGTTCCAGGTGTGGAATTCCAGCACGTTCATCTGCGCGGCGGCCAGCAGGCCCTGCGGCCGCTCCATCGCCATCAGCGGGCCGTGGCCCGGGTCCAGCGCCGGGTCCAGCTGGGCGATGCCGTCCAGCGCCATGCGCTCCATGTGCTTCTGGAAGAAGAGCTCACCGCCCACGCCGTCCGGCGCCCGCACCAGTGCCACCGGGCGCTTCTCGAGGTGCTCCATCATCAGCGGCCCGACCTTGGCGTAGTAGCGCACCAGGTCCATCTTGGTGAAGCCGGTGGAGGGGTCGATCACCCGCTCGGGATGCGTCACGCGCAAGGATGGGGCCCCCGGGGCGGCCGCCTCGGCGGGTTGCCGCGCGGACCCGCCGGCCTTCGCCGCCCGGGCGCCCTTTGCCGCCTGGCGGGCGGGTGGCTTGCCCGTGGCGGCCCCCGGCGCCTCCTGCGGCGTCTCGCGCACGATGGCCCGGGCGGGCTTGTCCTCGCGCAGGCCGTGGAACACCGCGTGGCGGATGCGGCCCTCGCGCGTCCACTCGGCGAATGCCACCTCGGCCAGCAGGCGGGGCCGGACCCAATGGGGCTTCTTGCCGATAGCGGGCGCCCGCTCGAACGGGCTGGCTTCGGCTTGCAGCGCTTCCAGCCGCTCGCGCAGTTCCACCAGCGTGCGCTCGTTGAAGCCGGTGCCGACGCTGCCGGCATAGCGCAGCGCGCCATCGTCGCCGTGCACGCCCAGCAGCAGCGCGCCCAGGCCGGTGCGCGTGCCTTGTGGTTCGGTGAAGCCGCAAATGACGAATTCCTGCCGGTGGCTGCATTTGAGCTTGATCCAGTCGGCATTGCGGCGCGAGGCATAGGGGGCCGAGCGCCGCTTGCCGATCACGCCCTCGAACCCCAGGCGGCAGGCCGCGGGCACCAGGTCGGACGCCCGCGCCTCGAATGCCTCGCTGAAGCGCACCGCATCGGCCGCGGCCTCCGCCGCCTGCGCCATCACCGCCCGCAGCAGCTCGCGCCGCTCCTGCAGCGGCAGCGGCCTGAGGTCGCGCCCATCGGCGAAGGGCATGTCGAAGACGTAGTACACCAGGTCGCTGGTGGCCTCGGCGTCGAACGCGTTCTGCAGCGCCTGGAAGTCGGGCGCGCCCTGCTCGTCCATCACCAGCACTTCGCCGTCGATCCAGCCGGATTTCAAAGGCAGCTGCGCCACCGCCTTCGCCAGGCGCGGCATGCGCGCCGTCCAGTCGTTGCCGTTGCGCGTGATCAGGCGCACCGCTCCGCGTTCGATGCGGGCGAGCAGGCGGTAGCCGTCGAATTTGAGCTCCCAGAGCCAGTCCTTCGCATCGGCGGGCGGGCCGTCCACCAGCGTGGCGAGCTGGGGCTTGAGCTCCTGCGGCAGCGCCGCCCGGCGGGCCTTGGCTGCGTGCTGGACCGTGGGTTCTGCAGCGGCACGCGCCACCTGCGCGCCCGGTGCCGGCACGGGGGGCAGCGCCGCCACGCTGTCGGGCATGGCTTCCACCACGTCGAACTTGGCGGCGGGGCGCTCCAGGCCGTCGCGCTCCTTGATGAGCAGCCACGGGGGCTGCTTCTCGCTGCCGCGCCCGTGCATGCGCACCAAGGTCCAGTGGCCCTGCAGCTTGTGGCCGTGCAGGCTGAACTTGAGCTTGCCCTCGCGCCAGCCGGCTTCCGGGTCGCCCACAGGCGACCAGTAGCCGCTGTCCCAGATGATGACCTTGCCGGCGCCGTACTGCTTGGCCGGGATCTGCCCCTCGAAGCGGTTGTAGGAGATGGGGTGGTCTTCCACCTGCACCGCCATGCGCTTGTCGGCGGGGTCGAAGCTGGGGCCCTTGGGCACCGCCCAGCTCTTCATGGTGCCGCCGATCTCCAGCCGCAAGTCGTAGTGCAGCCGGCTGGCCCAGTGTTTCTGGATGACGTATTGCAGCGCCTCCGTGCCCGGCTCGCCGCCTTCGGCGGGCTCCGGCGTGACCGCGAAGTTGCGCTTGCCGCGGTAGACCGCCAGCGCGTCGGCCCCGGCCGCGGGAGCGGCCCTCTTCCCCTTCGGCTTCTTCGCGGTCGTCGTGTCCTGGGTCTTTCGGGCCATGGCGCGCCTGCCTCTCAGGCCGCCCGGCGGGCGGGCTTCTTCGCTGGCGCGGGGCTGCGGCTCTTCGCCTTGGCAGCGCCAGCGGCTTTCTTGGCGGGAGCCTTCCCGGCAGCGGGGGCCTTCTTGGCTGCGGGCGCAGCCTTCTTGGCGGCGGCCTTGCGGGGCAGGTCGGTCACCGAGGCGGACTTGCCGCCCCGGCTCGCGGTCTTCTTCCCGGCATGTCCCTCATCGGCTTCGTCATCCGCATCCGGGTCCGCGCCGCCCTTGCCGGTGCCGCCGGCCTTCCTGCCCTTGCCGCCCTCCAGGCTGCGCTTGAGCAGCGCGGTCAGGTCCAGCACGTCGGCGGTGGCGGGCGCGGTCTCCTGCGCCGACTCCTTCACCACGTCGGCGATGTCGCCCGCCTCGGCCTTGGTCTGCACCAGCTTGTGGATCTCCTCGGCGAACGAATTGCGGAACTGGTCGGCGTTCCAACCCTGCGTCATGTCGTCGATCAGCTGCGTGGCCATGTTCATCTCCGCGTCGCGGATGCCGGCCGCCTTCGCGCCCAGGGGCGGCAGGTTCAGCTGCTCGAACGAGCGGATCTCCCCGCCCCAGCGCAGCAGGTTCAGGATGAGCGCCCGCCCGCACGGGATCAGCACCGCCAGGTGCTGCTTGGTCTGGATCACCACCTTGGCCACGCCCACCTTGTTGGTCTTGCGCAGCGCCTCGCGCAGCAGCGCGTAGACCTTCTCGCCGCGCTTGAGCGGGGCCGTGTAATAGGGCCGCTCCAGGTACACGAACGGAATCTCGTCGGCATCGAGAAAGGCCTCGATCTCGATGGTCTGCGTCGTCTTGGGAAAGGCCGCCTCGATCTCCTCGGGCGACAGCACGACGTAGCGCCCGTCCTCGTACTCCACGCCCTTGACGATGTTGGCGGCCGTGATCTCCTTGCCGGTGATCTTGTTGATGCGCTTGTAGCCCACCGGCTCCATCGACCGCTTGTCGAGCCAGTCGAAGTCGATGCCCGAATTCTGCGTGGCCGCATAGAGGCCCACCGGCACGTGCACCAGCCCGAAGCTGATGGCGCCCTTCCAGAGGGTGCGAGTCGATGTGGGGGCCTTGCCGTCGTCGTCTGCCATGGGGGTCTCCAGAAGCTGCGTGGGGCAAATTAGCACCCGGCCCCGCAGGCTCCTGTAGGACGGCGGAGGGACGCGGCCTAGCGCCCCGGCGGCACCGGCCAGACCCGGCCGCCGCCCACCGCGAACAGCCGGCGGTCGGCCTGCGGCGGCAAGGTGGCCGCGCCGGTGAAGCTGCCGAAGGCCGGCAGCAGGGTGAGAAGTGGCGCCACGGCGAAGCACGGCAGGCGCAGGGCGTCGCGGCCCGGCCCCCACAGCACCGTGGCCGGGTGCACGTGGCCCGCCAGCACGTGATGGCTGGCGTGGTCCTGCGGGTGGTGGCAGCACGCGAAGGGGCCGGCGCACCAGGGCTCGTCCACCACCGCTATGCCCAGGCCCGGCGGCGGGTCGCCCGCATGGCTGTCGTGGTTGCCGCGCACCAGCACCATGTCGACCGCCGCGTGCTGGTCCCGCCAGTCGGCGAGCGCCGCGCGCAGCGTGGGCGTGTGCGCCTCGGCGGCGTGAAGAAAGTCGCCCAGCACCACCAGGCGCCGCGCCGGCAGGCCGTGTAGTAGCGCCGTCAGCCGCGCCAGGTTGTCCTGCGTGGTGCCGCCGGGCACCGGAATGCCCCGCGCACGGAAGGTGGCCGCCTTGCCCAGGTGCACGTCAGCCACGAAGACGGTGGCGCCCGCCGGCCACCACAGGGCGTGGCCCGCCAGCAAATGCACAGGCTCCCCTGCAAGGGTGGTGGCATGCGCGCCGACCAGCGCGGCGGGGGACAACGTCTCGGATCCGAAGAGCATGCGGCGATGGTAGCGGGCGGGCAGAACCCCCTGCATGCGATGGGCAGGCCTCGCCCCTACACCGCCGACAGGCATTCGAGGAAGGCCGCCATGGCGGCGGATGCGCCGTGCTGTTGCGAGACGAGAAGATACCGCCCGAAATGCACCGATGGCTTGAAGGGAAGCGCCTTGATGCCGGAGAGCTTCATGCTGCGCACCACCAGCGGGCTCACCACACTGACACCCAGCCCCATCTCCACCATCCGGCAGATCGTCGAGGCATAAGGCGTGTCGAGCATCAGCTTGCGCCGATCCGGCGAGAACGCGGCATCGACCGCTGCGCGCGCCCCGTCGCCCTGCGAGAGCGAGATGAAAGGCTCATCGTCGAGATCGCTCGCCTTCACGGCGCGCTTGCTGGCCAGACGGTGCGCAGCAGGGACGATGCATACCCCTTCTTCCTCCGCCCACAGGCTGGAGCGCAGTCCGGCGGTATCGACGACGTAGGAAACCAGCCCGAAGTCGCAGTACCGCGTCGCAGTCCACTTGGCCACGGTGGGTGAGTCATTGGTGTGGATGGACACCGGCGTATCCGGGTAGCGCTGGCGGAACATTTTGATGACCTCGGGCATCACGCT
Organism: Acidovorax sp. FG27; assembly: GCF_040365715.1. Classification (NCBI taxonomy): domain Bacteria; kingdom Pseudomonadati; phylum Pseudomonadota; class Betaproteobacteria; order Burkholderiales; family Comamonadaceae; genus Acidovorax; species Acidovorax sp. FG27. The sequence goes on from NZ_BAABVY010000009.1 coordinate 1,241,284, forward strand.
CATGGCGATCGAAGGAACCGCGCCCACCCGCAGCGTGCCCGTGCCCAGCCTGCGGATCATTCGGACCGAGTCTTCCAGCGCATCCATGCCGAGGAAAGAGCGCTGCACTTCCTGATAGAAGGCCTCCCCCTCGGCCGTGGGGTGCAGCCGGCCCGCCTTGCGCTCGAACAGGCGAAAACCGGCCTCGGCCTCCAGCTGCGCGATGAATCTGCTGATGTTGGGCTGCGTTGTGTGCAGCTCCCGGGCCGCCAGCGTCATCGACCCCGTGAGCATCACCACCCTGAACGTCTCGACCTGCTTGAACTTCATGGAAGCCTCCTTGCCCTGGCTTTCTCCAGCATAACAAGAATGTATGGATGGGCTGATTATTTGTATTTGACGCTATGACACGCCATTTCCATACTTCTTCCAACAAGCCGGAGGAGTCGGTCCCCCGGCAGCAAGGAACAGCCCGTCATGGAATCGAAAGTCAGTCGACGTCTCCAGCAAGCCACCGCACCAGAGGTCTGCGAGCACATTTATCTGCCTCGGTTGAACCGGGAGTTCGCCAGCGGCTTCACCTATCTCACCGGCATCAATGCGGCACACCTGCTGATGCTGCACAAGGCGCAGCTGATCCCCGCCCATGTCGCCGCCCGCCTGGCCCAGGCGCTGCTGCAGATGCAGCAGGAGGGGCCGTCCGCGGTGGCCCTGGACCCCCAACGCGAGGACGCGTACTTCAATTACGAGGCGCACCTGATGGAATGCGCCGGGGTCGACATGGGCGGCCGCCTGCATGTGGCCCGCAGCCGCAACGACATCCTCGCCACGCACGACCGCCTGCGGGCCCGCGATGCAGGGCTGAACGTGCTCGATGCGCTCAACGCCGTGCGGGACAGCGCGTTGGCCGGCGCCGCCGCGCATGCCGGTACGGTGATGCCCGGATACACGCACCTGCAGTCCGCCCAGCCGATCAGCTACGGCCACTACCTCTCGGCCGTGGCCGAGGCCATGGCACGCGATGCGCGGCGCATCGAGCACGCGATCGTGGAGCTGGACGCATGCCCCCTGGGGGCCGGGGCGCTGGCAGGAACCGCGTTCCCCATCCAGCGCGAGGAAACGGCACGCCTGCTGGGCTTTTCATGCTGCGCCGAGAACTCGCTGGACGCCGTGGCATCGCGCGACTTCGCCTGGGAGCTGATGTCCGCGATGGCCATCGCCTCGCTCACCTGGGGCCGCGTCGCCCAGGACTTCTACGTGTGGGCGACGCCGGAATTCGGCCTCATCGACTTCCCGGACAGCGTCGCGGGCACCTCGAGCATCATGCCGCAGAAGAAGAACCCGGTGGTGCTGGAGTACCTGAAGGGCAAGACCGGTCACCTCATCGGCCTGCTGACGGCCGCCTTGTCCACCGTGAAGGGCACCCACTTCACCCACAGCGGCGACGGCAACCGCGAAAGCATGCGCAGCTTCTGGGAAGGCGCCGAGGAATGCGCACGGTGCCTGGCACTGCTGAAGCTGGTGATCGGCTCGGCGCAACCGGTCGAGGCCGTCATGCTGCACAGGGCCCGCTCCGACTTTTCCACCACCACCGATCTGGCCGACGCCCTGGTCCGCGAGGCGGGCCTGTCGTTCCGACAGGCGCACCACGTCGTCGGTGCCGTGGTGCGCCAGGCGCTCGATGCCCATCTGCCCGCCAGCGCCATCACTGCGACGATGGTCAACGCGGCAGCCGCCGAACAGACCGGAATCCCGGTGCAACTCAGCGAACCGTCGGTGCAGGCCTGCCTGGACCCCGCTTCGAGCCTGGCCTCGCGCTCGGTGCGGGGTGGGCCGGCACCCTGCCTGGTCATCGAGCGAGCCCAGCATCAGCGGGCAGCGCTCGATGGCTCCCGGGAGCGCGCCGCCCGAATGCGCCAGGCGCAAGCGCACGCGCAGGCCACGCTCCAGAGGGAGCTGAGCGCTCTCGCCGCCTTGCCGACCTGCTGACCCGATCGATCCCGCTTCATCCCACCCGCCACGAGGAACCCGCCATGATCTCCGCCACCAAGGTCGCTCTCGCAGCAGCTGCCATGCTGCTCGCCGTTTCCGCCGCCGCAGACAGCTATCCCGTCAAGCCGATCCGGCTGGTGGTGCCGTTTCCTCCGGGCGGCACTACCGACAACCTGGGCCGGCAACTGGCGACGCGCCTGAGCCAGCGCCTGGGCCAGCAGGTGGTCGTCGACAACCGCGGTGGAGCGGGCGGCAACATCGGCGCGGACCTGGTGGCCAAAGCGCCGGCCGACGGGTACACACTGCTGTTCGGCACGGTGGGCACCAGTGCGATCAACGCGTCGCTCTACCATCGGCTTCCTTACGATCCGAAAAAGGACTTCACGTCCGTCGCGCCTTTCGCCAGCGTGCCCAACATTCTGGTGGTGAATCCGCTGGTGCCGGTGAAGACCGTGGCAGAACTGATCGCCTACTCGAAGAGCAGGCCGGACACCCTGAACATGGGCTCGGCGGGCAGCGGAACGACGAACCATCTTTCCGGAGAACTGTTCAAGTCGATGACGGGGGCCTCGTTCATCCACGTGCCCTACAAGGGGAGCGGCCCTGCCATGGCGGACCTGCTGGGCAACCAGATTCAGCTGATGTTCGACAACCTGCCGGGCTCGCTGCCCCAGGTGAAGGCAGGCGCATTGCGCGCATTGGCGGTCACGAGCGCCGCCAGGTCGCCCGCCCTGCCTGACGTGCCGACGATGGCGGAGGCCGGCGTCCCCGGCTATGTGGCCGAAGTGTGGTTTGGCGTCATCGCGCCCAAGGGCCTGCCCCCGGCCATCCTCGACAGGCTTTCCAGGGAGATCACCGAGATCTCCAGCGAAAAGGCGGCGTTGGACAAGCTCGCTGCGCAGGGCGCAACGCCGCTGGCCTCCACGCCAGCCGAGTTCGAGCAACGGATCAGGAACGACACGGACAAGTGGGCGAAGATCGTCAAGGAGTCCGGTGCCTCCATCGACTGATGGCGCCCATGCGCGCAGCGAGCCAGCCGGCGTGCCCCGCCAAGGCGGGTGACACCGTTCAAAGCGGCGGCAAAGGCCGCGAAGGCTTGCGCACGCGGCGCGGGCGCTGGCTGCCGCCGGCTTCGGGCCCATCGGCGCTGGTGAGCGAGAAATCGAGCATGCGCCGCACCGTGGCCGCGGCCGCCTGCAGCTCCGTGGGCTCGGCCGGCTCCCCGGCCACTGGGTCGGGCGCCGCCCCCGGCCGCGCCGAAGCGGTGCGCGCCTTGCGTTTTGCGGGGCGCTGCGGCGGATCGGGCGGCACCACGTCCTGCGGCGGCGGCGCGGCCTGCGCCTTGCCGGCGGGGGCGTCGGCGGCGCTGTCGAGCTGGGCCAGCATGCGGGCGATGCGGTCGGCCAGGTGTTCGTTGGTGAGCTTTTCGCGAAAGCGCTCCACCATTAGCGGAAAGGCGAACGGACTGGGCCGCGCCAGGGAGCGCACTTCCAGCCGCTGGTTCTGCATGCGGCGCAGCGCGGCCAGCAACTGGGCCACGTCCAGCTCCTGGCTCAGCACCTCCTCGTCGGCCTGGCGCAGCAGCATGTTGGCGCTGTCGTACTTGCGGAAGACCTCGAAAAAGAGTTGCGACGACGCCTGCAGCTGGCGGGCGCTGCGCCGCTCGCCCGGGTGGCTCTGGAAGATAAGGCCCGAGACGCGCGCGATCTCGCGAAAGCGCCGCCGCGCCATCTCGGTGGCGTTCAGGCTGGCCAGCACCTCGTGCAGCAGGGCCTGGCGGGCGGCGTCGGCGGCCGGCGTGCCGCCCTGGGCGTTGGCGGTGTTGCGAATGGCCAGGGCCTCGGTCGCGGGCACCCCCGGTGCCGGGGTGGCGGATGGAGCGGCGGGCTCGGCCCGCAGCAGCTCGGGCAGCAGCGCGGCCCAGTCGCGCTCGGTGGCGCTCAGCAGTTCCAGGCCGTAGTCGTTGACGGCGATGGAAAAAGTGCCCGCCTCGCCCTGCGCCGCCCGCCAGGCGAACAGGCTGGCCAGGCCGGTGTGGGCATGGCGGCCGGCGAAGGGGTAGAGGAACAGGTGCCAGCCTTCTCGCGTGCGCAGCGTCTCGGCCAGCAGCGTGCCGGGCGTGGGCAACGCGGACCAGCGCTGCTGCACTTCCAGCAGCGGGCGCACGCAGCGCATCTCGGGGCCGCTGTAGTCTCCCTCGGCCGCCTGCGCCAGCTGGCGCACCACGAAGTCGGCCAGCACGGTGGAAAGCGGCATGCGCGAGCCGCCCCAGCGCGGCACCGTGGGCCGGCCGCGGGCGGCGCGGCGCACGTAGGCCGTCATGTCCTCGATCTTGACCATCTCCAGCACGTTGCCGGCGAAGACGAAGCAGTCGCCCGGCGAGAGGCGCGAGAGGAAGCTCTCTTCCATGGTGCCCAGCCGCGCGCCGTGCAGCACCTGCACGACCATGCTCGCATCGCTCACGATGGTGCCGATGTTGGCGCGGTGCCGGCGCGCCAGCCGGGCGCTGGGCACGCGCCACACGCCGTCTTCGTCGGGCGCCACGCGCTGGTAGTCGGGATAGGCGGCAAGCGAAGGGCCGCCGCGATGCACGAAGTCCAGGCACCACTGCCAGACGTCGCGCGGCAGGTCGCGATAGGCCGCCGTGCCGCGCACTTCCGCATACAGCGCCTCGGGCTCGAAGCCGCCGCCCAGCGCCACGGTCACCAGGTGCTGCACCAGCACGTCGATGGGCCGGCGCGGGCTGGCGCGCATCTCCACCTGGCCGGCCTGCACGGCCGCGCGGGCACCGGCGGCTTCCACCAGCTCCAGGCTGTGGGTAGGCACCAGCGTGATGCGCGAGGGCCGGCCCGGTGCGTGGCCCGAGCGCCCGGCGCGCTGCAGCAGCCGCGCCACGCCCTTGGGCGAGCCGATCTGCAGCACCCGCTCCACGGGCAGGAAGTCCACGCCCAGGTCGAGGCTGCTGGTGCAGACCACGGCGCGCAGCTGGCCGGCCTTGAGCCCCGCTTCCACCCATTCGCGCACGCCCCGGTCCAGCGAGCCGTGGTGGATGGCCAGCTCGCCCGCCCAGTCGGGCCGCGCATCGAGGATGGCCTTGTACCAGACCTCGGCCTGCGAGCGCACGTTGACGAACACCAGCGTCGTGCCGGACGAGGCCAGCTCGCGCACCACCGCCGGCAGCATCGACAGGCCCAGGTGCCCGGCCCATGAAAAGCGCTCGGGGTGGTCGGGCAGCAGCGTGTCCACCACCAGCCGCTTGTCGACCTTGCCCTGCACCAGCACGCCCGCGCCGCCGGCGCCCTCGGCCTGCCCGTCGCCCAGCAGCGTGTGCATGGCCTCGGGCAGGTTGCCCAGCGTGGCCGACATGCCCCAGACGCGCAGCCCCGGGTTCCAGCCGCGCAGCCGGGCGATCGCCAGCTGCACCTGCACCCCGCGCTTGTTGCCCAGCAGCTCGTGCCATTCGTCGGCCACCACCAGCTGAACGGTGGAAAGCGTCTCCCGCGCGTCGGCCCGCGCCAGCAGCAGCGACAGGCTTTCGGGCGTGGTCACCAGCACGGTGGGCAGGCGGCGCGACTGCGCGCTGCGCTCGCCGCTGGCGGTGTCGCCAGTGCGGGCGCCGGCCGTCCAGCGGGCCAGCACCGGGTGCTCGGGCGCCAGGGCGTCCAGCGGCGTCTGCAGGGCGCGCAGCGTGTCGGCCGCCAGGGCGCGCATGGGCGTGAGCCACAGCACGGTCAACGGCTCCGGCGTGGGCCGGCGCGTCTTTGCTACTGTTTCAATAGCTACCCGCGCCCGTGATTCAAGCGCTGCAGCCTGTTTTGACCTGGATTTCAGCGGTGGGCGCTGGTCGGCGAAGGCCTGCAGCGCGCCCAGCCACACCGCATAGGTCTTACCCGCGCCGGTGGTGGCGTGCAGCAGGCCGCTGCGGCCTTCGGCGAGTGCGCGCCATACCTCGCGCTGGAAGGTGAAGGGCTTCCAGCCGCGCGAGGCCATCCACCGGGCCACGGCTTGCTGCGCGGCGCCCCGGCGCGGCGGGCGGCGGCCCGGAGTGTCGGCGTCGCTCGGTTCCATGGCAGCGATTACAACGCGCCGCACTGGCGCCCCGCGTAGGCCAAAGGCCACGCCCGCCGTCTGCGCCGGTCGGCCGCCATCTGGTCTGCACGATGGGACCAGCAGGTTCCATTGAAAGCCGCAGCCGGGCTGCCTAGGATGGGCCTTCTACGAGAACGAACGAACGACGGAGACAAGCAAGATGAACACAGCCCTGACCCGGCGCTGCGCCCTGGCCGCGCTCTGCGCCCTGCCCGCCGCGCTGGCACCCTCATTCGCCCTGGCGCAGGACGGCGGCAGGCCCATCACCATCATCGTGGGCAGCCCCTCGGGCGGCACCACCGACACGCTGGCCCGCGTCATCGGCCGCATGATGGGCGACACCCTGGGCCGCCCGGTGATCGTGGAGAACCGCGCCGGTGCCGGCGGCAACATCGCCGCGGCCTACGTGGCGAAGGCGCCGGCCGACGGGTCCACGCTGCTGATGAGCTTCACCGGCCACACCATCAACGCCACGCTCTACAAGAACCTGGGGTTCGACCCGGTGAAGGACTTCACCCCCATCACCATGGTGGCCAAGGTGCCCAGCGTGCTCATCGCGCGCAAGGGCGCCCCGTTCTCCGACACGCGCGGGCTCATCGCCTACGCCAAGGCCCATCCGGCCAAGCTGAACTTCGCCATCGGCGCGCAGGGCTCGTCGCTGCACCTGGCCAGCGAGCAGTTCAAGATGCTGACCGGCACCGACATCGTCAACGTGCCGTACAAGGGCACCGGCCCGGCCCTCTCCGACGTGCTGGCAGGCACGGTGGACCTGATGTTCGCCAGCACGGTCAACGTGCTGCCGCACATGAAGAACGGCAGCATCCAGCTGCTGGGCGTGAGCAGCCGCGAGCCGCTGCCGCAGTTCGCCGGCGTGCCGCCGATCGCGCAGACCGTGAAGGGTTTCGAGTCGATGGCCTGGTTCGGCCTGTTCGGCCCGGCGCAGATGCCGGCGGACGTGACGCAGAAGCTCTATGCCGCCGTGAAGAAAGCCATCGAGTCGCCCGACTACCAGGAGCGCATGCGCACCGAGGCGGCCACCACGGTGGACATGCCGCCCGCCGCGTTCGCGAAGTTCGTGGCGCAGGACGTGCAGGACTGGGCGAAGATCATCAAGGCTTCCGGCGCGAGCGTGGAATGAGCGCCGCCGCCGTTTCCCTTTCCGCTGGGGCGGGCCCGCAGACCCTGGCGCAGAAGCTGGTGGCCCGCGCGGCGGGCGTCGCCCACGTCACGCCGGGCGAGATCGTCACCTGCCGGGTCGATCTGGCCATGATGCACGACTCGGGCGGGCCGCGCCGCGTCAAGCCCATGCTCGACCGCCTGGGCGCGACGGTGTGGGACCCGGACAAGGTGGTGGTGGTCACCGACCATTACGTGCCGGCCTACGACGACGACAGCCGCGCCATCGTGCAGATCGCCCGCGACTGGGTGAAGAGCGCGGGCGTGGCGCGCTTCCATGACGGCGAAGGCATCTGCCACGTGGTGGTGCCACAAAAGGGCTACCTGCGGCCCGGCATGTTCGCCGTGGGCGGCGACAGCCATTCGCCCACCGGCGGCGCCTTTGGTGCCTACATGTTCGGCGTGGGCGCGACCGAGATGCTGGGCGTGCTGGTCACCGGCGAGATCTGGCTCAAGGTGCCGCACACCCTGCGCATGGCCTGGAACGGCCGGCTGGCGCCGGGCGTGTCCGCCAAGGACATGATGCTGTTCCTCTGCACCCGCTTCGGCATGGACGGCGGTCAGTACCAGGCGGTGGAATATGCCGGCCCGGCAGTGCAGGCGCTGTCGATGCAGGAGCGCATGACGCTCTCCAACATGACGGCGGAACTGGGCGCCCAGGCCGGCCTGGTGGCACCGGACGAAGTCACCCGCGACTGGCTGGCCCGCGCCGGCGCCGGCGACGTGGACCTGGCGCACTGGCACACCGACGAAGGCGCGCCGCTGCTGGCCGACCATGTCTTCGATGCCACCGCCCTCGCACCGCAGGTGGCCGAGCCGCACAGCCCGGCCCATGGCCGCGACGCGGCCGACCTGGCCGGCGTGGCCATCAACCTGGCCTACGTGGGCGCCTGCACCGGCGCCAAGCTGGACGACCTGCGCATGGCGGCCGACGTGCTGCGCGGGCGCAAGGTGGCCGCAGGGGTGCGCCTGCTGGTGGCCCCCGCCAGCCTGCAGGACCAGCAGCGCGCCGAGGCGGAAGGCGTGCTCGGCACGCTGGTGGACGCCGGCGCCGAGCTGCTGCCCACCAGTTGCGGCGCCTGCGCCGGCTACGGCGCGCACACCTTCGGGCCCGACGTGGTGGCCATCAGCACCACGGCCCGCAACTTCCAGGGCCGCATGGGCTCGCCCCAGGCGCAGATCTACCTGGGCTCGCCGTGGACGGTGGCCGCATCGGCCGTGGCCGGCCGCGTCGCCGACCCGCGGGAGATGCTGCAATGAGCGCGCCGCACACCGCACCCGCCACGGGCTGCGCCTGGGTGTTCGGCGACGACCTGAACACCGACCTGCTGGCCCCGGGCGCCTACATGAAGTTCGGCATCGCCGAGATCGCGCGCCATTGCCTGGAGTCGGTGGACCCGCGCTTCGCCGCCGAAGTGCGGCCGGGCGACATCGTCTTCGCCGGGCGCAACTTCGGCGCCGGCTCGTCGCGCGAGCAGGCGGCCGAGGTGCTGCGGCACCTGGGCGTGGCCTGCGTGGTGGCCCGGTCCTTTTCGGGCATCTACTACCGCAACGGCTTCAACCTGGGCCTGCCGCTGCTGGTGTGCCCCGACACGCCCACCGTGGCCGCGGGCGCCCCGGTGGCCTGCGACCTGGACCGGGCCCGCGTGCACGACCTGGCCACCGGCCGGGTGCTGGCCTGCGAGCCGATTCCGGCGCACCTGGTCGCCATGATCCGGGACGGCGGGCTGCTGCCGCACCTCGAAAAACGCCTGGCGGCCCAGCGCGCCGGCCACGCCCCCACACCCAACCCATGACCACAGACCTGAAAACCCGCCTGCAGTCGCCCGCCATCGTCACCGCGCCCGGCGTGTACGACGCCTTCTCGGCCCTGCTGGTCGCGCAGGCCGGCTTCGACGCGGCCTACCTGTCCGGTGCCAGCATCGCCTACACCCGCCTGGGCCGGCCCGACATCGGCCTGCTCTCGCTGGACGACGTGGCCCAGGTAACCACCGCCATCCGGGAGCGCAACGAGGCGCTGCACCTGATCGTGGATGCCGACACCGGCTTCGGCAACGCCATCAACGTGCAGCGCACCGTGCGCCTGCTGGAGCGCGCCGGCGCATCGGCCATCCAGCTGGAGGACCAGACCAGCCCCAAGCGCTGCGGCCACCTGGACGGCAAGACGCTGATCGGCGCGGCCGAGATGGCCGGCAAGATCCGCGCCGCCTGCGATGCGCGGCGTGACAGCGGCACGCTGATCGTCGCCCGCACCGATGCCGTGGCGGTGGAGGGCCTGGATGCCGCGCTCGACCGCATGGACCGCTATACCGACGCGGGCGCCGACGTGCTCTTCGTGGAGGCGCTGCGCACGCGGGACGACATGGCGACCGCCCTGGCGCGCCTCTCGCCGCGCGGCCCCCTGCTGGCCAACATGGTGGAAGGCGGCAAGACGCCCCTATTGCCCGCCGCCGAGCTGCAGGCGCTGGGCTACCGGCTGGCCATCTTCCCCGGTGGCACCGTGCGCGCGCTGAGCCACGCGCTGCAGGGCTACCTGGCCAGCCTGCACCGGCACGGCACGACCGAGCCGTACTGGCCGCAGATGCTGCAGTTCGACGGGCTCAACCAGCTGCTGGGCACGCCGGAGCTGCTGGCGGGCGCCAAGCGCTACGAGTGACCGGGGCCGGGCCGGCGCCTTGCCCTCGGCCGACCGGGCTCCTACAGTGGCTGCAATGACCGAGCCGCCCGACCTCTCCCCCTCGTCCGCCCTGCCGCGCTTCCACCAGGTGCGGCTCATCCTGCGCGAACGGCTCAAGTCCGGCCAGTACGAACGCGGCCTGCCGCTGCCGGGCGAACGCCAGCTGGCCGAGGAGTTCGGCGTGGCCCGCGTCACCATCCGATCGGCCCTGGCGCGGCTGGAAGAAGAAGGCCTGGTGGTGCGGCTGCGCGGCAAGGGCACGCTGCCGGCGGCGCAGGACGAGTTGCCCGCGCACCTGCGGCTGCGCGGCGGCCTGCTGGACAACATCGTCAACATGGGCCGGCGCACGCGCGTGACGGTGCTGGAGCACCGGCTGCTGCCGGCGCCCTCGCACGTCGCCCAGGCCTTGCAGCTGCCGGCGGGCAGCCCGGTGCTGAAGGTGGTGCGGGTGCGCAAGTTCAAGGGCCAGCCCATCGCGTACACCGAGGTGTTCCTGCCTCCCGACCTGGCCACGGCGGTGGAAAAGCCCACCTTGCAGGACGTGCCCATGCTGGTCGCGCTGGAGCAGTCGGGCGTGCAGGTGGTGTCGGCCGAGCAGACCCTGGGCGCGGCGCTCGCCGACCTGCACGTGGCGGCGGCCCTGCGCGTGGCGCCGGGGGTGCCGCTGCTGCGCGTGGCCCGGGTGGCGGTCGATGCGGCCGGCCGGCCGGTGCAGTTCCTGACCGGGCTCTACCACCCCGAGCGGTACGAGTACCACATGCAGCTCTCGCGCGTGGGCGACGCGACCAAGGTGTGGATCGAGAACGACCGCCCGCCGGAGGCCGCGGGCTGACGCTGGCTGCCGTTCCGACCGAAAAATTCAGGTCAAATCACCCTCCAGCGCTTGATTCATAAGCGCCTGCAGCTATCATTTAGATAGCATCAGCCATCCGCCGCCGGCAGCAGCATGGCCAGGGTGCCCAGCGAATCCGCCTCTTCCACCGGCTTGTCTTCCCGCCAGCGCAGCATGCGCGGAAAGCGCACGGCGATGCCGCTCTTGTGCCGGCTGCTGCGGGCGATGCCCTCGAAGCCCAGCTCGAACACCAGCGTGGGCCGCACGCTGCGCACGGGGCCGAAGGTCTCCACCGTGGTGCGGCGGATGATGGCGTCCACCCGCGCCATCTCGGCATCGGTCAGGCCCGAGTAGGCCTTGGCGAAGGGCACCAGCTGGCGCTCCGGCACGCCGGGCTCGGCGTTCCACACGGCGAAGGTGTAGTCGCTGTAGAGCGTGGCGCGGCGGCCGTGGCCGCGCTGCGCGTAGATCAGCACGGCATCGACCGAGAGCGGGTCGATCTTCCACTTCCACCAGGTGCCCACGTCCTTGGTGCGGCCCACGCCGTATTGCGCATCGCGGGCCTTGAGCATCATGCCCTCCACGCCCAGGGCGCGGGCCTCGCTGCGCTGCTCGGCCAGCGCGGCCCAGCTGCTGCCCTGCAGCACGGGGCTGGCGATCAGCGCGGGGTGCGGGTGGCGGGCGACGAGCGCGTCCAGCCGGGCGCGGCGCTCGTGCTGCGGCAGCGCGCGCAGGTCCTGCCCGCACTCTTCCAGCAGGTCGTAGGCCAGCAGCACCACCGGCAGGTCGCGCAGCAGCTTCGGGCCCAGCGTCTTGCGGCCGATGCGTTTCTGCAGGTCGGCGAAGGGGCGCACGCGAGCCGGTGTGTCGCCCTCGGCCGCGCGCCAGACGACGATCTCGCCGTCGATCACCGTGCCCGGCGGCAGTTGGTCGCCAAGAGCCTGCAGCTCGGGAAAGCGGTCGCTCACCAGCTCCTCGCCCCGCGACCAGAGCCACGTGCCGGCGGCGGAGCCGTCGGCCGCCGCGCGGCGCACCAGCTGGGCGCGGATGCCGTCCCACTTCCACTCGACCTGCCAGCGGTCCGGCGCGCCGAGCACGGCGTCGAACTGCTCCACCGGCAACTGCAGCGGGTGCGCCAGGAAGAAGGGATACGGATGGCCGCGCACCTCGCCCTCGGCGGCTTCGTCGCCCGCCGCGTCGGCGGCCGCCACCAGCCGCAGGTAGTCGGCAGCGCCGGGGCGTGCGCCGATGTGCGTGTAGCCCATCAGCCGCTGCGCCACGCGCTTGGCGTCCACCCCGCTCACCGCCGCCAGCGCCTGGGTGACCTGCAGGCGCGACACGCCGACGCGGAAGGCGCCGGTGATGAGCTTGAAGTACACCAGCCGCTCGTCCTGCGCCAGGGCGCTCCACTGCTCGCGCAGGGTGGGCTCCAGCACCTCGGGCGGCTGGCCGCGCAGCGGCAGGAGGTGGTGCTCCATCCACTCGGCCAGGCCCAGCTCGTGGGTCTGCAGGGGCGCAGGCAGCAGCAGCGAAATGGTCTCGGCCAGATCGCCCACGGCGTCGTAGCTTTCGTCGAACAGCCATTCCGGCAGGCCCGCGGCCTCGCGCGCGAAGCTGCGCAGCAGCTTGGAGGGCACCAGCTGGCGCGGCTTGCCGCCGGCCAGGAAATACACGGCCCAGGCGGCGTCTTCGGGCGCGGCGGCTTCCAGATAGGCGCGCAGTGTCGCCTGCTTGGCCAGGTTGGAGGTGCTGGAGTCGAGCGCGCGGTAGAGCGCCGCAAAGTCCTTCATGCGCCGGCCGGCTCCTGCGCCGACTTCGGCTCGGCGTCGCCTGCGGCGCCCTCCGCAGCTGCCGTAGTCGAGCCGCTGGCGGGGTGCTGCGCCGCGTCCGGCTGATCGTCCTCGTCGCCGTACTCGGTGTGGAACGACTGGCCGTCCAGCCCCTGCTCACGCAGCCACCGCACCAGCACGGCCACGCTGCCGTGGGTGACGAAGATGCGCTCCGCGCCGGTCGCGCCGATGGCCGACTGCAGCCCGGGCCAGTCGGCATGGTCGGACATGATGAAGCCCCGGTCCACGCCGCGCCGGCGGCGCGTGCCGCGCAGCTGCATCCAGCCGCTGGCAAAGGCGTCGGAATGGCGGGGGAAGCGGCGCATCCAGGGCGTGCCCTGGGCCGAGGGCGGCGCCAGCACCAGGGCCGTCTTCAACAGGGAGGGCGTCACGCGCGGATCGGTGGCGCGCAGGGTCTCCGGCAGATCCACGCCGGCGGCGCGGTAGACCTCGTTGAGGGGCTCCACGGCGCCATGCACCACGATCGGCCCGATGCTGCGATCCACCCCGTGGAGGATGCGCTGAGCCTTGCCGAAGGCATAGCAGAGCAGCACGGACGGGCGCCCGTCGGCCGCGTTGGCGCGCCACCAGGCGTTGATGTCGGCGAACAGCACCGGCTGGGTGGGCCAGCGGTAGATCGGCAGGCCGAACGTGGATTCCGTGATGAAGGTGTCGCAGCGCACCGGCTCGAAGGGTGCGCAGGTGCCATCGGCTTCGGTCTTGTAGTCGCCGGAGGCCACCCAGACCCGGCCGCCGTGCTCCAGCCGCACCTGCGCGGAACCCAGCACGTGGCCCGCCGGATGCAGCGACAGCTTGACGCCGTGGTGTTCGATCACCTCGCCATAGGGCAGCGTCTGCAGCTGGATGTCGGCCCCCAGGCGCTGCCGCAGTGTGCCTTCGCTGTCGGTGTGCGCCAGATAGTGGACGTGGCCCATGCGGGCATGGTCGGAATGGCCGTGGGTGATGACGGCGCGGTCCACCGGACGCCAGGGGTCGATGTAGAAATCGCCGGCCGTGCAATACAAGCCCTGGGGGCGAGCGACGACGAGGTCGCCGGAGGTGGAGCCGCTTCCTTGTGCCATGGCGGTCACCGCCAAAAGCACATCGCAGCGAATGGGGAGCAGCGCTCCGAAGCACCCTGCCTGACCTCACGAACCAATGCCGTGTACGTAGTGAACAGTGCCGTCTGCGCTTGCATGGAGGGAAATGTAGAAGGGCGTCCGAAGGCCGCCCGGCGGGCGACGCCGCACCCCGTTGTCAGCCGAAGCCTACGGATGCGCCACCGGGGCTTTTGCGGGCAGCAACGGGCAGCAAAGGGCGGCGCGGGCGACGGGCGGGCAGGCCGTTCTCCTACCGCCCACGGCGCCGGGCATGGCGAGCATTCCGGGCTGTCTTTCTCCTGCCCCCGGGCAGTTACCTATCCTTCAAGGAGTATTGCAATGAATGCATCCGCTGTGTCTTCCCAACCCTGCCGCAGGGTGGCCATGCTGGTCACCGACGGCTTCGAGCAGGTCGAGCTCACCAGCCCGCGCGATGCGCTGCGCCAGGCCGGCGCCGAGCCGCGCATCGTCTCGCCCAAGGACGGCAGCGTGCAGGGCTTCAACCATGACGAGAAGGCCGACAGCTTTCCGGTCGACCTGCCGCTGGCCCAGGCCCGCGCCGAGGATTTCGACGTGCTGGTGCTGCCGGGCGGTGTGCTCAACGCCGACACGCTGCGCACCGACGAGCAGGCCCAGGCCTTCGTGCGGGCCTTCGACGAGGCCGGCAAGCCCATTGCCGTGATCTGCCACGGCGCCTGGCTGCTGATCGACGCGGGCTTGGTGCAGGGCCGCAAGCTGACCAGCTGGCCGAGCCTCGCCACCGACCTGCGCAACGCCGGCGCGACCTGGGTCGACCAGGAGGTGGTGGTGGACGGCCGCTGGGTAAGCAGCCGCAAGCCCGACGACCTGCCGGCCTTCAACGCCCAGCTGCTCGAATGCGTTCGTTGACCGGCCGTACGGCGTTGTAGGGCCGACCTTGGCGCCCGGGGACGACAGGCTGCGTAAGCACCGTCCCACGCGGGCGCCCACTCGGTGCCGGGACATTCACTCCATGGCGGCACACCGTGCGGCCTCGATGCACCACACACCATGCCTGCTTCCACAGCTGCTCGCAGCCACCGCACGCCCCGTTCTTCCACGTCGGCGCCCCAAAGCCCTACCCGCCCCCGCATCCCCGGGCAGGCGCGCATCCAGGCCGTGCTCAAGGACGTGTTCGGTCTGCGCGCCCTGCGATCCGGCCAGCGCGAGGTGATCGAGCGCGTGCTGCGCGGCGAGAACACCCTGGCCGTGATGCCTACCGGCGCCGGCAAGTCGCTGTGCTACCAGCTGCCCGCATTGCTGATGCCCGGCCGCACGGTGGTCGTGTCGCCGCTGATCGCGCTGATGCGCGACCAGTGCGACTCGCTGCGCGAGTGCGGCGTGGCCGCCGTGCAGCTGCACAGCGCACTGTCCAGCGCCGAGACCCAGGCGGCCGAAGCCGCCATCCGCGACGGCAGCGCGCGCATCATCCTCACCACGCCCGAGCGGCTGGCCGATGCCGACTTCATGACGCTGCTGTCGGAAAGCGGCCCCGTGGGCCTGCTGGTGGTGGACGAGGCGCATTGCATTTCCCAGTGGGGCCACGACTTCCGCCCCGCCTTCCTCGACATCGCCCACGCCCTGCCGCGCCTGGGCAAGCCGCCCGTGCTGGCACTGACCGCCACGGCGGCCGGCGCCGTCGC
The DNA here is from genome assembly GCF_040365715.1 of Acidovorax sp. FG27. NCBI lineage: Bacteria > Pseudomonadati > Pseudomonadota > Betaproteobacteria > Burkholderiales > Comamonadaceae > Acidovorax > Acidovorax sp. FG27. The sequence continues at coordinate 1,256,619 of NZ_BAABVY010000009.1, forward strand.
GCAGGACATCCGCCGCCAGCTGGGCATTCCCGCCGCAGGGCTGCTGGACACGGGCACCTACCGGCCCAACCTGCGCTTTCACGCCGTGCAGCTGGCCACCGAGCCCGAGAAGCGCGACGCCCTGCTGCGCACGGTGCGCGAGGCCACCGGCTCCGGCATCGTCTATGCCGCCACCGTGAAAGCCGCTGAAGAAGTGCATGGCCTGCTGGCCGGCAAGGGCGAGTCCGTGGGGCTCTATCACGGCCGCATGCCCTCCGCCGAGCGTAGCGAGGCGCAGGACCGCTTCATGCGCGGCGACACCCGCGTGATGGTGGCCACCAATGCCTTCGGCCTGGGCATCGACAAGCAGGACGTGCGCTTCGTCGTGCACTATCAGATGCCCGGCGGGCTGGACGCCTATTACCAGGAGGCCGGCCGCGCCGGCCGCGACGGCCAGCCGGCCGACTGCACCCTGCTCTTCCTGCGCAAGGACAAGGCCGTGCAGCAGTTCTTCCTGGCGGGCCGCTACCCCACGCTGGAAGACCTGTCGGCACTGTACGAGGCGCTGCAGGACCCGCCCCCCGGCGATGCCACGGCCTGGGACCTGGACAGCCTGCAGCGCGTGCTGGACCGCCCGCGCGCCAAGCTGCAGGTGGCGCTGGGCCTGCTGCGCCGCCGCCGCATCGCCGTGCAGAGCGCGCAGGGGCACGTCAAGCTGCAGCGCAACGGGCTGAACGAAGATGCGCTCGGCGCCCTGGTGGAAGACTACGTGCAAAAGCGCACGCTGGACCACGACGGGCTGGAGCACATGGTGTTTTATGCGCAGACCGGCCGCTGCCGCTGGCAGGTGCTGCTGGGCACCATGAACCAGATCGAGGACGCCGAGGCCTGCGGCGCGTGCGACAACTGCGTGCGCATGGCCCAGGCGCAGGCGGCGCAGGACCGCATGGCCGATGGCCGGCAAACCGCCGCCGTCCAGCCGCTTCCGGCGCGCCGGGGCGACGCGGCGCGTGTGCCCGCTTCTCGCGCCGGCACGCCCGTGCCGGGCCGGGGCGCGGCGCCCTCGCCCGCAGCGGCCCCGCAGCTCAGCCCGGTGGCCACGGCGACGGCGACAGCAGCCCGCCGCACCGGGCTGCCGACCGCGCCGCCCGCACCCACTCGATTCGAAATCGGTGCCGTGGTACGCGTGAAGAAGTACGGTGAGGGCACCGTGGCGGCAGCGGATGGCCAGTCGGTGACCGTGGCCTTCGCCGATGGCAGCCGGCGCTGCTTCCACCCCGACTTCGTCCGGCTCGCGGTCAAGCGCCGCGCACCGCGCCGCACGGCGGCCAACGATCCCAAGCTGGAAGCCGCACGGCCGCTGGCCGTGGCCACGGCCTGACACGGTTCTGCATCCCGCCGGATGACCAGGCGGGCCGCTAAAGACCGTGCCGCAGCACGGCGTGCGACAAGCAGCGCCCGCTCCTAGCCTGATGCGGCATCTCCACCTACGTCCCGGCACAGGCCCGGGCGCAGGCTGGTGGCCAGGCGGCGCGATGCAGCCTGCCGGAACCCTTCAACCCGTCCGCCCTGCGCGGACCCTTCATCCCCACCCCCCATGCCCGTGCTGCGCCGCGCATCTTTTCCGCCGGCGGCACGCCGGCCGGCCGGGCAACCACCCACCGGCGCTCCGCACGAGCCCAGTCCGTTCCAGGGCTTCTGGATGGGCGGCTACGAAGGGGCCGACCACGTCAACGGCTGGGGCGTGCCGCTGGATGCCAACCTGCGCAATGGGCACAGCGCACGGCTGGCGGACGACTATGCAGCGCTCGGCCCGCTCGGCATCCGCGTGGTCCGGGAAAGCATCGGTTGGCGGTTGATCGACCAGGCCGGCGCTGAAGGATTCCGGGCACTGGCCCGGCAGGCCCATCTGGCCGCAGCCCATGGTCTGCAGGTGGTCTGGACGCTGATGCACTACGGCTGGCCCGACGGGCTCGACCCGTTCGAGCGGCCCGATGCGTTCGTCGATGCCTTCGCGGCCCACTGCCGGCGCGTGGCCGAGACCCTGCAGGGCATTCCCGGCCCGGCGCCGGTGTACCAGCCGGTCAACGAGATTTCGTTCCTGGCCTGGGCGGCCACCCGCACCGGCCTGGTCTGGCCCCACACCCCGAGCGCGGACCCGCATCGCGCCCAGGCCTTCAAGCGCCTGCTGGTGCGCGCCGCGCTGCGAGGAGCCGACGCGGTGTGGAGCGTGGCGCCCGGCGCTCGCCTGCTGCACACCGACCCGGTGATGCACGTGGAGCCGCCGCGCGGCGCGGGGCCAGGGGCCTGCGCCCGGGCCACGCAGGAGCATGCCGGCCAGTTCGAGGCGTGGGACATGCTGTGCGGCCGTGCGGCGCCCGAGCTGGGCGGCGCGCCGCGCTACCTCGACCTGATCGGCCTGAACTACTACCACAACAACCAGTGGGAACACGGCAGCCATGCACGGCTGCACTGGCACCTGAACGACGCCCGCAGGCGCCGGCCGTCGCAGCTGATCGCCGAGATGTGGCAACGGTACGGGCGGCCGCTGTGCCTGTCGGAGACGGGCCATGTCGGCGTGGGCCGTGCCGACTGGCTCGACCACGTCGCGGCCGAGGCTGCCGCCTGCAGGGCGCGCGGCATTCCGCTGCTGGGCATGTGCCTCTACCCGCTCATCGACCGACCGGACTGGCAGGACCCGCAGCACTGGCACCACAGCGGCCTGTGGGACCTGCCGGACGCCCGTTCGGGCGGGATGGACCGGCGCCTCTGCGCCCCCTACGCCGACCGGCTGAGGCATTGGCAGCGCCACCTGCCCGCGCCCATGGCCCACACCGATTCCCTTCACCCCTCACCGGAGACTCCCATGACCCACCTGATCGTTTTCTCGCATCTCCGTTGGGACTTCGTCTATCAGCGCCCGCAGCAGCTGCTCTCGCGCCTGGCGGCCAGGTACCCTGTGCTGTTCGTCGAAGAGCCCCTGCCCGGCGCCGACCGGCCCTGGCTGGAGCGCTACAGCCCCTGCGCCGGCGTGGAGGTGCTGCGCATGCACATGCCCGGCACCGCCCACGGCTTCGACGCGCAGCACATGGAAGGCATGCGCACCCTGCTGCTGAGCCATCTGCTGGAGCAGGACATCCACGACTACCTGCTGTGGTTCTATACCCCGATGGCCCTGCCGCTGGCCGAGGAGCTGACGCCGCGCGGATCGGTGTACGACTGCATGGACGAACTCTCGGCGTTCGACTTCGCGCCCAAGGAGCTGCTGGCGCGGGAAGAGGCCCTGCTGCGCTCGGTGGACCTGGTCTTCACCGGCGGCCGCAGCCTCTACGAATCCAAGCGCAGCCGGCATGGCGACGTGCACTGCTTTCCGAGCAGCGTCGACCACGCCCACTTCGGCCAGACCGGCGTGCCGGACCATCCCGACCAGGCCGGGCTGGCGCGGCCACGGCTGGGGTACTACGGCGTGATCGACGAGCGGCTCGACCTGGCGCTGATGGCGACCGCCGCCGATGCGCATCCCGACTGGCAGTGGGTGATGGTCGGCCCGGTCGTGAAGATCGACCCCGCCACCCTGCCCCAGCGGCCCAACCTGCACTGGATGGGCCAGCGCCGCTACGACGAGCTGCCGGCCTTCCTGTCCGGCTGGGACGTGTGCCTGATGCCGTTCGCGCTCAATGCGTCCACGCGCTTCATCAGCCCGACCAAGACGCTCGAATACCTGGCCGCGGGCAAGCCCGCGGTGAGCACCGACATCCACGACGTGCGCCAGCACTATGCCGGCGTGGTGCCCATCGCTCGTTCCCACGGCGAGTTCATCGCCGCGTGCGGGCGCATCCTGGGCTGGAGCGAGCAGGAGCGGGCTGACTTCCAGCGCAAGGCCCGGGCCAAGGTGGCCGCCACCTCGTGGGACCTGACGGCCGCCGCCATGCAGCAGCTGCTGGAGCGCCTGGGCGACGCCGCCGAAGCGATGGACCACCTGCGCTCGCTGCAGGCCACCCCGGCCGAAGAAGCGGTCTCCGCCACATGAGCGCCGCCCCCGCCACCCCCGGCACCCCCGCGAAGACGGGGCGCGCCTCGCGCATCGCCATCGTCGGCGCGGGGTTCTCCGGCGCCGTGCTGGCCCAGGAGCTGGGCCGAGCCGGCCACGCGGTGGACGTCTTCGACACGCGCCCGCACGTCGGCGGCAACTGCCACACGGCGCGCGACGAGGCCAGCGGCGTGATGCTGCACACCTATGGCCCCCACATCTTCCACACCAGCAATCAGGTGGTGTGGGACTATATCCGCCGCTTCGGCGAATTCGTGCCCTTCGTGAACCGGGTGAAGGCCATCACCGGCGGGCGGGTGTTCTCGCTGCCGCTCAACCTGCTGACGATCAACCAGTTCTTCGGCGAGACCTTCTCCCCGCGCGAGGCCGAAGCCTTCTTCGCACGGATCGGCGAGCCTGGCGAGGGCGAGCCGCAGAACTTCGAGGAACAGGCGCTGCGCCTGATGGGACGCGAGCTCTACGGCGCCTTCTTCGCCGGCTACACCACCAAGCAGTGGGGCATGCCACCCTCGGCGCTGCCGGCCAGCATCCTGAAGCGGCTGCCGGTGCGGTTCAACTACGACGACAACTACTACGCGAGCCACTACCAGGGCATTCCTAAGGACGGCTACACCGCGATCGTGCAGAACCTGCTCGACGTGCCGGGCGTGTCGGTGCACCTGGGAACGCCTTTTCACCGGCCGGACGCATCGCGCTACGACCACGTCTTTTGCAGCGGGCCCATCGACGCCTGGTTCGGCTACGACGAAGGGCGCCTGGGCTACCGCACTCTGGACTTCGTGCGGGAAGATCACGCGGGCGACTACCAGGGCAACGCGGTGATCAACTACTGCGACGAATCGGTGCCCTGGACGCGGATTTCGGAGCACAAGCATTTCGCGCCGTGGGAGCAGCATGCCGACACCGTGATCTTCAAGGAGTACAGCCGCCTGTGCGAAGGGGCGGACACGCCCTACTACCCCATTCGCCTGGTCGACGAAAAGTCGCTGCTGGCCCGGTACGTCGAGCGAGCGCGGCAGGAGCGCGGCGTGACCTTCGTCGGCCGGCTGGGCACCTACCGCTACATCGACATGCACGTCACCATCGCGGAGGCGCTGGACACGGCGCGGCGCTTCGAGGACCGGCGCGCCGCCGACCTGCCGATGGAGAGCTTCGTCGTGGAACCGCTGTGAGGCCGAACTATTGATTCACTCGCCATGCGAATGCCGTGGCGGTGCGGGCATGTCCCGATGGCGCAAGGGCGGCCCTGGCACGCTCCAGGTCCTGTGGCGTGTCGATGTCGGTGACGTATGCCGCGTCGGCACCGGGCCAGCGCCACAGCCTGGCCGTGTCGGCGGCCATCCAGTCGCGCACGCTTAAGGGCGACGGCAGCGCATGGATGGCGCACACCGCCCGCCACGACAGCATCACCGGGTGACCCGGCACGCCCTCCACGGTGGGTATGAGCGCATCGATGTGGGCCGGCCTGCCCTGCCAGGCCGCACGCAGCGCCCGCACGTGCGGCGTGGCGAGCAGCGGCAGGTCGCCCACCACCAGCATCAGGTCGCTCCCCGCATGCGCAGACACGTGGTCATCGATGGCCAGGCGCTGCGAATCCGCCAGGGTCGGCTCGGGCAGCGTGTGCACCACCGGGCGGGCCTGGCACCGGTCCGCCAGCGCCAGCATCGCGTCCCGGTAAGGCCCCAGCACCACGCTGACCTGCTCGCAACCCGCGGAGCGAAACGCGGTCGTCAGCCGCTCCAGGACAGTGGCCCCGCCTACGGCGATCGCCGGCTTGGCGCAGCCGCCCATGCGGCTGCCCAGGCCAGCGGCCAGCACGCTCACGCAGGGTGCACGGGGGTGCCGCGTGTCCGAAGGACTCACACCGCGCACGTCGGCGCGAGCAGGCCGGTCGACAGCGCCGTGGCGGCGCCTTCCTCCCTGAGCTGCTTGGCGGTGGCGACCTTCGCCTGCTGCGGCACCAGCACGCCGTTCTTGGCGGCCACCACCTCCGCCATGATCGACAGGGCGATCTCGGCCGGTGTCTTGCTGCCGATGTAGAGGCCGGCGGGCGAGTGCAGGGCCGCCAGGTCGGCCGCCGACAGGCCGAAGTGCTGCTGCAGCCGCTGCGACCGCGTGGCGGCATTGCGCCGCGAGCCGATGGCACCCACGTAGAAGGCCTTGGACTGCAGTGCGTCGATCAGCGCCAGATCGTCGAGCTTGGGGTCGTGCGTCAGCGCCACCACGGCGGTGCGCTCGTCCGGCTGCAGGCGCAGGATCAGGTCGTCCGGCATCTCGTGGCTGACCTCCACGCCGGGCACGCACCAGGTGGCGCGGTGCTCGGCGCGGGGGTCGCACACGATGGCCTCGAAGCCCAGGCCCAGCGCGATCTGGCACAGGAAGGCCGAGAGATCGCCCGCTCCGATCACGATGATGCGGGCAGGCGGGCCGAAGCTGCTGCGCAGCCGGGCGCCTTCCAGCACGGGCACCCCGTCGCGCGCGGCGGGCCGCAGCCTGACCAGGCCGGTGGCCAGTTCAAGGATGCGCTCGGTGGGGCGGCGGCGTTCGCAGGCCTGCAGCAGGTCGGCCAGCCGGCTCTGCTCCGACAGCGGCTCGACCACCAGCTCCATGGTGCCGCCGCAGGGCAGCCCGAAGCGGTGTGCCTGGTCGGCCGAGATGCCGTAGCGCAGCACGGCGGGCAGCCCGCCGGCGCAGACCGTGTCCAGCCCGCCCTCGCGGATGTCGGCGATCAGGTCGTCCTCGATGCAGCCACCGGAGACCGATCCCACGGTCTCGCCCTGCGCATTGATGGCCATGAGCGAGCCCGGCGGGCGCGGCGCGGACCCCCAGGTGCGCACCACGGTCACCAGCGCGGCCTGCGTGCCGGCGGCCACCCATGCGCTGGCGGTGCGCAGGACACGGCTGTTCAGATCATCCATGGCGATGCCTCTCTTCTGCTGCGTTCATGCAATCCGCGCGCACGCCGGCGTCACGCCGCGAGCGGCAGGCCTTCGATGAGCTTGTCGAGCGTGACGGGGTAGTCGCGCACGCGCACGCCGGTGGCGTTGTAGATGGCGTTGGCCAGCGCCGCGCTCACGCCGCAGATGCCCAGCTCACCCACGCCCTTGGCCTTCATCGGCGACGCCAGCGGGTCCACCTCGTCCAGGAAGATCACCTCCTGGTGCGGGATGTCGGCATGCACCGGCACCTCGTAGCCCGCCAGGTCGTGGTTGACGAAGAAGCCCCGGCGCGTGTCCACCGCCAGCTCTTCCATCAGCGCGCCGCCCACGCCCATGGTCATCGCGCCGATCACCTGGCTGCGCGCCGACTTGGGGTTGAGGATGCGGCCCGCCGCGCACACGGCCAGCATGCGGCGCACGCGCACCTCGGCCGTGAAGGCGTCCACCGCCACCTCGACGAAATGCGCGCCGAAGGTCGACTGCTGGGTCTTCTTGGTGTTGTCGCCGAATTCGATGCTGTCCTCGGCCGTCAGATCGGCGCCGCGTGCCGCCTCGGCCAGAGGCATGCTGCGCCCGCCCGCCAGCACCTGGCCGCCCTCGAAGCGGGCAGTCGCGGCGTCGAGGCCCAGCTTCTGGGCCACCGCTTCGCGCAGCTTCACGCAGGCGGCGTAGACGCCGGAGGTCGAGCTGGCAGCGCCCCACTGCCCGCCGGAGCCGGCGGACACTGGGAACTTCGAATCCCCCAGGCGCACGACCACGCGCTCGAGCGGCACGCCCATCATCTCGGCGGCGGTCTGGGCGATGATGGTGTAGGTGCCGGTGCCGATGTCGGTCATATCGGTCTCGACGGTCACGATGCTCCGCCCGTCGAGCCGCACGCGGGCGCCGGACTTCATCACCGGCGCGGCGCGGTAGGCCGCCGCCACGCCCAGGCCCACCAGCCACCGGCCGTCGCGGGTCTGCGCGGGTTGCGCCTTGCGCTGGTCCCAGCCGAAGCGCTCGGCGCCCAGGCGCAGGCACTGCACCAACTGGCGCTGCGAAAAGCGCTTTTCCGGGCGCTTGCCGCCTTCTTCCTTGTCGCCGGACGACGACTTCTCGCCGGTCGTGTCGGGCACCACCTGCGTGTCGTTGCGGATGCGCAGCTCCACCGGGTCCATGCCCAGCTTCTCGGCCAGCTCGTCCATGGCCACTTCCAGCGCCATGTGGCCGGTGGCCTCGCCCGGCGCGCGCATCGCGTTGCCTTCGGGCAGATGCAGCTCGGCGAGGCGGGTGGCCGTCATGCGGTGGGCGCCGGCATAGAGGCGCCGGGTCTGGTCCACCGCCGCATCGGCCTGGCCCTTGGGCAGGTCGCCCGACCAGCATTCATGGCCGATGGCGAGGATCTTGCCTTCCTTGTCCGCACCGATGCGCACGCGCTGGATGGTCGCCGGCCGGTGCGTGGTGTTGTTGAACATCAGCGGACGCTGCAGCGTGACCTTGACGGGACGCTGGGCCGCTCGGGCGCCCAGCGCCGCCATCAGCGCGTCGGCGCGCAGGAACAGCTTGCCGCCGAAGCCGCCGCCGATGAAGGGCGACACCAGCCGCACCTTGTCCTTCGGAATGCCCAGCGTCTTGGCCAGCTCGCCCTGGCCCCAGGCGATCATCTGGTTGGAGGTCCACACCGTGAGTTCGTCGCCCTTCCAGGCGGCGATGGTGGCGTGCGGCTCCATCATCGCGTGCGACTGGTCGGGGGTGGTGTAGGTGGCGTCCAGCTGCACCGGGGCGGCCGCGAAGGCGCCGGCGAAGTCGCCCACCGCGGTGTCGGGCGCGTCGCCGTTGATGTCGCTGGGCTTGGTGGCGGAGTCCTTGGCCTTGGCCAGGTCGTAGTTGCCAGGCGCCGTTTCGTAGTCCACGCGCAGCAGCTGGGCAGCGGCACGCGCCTGCTCGAAGCTTTCGGCCACCACCAGCGCCACGGCCTGGTGGTAATGGTCCACCTGCGGGCCTGCCAGCAGCGGGGCGGTGTTCATCTTGCCCTGGCCCAGCTTGCCGGCGGTTTCGGCCGTCACGATGGCGATCACGCCGGGCGCCTTGCGGGCCTCGGCCCCGTCGATGCGGCGGATGCGGCCCTTGGCGATGGCGGAACCTACGACGTAGCCATAGGCCGGGTTGGAGACCACGTCGTGCCGTTCATAGGCATAGGGCGCGGTGCCGGTGGTCTTGAGCAGGCCGTCGATGCGGTCCACCGGCTGGCCGACGACCTTCAACTGGTCGATTGGGTTGGTGCTTGCGGGGGTGTCGAATTTCATGGACTTCTAGCTCCTGGCCTGGTTCAGCGCGGCGGCCAGCGTGCGCTCGGCCAGTGGCAGTTTGAAAGCGTTCTCGGGCGTGGGGCGGGCACCGGCGAAGAGACGGCTGGCGACGGCCCTGGCGCCTTGGGGCATCTCGACCTCGGCTGCCTCCACCCGCCAGGGCTTGTGGGCCACGCCACCCACGGCCACGCGGCCGACGCCGCCCGGCTGCACGATGGCCGCGACGGACACCAGTGCGAAGGCATACGAGGCACGGTCGCGCACCTTGCGGTAGACATGCGTGCCGCCGACCGGCGCGGGCAGCGTGACGGAGGTGATGAGCTCGCCGGGCTGCAGCTGGGTCTCGATGTGCGGCGTGGCCTCGGGCAGGCGATGGAAGTCGGCGATCGGGATGACGCGGGTGACGCCGTCGGCGCGCACGGTTTCCACCGTGGCGTCCAGCACGCGCATGGCCACCGCCATGTCGCTGGGATGGGTGGCGATGCAGGCGTCGCTGCTGCCGATCACCGCCAGCTGCCGGCTGTAGCCACCGATGGCCGAGCAGCCGCTGCCGGGCTGGCGCTTGTTGCACGGCATGTTGGTGTCGTAGAAATACGGGCAGCGGGTGCGCTGCAGCAGGTTGCCGGCCGTGGTGGCCATGTTGCGCAGCTGGCCCGAAGCGCCGGCCAGCAGCGCGCGCGACAGCACGCCGTAGTCGCGCCGCACCGTGGGGTGCGCCGCCAGGTCGCTGTTGCGCACCAGCGCGCCGATGCGAAGCCCGCCCTGGGGCGTGGCCTCGACGGTGTCCAGGCCGATGCCGTTCACGTCCACCAGGTGGGTGGGGGTCTCGATCTGCAACTTCATCAGGTCGAGCAGGTTGGTGCCGCCCGCGACGAACTTGGCGCCGGGCTTGGCCGCCACGGCCGCGGCGGCCTGGGCCGGCGATGTCACGCGTTCATAGGTGAAGGATTTCATGCCTTGGCCCCCGCCACTTCGGTGATGGCATCGACGATGTTGGAATAGGCGCCGCAGCGGCACAGGTTGCCGCTCATGCGCTCGCGCAGTTCCTCGGCCGACAGCATCGGCTGGGCGGTCAGGTCGGCGGTGACATGGCTGGGCGAGCCCCGCTTGATCTCGTCGATCACCCCCACGGCGGAGCAGATCTGCCCGGGCGTGCAGTAGCCGCACTGGTAACCGTCGTGCTTGACGAAGGCGGTCTGCAGGGCATGCGGCGCCTGGGGCGTTCCGAGGCCTTCGATGGTGGTCACGTTGGCCCCCTCGTTCATCACCGCGAGGCTGAGGCACGACACGACGCGCCGGCCGTTCACCAGCACGGTGCAGGCACCGCACTGGCCGTGGTCGCAACCCTTCTTGGTCCCGGTCAGGTGCATGTTCTCGCGCAGCGCATCCAGCAGCGTCGTGCGGGGATCCACCTCGAGTTGGCGAGGAGCGCCGTTGACGCTCAAGCGGACGGACAGGGGTGCGGCAGCAGCAGTCATGGTGGGGGGCTTGGTTTGGGAATGGGCCGTGGCAGGCACCGCCGTGGCGGCGGCCGACGTGGCGCCGGCGATGAGCAGGTCGCGGCGCGACAGCGGGAAGGGGGCGTTTGGATCCATGGGGCGTCCGTTGTTGTGGTCGCGGTCGTGCGCCGCGACTCGTGGGGTAGCAGGCGCAGGGCGCACCACTGGCTGGCAGCCTCACGCAACTTGCCGACCGCCGCTGTAGGTGGCGGGCTGAACAGCGCGTGGGCGCGGCATGGGGAGTGCGACCAAAGCCCGCGGGGCGCGTGGGTGTTGGCGCGGCCCCCGACCCTCCCCCACCCGACGGCAGCAACAAGAAACCCCTGGCGGCCATGGGCCCCCAGGGGTTCTCGAGATAGAGAGAGGCGTGGTCCGCATCTGCGGACCGCGGCGACTCAGCGGTGGCGGTAACCGGCCGCCGTGGGCGTTCCGGTGCGCTTGGCCTGGAATTTCTTCCAGAGGAAGCCGGCGACGGCCATCAGAATCATCTTGCGCATGGGAGGGGTCCTCGTTGAGTGGAGCCCAGATGGTCGCCGCAAGGTCGCCGCGGCGGTGTAGGAAGCGCAGGCGAGGGTCTGTCGGCGGGCGGACGCGCCTGCCGTCAGCCCACCTCATGCAGTGCCGCAGCCAGCCAGTCGCACATCGGGCTGTCCGGCTCTTCGAAGCCGTGGATGGCGCTGAAATGGTGGGCCCGGGGCTGCTCCAGCAGTTCGGCCCGGTTGCCCGCGCCGCACCACGCGTCGCGCCAGGCCAGGCTCTGGCGGGCGAATTCCGCCTGCTCGAGCCCGCCCCAGGTCAGCAGCACGGGCGTGGCGCAAGGACGCACATGCAGTACGGGCGAGCAGCGGCGCACGGTGCCCTCGGTGAGCTGGATCTTCGGCTGCAGGTAGCTGTGGCGCAGGGGCGCCAGGTCGTAGAGGCCGCTGGCCATCACCGCGGCGCGGAACGGGTCTTGCGGCAGGCCGTAGTCGCGCTGCCACTCGGTCTGCAGGCACATGGCCGCCAGATGTCCGCCCGCCGAGCTGCCGCCCACGGCCACGCGCTGCGGGTCGCCGCCGTGTTCGCCGACGTGGCGCAGCACCCAGGCGCAGGCAGCGCGCATCTGCCGCACGATCTCGTCGATGGCGACGGCCGGGCACAGGGCGTAGTCGGGCACCACAACGGTGATGCCGCGCCGCACCAGCCCGAGCGCCACGCAGCTGAATTCCTTGGACGACAGCGCCCGCCAATAGCCGCCGTGGATGAACACGAAGACCGGCGCGCCCGGGGCCTGTGCCGGGAAGATGTCCAGCGTCTCGGCCCGCGTGGGGCCGTAGGGCACATCCAGCGTGCAGCGCAATGTGGCCCGCGCCAGGGCGCTGCGGTCCGCGAAGTGCCGCATCTCCGCGGCGCGGTCCGCCACCGGCAAGGCGGTGTCGTACTGCGCGTCGATCTGCTCCTGGGTCGTGAAGTCGCGGTAGAGCGTCGCCATGCCCGCTTGCTTTCAGTCCGGCACGACGGCGGTGACTTCGATCTCGACCTGGGCGCGGTCCTCGATCAGGCCCGCCACCTCCACGGCCGTCATCGCGGCATTGAAGCTCCCGATGATCTCGCGGAAGGCCTTCCCGATCTCGGGATAGGCCGCCACGTAGGCCTTGCGGTCGGTCACGTACCAGGTCATGCGCACGATGTGCTCGGGCCGGGCGCCACCTTCGGCCAGCACGGCCACCACGTTCTGCAGCGCCTGCCGCACCTGGCCCGCCAGATCGTCGGTGTGGAAGAGGCCCTCGGCGTCCCAGCCGATCATGCCGGCGACGAACACCATGCGGCCACGTGCCGCGACGCCGTTGGCATAGCCGCGTGGGCGGGGCCAGCCGGGAGGAAGAAGAGTCTGCATGCAAGGTCTCCGGAAGATCGGTGGAAAGCGGGGGAGGCGGCGCCTCGGTGCGTCAGCGCGGCAGCCGCGCCAGCGCGTCCCGCACGTCGTCGGGCAGGGCCCGCGCCTTGTGGGTCTTCAGGTCGGTGGCCACCAGCACCTGGCGGGACCGCATGCGCTCCTCCTCCCCCGCCCGGCAGTGCAGCGCCAGGGTGAGGGAGCTGTTGCCCACACGCTCCACGGCCAGGCCCAGCGTCACGTCGTCGCCCATGCGGCTGACGGCGCGGAACTCGCACTCCAGCCGGACGATGGGCATGCCGATGCGGCGCGGCCCGAGCAGGCCGGAGTACGACACGCCCAGGCAGTCGTTGAACCAGTCCTCGACCAGGCCGTTGAGCATGACCAGGTATTGCGGAAAGAACACGATGCCGGCCGGATCGCAGTGGGCGAAGCGGATGCGCAGCGGCCGCTCGAAGACCACGGGCGATGGGGACGGGGCGGAAGGTTCGGTGGAGGCCATGAGGAAGGTCGAGGTGTTCATACGCCGATGTATTGCTGCCAGAGGCCGGGGTCCGCGGCCAGCGCCTTTGAGTCGCCCTGCCAGACCACGCGGCCGCGCTGCATGATGGTGTGCCGGTCGGCCAGCTGGATGAGCCGCTGCACGTACTTGTCGATGACCAGGATGCTCTGGCCCTGCGCGCGCAGCTGCGCCAGGCAGTGCCAGATCTCTTCGCGCACCAGCGGGGCCAGGCCCTCGGTGGCTTCGTCCAGCACCAGCAGGTAGGGGTTGGTCATCAGCGCCCGGCCGATGGCCAGCATCTGCTGCTCGCCGCCCGACAGCTGGTTGCCCATGTTGCGCGACCGTTCGGCGAGCCTCGGGAAGAGGTCGTAGACCCGCTCCAGCGTCCAGGGGTCGGGCGAGTGGTTGCGGTTGCCCGCGAAGGCGCGCAGGTTCTCTGACACGGAAAGGTTCGGAAAGATCTGCCGGCCCTCGGGCACCACGGCCAGGCCCATGCGCGCGATGCGGTCGGGCTCCAGCCGCTCGATGCGCTCGCCCCGGAAGCGTACGGTGCCGCCCCGCGACCGCACCAGGCCGAGCAGCGACCGCACCGTCGTCGTCTTGCCCATGCCGTTGCGGCCCAGCAGCGTGGCGACGTCGCCCGCGTCGATGCGCAGGCCCACGCCGAACAGCACCTGGCTGCTGCCGTAGGCGGTCTGCAGGTCGTCCACTTCGAGCAGCGCAGGCCGTTCGGTGGGCCGTGCGGCAGAGGAAGTCGTCGTCATGCCGGGTGCTCCTCGGACAGCTCGTCGCCCAGATAGGCGCGCCGCACGTCGGGGTGGTTGCGGATCTCGGCCGGCGTGCCGCAGGCGATGACGCGGCCGAACACCAGCACCGAGATGCGGTCGGCCAGGCGGAACACGGCGTCCATGTCGTGCTCGACCAGCAGCAGCGTGGTGCTGCCGCGCAGCGACTGCAGCAGCGCCACCATGCGCTCCGATTCGTCCGGCCCCATGCCCGCCATGGGCTCGTCCAGCAGCAGCAGGCGGGGCGCGGTGGCCAGCGCCAGGCCCACCTCCAGCTGCCGCTGCTCGCCATGCGCCAGCGCGCCGGCCAGCGCGTGCATCTGCGCGCCCAGGCCCACCCGCTCGACCACCGCCGCCGCTTCCGCGTAGCGCGCGCGCTCGGCGCGGGCGGCCTGCCAGAAGCGCATGCTGCTGCCCTGCCGCGCCTGCACGGCCAGGGCCACGTTGTCCAGCACCGAGAGGCGCTTGAAGATGCTGGTGATCTGGTAGGAGCGGGCCAGGCCGCGCAACACGCGCTCGGGCATGGCCCGGCGGGTGATGTCGTCGCCGCCGAAGACGATGCGGCCTTCGTCGGGCGCGAGCGCGCCCGAGATCTGGTGGATCAGCGTGGTCTTGCCCGCCCCGTTGGGGCCGATCAGCGCATGCAGCTCACCGGGCTGCACGCGCAGCTCGGCGTGGTCGGTGGCGACGAGGCCGCCGAAGCGCTTGACCAGGCCATCCACATGCAGCAGCGGAGCCGCGGTGTCCGCGTGAAGGGGCTGGACGCTCATGCGCGCCTCTCCCGCCGCAGCAGGCCGGCCAGCCCGCGCGGCGCGGCCAGCACCACCAGCAGCAGCACGGCCCCCAGGACGAACTGCCAGTGGATGGTGTAGGCAGCCAGCACCTCCTCCAGCAGCAGGAACACCACCGCACCGATGAAGCCGCCCCAGAGGTGCCCCACTCCGCCGAGGATCACCATCACCATCAGCAGGCCCGACTGGTTCCACTGCAGCAGCGAGGGGCTGACGAAGCTCGACTGGTTGGCCAGCAGCGCGCCGGCCAGGCCGGCCAGCCCCCCGGCCAGCGTGAAGGCCGCGAGCTGGTAGCGATAGACCGGAAAGCCGATGGCGAGCATGCGGGTCTCGTTCTCGCGGATGGCCTGCAGCACGTGGCCGAAGCGGGCGTTGAGCAGCCGCTGGATCACGAGGAAGGCCAGCACGAAGAGCACCAGCACCACGTAATAGAAGCGGGTGTCGTCGCCCAAGTCGAAGCCCCCGCCCAGCACCGAGCGGCCGGCCAGGCTGAGGCCGTCTTCGCCGCCCCAGGCCTTGACCGACACCATCAGGTAGAACAGCATCTGCGCGAAGGCCAGCGTGATCATGATGAAGTACACGCCCCGTGTGCGCAGGCTGATGGCGCCCACCACCAGCGCGAAGAGGGCGCTGGCGAGCACGGCGGCGGGCCAGGCGATCCAGGCCGACACCACTCCCTGCTGCATCAGGATGCCCACCGCATACGCGCCGATGCCGATGAAGGCCGCGTGGCCGAAGCTGACCATGCCGCCGAAGCCCAGGATCAGGTTCAGGCTGGTGGCGGCCAGCGCGAAGATCAGGATGCGCGTGGCGAGCCCCACGTAGAACGCCTCGCCGAGCGCGGAGGCCACCAGCGGCAGCGCGGCCAGCACGGCCAGCAGCGGCAGCGTCCAGCGCAGGTGCAGCGCATGGTCGAGGAGGCCGGGCGGCCCCTCGCGCGGCGACATCGCCTGCGGCGAGCGGGAGGAAGCAGAAGCGGGTTGCATGCAGTGGAGTCCTTCGGCCGTTGCGTCAGCCATGCGCCGGGAACAGCCCGCGCGGCTTCCAGAACAGCACCGCGGCCATCAGGAGGTAGATCAGCATCGACGCCACCGCAGGGCCGGCGCCGCTGGCGGCTTCCGGTCCCAGCCAGTGGCCGAAGGCCAGCGGGATCAGCGCACGGCCGGCGGTGTCGACCACGCCCACCAGCAGGGCGCCGAACAGCGCGCCGCGGATGGAGCCGATGCCGCCGATCACGATCACCACGAAGGCCAGGATCAGGATGCTTTCCCCCATGCCCACCTGCACCGCCAGCAGCGGGCCCAGCATGCCGCCCGCCACCGCGCACAGCGCCGCGCCCAGGCCGAACACCGCCGTGAACAGGCGCCGCACGTTGGTGCCCATGGCCAGGGCCATCTCGCGGTTCGATGCGCCCGCGCGCACCTGCATGCCCAGCCGCGTGCGCGTGACCAGCACGTAGAGCAGCAGCGCCACGCCCAGGCCCACGCCGATGATGAGCAGCCGGTAGGCCGGGTAGAAGAAGCCGGGCAGCAGCTCCACCGGGCCGGCCAGGCTGGCCGGCGGATTGAGCGCGATGGGCTGCGCGCCCCAGAGCATGCGCACCCCCTCGTTGGCCATCAGCAGCAGGGCGAAGGTGCCCAGCACCTGTGAGAGATGGTCGCGCTGGTAGAGCCGGCGCAGCACCGTGACCTCCAGCAGCATGCCGATCAGCGCCGTGCCCACCACGCCGGCGGCGAGGCCGATCCAGAACGAGCCGGTGGCCGCCGCCGCCGTGGCGATGAGGTAGGCGCCCACCATGTAGAGCGAGCCGTGCGCCAGGTTGATCATGTCCATGATGCCGAACACCAGCGTGAGGCCAGCCGCCAGCAGGAACAGCATCAGCCCAAACTGCAGCCCGTTCAGGGACTGCTCCAGCACCAGCACCCCGGTCATGGCCTGTCCCCGATCACGGCATCGGCGCGGATGGCTGCCCCGCTCATGCCGCCGGCATCTTGCAGCTGCCGACGTAGGCGTCCGCGTGGCTCTTGAACACGGTGCCCAGCGTGCGGTTGGTGACGCGGCCCTGCGGGTCCTTGGTGATGACGCGCAGGTAGTAGTCCTGGATCGGGAAATGGTTGGTGTTGAACTTGAACGGCCCGCGCACCGAGTCGAAGCGCGCGGCCTCCAGCGCACGGCGCACCGCCGCCTTGTCGGCCAGGTTGCCCTTGACGTCGCGCACCGCGCCGTCGATCAGCCGCGCTGCGTCGTAGCCCTGCGCCGCGTACAGCGTGGGCAGGCGGCCGTATTCCTTCTGGAAGTCGGCCACGAACTTCTTGTTGGCGGCGTTGTCCAGGTCGTGCGCCCAGAGGGAGCTGTTGAACATGCCGAGCATGGGTTCGCCCACCGCCTTGATGACGTCCTCGTCGGCCGAGAAGCCGGGGCCGAAGAGGGTCATGTCCTTGGACAGGCCCGAACCCACGAACTGCTTGATGAAGTTGATGCCCAGGCCGCCCGGCAGGAAGATGTAGACCGCGTCGGGCTTGGCCGCGCGCATCTTGGCGATCTCGGCGCCGTAGTCCAGCTGGTTCAGGGGCGTGTAGCTTTCCATCAGCACCTCGCCCTTGTAGAAGCGCTTGAAGCCGGCCAGCGCGTCCTTTCCGGCGGGGTAGTTGGGCGCCAGCAGCGCGACGCGCTTGAAGCCCTTGTCCTGCACGGTCTTGCCGACGGCTTCGTGCAGGTTGTCGTTCTGGTAGCTGGCGCTGAAGAAATACGGGTTGCACTGCTCGCCCGCGTACTGCGACGGGCCGGCGTTGGCGCTGATGTAGAACGTTTTGGAGGCGAAGGTGGGCGCGCCCACCGCCAGCATGACGTTGGAGAACACTACGCCGGTCATGAAATCGACCTTGTCGCGCTTGATCAGGCGGTCGGCCGTCTGGCGGGCCACGTCGGGGCTCTGCTGGTCGTCGGCCACCACCACCTCGGCGGGCAGGCCGCCGAGCTTGCCGCCGCCGTGCTTGACGGCGAGCTGGAAACCGTCGCGGATGTCGATGCCGAGGCCCGCGCCCGGCCCGGACAGGGTGCTGAGCAGCCCGATCTTGACCGCATCGGCGGCCTGGGCGGAGAAGGCCAGGGCGGCGAGCGCGGCCACTGCCAGGGGCTTGAGCGGGGAGGCGGCGGAGACGGCTTTCATGGGGCAACCTTTCTGTCGGTGGAGGGGGTGGCTTCGCGGGGGTCGGTGCCCGCGCCGGCGATGCCGGCGGCATCGGCCTGGCCCAGGCGGAACCGCTGGAGTTTGCCTGTTTCGGTGCGCGGCAGGGAGCTCGCGAAGGCGACTGCGCGTGGGTATTTGTACGGAGCCACCGTCTGCTTGACGAATTCCTGCAGCGTGCGGGCCATCTCGGGCCCCTCGGCATGGCCGGGCCGCAGCACCACGAAGGCCTTGACGATCTGGCCCCGCTCCTCGTCGGGCACGCCGATCACGCCGCATTCGGCCACCGCCGGGTGCTGCAGCAGCGCCTCTTCCACCTCGGGCGCGGCGATGTTGTAGCCGGCCGAGACGATCATGTCGTCGGTGCGCGACTGGTAGTGGAAGTAGCCGCCCTCGTCCATCAGGTAGGCGTCGCCCGTCAGGTTCCAGCCGTTCTGCACGTACTGCGCCTGGCGGGCATCGTCCAGGTAGCGGCAGCCGGTGGGGCCCTGCACGGCCAGCCGGCCCACGGTGCCGGGCGGCACCGGCCGGCCCTCGGCGTCGACCACGCGGGCGCGGTAGCCGGGCACCGCCGTGCCGGTGGCGCCCGGCCGCGCGCGCGATTCGTCGGCCGAGATGAAGATGTGCAGCAGTTCGGTGGCGCCGATGCCGTCGATGAGCTCGATGCCGGTGGCCTGCTTCCAGAGCGCCCGCGTGGCGGCGGGCAGCGCCTCGCCTGCCGACACGCACCGCCTGAGCGTGCTGGCGCGGATCGCGTCGCCGTGGGCCGCCAGCGTGCGGTACGAGGTGGGCGCGGTGAACAGCACGGTGGCGCCATAGTCGCGGATGCCCTCCAGCAATTGGGCGGGCGATGCCTTTTCCAGCAGCACGGTCGATGCGCCCACGGCCATCGGAAAGAGCAGCAGCCCGCCCAGCCCGAAGGTGAAGGCCATGGGCGGGCTGCCGATGAAGACGTCGTCGGCCGAGGGCCGCAGCACGTGGCCCGGCCAGCAGGCGCAGATGGCCATGACGTCGCGGTGGAAGTGCATGGTGGCCTTGGGCACGCCGGTGGTGCCGGAGGTGAAGGCCAGGATGCAGGTGTCGTCCGCGGCGGTATCGATGTTGTCGAAGGTGGCGGGCCGCGCCGCCATCGCGGCCTCCAGCCCCTGGGGCGACGGGTCGTTGAAGCAGCGCACCTGCCGCAGCACCGGGCAGGCCCGGGCGGCGGCCTGCAGCTCGTCGGCCAGCCGCAGGTCGCAGAGCGCATGGCTGACCTGCCCCTTGTCGATGATGGCCACAAGTTCCTTGGCGCGCAGCAGCGGCATGGTGGCCACCGCGATGCCGCCCGCCTTCATCACCGCGAACCAGCAGGCCGCGAGCATGGGCGTGTTGGGGGCGCGCAGCAGCACGCGGTTGCCGGGCACCAGGCCCATGTCGCCCACCAGCACATGGGCGATGCGGTTGGCGTGCGCCAGCAGGTCGGCATAGGTCCAGCGCAGGCCGGCGCCCCGCACGCAGAGCCGGTCGCCCCAGCCCCGGGCGATGGCCCGGTCGAGCAGTTCGGCCCCGCAGTTGAGGCGCTCGGGGAACTGCAGCTCGGGCAGCTCGAAAAGGAATTCCGGCTGCATTGCGACGGGCGGCAATCGGTCGCGGGCGAAGGTGTCGATGTGTGCGCTGGCCATGCGGAAACCCCCTGTGGTGCGACGCGTTTCGAAGATCCGAATCCGTTGTGCGGTCAGCCAGCGGCGTCAGCCGGCCGCGGCCGCATCGGCCGGCGCGCTCCACGCCCGCAGCAGGTCGCGCGCGATGATGAGCTGCTGCACCTCGGTGGCGCCTTCGTAGATGCGCAGCGAGCGGATCTCGCGGTAGAGGCGCTCCACCGGCTGCTCGCTCACCACGCCCAGGCCGCCCCAGATCTGCACCGCCATGTCGATCACCTGCTGCGCGTTCTCGGTGGCGGTGAGCTTGGCCATCGCCGCCTCGCGGGTCACGTTGTGGCCCTGGTCGCGCATCCAGGCGGCGCGGTAGGTGAGCAGCGCGGCGCTGTCGATCATGGTGGCCATCTGCGCCAGCTTGGACTGCGTGAGCTGGAAGTCGGCCAGCACGCCACCGAACATGCGGCGCCGCGTGGCGCGGGCCAGGGCTTCATCCAGCGCCCGGCGTGCGAAGCCCAGCGCGGCGGCCGCCACCGAGGTGCGGAACACGTCCAGCGTGCGCATAGCGATCTTGAAGCCCTCGCCCGCCGCGCCGATGCGCTGCGCGGCAGGAATGCGGCACTGCGTGAAGCGCAGGCGCGCCAGCGGGTGCGGGGCGATCACCTCGATGCGCTCGGCGATCTCGAAGCCGGGCGTGCCGGCGTCGACGATGAAGGCGCTGATCCCTCGGGCTCCAGGGGCTTCGCCGCTGCGGGCGAAGACCACGTAGAAGTCGGCGATGCCGCCGTTCGAGATCCAGGTCTTCTCGCCGTCCAGCAGGTAGTCGCCGCCCTCCGCTTGCTGATGCGCCGTGCAGGCCAGGGCCGCCACGTCGGAGCCCGCTTCGGGCTCGGACAGCGCGAATGCGGCGATGGCCTCGCCCCCCGCCACGCGGCCCAGGTAGCGGGCGCGCTGCCCGTCGCTGCCGGCCAGCGAGATCGCGCCCGAGCCCAGCCCCTGCATGGCGAAGGCGAAGTCGGCCAACCCGGCATGGCGCGCCAGCGTCTCGCGGATCAGGCAGATGGCGCGGGTGTCGATGGCGTCGCCCGCCTCGGCGGCCACCGCGTGTCGCAGCCAGCCGGCCGCGCCCAGGCTGCGCACCAGGGCGCGGCAGGCGTCGTCCACGTCGCGGCCGCGGGCGTCGGTGACGTGCCGCGTCGCCCAGGCGTCCAGGCTGCGGGCCAGGTCGCGGTGGCGCTCATCGAAAAACGGCCAGTCGAGATAGCGGGTGTCGCTCATGAGGTTTCCTTGCCGGGCGGCGTGTGGACGGCGAATTTCTGCATCAAATCAGGCTCCAGCGCTTGTTCCATAAGCGCCAGTAGCTATTCTTTTTATAGCATCTGCAAGCAGGGCAGGCTCAGTGGCCCTCGAACACCGGCCGGCGCTTGTCCACGAAGGCGCGGTAGGCGCGCTCGAAGTCGCCGGTCAGCATGCAGAGGGCCTGGGCCTGGGCTTCGGCCTCGATGGCCTGGTCCACCGTCATGGCCCATTCCTGGTGCAGCATGGTCTTGGTGATGCCGTTGGCGAAGGTGGGGCCGGCCACGATGTCCTGCGCCAGCTGGTGCGCCTCGGCCAGCAGCGCGTCGGGCTCGCACAGCCGGTTGAAGAAGCCCCAGCGCTCGGCCTCGTCGCCCGGCAGCGAACGGCCGGTGTAGAGCAGCTCCGACGCCCGCCCCTGGCCGACGATGCGCGGCAGGATGGCGCAGGCGCCCATGTCGCAGCCGGCCAGGCCCACGCGGTTGAAGAGGAAGGCCGTCTTGCTGCGCGCCGTGCCCAGGCGCAGGTCCGACGCCATGGCCATGATTGCGCCGGCCCCGGCGCACACGCCGTCGATGGCCGCGACGATGGGCTGCGGGCAGTGGCGCATCTCGGACACCAGAGCGCCGGTCATGCGGGTGAACATCAGCAGCTCGGGCGCCTTCAGCTGCACCAGCGGGCCGATGATTTCATGCACGTCGCCGCCCGAGCAGAAGTTGCCGCCCGCGCCCTGCAGCACCACGGCGTGCACGTCGGTGGCCTGGCGCAGGCGGTGGAACAGGTCGCGCAGCTCGGCATACGAATCGAAGGTGAGCGGGTTCTTGCGCTCGGGCCGGTTCAGCGTGATGGTGCCCACGCCGCCTTCCACCTGCCAGAGGAAGTGCGTGGCGACATGGCCCGCCAGCGTGGTGCGGTTGCCGGCGATGAGGGCGGGGTCGATGCGGTCGGTCATGGTGCGGTCTTCTTCGTGCGGGAAGGTGCGGATCGGGATGAGGCGGATCGGGATGGGGCGGTGTGTGGCGCGCCGGAATCGGCCGCCGCGCCAGGCTCGGAGGGCGGCGCCGGCTGCCCGGCGCCGTGCTGCGCGAGCCGCACCCGCAGCCGGCCCAGCTGGTCGTAGAGCTGTTCCTTGTCGGTGCCGCCCAGCCCCGCGAACATGGCGGTGAGCCAGGCTTCGTGCTCGGCGGCCATGGCGGCAAAGTCGGCGCGGCCCTTGGGGGTGAGCGCCACGCGCCAGGAGCGGCGGTCATCCGGGTCGTCCACCCGCGTGACCATCCCCTCCTTGGCCAGCTGGTCGGTGAGGCCGGTGATGTTGCCGCCCGTCACCATCAGGTAGCGCGACAGCGCGTTCATGCGCAGGCCTTCGGGGTGGCGCTGCAGCTGGGCCAGGTAGTCGAAGCGCGCCAGCGTGGTGCCAAAGCGCGCCCGCAGCCGCTGGCTGATCTGCTGCTCGATCTGCGTGCTGCAGGCCAGCAGCCGCAGCCAGATCTTCAGGTCGATGTGGTCGCCGGCCACCGCGCGGGCCTCGTGGCCGATGCAGTCGTCGGCCAGCATGGGCGCGGGCGATGGGCCGGGGGCAGGAACAGGAACAAGGCTGCGCGCCATCTCACATCACCTCGCCGCCCGAGACGGAGATCGACTGGCCGGTCACCGCCGCCGCACCGTCGCCGCAGAGCCAGGCCACCGTGTCGGCCACTTCGGCCGGCGACACCAGCCGCCCCTGCGGGTTGCCGCGCACGAACTCGGCCTGCGCCTGCTCGGCGCTGCGGCCGGTCTTGGCGGCGACGCGCTCCACGCTTTCGCGCACGATGTCAGTGTCGGTGTAGCCCGGGCACACCGCGTTCACGGTGATGCCCTTGGCCGCCAGCTCCAGCGCCAGGGACCGCGTCAGGCCGATCACGCCGTGCTTGGCCGCGGCATAGGCGGCCACATAGGCATAGCCGCGCAGGCCGGCGGTGCTGGCGATGTTGACGATGCGGCCCCGGCTGCCGGCCGGGCTTGACGCGGCGGCGGCCAGCAGGTCGGGCAGGGCTGCCTGGGTGCAGCGGAAGGTGCCCGTCAGGTTCACGTCCAGCATGCGCTGCCAGTGCGCGGCATCCATGCGGTGGAACGGCGTGCTCTCGGCCTGGCCCGCGTTGTTGACCAGGATGGCGACCGGCCCGGCCGCAGCGCGGGCGGCGGCGAAGGCCTGCGCCACGCTGGCGTCCGAGGTGATGTCGCAGGCCACCGGCATTGCCCGGGCGGCGCCCGGCAGCTCGGCCGCCAGCGCCTGCAGCGTGCCCAGGTTGCGGCCCAGCAGTGTGAGCACGGCGCCTTCGCCCGCCAGCCGCCGGGCGATGGCCGCGCCGATGCCGCGCCCTGCGCCGGTGATGACCGCATGGCGGCCTTGCAGGGACGCCATCAGTTCGCCTCCGCCTGTCGGGCGCGCTGCAGGGGCGACAGCGCGGCGGCCTGCGCGGCCATGGAGCGTTCGCGCTCCAGGTTGCGTTCCAGCTGCACCTTGCCGGCCTGGTACTGCCGGGGCCACTCCACCCCGAAGTAGCCGATGCGGGCCGCCTCGTTCAGCGTCCAGGCCGGGTTGGCCAGGTGCGGGCGGGCGACGGCGCAGAGGTCGGCCCGGCCGGCGGCGATGATGCCGTTGACGTGGTCGGCCTCGGAGATCGCGCCCACCGCCATCGTCGGAATGCCGGCTTCGTTGCGCACGCGGTCGGCGAAGGGCGTCTGGAACATGCGGCCGTAGACCGGCTTCTCCCGCTTGCTCACCTGGCCGGCGGAGCAGTCGATCATGTCGGCGCCCGCGGCCTTGAAGGCGCGGGCGATCTCGATGGCGTCGTCCGGCGTGATGCCGCCCTCCACCCAGTCGTGGGCCGAGATCCGCACCGACATCGGCTTGTCCTGCGGCCACGCAGCGCGCATGGCGGCGAACACCTCCAGCGGGTAGCGCAGCCGGTTCTCCAGCGAGCCGCCGTAGTCGTCGGTGCGCTGGTTGGTGAGCGGCGAGATGAAGCTGCTGAGCAGGTAGCCGTGCGCGCAGTGCAGTTCGAGCCAGTCGAAGCCGGCCTCGTCGGCCCAGCGGGTGGACTGCACGAATTCGCCGCGCACCCGGTCCATGTCCGCCCGCGTCATGGCGCGCGAGGTGTCGCTCACGCCCTCCAGATACTGCTGCGGGGAGGCGGAGACCAGCGGCCAGCGCTCGCCTTCGGGCAGCGGCTGGTCGATGCCGTCCCACGCCGGCCGCGTGGCGCCCTTGGCGCCGGCATGGCCGAGTTGGAGGGCCATCTTCGCGCTGCCGTGGGCATGCGCGAAATCGACGATGCGCTTCCAGCCATCGCGCTGCGCTTCATTCCAGAGGCCCGGGCAGCCAGGGGTGATGCGGGCGTCGGGCGAGGGGCAGGTCATCTCGGCGAAGACCAGGCCGGCCCCGCCCAGGGCGCGGGCGCCCAGGTGCATCAGGTGGTAGTCGGCGGGCAGGCCGTTGGTGCACGAATACTGGGCCATGGGCGAGACCACGACCCGGTTCTTCAGCGTGACGCCGCGCAGCGTGAACGGCGTGAACATGGGCGGCACGGCGCGCCGGTCGGGCCGGCGCTGCGGCAGGCCCGCCTGCTGGGCGATCCAGTCCTCGTAGCGCTCCACGTAGCCGGCATCGCGCAGCCGCAGGTTCTCGTGGCTGATGCGCTGGCTGCGCGTGAGCAGCGAATAGGCGAACTGCTCGGGCGGCAGGCTGGCGTAGCGGTCCACGTTCTCGAACCACTCCGTGGAGTTGCGTGCCGCGTTCTGGATGCGCAGCACTTCTACGCCGCGCACCGCCTCGTACTCGGCGAGCGCGGCGGCCAGGTCGCCCGGCTGGCGACCGATGCAGCGGGCCAGCTCGATCGCGTCTTCCAGCGCCAGCTTGGTGCCCGAGCCGATGGAGAAGTGCGCGGTATGGGCCGCATCGCCCATCAGCACCACCGGCGCATGGCCGTTGTGGTGCACCCAGCGCTGGCAGATCACGCGCGGAAAGCGGATCCACTGAGCCGAGCCGCGCAGGTGGCTGGCGTTGGAGATCAACGCATGCCCGCCCAGGTGGCGGGCGAAGAGCCGCTCGCAGAAGGCGATCGCCTCTTCCTTGTCCATCGTGTCCAGCCCGGCGGCGCGCCAGACCTTCTCGGGCGCCTCGACGATGAAGGTGGAGGTGTCGTCGTCGAAGCGGTAGGCATGCGCCTGGAACCAGCCGTGCTCGGTCTTCTCGAAGGCGAAGGTGAAGGCGTCGAACAATTGGTGCGTGCCCAGCCAGACGAAGCGGCACAGGCGCAGGTCGATGTCGGGCTGGTAGGTGGCGGCGTACTTCGTGCGGATGCGGCTGTTGAGGCCGTCGGCGGCGATGACCAGGTCGGCGTCGGCGTAGTCCTCGTCGCTTTGCACGTCGGTCTCGAACACCAGCTGCACACCCAGCGCCTCGCAGCGGGCCTGCAGGATGTTGAGCAGGCGCTTGCGCCCGATGCCGCAAAAGCCGTGGCCGCCCGAGCGCACCGTCTGTCCGTGGATGTGCACGTCGATGTCGTCCCAATGGTTGAAGGCATCGAGGATCTGCGCGGCCGTGACCGGATCGGCCGCCTGCAGGTTGCCGAGCGTCTGGTCGGAGAACACCACGCCCCAGCCGAAGGTGTCGTAGGGGCGGTTGCGCTCGACGACGCGGATGTCGTGGACCGGGTCCTGCAGCTTCATGAGCAGCGCGAAATACAGCCCCGAGGGGCCCCCGCCGATGCACACGATCTTCATGGCCTGCCGCCTTCCCGAGTTCAGAAGCGGTCAGTTTGGTTCTCAATAGTTTAGTTGTCAACTAAATGGGTACCCGCAGAAACCCGGGGGCGGGACGGTGCCGGTCAGCGCCACGGCGCTGCGTGCGGCAGCACGGACCGCGAAGCGAACCTTCAGAACGTGTTGACGATCTCGCAGGGGATCGCGTTGGAGCGCAATCGGGATGAGTGGATGCTTCGGATGCGCCGCATGGGCTCGTGCCCATGCAAGCAGCCGGGGCGTCAAAACTCGTTGCCATGGCCCGATTTCGCTCCAACCCGAAGGGCAGCGGTGTGGGCGGGCGGTCTGCGGCGTTGCGGCGCTTGTGGATAGCCGTGCTATTCACTGCGCACCGCGCCTTGCAGCCCACCCGCCCACACCGCTGCGCGACCCCTGGGAGATCGTCAACACGTTCTCAGGAAGCGGCGTTGGCGGCGGCGGGCGATCCGCCAGCGTTCGGGCGGCACGTCACCTCGACGCCGTACAGCGCCAGCAGCCCCAGCACATGGCCGATCGCCACGCCGGGCTCGCCCGCCTCGACGCGGCCGATGGTCTGCACATGCACGCCCAGCCGGGCGGCAGCGGCCGACTGCCCCTCGCCCGCGGCCAGGCGCGCCTGCCGGGCTGCGGCGCCCAGAGCGCGGATGGCGGCGAGGGCCTCGCCGGAAATGTCTACCGATACACGTTTGCCTTGAGCCATGGCGCGATTCTGACCGGGCTTCAGCCCTTGTGGCGCCGGCAGCGGTCGGAGCAGTACTTGACCTCTTCCCAGTTCCGGGCCCAGCTGCGGCGCCAGGCCATGGGCAGGCCGCAGGCGGCGCAGAGCTTGCTGGGCAGGCCGGCCTTGTTGCCGGCATGCGAGGTGCGGTTGCCGTCTGCGGCGGAAGAAGATTTGCCCTGGGCCATGGGCGGATGGTATCCCGTCCCACAGCACACGCCGCCTGCTGCCCACCCCAGCGCCACGGAGGTCAGGGTCTGATGGGCGTCACGTTCAACACCCCTCGGGAGCCGACCGCATGAGCACCTCGCACCGCAAGAAAAAGAAGAAGACCAGCCGCGCCAGCCCCTGGAACAAGCGCAACCCGAAATCCGCCCAGCGCAGCAAGCGCCTGACACCGGCGCAGAAGGCGACCGCCAGACGCCGCGCGAAGAAGGCGGGCCGGCCGTATCCGAACCTGGTGGACAACATGCACGTGGCGGCGAAGTCGTCCAAGTCCAAGTCCAAATCCAGGTCCTGACCATCCTCCACTTTCGCGCCAATGACCGCCGCACTTTCCACGCCCCCGCAGGCCGCAGTGAAGGCGCGCATCTTCTCGCTGCTGGACGAGCGGCAGCCAGGCGCGACCATCTGCCCCTCCGAGGTCGCCCGTTCTTTCGCCGGGCCCGGCGACCCCTGGCGTGAATGGATGCCGCACATCCGCGAGGTGGCGCAGGAGCTCGCGAGGGCCGGCCGCCTGCGCGTGACCCGGCAGGGTGTGCCGGTCGATGCCACCGCGCCGGGCGGCCCGATCCGGCTGGGCAGGATGGACAAGTGACGCGGCGGGGCACGGATGGGTCGGATACGGAGGCGAAGGGCGCCGCGCAGCCCCATCCCGTGACTCCGGACGGCCGCTACTTCGTGGTGCGCGGCCGGTTGTGGCGCATGGCCGACCCTTCCCTGGCGGAAGGCGAGCGCGGCACGCTGGTACGCCAGCTCATGGCCGCCCGGCGGGCATTGCGCGGGCACGGCACCGAGGAAGACCGGGCCGCCGCACGGGGCGCGGTGCAGCGCACCAAAGAAGCGCTGGGCGAGCGTGGCCCGGTCTGGTGGACGGACGGAGCGCCGGACGAGAACCGCAAGCTGGTGCGCAATTCGTCCTATGCCGCCTGGGGCCGCTCGGCCGGCGTCGCGGACGCACCGCCCGCCGGAGCGGGCCGCAAGGCGCAAGCCAGGTAGGGGGCGGTGCGCGAGGCCGCATGCCGTGCCACCTCTTGCGGCGTGCCGGCCACGACGATACGACCGCCCTCCTCGCCCGCGCCCGGTCCCATGTCGATGACCCAGTCGCTCGAGGCGGCGAAGTGCATGTCGTGCTCCACCACGACGACGGTGTTGCCGGCCTGCACCAGCGCGTCCAGCTGCGCCAGCAGCCGGTCCACGTCGGCCGGATGCAGCCCGGTGGTGGGCTCATCCAGCACGTAGAGCGTGTGGCCGCGCTGGGTGCGCTGCAGCTCGGTGGCGAGCTTGATGCGCTGGGCCTCTCCGCCCGACAGTTCGGTGGCCGGCTGGCCCAGCCGCAGGTAGCCGAGGCCGATGCCTTGCAGCACCTGCAGCGGCCGCAGCACGGAGGGCTCGCCCGCGAAGGCCTCGCAGGCGGCGTCGACGGTGAGGTGCAGCACGTCGGCGATGGTGAGCCCGTGCCAGGTGATGGCCAGCGTGTCGGGGTTGTAGCGTGCGCCGTGGCATGTAGGGCACGGCGCGTACACGCTGGGCAGGAACAGCAGCTCCACGCTCACGAAGCCTTCGCCTTCGCAAGTCGGGCAGCGGCCCTTGGCGACGTTGAAGGAGAACCGCCCGGCGTCGTAACGCTTCCTGCGCGCTGCCGGCGTGGCGGCGAACAGCTTGCGCACGGCGTCGAACAGCCCGGTGTAGGTGGCGAGGTTCGACCGTGGCGTTCGGCCGATGGGCTTCTGGTCGACCTGCACCAGCCGCCCCACCCGATCGGCGGCGCCGCCCAGCCGCCCGCGCGTGGGGACCGCAGTGTCGTCGGCGCCGCCGGCGCCCGGGTCGTCGTCGCCCGCGGCGGCATCCGGCGGGCCGCCCGCCAGCGTTTCGTCGCCGGCGGGCGATGCGTCGTCGCCCAGGCGCTCCGCCACGAGTTCCAGCAGGGCATGGCTGACCAGGCTCGACTTGCCGGAGCCGGAGACCCCGGTCACCGCCGTGAGGCAGCCGAGCGGGAAGGCGGCGTCCACCCCGCGCAGGTTGTGGCGGTGCACGTCCTCCAGCGTCAGCCAGTCTTGCGGCAGGCGCGGCGCGCGGCGCGGCCGGTCGGCGGCACCTTCGAAAAGGTAGCGGCGCGTCTGCGACGCAGCCACGTCGGCCAGGCCCTGCGGTGGGCCGCTGTAGAGCACCCGGCCGCCGCGCTCGCCCGCCTCGGGCCCCACGTCCACCAGCCAGTCGGCGCGCTGCATGGTGGCCACGTCGTGCTCCACCACGAAGATGGAATTGCCCGCCGCCTTCAGCCGCTGCAGCGCCGTCAGCAGGGCTTCGGTGTCGGCGGGGTGCAGCCCGGCGGAGGGCTCGTCCAACACGTAGACCACGCCGAAGAGCTGGGATGCGAGCTGGGTGGCGAGCCGCAGCCGTTGCAGCTCACCCGGCGAGAGCGTGGGCGTGGCGCGGTCGAGCGACAGATAGCCCAGGCCCAGGTCGGTCAGTGCACGGATGCGGCCCAGCAAT
Organism: Acidovorax sp. FG27; assembly: GCF_040365715.1. NCBI lineage: Bacteria > Pseudomonadati > Pseudomonadota > Betaproteobacteria > Burkholderiales > Comamonadaceae > Acidovorax > Acidovorax sp. FG27. The sequence continues at coordinate 1,285,658 of NZ_BAABVY010000009.1, forward strand.
TCGGCGGCGATGCGCTGGGCCGCGATCTGCTTTTCGGCCGAATGCGAGGGCGTGCGCCGCACGTCGGGCGCGGCGGCGTGGGCCGAGCCACCGGCCGCCACTCGGGCGGCGGTGGCGCGGTCGCGCGCGGCGCGGGGCAGCGGCTCGTCGCCGCCGGGTGGGGCGCCGCCGCCCGCCTTCCCTTCGGCCACCGGCTGCAGCACGCTCGCCAGGGCCGCCAGCGGCAGGTGCGTGAAGTCGCCGATGTCCAGGCCCTGGAAGGTGACGGACAGCGCCTCGGGCTTGAGCCGCTTGCCGTGGCACACGGGGCACGGCGTGCCCACCATGAAGCGCGAGACCTTGCGCTTCATCATCGCGCTCTGGCTGGTGGCGAAGGTGTGCATGACGTAGCGGCGCGCGCCGGTGAAGGTGCCCATGTAGCTGGGCTGCTGCTTCGCCCGCCGCGCACGGCGCGCCTCCTGCAGCGTGAAGCCGGCATACACCGGCACGGTGGGCTGCTCGTCGGTGAAAAGGATCCAGTCGCGGGTCTTCTTCGGCAGGTCTCGCCAGGGCACGTCGATGTCGTGCCCCAGCGTGGTGAGGATGTCGCGCAGGTTCTGACCCTGCCAGGCGCTGGGCCAGGCGGCGACGGCCTTCTGCCGAATGGTCAGCGAGTCGTCGGGCACCATCGAGGCTTCGGTCACTTCGTAGATGCGGCCCAGCCCGTGGCAGTGCGGGCAGGCGCCCTGGGGCGTGTTGGGCGAGAAGTCTTCCGCATACAGCATGGGCTGGTGCGCGGGATAGTGCCCGGCGCGCGAATACAGCATGCGCACCAGGCTGGAGATCGTCGTGACGCTGCCCACCGAAGAGCGCGCCGTGGGCGTGCCGCGGTTTTGCTGCAGCGCGACGGCGGGCGGCAGTCCGTCGATGGCGTCGACCTGCGGCACGCCGACCTGGTCGATCAGCCTGCGGGCGTAGGGAGCGACCGACTCGAAGTAGCGCCGCTGCGCCTCGGCGTAGAGGGTGCCGAACGCCAGCGACGACTTGCCGGAACCGGAGACGCCAGTGAACACCACGACGGCATTGCGGGGAATCTCGACATCGACGTTGCGCAGGTTGTGTTCGCGCGCGCCGCGCACCCGGATGAAGCCGCCCGCAGCAGGGTTGGAGGGGTCGCGGGCGCAATTCATGCGTGGGGGATGCAGCGGCGATGGAACGGGCGAGCGGGTTGGCGGTGGGGCGAGGTGCGTTCGCCACCGACCGGCCGGGAGCCCCGTGGTGCGGCAGGGCCCGCAGGGGGCAGCGCCTTGGCGGGGCCGGCCACGGCTCAGCGCTGCGGCGGCTCGGACTGCGCGGGCACCGCGACGTGCGGCGACTCGGTGCCGTAGCTGCTGGCCGGGTCGTAGATCTTGTCGCGCCACATGAAGGCCACCGCCGCGACGACGATGGCCGCCACCGCCACCGCCGTGCCGATCACCCCGATGCTGGGCGCGCGGTGCTTGGTCTGGGCGGCGTGGGGCTTTTCACTGAGCGGGGCGTCCGGTCCGGACAGGGGCTTGGTGGCGGGCATGGCATTCTCTCCTGGAGCTGAAGGTCCCAAGGTAACCACGCCCTGCCCCAGCGCCTGTCGGACAAGTTGGAAGCTGGTGTCAGCCAATCGTCTGCACGTGCCCCACGGCGCACCAGCCGTCACCCGGCGAACCAGCGCGCCGGCACCGTCACCAGGGCGGGGAAGAGGACCATCAGGAACATGACACCGAACTCGGCGGCCATGAACGGCAGCACGCCCCGCGTCACATCGTCCATGCGCATCCTGCCGACCCCGGCGACGACGTTCAGCACCACGCCCACGGGCGGGGTGATGAGCCCGATGGAGTTGTTGATGATGAACATCACGCCGAAATAGACGGGGTCGATCCCGGCCGCGTTCACCACCGGCATGAGCACCGGCGTCAGGATGAGGATGGTCGGCGTCATGTCCATGGCGGTGCCCACGGCCATGACCAGGAACATGATCGCCATCATCAGCAGGATCTTGTTGCCCAGGAACGGCTGCAGCATGCCGACGACCTTCGCCGGCAGGTCGGCCACGGTGATGAGCCAGGCACTGACCATGGCGGCGGCGATCAGCAGCATCACCACGGCGCTGGTCTTGGCGGCGGTGACGAACACGGCATAGAGCGCCTTGAACGACAGCTCCCGGTAGATCACGGTGGCCACGAAGAAGGCATAGACCGCCGCCACCACGGCGGCTTCGGTGGGCGTGAAGACACCCATGCGCAGCCCCACCAGGATGATCACCGGCAGCAGCAGCGCCCAGCCGGCGTCGCGGGCGGCCTTCCAGATCTCGGCTGCCGACTTGCGCGCCGGCGGCTGAAGCCTTTCGTGGCGCACCAGCCAGGCCCAGGTGACCCAGAGCGCGCCCCCGATCAGCAGCCCGGGCACGATGGCCGCGAGAAACAGCTTGGAGATCGACACGTTGGCCGCCACGCCGAAGATGACCAGCCCGATGCTGGGTGGAATGACGGGACCGATCACGCCGGTGGCGGCGATCAGCCCGCCCGAGCGGCGCTTGTCGTGGCCGGCCGCCACCATCATGGGTAGCAGCAGGGCCGACAGGGCGGCGGCGTCGGCCACCGCCGAGCCCGACAGCGCGGACAGCAGGCAACCGGCCATGATCGTGACGTAGCCCAACCCCCCGCGGACGTGGCCGACCAGCGCGAGTGCCAGGTTCACGATGCGTCGGGACAGGCCTCCCACGTTCATGATCTCGCCGGCCAGCATGAAGAAAGGCACGGCCAGCAGCGGGAAACTGTCGGCGCCGCCCACCAGGTTCTGCGCGAGGATCTGCGCATCGAAGAGGTCGAGCTGCCACATCAGCGCGACCCCGCTGGCCAGCAGGGCGAATGCGATGGGCATGCCGATGGCCATGGCCAGCAGCAACGAGCCCAGGAAGACGGCGATGGTCATCGCGCACCTCCCTGGGAGCCTGCTTCGCGGCCAGCCGCAGACGCGGGCGGCAGCACCTGCGCCAGCACGGCCGCCTCTTCCGATTCCTGGATGGTGATCAGTTCGTCATCCGACAGGCGGCCGGTCACCACCCTCAGCAGGTTGCCCAGCAGCAGTACGGCGGCCCCGACGGCGAACACCAGGGACGCGAGATAGATGATGGCCATCGACGCCCCGGTGACCGGCGCGGTGACCTCCCGGTTGATCTCGATCTGCGACAGGCTGCCGTCGGCCAGCAGCCACAGGATGTAGAGCATCACGCCGTGGCTGGCCACCAGGCAGAACTTCCTGCCCGCGGGGGGCAGCTTCGACACCACCATGTCCACGCCCAGGTGCGAATTCTCCTTGAGCGCGACCACGGCACCGAGGAAGGTGATCCAGATGAACAGCCATCTCGACACCTCCTCCGACACGGTGATGCCGGAATTGAATCCGTAGCGCAGCACCACGTTGCCGAACACCAGTACCACCATGACGGCAAGGCATGCCGCCAGCAGGGCCTCGATGGCCTTGCAGATTCCGTCGATCCAGACACGCATGGAAAAACCTTCAGTGTGAAATGCCCGGGCGGAGGGTCGGCGCGGACCGCGTCGCGCAGGCGCTGGCGGGGCCCGCCCCCGGGACGCCCTCGATCAGGCTGCCGCGCCCTGCACGATGTCGCGCAGCGCGCGCAAAGCCGCCAGGTACGAGTGCGGGCCCAGGCCCTGGACCGTGCCCCTCACCGCCGGCGAGATGATGGAGTGCACCCGCCAGGCCTCGCGCGCGGCGATGTTGGACATGTGCACCTCGACCACCGGGAAAGGCATGGCCTTGATCGCATCGTGCAGGGGCACCCCATGCTGCGTGAGGCCCGCCGGATTCACCAGTGCGCCTTGCGCGCTGTCGATGTGCTGGTGCAGGAAGTCGATCAGCACGCCCTCGTGGTTCGACTGCAGGATGGCCACCTCGATCTCCAGCTCGCGGGCGAGCGCTTCGATCCGGGTATTGATTTCGGCCAGGGTGGTGGTGCCGTAGATGTGCGGCTCGCGCCGGCCGAACAGGTTCAGGTTCGGGCCGTGAAGGACTAGGATTTTCATGGACATGGCAACGGCGTCGCGGATCAGGGCTTCAGGATGCGGCCGAGCTCTTGGTTGTAGAGCTTGACGATCGCGGGGTCGTACTGGGTGGAGAATTTCTCGACCACGGGCCGGGCCACCTCGCGCATGCGCGCCTGCTCCTTGGCGCTCACGTCGTTGAATTGAGCGCCCTTGGCCTGCAGCTCTTCCACCGCCTTCCTGGCGGCCGCGCGGCTCGCCTGGCGCTGGTAGCCGCGCGATTCATCGGCGGCTTCCTGCATCCACTTCTGCTCAGCGGGCGTGAGCTGGTCCCAGAACTTCTTGCTGACCAAAATGATGTTGGCCGCGTATACGTGGTTGGTGGCGCTGACGAACTTCTGCACTTCGTAGAACTTGTTGGACAGGATCACGGCGAAAGGGTTTTCCTGGCCGTCGACCGCCTTGGCCTCCAGCGCGCCGTACAGCTCGGCGAAGGGCATGGGCACCGGGTTGGCCCCGAACGCGCGGAACGTCTCGAGGAACACAGGGTTGGGGATCACGCGGATCTTGAGACCGCGCAGGTCCTCGGGCTGCTGGATGGCGTGCTTGCTGTTGGTGACGTTGCGAAAGCCGAGGTCCCAATAGCCCAGCGCCACCAGGCCGCGTTTGGGCAGCTGCTCGATGAGCGCCTTGCCGAGCGGCCCGTCCAGCAGGGCGTCGGCCTGCTCGAAGTTGCTCACGGCGAACGGAAAGTCCAGCAGGCCGAATTCCTTGACGATGCCCGCCAGCGACGTGGTGGCCGGCGAATACATCTGCTGCACGCCGCCCTGCAGCGCCGATTGCTGCTGCTGCTCCGTGCCCAGTTGATTGGCGGGAAATTCCTGCACCTTCATCTTGCCGCCGCTCTTGGCAGCAAGCGATTCGGCGAACCGCTTCACTCCCAGGCTGACCGGGTGGTCGGTATTGTTCAGATGGCCGAATCGGATGACCCGCTCGCTCTGGGCGAATACGGGCGCGACGAAGGCGGCACACATGGCACAGGCCAGCACGCGGCGAAACAGCTTCATGGAAGTCTCCTGGTTGTGAGTGGAACTGCAGTCATTCTATTTTTTGTGGAAATTGTTTCCACTATGGAAATCCCTTCCCCGGCTTGCCATCGTGCGCGTTGAAGACCGACGGCCGTGCCGTGCGACACGGCCGTCGGATCGGCACTGGCAATCAGGGCCACGCCCAACCCCGGAGCGGGGCCGGTGCCTGCCCCGCTCCGCTTCGCTTCAGTACACGACGATCTTCCCGGTGGGCCGGGGACTGAAGCAGTCGTTGTAAAAGTACTCGCCGGGCTGGTTGAAGGTGTATTGCGCGGACTGCCCCGGTGCCAGCCGGAAGTTGAACAAGCCTTCGAAGAACTGCGTGGCGCAATGCTCGTTGCGGTTGTCGGCCGGGTTCAGGAAGGTGACGGTCGTGTTCACCGGCACCCGCATCCAGGTGGGTGTCATGGCGTTGACGGCCGTGGACTCGGCCGTGCCCGGCGCGTTGGCACTCGTCTGGACCCGGGCCAGGACCACCGTGTTGCGCTGGGGCAGCGCGGCCCCTTCCACCGCCGTGCCCGATACCGGCCGCCGCACCTGCGGTGGCGTGGGCACCGCTGCCTGCGGCACCGTGCCGCCCACCTTGAAGGCCCAGAGGAAGTCGCCGCGAGGCGCGTCGCTGTACGGAATGGAGGTGCCGCCGGCATACACCGCGACGTACTGCTCGCCATCCACTTCATAGGCGATCGGGCTGGCGCTGATGGCCGCGCCGGTCTGGAAGCGCCACAGCTCGTTGCCGCTGTCCGCATCCAGGCCCAGCAGGTTGCCGTCCGGCTGGCCGATGAAGAGCAGGCCGCCCGCGGTGGAGAGGATGCCGTTGCCGTGGGCGAGGGAGTACGGCATGAGCTTCTTCCAGCGCACGAGGTTGGTGCTCGGGTCCACCGCGACGACGCCGCCCGTCATGTACGAGCCCGGCGGCCGCAGCCCATTGCTGGCCTCGGTCAGCGAATGCGCCGCGCCGACGAATCCCATCCCCGTGTAGACCAGCCCCGTCTGGGGGCTGAACGACTGGTGGTTCCAGTTGGCGCCGCCGCCGTGGCCGGGCATCGACAGGATGGGCACGTCCCAGTGCGGGTCGTAGAGGCAGCCGCGCGCGTAGTTGGGTACCGCGCGGTTCGGGTCGCCTGGCACCGCGGTGCCCAGGGTCTGGTCGGAAATGCAGGTCTCCGTCCAGGCGCCCTGGCGCGGAATGGGCTGGGTCGGCCAGGTCGCCTGCCGTGCGTCCTGCTTGACCGGCACTTCGTCGATGCCGAGCGGGGCGGTGCCGTCCTTGCGGTCGAGGATGTAGTACATGCCGGTCTTGCTGCCGTAGATGACGACCTTGCGCATCTGGCCGTTGATCGGCACGTCGGCCAGCACCGGGGACATCACGTTGTCCATGTCCCAGATGTCGTGGTGCACGGACTGGAAGTGCCACTTGTACGCACCGGTGGTGAGGTCGAGCGCGACGATGGAATTGGCGAACAGGTTCAGACCCGGCCGCTTGGAGCCGTCTTGCGACGAGCCTCCTCGCACGTTGCCGAACGTCCAGTACACCATGTTCAGCTCCGGATCGACCGCGGGGTGGATCCAGGGCGTGGCGCCCGTGCGGTCCGCCTCGGCGGCACCGCCCCAGGTGTCATGGCCTTTCTCGCCCGCGCGCGGAATGCCCCAGAAGACGTTCAGCACATTGCCGTTGCTGGCATCGGCGGAGAAGGCCGCGCCCCGGTTGCCGTCGTTGGTGCCGATGTGCAGGCGGCCGCTGTGGTAGACGATGGCCACCTTCTGCACCGCGCCGAGGTAATCGGGGTCGGTCGTCGCGGAGGGGTACTGCTTGATCCACGCCACCTCGCCCGTGGCCTGCTTGAGCGCCACCAGCCGGTTGCCGTTGGCCACGGTGTAGACCAGCCCCAGGTCCTTCGCCACGGCCACGCCGCGCCGGGTGATCACGCCGTAGGGCGTGGTCCACTTCCAGCGCGTGGCACCCGTCTTGCCATCCACCGCGATCACGTTGCCGGCGGCCGATTCGATGTAGATCACGCCGTCGACGGCGACCGTGGTGCTCTGGTTGGTGCCGGTGGTCGCGCCGCCCTCGATGCGGTTCAGCCAGGCGCCGCCGAGCTGGTTCACGCTACGCTTGTCCACCCTTGTGAGCGACGAGTAGTTCTGGTTCCCGAGGTTGCCGCCGACCTTCGGGAAGTCCTTGTCCCCGGGTGTGCAGCAGTCCTTGAGCAGGGCAGCGACGTCGCTGGCGGGAGCGCCACCGCCACCGCCGCTGCCGCCGCACCCGTAGAGCAGCGCCGGAATGGCCAGCACCGTGGCCGAGAGGGCGCCCAGTGCCCGGTAATGGGTTGTCATTGTGTGTTTCCTCTGGAGGTCGAGCGGGCTCAGTTGGCCGCAGTGGGCGTGCCGGACGTGCCGGACGTGCCAGGGGTGGCTGGGGCGGCGGCGGGCGCCGACGTGCAGAAGGGCAGCAGGCCCATGGTCGACTTCACGCCCTGCACCACCATCTTCTGGAAGGCGGCAGCGCCGGGACCGGTGGAGTTCGCCTGGAAGGAATGCGTGTTGTGGCCCAGCGTGGTGAGCCAGGCGCGTCCGCCGTCGTAGAACTGGCACCAGGCGACGGGGTGGAAGTCCTTGTGCCCCGGATGGGGCGCTGCCGTCAGCGGATTGAGCGTTGAGGTATCGACCTTGGCCAGAAACTTCACCCGCGTCGGGAACGGCGTGAGGTTGTACCACTCGTCCTGGAAGTCGAACCGGGCCTGCACGCCTTCGGTCGAGGGGTCCGGCTCCATGAGTTCCACCGTCCCGGCGCGGTTGGGGCCGTGGTTGTAGAAGTTGGCGTTGCCCAGCAAGCCCTCGTAGTAGGGCCAGTTGTACTCGGCGCCGAATGCGTTGTGCAGGCCGACGAATCCACCCCCGCGGCGCATGTAGTTGCGCAGTGCCGTGCGGGCGGCGTCATTGCCGGAGGTGACCGCCTCGTTCCAGAGCGTGTCGCGGTTCGAGCTGGCGAAGATCACCGTCTTGTAGTTGTTGATGCGGCTCGCGAGGACGGCCACGTCCTCCGTCCAGTCCGCGGCGATGCCCGCCTCTTCCATCATGCGCCTGAGCCCCGCCTGCATTATGTTGTCGGCATTCATCACCGGATTCAGGCCTGGGCCCATGGCGGTGCCCAGGTTGGCATGCCGGGGACCCGCGGTGCGCGAATAGATCAGCACGCGGTTGGGCGTGGAGGCGAAGGCGCCCCACTCGTTGTAGCACTTGGGGTCCAGGCCCCGGCACACGTTGTAGTAGGTGTCGAAGCTGGCGCCAGCCTCTGCCACTGCGGACGGGTCGTCGTCGCCACCCCCTCCGCCACAGCCACTCAATGACATCGCGAGCAAGGTCGCCGTGACGGCGGCGCCTGCAGCTGAACGTTGGAATTTCAAGATGGTCTCCTTGCATGGGGTGATGACGGACACGTCGTCCCGCCGGCGACGGGATGGGAGCGAATCGAAGCGACGAAGGATCTGCACTGCTGCCGTCGGATCTGCCCGGCGGGCGCCGGCGGCTGCCATCCGGGCGGAGCAGGCGAGGCGGCCATCCCTCCGTCAGGATGGGCAAATGCTATTCCTAGTGGAAATCAATTCCACTATGGAAATCCCTTCCTTTTTATGTATTGGCGCGCAGTTAAACTGCCGCCATAACAGACCACGGAGAGTCCTATGAGCGGAGTGCTGGAGCGGGGATTTCAGGTGTTGGAGCGCCTGTCGGCTCACCCCGGGGGCTGCGCGCTGTCCTCGCTCGCCACCGAGCTGAAGATTCCGCTGAGCGCCACGCACCGCCTGCTGGCGGAGCTGATCCGGCTGGGGTATGTGCGGCAGTCGCCGGGCGACGGGCAGTACGTGCTGACCATCAAGCTGGTGTCGATGGGGCTTTCCTTCCTCAGCAGCTCCGGCATCGTGGACATCGCCCAGCCGCTGCTGGACGACCTGGCGCTCGCCAGCGGCGAGCTGGTGCGCCTGGCCGTGGTCGACGGGGACGACCTGATCTTCGTCGCGAAGTCGCAGGGCGCCACCAAGGGCCTGCGCTACGACCCGGACATGGGCTTGTCGGTCGCGCTGTCATGCAGCGCGGCGGGGCACGCGTGGCTTTCCACCATGACGGACGACGACGCCCTGGCCGTGCTGGCCAGGAAGGGCCTCGCGTCGCCCCAGGACCATGGTCCCAAGGCGCCGACCACCCTGAAGGCCGCCATGGCCTGCGTGGCGGCGGCCCGTCGCCGCGGTTTCAGCATGATCACCGAGATGTTCGCCCCGGGCATGACCGCCATGGCCGCGCCCGTCTTTGGCGACAAGCGCGCGGCCATCGGTGTGGTCACCATTGCCGGGCCCCTCGTGCGCCTGACCCCCGAGCGGATGGAAGCGCTGGGTCCGCAGCTGCTGCTGGCCGCAAACAACGTCGCGCGCGCCAGCGGGGCCTCCCAGATGTTCAAGAAGGTGGCCTGAGCGCGAGAAGTTTGCGCTGCGCCTGGCATGGCGCCGCGCCCGGCATGGGGCCGGCAGGCCGCCCCGGAACGCACGGAGCGAAGGTCAGCGGGCTCGCGGGTGCTCAAGGAAGAACCGCAGCATTTCCGCGCTCGCATCCACGCCGCCCGGGTGCGTGTAGCTGCCCGCCGCGCTGCCGCCCGACCAGGCATGGCCCGTGCCGTGCAGCTTCCAGTACTCGACCGTGGTCCCGCCACCCGCATCGGTATAGAGGGTGCGGGTGTGCCGGTCGCCCCGGCCGGATCTGCCCTGGGTGGCCTCGGACGCCCCCCGCCGCCCAGCGCGCCCCTGGGCGGCATCGGCCGCCTGGCTGCCTGCCTGGGCGATGGCCGCGCCATTGCTCACATGCACCGTGGTGTCGGCATCGCCGTGGAACACGATGGTGGGGACCGGGGCGCGCTGCCCTTCCGCACGCCCGGGGCCACGCACCGGGGACGGCCCGCTTCGCATGACCGACAGCGCCGACGCCACATCCGCCGCGCAGCCCTGCGGCAGCCCGGAATGCACGCCGACGGCGGCGAACACGTCGGGATAGCACTGGCCCATGATGTCCGCCATGGCGCCGCCGGCCGAGAGGCCCGCCACGTAGATCCGTGCCGGATCGATGGAATGCGCGGCGCAGACTGACTGCACCAGTGCCGCGATGGCGGCGGGCTCGCCCCGGCCGCGCTGCTGATGCTGCGGCTTGAACCAGTTCCAGCATTGCTGTGCGTTGTCGCGCTGCGCCTGCTCGGGGTAGAGCACTGCCACGCCGCGATCGCGTGCCAGCCGGTTCATCTGCGTGCCGGCGGCGAAGTCGTCCGCGTTCTGCGTACAGCCATGGAGCATCACCACCAGGGGCCGCGGCGACGCGGCGGCCGTGCCAGCCGTGGCAGCGGGTTCGGGCGGCAGGTAGAGGCGGTAGGCCAGCGTGCGGCCGCGGTGCGTGAAGCTGTCACGCAGCCAGCGCTCGCCAGTCCCGCCCACCCCGCCAGTCGCGCCACCCGGCGTGCTCGAGGCAGTGGCGCCGCGAGCGGTGCCCGCGGGGGCAACCCCGGGGGAACGGGCCGGCGCTGCCGGCTCGTCGTCGTCGATGACGCGGGTCAGGCCGTCGAGCACCCAGGGCGACCCCTGTTCAGCCACCGAAGCCGGCCCCTGCGCCGCAGGCTGCGCGGCCGGTGGCTGCACGGCTCCTGGAGCCAGCCCGGCGTCGCGCAGGGCGCGCTGGATGACCTCGGTGGCCTCGGCCAGGCGGCCGGCGCGGGTGGACCGGGCGGCGTCGTCCATCCACTGCGAGAAGAATTGGTGGTTCATGGCGGGCTTTCTTGAATTCAATGAATGCGTGCGGCGAGCGCTGCCTTGACGGCACTGCTGGCCTGCAGCGACCCCAGCACGTGGATGGACTCGATCGTGGCCAGCGCCAGCTCGGGCGTCACCTCCGGGTCGATGGTGGCGAGACCCAGCACGCGGATCTGCAAGCGCTGGCCGGCGGAGCGGGCCGCCTCCAGATCGGCGGCGCTGAAATGCTGCAGCCCCAACACCAGCATCTTGCGCGCCACCACCTGCCTGAGCGCGTCGGCGTGCACCGCCAGCTGATTGCGGATCGCCGTGCGGATGAAGTCCGTCCGGTTGCCATAGAAGCTTTCGGCAACCAGCAGGTCGATCTGCCCCAGGTCGACATAGCCCAGGTTGATGGTGATCTTCTCGGAATCGCCGGCCCTGCCCGGGCGGCTGACTGCAGCGGTATTGTTCATTTGGACCATCCTTTTTACATCCACATACCATCCAGATGGATGGCGAAATCGACTTTGCAAGGGGTCATCAAGAGTTTGGATGGGGCCGGAGCGAATGCCCCGCTGTCCGGCACCGCGCATCGCCGGTCGGAATGCCGGCGCCCTCACCGCCTTCCGTTCGACCGCGAGCCTCTAGACTGCACTCCGCCGCGCTCTTCACCCAGCGGCGCCTTTCACTGCAGACCTCGACTCCGTGCATTCCCCGCCTGACTACCCACCGACCCGCCGGCCACGCAAGCGCTGGCTTGTGCCGCTGGCGGCCGTCCTCGCAATCGCCGTGCTGCTGATGGCCTTCCGCACATGGACGGACCGGCAGTTCGGCGCCCCCATCGCGCAGGACTACGCGGCCTTCCTCGACACCCTGGCGAGCGGCTCGCCACGGGCCAGGGCCTATCGCGCTTCCTACCTCCACCATTTCGCGCGGCCCACCGTCGCCGCGCGCCATTTCGAGCAGGTCTGCGCGACCATGCTGCGGATGGCCGAGTCGGACGGGTGGGTGGTGCCCAGCCACACGGCCGCCATGGCGCGGGGTTGCCGCCAGCACCAGCGGCGCTACGGCGGCGACGCCCTGCCCCGGGATTGATCGGCGGCGGCACGCCCGGTCCGGGTCGGCATCGACCCGCGCCCTGGTGTGAGAATGGGACGATGAGCCCTTCGACCTCTTCCTTCTTCGTCTCCGACGCGGACGGCACCCGCGTCGCCACCTCCACCTGGGCCGACGTCGCCGGCACGCCGGCCGGCGTGGTGCAGATCGCCCACGGCCTGGCCGAGCACGGCGAGCGCTACGGCCGCTTCGCCCAGGCGCTCAACGCCGCCGGCTTCATCGTCCACGCCGTGGACCACCGCGGCCATGGCCGCACGGCCGGGGAGCGGCTGGGCGACTTCGGCGCTGCCGGCTTCGGCGGGCTGATCGCCGACGTGGCCCAGTTCGGCGCCCTGCTCGGCGCCCGGCATCCGGGCCTGCCGATCTTTCTCTTCGCGCATTCGATGGGCTCTTTCGCCGCCCAGGCCGCCATGCTCGACCACGCATCGGTCTGGTCCGGCGTCGTGCTGTCGGGCTCGACCGCACTCGACCTCTTCGCCGCCGATCTGGCCAACCCGCCACCGGACGCGCCGGCGGGCCTCGCCGCGCTCAATGCCGGCTTCGCGCACCGCACGGGCTACGAATGGCTGTCGCGCGACGCGGCGGAGGTCGACGCCTACATGGCCGACCCCTGGTGCGGATGGGAGGTGCCCGCCGACGTCTTCCCCGCACTGCTCGCCCCGGCGCCCCGCCTGACCGACCCACGGCAGCTCGCGCGCATCCGCGCCGACCTGCCGGTGCTCATCGCCTCGGGCGACGCGGACCCGCTCGCAGCCGGCGGCGAGCGGCTGCGCGTGCTGGCCCAGCGCTACCGCGACGCCGGGCTGGCGGATGTGGCCGTTAAGCTCTACCCCGGCGCCCGCCACGAAATCGTGAACGAGACGCACCGGGACGAGGTGACGGCGGACATCGTGGCGTGGATGCGGGCGCTGCTTCGATAGGGAGGTTTGAAGGCAGCTGGCGCCAGCGACCTCGCAAAACCCCTGGCGCCGCAAGCTCGGTGCAAGCGTGCGCCCATACCATCGGGCGCATGCACCCCATTCCGCATGCCGCACTTCTCTGCGCCCTCGCCTGGTCGGCGATGTCAGCCACCGCGCAGGTCTACCGCTGCGGCAATACCTACACGCAAGAGCCTTGCAAGGGCGCCCGGGTGATCGACACCGCGCCGCCCGTGACCAGCCACGGCAGCGCATCGCCCCCGGGAAGGCAGAAGATCTATCTCTGCAGCAGCAAGGGCGGCGGGCAGTTCTGGGCGCAGCAGCACTGTCACCAGCACGATGCGTGGATCGAACGGACGGAAACCGTGCCCAGCGGCATTGGCTGGGATGAGCAGGTCCGCATCGCACGCTCGCAGCGCGATGCCACCGCGGCGCTGCTGGCGCCGCCCCCCGTCACGTACGACACCGCGCCAATGTCCCAGCCCGCGCCTGCGCCCGGCCGCCGCGAGGCTTGCGCGTCGCTGGACGATCGGGTCAAAAGCCTGGACAGCATGGGCCGTGCGGGCAGTCTGCACTACGACCTCGACTGGGTCCGGCGCGAGCGCAAGTCGGCAAGGGATGAACAGTACCGGCTTCGCTGCTGAAAGCCCGCCGGGGAGGCGCCGCCTACAGCCGGCACGCGTCCCCGCACGAGACCCGGCAGCACGGCGGTGTTGCAACGAGCCTTGATCGCCGCGAAGATTCGATAGCCAAAGCGAATGTCAAAGAGTTATTCTCGCCCTGCGCGAAACCGCCGGCGCGCCGCTCTCCGAGAATGACTGGCAGACATCCCGATGCGATGCCCCCAGTGGCCGCGCATCTTCGCTAGGCGGTTGCCGACAGAAGGATTGTGTTCATGACCTCGATCTTGAAGCTTCGATGGCTGGCCCTGTGGTGGGCCTTGGTCTTGTGCCTGGGCACGGGCGCCCACGCCCAACCCGCCGGTGCCAACAACGCCCTGTCTTTCGACGGAGTGGACGACCGTGTCGTCATGGCGTCCCTGCCAACCCCGTTTCAAAACCTCGCCGGCAGCGACTTCACCGTGCTGACCTGGATTCGACCCAGCGGCACGGCCAACTTTCGGCGGGTGCTGTTCGCCCAGCAGAACAACAGCAATTTCTTCTCCATTGCCGTCAATACTGGCAACACGCTCTATGCCTATGTCGTCGTCAACGGCACGACCTACTCCGTGGTCACGTCCGGCTCGATTCCCGCGGGCGCGTGGTCACACGTTGCCGTGGTCTGGAAATCGTCCAGCCAGTCGGTGAGCATATTCATCAACGGCATCCAGGCCGCCACGAGCAGCGGCGGCTCCAGCTCGACCGGCACAGATGGCATCATGACGCTCGGGGCGCGCTCGGATGGAGCGCAGTTTTTCCCAGGCAGTCTGGACCGGCTGGCCATCTACCCCTCCGCGCTGGCCGACCTTCAGATCCGGCAGGCGCAGTGCAACGACTATCCCGCCGGGGCCACCAACTCCTATGCTTTCGACCAAGGTACGGCCAACGGCAACAACGCCGGGGTGACCACGCTGACGGACGGCGGCTCGGCCCCGCAAGCCGGAACGTTGCAGAATTTTGCCCTGACCGGCACCACGTCGAATTGGGTGGATTCCACCGCTGGCGTGCCGTGCATCGTGCCAGGGTCCGGCACCCCGACCCCTGTCCCCTCGCTGGGCCCCTGGGCCTTGATCGGCCTGGCCGGCTGCCTTGCGATGTGCGCCATGGGAGGATTGAGGACACGGCGGCGGTAACGGCAGCCGCGGCGGCCGCCCGCGAGGCCCCGCCCTTCACTCCACCGTCACGCTCTTGGCCAGGTTCCGCGGCTTGTCCACGTCCGTCCCCCGCGCGCAGGCCGTGTGGTAGGCCAGCAGCTGCAGCGGCACCACGTGCAGCAGCGGCGACAGCGCGCCGTAGTGCTCGGGCATGCGGATGACGTTCACGCCCTCGCCGCTGTCGATGCGGGTGTCCGCATCGGCCAGCACGTACAGCACGCCGCCGCGTGCGCGCACTTCCTGCAGGTTGCTCTTGAGCTTTTCCAGCAGGGTGTCGTTGGGCGCGACGGCCACGACGGGCATGCTGCTGGTCACCAGCGCCAGCGGGCCGTGCTTGAGTTCGCCGGCCGGGTAGGCCTCGGCGTGGATGTAGCTGATCTCCTTGAGCTTCAGCGCGCCTTCCAGGGCGATGGGGTAGTGCAGCCCGCGGCCCAGGAACAGGGCGTTTTCCATGCGGGCGAAGTCTTCCGCCCAGCTGATGACCTGGGGTTCGAGCGCCAGCACGGCCTGCAGCGCGACCGGCAGGTGGCGCATGGCTTTCAGGTGGGCGGCTTCCTGCTCCTCGCTCAGGCGCCCGCGCGATTGCGCCAGTGCCAGCGTCAGCAGGAAGAGGCCTGCCAGTTGCGTGGTGAAGGCCTTGGTCGACGCCACGCCGATCTCCACGCCGGCCCGGGTGATGTAGGCCAGCTTGCACTCACGCACCATGGCGCTGGTGGCGACGTTGCAGATGGTCAGCGTGTGCTGCATGCCCAGGCTCTGCGCATGGCGCAGCGCGGCCAGCGTGTCGGCCGTTTCGCCGGACTGGCTGATGGTGACGACCAGCGTGCGCGGGTTGGGCACGCTGGTGCGGTAGCGGTATTCGCTGGCCACCTCCACCTGGGTGGAGATGCCGGCGATGGATTCGAGCCAGTACTTGGCCGCGCAGCCGCTGTAGTAGCTGGTGCCGCAGGCCAGAATGAGGACCGAGTCGATCTCGGCGAACACCCGCCAGGCCGCCGCCCCGGGCTCGCCGTGCAGGCCCTGGCCGTCGAAGAGTTCCGGCACGATGCCCTGCACGCCTTCCAGCGTGTCGGCGATGGCGCGGGGCTGCTCGAAGATCTCCTTTTGCATGTAGTGGCGGTACGGCCCCAGCTCGGCCGCGCCGCTGTGGGCCAGCACCGTGCGCACGGGCCGCGCGGCGGCCTCCAGTGGCTGGCCGTTCCTGGCGGCGACCCAGTAGCGGCCCAGTTGCAGGTCCACCAGGTCGCCCTCTTCCAGATAGACGATCTGGTCGGTCACGCCGGCCAGGGCCATGGCGTCGCTGGCCAGGAAGTGTTCGTTCTGGCCCACGCCCAGGATCAGCGGAGAGCCGGCCCGCGCGCCCACCACGCGGTGGGGCTCGTCCCGGTGGATGACGGCGATGGCATAGGCGCCGTGCAGTTGCTGCACGGCCGCACGCACGGCCTGGAACAGGTCGCCCTCGTAGAGGCTTTCGACCAGGTGCGCGATGACCTCGGTGTCGGTCTGGCTGGTGAAGATATAGCCGCGTGCCTGCAGCGCGGCGCGCAATTCTTCGTGGTTTTCGATGATCCCGTTGTGCACCAATGCCACACGGCCCAGCCGCAGGGGTTCGCCCACGCCCGGATCGGCCCCCACGCCCGCGCCATGGCTGAAATGCGGATGCGCGTTGTGCACGGCCGGCGCGCCGTGCGTGGCCCAGCGGGTGTGGGCGATGCCGGTCGCGCCCTCGACATGGTCCACCGCCACCTGCTCCAGCAGCTCCGCCACCCGGGCGGTACTGCGCGCGCGGCGCAGGCCGCCGGTGGGCAGGCCGCCCAGGCTGGCTTCATGCACCGCGACGCCGCAGGAATCGTAGCCCCGGTATTCCAGCCGCTGCAGGCCCTGCACGAGGATGGGAACGATGTTGCGCGTGGAGACCGCGCCGACGATGCCGCACATGGGGAGATTCCTTCAAGAAGAGGAAGAAAAGCGGGCTTTCGGCCCGGAGAATCGCGATCGTAGGCAAGGGACCATGAAATTTCTGATCGATTTTCAGCAAAAATCGGATACGAATTCCACAAAGATCACAATACGAAATCAGATTCCAAAAATAGACCGAAAATGGAACCATTCGAGCTCGACGCCACCGACCTCCGGCTATTGGACCTGCTGCAGAACGACGCCAGCCTGAGCAACCAGGCCATGGCTGCGATGGTGCACGTATCGCCCCCGACCTGCCTGCGCCGCGTCAAGCGGCTGCACGATGCCGGACTGGTGGAGCGGCAGGTGGCCATTCTGCGGCCCGACCGCCTTGCCACGCTGCAGGGGCATGGCCTGACGGCCTTCGCCCAGGTGACGCTGGACCGCCAGGGCGCGGAGCTGCTGCAGGCGTTCGAGGCCCGCGCCGTGGCCGAGCCCGCCGTGCAGCAGTGCTGGCGGGTCGCGCCGGGGCCGGACTTCATGCTGGTGGTGCACGTGCGCGACATGCCGGGCTATCTGTCGCTCACGCAGCGGCTTTTCACGGCGGACGCCAACGTGCGCAACGTCAAGGCGTTTTTCGGCGTCCACCGCGCCAAGTTCGACACCCGCATCGCCCTGGCCCTGAACGAATGAGCGAATCAGCAGGCCGCCGGGCCCGGCCCGCTGGTAAACCACGCCTCGCGCAACGCGGAGCCGTGCGGTAGAGTCTCACGCCACCCGCTCGCACCGCCATGCCCCGCCCGAAGCGCCACCCCACGCACCACATGTACCGCAGCATCTACCCGCTGCGCATGCTGGGCATGGGGCTGGGTGGCGCGGTGGTGGCCGCCGTGCTGTGGGAGCACGGTGCGGCCCTCTCCGACTGGGCCGTGCTCGGCCTGATCTCGCTGGCGTGGCCGCAACTGGCCTTCCGGCTGGCCCGCCGCAGCCCCGACCCCTACCGCGCCGAGATCCGCAACCTGCTGGTGGACTCGGCCCTGACCGCGTTCCTGGTGCCGCTCATGCACTTCGCCCTGCTGCCCAGCGTGCTGCTGTGCACGCTCACCATGCAGGACAAGATCACCACCGGCATCCAGGGGCTGTGGGCCCGGTCGCTGCCCGGCATGGTGGCGGCCGGGCTGCTCGGCACGCTGGTCCTTCAGCCGGGCTTCGAGCCCGAGACCTCGCTCTGGGTCACGGTGGCCTGCCTGCCGGTGCTGGTGATGCATTCCCTGGCCGTGAGCGTGACCAGCTACCGGCTGATTCGCAAGGTGTCGCACCAGAACCAGCAGCTCGACGAGTTGCGGCGCGTCGACGCGCTCACCGGCCTCTATGGGCGGCACCATTGGCAGGAGCAGGCGGAGGCGGCGCTGGCGCGCTTTCAGTCCGAAGGCCTGGTGACCAGCCTGCTGATGCTGGACATCGACCATTTCAAGCACATCAACGACCAGTGGGGCCACAGCGTCGGCGACGAGGTGATCCGGTCGATGGCGCAGCTGGTGCGCGCCAACGTGCGCGCCACCGACTGCGCGGGCCGCTACGGCGGCGACGAGTTCGCCGTCGTGCTGCCGGGCCAGGACGTGGCGGCCGCGCATGCGGTCGCGGAGCGCATTCGCGCCCAGGCGTTCGACACGCGCCTGCCGGGCGTGCCCGAGCTCCGCCTGACCTGCAGCATCGGCATCGCCGCCACCGACGCGGCCCACCGGGGCGTGCGCGATTGGGTGGACGCCGCCGACGCCGCGCTCTACCAGACCAAGCACGAGGGGCGCAACGGCATCTCGGTGCACCCGGGCGGCGCCACCGCCGCAGCGACCGCCCAAGCGGCGTGAAGCAGAGTGGCGCCCCGCCGTCAGGCGGGCGCCGCCGGGGCGGCCGGCCACCTCAGTTCGACCGTGCAGCCTTCTCCCGTCACCGCTGTGATGCCGATGTGGCCCGCATGGCGCTGCATGACCGCACGCGCCTTGGCCAGCCCCACGCCCATGCCGTCGAAGTCGGCGTCACGGTGCAGGCGCTGGAACACGCCGAACAGCGCGCCGGCGCGCGCCGGCTCGAATCCGGTGCCGTTGTCGCGCACCGACAGCCAGGCCGTGCCGTCTGCGGCCGTGCCGCCGTCCACGTCGATGCGCGCCGGTGCGCGGTCCCGCGTGAACTTGACCGCATTGCCCAACACTTCGGCGAGCAGCAGCCCCAGCAGCGCGGCATCGCCCACGACGACGGGCAACGCCGGCGCGACCTGCCAGTCGATGGCGCGGCCCGGCGCGGCGCCGGCCAGCGTGTGCCGCACGTCGGCCACGACGGCGCCCAGGTCCACCGGCGCGCGGTCCAGCTGCGCCTGGGCGATGCGCGACAGCGCGAGCAGGCCGTCGAGCATCCGGCCCATGCGCCGCGCAGCCTGGTCCAGCGTGTCGAGAAAGCTGCCGGCCTCCGCCCGCGCCTCGCCCTGCAGGCCCTGCACGTCGTCCTCCACCAGTTCACGCACCAGCGGGGTGTAGGAGGTGATGTGCCGCAGCGGCGCCCGCAGGTCGTGCGAGACGGCGCGCAGAAATTCCTCCTGCGCGGCGCGGGCGTCGGACAGGGCTCGGTCGCGCTCGGCCAGCAGGGCGCGCAGCGCACCGGCATCCAGCCCGTCGCCGGGCGCCGCGGCATCGGCCGGCGGGCCGGCGAGCGCGGTGCGGCCGGCGCCGGTCATGCCTTGGGGGCCGGCGGCTGCTTGGCCGGGCGCTGCCAGGGGTCCTTCACGATCTGCTTGCCGCGCACCACGCTCAAGGCACCGGGCGGCGTGCTCTTGGCGATGGTGGAGCCCGCGCCCACCGTGCCGCCCGCGCCGATGGTGACCGGCGCCACCAGCACGCAGTTGCTGCCGACGTGCACGTCCGCCTCGATCACCGTGCGGTGCTTGTTGGCGCCGTCGTAGTTGGCGGTGATGCTGCCCGCGCCGTAGTTGACCCGCTCGCCCACCGTGGCGTCGCCCAGGTAGGCCAGGTGGTTGGCCTTGGCGCCGTCGGCCAGGGTGGAATTCTTCACTTCGACGAAGTTGCCGATGTGCACGTCACGCCCCAGTTGAGCGCCGGGCCGCAGCCGGGCGAAGGGGCCGATCAGCGCGCCCGCGCCCACCGCCGCGCCGGCCTTCTCGCCGTCGATGTGGGTGAACGGGTGGATCACCGCGCCCGCGGCGATGGCCGCGTTGGCGATGCAGCAGTTCGCGCCGATCTGCACGCCCTCGCCCAGCTCCACCCGGCCGGTGAAGACGCAGTTGACGTCGATCTCCACGTCCTGCCCGCAGACCAGCTGGCCGCGCGAGCCGCTGCGCGCGTCGTCCCGCACGTCGAAGCGCGCCGGGTCGGCCAGGCGCACGCCCTGCTCCATCAGCGCACGGGCCTGACGCAGTTGATGGGCGCGCTCCAGCTCGGCCAGCTGCAGGGGGCTGTTGACGCCCGCCACCTGCAGCGCGTCGGCGATGCGGTGGGCCGCCACGGGCACGCCGTCGGCGACGGCCAAGGCGACGATGTCGGTCAGGTAGTACTCGCCCTGCGCGTTGTCGTTGGAGAGGCGCGAAAGCCACGCGGCCAGCAGGCGCGCGGACACGGCCATGATGCCGCTGTAGACCTCGTCGATGGCGCGCTCGGCGTCGCTGGCGTCCTTGTGCTCGACGATGCCCCGCACGGCCCCGTCCGCGCCGCGCACGATGCGGCCGTAGCCGGTGGGGTCGGGCAGCGTCACGGTCAGCAGGGCCAGCCGGTCGGGGCGCGAGGCGGCCACGAGCGCGGCCAGCGTGTCGGCCCGGGTGAGCGGCACGTCGCCCGACAGCACCACCACCGTGCCGTCGCCCGCCAGCGCAGGCACGGCCTGCTGCACGGCGTGGCCCGTGCCCAGCTGCGGCTCCTGCCGCACGAATTGAAGGTCAAAAGTGCCGCCAGCGCCCGCCGCGCCTGCGGTGGATGCTTCTACTTCCATAGCACCATGGCCCGTCACCACGACGACGCGGCGGGCGGACAGGCTGGCGGCCTGATCCAGCACGTGCCAGAGCAGCGGACGCCCGGCCAGGCGCTGCAGCACCTTGGGCGTGCGGCTCTTCATGCGGGTGCCCTTGCCGGCGGCCATGATGACGACGTCCAGCGCCGTGGCGCCCGAAGCGGAATCCGGCGCGGTGGCGGAAGAAGGAACGAGGGAGGAGGCGGTGGCAGCGGTCATGGCAGGGGCGAGGAAGGAAGCGAAGCGCAGGACGCGGAACGGGTCTGCCGCGATTATCCGGCCGGCCGTGTGCCGCCAGGCCCGCGGCAGCGCCACGCCACCGGCGGCCGGCTACAGCAGCGGCGCCTGGCGCGGCACGGTGTCGTACACCTCGGCGATGCGCGCCAGCACCCGTGCGTTCAGGATGCGCAGCCGCCCGCCCGAGAGGTCGTGCAGGCCCAGCTGGGCCAGCCGGCGCAGCGTCTTGTTGGTGTGGACCAGCGACAGGCCCAGGGCATCGGCGATGTGCTGCTGGGTGAGCGGGAACGCCACGGAGCCGTCCGCATCGACCAGGCCCAGCCGGTCCAGCCGGCGGTGCAGCTGCAGCAGCAGCACGGCGACCCGCTCCGGCGCGGTGCGGCGGCCGGCGGTGAGCAGGTTGTCGTCCACCAGGCTTTCCTCGCGCGCGGCGAGCCAGGTGACCTCGTAGCCCAGGCGCGAATGGTCCTTGTACAGCTCCCAGAGCGTGTCTTCCTCGAAAACGCAGAAATGGCAGTCGGTGATGGCGTCCACGCCGTGCAGCGAGGTCTCGCCGAACTGCTGCTGCAGGCCGGCCAGGTCGCCCGGCAAGAGGAAGTTCAGGATCTGCCGCCGCCCGTCCGACAACGTCTTGTAGCGGAAGGCCCAGCCGGCATACAGCGTGTAGAGCCGTACGTTGGGCTGGCGCTCTCGGATCAGCGTGCCCCCGGCCGGCACCAGGTGCGTACCGCTGCGCAGGCGTTCGATGGACGAGAGCACCGACGGGTTGACGGGAGAGAAGGCGGCGGTGCGGCGCAGACCGCATTCGTCGCAATGACGGGGGCACACGGTGTGGGCGGCGGCAGCGTTCATGGCGGCGCGATTCTAGGGGGGAAATCCTATGTCTTTTGACATTGCGCGGGGGGCTCGGCGCGGGCAGGATGCGCCGCAATGTCCGCCGTTCCGCCCTCCACCTCGCCCCTCTACGAAGTCCTCTACGTCAGCACCTTGTCCGAGGGTCAGCCGCTGAGCGCCGTGGCCAGCATCGCCGGGTACGCGCGGCACCACAACCAGCTGTCGGGCATCACCGGCCTGCTGGTGTTCGACGGCCAGCGCTTCGGCCAGCAACTGGAAGGCCCCGAGCTGGAAGTGCGCGCCCTGCTGGACCGCATCCGCAAAGACCCGCGCCACGTCTACGTGGAGGTGCTGCACGACGCGCCGCTGGCCGCGCGCCGCTTCCAGAACTTCAGCCTGGGGTTCAGCACGCTCGAGGACGAAACCGCGCTGGAGCGGCTGGAAGGCCTGCGCGGGCCGGCCGCCGTGCGGGCGTTCGTCGACCTGGCGGTGGAGCCCGAGTAAGCCTCGCCGGCTGCCTTCCCAAACAAACAAAGAGCCTGCAGCGCCCCTTCGACGGGCGCTGCAGGCTCTTTGCATTGAACGGGCGCGCCAAGCATCGGTGCTCAGGCGCCGCAGGGGCCGCCGGCCTGCGCCACCGGCCAGCCGATGCGCGCATCGTGGCCCGCGGCCTCGGCGCGCACGGCGCTGGCCGCACGCCAGCAGAACTGCAGCGCGCCCCGGCCCAGAGGCTCCAGCACCAGGTGCTGGCGGGGGCCGACCCAGAACGTCTGGCCCGCGTGCAGGAACACGTCCCCGGCCGCCTGGCCCCCGGTGCCGTCCGGCGCGGCCTCGATCGTGACCCAGGCCCGCCCGCTCATCACGCGCAGCGCCATGGGCGTGCGGGCATGCAGGCTGCGGGCCTGGCCGGCGGCCAGGGTGTGGATATCCTGCG
The DNA here is from genome assembly GCF_040365715.1 of Acidovorax sp. FG27. Lineage (NCBI taxonomy): Bacteria > Pseudomonadati > Pseudomonadota > Betaproteobacteria > Burkholderiales > Comamonadaceae > Acidovorax > Acidovorax sp. FG27. Next base: position 1,308,294 of record NZ_BAABVY010000009.1, read on the forward strand.
CGGCCACGCCGACAGGGCTCGATGACGTTTGCGAATTCAGGACATTGCTCGGGTTCATGGTGCTGGGCTCCGGTAAAAATTCCAGATCCGTCATGGATCCAGGCCCCGATGGTGCGCGGGCCGCACTGCAGCGTCCAATGAAAAGCAACTGCGGCAAAGATTCCCGATTCGCATCAATGGCAAAATTCGCGGCGAAGCGGTTGGCGCGTTGATGACGCTGCAGCCCCTGCAAGGGCTGGCGATTGATGACGCAAGCCCGCTCGTTTAATGTTCATTTCGCATCAATACGAAAAGCGCGCCATGACCTCGTCTCCCGCCCCGATCGCCCACCTGCGCACCCGGCCCGTGGCGGCCGGCCACTGGCGCGCCTTCCTGGCCGTGGCGCGTCACCTGAACTTCCGGGCGGCGGCCGAGGAACTCTCGCTCACCCAGTCGGCCGTCAGCCGGCAGATCCAGTCGCTGGAAGATGAAGTGGGCGTGCCGCTCTTTCTGCGCCACACGCGGGCGGTGGAACTCACCAGCGCAGGCGCGCAGCTGCAGCGCGCCGTGGGCCCGGCGCTCGAGCGCATGGACGCCGCCGTGCGGCTGGTGCGGCAGACGGCCGGCCGCAAGAGCGTGGCCATCACCACCTGGGCCAGCTTCGCGTCAATGTGGCTCATCCCGCGCATGGAGGAATTCCAGCGCGACAACCCCGACATCGACATCCGCATCGACGCCACCGACACGGTGGTGGACCTGGACACCGCCGATGTGGACCTGGCGCTGCGCTACCGCCTGCCCGGCGGCGTGGAACACGGCGCGCACCGGCTGTTCGGCGAGCAGCTGGCGGTGGTGGCCAGCCCGTGGCTGCTGAAAAGCGCGCCGCCCATCCGCCGGCCGGAGGACATCGCCCAGTTCACGCTGATCGAGGCGGGCGACGCCCACCGCACGCAGAACCTGGAATGGCTGACCTGGCGCCGCTGGTTCGAGCTGCACGGCCACGGCAAGCTGCAGCCCAAGCGCTGGCTGTACTTCAACTACGCCCAGCAGATCGTGCAGGCGGCCCTGGCCGGCCAGGGCCTGGCGCTGGCGCGCATGCCGCTGATCGCCGACGGCCTGGCTGCGGGCGACCTGGTGGAAGTGCTGCCGGGCCATCGGCTCGACTCGCCGCTGGCCTACTGGATGATGGTCGGCCCGCGCAGCGGCCAGCGGCCCGAGATCAAGGCCTTCTGCGCCTGGCTGATGCGCCAGGCCGATGCCACGCGCCAAGCGATCGGCGAGGTGCCCGACCCGGACCTGAACGACGATCTGGACGGCTCGTCGCTCGCCTGAGAAGGCGTCGGCACTCTTTTGCTATATTTTTTATAGCTACAGGCCCAATACCCATCGGCGCGCGGGCCGGTTTTCATTCAAAAAGGTGGCGCATGGGGCCGCTCAGGCGCCGAGCGTCACCCGGGCGAACTTGCGCTTGCCCACCTGAACGACGAAGGTGCCGGCATCGAGTTTCAGGCCCTTGTCGCTGACCACCGCGCCGTCCACCCGCACGCCGCCGCCGTCGATCAGCCGGTGGGCCTCGCTGGACGAGGGCGCCAGGTTCGCCTGCTTCAGCAGCGCGCCGATGCCCAGCGGCGCGCCGGCCAGTTGCACCTCGGGAATCTCGTCGGGCACGCCGCCCTTGCTGCGGTGGATGAAGTCCTGCTCGGCCGCATCGGCCGCCGCGGCGCTGTGAAAGCGTGCGGTGAGCTCCTTGGCCAGCGCCACCTTGGCGTCCTTGGGGTTGCGCCCGCCCGCCACCTCGCTTTTCAGCGCCTCGATCTCGGCCATCGTCTTGAACGACAGCAGCGTGTACCAGTCCCACATCAGCGTGTCGGAGATCGACAGCACCTTGGCGAACATGCTGTTGGCCTCTTCGGTGATGCCGATGTAGTTGTTCTTCGACTTGGACATCTTGTCCACGCCGTCCAGGCCCACCAGCAGCGGCATGGTGAGGATGCACTGCGGCTCCTGGCCGTACTCCTGCTGCAGGTGGCGGCCCATCAGCAGGTTGAACTTCTGGTCGGTGCCGCCCAGTTCCAGGTCGCTCTTCAGGGCGACGGAGTCATAGCCCTGCAGCAGTGGGTAGAGGAACTCATGCAGGCTGATCGAGCTGCCGTCGGTGAAGCGCTGGTGGAAATCGTTGCGCTCCATCATGCGGGCCACGGTGTACTTGGCGGCCAGCTGGATCATGCCGGCGGCGCCCAGCGGCTCACTCCATTCGCTGTTGTAGCGGATCTCGGTACGGGCCGGGTCCAGCACCTTGGCGGCCTGGGTGTAGTAGGTCTCGGCGTTGGCCTTGATCTGCTCGGGCGTGAGCGGCGGGCGCGTCGTGTTGCGGCCCGAGGGGTCGCCGATCAGCGTGGTGAAGTCGCCGATCAGGAAGATCACCTGGTGTCCCAGGTTCTGCAGCTGGCGCATCTTGTTGAGCACCACGGTGTGCCCGAAGTGGATGTCCGGCGCGGTCGGGTCCAGGCCCAGCTTGATGCGCAGCGGCTGGCCGGTGGCTTCGGAGCGGGCCAGCTTGCGGGTCCATTCGTCCCGAGGCAGCAGCTCTTCCACACCCCGCAGCGTGACCTCCAGCGCGCGTCCTACACCATCGGTCACCGGGAATGTTGTAACAGCAGATTGATTCATAAGGGTTTTTTGGCGGTCTATCCGTAGGCGCATCGCTATACTTCGGCCCACTTCGCACTGGCTGATTCTAGTGGCCCGCTCACCGCCGGCCGCGCCGCTGCGCACTGACATCCGTGCATCCCGCCCTCGCCCGCCCGGCACCCTCACCGGCCGGCAGGGCCTGGCTGCACCATTTGGGGACCACCTTTGACCAACGGCTTGACCACTGCCTGCCTGACCGTGCTGGATCGCCTGTCCACCATCGCCAGCAAGCACCCGAAGCGCATCACCGCCGCCATCGCCACCCTGCTCCTCACCGCCGGTGGTGGCGCTTTCGCCGTCGCCAACCTGGCCCCCGATGCGTCGGACCTGCCCGTGCGCACCGTGGCCTACCCGGTGGAATCGCTGGCCAGCGACACGCCGCTCACGGCCCTGCTCGACATTCCCAGCTATTCGCTCTACCGTACCGACCAGACCCGCGCCAACGACTCGGCCGAAAGCATCCTGCAGCGCATGGGCGTGGCCGACCCGGCCGCCGCCGCCTTCCTGCGCGGCGACAACCTGGTGCGCCAGAACCTGCTGGGCCGCGGAGGCCGCTCGGTGAGCATCGAAGCCACCGACGACCACCGGCTGGTGCGCATGACGGCCCGCTGGGCGCCGGACGACAGCGGCAGCTTCAAGCGCCTGGTGGTCGAGCGCGCCGAGGGCAACGGCGCTTTCGCTTCGCGCATCGAGACCGCCCCGCTGTCGGTGGGCGCGCGCCTGGCCGGCGGCGTCATCCGCAGCTCGCTCTTCGCCGCGACCGATGCGGCCAACATTCCCGACGCCGTCGCCATCCAGCTGGCCGAGGTCTTCTCCAGCAACATCGACTTCCACCGCGCACTGCGCAAGGAAGACCGCTTCTCGGTGGTGTATGAAACGCTCGAAGCCGACGGCGAGCCGCTGCGCAGCGGCCGTGTGCTGAGCGCCGAATTCCACAACAACGGCAAGACGCACGACGCCGTGTGGTTCCAGGAGCCGAACGCCTCCAAGGGCGCCTACTACACGCTGAACGGCGAGAGCATGCGCCGCGCCTACCTGACCTCTCCGGTCGAGTTCTCGCGCATCTCCAGCGGCTTCCAGATGCGCTTCCACCCCATCCTGCAGAAGTGGCGCGCCCATCTGGGCACCGACTTTGCCGCCCCCACGGGCACCGCCGTGCGCACGGTGGGCGACGGCGTGGTGGACTTCGCCGGCGTGCAGAACGGCTACGGCAACGTGATCTACGTCAAGCACCGCAACCAGCACGTCACCGTCTACGCCCACTTGAGCCGCATCGACGTGCGCCCCGGCCAGTCGGTGGAGCAAGGCCAGAAGATCGGCGCCGTGGGCGCGACCGGCTGGGCCACCGGCCCCCACCTGCACTTCGAATTCCGCGTCAACGGCCAGCACCAGGATCCGATGACCATCGCCCAGCAGAGCGAAGCCGCCCAGCCGGTGTCGGCCGCATCGCGCGCCGCCTTCAGCCGCTTGGCGTCGAACATGCGCGTGCAGCTGGCTTCCGCCGCGCAGGTCGAAGTGGCCAGCGCTGAATAGAGGTTCATCCCCCTGATCGGCTACGCCGCTCCCCCCTCCTCTCGGCTTGCTGCGCAAGCCGGGAAGGGTGACGACGCCGACGGCCCGGCGAAGCCGGTTCCGTGGCGTCCACTGGTCAACACCCTGCCCTCGCCACACGCCCCTGGTTTGTTCGAAGATGGTTTCCACTGAACGCTACATCGGACTGATGTCGGGCACCTCGCTCGATGGGGTCGATGGCGCGTTGGTCGCGTTCGACGCCACTGGCGCACTGCGGGTCACCGGCTTCGAATCCGCATCGCTGCCCGACGCACTGAAAGCGGAGTTGCTGGCGCTCAACACCAGCGGGGCGGACGAGCTGCACCGCGCCGCCCTGGCCGCCAATGCGCTGACGGCGATCTATGCCGAGGTGGTGCAGCGCCTGTTGCAGCAAGCACGGCTCCAGCCCGCCGACGTGCGGGCAATCGGCGCGCATGGACAGACGGTGCGGCACCGGCCGGGGCTTTTCGACGGCGTCGGCTACACCCTGCAGCTGAACAGCCCGGCCCTGCTGGCCGAGCGCACCGGCATCACCGTGGTGGCCGACTTCCGCAGCCGCGACGTGGCCGCCGGCGGCCAGGGCGCGCCGCTGGTGCCGGCCTTCCACCAGGCCGTGTTCGGGCAGGCGGGTGCGACGGTCTGCGTGCTGAACATCGGCGGCATCGCCAACCTGAGCGTGCTGGGCGCAGGCGGCGAGGTGCTGGGCTTCGACTGCGGCCCGGGCAATGCCCTGATGGACCACTGGTGCGAGCGGCACACCGGCCGACCCTACGACGCGGACGGCACCTGGGCGGCGCAGGGCCGCGTCCTGCCCGACCTGCTGGAGCGGCTGCTGGCCGAACCTTTCTTGCACCAGCCGCCGCCCAAGAGCACGGGGCGCGATCTGTTCCATGCCGCATGGCTGGACGGCCACCTGCAGGCCTGCCCTGGCGTGGCACCGCCAGACGTGCAGGCCACCTTGACCGAATTGACCGCCCGCGCTTGCGCCGCCAGCGTGGTCAGCTATGGAAAAGAGAGCAAACAGCTGGCGGTGTGCGGCGGCGGGGCGCGCAATGGCCACCTGATGCGGCGCATGGCCGCTGCGTTGCCGGGCGTCGACGTGCGTCCCACCGACGCGTTCGGCCTGCCGTCCCAGCAGGTCGAGGCCGCCGCGTTCGCCTGGCTGGCACGCCGGGCCATTCGGCGAGAACCGGGCAACCTGCCTCAGGTGACCGGCGCCGCCGGGCCGCGGATTCTGGGCGCCCTCTACCCGGCCTGATGCGCCAGCGGGCCGCCAGGCCGGCAGCCCCTTTCCCCATCGCTCAGCCCTGGCCCGACACCTCGGGGCCTTCGCGGGGCGGCGTGCGCGCCTCTTTCGGCAACTGCCAGAAGACGGCGGCCGAGGCGACGGTGATGAAGCCCACCGTCAGGAAGGTGGACTGGAAGGCGTGCAGCACGGCACTCGGCACTTCCGAGCCGCCATAAGTCTGGCTCCACTCCGACAGCACCGCGCCCGCCACCGCCACGCCCAGGCCCATGGCCAGCATCTGCACCATCGACAGGAGGCCGTTGCCGCTGCTGGCGCTGGCTCCGTCCAGGTCTTTCAGGGTGATGGTGTTCATGGCCGTGAACTGCAGCGAGTTGACGGCGCCGAACGCGGCCAGCTGCAGCACCTGCCAGGCCAGCGGCCAGTCCGGCTGGCGCAGCGCGAAGCTGGCCATCAGCAGGCCCAGCACTGCCGTGTTGGTCACCAGCGTGTTGCGGTAGCCGTGGCGGCGGATCAGTGGCGCGGCGATGCGCTTGACGGCCATGCCCGCCAGCGCGGCGGGCAGCATCATCAGGCCGGCATGCAGCGGCGAATACTGCAGCAGCAGCTGCAGCGACACGGGAATGAGGAACGGCATCGCCCCGCTGCCCAGGCGGCAGAACAGATTGCCCAGCAGCCCCACGGACAGCGTGCGCACGCGAAAGAGCTGCGGCGAATAGAGCGGCCGCTCGTGCCGCACCGCATGCAGCCAGTACACCACCAGCGCCACCAGGCCGCCCACGCCCAGCGCCGCCGCACCCGCGCGGCCCACCACGCCGGCGGCCTCGATCGACAGCGAAATGGCCACCATGCCGAAGGCCAGCAGCAGATAGCCGCCCAGATCGAACCCGTCCACCTTGGGCGGCCGCAGGTCCGGCATGTAGCGCGCGGCGGCGGCCAGGCCCAGCAGGCCCACCGGCAGGTTGATGAGGAACACCCAGTGCCAGGAGGCGCTCTGCACCAGCCAGCCGCCCAGGGTGGGCCCGAGTAGCGGGCCGATGAGCCCAGGAATGGCCACGAAGCTCATCGCCTCCAGGAACTCGCCACGGGGGAAGGTGCGCAGCACCGCCAGGCGCCCCACGGGCAGCAGCAGCGCCCCGCCCAGGCCCTGCAGCACCCGCGCCGCCACCAGCTCGTTCACGTGCCGCGACAGCGCGCAGGCGAGCGAGCCCAGCGAGAACACGGCGATGGCGAAGAGGAAGACGCGGCGCGTGCCGAACCGGTCGGCCAGCCAGCCGGACGCGGGAATCAGCATCGCCATGGTCAGCGAATAGGCGACGATCACCGACTGCATGCGCAACGGGCTCTCGCCCAGGCTGGCCGCCATGGCCGGCAATGCCGTGTTGACGATGGTGGCGTCCAGCGTCTGCATGAAGAAACCCACCGCCACGATCCAGAGCAGGATGCGGCGTTCCGGGTTCGGGGCGGGCGTCGGGGACGGGTCGGCGGGGTGGAGGGACATGGAGCGCGGCGGGCGGGAACGAAAAAGCCGCCCTGATGGCGGCTTGTGGCGGTCTGGCGGGGTGTCAGGTCGAGAAGCTCGAACCGCAACCGCAGGTGGTGGTGGCGTTCGGGTTCTTGATGACGAACTGCGCGCCCTGCAGGTCTTCCTTGTAGTCGATCTCGGCGCCGACCAGGTACTGGTAGCTCATCGCGTCGATCAGCAGCGACACGCCGTTCTTGGTCATGGTGGTGTCGTCGTCGTTCGTGATCTCGTCGAACGTGAAGCCGTATTGAAAGCCCGAGCACCCGCCGCCCTGCACGAATACGCGCAGCTTCAGGTCAGGGTTGCCTTCTTCGGCGATCAGATCCGCCACCTTGGCAGCGGCGCTGTCGGTGAAGAGGATCGGGGCGGGCATGTCGGTCTGGATGTTGTCGGCTACGGCGCTCATCGGGTGCTCCTTCGGGAGGGTTTGCAGGGGATGCTACTGCAATCCCCGGGTTCATTCAGGTCAGCTCGCGTTTGACGCCAACTTCAGTGTGGGCTTTTCCTCGAGCAGCGGCACCGCCGTGGGCGACATCTGCCCGGTGATGGTGGCGCCCTGGTGCATCTCCAGCGCCTTGTAGTGCACGGCGCCGGTGATGCGGGCCTTGGGCTGCAGCTCCAGCAGCTCGGCCGCATGCACGGGGCCCTCGACCGCTCCATTGATGATGACGTGCGCCGCATGCAGTGCGCCTTCCACCCGGCCGGATTCGGACACCACCAGGATGCTGGGCACGTCCGGCGCGGCCCGCACCTCGCCCACCACCTCGCCGTCGATGCGCAGGCCTTCGCTGAACTGCACGTCGCCTTGCACGCGCGTGCCCTGGGCGATCAGGCTCTTGATGGGAGGTTGCTTCTTGCGTGAAAACATGGGTTGGGCTCCTGGGGGGATGCAGGCGCGGCGGGCAGGCCGGGCTGCGGATCGGCGGTGCGGATCGGCGTCAATCGAGGTCCACGCTGTGGACGGTGCGCACGGCATTGCCTTCCAGCACGCGAGCGGTGACGGTTTTTACCACGACACCTTCGGGCAGCTCGGCAACCCCTTCCAGCCGGCGGTACTGCTGCAGCTGCAGCGGCTGGGCGGCCGCCGGCTGCGCGCCTGACCAGGGCTGGCCGTTCTGCGTGCCCGACAGCAGCACCTCCAGCCGGCCCTTGAATTCGGGTGCGTTGCGCACCGGCTGCAGCACCAGCACCTGCCAGCGCAGCTGGCGGGCGCCCTGCCGCTCGGCCTGCAGCGCGCGGATGGAGACGCCGTCCGCGCGGGCGGCGGGAATGAGCTTCTCGAAGAAGCCCAGGTCGTCGCGCAGCGCCTGGTTGTCGGCCTGCAGCTGGCGCATCTGCGTCTGCACGCGCTCCAGCGCGGCGCGCTCGGCCGTGAGCAGGCTGGTGGCGGTGCTGGCCGCTTCCTGCTGCTGGCGGGCGTCGGCGCGCAGCCGCGTGACGTCTTCGCGCAGGCGCACCAGCTCTTCCCGCGAGCCGGTGTCGAGCCCGGCGATGCTCTTGCCGAATTCGAAGGCCCAGAGCGCCAGCGCGGCCGAGAACCCGAGCAGCACGGCCGCCACCAGCCAGCGCAGCGGCCAGGGCAAGGCACTGCGGATGGACACGCGCGGTGCACTGATGGTCAGGCGGCGGCGCAGCAGGCGAAATCGCATGGCGGGTGTCTCCTCGGGCTGGAAGCGGAAGGCGCGATCCGGAAACGAAAAAACCGCCCGGAGGCGGTTTTCGCGGCACGCTGCGAGTCGGATGTGACCGGCCCGGACAGCATGGCGGCAGATGCAGCGAGGCGGATTAACGCTTCGAGAACTGCTTGGCGCGGCGTGCGGAGCGCAGACCGACCTTCTTACGTTCGACTTCACGGGCGTCGCGGGTCACGAAGCCGGCTTGGCTCAGCATGGACTTCAGCGTTGCGTCGTAGTCGATCAGGGCGCGGGTGATGCCGTGGCGGGCTGCACCGGCCTGGCCGGATTCACCGCCGCCGTGCACGTTGACCTGGATGTCGAAGGTCTCGACATGGTTGGTCAGCACCAGCGGCTGCTTGGCAATCATGATGGAGGTTTCGCGGCCGAAGTACTGCTGAATGTCTTTGCCATTCACAGTGATCTTGCCGGAACCCTTCTTCAGAAACACACGGGCGACGCTGGACTTGCGACGGCCGGTGCCATTGTTCCATTCACCAATCATTCAAGGCTCCTTAGATTTCCAGCGCTTTGGGCTGCTGAGCGGTGTGCGGATGTTCCGCGCCGCCGTACACCTTGAGCTTCTTGATCATGGCGTAGCCGAGCGGGCCCTTGGGCAGCATGCCCTTGACGGCCTTTTCCAGCGCGCGGCCGGGGTGCTTGGCTTGCATGTCGCGGAAGTTCGTGGCCGTGATACCGCCGGGATAGCCCGAGTGACGGTAGTACACCTTGTCGAGCGACTTGGTGCCGGTGACCTTGAGTTGGGCTGCGTTGATGATGACGATGAAATCGCCGGTATCGACGTGAGGCGTGTAAATGGCCTTGTGTTTGCCGCGCAAACGGAGAGCAACTTCGCTGGCTACTCGTCCGAGGACCTTGTCGGTCGCGTCAATCACAAACCACTCGTGCACGACCTCAGCGGGCTTTGCGCTGAAAGTAGTAGTCATGAGTTTCTCTCTGAAGAAAAGAGGGGTTTGGTCGGTTCTTTTCCACGGTCGGTGCTTCTCTGAAGGAAGCCTCTTAGGTGGGGATGAGACTTCGCCGCGGAACCTGTCAATCGCTGCGAAGCCCGCCATTATACAAAGCGGCGGCTCGCGGGCGCAACCGCACCGTTTTCGGGGCCCTGCCGCCCGCGAAGCTCAGCTCAGTCCAGCAGCCCGAGCACCCGCTCCGGCGGGCGGCAGAGCAAGGCGCCCCTGGGCGTGACCACGATGGGCCGGTTCAGCAGCACCGGGTGGCGGGCGATGGCGTCGATGAGCTGCTCATCGCCGACCCGCGGATCGGCCAGGCCCAGATCGGCGTAGACCGCCTCCTTCGTGCGCATCAGCTCGCGCACGGGCACGCCCAGGCGGGCCACCAGCGCCCGCAGCTGGGCGTGGTCCAGCGGCGTGGCGATGTAGTCGACGATGCGCGGCTCGATGCCGCGCTCCTGCAGCAGCGCCAGGGCTCCGCGCGAATTGCTGCAGCGGGCGTTGTGGTAGAGGGTGATGGCGGATTCGGTCATGGCGGGAGAGTCTAGGCGCTCGCTAGGCGCTCGTGCCCGACCGGCCGGACGCCCGCAGCGTGCGGCTCAGCAGCATCACCGGCACCAGGCCCACGGCCACCAGCGCCAGCGAGGGCAGCGCGGCCTCGCCCAGCCGCTCGTCGCGGGCCAGCTGGTAGGCGACGACGGCCAGCGTGTCGCTGTTGAAGGGCCGCAGCACCATGGTGGCGGGCAGCTCCTTCATCACGTCGACGAACACCAGCAGCGCGGCGGCGGCGGTCGATCGCCGCAGCAGCGGCCAGTGCACGCGCGCCAGCAGCCCTGCCCCGCCGGCGCCCAGCATGCGCGCCGATTCGTCCAGGCTGGCGGGAATGCGGGCATAGCCGCTCTGCAGCGACTGCAGCGCGACCGCGCAAAAGCGCACCAGGTACGCCCACACGATGCCCACGGCCGTCGCCGTGATGAGCGCGGGCAGGCCCCATTGCAGCGCCACGCTCTGCGCCCAGCCCACGGGCAGCAGCAGCCCCACCACGATGACGGCGCCCGGCACCGCGTAGCCCAGGCTGGCCAGCTGCACCACGCCCCGGGTCAGCGCGGCCGGCCGGCGGCGCACGGCGAATGCCAGCGCCAGCGCGATCGCCACGGCCAGCGCGGCCGTGATCGTGCCCAGCCGCACGCTGTTACCGGCCCACTCCACGAATCGGTCCCAGGGCAGCACCGACCAGTCGGCCGCCAGCGGCCGCAGCATGAAGGCCACCGGCGCCGCGAAACCCAGCAGCACCGGCAGCAGGCAGACGGCCCAGGCGCCCGCGCAGCGCCAGCCCGTCAGCTGCTGCGGCTGCGCCTCGGCCGAGCCGGCGCGCCCGGCGCTGCCAGTGGCAAAGCGCATGCGGCGCTGCGCGCGCAGCTCCAGCTGCAGCAGCACCACAACCAGCACCAGCAGCATGGTGGCCAATTGCGCCGCCGCCAGCCGGTTGTCCATCGACAGCCAGGCCTTGTAGATGCCGGTGGTGAAGGTCTGGATGCCGAAATAGCTGGCCACGCCGAAGTCGGCAAGCGTCTCCATCAGCACCAGCGCCACGCCGGCGGCGACGGCCGGGCGCGCCAGCGGCAGCGCTACGGTGCGGATGCGGCGGGAAAGCGGCGCGCCCAGCAGGCGGGCAGCCTCCATCAGGTGCGCGGCGCGCTCGCCCAGGGCGGTGCGCGCCAGCAGGTACACATACGGGTAGAGCGAGAAGATGAACACCCATATCGCCCCGCCCAGGCTGCGCACCTCGGGCAGGAGCCGCCCTTCCAGCCCATAGGTGGCGCGCAGCCAGACCTGCAGCGGGCCGCTGAACTGCAGGAAGTCGGTGTACGCATAGGCCGTCACGTAGGCCGGCATGGCCAGCGGCAGAAGCAGCAGCCATTCCATGGTGCGTCGGCCGCGGAAGTCGAACAGCGTGACGGCCGCCGCCGTGGCCGTGCCCACCACGGCGGCACCCACCGCCACGGCCAGCCCCAGCCAAACGGTGGTGGCGAAGTAGCCGGGCAGCACGGTGGACGCCATCTCGCGCAGGATGGCGCCCGCCGCCTCGCCGCCCTGGCCCCAGGGCAGCCACGAGCCCAGCACCGCCAGCACGGGCAGGGTGAGCAGGGCGGCCAGCGCGACGAGCGGCAGCGAGCGCAGCGCGGAGCGGGCGAATCGGAAGGAAGACAAGGAGCTTGGACCGGTAGAAAGAGAGAAGGAAGGCGAGTCGCGCCGTGGCCGGCCGGCTGACAGGACACCGCGTGGGGTACCCCTCGCGCCTGCAATGCAAATGCGAATTCTACGCATCTGCGTATCCGCGCCTTCTAGAATCCCGCCCATGTTTCTTGAAGTCTCCGAACTGGAAGTGCGCTACGCCGGGCGCCCGCAACCGGCCGTGCGCGGCGTGAGCCTGGGCCTGCCGGCCGGCGAGATCGGCGTGCTCATCGGCCCGTCGGGCTGCGGCAAGACCACGCTGCTGCGCGCCGTGGCGGGGCTGGAGCCGGTGACGGGCGGCGAGATCCGCCTGGGCGGCGCGGTGGTGGGCGGCGTGGGCCGCAGCGTGCCGCCCGAGCGCCGGCGCATCGGCATGGTGTTCCAGGACTACGCCCTCTTCCCGCACCTGACGGTGGGCCGCAACGTGGCCTTCGGCATCCATTCCGCGCCCAAGGCCGAGCAGGCCGCGCGCGTGGCCGAGGTGCTGGCGCTGGTGGGGCTCGAAGGCAGCGCCGGGCGCTTTCCGCACGAACTCTCCGGCGGGCAGCAGCAGCGCGTGGCGCTGGCTCGGGCGCTGGCGCCGCGCCCCCAGCTGATGCTGCTGGACGAGCCCTTCTCCAACCTGGACGTGGAGCTGCGCGAACGCCTGGCGCACGAGGTGCGCGGCATCTTGAAGGCGGCCGGCGCGACGGCGCTCTTCGTCACCCACGACCAGCTGGAGGCCTTCGCCATCGGCGACCGCATCGGCGTGGTGGAGTCGGGCACCCTGCACCAGTGGGACGCCGCCTATGCGCTCTACCACCGCCCGGCCACGCGCTTCGTGGCGGACTTCATCGGCCACGGCGTGTTCGCCCCGGCCACGCTGCAGCACCAACCCGGCGGCGGGGTAGTGGCCCGCACCCCGCTGGGCGACCTGACCGACCTGGAGGAATGCCCGCTGCCCGGCGCCTACCCGGGCGGCGAATGCGACGTGCTGCTGCGCGCCGACGACGTGGTGCACGACGACGATGCGCCGGTGCAGGCGCGCATCGTGCGCAAGGCGTTCAGGGGGTCGGAATTCCTCTACACCCTGCAGCTGGCGAATGGCCTCACCGTGATGGCCCATGTGCCCACCCACCACGACCATGCGGTCGGCGACTGGATCGGCATCCGGCCGCAGGTGCAGCACGTGGTGACGTTTCCTCGGGGCTGATGCGCTGCCGATTCCATACCAGTTAGGCCACCATCGCCCGCTGGATAAGGGTCTTACGCTATATTTTTAATAGCAATGTTGTGATGGTGAAGGGCGGCTGCGCCCCCTCACCGCTTCAGCTGCGCCGCAGTCCGTCCACCACGCCCCGCAGATCGTCCGCCCAGGTGCGGCGGTCGCGCCCGTCGGCGTGCTGCGGCGCTCCGTAATGCACCACGGCCACCAGGCCGTCGGCGCCGAGGGTGCGCCAGAGCGAGCCGACCAGCGTCTCCTCGCCCACGTAGCTCGCGGCCTGGCTGGGTGCGCCGGTGCGGGCGTCGACGAAGCGCAGGCCCACCGGCAGCACGGGCGCATCGGCGCTGATGGCCGCCTGCAGCAGGTTGGCATGGAACGGCAGCAGCACGATGCCGTTGCTGGTGGTGCCTTCGGGGAACACGGCCAGCAGGTCGCCCGCCTCCAGCGCCTCGCGCATGGTGTGCACCACGCGCAGGGCGTCGCGGCGCGAGGCGCGTTCGATGTAGAGCGTGCCGGCGGCGGTGGCGAGCCGCCCGACCACCGGCCAGTGCTGGACGTCGGACTTGGAGACGAACCGGCAGTGCCGTGCCGCATGCAGCACCGGAATGTCGAGCCAGGAGATGTGATTGGCCACCAGCAGCAGCGGCCCGTGGACGGGCGGTGTGCCGCGCACCTGCAATGCAACCCCGGCGTGCCGCAGCAGCCCGGCCGCCCAGGCCTGCACGCGGGCATTGCGCTCGGCCACCGTGAAGCGCGGAAACCGCAGCAGCACCGTACACAGGCCGCTGCCGATGTGGGCGACCAGCCGCAGCAGGCGCGCGCAGGCGCGAACGTGGCGGTTCATGGGGCGACGCGCGGGCGTGGCGGAAACGGCTGGGCGATCAGGCCTGGCGCTCGAATGCGACCTGGCCGCCCACCAGCGTGCAGCGCACCCGGCCCGGCAGTTCGTAGGCCGAGAAAGGCGTGTGCTTGCCCTGGCTGCGCAGCGCGGCGGCTTCCACCGTCCAGGCGCCTTGCGCATCGACCACGCACAGATCGGCCACGCCGCCTTCGACGATCTGGCCGACGCTGGCCTGCAGCGTGCCCAGGGCGCTGCCCAGCACGCGGGCCGGCTCGGCGGTCACCACGGCCAGGGCCCGCGCCAGCGGCACGCCGGCGTCTTGCGACCACTTGAGCGCCACGCTCAGCAGCAGCTCCAGCCCGGTGGCGCCGGGCTCGGCCTCGGCGAAGGGCAGCACCTTCTCGTCTTCATCGACCGGCGTGTGGTCGGACACCAGCGCGTCGAGGGTGCCGTCGGCCAGCGCGGCCAGCAGCGCGTCGCGGTCGCGCTGCTGGCGCAGCGGGGGCGAGAGGCGAGCGCGGCTGTCGAAGAAGCCGATGTCGGTGTCGGTGAACATCAGCGAGTTGATGCTCACGTCGGCCGTCACCTTCAGGCCCGCCGCCTTGGCCTGGCGGACCAGATCGACGCCGGCAGCGCTGGAGAGGCGGCACAGGTGCACGCGCGCGCCGGTGGTCTTGAGCAGTTCGAAGATGGTGTGCAGCGCGATGGTCTCGGCCGCCACGGGAATGCCCGACAGGCCCAGCCGCGTGGCCAGCGGCCCGCTGGCGGCCACACCCCGGCCCAGGTACATCTCCTGCGGGCGCAGCCATACGGTGTAGCCGAAGGTGGCGGCGTACTGCAGGGCGCGCTGCAGCACCTGGGTGCTCTGCAGCGCGACTTCGGCCTGGCTGAAACCCACGCAGCCCGATTCGGTGAGTTCGGCCATCTCGGTCAGCACCTCGCCGGCCAGGCCCCGCGTGAGCGCGCCCAGCGGGAAGAGCCGCGACTGGTGCAGCTTCTCGGCGCGGAACTTGAGCATCTCGACCAGGCCGGGCTCGTCCAGCACCGGGTCGGTGTCGGGCGGGCAGACCAGGCTGGTCACGCCGCCGGCCACGGCCGCTGCCATTTCGGATTCGAGCATGCCTTCATGCTCGTGGCCGGGCTCGCGCAGGCGCGCCGCCAGGTCCACCAGGCCCGGCACCACCAGGCAGCCGGCGGCATCGATCACGCGGGCAGGCGCGAAGTCGCGCGGCGCGCCGCCCAGCGCGATGATGCGGCCGGCCGCCAGGGCGACGTCGCAGGTCTGGTCGAAGCCGCTGGCCGGATCGATCACGCGGCCGTTCTGGATCAGTATCTTCATGGTTTCAAGCCCCATATGCCCCCAGCGCTTGATGAATAAGCGCCAGCAGCTATTATTTTTATAGCAATCAAGCCTCGTTCCCGGCGACGATCGACATGACCGCCATGCGCACGGCAATACCGAAAGTGACCTGCGGCAGGATCACGCTCTGCTTGCCGTCCACCACGGCGGAGTCGATCTCCACGCCACGGTTGATCGGGCCGGGGTGCATGACGATGGCGTCGGGCTTGGCCAGCTGCAGCTTCTCGGGCGTGAGGCCGAAGCTCTTGAAGTATTCCTGGCTGGAGGGCAGCAGCGCGCCGCTCATGCGCTCGTTCTGCAGGCGCAGCATGATGACCACGTCGGCGTCCTTGATGCCCTCTTCCAGCGTGTGGCAGACGCGCACGCCCATCTGCGAGAGGTCGCCCGGCACCAGGGTGCGCGGGCCCACCACGCGCACCTCGGGGCAGCCCAGGGTGGTCAGGCCATGGATGTCCGAGCGCGCCACGCGCGAATGCAGCACATCACCCACGATGGCCACCGTGAGGTTGGAGAAATCCTTCTTGTAGTGGCGGATGGTGTACATGTCGAGCAGCCCCTGCGTAGGGTGCGCATGCCGTCCGTCGCCCGCGTTGATCACATGCACATGCGGCGCCACGTGCTGCGCGATGAGATAGGGCGCGCCCGATTCGCTGTGCCGCACCACGAACAGGTCGGCGGCCATGGCCGACAGATTGGCGATGGTGTCCAGCAGCGATTCGCCCTTGGCTGCAGAGCTGCGCGCGATGTCCAGGTTGATCACGTCGGCCGACAGGCGCTTGGCCGCGATCTCGAAGGTGGTGCGCGTGCGGGTGCTGTTTTCGAAGAACAGGTTGAACACGCTCTTGCCTCGCAGCAGCGGCACCTTCTTCACCTCGCGGTCGTTCACGCTGACGAAGTTGGCCGCGGTGTCGAGGATGTGGGTGAGGATGCCCTTGGGCAGGCCCTCGATGGAGAGCAGGTGGATCAGCTCGCCGTTGGCGTTGAGTTGGGGGTTGCGCTTGTACAGCACCGTCAGACCTCTTGGATGTTCACGTCTTTCACGTCGAAATGGAACGCGCCGGCGTCGGTGCGGGCCAGCGCCAGCGACTGGCTGGCCGGCAACGCCACGCGGGCGGCGGCGAAGTCCGCCTGCACCGGTAGCTCGCGCCCGCCCCGGTCCACCAGCACGGCCAGCCGCACGCTGGCGGGGCGGCCGTAGTCGAACAACTCGTTGAGCACGGCGCGGATGGTGCGGCCGGTGTAGAGCACGTCGTCCAGCAGCAGGATGTCGGCGCCGTTCACCTCGAAAGGCAGCGTGGTCTGCGCGCTTTGCGCGAGGCCCCGCTGCGAGAAATCGTCGCGGTGCATGGCCGAAGACAGCACACCCGCTTCGCCCGCCAGGCCCAGGTCCTTCTGCAGCCGCTCGGCCAGCCAGGCGCCGCCCGAGGCGATGCCCGCCAGCTGCGTCTGCCCGCTGCGCAGGGCGCGCACGCCGCGCAGCAGCTCGGCGTAGAGCGCCTCGGCGTCGAGCGACAGCGTGCCCGTGGCACGTGGGGCGGTGGAAGGCGATGGGGGGGCGCTCATGGCAGATTCCTCAAAAACTGTTCCAGGATGATGCAGGCGGAGGCGGCGTCCGCATCGCGGGCGCCGGCGGCATGGGCTTCGGTGGTGCTGTAGCGCTCGTCCACCTCGAAGACCGAAAGGCCGAAGCGGCCCCGCAGCTGGCGGGCGAACTTGAGCGCGCGGGCGGTGTTCTCGTGGCTGGCGCCGTCGGGGTGGTAAGGCACGCCGATCACCAAGGCGTCGGGCTGCCATTCGCGGATGCGCTCGGCCACCTGGGCGAAGCGGGCGTCGCCCTCGGCGCGGATAGTGGCCTGCGGCGTGGCGGTGCGGAGCATGCGATTGCCCACCGCCACCCCGGTGCGCTTGAGCCCCAGGTCGAGCGCCAGGAACGACTGGAAATGCGCGGGAACGGCAGCAGTAACGGCGGGGGCTGGAGCAGGCGTGCTGCTCATGCGCGCCCGGCCTCGGGCGAGAGCGTCCACGCCTGCAGGCCCAGCAGGCCCAGGGCGCGGTCGTAGCGCTGGCCCACCGGCGTGTCGAAGATGACGGACAGATCGGCGCCCACCGTGAGCCAGCTGTTTTCGGCTACCTCGGATTCGAGCTGCCCCTGCGCCCAGGACGAGTACCCCAGCGTGACGAGCACCCGGCGGGGGCCGGCGCCGGTGGCCATGGCTTCGAGCACGTCCTTGGAGGTGGTCATCTCCAGGCCGCCCGGGATGGTCATGGTGGAGGCGTAGATCGATTCGTCCGGATCGATGGGCGTGCCGGTGTCGGCCGAGGCGGCCACCATGGGCTCGTGCAGCACGAAGCCGCGCTCGGTCTGCACCGGGCCGCCCTGGTAGACCGGCTCCTCGGTGAGGTCGTCGCGGCGCAGCGACAGGTCGACCTTGTCGAAAAGGCCGCTCAGGCTGATGTCGGAGGGCTTGTTGATGATGAGCCCCAGCGCCCCGCGTTCGCTGTGTTCGCACACATAGACCACGCTGCGCGAGAAAGACGCGTCTTCCACCCCCGGCATGGCGATCAGGAAGTGGTGCGTCAGGTTCATGGGCGCAGAATCGGCAGGCATTCCGCAATTTTAACGGTGAACATGGACTCCACTTTTTCTTCCGGGCTGGTCTGGTTCCGGCGCGACCTGCGGTCGGACGACCAGGCCGCGCTCTACCACGCGCTGCGCCAGTGCCGCCAGGTGCACTGCGTCTTCGTCTTCGACCGCGAGATCCTGGACCCACTGCCCCGCGCCGACCGGCGGGTGGAGTTCATCCGCGAATCGCTGGTGGAGCTGCATGATGCGTTGCGCAAGCTCTCGGGCGACGAGCATGGCGGGCTGATCGTGCGCCATGCGGTGGCCCGCGACGAGCTTCCCGCCCTGGCCCGCTCGTTGGGCGTGCAGGCCGTCTTCACCAACCACGACGACGAGCCGCAGGCGCTGGAGCGCGACCACCACGTGCGGGCGGTGCTGCTGGCGCTGGGCATCCGCCTGCTGACCTTCAAGGACCACACGGTCTTCGAGCGCGCCGAGGTGCTGACCCAGTCCGGCACGCCCTACACCGTCTACACGCCCTACAAGAACGCCTGGCTGCGCAAGGTCGACGACTTCTACCTGAGCGCCTATCCGGTGGAGCGGCACGCCCGCCGGCTCGCCCGGCGCCCCGAGGGCCTGCGCGGCCCGGTCCCGTCGCTGCAGGCCATCGGCTTCGAGAAGACCACGCTGGCGCAGTTGCGTATTCCGACCGGCATGAGCGGCGCGCAGCAGTTGCTGAAGGACTTCCTCGAGCGCATCGACGCGTACGACGATGCGCGCGACTTCCCTGCGATCAAGGGGCCGAGCTACCTCAGCGTGCACCTGCGCTTCGGCACGCTGTCGGTCCGGCAGGCGGCGCGCCTCGCGCACGAGCGCAGCCGCAAGGGCAGCGCCGGCGCCGCGACGTGGCTCAGCGAGCTGATCTGGCGCGACTTCTACTTCCAGGTGCTGGCCCACCATCCGCACGTGGCGGGCTCGAGCTTCAAGCCGGCCTACGACGCCATCGCCTGGGAAGAGGGCAAGCAGGCCGACGAACACTTCGCCGCCTGGTGCGAGGGCCGCACCGGCTACCCGCTGGTGGATGCCGCCATGGCCCAGATCAACCAGACGGGCTACATGCACAACCGGCTGCGCATGGTGGTGGCGAGCTTCCTGATGAAGGACCTGGGCATCGACTGGCGCTGGGGCGAGCGCTACTTCGCCGAAAAGCTCAACGACTACGACCTGTCGGCGAACAACGGCGGCTGGCAGTGGGCCAGCTCCAGCGGCTGCGACGCGCAACCCTACTTCCGAATCTTCAACCCGGTCAGCCAGAGCAAGAAGTTCGACCCGGACGGCAGCTTCATCCGCCGCTACCTGCCGCAACTGGCGCGCCTGCCGAATGCGGCCCTGCACGCGCCCTGGCTGGCCAAGCCGATCGAGCTGGAAGCCGCGGGGGTGGTGCTGGGCCGGGACTATCCGGAACCGCTGGTGGAGCATGACGCGGCGCGTGAGCGGACACTGAAGCGCTACGCAGTGGTCAAGGGCGGTTGACCAGGCGGGCGAAACCGGGGTTCGCCGTTCCGCGGGCTCGGGTTCCTCGCCCCATCCCTTCAGGCTCTGCCGCCCGACCCCGCGAGCTGCAGCCCGCTTTCCAACCGCAGGGAAAAAGCACGGGCCGCACGCGGCGGCCCGTGGTCTGGCACCGGGGAGACGATCAGGCTTCCTGCGCCTGCGCGGCCTTCTGCGCGTAGTGCTTGACCAAGCTCAGCAGCTCCTCGTCGGAATACGGCTTGCCCAGGTAGTGGTTCACGCCCAGCTCCATGGCGTGGTCGCGGTGCTTCTGCGCGATGCGCGAGGTGATCATCACGATCGGCAGATCGCGCAGCGCCGCGTCGCCCCGGATGTTGCGCGCCAGATCGAAGCCGTCCATGCGCGGCATTTCAATGTCGGACAGCACCAGGGTGGGCCGCTCCTGCTGCAGGCGCTCCAACGCCTGCAGGCCGTCGGCCGCCAGCGCCACGCGGTAGCCTTCGCGCTGCAGCAGGCGCTGCGTCACGCGCCGCACGGTGATGGAATCGTCCACCACCAGCACCAGCGGCACGCTGCGCGCTTCCGCTCCCGCCAGTGCCGGGGCGCCGGCGCCCGCGGCAGCCACGGCGCCGTGCAGGGGCGTGGGCGCCTCGGTGCGCGCTTCCACCCGCGCCTGCGCGGCCGCTCGCACCTGGTCGCCGTACACCGTGGCCAGGGCCACCGGGTTGTAGATCAGCACCACGGCGCCGGACGCCAGCACGGACATGCCGGCGAGCCCCGGCAGCCGGGACAGCTGGGGCCCCAGGTTCTTCACCACCACTTCCTGGTTGCCCAGCACTTCGTCCACGTGCAGGGCGATGCGCTGCGCGGCGCTGCGCAACACCACCACCGGCCGCATGCGGCTGGCCGGCTCGTGGCTGGCGGCCGATGACTGCAGCAGCGCGCCCGACCAGAAGAACGGGATGCTCTCGGCGCCGTCCTTGAAGTGGCCGGTGCGGTAGCAGTCCTCGAGTTCGGCCACGGTGGTGCGGCGCACGATCTCCACCAGATTGGCTGGCACGCCGATCGACTGGTGGCCCGCGCGCAGCATCACCACCTGCGTGACGGCCGTGGTCAGGGGCAGCACGAGGCGGAACGACGTGCCCCGGCCGGGCTCCGATGCGGTTTCGATGCGTCCGCCCAGCGCCTGCACCTCGGCGCGCACCACGTCCATGCCGATGCCGCGGCCCGCCAGCTCGGTCACTTCCCCGGCCGTGGAGAAACCAGGCAGGAAAATGAGCTGAGCCGCTTCGTCGGGGCCGATCTCGGCAGCTTCCGGCACCAGGCCCTGCGCAACGGCGCGCTGGCGAATGCGCCCCAGGTCCAGGCCGGCGCCGTCATCGCGGAAGTCCACCGACACGTCGTTGCCTTCCTGGCGCAGCGCGACGGTGATGGTGCCCGCTGCGGGCTTGCCGGCCGCGGCCCGCTGGTCCGGGCTTTCGATGCCGTGCGCCACGCAATTGCGCAGCAGGTGTTCGAAGGCGGGGGTCATGCGGTCCAGCACCCCGCGGTCCATCTCGATGGATCCGCCGGAGATGTCGAGCTTGATCTGCTTGCCCGTGTCCTTCGAGGCCTGGCGCACCACGGCGTAGAGCCGCTCGGCGATGCCCTCGAACTCCACCATGCGGGTGCGCAGCAGGTCGCGCTGCAGCTCGCGCGCCTGCCGGCCCTGGGCGATCAGGTCGTCCTCGGCCGACTCCACCGTGCGCTGCAGGTTGCGCTGCACGGTGGCCACGTCGTTGACCGACTCGGCCATCATGCGGGTCAGCTCCTGCACGCGGGTGAAACGGTCGAATTCGAGCGGGTCGAAGCCGGCGCCGCTGTCCTTGGACAGCGCCAGGCGCGACTGCATCTGCGACTCGGCCTGCACCTCGATGTCGCGCAGTTGCTGGCGCAGCCGGTCCAGGTTACCCGACAGCTCGTCGAGCGAGGTGCGCATCTGGCCGACCCGCACGTCCAGCCGGGACCGCGCGATCATGACCTCGCCCGCCTGGTTGACCAGCCGGTCGAGCAGCTGGGCGCGCACCCGCACCGACTGGCCGGCGGCCGCGCCGCGCGCGGCCAGCGGTCCGGTCGACAGCGGAACGCGGCGCACCGGCTGCGCGGCCGGCATCGCGGGGGGCACGGCGGCATCCGCGCCCTCAGGGCCGGCGCCAGGGCCGAACGCATCGGGCGCGGCGCCTGGCGGCGCCACGGTGCCAGGCACCACCGCGACCGGCTCGGTCAGCGGCTGGGCGCCGATGGCGCGCAGGGCGCCGAAGTTGCCCTGCAGCCCGTCCAGATGGGCCAGCAGCGGCTCGATGTCCTGGCTGCGCGGGGCCTCCGTGTCGATCTGCTCGACGGCGGACTCCATGCGGTGCGCCATTTCGCCCAGGCGCATGGCACCGGCCAGCCGCGCACTGCCCTTGAGCGTGTGCAGGCCGCGCAGCAGCTCGCTGCGCGCTCCCATGTTGTCGGGCCGCGCCACCCACTGGCGCAGCGCGCCGCCCAGGCCCGGCAGCAGTTCGATGGCCTCTTCCTCGAAGATCGGGAACAGGTCGGGATCGATCACGTCGAGCGCATCGATGTCGTCGTCGATGTCTCCGCCCAGGGGCAGGACCGGCGCGGCCGCGGAATCGTCCGCTGCGGCAGCGTCGATGCCGGCACCCACCACCGACAGCGCTGGCGCCACGTATCCAGGCGTGCCGGCAGCAGCGGTTTGCTCCGCAGGCGACAGATCGGCAGGCTCCACGGGCGCCGGCGAATCCAGATGCGCGAGCGACGCGAACTCGGTCGGCTCCAGCGCGCCCTCGAAGTCGAACCGGTCCGACGCCGGCGCGGGCAGGTCGGCCAGGGGCAGGAATTCCGTGGGCGCCAGCGAGTCGGGGAAGTCGGCGGCGGACTCGGTGGCCGCCTCGGCATCGGCCGGCCCGTGCGCGAGCGGCGCACTGCCGGTCTCCACCTCGGTCTGCAGGATGGCGCGCAGTTGCTCGAGCACCTGGGCGTTGGGCTCCTTCAGGAAGCCGGCGGCGAACTGGTGCAGCAGGCGGCGAATGTCTTCCGCCGCCGCGCTGAACACGGCCGCCTGTTCGGCGATGCCGCGCCGTTGCAGCTGCACGTGCTGCAGCGCATGCTCCAGCGTGCGCGCCATTTCCGACAGCGCCGCGAACCCGACGGTGGCCGAGCTGCCGGCCAGCGAGTGCGCCAGCGCCACGGCCACGTCGGGCAGCGGTTCGTGCAGCTCCAGCGCCCATTCCTGGAGCGTGGTCGCCAGGCGGCGCGACCACTCGTCCGCTTCGTTCAGATAGACGTTGTAGAGCGGGATGCCGATGCGCAAGGTGTCGATGACCTTGACCGCTTCGTCGGCGGACGCCGTGGCGGACAGGTCCGCCGTTTCTTCGGACGGGGTGCCATCGACGCCGTCGGTGCCGTCGGTGCCATCGATTGCATCGACGTCGATATCGGCGGGCCACGGCGCATCCAGGTCCGCAAGCACATCCTGGTCGGTGCCGGCATCGGTGCGAGCCTCCTGCGCGGCGGATGCCGCCGAGGGTTCTTGCGAAACGAGGTCCGGCGTATCGCCCTTTACGTCGTCCGCTACGTAGCCCGTGGCATCGTCCAGCGCCCGTTCCGGCGCGGGCACGTCCACGTCATCCGGGGCGGCGAGCGCCGTGGCAGGCAGCGCTTCGGCGTCGCCTGCAGCCGTATCGCGGTAATCGGCCGCCAGCAGGCCCTTGGCCGCCGCATCGGCGTCTTCGAGGGCCCGGGTGAAGGCGGCGAAGTCGATGTCCTCCGCCAGATCGGGCGCCGGCATCGGCACCGCGCCTTCGTCGTCCAGCGAGACCGGCCAGTCCGCGAAGTCGTCGGCGAGCGTGGTGTCGGCGAAGTCGGGGGGCGCAGCCGGTTCCTGCAGCGTGGTCTGCGGCCAGGCGCCTTCGTCGACGGGAGCATGCGGTTCGTCGGCCGGGCCGTGGTGTTCCACCACCGGCGCGCCCGGCGTCTCCGCCGCGGGCTCGACTGGCTCGACGGGCTCGGCGGGCTCCGAGTTTGGGCTGCCGGGCACTTGCAGCGGCCCGGTCCAGCTGCCCGAGCGGGCTTCCTCGGCGGCCTGCTGGAAGGGCTGCGGGCTCCATGCGTCGGCATCGCCGCGTGCGATGGCATCGCCCCAGCGGCCAAAGGCCTGCAGCGACTGCTCCGACAGGTCGAGCAGGTCGGGCGGGATGGGCTTTTGCTCGGCCAGCCAGGCGTTGAGCGTTTGCTCCATGGCCCAGGCGGCATCGCCGAAAGGGTTGAGGCCCACCATGCGGGAGCTGCCCTTGAGCGTGTGGAACGCCCGGCGCAGCGTCGTCTGCTCGCTCAGATCGCCGGGCGCCGCGCGCAGGGCCTGGACGGCGGCGCCGCCGCTTTCCACCACCTCGCGGGCCTCCTCCAGGAAGATGTCGAGCAGTTCCTGGTCTTCCTCGTCCGGCGCGGGCAGCGGAGCGGCCGCCGGCACGGGCAGCGGTTCGGGCGGAACGGCGGCGGCCAGCGATTCGACGGGATGCAGCTCCTGCGGAGCCAGATCGAGGTCGAAATCGAACATCGGCTCGGCGGCGGGCACCGGGGCGGGTGCCGGGTCGGTGTCGGCGGGCAGCCCGGCGAAAGCCGGGGCATCGTCGACGGGCGCCCAGGACGGCACCGGCACCGGCTCGGGCTGCGGCGCGGAAGCGCCTTCGCGCATTGGCGCAGGCTCGGCGTCGAAGGCGGGCTGCGGGTGGAGCGGCGGCGCCAGCGCTTGGGCAGCGGCGGGCATGGCGGACGGCGCTGCGGCCTCTGCCACGTCGGGCCATTTGCCTGGCTCGGCCGGGCCGTCGCCGGCGCGGCTGCGGGCGCGGCCCGTCAGCAGGCGCAATTCACCAGCCTCCTCGTCGTACACGAAGAGCTTGCGCGCCATGTTGCGCTGGTAGCTGAGCATGTCGATCAGGAAGCCCAGCGCGCCGAGGCTGTTGCCCAGCTTCTCGAAGACCGCCTGCCGGTCCGCCGCGGGGACGTCGTTCGTCAGCAGGCGCTCGACCGCGTCGCGCATGCGCAGCACGGCGAGCGAAGCCTGCTCCAGTCCCAGCACCGACAGCACGCCGCGCATCTGCGCCAGCCGGTCGGGCACCGGCATCAGCACCGACAGGTCTTCCGGGTCGCGGAAGAACTGGTCCATCGCCTTCTCGGCTTCACCCAGCGTGGCGCGCAGTTCGCCCACCACGCTCCCCATGGTCTGGTGGTCGCTGACACGCCGATACAGCTCTTCCATCCAGTGTTCCAGGGGTTCGGGCTCGCCCCCCGCGACCACGCGGTCGAGCCGCTCGGCCAGCCGGGCAGCGCGCTCGGCCATGTAGTCCTGCGCGGTGTCCAGTTCCTCGAATGCGGCCTGCAGGTAGAGCACCGAGGTCGCGACCTCCATCGCCAGCGCCGGCGACGGCGGTTCGCCCGAGGCGGCGGTGGTCTCCACCGCACGCGTCAGGGCGCGGGCCAGCGCCTCGCTGCCGGGGTGCAGCCGGCCCAGGGAATCGCAGACCAGGCTGAACTGGTCGGCCGAGGGCTTGAGCTTGTTGCGGTCGCCGCCGGCCAGGGCGGACCAGGTTTCGGCGGCGGCCGCGATGCGCCGGCGGGCCTGCGCCAGCACCGCCGGGTCGTAGAGGCCGTAGCGCGGGGTTTCGTAGTCCACCGGGCCGAACCGGCCCAGATCGAAGGTCTGGCGAACGGCATGCAGCGTGGGCGCGGCGGGGCCGGCAGCGGCCTGCGTGCCCTCGGGTTCACGCGCCTGGGCGCAGAAGAACAGCAGATCCTGCAGCAGGCGGTCCGCGATGGTGGGGTCGCCCTTGGCCAGGGTCGCGTACTGCATGAGCACGCGCGAGGCGACGCGCTTGACGTAGACGTCGGGCGTGAGCAGGCCGTGAGCGAATGCGTCGAAAAAGCCCGCCGCGATCTTCCAGAAGGACCGCGCCTGCGGATCGGATTGGGAGGCGACGAAGCCCAGGCAGGCGTCGCGCAGCTGACCTGCCGCGGCCTGGTCGCCCAGCTTGACGATGCGCAGCACGGCATGGTCGAGCCGCGCGCGCGCAGCGGGTCCGTACGGCAGGGGCTCGGCCTCGGCCGTGAGCTCGGGCTCGCGCCGGCGGCGCTCGGTGGGCCAGAGGTCTGCCGGATGCACGCGC
Source organism: Acidovorax sp. FG27 (assembly GCF_040365715.1). NCBI lineage: Bacteria > Pseudomonadati > Pseudomonadota > Betaproteobacteria > Burkholderiales > Comamonadaceae > Acidovorax > Acidovorax sp. FG27. Next base: position 1,333,851 of record NZ_BAABVY010000009.1, read on the forward strand.
TCGGCACCGGTCAGCGCCTGCACGTCGCGGTACTGCGGGAACAGCGCCACGGGCGAGATGTTCTTGCCCGCCAGCACGTTGTCGAGGTATTCGACCAGGGCGAAGCTGGCGCGCTCGAGCACCGATACCGCGTCGTCGCCGCAGTGCTCCGGGCGCTGCACGAAGCGCTGGACGGCGGCCTCCATCGAGCGCAGCACGAGCGCCGCGGGCGCCATGCCGACCATCTCCAGCGCGCCGCTCGCCTGGTGCAGCTGCTGGCGGGCGACCCGCAGGGCGCCGGCGTCGAGCGAGGCCAGGTCGGATTCGCGCGCCAGGTCGGCCTCGCGCACGAAGCGGCGCAGCGACTTGACGGCCCCATCGAGCGACTTGCGCAGCTCGTCCAGCACCCACGCGAGCGGCCCCAGGTCCTGCTCGCCCTTCGAGCCATCGGCGTCTGTTGCGATTGCGGCGTCCAAAGATGGCATGAATTCGTCCCCGGCTGCCTCCAGCCAGTGTTTGATCGGAGAAAAAGGCGCGCGTCAGGCGATCTTGAACCGCGACACGGATTGCCGCAGTTCTTCGGCGATGTGCGAGAGCTCCCGCACCTGCTGGGCGGTGGTGCGGGTGCCCTCCCCGGTCTGCTCGGTCACCGCGAAGATGTGCTGGATGTTGCCTGCCACCTCATTGGCCAGCTCCGCTTCGCGCGAGGTGGACGACGAGATCTGCTCGATCAGCTCGGCGAGGCGGCGCGACACGCGGTCGATCTCGGTGAGCGCCGTACCGGCGGAGTCGGACAGGCGCGCACCCTCGACCACGCCCTGCGTGGAGCGCTCCATGGCGGCCACGGCGTCCTGCGTGTCGGTCTGAATGGCCTTCACCAGCGCCGAGATCTGGCGCGTGGCGTCGGCCGAGCGCTCGGCGAGGCGCTGCACTTCTTCCGCCACGACGGAGAAGCCCCGGCCCGCTTCGCCGGCGGACGCGGCCTGGATGGCGGCATTCAGCGCCAGCACGTTGGTCTGCTCGGTAATGTCGGAAATCAGTTCGGTGATTTCGCCGATCTCCTGCGACGACTCGCCCAGGCGCTTGATGCGCTTGGAGGTGTCCTGGATCTGGTCGCGGATCGAGTTCATGCCGCCGATGGCGTTCTGCACGGCCTGCAGACCGGAATCGGCCGCCTGCAGCGACTGGCGCGCCACCGAGGCCGATTCCTGCGCCTGGGTGGAGACGTCGTTGATGCGGGTCGCCATGTCCAGCACCGAGCGGCCGGTCTCGCGGATCTCGCGCAGCTGTTCGGTCGAGGCGGCCAGCAGTTCGGTCGACGTGCTGTCCACCTGCGCCGTCGTCTGGGCCACCCGGGCGGCTGTGTTCTGCACGCTGCCCACCAGCTGACGCAGCTCTTCCACGGTGTAGTTCACCGAGTCGGCGATGGCGCCGGTGATGTCCTCGGTCACGGTGGCTTCCTGCGTCAGATCGCCTTCGGCCACCGACTGCAATTCGTTCATCAGCCGCAGAATGGCGGCCTGGTTGGCGTCGTTCACGCGCTTGGCTTCCTGCTCCTGGCGCTTGGCGTCCTGCTGCAGCGTTTCGGCGGCAGTCTGGCGCGTGCGGCTGTCCATCAGCTGCACCCGCGAAATGCCCACACCGCACAGCAGCACGAAGAGGCCGGCCACGGCCAGGGCGGCGAACTGCCCGGCGCCCAGGCCGGTCTGCGCCGAGAGGCGCTCCTGCAGCGCTTCGAGCTGGCGGCGCATCGGCTCGCTGTCCACGATGATCGCGGTCTGCGCTTCACGCGCCGACACCAGGCCCTGCAGGTTGCCCAGGATGGCGCCCGCCTGCGTGCGGGTTTGCTCGTAGAGCTGGATCAGGTTGCCCAGCTGCTCGCGGGTCTGAGGGTCGCGGGTGGGGGCCAGGCGCAGGTCGGCGCTGCCGTCCAGCATGCCCTGGGCGATTTCCTTGAACGAGTTCAAATCCTTGCCCAGCAGGAACACGGCCTCGGGGCTCACGCCCTCCATGGTCTGGAATTCGTTGGCGGACTTGCCGATGCGTTGCGTCAGCATCACGAGCTGGCCGGCGGCGGAGACGTCGGCCGCGCCTGCGTTCTGCTGCAGCTTCAGCGACGAGACGGTTTCAGCGATCTCCAGCAGGTCGGACGACTGGCGGTTGATGGTGCGCAGCGCGTCGCCCACCTGCGTCAGGATCTTCTGCTGGCCCATCACCACCGCGGCGTTGCGCTCGGCGCGGTCCACCAGCGGGGTCACCGCCTCCAGTTCGGGCCGGTACGACTCGCCGAGCGCCTGCACGCCCAGTTCGCTGTCGCCACTGTTGAGGGCGCGCACGTTGCGCGCCAGCACGCCCGAACTCTCCACCACGTCAGGGAAGGCCTGCGGGCTGCCCACCAGCGCCTGCGACACCGACTTGGCCAGCCGCTGCGACTGCATCAGCGATTGCCCGGTGGCGGCCAGCTGCTGCGCGGAGCGATCGGCCTGCCGCAGCACCCAGCCGGCGATGACGGCCAGCACGACCAGGCCCGCGGCCAGCAGGATCAGCAGGCGCCGCTGGTGCTGCGCCGCCGTGGCCCGCCCGAGCAGCGGCAGGGTGATGAGGTCGTCGCCCACGTCGTCCAGCTCCGGCTCCTGCGCCGCCGCAGAGGGATAGGCCGGATAGGCCGAGGCGCCGGGGTCGCCCTGCACGCTGTTCAGGCCCTCGGCCGCGAAGCCTTCGCTCAGCAGCACGTCGCTGTCGCGCCCCGCCGGCCCCGGGCCCGACTGCGCCGGCGACAGGTTCAGGTCGGCATCCGGCTCCACGGGCTTGCGGCTGAATAGTTTTCCGAAAGGGTTGACGACGGACATGGTGTGGCCTTGACGAAAGATTCAAGCACTGATGCTGAGAAAGGCAGGGTCCTGGGACAGGATCTGCAGGTTGAGCTCCTGCCAGCGGGCGCCCTGGGCGTCCTGGTAGGAGGTGCCGAAGAAGGCCGGCGCGGTGTCCGCGGGCGGCTCGGAGGCGACAAAGGCGTCGGTGCCGCGCAGGCCGGCCAGCCGGTCCACCAGCAGGGCGACGTTGACGTCGAGCGCGGCATTGAGCGCCAGCAGGCTGGATTCGGCCAGCGCGGCCTCAGAGCGGGCGGAGGTCTCGCCCATCAGCCCCGCCACGTCGACCACGCCCAGCAGCGCGCCGCGCAGATTGGTCACGCCCAGGAACCAGGGCTGCGTGTAAGGCACCGGCTGCACGCCGCGCCAGGAGAAGATCTCACCGGACTGTTCGAGCGGCAGCAGGAAACGGCGCCCCGCCGCCTCGACGGCCAGCCACGACGACACGTTCGAGCCTTCGCCCCGCGCCGCCTGGAGGCGGGCCGCGAGACGGGTCTGGAGCTCCCTCAGGGCTTCGCGATTGGCCATGGGCGACGCAGCCGTTTCTTCAGTTCAACGCGTTGATCTTGGCCTGCAGTTCCGCGGGATCGACCGGCTTGGTGATGTAGCCGCGCGCGCCCTGGCGCATGCCCCACACCCGGTCGGTCTCCTGGTTCTTGCTGGTGCACATGATGATCGGCACGTCCGCGTACTGCGGGTCGCGGGAGATCGACCGCGTGAGCTGAAAGCCGTTCTGGCCGGGCATGACCACGTCCATCAGGATGAGGTCGGGCTTTTCCTCGGCCAGGCGGCGGAAGGCTTCTTCCGCATTCTCGGCCGTGCGCACCTGCATGCCTTTTTTCTGCAGCAGATCGGTCAGGAACATCAGTTCGGTCTTGGAATCGTCGACGACCAGCACTTTCCGGATCGGCATCAGAGAGCTCCTTGGGGGGCACTGCCAAACTGCTGCACGGCCTGCAGCAGCTGGTCTTTGGTGAAGGGTTTGGTGAGGTATTCCTGGCAGCCCACCATGCGGCCGCGCGCCTTGTCGAACACGCCGTCCTTGGACGACAGCATGACCACGGGCGTGTCGGCGAAACGCGCATTGCGCTTGATGATGGCGCAGGTCTGGTAGCCATCGAGCTTTGGCATTAGGATGTCGCAAAAGATCAGCTGCGGCTGATAGTCATTGACTTTGGCAAGGGCGTCGAAACCGTCATCGGCCAACAGAACCTCGTGGCCGCCCTGCTTGAGAAAAATCTCGGCGCTTCGCCGGATGGTGTTGCTGTCGTCCACCACCAGCACCTTGAAGGTTGCACCCGTCGTAGTCAATGTTGCTGCTCCTGGGGATTGGTTGAAACAACGCTGGCAGGAGCCGCGTTTCAGATCCGGACCATCTCGAAGTCTTCCCATGCGCGCACCCCTGCCGGAGCAGCAGGTGCGGGGCGCGGGCACGGCACCCGTGAACGCCTGCCATGCCGCGTTCGAGGGCGCTCCGCGCTTCGTTCAGGACCCGCCTGCGCACCAGGCGCATGCGGTCGCTGATCGATCGCAGCTTAAAGTGCGTTCACATAGAATGCAACGATTGTATCCAGGCATCTCAGCGGGATGCAGCTTCCGTGCCACGGTTTAGGCTCGCATCTGCCCATGACTCTCCCTACCTCCCTTCCCCCCGAAATCGAAGAAGCGGCGGACGCTGACGACGCCGCCTCGCCGGTCTGCGTGATGGTGTTCAACGCCAGCGACCCGAGCGGCGCCGGCGGCCTCACGGCCGACATCGCCACCATCGCCTCCGTGGGCGGCCATCCGGTTGCGGTCGTCACCGGCGCCTATGCGCGCGACACGGCCGAGGTGTTCGACCACTACGCCCTGGACGACGAGGCCGTGGCCGAGCAGGCCCGCGCCGTGCTGGAGGACATGCCCGTGCAGGCGATCAAGGTCGGCTTCGTGGGCACCCCGGAAAACCTCGGCGCGGTCGCCAGCGTGGCTTCCGACTATGGCGACGTGCCCGTCATCGCGTACATGCCCGACCTGTCCTGGTGGCGCGACGACCTGATCGACCAGTACCTCGACGCCTGCCAGGAACTGCTGCTGCCGCAGACCTCGGTGCTGGTGGGCAACTACAGCACGCTGCGCCGCTGGCTGCTGCCCGACTGGAGCAGCGACAAGGCACCGTCCGCGCGCGACATCGCCCAGGCGGCGTCCGCCCTGGGCGTGCCCTACGTGCTGGTGACGGGCATTCCCGCGCCCGACCAGTTCATCGACAACGTGCTGGCCTCGCCGCAGACCGTGCTGGGCTCCTCCCGCTTCGAGCGGTTCGAGGCGACCTTCGCGGGTGCGGGCGAAACCCTGTCGGCCGCGCTCACGGCCCTGGTGGCCAGCGGCGACGACCTGGCCGACGCCGCCCGCGAAGCGCTGACCTACCTGGACAGCTGCCTGGACGGCGGCTTTCGCCCGGGCATGGGCCACGTGGTGCCCGACCGCCTGTTCTGGGCGCAGCCCGACGATGACGACGAAGCCGACGACGACGACGAGACCCCGCAAGACCCCACGGCCATCGACGGCTTCGTGATGCCTCCCCATGACACCCAGCACTGACCTGAACCTTCCCCTTTTCGAACGCGCCAAGGCGCTCATTCCCGGCGGCGTCAATTCGCCGGTGCGGGCCTTCAAGGCGGTGGGCGGCACGCCGCGTTTCGTGCAGCGCGCGCAGGGCGCCTATTTCTGGGATGCCAACGGCCAGCGCTTCATCGACTACATCGGCTCCTGGGGCCCGATGATCCTGGGCCACGGCCACCCCGCCGTGCTGGAGGCCGTGCAGAAGGCGGCGCTGGACGGCTTCAGCTTCGGCGCGCCCACCGAGCGCGAGGTCGACCTGGCCGAAGCCATCCTGCGCCACGTGCCGTCGATGGAGATGATCCGCCTGGTCAGCTCCGGCACCGAGGCCGGCATGAGCGCCATCCGCCTGGCACGCGGCGCCACCGGCCGCAGCAAGATCATCAAGTTCAACGGCTGCTACCACGGCCATGCCGACGCGCTGCTGGTCAAGGCCGGCTCGGGCCTGGCCACTTTCGGCCACGCCACCAGCGCCGGCGTGCCGCCCGAGGTGGTACAGCACACGCTGGTGCTCGAATACAACGACGTCGCCCAGCTCGAAGAAGCCTTCGCGCTGCACGGCAGCGAGATCGCCGGCCTGATGATCGAGCCGATCGCCGGCAACATGAACTTCGTGCGCGCGAGCGTGCCCTTCATGCGCCGCTGCCGCGAGCTCTGCACGCAGCACGGCGCGCTGCTGGTGTTCGACGAGGTGATGACCGGCTTCCGCGTGGCCCTGGGCAGCGCGCAAAGCCTCTATGCGCGCGACATTCCCGGCTTCAGACCCGACATCACGGTGCTGGGCAAGGTGATCGGCGGCGGCATGCCGCTCGCGGCCTTCGGCGGGCCGCGCGCCATCATGGAACAGCTGGCGCCGCTCGGCCCGGTCTACCAGGCGGGCACCCTCTCGGGCAACCCGGTGGCCACCGCCTGCGGCCTGGCCACGCTGCAGGAGATCAGCCGCCCCGGCTTCTACGACACGCTCGCGGCCCGCACGCGCAGCTTGGTCGAAGGCCTGGCCGGCGCTGCGCAGGCGGCCGGCGTGCCCTTCAGCGCCGACTGCGAGGGCGGCATGTTCGGCTTCTTCCTGCTGCCCGAGCTGCCGCAGAACTACCCCACGGTGATGACCACCGACGGCGCGCGCTTCAACGCCCTCTTCCACGGCCTGCTGGAGCGCGGCGTGTACATCGCGCCCGCGCTGTACGAGGCCGGCTTCGTGAGCGCGGCCCACACCGATGACGACATCGAGGCCACGGTGGCCGCCGCGGCCGAGGTGTTCCAGGCCTGGGCTGCCCGCTGAAGATGCTCGCCCTGTTGAAGATGGTGGCGTGCGGCCTGGTGCTGGCGCTCAATACCGTGGGCTGCTTCTCGCTGATGATGCCTTTCGCGCTGGCCAAGCTGGTGCTGCCGTTCACGCCCGTGCGGCGGGTGACCGACCGGGCCCTCGCCGCCCTGGCTGAGCTGTGGATCGGCATCAACAACCTCTGGATCGGCGCCGCCAACCGGGCGCCCTGGCAGGTCTCGGGCCTGGAGGGCTTGAGCCCGCGCCACTGGTACCTCGTCACCTGCAACCACCAGAGCTGGGTGGACATCGTGGTGCTGCAGCGCGTGTTCAACCGGCGCATTCCGCTCCTGAAGTTCTTTTTGAAGCGCGAACTCATCTACGTGCCGGTGATCGGCCTGGCCTGGTGGGCGCTGGACTTTCCCTTCATGCGCCGCAGCAGCGGCGGCGCCAGCGCCCGGCAGGACCTGCGCGCCGCCAAGGCCGCCTGCGAGAAGTTCCGCCGCATGCCCACGGCGGTGATGAACTTCTCGGAAGGCACCCGCTTCACGCCCGAAAAGCAGGCCGAGCAGGCCTCTCCCTACCGCCACCTGCTGGTGCCCAAGTACGGCGGCATGGCCACGGCCCTGCAGACGCTGCAGGGCGAGCTCGACTCGGTGCTGGACGTGACCATCGCCTACCCCGACGGCGTGCCCAGTTTCACGGACGCCCTGGCCGGCCGGCTGGGCCGCGTGGTCGTGCATGTGGAACGGCGCCCGGTGCCGGCAGCCGGTGCACGGGCCGGCGCGCGCAACGCCATGCAGGAATGGCTGGACGGCCTCTGGCGCGAGAAGGATGCGCGGCTCGATGCCTGCCTGGGAACGGCCCCTGCCGACCCTCGCCAGGATCATCAAAAACCATAGCAGCCTGCTCAGGCGGGATGGGCGCCAGCAGGCGATTTGGCTCCAAAAAGCCGAGCCCAAACCCATCGTTGGCGGCGCGAAACCGGCGCCCCAAAAAAGAAAGCGGCCCCCGGGGCCGCTTTCTGGTTCTGGACGACCGGCCCACCGCAGGCCGTTAGCCGGGCGCTGCGCCGGGATCAGTGCCGGGATCAGTGCCGGAAGTGGCGCACGCCGCTGAACACCATGGACACGCCGCGTTCGTTGGCCGCGTCGATCACTTCCTGGTCGCGCATCGAGCCGCCGGGCTGGATGACGCAGGTCGCGCCGGCATCCACCACCACGTCCAGGCCGTCGCGGAACGGGAAGAAGGCGTCGCTCGCCACCACCGTGCCCTGCAGCGACAGCTTCGCGTGCTCGGCCTTGATGCTGGCGATGCGGGCGGAATCGAGGCGGCTCATCTGGCCGGCGCCCACGCCCATGGTCATGCCGCCCTTGCAGAAGACGATGGCGTTGCTCTTGACGTACTTGGCGACCTTCCAGGCGAAGAGCAGGTCTTCCATCTCTTCGAGCGTGGGCTGCTTCTGTGTGACCACCTTCAGGTCGGTCAGCGCCAGCTCGTGGTTGTCGGCCGACTGCAGCAGCATGCCGGAGCCGATGCGCTTGGCGTCCATGGCGTTGCGGCCGCGGCTCCAGGCGGTCGAGCCCTCATAGCCGGGCAGCGCGATCTGCATCAGGCGCACGTTGGTCTTGGGGCGGAAGATCTCCAGCGCCTCGGGCGTGAAGCCCGGCGCCATCAGCACCTCGACGAACTGCTTGACGACCAGCTGCGCGGCGGCGGCGTCCACCGGGCGGTTGAAGGCGATGATGCCGCCGAACGCGCTGGTGGGGTCAGTCTGGAAGGCCTTGCCGTAGGCGCTGGCGGCATCCAGGCCCACGGCCACGCCGCAGGGGTTGGCGTGCTTCACGATCACGCAGGCCGGCGCGTCGAAGCTCTTGACGCATTCCCAGGCGGCGTCGGCGTCGGCGATGTTGTTGTAGCTCAGCTCCTTGCCCTGCAGCTGCTCCCCGGTGACGATGGAGCCGGGCGCGGGGTGCAGGTCGCGGTAGAGCGCCGCCTGCTGGTGGCTGTTCTCGCCGTAGCGCAGGTCCTGCACCTTGACGAACTGGCCGTTGCTCTGGCCGGGGAACTGGCTGCGCTCGGGCACGTAGGTGTCGGACAGCTTGTCCGCGTCGAAGGTGACGGACGAGAGGTAGTCGCTGATCGCGCCGTCGTACTGCGCGATGCGGTTGAACGCGGCCACCGAGAGCTGAAAGCGCAGCTTGTCGGACAGCTTGCCTGCGGCCTTCAGCTCGCCCAGCACGGCGCCATATTGGTCAGCCGAGGTGACCACCCCCACGTCCTGCCAGTTCTTGGCGGCGCTGCGCACCATGGCCGGGCCGCCGATGTCGATGTTCTCGATGGCGTCGGCCAGCGTGCAGCCGGGCTTGGCGACGGTGGCTTCGAAGGGGTAGAGGTTCACCACCAGCAGGTCGATGGTGTCGATGCCGTGTTCCTTGAGCGCCGCCATGTGCGCCGGCACATCGCGCCGCGCCAGCAGGCCGCCGTGCACCTTGGGGTGCAGCGTCTTCACGCGGCCGTCGAGCATCTCGGGGAACTGCGTCACCTCGGCCACCTCGGTGACGGGCAGGCCCTGGTCGGCCAGCAGCCTGGCGGTGCCGCCGGTGGACAGCAGGCGGATGCCCAGGGCATGCAGCGCCTGCGCGAATTCGACGATGCCGGTCTTGTCGGAGACGGAAAGAAGTGCGTTCATGGATTCAACGAAGGGTTTTGGAATCAAATCAGGCTCCAGCGCTTGATGCATCGGCACTGGTAGCTACTATTTTTATAGTAATCGGACAACGGGACGCGTCAGAGCAGCTTGTGCTCCACCAGCTTCTTGCGCAGCGTGTTGCGGTTCAGCCCCAGCCATTCGGCCGCGCGGGACTGGTTGTTCTCGGCGTGGGTCATCACCACCTCCAGCAGCGGCTTCTCGACCAGCCGCACCAGCATGTCGTACATGCCGTCCGGCGCCTCGCCTCCCAGGTCGCGAAAGTACCCCTGCAGGTTTTCGCGCACGCATTCTTCAATGTGTTTCTTGCTCATGCATTCGCTCTCTCGGGTCCGCGTCGGCGTCGCTGGCGGGGGGCAGCCGGTCCATCGATGCGCCCAGGGCATCGAAGTAATCGGCCACCGCCTGCCACTGGGCCGCGCAGTCTTCAATCGTGTTGATGTGTTGCCGCAAGGCCTCTCCGCCGGGCAGCGCCCGCACGTACCAGGCGATGTGCTTGCGCGCGCTGCGCACGCCGGTCGGCTCGCCGTAGAGGCCGTAGTGGTCCTGCAGGTGGTCCAGCAGCAGGCGCTGCACCTCGGCCACCAGGGGCGGCGCCAGGTGCTCGCCGGTGGCGAGGTAATGGCCGATCTCGCGGAAGATCCACGGCCGGCCCTGGGCGGCGCGGCCGATCATCACCGCGTCGGCGCCCGTGGCGGCCAGCACCGCCCGGGCCTTTTCGGGCGAGGTGATGTCGCCGTTGGCCACCACCGGCACGCGCACCGCGGCTTTGACGGCGGCGATGGTGTCGTACTCGGCCTGGCCCTTGTAGCCCTGCTCGCGCGTGCGGCCGTGCACGGTCAGCATCTGGATGCCCACGCCCTCGAACGCGCGGGCGAGCTGCACGGCGTTCTTGTGCTGCTGGCACCAGCCGGTGCGCATCTTCAGGGTGACCGGCACGTTGCGCGGCGCGCAGGCATCGACCACCGCCTGCGCGATCTCGATGGCCAGCGCCTCGTTCTGCATCAGCGCCGAGCCGGCCCACTTGTTGCAGACCTTCTTGGCCGGGCAGCCCATGTTGATGTCGATGATCTCGGCGCCGCGGTCCACGTTGTAGAGCGCGGCCTCGGCCATCATGGCGGCGTCGGTGCCCGCGATCTGCACCGCGATGGGACCCGGCTCGCCCTCGTGGTTGGCCCGGCGCGAGGTCTTGAGGCTGTTCCACAGGTCCTTGCGCGAGGTCACCATCTCGCTGACCGCATAGCCCGCCCCCAGCGCCTTGCACAGCTGGCGGAAAGGCCGGTCCGTCACGCCCGCCATGGGGGCGACGAACAGACGATTCGCCAAAGGAATATGGCCGATGTGCATGGGGTCGGGGGGAAGGGGGAGGCAGCGCGTGCTGAAAAAGGAGGCAGGATTGTAGCCGCCCGCCCATGCCGGCAGCCGGGACGGCGCCCCGCGACAGCCGGCCGGCCGGCCGTCGGCGCACCGCCGCACGGGGCGCCGGGCTACACGGCCGCGCGACCGGGCCGCCCTACACTCCCGCCCAGCTATGGAACTCTGGATGAATCACCTCATGGACGTGCTGGCCCTGCCCCAGTTCGGCCTCAGCACCGTTTTCGTGGTGTCCTTCATCTCGGCCACCCTGCTGCCCCTGGGCTCGGAGCCGGCGGTGTTCGGCCTCATCAAGATCAACCCGGAGCTGTTCTGGCCCGCCGTGCTGGTCGCCACCGCCGGCAACACGCTGGGCGGCGGGGTGAGCTGGTGGATGGGGCTGGGCGCGCACAAGGCGGTGGACAAGGCGCGGGGCGTCCACAAGGAGCCGCGCGCGCTCAAGTGGCTGGAACGCTTCGGCCCCAAGGCCTGCCTGCTGAGCTGGCTGCCGGTGGTGGGCGACCCGCTCTGCGCGGTGGCCGGGTGGCTGAAGCTGCCGTTCTGGCCCTGCATGGCCTACATGGCGGTGGGCAAGTTCGCCCGCTATCTGGTGATGACGGCCGGCCTGCTCTACTTCTGGCCGGGCGCCGTGCCGCATTGAGCGTCGCCCGGCTTGCTATTGAATCGATAGCTGCATGCGCTTGCTGCATGAGCGCTGCAGGCCATTTTCGGCAAGAATCCGGCGAACCGGGACTCAGAACTCGGCGTGCAGCCGCACCGACCCCACCTTCACCGGCCCCCGATCGGCGTTGTAGGCCGGGTTGCGGATGGTCTGCCAGTCCAGCGTGATCCAGGCGGCCCGGGCCAGCTGCACGCTGTAGAAGGCTTCGTAGATCGTTTCCGGCCGGTAGTTCAGCCGCCCGTCGCCGATGAAAAAGCCCGTGCCGCCGGCGGCCAGGTAGCGCCGGTGCACGCCCGACAGGCCGTTGCGCGCGAAGGCCACGCCCAGCGTGTCGCCGCCCCGGCCCCAGGCCGTGCCCTTGACCAGCACGCCGCCGGAGAGCGAGCGCTCGATCTCGGTAAAGGCATAGGTCTCGGTCTTGCCATCGGCCCGGCTGGCGCGCAGGAAGAGGCCCACGTCGTCGGTCGCCGCCTGTTCGATGTTGACGCCGAAGCCGCCCTTGCCCTGCGCGCCGGTGCGCACGGCGTCGATGTCCGGCACGGCGCCGGTGCGGGCCGCGAGGTCGAGCGCGTCGGCAAAGCGCGACATGCGCGCCCGGTTGTGGAAGGCCAGCAGCCGCACCGTGCCCGGCCGGCCAGCCAGCGTGTGGGCGTGCTCCAGCTCGATCTGGTCGCCGTAGTGGCGGAAGATGTCGTGGTCCAGCTGCTGCTGGTTGGGCTGGCGCGGCTGGATGAAGCGGCCGGCGCGCAGCGCCCAGTCGTCATGTTGCCATTCCAGCGCGGCGCCCCAGGTGTAGCCCCGCGCATCGGCCGCGAAGTCGTAGGCGCCGTGCGTCATGACCGACCAGTTCAGGAACTGCGTGCGCGGGTCGTGGCTGTAGGCGTTGGCATCGAAGACGTCCGTCACCGACAGGTTGCCGGCCGTCAACACCAGCCGGCGCTTGTCGACCATGCCGGCCAGCTGGTTGGGGCCGGGATCCACCGCCTCCTGCCCGCCGCCCAGGCCCCAGGTCTGGCGAAGGAAGAGCCGGGCGCGGTAGAACTTGAGTTCCGACCCCGACGTGCGCGCCATCTCGCCGTTCGTCAGGCCCCCGAGGCCGGTCAGGTTGGAGAGCGGCACGCCCTGCGCCGCCTCGGGGTTGAAGTAAAGCTCGCCGCCCTGCCACGCACGCACCCCGAGGAAGGCCGTGGCGGTGAACGAGTAGCTGCGCTCCTTGTCCGGCGACAGGCTGCGGGGGCCGGAGTACGCGGCCGCGAAGGGGCGCTTGCCCTGCCAGACGTAGGTGGACTGGAACCGGGCGGTCCAGGGCTCCGCATCCACCACTTTCACGGCTTCCACTGCTTCCACGGCTTGCGCCCCCTGCCCCACTTCGGCAGCCTGGGCCGCCTGGGCCCGTGCCGCCATGGGAGCGCAGGCCACCGCCACCAGCACCGCCGCACCCGGCCCCAGCGCCCAGCGGCGCGCCTCTCCACCATTCCAACGCATGTGAACTCCTGGCCGGCGCGCGCACGGCGCGCCCCGCCTCAGCAAGCCGCCGGGGCGCCCCCGGCCCCCTCGCAACGCGGCGAATCGTTGTCTCGCAACCCACGGCACGCAGCCGCCCCTCGTAAGGGGCGCGCGCGCCACCCCAGGGTGCAGCGAATCCGGCGCATTGTGGCCTGGTTGTGTGACAGCCCCGTGCCATGGCCACACCCCATGAACGCTATCGTTTCAATAGCATCCTGCGCAGGCAGATCGGGCGCTACCGCCCTGTCAGAGCCTTGAATGCGCCGTCAAGGGCGCGGCCGCATCGCCCAGCGCCGCTGCCAGACGCCCTCCAGCGTGTAGAGCGCGAGCGCCGCCCAGATCATCGCGAAGCCCGCCAGCCGCGCCGGCTGCACCGCCTCGCCAAAGAGCCACACGCCCAGGGCGAACTGCAGCGTCGGCGAGATGTACTGCAGCACGCCCATGGTGGCCAGCGGAATGCGCCGGGCACCCGCCGCGAAAAGCAGCAGCGGCACGGCGGTGATCGGCCCGGCCGCCAGCAGCCAGGCCTGGGTGGCGGCGTCCGCCCGCGGCCAGGCCGCCTGGCCGGTCAGCGTCCACCAGGCCAGCAGCCCCAGGGCCAGCGGCGCGAGCAAGGCGGTCTCCAGCGCCAGCCCTTCGATGGCGCCCAGCACCGCCGTCTTGCGCAGCAGGCCATAGAAACCGAAGGTCAGCGCCAGCACCAGGGCGATCCAGGGCAGCCGCCCGGTCTGCACCGTGAGCCACAGCACGCCGCACGCCGCCACGGCCAGCGCCATCCACTGCCCGCGCCGGGGCCGCTCCCCCAGGAACACGAGTCCGAGGGCCACGTTCACCAGCGGCAGGATGAAATAGCCCAGACTGGCGTCCACCACGTGCTGGTTGTGCACCGCCCAGACATAGATCACCCAGTTGGCCGACAGCAGCAGGGCCGACAGCAGGAAGGCCGCCACCACCCGGGGCTGCCGCCGCAGCGCCAGCACCCAGGCAAGCTGCCGCCGCGCCGCCAGCACCACGGCCAGCAGCACCATCGACCAGAGCGTGCGGTGCAGCACCACCTCCAGCGCCGGCACCGAAGCCACCTGGTGGAAGTACACGGGGAAGATGCCCCACGCCACATAGGCGAGCGTGGCGTAGAGGATGCCGATCTGCATGGGGGAGGGAAGCTGGTGGGGAGAGTGGCGCCCGAGGGGACGGAGCCGGCGATGCTAGCGCAGGCTTCGGTGCAGCGCGTACAGCCGCTCGGGCCGCGCCAGGAATCCACGGCCAGGCCCCGGCACCGCCCTCGCGCCTTCGGTGCCCACCCGCCAGCTCGTCCACACCAGCGCCAGCGGCGGCGCGGCGTGTTGCTGCAAAAAGCCGGTCAGACGTTGAACAGGAAGTTCATCACATCGCCGTCCTTGACGATGTATTCCTTGCCTTCCGCCCGCATCTTGCCCGCGTCCTTCGCGCCCTGTTCGCCCTTGAAGGCGATGAAGTCGTCGAAGGCGATGGTCTGGGCGCGGATGAAGCCGCGCTCGAAGTCGCCGTGGATCACGCCGGCGGCCTGCGGGGCGGTGGCGCCCACGGGCACGGTCCAGGCGCGCACTTCCTTCACGCCGGCGGTGAAGTAGGTCTGCAGGCCCAGCAGCTTGAAGCCGGCGCGGATCAGGCGGTTCAGGCCGGGCTCGTCCTGGCCCATCTCGGCCAGGAAGAGGTCGCGGTCTTCGTCGCTCATCTCGCTCATCTCGGACTCGATCTTGGCGCAGATGGCCACCACGGGCGCGTTCTGCGCGGCGGCGTATTCCTTCAGGCGGTCGAGCAGCGGGTTGTTCTCGAAGCCGTCCTCGGCCACGTTGCCGACGAACATGGCCGGCTTGGCGGTGATCAGGCAGAACTGCTTGAGCAGCGGCGCGTCTTCCTTGCTGACGGCGATGGTGCGTGCGGGCTTGCCCTGGTCCAGCGCGGCCTGGAGGGGCGTGAGCAGCGCGACGATCTTGGCGGCTTCCTTGTCATTGCCCGACTTGGCGGCCTTGCTGTACCGGTTCAGGGCCTTCTCCACCGTGGCCAGGTCGGCCAGGCAGAGTTCGGTCTGGATGACCTCGATGTCGGCGATCGGGTCCACGCGGCCGGCCACGTGGATCACGTTCGGGTCTTCGAAGCAGCGCACCACGTTGACGATGGCGTCGGTCTCGCGGATGTGGGCCAGGAACTGGTTGCCCAGGCCTTCGCCCTTGGAGGCACCGGCCACCAGGCCGGCGATGTCCACGAATTCGACGATGGCCGGAACGATGCGCTCGGGCGTGATGATGCCGGCGAGCTGCTGCAGGCGCGGGTCGGGCACTTCCACCACGCCGGTGTTGGGCTCGATAGTGCAGAAGGGGTAGTTCTCGGCGGCGATGCCGGCCTTGGTGAGGGCGTTGAAGAGGGTGGACTTGCCGACGTTGGGCAGGCCCACGATGCCGCATTTCAGGCTCATGGCAGGGCTTTCAGGGTTCGGGGAGACAAACCGTCGATTTTACGGTGCCCGCCCGGCGGGTGCCCAGCCGCGCGCTCGCGCCCCCGCCGCGAGGGCCCGAAACGCCCCCCGGAACTCAGTCGAAGCGCAGGTCGGCGGCGATGGGCTGGCCGACGCGCAGCACCCGCCCGGCGCCCTGCAGCACGATGGCGTTCATGCCGAAGGTGATGGCGCCGTCCAGCCGCCGGTCCTGCCGGTAGCGGCGCAGCGTGTCGCCCACGGCCGGGGTGCTCTCGGCGGTGGCCGGGTCGATGTCGGGGATGGGGCAGCGGGCGCAGGGCTTGACCAGCTGCAGGTGGACTTCGTTCGCCGCCCCGTCCTCCTCCCCGCCCTGATCCCCGCCTTCGCCCTGATCCCCGCCGATGTAGAGGGTGTCGATGCGGTCCTCGTCGTGGTCGTCCACGCCGTCGATGACGACGTTCGGCCTGAAGCGCTCCACCCCCACCGGGGCGCGGGCCTGCGCCCGCAGCCGCTCGTTCAGCCCGTCCATCGAGGCCTGGCTGGTCACCAGCAGCGGAAAGCCGTCGGAGAATTGGTTGAGGGCGTCGATGCCCGCCGTCCACCGGGGGCTGGAGAGGCGCCGGTGCGTGGGGTCGAACCGCACCAGCCGGCAGGGCTGCCCGAGGAATTCGCTGAACCAGTGCGCGGCCGGGGCGCCCATGTCCTGCGCCGGCATCGCGTCGCCCCAGACCGACACCGTCGCGGTGCCCGCCACCTCGCCCAGCGAGAGGGCCAGGCTCGGCATGCCTGGCGCGTCCAGCGTGAGCGCGTGCGCGCCGATGCGGGGCCGCACCAGCGCCATGCGGGCATGTTCGCGCTGGGTGAGGAAGACGCCCTGGGCATCGACCACCATGAAGGCTCGGTCCCATTCGAGGCCGGTGCCGGTCAGCAGGGCTTCGCGCACCTCCACCGCCGCGCACGACTTGATCGGGTGGACGAAAAGGCGCGCGATGGTGCCGGAAAGGTCATGGTGGGAGCGGAAAGTCACGCGGGCGTCCTGGCGGCGAAGGCGGAAAGCAACGGGGAAAGAGGCGGCGGTTCGGCGGCGAAACCCGGCATTCTGCCCGTGCCGCCGGGTCATCGGGGCGCATGGTACGGGCCTCCTACAATCCCGGCCATGGCGCAAACTTTCGATGTCTGTATTCGCGGAGCCGGCGTGGTCGGCCGCACGCTCGCGCTGCTGCTGGCCCGCGAGCGCCTGCGGGTGGCCCTGGTGGCCGCGACGCCGGCCCCGTGGGTTCCGCCCGCCGAGGCAGGTAGCCCTGCTGGCGACGACGTGCGCGCCTATGCGCTCAATACCGCGTCCCGCAGCCTGCTCGAATCGGTGCGCAGTTGGCCCGACGCGGCCCATGCCACGGCCGTGCGCCACATGGAGGTGCACGGCGACCGGAGCGGTCGGGTCACCTTCGACGCCGGCCCGCAGCAGGGCGACGCCCTGGCGTGGATCGTGGACGTGCCCGCGCTCGAGTCGCGGCTGGCCGACGCCGTGCGCTTTCAACCGCAGGTGGAGCTGGTACCGGCACCGGTGCCCGCCGCGCTGACGGTGATCTGCGAAGGGCGTGCCAGCCGCACCCGCGATGAGCTGGGCGTGGAGTTCGACGTGACGCCCTATGCGCAGCACGCCATCGCCACCCGGCTGCACTGCGAAAAGCCCCATGGCGAGGTCGCCCGGCAGTGGTTCCTGCCGGACGGCATCCTGGCCTTTTTGCCGCTGGACGGCGACCAGGGGAACTCCGTGGCCGTGGTGTGGTCAGTCTCGCAGGAGCGCGTGGCCGAGGCCATGGCGCTGGACGCGGAGGCTTTCGCCCAGCGCCTGCAGGAGGCCAGCCAGAACGCACTGGGCGCGCTGCGGCCGATCGGCAGCCGCGCCAGCTGGCCGCTGCAGCAGGCCCGAGCCCGCCGCTGGTGCGGGGCGCTGCCCGTGCAGCCGGCCCGGGGCGCGCAGCGCACCTGGGCGCTGGCGGGTGATGCGGCGCACACGGTGCATCCGCTGGCCGGCCAGGGGCTGAACCTGGGGCTGGCGGACGCGGAATCGCTGGCGCGCATGGTCCGCACGCGCGACTACTGGCGCGGCGTGGGGGATCTGCGCGTGTTGCGCCAGTACGAACGCGAGCGCAAGGCGGCGCTGCTGCCGGTGGGCCTGGCCATGGACGGCCTGCAGCAGCTCTTCGGCCGCAGCGAGGGGGCCGTGCAGAGCCTGCGCAACTGGGGCATGCAGGGTTTCGAGTTCAGCGGGCCGCTGAAGGATTGGGTGGCGCGCCGCGCCATGGGCACGCCCTGAAGGCCGCCTGCGACCCCGGGGCCACGCAGCGATGATGTGGAAGATGACGACGGTAACCAACGATGCGACGGGCATGAATCGACAGAAGGACACGACTTTGCAAGGCACCAAATTCCTCCCCGCGCTGCTGGCACTGGCCGCGCTGACCTGCAGCTTCGGCGCCAGCGCCCAGGATGCGGCGATACGCAAGTCGCTGGAGCAGCGCATTCCGCAGCTGGGCAAGGTCGACGAGGTCCAGGCCACGCCGATGAAGGGCCTCTACGAGGTGCGGGTGGGCACCGACGTGTTCTACACCGACGCGCAGGGCAACTACCTGATCCAGGGCGAGCTGATCGACACCAAGGCACGCCGCAACCTGACGGAAGACCGCATCAACAAGCTGACGGCGATGGATTTTTCCGCGCTGCCCTTCCAGGATGCCTTCACCATCGTGCGCGGCAACGGCAAGCGCAAGATCGCCGTGTTCGAAGACCCGAACTGCGGCTACTGCAAGCGCTTCGAGAAAGACCTGCAGAACGTGGACAACGTGACGGTCCACCTGTTCCTCTATCCCATCCTGAGCCCGGATTCTGCGGAAAAGTCGCGCAACATCTGGTGCGCCAAGGACCGCGTGGCCGCCTGGCAAGACCTGATGGTGCGAGACAAGACCCCGGAAGCCGCCAGCTGCGACACTGGCGCCCTGCAGCGCAACCTGGCCTTCGGCAAGAAGCACAAGATCACCGGCACGCCGACCGTGCTGTTCGCCGACGGCACGCGCGTGCCGGGCGCGATCGGCGCGGCAGACATCGAAAAGCGCTTTGCCGAACTGGCCAAGGCCAACTGACCGCCGGCCACCCGGCTCCACCGGCCGCCGCATGGGCGGCCTTTTTTCATTGCCCCGCGTGCGCCGCGCGGCCTGACCGACGCCCCACCCCATGCCCGCCCCACGTCCACCCGCTTCTTCCGCCCCGGTCCACTACCGCGTGGAGCCCGCCGACCTGCACGCCCATCTCTTCGCCGTCACGCTCACCGTGGCGGCGCCCGCGCCCCGGCAGGAACTGTCGCTGCCGGTATGGATTCCCGGCAGCTACCTGGTGCGCGAGTTCTCCAAGAACCTGCAGTCGCTGCGGGCTACGCAGGGCGGCCGCCCCGTGGCGCTGACCCAGCTCGACAAGCATCGCTGGCAGGCGCAATGCAGGAAGGGCCAGCCCCTGGTGCTGACCTACGAGGTGGCGGCCTACGACACGTCGGTGCGCACGGCCTGGCTCGATGCCTCGCGGGGCTTCTTCAATGGCACCAGCCTGTGCCTGCGGGTGCATGGCCAGGAAGACGGCCCTCACGCCCTGGACCTGGTGCGCACGCCGGCGGTGGCCGGCTGGTCGGCCGCCACCGGCCTGGCGCCCGCCAAGGCCACGCGCAATGGCTTCGGCACCTACCTGGCGGCCGACTACGACGAACTGGTGGACTGCCCGGTGGAGATGGGCACGTTCTGGAGCGCGCGCTTCACCGCCGCGGGCGTGCCCCACCGGGTCGTGGTGGCTGGCGCGGCGCCCTCTTTCGATGGCGAGCGCCTGGTGGCCGACATGCGCCGCATCTGCGAGCACCAGATCCGCTTCTGGCACGGCACGGGCAAGGCACCGCATGCCAGCTACGTCTTCATGCTCAACGTGGTGGACGACGGCTACGGCGGGCTGGAGCACCGCAACTCGACCGCCCTCATCTGCGGGCGCCGCGACCTGCCCCGCGTGGGCGAGGCCCGCGCGCCGGAGGGCTACACCACGCTGCTGGGGCTGGTGAGCCACGAGTACTTCCACACCTGGAACGTCAAGCGGCTGCGCCCGTCCGAATTCGCCCGCTACGACTATGCCCGGGAGAACTACACCCAGCTGCTGTGGTTCTTCGAGGGCTTCACCAGCTACTACGACGACCTGCTGCTGCGCCGCTGCGGCCTGCTGGACAACACGGCCTATCTGCGCCTGCTGACCAGGGCCATCCAGCAGGTGCTGCAGGCGCCGGGCCGGCAGGTGCAGTCGGTGGCGGAGGCCAGCTTCGATGCCTGGGTCAAGTACTACCGCCAAGACGAGAACACCGCCAACGCCACGGTCAACTACTACACCAAGGGCTCCCTGGTGGCCCTGTGCCTCGACCTCGCCCTGCGGCGGGAAGGCCGGACCTCGCTGGACGAAGTGATGCGCGGCCTGTGGCAGCGTTGCGCGGGCGGCCCGATGACCGAGGCCGACCTGCTGCAGACACTGAAATCGCTGTCCGGCCGCGACTGGTCGCGCGAGATCGCCCAGTGGGTGCACGGCACCGGCGAGCTGCCCCTGGCCGAGCTGCTGCAGGCCCATGGCGTGACCCTGCACGAAGAGCCGCCCCAGTGGGCGCAGCGCCTGGGCCTGCGGGTGAGCGAAGCCCAGGGGTTGCAGGTCAAGGTCGTGCTGCGCGGCGGGCTGGCCGAGCAGGCCGGCTTCATGGCGGGCGACGAGTGGCTGGCAGTGGAAGTCCACGGCGGCACCTGGCGGCTGATGAAGCTCGACGAGCTGCCGCTCTACGCGGGCTCGGCCACCGAGGTGACGGCCTGGGTGTCGCGCGACCGGCGCCTGCTGCGCCTGCCGCTCGGCCTGCAGCCGGCGGCCGGCCGGCCGGCCGACACCGTGCGCCTCACGGTGGCGGATGCCGCGCAGGCCGAGCGCTGGCTCGCCTGAAGGGCGCGCTTGAGCCGGTGCGGGGGCCTTGGGTATAGTCTGCCGCACCATCACAACGAAAGACGGAGACATCTTGGCCTACGAAGTCATCGAAGTCCGCACCGAGGCGGACAAGGTCGGCATCATCACGCTGAACCGGCCCAAGCAGCTCAACGCGCTGAACGACCAGCTGATGGACGAGCTGGGCGAGGCGCTGCGTGCGTTCGACGCGGACGAAGCCATCGGCTGCATCGTCATCACGGGCAGCGAGAAGGCCTTCGCGGCCGGCGCGGACATCGGCGCCATGGCCAAGTACAGCTTCGCCGACGCCTACAAGGGCAACTACATCACGCGCAACTGGGAGCACATCCGCTCCATCCGCAAGCCGGTGATCGCGGCCGTCAGCGGCTTCGCCCTGGGCGGCGGGTGCGAGCTGGCCATGATGTGCGACTTCATCATCGCGGCGGACAATGCCCGGTTCGGCCAGCCGGAGATCAAGCTGGGTGTCATTCCCGGCGCCGGCGGCACCCAGCGGCTGCCGCGCGCGGTGGGCAAGTCCAAGGCCATGGACATGGCGCTCACCGGCCGCATGATGGATGCTGTGGAGGCCGAGCGCGCCGGGCTGGTCAGCCGCGTCGTGCCGCTGGACAAGCTGCAGGAGGAGGCGCTGGGTGCGGCCCTCATCATCGCGGGCTTCTCGCAGATCGCCGTCATGGCCGCCAAGGAATCGGTCAACCGGGCCTTCGAGGGCGCGCTGTCGGACGGGGTGATGTTCGAGCGGCGCCTCTTCCAGGCGCTCTTCGCCACCCAGGACCAGAAGGAAGGCATGGACGCTTTCCTGAACAAACGCCCCGCGAACTTTACGCACCTCTGAAATCTGCCCTATAATCCGGGGCTTCGGTGGTATAGCTCAGTTGGTTAGAGCGCAGCATTCATAATGCTGATGTCGGTGGTTCAAGTCCACCTACCACCACCAAACAGGAAACCCACAGTGCACGCACTGTGGGTTTTTTCTTTGGGCCGGCCGGTTTGCCGCCCACCCAGCCACTGCGCAGGGGCGCCATGCCTGCTTTTTTAGAATCGACGCCTTCAGCCCCTGGATGTACACCATGAATCGCTGTCTGCCCCCTCACTTCACCGCCCGGACCGTTTCCGGCATTGCCGCCCTCGTGCTGGGCGCGCTGTCGGCGCCGGCAACGGCGCTGGCCCAGGATGTGCCGCCGGGCCTGGGCATCGTGCGCAACTTTCCCGATGCTTCGCTGCGCGGCACCCTGGTGGTCCAGAGCACCGTGGAGGCGCAACTCAATGGCCAGCCCATCCGCATGGCCCCCGGCATGCGGCTTTTCAGCCCGCAGAACAGCCTGGTCTTCCTGCACACGGTGATCGGCCAGCGGTTCCGCGTGAACTACGTGCTGGAAGCGAGCACCGGCATGCTGCTGAGCGCCTGGATCCTGACCGAAGGCGAAGCCAGGCAGCCGCGCAAGGGGAGCGACACGGTCGAGCGCAACTTCCGCGCCGAGTCCGACACCGCGCCCGCCCGGCGCTAGCCCTGCGCGCTCCTGCATCGGCGCAGACGACCGCCCGCGCGCATGCGCAGCCGATGCCTCCCTTGATCAGCCCGTTGCACCGGCACACCCGCCCTGCACTCCCCGAATTCCTGCCATGCCCAAAAAAGTCTTCATCAAAACCTTCGGCTGCCAGATGAACGAGTACGACTCGGACAAGATGGCCGACGTACTGCATGCCGCGCAGGGCTACGAGCCCACCGGCAACATGGAGGAGGCCGACCTGATCCTCTTCAACACCTGCTCGGTGCGCGAGAAGGCGCAGGAGAAAGTGTTCAGCGACCTGGGCCGCATCAAGCACCTGAAGAGCCGCGGGGTGAAGATCGGCGTGGGCGGCTGCGTGGCGAGCCAGGAAGGGCAGGAGATCATCAAGCGCGCGCCTTACGTGGACGTGGTCTTCGGCCCGCAGACCCTGCACCGCCTGCCGGACCTGCTGGCCGAGCGCGAGCGCCTGCAGCGGCCCCAGGTGGACATCAGCTTCCCCGAGATCGAGAAGTTCGACCACCTGCCGCCCGCCCGGGTCGAGGGCGCCAGCGCCTTCGTGTCGATCATGGAAGGCTGCAGCAAGTACTGCAGCTACTGCGTGGTGCCTTACACCCGCGGCGAGGAAGTGAGCCGCCCTTTCGACGACGTGCTGGTGGAAGTGGCGGGCCTGGCCGACCAGGGCGTGAAGGAGGTCACGCTGCTGGGCCAGAACGTGAACGCCTACCTGGGCAGGATGGGCGGCACCGCCGAGGTGGCCGACTTCGCGCTGCTGCTGGAGTACGTGGCCGACATTCCGGGCATCGAGCGCATCCGCTACACGACCAGCCACCCGAACGAATTCACGCCCCGCCTGATCGATGCCTATGCGCGCATCCCGAAGCTGGTGAGCCATCTGCACCTGCCGGTGCAGCACGGCTCGGACCGCATCCTGATGGCGATGAAGCGCGGCTACACGGCCATGGAATACAAGAGCACGGTGCGCAAGCTGCGGGCGATCCGCCCCGACCTGGCCATGAGCAGCGATTTCATCGTCGGCTTTCCGGGGGAGACGGAGGACGACTTCCGCAAGATGATGAAGCTGATCGACGACGTGCATTTCGACAACAGCTTCAGCTTCATCTTCAGCCCCCGCCCGGGCACGCCCGCCGCGGGCCTGGACGACGACACGCCGCACGAGGTCAAGCTGCGCCGCCTGCAGGAGCTGCAGGCGGTCATCAACGGCAACATCAAGTCGATCAGCGAGAGCCGGGTGGGCACGGTGCAGCGCATCCTGGTGGAGGGCGCCTCCCGGCGCGATACCTCCGAGCTCATGGGCCGCACCGAATGCAACCGGGTGGTGAACTTCGTCGGCCAGCCGCGGCTGGTGGGCCAGATGGTCGATGTCACCATCACCGAAGCCAAGGCCTACACCCTGCGCGGCGAGGTGGTCACGGCGGAGGCGCCGCTGGCGGCGTGACGGCCGGCCGAGATCCACCCCCTCCGATGAGCATGTCCGCACGTCACCCTAAGGTCGCCTCGCTGAACGGCCTGTCGTTCCAGCAGTTGCTGTTGCTGGCCTTTCTTCTCATCGCCGGGTTGCTGGGGGCCAGCTCGCTGCGCGCCATCTTCACGCTCGAGCAGCTGATGGGCCAGAGCCGCCAGGGCGCGGCCGAAGCCATCCAGCTGAGCGCGGCCGCACGCAACCTCACCGCCCGCAGCCAGACGCTGGAACGCGCCGCCCGCCAGTCGCTGGTGCTGGCCGATGCGCAGCTGCGGCGCCGCTTCGAGGAAGGCGCCCGGGAGGCCCGCGAGATCCTGCAGCGGCTGGAACTCAACGGCCTGCCGCTGGAGCAGTCGCGCCGCTGGCAGGCGCACCTGGCCGAAGTGGCGGTGCTGCTGGATGCACCCGCCGCCCAGTCGCTGGAAAACGAGCGCGTGGTGGCGGCGATGTTCCTGGAGATCGACGCGCTGAATGCGCTGATCTCGCAGGAGGTGCAGGACATCAATGCCCGGCGCAGCAGTGCGCTGCAGGACCAGATCGAGGCCAGCCGCCGGGAGGTGACGCACCAGGTGGTGGGGGTCATCGTGCTGGCGCTGGTGCTGGCCCTGCTGCTGGGCGTCTGGCTGGCCCGCCCCTTCAAGCGGCTGGAGAACGCCATCCGGCTGCTGGGCGACAACGAGCTGGACAAGTCCGTGGACATCGCCGGGCCGGTGGACATCCGCCGGGTGGGCCAGCAACTGGAATGGCTGCGCGTGCGGCTGCTGGAGCTGGATGCGGACAAGGCGCGCTTTCTGCGCCATGTCTCGCACGAGCTGAAGACGCCGCTGGCGTCGCTGCGCGAAGGCGTGGCGCTGCTGCAGGACGGCGTGACCGGCGAGCTGAACGCCGGGCAGCGCGAGGTGGTGACCATCCTGCAGCAGAACACCCTGGTGCTGCAGGGCGAGATCGAAGCCCTGCTGCGCTTCAACGCCGCCGCGTTCGAGGCACGGCAGCTGCGCCGCAGCAACACCGACCTGCTGGCCCTGCTGGAAGCGCAGGTGGAAGCGCAGCGCCTGCAGTGGCAGGCCCGCAAGCTCGAA
The DNA here is from genome assembly GCF_040365715.1 of Acidovorax sp. FG27. Classification (NCBI taxonomy): domain Bacteria; kingdom Pseudomonadati; phylum Pseudomonadota; class Betaproteobacteria; order Burkholderiales; family Comamonadaceae; genus Acidovorax; species Acidovorax sp. FG27. The sequence goes on from NZ_BAABVY010000009.1 coordinate 1,358,354, forward strand.
GTGACGGTGGAGGGCAAGCCGGTAACGCTGCCGCTGGATGCGGACAAGATCGCGTCGGCCGTGGGCAACCTGCTGTCCAACGCGATCCGCTTTTCGCCGCAAGGTGGCGCCATTCGCATTGTTTTGTCACATCTGCCCGGCCGCATTCGGGTGGACTTCATCGACCAGGGCCCGGGCGTGGACGAGAATGACCAATCCCGGATCTTCGAGCCCTTCTACCGCGGCGTTCGCCAGCCGCAGGACGCCGCCCGCGGCACGGGCATCGGCCTGTCCATCGTTCAGGAATACCTGACCGCCCATGGCGGACGGGTGGAGCTGGTGAAGGACGGCGACCGCACTCCCTTTCGCATCGAATTGCCCCATGCCACCTAGCCTTCGACCCCTGAGCCATCTCCGCGCCTTGCTCGCAGCGCCCGTCGCCGCACTGGCGCTGGGGCTGGCGGGCTGCGCCACCGTCGAGGCCGAAACCGCCTGTGAGCCACAGGTCGCACCGGCAGCCGCCGCGCCAGCGCAAGTGCAAGCCCCCACACCGGCAGTCCCGGCACCGGATGCGGCGGCGGAAGAGACCGTCGCCGCATCCCCTGCAGCCACGCCGCAGGAGCCGCGACAGGCCACGATGGTGTCGCAGCTGCTGGCGTTTTCCGCCCGGGTGGCGACCTTGAGCGGACCCGAGCTTTCCGGCGAGATCGCCCGGCTGACGCCGGTGCAGGACGAGTCGATTCAGCGCCAGCTGGAGCTGGCCATGGCATTGGGCCAGACCCGCCAGCCGGTCGATACCGCGCGCGCCCTGGGCCTGGTGCAGCGGGCGCTGTCGCAGAAAGGGCTCACCGCGGGCCAGCAGGCGTTCGGCCGCTTGCTGGAGACGCGGTTCCTGAACACGCGGCGGCTGGAAGACCTCGTGGACCGGCAGGCGCAGCAGCTGCGTGAAGCCCAGCGGCGCAACGACCAGCTGAACGAAAGGCTGGAGGCCATGCGGGCCATCGAGCGCAGCCTGAACGCCCGGCCGGGCGCGCCCGCCGCTCCGGCCGCCCGGCCGGCCACGCCCTGAACCGAGACCCCGCCATGCCCGCGCCCAAATCCACGCCGTCTTCCAGCAAGCCCCGCATTCTGGTGGTGGACGACGATGCTGACATGCTGCGGCTGCTGTCCCTGCGCCTGCAGGGAGCCGGCTACGAGGTGACGGCCGTCGGTTCGGCCGAAGCCGCACTCGCCCAGCTCGACACGGACCGCCCGCAGCTGGTGCTGAGCGACGTGCAGCTGCCCGGCCGCGACGGGTTGGCCCTGTTCGACGAAGTGCGGGCGCGCCACCCGTCGCTGCCGGTGATCCTGCTGACCGCCCACGGCACCATTCCCGACGCCGTCGAGGCGACGGCCCGGGGCGTCTTCACCTACCTGACCAAGCCGTACGACGGCAAGGCACTGATCGAGAAGATCCACCAGGCCCTGGCGCTCAGCGCCCCGGTCACGCAGAACAGCCATGCCAACGAGACCTGGCGCTCGGACATCGTGAGCCGGTCCAACCGCATGGCGGAGGTGCTGGCCGAGGCACACATGGTGGCCCAGTCGGACGCCAGCGTGCTGCTGCTGGGCGACAGCGGCACGGGCAAGGAGATGCTGGCACGCGCCATCCACAAGGCCAGCCCCCGGGCCGCCAAGCCGTTCGTGGCGGTCAACTGCGGCGCCATTCCCGAAGCCCTGCTCGAGTCGGAACTCTTCGGCCACGTCAAGGGAGCGTTCACCGACGCCGTCAGCAACCACAAGGGCCTGTTCCAGGCGGCGGATGGCGGAACGCTGCTGCTGGACGAGATCGGCGACATGCCGCCGGCCCTGCAGGTCAAGCTGCTGCGCGTGCTGCAGGAACGCGCCGTGCGCCCCGTCGGCTCCAGCCAGTCGCTGCCGGTGAACGTGCGCATCATCTCGGCCACGCACCGCGACCTGGAGGCTGCGATGGCGGCGAGCCAGTTCCGGGAAGACCTCTACTACCGGCTGAACGTGGTGACGCTGTCGCTGCCCACCCTGGGCGACCGCCGCGAGGACATCCCGCTGCTGGCCAACCATTTTCTCGACCTGCTGGCGCGCAAGTACGCCAAGCGGCTGTCCGGCTTCTCGCCCGAGGCGTTGAAGGCGCTCACCAGTGCCTCCTGGCCGGGCAACGTGCGCCAGCTCTTCAACGTGGTGGAGCAGGTCTGCGCGCTTTCGACCACGCCCCTGGTGCCGCTGGGGCTGGTCCAGCGTGCGCTGCGCACACCGGCCGTCCAGGTGCTGAGCCTGAGCGACGCCCGCCAGCGGTTCGAGCGGGAGTATCTGGTCGACCTGCTGAAGATGACCGACGGCAACGTGGCCGACGCGGCGCGCCTGGCGCAGCGCAACCGCACGGAGTTCTACCGGCTGCTGCAAAAGCATGGCCTGACGCCGGGGCAATTCAAGAACGACGGGACCTCAGCCGACGATGTCGCTGAAGAGCGACACGACTAAGTCGTTGATTTCAAAGGAAAACGCATTTCACGGGGTGCGACAGGTCGCTGTTTTGCGACAAAAACCCGTGTTTTGGGGGCCATCCGGTCAGCGCGGCCGGCAAGCAACCCGGCAAATTGCTCCAAGCGCTTGATTGTTAACGCTTTTTTGCGGTTGGCACGGGGTTTGCCCTATGTACCGCATGAACCAAGCGCGCAACCCCTCTCCAGCCTTCCGCACCCGCTCGCCCGGCGCGGTGCGGGCGGGCGCTTGGCTGCCTTCCAACGCAACCCAACGCAGTGAGCACCCCATGGATCCACTTATGTCTTCACGGACTGGATTGGCTGACGCAGCTGCTCCAGATGCCGCCGCTGTCGCCCGCCTGGGCTCCAGCTATCCCGCACCGGTCGCCTCGACCCGCAGCCCGCTGCGCGAGGACCGCCACCCCAACTCCCTCACGGCACCCCCGGTGCACCGCGGTTCCATGCCCGCCCGCCCCTGGCGCGGTTTCTGGAACAGCGTGAGCACCGCCGCGCTGATGCGCCTGACGGGCCGTTCGAAGGCCGCGCGCCCCAACGAGCCGGAACAGACCTGGCAAGCCGCGGCCCGCCAGCGCCGCACCGTGTTCCTGCTGCTGGCCCTGGTCAGCAGTGCGCTGGCGACGACCCTGTTCGCCGGCGTGCAACCCAACTATGAAAGCGCATGGCTCGAGTACGGCCAGCTCGCGCTCTTCGCCCTGCTCTCGGCCTGGGTCGTCTCCGGCTTCCTGACGGCGCTGATGGGCTTCTGGGTCATGCTCAAGGGCGACCGCCATTCGCTGTCGGCCCGCAGCGTGGACAGCCACAGCCTGGCCCCCGATGCCCGCACCGCGATCATCATGCCGATCTGCAACGAAGACGTGGCCACCGTGTTCGCCGGCCTGCGCGCCACCTGCGAGTCCGTCGCGGCCACCGGCCACGGCAAGACCTTCGACGTGTTCGTGCTGTCGGACAGCTACGACCCCGCCATCGCCGCCGCCGAGCGCGCCGCCTGGGAAGAACTGCGCTCCGCGCTGGCAAGCAGCCCGAAGCAGCCCCAGGTCGAGGTGTACTACCGCCTGCGCACCCGCCGCACCCACCGCAAGGCCGGCAACGTGGCCGACTTCTGCCGCCGCTGGGGCAAGGACTATCGCTACATGGTGGTGCTAGACGCCGACAGCGTGATGAGCGGTGACTGCATCGTCTCGATGGCCAAGCTGATGGAAGCCAACCCCCAGGCCGGCATCATCCAGACCGCCACCCAGGCCATCGGCCACGTCACCCTGCACGCCCGCGCGCAGCAGTTCGCCTCCCGCGTCGGCGGCCGCCTCTTCACCCTGGGCATGCAGTACTGGCAACTGGGCGAGTCGCACTACTGGGGCCACAACGCCATCATCCGCGTGAAGCCCTTCATGGACCACTGCGCCCTGGCCCCCATCAAGGGCACGGGCGGCCTGGCGGGCGGCATCATGTCGCACGACTTCGTCGAAGCCGCACTGATGCGCCGCGCCGGCTTCCACGTCTGGCTGGTCGCCGACCTGGTGGGCAGCTACGAACAGCAACCGCCCGACCTGCTGGCCGAGCTGCAGCGCGACCGCCGCTGGTGCCAGGGCAACCTGCAAAACGCTCGCCTGATGGCCGAACCCGGCATCCACCCGGTGCACCGCTCCATGTTCGTGACCGGCGCCATGGCGTATCTGTCCGCTCCCCTGTGGCTGGCCTTCATCACCCTGGGCACGGCGCTGTGGCTGTCGGGCGCGCGCCTGGTGGCCGACTGGAACATCCTGCCCAGTGAACTGGTGGGCCTGTGGGCCTGGACGCTGTGCATGCTGTTCCTGCCCCGCATCCTGGGCGTGACCGCCATCCTGATGCGCCGCGAGCAGCAGCAGTACGGCGGCACCGCCAGTCTGTTCAAGAGCGCCGTGCTGGAGAGCGGGCTCGCCATCCTGCAAGCGCCCATCCGCATGCTGGCCCATTCGCTGTTCGTCGTGGTGGCCCTTACCGGCATCAAGCTGGACTGGAAGTCGCCTCCCCGAGAAGCCGCTGCCGTGCCATGGAGCGAAGCGGCCCGCAAGCTGGCGCCGATGAGCCTGGTGGTCGCGGCCCTGGCCGTGGCGGTGGCTTTCGTCGACGGCAGCGCGCTGGTGTGGCTGCTGCCGGTCGGCCTGCCGCTGGCCCTGTCGATTCCCCTGACCGTGCTGACCAGCCACATCGGCGTGGGCGAAGCGGCCCGCTCGCAGCGCCTGCTGCTGATCCCCGAGGAATCGTGGTCGCCACCCGTGCTGCGCCGTGCCTGGCTGCATGCCACCCGCCTGGCAAGGCCCGTGCTCAAGGTGGCCTGAGCGCGCTCGACAACGAAAACGCCCCGCAATGCGGGGCGTTTTTCATGGGGCGCCACAACGGCACCCCGGGCTCGGCGCGTCAGAAGCGGGGCATGCCGCCCATGCCCGGCAGGCCGCCCTTCAGGCCACCCATCTTCTTCATCATCTTCATCAGGCCGCCGCCCTTCATCTTCTTCATCATCCCCTGCATCTGCTCGAACTCATTGAGCAGCCGGTTGACTTCCTGCACCTGCACACCCGCGCCACCGGCGATTCGCTTCTTGCGCGTGGCCTTGATGAGCTCCGGCTTGCGCCGCTCCAGCGGCGTCATGCTCTGGATGATGCCCTCCTTGCGGCGGATGTCGCGCTCGGCCTTGTCCATGTCGACCTGGCCAGCCTTGGCCGTCAGCTGGGAAGGGAGCTTGTCCATCAGGCTCGACAGGCCGCCCATCTGCTTCATCTGCTGCAGCTGCGAGAGAAAGTCGTTCAGATCGAAGCCGTCGCCGCTCTTGACCTTGGCCGCGAGCTTCTGGGCGGCCTCCATGTCCACGCCGGCGCTGACCTGCTCGACCAGGGCCACGATGTCGCCCATGCCGAGGATGCGGCCGGCATGGCGCTCCGCGTCGAAGACCTCCAGACCGTCGATCTTCTCGGACACGCCCGCGAACTTGATGGGCGCGCCGGTCACCTGCCTCACCGACAGCGCCGCGCCGCCGCGGGAATCGCCATCGAGCTTGGTCAGCACGATGCCCGTCAGCGGCAGGGCTTCCTTGAAGGCGCGGGCGGTATTGATCGCGTCCTGGCCCTGCATGGCATCGACGACGAACAGCGTCTCGATGGGCTTGAGCGCTGCGTGCAACTCCTGGATCTCGCGCATCAGCACTTCGTCGATCGCCAGGCGGCCGGCCGTGTCGACCAGCAGCACGTCGAAATAATGCTTGCGGGCATAGTCGAGCGCGGCATGCGCGATGTCGAGCGGCTTCTGGTCGGGCGTGCTGGGGAACCACTCGGCGCCCGCCTGGCGCGTGACCGTCTTCAGCTGCTCGATGGCGGCCGGCCGATAGACGTCTCCGGACACGGTCAGCACCTTTTTCTTGCGCTTCTCGATCAGGTGCTTGGCCAGCTTGGCGGTGGTGGTGGTCTTGCCGGCGCCCTGCAGGCCGGCCATCAGGATCACCGCCGGCGGCTGCGCGGCGAGGTTGATGTCGGCGATGCCCTCGCCCATCGTGGCCGCCAGCTCGCGGTTGACGATCGACACCAGCGTCTGTCCGGGCTTGAGCGAACCCAAGACTTCCTGTCCCAGCGCCTTTTCCTTGACGCGGGCGATGAAGTCGCGCACCACCGGCAGCGCCACGTCGGCCTCGAGCAGCGCCATGCGCACTTCGCGCAGCATGTCCTGGACGTTGGACTCCGTGATGCGGGCCTGGCCACGCATCTCCTTGACGAGTCGGGTGAGTTTGTCGGTAAGAGCGGAGGCCATAGGGATCATTTCCGATGGGCCGGCCCGTGGATCGCGGCCGGCGGCCTTGCCTGCCGGAGGCGGGCGAAAGGCTAAACTGTGAACCCATGATTTTACCCAGCACGTCCCTGCCCGGCTGGCTGCTGGCCCTGGCCGCGGCAGCGGCCTACACGCTGCCGGCAGCCGCCGGAACGCGGCTGGGCGCGCAGGGCGGCCGGCTCGCGTTGGGGCTGGCCTGGCTGCTGCACGGGGCGGTGCTGACCTGGGGACTGGTCGGGCAGACGCCCCATTTCGGCTTCGGCCCTGCGCTGTCGATGACCGCCTGGCTGGTGCTGACGGCCTATGTGGTCGAGCGGCAGCTCTTCCCGCAGATGCAGGCGCGCTGGACCCTTGCCGCGCTGGGCGCCGCCACGGTGATTTTGGCAATGGTCTTCCCGGGCCAGCCACTGCACGTGACGGCCTCGCCGTGGCTGCCGCTGCATCTGGCGCTGGGCATCGCTTCCTACGGGCTGTTCGCCGCCGCGGTAGTGCACGCCTGGCTCATGACGCGGGCAGAACGCCACATCCGGCTGGCGTCGGACTCGCACAGCGGCATTCCCCTGCTCGCGCTGGAGCGGCTCACTTTCCGTTTCGTCACGGCCGGGTTCGCCCTGCTGTCGGCCACGCTGATCGCCGGCTGGCTCTTCGGAGAGGTGCTTTACGGGCGCGCGTGGCGATGGGACCACAAGGCCGTCTTCTCGCTGCTGTCCTGGGTCACCTTCGCCATCCTGCTGGCGGGCCGGTCCCGCTTCGGATGGCGCGGACGGGGTGCGGTGCGGGTGCTCTACACCGGCGCGGCACTGCTGCTGCTGGCCTATGCCGGCTCGCGCTTCGTGCTCGAAGTGGTGCTGGGCCGCACGCTATGAAGTACCTTCTGCTGGCCGCCCTGCTGCTGGTCGCCTGGGCCATCTGGCGGCACCAGCGGCGCAGTCCGCCCCCTGCGGCCACGCGCCGCCCGCCGCCTGCACTGCCCGTGGACCAGATGGTCGCCTGCGCGCACTGCGGCACGCACGTTCCGCAGTCCGAGGCGCTGATGGACGGCCCCCATGCCTACTGCAGCCCACAGCACCTGCAGCGGGGCCCCGCTTGAGAGCGCCGCCCGCCACGCCGTGCTGATGCAGTCACGCCCTGGTACCGCCGACGGCCCATTCCTGCGCCTCTGGCATGGTTTCCTGACGGGCCGCGTGATGGTGGCGCTGGCGCTGCTGTTTCTGCAGGGCCTGGGCGCCGCGTTGAACCAGATCCACGAGCCCGTGCTGATGGCCCTCTGCGTGGGGTACCTCGTCGCCACGGCCGCCTTGCGCATCTGGGCCCACCACGCACCGCCCCCGCCGCAGGCGGGTGCGCACTGGCTCCCATCGGTCGGCGTCGATCTGGCGATGTTCACCGCCATGCAGACGCTGCACGTGGGCGCGATGAACTTCGCCCCGCTCTTCGGGTTGCCGATCCTGATGGCGGGCGTGATGGGCACGCTGACGCTCGCCCTGGGCACGACGGCGGCCGCCACGCTGCTCACGCTGGCCGGCGTCTGGTGGATCGGAGAACAATCGGGCGGGGACCTGACCCAGCGCTACCTGCAGGCAGGCCTCACCGGCACGGGCTACTTCGTCGTCGCCTACCTCGTTCACCAACTGGCGACGCGGTTGATCAGCGTGCAGCAGGCCGCCCAGCAGAGCCAGATGGCCGCGCGCGCGCAGGAAGCGGTGAGCGCTCGCATCATCGAGAACCTGGCGGATGGGGTGCTGGTGCTCGACCGTGACAACGTGGTGCGCATGGCCAACCCGGCGGCGCTGCTGCTGCTCGGCCATGAGGCGCCGCTGGCCGTGCCCTTCGCCCTTGCGGCCACCGAAGACTGGGCGCCCCTGCGCACGCTGGCGCGGCGCACCTTCGGGCACGAGCAGCCGCAGTCTGCGGACGTGGACATTCTGCAGGCCGGCCAGAGGCCGCTGGGGCTTCGCGTGCGCACCTGGCTCACGTCCAACCCCGGTGACGCGCCTTCGTCCAGCGGCGGCCAGCCGCTCTGCGTCATGTTCCTGCACGACCTGCGGGAGATGGAAGCTCGCCTGCGCACCGAGAAGCTCGCCGCCATGGGCCGGATGTCCGCCGCCGTCGCGCACGAGATCCGCAACCCGCTGGCGGCCATCATGCAGGCCAGCGCCCTGCTGGAAGAAGACCTGAGCGAACCCACCCACCGCCGCCTGGCCCAGATGGTGCAGCAAAACGGCGACCGGCTGGCGCGCATCGCGGAAGAGGTGCTGGACATCGCGCGGGTGCAGCACCAGATCAGCCACGCGCCCGCGGCCGTGCTGGCGCTGGACGATGTGGTGGCCCAGGTCTGGAACGACTGGCGCGCGCAGGACCCTGCCCGGCGCGTCGCCCAGCTGTCGCTCCAGGCCGCCGACATGCAGGTCGAATTCGATGCCGACCACCTGCGGCGGGTGCTGGTCAACCTGCTGGACAACGCGCTCCGGTACATGGGCCCCCACGCCGACTCGCTCTTCCTGGAAACGTCCATGACGTCGGCGGGCCACCTGAGCCTGCAGGTGTGGAGCGACGGGGCGCCGCTGGACAAGTCGGTGGAGCGCCACCTGTTCGAGCCGTTTTTCTCGTCGGAGAGCCGCTCGAGCGGCCTGGGCCTCTATATCTGCCGCGAGCTGTGCCATCGCCATGGCGCCTCGATCGGCTACCAGCGCTCGTCGCGCGAACTGGCCGGGCGCGGCACCGTCAGCGGCAATGCGTTCATCGTGAGCTTCCGCAAGGCCGTGCGGCCGACCTCCGGCAAGACCCCGCTGTTTGACACAATCGTCGTTTGACGCCCCCTGGAACCATGAATCCCGCTGCCTCCATTCTTGTCATCGACGACGAGCCCGACCTGCGGACGCTCTACGAGCTGACCCTGCTGCGCGAGGGCTACCGCGTCGAGACCGCGGCCAGCGTGGCCGAGGCGCGCGAGCAGCTCAGCGCCAAGCGCTTCGACGCCGTCATCACCGACATGCGGCTGCCCGACGGCTTCGGCATGGAGCTGTTGCAGGACCTGCGCAACCAGAACCGGCGCGAGCGCTGCGTGGTCATGACGGCTTACGGTTCCGCCGAGAACGCGGTGGAGGCACTGCGCTGCGGCGCGTTCGACTACCTGACCAAGCCGGTGGATCTGCGGCAGTTCCGCTCCGTGGTCGCCTCGGCGGTGCAGGACCCGGGCCACACCACCGCCCTGCGGGTGGCACGGGGCGCCGGCGCCCCGCGCCTGGCAGGAGGCGCGGGCGACGCCCACAAGCCGACCTACGCGCTGCAGCGCCTGGTCGGCGAGTCGGCCGCGATGCAGGACGTCAAGCAGCGCATCGCCAAGGTCGCCCGCAGCATGGCGCCCGTCCTCATCCGGGGCGAGTCGGGCACCGGCAAGGAACTGGTCGCACGCGCCCTGCATGCCAGCAGCCAGCGCAACGAGGGCCCGCTGGTCGCCGTGAATTGCGGAGCCATTCCCGAAAACCTGCTGGAAGCCGAGTTCTTCGGCGCCCGCAAGGGGTCCTACACCGGCGCCTCGCAAGACCGCGACGGCTACTTCCAGGCCGCTCGCGGCGGCACGCTCTTTCTCGACGAGATCGGTGACCTGCCGCTCGCGATGCAGTCGAAGTTGCTGCGGGCGATCCAGGAACGTTCCGTGAGGCCGCTCGGCTCGACGCAGGAAGAGCCTGTCGACGTGCGGATCGTGAGCGCCACTCACCGCGATCTGGCAGCCGACGTTCAAGCGGGCCGTTTCCGGCAGGATTTGTACTACCGGCTGAACGTCATCGAACTCATGATTCCGCCGCTGCGCGAGCGGCTCGAGGATCTGCCGGCGCTGTGTGCCGCCTTGCTGAGCCGCATCGGACAGGAATCCGGCAGCCCGGTGCCGCGCCTGACGGACGACGCGCTCCGGCAGATCGCGCGCTACCCGCTCACCGGCAACATCCGCGAACTGGAAAACCTGCTGCATCGGGCGGTGGCGCTGAGCGACGGGCAGGACCTGGTGGTGGAAAGCCCGGCATCGTCCGCGCCCCCCTCCCACCCGCAGGAGGCCCAGCCCCTGCAAGCCCCTTCTGCCGCCGAGGGCGACAGAGCGGCGCCAGCAGCGGATGCGGCAGGCGTGCCGCCGACCCTGCCCCACGACCTGCAGGCCTGGCTGGACCAGCAGGAGCGCGAGATCCTGGTGCGGGCCCTGAAGGAGACCGGCTTCAATCGCACGGCGACGGCAGCGCGCCTGGGCATCAGCCTGCGGCAGATCCGCTATCGCATCGAACGGCTGAACATCGCCACGCCGCATGCGAGCGAGGGGGCCGACGATGGCCTCTGAGCCGGCGCCCACCGACCACCTCTGGGACGGCGGCTGGTATCTACCTGCGCGGCGCTGCATATCGCCGAACTTCGGCCCCCGGTCGGAGGGCGCGGTCATCGACCTGATCGTGGTGCACTCCATCAGCCTGCCCCCCGGTCAGTACGGCGGTCCGGCCATCGAACAGTTGTTCACCAACACGCTGGACTGGGACGCCCACCCCTACTTCCAGTCCATCCGCGGGCTGCAGGTGTCGGCCCACTTCCTGATCCGCCGCGACGGCACGCTGCTGCAGTTCGTCGATGGCCTGCAGCGCGCCTGGCATGCCGGCCCCTCCGCCTACCGGGGCCGCAGCAATTGCAATGACGATTCGATCGGCGTGGAGCTGGAAGGGCTGGAGGGTCTGACTTTCGAAGCACCGCAGTACGACACCCTGGCGACGCTGTGCGGCCACATGGCCGAGCGGTTTCCCATCGCGCACGTCGCTGGCCACGAGCATGTGGCGCCCGGGCGCAAGAACGATCCGGGACCGGGGTTCGATTGGGCGCTGCTGCGACGCCGGCTGGGCTGGCCGACTGCGTCTTTTCCAGCAGGTTGACCAGCCGACCACGGGGCGTTCCCGTCAGTCGCGCATCCGGGGCCGAACGCGCGTAGGAGAAGAACGCCAGCTGCATCGCGGTCGTCTGTGCGAACGCATCTTCTGAAGCGCGAACGCTTTTTTCCCTCTGAACTGCTGCGAGAATAGCGCCCCCGTCCCCGGCGCAAAGGTCGGGGCATGCGCCTGAAACCGTCGGTTTCTGACCACAAACGCGCAATGCCCCTACCGTCACGAAACACTACATGTAGTGTCTTGCGCCACCCCCACACCCCAGATATAGTGTTGGCAGGCACTTGCTGCCACTCCATTTCGCGCGCCATGCGGCACCTTTGCTGCCCGCATGGCCCTTTCTCCCCGACAGCCACAGAGGATCCGATGCAAGCTGCGCTGAACACCCCCGCCCTGGACGCCAACCGCCCCCCTTCGTCGTCGCCCGATGCCGACGAAAACACCGGTCTGCCCACGCAAAACACCCTGTCGCACTACCAGATCATCCGCCGCAACGGCGCGGTGGTTCCGTTCGAGCCGCAGAAGATCGCCGTGGCGTTGATGAAGGCGTTTCTGGCCGTGCACGGCACCCAGGGTGCGGCCTCGGCCAGCGTGCGCGAAGTGGTGGATGCGCTGACCCAGGCGGTGGTGCGCGGCCTGCTGCGTTCGCGCCCCAACGGCGGCACGTTCCATATCGAGGACGTGCAGGACCAGGTCGAGCTGGGCCTGATGCGCGGCGGTCACCACGAAGTGGCCCGTGCCTACGTGCTCTATCGTGAGCGCCGTGCCCAGGAACGCGTGCACCACCAGGAAAAGCTCGCTCCCGCCATGCCCGCGCTGCGCGTGATCGACAACGGCCAGCGCGTGGATCTCGACATCCTGCGCCTGCACCAGCTCATCGAATCCGCCTGCGCCAACCTGGGCGCCGACGTGCAGGCCGCGCCCATCGTGGCCGAGACGATGCGCAACCTGTACGACGGCGTGCCCATGGACGAGGTCTACAAGGCCTCCATCCTGGCCGCGCGCACGCTGATCGAGAAAGATCCCGACTACACCTACGCCACCGCCCGCCTGCTGCTGCACACCATCGTGCGCGAAGTGCTGGGCCGCGACGTGGCTCCGGCCGAGATGGGCGACGCCTACCAGTCCTACTTCCCGACTTTCATCCAGAAGGGCGTGGACAACGAACTGCTCGACCCGCGCCTGCTGGAGTTCGACCTGGTGCGGCTGGGCAAGGCGCTCAACGCGCAGCGCGACCTGCAGTTCGACTACCTGGGCCTGCAGACCCTGTATGACCGCTACTTCCTGCACGTTCGCAAGGACCGCATCGAGCTGCCGCAGGCGTTCTTCATGCGGGTGGCGATGGGCCTGTCGCTGAACGAGTCCGACCGCGAAGCGCGTGCCATCGAGTTCTACGAAGTGCTGTCGTCGTTCGATTTCATGTCGAGCACGCCCACGCTGTTCAACAGCGGCACGCTGCGCTCCCAGCTGTCCTCCTGCTACCTGACGACCGTGCCGGACGACCTGGACGGCATCTACGAGTCCATCAAGGAAAACGCGCTGCTCTCCAAGTTCGCGGGCGGCCTGGGCAACGACTGGACCCGCGTGCGCGCCCTGGGCTCGCACATCAAGGGCACCAACGGCGAATCGCAGGGCGTGGTGCCTTTCCTGAAGGTCGTCAACGACACGGCCGTGGCCGTGAACCAGGGCGGCAAGCGCAAGGGCGCCGTGTGCACCTACCTCGAAACCTGGCACCTGGACATCGAGGAATTCCTGGAACTGCGCAAGAACACCGGCGACGACCGCCGGCGCACGCATGACATGAACACGGCCAACTGGATCCCCGACCTGTTCATGCGCCGCGTGATGGAAAAGGGCACCTGGACCCTCTTCTCTCCGTCCACCGTTCCCGACCTGCACGACCTCTTCGGCGCCGAATTCGAAAAGGCCTACGTCGCCTACGAAGCCAAGGCCGCACGCGGCGAGATCAAGCCATCGCGCACGGTGCAGGCCACCGACCTGTGGCGCAAGATCCTCACGATGCTGTTCGAAACCGGCCACCCCTGGATCACGTTCAAGGACGCCTGCAACGTCCGCTCGCCCCAGCAGCACGCCGGCGTGGTGCACTCGTCCAACCTCTGCACCGAGATCACGCTCAACACCAGCGATACCGAGACCGCGGTCTGCAACCTCGGCTCGGTCAACCTGATGCGCCACCTGAAGGATGGCCAGAACGGTCGCGAGCTCGACCACGCCAAGCTGCGCAAGACCATCTCGACGGCCATGCGCATGCTCGACAACGTCATCGACATCAACTACTACGCGGTCGAGAAGGCCCGCGTGTCCAACATGCGCCACCGTCCGGTGGGCCTGGGCCTGATGGCGTTCCAGGACAGCCTGTACGAGCTGGGCATTCCCTACGCGTCGCAGGACGCGGTGGAATTCGCCGACCGGTCGATGGAAGCCATCTGCTACTACGCCTACTGGGCCTCGACCGAGCTGGCCAAGGAACGCGGCCGCTACGAGAGCTACACCGGCTCCCTGTGGGACCGCGGCATCCTGCCCATCGACAGCCTGAAACTGCTGGAAGAAGCGCGCGGCGGCTTCGTGGAAGTGGACCGGTCTTCCACGCTGGACTGGGATGCCCTGCGCAAGAAGATCGCGGCCGACGGCATGCGCAACTCCAACTGCGTGGCCATCGCGCCCACGGCCACGATCTCCAACATCGTCGGCGTGGACGCCTCCATCGAGCCCTCGTTCGGCAACCTGTCGGTGAAGTCGAACCTGTCCGGAGAGTTCACGGTCATCAACGCGTACCTGGTGCGCGACCTCAAGCGCCTCAAGCTCTGGGACGACGTGATGGTCATGGACCTCAAGCACTTCAAGGGCTCGCTGCATGCCATCGACCGCGTGCCGCAGGAAGTGAAGGCGCTCTACTCCACGGCCTTCGAAGTCGCTCCTTCGTGGCTGGTGGAGGCCGCCTCGCGCCGCCAGAAGTGGATCGACCAGGCGCAGAGCCTGAACATCTACATGGCCGGTGCATCGGGCAAGAAGCTGGACGACACCTACAAGCTCGCGTGGATCCGCGGCCTGAAGACCACCTACTACCTGCGCACGCAAAGCGCCACCCACGTCGAGATGAGCACGGTGAATACCCGTCAGCTCAACTCCGTCGCATCGGGCAGCGAAGGCAACGGCCAGGCTGCGGGCTCGTCCGCCGCTGCGGCACCCAGCGCGCTGGAAGCCGCAGCAGCGGCGGCGCAGGCCCAGGCCGCCGCGCTGCCCGCCACCGATGTGAAGTTCTGCGCCATCGACGACCCCACCTGCGAAGCCTGCCAGTGATGTGCCGCCATGCACCGCGAACCGCCAAAAACAGCGGCGCGGTGCATGTGCTGTAGAGCAACAAAAAACACGGCAGCACCCCGTGCAGCGCTTTCCATTTTGCAGCGCTGCTTCCATAATCAGAGCACTGGAAAATCTATGCTGACCTGGGACGAAGAAGTCAAGCCCTCATCGCAAAAACCAACGGACGGCGGCCTGCCCGGCTACCGTCCTGCAGAGCCCTCCCCGAGCACTGCTGCGCATCCGCAAACTGCCGGCACCGCGCAGCCTTCCAGCACCCCCGTCGCACCCGTCGCACGCCGTGTGAATGCGGCCGACAAGCGCATCATCAACGGCCAGACCGACGTCAATCAGCTGGTGCCGTTCAAGTACAAGTGGGCCTGGGAAAAGTACCTGGCCACCTGTGCCAACCACTGGATGCCGCAGGAAGTGAACATGACGCGCGACATCGCGCTCTGGAAAGATCCGAACGGCCTGACCGAGGACGAGCGCCGCATCGTCAAGCGCAACCTCGGCTTCTTCGTCACCGCCGATTCGCTGGCCGCCAACAACATCGTGCTGGGCACGTACCGCCACATCACCGCGCCCGAATGCCGCCAGTTCCTGCTGCGCCAGGCGTTCGAAGAGGCCATCCACACGCACGCCTACCAGTACATCGTGGAGTCGCTGGGCCTCGACGAGAGCGAGATCTTCAACGCCTACAACGAGGTCGCGTCGATCCGCAACAAGGACCAGTTCCTGATCCCCTTCATCGAAGCGATCATGGACCCCGACTTCAAGACCGGCACACCCGAGACCGACCGCACCCTGCTGAAGTCGCTCATCGTCTTCGCCTGCCTGATGGAAGGTCTGTTTTTCTACGTCGGCTTCACGCAGATCCTGGCGCTGGGCCGCCAGAACAAGATGACCGGTGCCGCCGAGCAATACCAGTACATCCTGCGCGACGAGTCGATGCACTGCAACTTCGGCATCGACCTGATCAACCAGCTCAAGCTCGAGAACCCGCACCTCTGGACCGCCGAGTTCAAGGAAGAGATCAAGGGCCTGTTCCTGCAGGCCGTCGAGCTGGAGTACCAGTACGCCGAAGACACCATGCCCCGTGGCGTGCTGGGCATGAATGCCTCGATGTTCAAGGGTTACCTGCGCTACATCGCCAATCGCCGGGCCACGCAGATCGGCCTGGAAACGCTCTTCCCCAACGAAGAGAACCCTTTCCCCTGGATGAGCGAGATGATCGATCTGAAGAAGGAACGCAACTTCTTCGAGACCCGTGTCATCGAGTACCAGTCCGGCGGCGCGTTGTCCTGGGACTAGCATCCCGGTATTCCAGGCCATGCACCTTCTTCCACGCCCCTCGACAGTGCGCCTCGCGGATCGCACTGGCCTGGGGCGTTCCCGCGTTCATGGCCATGGGGCACTGCCCATGGCCATGGATCACTGCGTGCCCAATGCAGGCATGAAGTGCTCTTTGTCAATCGACCCAAGGAGAAAATGATGGCAACTGCGAAAAAACCGGCCGCCGACAAGGCTGCTTCGACCAAGACGACCTCCGCTACCAAGAAGGTGACGGCAGAAAAGAAGACCACCGCGACCACCGCCAAGAAGGCCGCGCCGGCCAAGAAGGCGGCAGCGCCTGCTGCCAAGACTGCGATCAAGGCCACCACGGCTACCAAGAAGGCTGCGACGACCGCCAAGGCCGCACCGGCCAAGAAGGCTGCTGCCTCCGCGACGAAGGCCGCTCCTGCCAAGAAGGCCGCAGCCTCCACCAAGAAGGCTGCCGCACCGGCGAAGAAGGCCGCCGCTCCTGCCAAGAAGTCGGCCGCGCCCGCCAAGAAGGCCGCCGCACCGGCGAAGAAGGCCGCTGCCGCCAAGAAGGCTGCGGCACCTGCCAAGAAGGCCGCTGCGCCTGCCAAGAAGGCCGCTGCACCAGCGAAGAAGGCCGCTCCTGCCAAGAAGGCTGCAGCACCTGCCAAGAAGGCTGCAGCACCTGCCAAGAAGGCCGCCGCCCCCGCCAAGAAGGCCGCCTCGTCCAAGCCGGCAGCCACCGCTGCAGTGAAGAAGACCGCCGCCGCTCCTGCCGCCAAGAAGGCCGCGGCGCCCAAAAAGGCCGCCAAGGCGCCCGCCCCCGCAGCGGCAGCCCCCACGGCGCAGACGACGCTGAACCCACAGGCAGCGTGGCCGTTTCCTACCGGCGGCAAGCCGTAAGCAACGACGAGACCTCAGCGTCTTTGAACACCCGGTGCCTGCACCGGGTTTTTTTTCGTCCGCCTGCGGCCCAGGGGACGGGCGGGCCGGATGAACGGTGGCCCGGCCACGGGCGACCAGCGATCAAGCGAGGGCGCCAGCGCCGTCGGCCCACGACTCCACGGAGAAATCGAGTGTGTAGTTCTGCGGGCCGCGCTGCGCGATCTTGAGCGCGCCTAGCCGGTTGCCTAGCGCCGCGCACCGGCTCAGCGGCCAGCCGCGCTCCAGGCCGAAGAGCAGAGCACCGCGCCACGCGTCGCCGCATCCGGTGGGATCGACCACCGCCGCAGGCTCGACGGCCGGAACCACCGTGTGTTCGCCCTGCTCCCACACCTCGCAGCCCTCGGCACCCAGCGTGACCACCAGGCCACGCACCTTGCGCGACATGTCGGCCAGACTCCAGCCGGTGCGCTCGCACAGCATCTTGCCTTCGTAGTCGTTGACCGTCACCCAGCTCGCCTGCTCCACGAAGCGGCGCAGCTCTTCGCCGTTGAACATGGGCAGACCCTGGCCCGGATCGAACACGAACGGAATACCCGCCTGCACCAGCTGGTCGGCGTGCTGCAGCATCGCATCGCGGCCGTCGGGCGCGATGATGGCGAGCTTGACCTCGTCGTCGGCCTCGATGCGGTGGCGGTGCGCCTGCATCATCGCGCCTGGGTGGAAAGCCGTGATCTGGTTGTTGTCGCGGTCGGTCATGATCAGGGCCTGCGCGGTGTAGGTGTCCTCCACCTGGCCGACGTGGCGGGTATCGACGCCCAGCTCTTGCAGCCGCTGCAGGTAGTCAGAACCGTCCGTGCCCAGCATCGCCATGGGGCGGGGGTCTCCGCCCAGCAGCTTCAGGCCGTAGGCGATGTTGCCGGCGCAGCCGCCGAAATCCCGGCGCAGCGAGGGCACCAGGAACGAGACGTTCAGGATGTGCAACTGTTCGGGCAGGATCTGCTCGGCGAAGCGTCCCTCGAAAGTCATGATGGTGTCGAACGCCAGGGAACCGCAGATCAGGGCAGCCATAGAAGAAGAAGTCCAGTCAGAAAAAATTCAAGGATAGAAGGCCAGCAGGCGGTAGCCGGCGACCCGCGCCGCGTCGGCCTGCACGGTCAAGGGCAGCGTGCCCGTCCATTCGCCGTGGGCCGCCAGTGCGGCGGGAGCCCCCATTTCGTCGGGGCGGATCACGCGGCGGATCACCGGCTGGTCCTGGGCGTCTGTCAGCGTCAGTTCCAGCGCCGGCATGGCCAGGGCTATGGCGCTGCGATTCTTGAGCGACAACTGCAGCTGGAACGCGCCGTCGGTGCGCCCCTTGGTGAACGAAGAACTGTCGATGACCACGTCGGCGATGCTGCGGGGCGGCGCCAGGGTGCAGCCCAGCGCACCACAAACGGCCTGCAGCGCTGGGCGGGCCGAGGGGACCAGCGCGGCGACCCGGTCACGCTCCCGCACCACCATCTGCAATGCCAGAAAGACCGCCAGCAGCAGCACGACCGAAACCAGGGCGATGCGCACTGCGGGGCGCTGCCAGACGGCCTGCCTGCGC
This sequence comes from Acidovorax sp. FG27, assembly GCF_040365715.1. Taxonomy (NCBI): domain Bacteria; kingdom Pseudomonadati; phylum Pseudomonadota; class Betaproteobacteria; order Burkholderiales; family Comamonadaceae; genus Acidovorax; species Acidovorax sp. FG27. The sequence goes on from NZ_BAABVY010000009.1 coordinate 1,376,656, forward strand.
GCCACGCGGATGAAGCCGGGCTCCTGCTCTGCCGTGCTGCTGCTGACGGAGGGCGCCGTGGCCCCGCGTGCTGCACGCGTCTGTGCACGCGCATGCGCGTCCGAGGACGCGGGGGGCGGTTCGGCCTGGGAGCTGCCAGGCCCGTCACCCGGATCCGCCTTGCGCAGCAAGCCCGCGCCGGATACATCGTCGCCATCGACGGAGCGGGCGGACAGGACCGGGCCGGCATCGGCGGCTGCCTGCGCTTCCAGCGCCACCATCGTGTCGAGCGGGTCCGCGGCCCACGGCGCCTCCGCGCCTTCCACCACCTGGGCCATCGGCTCCTCGCCGGCGTGGCCGCTGGCCGCCGGGAGGTTGCCACCGTCCAGCTCCAGGTCGTCGGGCCAGCCAGAATCCCGCAGTTCGGCAAAGGGCAGTTCGTAGCCCCCTGAATCCGGGGCCGAGGCATTGGATAGCGGTGGTAGCGGTGCCTGCGCAGCCCGCACCGGCGGGACGGGCGTGGGCGCGGTTTCGGCAGCCGGCGCGGCAGACGGGTCGGGAGGTGGCGTGAACGCTGCCGCAGCGGGTGGATCGACCGGTACGTCGACAGGCGCGGCGGCCGGCGGGTCATGGCGGGTGCGCCAACCGAAGGGGTTCAACGGCTCGAGATTCCACGCGGGCGCCTCCGCAGCCTGCGCCCGCCGGGATGCGGACAAAAAGGCGGGCACTTCCGGGGCCGGTGTTGCCGTGCCGAGGTCAGTCTCCGCGAGCCCCGAGGGCGACGGGGCGGCCTCTGCATTCGCAACACCCACATCCGCACCCGCACCCGCACCCGCGCCGTCGCGCGCTTCATCGGCCACGGCGGATCGGGCACTGCCCCAGACTTTCACGCCGCCCGCAGCGGGCCAGGCCCCTTCCATCGCCGGCGCGGGCACGACGTTGTCAGGCGCTGGCGCCTGGTGGGCGCCCGGCCCCTGCGCGGGCGGCGTCGGCCACTCCGGCAGCAGGGGCTCGGCCGGCGTCACCTGGAGGTTCGAGGCCGCGTGGAAAACTTCCTTGCACTGCCCGCAACGCACCCAGCCGTCGGATATGCGCAGCTGGTCCGCGACGACCTTGAAGGTCGTTGCGCAGGAAGGGCAGCGTGTGATCTGGCTCATCGGCTGAGGATTGTAGGTGCGCACTTCGCGCACGCCGCCGCCAGGCCGCCCGGGGATGTCGGCGCCGCGCTCAGCGCCGGGCCGTCATGAGGATCCAGCCGTCTTCCGTGTCCGCCACCTCCAGCGCGACATAGGGTGCATAGGCCTGCTTGAGCTCGTCGGCCTGCCGCTCCAGGATGCCGGCCAGCACCAGGTGCCCACCGGGCGCCACATGGCCGCACAGCAGCGGGGCCAGCACCTTCAGCGGCGTGGCCAGGATGTTGGCCAGCACGGTCTGGTAGCTGCCCTGCGCCCGGTCGGGCAGGCCGGCGGCTAGCTGTACGCCGTTGGCCTCGGCATTCTGCAGGGTGGACTCGACCGCGGCGGGGTCGATGTCCACCGCGTCGATCGCCTGCGCGCCGAACTTCGCCGCGCCGATGGCCAGGATGCCGGAGCCGCAGCCGTAGTCGAGCACCCGGCCGAGCGCATAGGCAGAGGGCTGCCGCGCGATCCAGCGCAGGCACATGCGGGTGGTGGGGTGCGTGCCGGTGCCGAACGCCAGGCCCGGGTCCAGACGGATGCTGCGCACGGCGGCCTCGGGCAGCTCGTGCCAGGTGGGCACGATCCAGAAATCGGGCGTGATCTCGACCGGCGCGAACTGCGATTGCGTCAGGCGCACCCAGTCCTGGTCGGCGACGGGCGTGACGCCCAGCACCCTGCAGCCCTCGAAGAAATCCTGGGCCTCGAGCAGCTGCCGCGCCTCGTCGGCCGCCGCCTGGTCAGGGAACAGCGCCACCACGCGGCTGCGCTGCCAGCCGTCCTTCGGGGGGGGCATGCCGGGTTCGCCGAACAGCGCCTGCTCCGCATCGGTCTGCGCATCGGCGTCTTCCACCGACACGCTGAGCGCTTCCAGCGCGTCGAAGGCGTCGCTCACGGTTTCCACGCGGTCTTCAGGGCACAACAGGCTCAGTTCAAACATCTCGGCACTCCTTGGGGCGAACCCCGCAACAAAAATGCTGGCGTCCGTCGCCGGAGGCCAGCATGGCAATGATCGCTCAGTCCACCGTCTCAGCGCTTGTGATGCGCCAGCCACTCTTCCAGGTAGTGGATGTTGGTGCCGCCCGTCGTGAACTTGGCGTCCACCATCAGTTCGCGGTGCAGCGGAATGTTGGTGTTGATGCCTTCGATCACCGTCTCGGACAGGGCCGTGCGCATGCGCGCCAGGGCTTCTTCACGCGTGTCGCCGTGCACGATGATCTTGCCGATCATCGAGTCGTAGTTCGGCGGCACGTAGTAGTTGGTGTAGGCGTGCGAATCGACCCGCACCCCCGGCCCGCCCGGGGCGTGCCACGTGGTGATGCGGCCGGGCGACGGGGTGAACTTGTACGGGTCTTCGGCGTTCACGCGGCATTCGATGGCATGGCCGCGGATCTCGATCTGGCGCTGGGTGAACGGCAGCTTCTCGCCAGCGGCCACCATGATCTGCGTCTTCACGATGTCCACGCCCGTGATCCACTCGGTCACCGGGTGCTCCACCTGCACGCGGGTGTTCATCTCGATGAAGTAGAACTCGCCGTTCTCGTACAGGAACTCGAACGTGCCCGCGCCGCGATAGCCGATCTTCTTGCAGGCCGCCACGCAACGCTCGCCGATGCGCTCGATCAGCTTGCGCGGAATGCCCGGCGCCGGCGCCTCCTCGATCACCTTCTGGTGGCGGCGCTGCATGGAGCAGTCGCGCTCGCCCAGGTAGACAGCGTTGCGGTGCTTGTCCGCCAGGATCTGGATCTCGATGTGGCGCGGATTCTGGAGGAACTTCTCCATGTAGACGGCCGGATTGCCGAACGCGGCGCCCGCCTCGGCCTTGGTCATCTGCACGGCATTGACCAGCGCGGCCTCGGTATGCACTACGCGCATGCCGCGGCCACCGCCGCCGCCCGCCGCCTTGATGATGACCGGATAGCCCACCGCCTTGGCGATGCGGCGGATCTGCACCGGATCGTCAGGCAACTCGCCTTCCGAGCCCGGCACGCAGGGCACGCCGGCGCGGATCATCGCCTGCTTGGCCGACACCTTGTCGCCCATGATGCGGATCGACTCGGGCGTGGGGCCGATGAACTGGAAACCGCTCTTTTCGACGCGCTCGGCGAAATCGGCGTTCTCGGACAGGAAGCCGTAGCCGGGGTGGATGGCCTCGGCGTCGGTCACCTCGGCGGCCGAGATGATGGCCGGCATGTTCAGGTACGACAGCGGCGAGGGGGCCGGGCCGATGCACACCGCCTCTTCGGCCAGCTTGACGTACTTGGCCTCGCGATCGGCCTCGGAATACACCATGACGGCCTTGACGCCCAATTCACGGCACGCACGCTGAATCCGCAGCGCGATCTCGCCACGGTTCGCAACCAGAATCTTCTTGAACATGCGGTGCTTTACTCGATGACGAACAGCGGCTGGCCGTATTCCACCGCCTGGCCGTTCTCGCCCAGGATGCGCGTGATGGTGCCGGACTTGTCGGCCTCGATCTCGTTGAGGATCTTCATCGCCTCGATGATGCAGACCGTCTCGCCTTCCTTGACCTGGCTGCCCACTTCCACGAACGCCTTGGCGCCCGGGCTGGCGGCGCGGTAGAAGGTGCCGACCATCGGCGACTTGACGATGTGGCCAGTCTGGGCCGGTGCGGCGGCTTCCTGCGCCGCCGGTGCGGCAGCGGCGGGGGCTGCCGCTGCGGGCGCGGCCTGCAGGGGAGCGGGCGCGAACTGCTGCACCACGGCGCCGCCGCCCTTCACGATGCGGACCTTGCCTTCGGCCTCGGTGATCTCCAGTTCGGAGACATTCGACTCGGACACGAGGTCGATCAGGGTCTTGAGTTTTCGCAAATCCATGGGAGCTCCAGCGCCTAAAAACGAAAGAGGCGCGAATTTACCTGAATTTCGCCCTAGTTCGCCGAATCTGTCGCAATTAACGTGATCGTGCCCAGGAAATGGTGGGCGCTCAGGCCATCTGCGACCATGCCTTGAGATCGTCCGGGGTCACCTGCCCCATTTTACGGTGCAAGATGTTGCCATCTTTGCCCAACACCACCGTAAAAGGCAGCCCGCCGGTCAGGTTGCCGAGCGATCGCGCCAGGTCGGTACCGCCCAGCCCGCCCATGGCGACGGGAAAATCGAGCGGCAGCCGCTGCAGGAACTGGCGCACCGCGGACGGCTGGTCGATCGCCAGGCCCACCACCTGCCAGCCGCGTGCCTGCTGCTCGCGGTAGAAGGTGTTGAGCAAGGGCAATTCCTCCACGCACGGCGGGCACCAGGTGGCCCAGAAATTGAGCACCAGCGGCCGCCCGCGGAAGGATTGCATGGCCACCGGCTCGCCGCCCGGGCCGGCGAAGTTCGAGGCCCACAGCGCGGCTTCCGCTTCCGACGTGACCGCATGCGGCTGTAGGCGCCACCACGCCACGCCGGCGCCAGCCACCGCCGCGGCGGCGCCCGCCCCCGCCAGCACCCAGCGGCGGGAAGAGGAACGAGGCGTGTCGGTGGCGGCGGTGTCGGGCGGGGTCATGCGGCGGCTGCGTCGGGTGTGGAGTGTCAGTCTGCAACAGGCGGGGTATCGGCGAGCAACTGGCGCACGGCCCGGGCATCGCCACGCGGTGTGCGTCCCCGCGCATCGGGCTTGAGGGCACCCCGCAGATCGTCCAGATCGTAGATCATGAGATGCACGCCCACGTTTTCGCCCAGCGCGAGCGAAGGGCTGCTCAGGCTCAGCGCTTCCACCGATTCGCCCCGGAACCCGGTGACGGTGCGGGGCTCGTAGTCGACCCGGTGGTCGATGAGCGCGATCTCGGCGGACTTGCAGTCGTCGCAGAACAGCTGCAGGTAGATGTCGGACAGGCGGGTCGCCGTGCCGTGCCAGACGGCGCCGGCCAGGTAGGGGCGGAACGGGTCCATGCGTTTCATCCAGACCAGCGCCAGCTCGCGCAGCGCACGCAGTTCGGCCGGCTGGGTGTCGGCGCAAAAGAGGCCGATGTATTCGCGCACCGCGTCTTCCACCAGGTCGTTGTCGGGCAGCGGGGTACGGGCGGGCAGCCCCAGCTGCTTGACGGCGCGCCGCTTGGCGGGCCCCCATTCCAACCCCTCTTCCACGACCAGGCGGGCGGCGGTACTGGCGATCTCGGTAGCGAGTGCGGTTTCCATGGCGGGCCTCCGGTACAAGGCTGCATTGTCGCGTGAAGGCCCCGGCCCGAGGCCCTGTTGCGCGCTACGGCAGCGCGCGGCCGAGGGGCTTTGCATCCGCCCGCTACCGGCTATTGCTACTGTTTTAATAGCTGCATGCGCTGGATGGATGGGCGCTGGCGGCCTTTTGGGTATCCAACCGTAGAATCGGCGCCCATGCACATTCACATCCTGGGCATTTGCGGAACCTTCATGGGCGGGCTGGCGGCGCTGGCACGCGAGGCCGGCCACCGCGTCACCGGCTGCGACGCCGGCGTCTATCCGCCGATGAGCGACCAGTTGCGTGCGCTGGGCATCGACCTGATCGAGGGCTACGGCGCCGACCAGCTGGCGCTGCAACCCGACCTGTACGTGATCGGCAACGTGGTGAGCCGGGCGCGCCTGGCCGACGGCTCGCCCAAGTTTCCGCTGATGGAAGCCATCCTGGACGCGGGCGCGCCCTACACCAGCGGCCCGCAATGGCTGTCCGAACACGTGCTGCAGGGCCGGCACGTGCTGGCCGTGGCCGGCACGCACGGCAAGACCACCACCACGTCGATGCTCGCCTGGGTGCTGGAATGCGCCGGCCTCGAGCCCGGCTTCCTGGTGGGTGGTGTGCCGCTGGACTTCGGCGTGTCCGCGCGACTCGGTGCGGCCCGGCGCCCGGTGGCGGGCACCGGCCCGTCGGGCGCCGCGCCGCTCTTCGTGATCGAGGCGGACGAATACGACACCGCGTTCTTCGACAAGCGCAGCAAGTTCGTGCACTACCGGCCCCGCACGGCCGTGCTGAACAACCTGGAGTTCGACCACGCCGACATCTTCGACGACCTGCCCGCCATCGAGCGGCAGTTCCACCACCTGGTGCGCACCGTGCCGCCGTCCGGCCGGGTGGTGGTGAACGGGCTCGAAGAGAGCCTGGCGCGGGTGCTGCACGCCGGCTGCTGGAGCGAGGTGTCCAGCTTCGGCGCGGCCGTGAGCGATTTCACCGCCCGGGGCGAACCCCATGCCTTCGACGTGCTGCGGCGCGGCCAGGTGGTGGCGCGGGTGGAATGGGCGCTGGGCGGGGTGCACAACCAGCTCAACGCCCTGGCCGCCATCGCGGCGGCGGAGCATGTGGGCGTGTCGCCCGCCGATGCGGCGGCGGCGCTGGGCCGTTTCCGCAACGTCAAGCGCCGCATGGAGCTGCGCGGCACCGCCGGCGGCGTGGCCGTGTACGACGATTTCGCCCACCACCCCACGGCCCTGCGCACCACGCTCGACGGCCTGCGGCGCCGGGTCGGCCCCGGGGCGCGCATCCTGGCCGCCTTCGAGCCGCGCAGCAACACCATGAAGCTCGGCACCATGAAGTCCCAGCTGCCCTGGGCGCTGGAGGCGGCCGACCTGTCGTTTTGCCACACCGCCGGGCTCGACTGGGACGCCGCCGCGGCCCTGGCGCCGCTCGGGGCCAGCGCCCTCACGGCGGCGTCGGTCGATGAACTCGCCCGTCAGATCACCGAGGCGGCGCGCCCGGGCGACCATGTGGTGTGCATGAGCAATGGCAGCTTCGGCGGCGTGCACGCCCTGCTGCTGGATATGCTATCAAGAAAATAGCATCAAGCCCAATCCACACCAGCGCCAGAGGCACTTTGGACTAGAAACTCACGGCCATCGCGGGCAGATCGACGTGGACGATGGGCTTGGCCAGCGCCGCGCTGGTGGCGCGGGCGAAAGCCTGGAACCAGGCCTCGTCGCCCAGCAGCGCCGGGCCGGCGGCCTGGGCCACGGTCAGCACCTTGTCGGCCAGCAGCACCTTGCCGCTGGCGCGCAACGGCTCGCACTCCAGGCGGTTGAATTCGTCGTCGAGCCAGCGGCGCGCGGCCTCGTGGGCCAGGGGCTCGGCCCCTTGCAGGTCGCAGCGGAACTGCTGGCGGGGTGACACGGTGACCAAGACTTCACTGGGCATGGGTTCTTCGCTTTCGTGGAAAGAGAGAGGGCGCAAACGGGGCAGCTTACACCGCCCCTGCGCCCTGCACGGCCCGGGTCGTCAGCGGGCGCGGCGCGCCGTCACCGCAGCCGACAGGTCGGCGAGCGCCGCCAGCGAGTCGTCCCAGCCCAGGCAGGCGTCGGTGATGCTCTTGCCGTATTCCAGGTTGCAGGGCTGGTCCTTGCCCGGCGTGAACTTCTGCGCGCCGGCGGTCAGGTGGCTCTCGATCATCAGCCCGAACACGCTGTGCGAGCCGCCCGCGATCTGCTCGCTGATGTCGCGGGCCACGTCGCGCTGCTTCTCGTGCTGCTTGCTGCTGTTGGCATGGCTGCAATCCACCATCAGCGTGGGCGGCAGGCCGGCCTTTTCCAGGTCGGCGCAGGCGGCCTGCACACTGGCGGCGTCGTAGTTGGGCGCCTTGCCGCCGCGCAGGATGACGTGGCAGTCCTGGTTGCCGCTGGTGTTGACGATGGCCACCTGGCCGTTCTTGTGCACCGACAGGAAGTGATGGCCGCGGCTGGCGGACTGGATCGCATCGGTGGCGATGCGGATGTTGCCGTCCGTGCCGTTCTTGAAGCCGATGGGCGCCGACAGGCCGGACGCCAGCTCGCGGTGCACCTGGCTTTCGGTGGTGCGCGCGCCGATGGCGCCCCAGCTGATGAGGTCGCCGATGTATTGGGGCGAGATCACGTCGAGGAACTCGCTGCCGGCCGGCACGCCCAGCCGGTTGATGTCGATGAGCAGCTGGCGGGCGATGCGCAGGCCCTCGTCGATGCGGTAGCTCTCGTCCAGGTAGGGGTCGTTGATCAGGCCCTTCCAGCCCACCGTGGTGCGGGGCTTCTCGAAGTAGACGCGCATCACGATCTCCAGCGTGTCCTGGTACTGCTCGCGCACGGCCTTCAGGCGGCGGGCGTACTCCAGCGCCGCGGCCGGGTCGTGGATGGAGCAGGGCCCGATCACCACCAGCAGGCGGTCGTCCTCGCGGGCCATGATGCGGTGGATGGTCTGGCGGGTGCGGGTGATGAGCGATTCGACCGCCGTCCCGTGGATGGGGAAGAAGCGGATCAGATGGTCCGGAGGAGGCAACACGGTGATGTCCTTGATACGTTCGTCGTCGGTCTGGCTGGTTTTCTCGACGTCGCGGTACCAGGTATCGCTGGCGGTGTGGGCAGGAGCCGTCATGGTTGCTTCCTCGTAGGGATCAGGGTGAAAAGAAGAAAAAAAGAAGGGGAAAAAACGGAGCGGGAAAAACAAAAAACCGCCGGGCTTTTCAGCTTCGGCGGTTCTTGGGGGGTGAGTGCTCAGTGGGGTGCGCGCTTACCTCTCATCCGCCAGGGACAGAGAACCAAAAGCCAAAATAAAACGCGCTACGCACTTGCATGAGATTCAATGTAACACGAGCTTTCGGGTGGCGGAAAGTCTCGCGTTGCCGATTGACGACACGCGCGGCGACACGGCGACAAGTCGAGCCAAGCGTTGATGGCGGGTAGTACACGTTCGATGGGCGGAAATCGGTGGATTCCAGGGGTTGTCCTACGGCGGCAGATCGCGTTTACAGACGTAACGGGCCCGCGGCGCTTTCTATTCTTCAGGCGTCTTTTCAGACCCTTGCTCCCATCACTTGAAAGAAGCCTTCATGCCCCTGCACACCACCACCGCCGCCGCCTACGACGAGCGTCCCTGGACCGCCACCGTGTCCTGGGGGGCCGTCTTCGCCGGCCTCGTTCTCTCGCTCATCGTCTACCTCGTGCTCTCGGTGCTCGGCACCGCCATCGGTGCTTCGGCCATCGACCCGATGGGGGACCGCAACCCGTTCAGCGGCTTCGGCGTGGGCGCTGGGGTCTGGGCGGGGGTGACCACGCTGCTGGCGATCGCCGTCGGCGGCTTCGTGGCGGGCTTGCTGGCGCGCCGCTCGGGTGGCCTGCACGGCCTGCTCGCCTGGGCGATGACCACGCTGGTCACCGTGTACCTGCTGGTCAGCGCGACGGGCAGCGCGTTGAACGTCGCCGGCAGCGCCGCCAAGACGGGCCTGACCACCGTGGGCGCCGTCGCCGGAGCGGGTGTGTCGGCCGCAGCCCCTGCCGTGGGCGGCGCCGTGCAACGCCAGCTCGACCAGGCCGGCATCTCGCTGGACGTGAACAACCTGCAGGCCGAGCTCGAGAAGCTGCTGCGCCAGACCGGCAAGCCGGAACTGCAGCCCGAGAACATCAAGAACGAAACGCAGGCCGCCGCCAATGAAGGCCAGGCCCGCGCCGAATCGGCGGCGCAGACGCCCCAGACCGCCGACGCCGACGCCAAGGGCTGGCTGGCCAGCGTGATCCAGCGCGGCGAACGCGTGCTGAACGCCGCCGACAAGGAAGCCTTGGTCAACATCATCGTGGCGCGCACCGGCAAGAGCCGGGCCGAAGCCGAGCAGATCGCCGCCAACTACGAGCAGACCTACAACCAGGCCCGCGCCAAGATCGAGGAAGCCAAGCAGCAGGCCGAACAGAAGGCCCGCGAAGCCGGCGAACAGGCGGCCAAGAACGTGGCCCGTGGCTCCTGGGCGACCCTAGTGGTGCTGCTGATCGGCGCCGCCGTCGCGGCCGGTGCCGGCGTGCTGGGCTTTCGCCGCCAGCGCCCGGTGGCGGTGGTCGTCACGCCCTGACGCCCAGGGCCGCCGCAGCGGCCCTGCTCGCCTCTGAAACCCAAAAAAGCCCGGCGGTAGAAAACCGCCGGGCTTTTTTTCGCTAAAGGGCCGTCGCGCCGGCCGGTATCGGGCGCCGCGTCAGGCCGTGCCGCCCACCGTCAGTCCGTCGATGCGCAGCGTGGGCTGTCCCACGCCGACGGGCACGCTCTGGCCTTCCTTGCCGCAGGTGCCGACGCCGCTGTCGAGCGCCATGTCGTGGCCGATCAGCTTCACCTTCTTGAGCGACTCCGGCCCGCTGCCCACGATGGTGGCGCCCTTGACCGGGTAGAGGATCTTGCCGTCCTCGACCCAGAAGGCCTCGCTGGCCGAGAACACGAACTTGCCGCTGGTGATGTCCACCTGGCCGCCGCCGAAGTTGGTGGCATAGAGGCCGCGCTTGATGCTGGCCACGATCTCTGCCGGATCCTTGTCGCCGCCCAGCATGTAGGTGTTGGTCATGCGCGGCATGGGGATGTGCGCGTAGCTCTCGCGGCGGCCGTTGCCGGTGGGCGCCACGCCCATCAGGCGGGCGTTCATGGCGTCCTGGATGTAGCCCTTCAGGATGCCGTCCTCGATCAGCACGTTGCGCTGGCTGGCGTGGCCTTCGTCGTCCACGTTGAGCGAGCCGCGGCGGTCGGTGATGGTGCCGTCGTCCAGCACCGTGACGCCCTTGGCCGCCACGCGCTCGCCGATGCGGCCGCTGAAGGCGCTCGAGCCCTTGCGGTTGAAGTCGCCTTCCAGCCCATGGCCGATGGCTTCGTGCAGCAGCACGCCGGGCCAGCCGGGGCCCAGCACCACGGTCATCTCGCCCGCCGGGGCGGGGCGCGACTCCAGGTTGACCAGCGCGGCGTTGACCGCGTCGTCCACGTACCGGGTGATCTGCGCGTCGTCGAAATAGGCCAGGCCGAAGCGCCCGCCGCCACCGGCCGAGCCCACCTCGCGGCGGCCGTTCTGCTCGGCGATCACCGTGATCGAGAGGCGCACCATCGGGCGCACGTCGGCCGCCAGCGTGCCGTCGGCGCGGGCCACCAGCACCACGTCGTATTCGCTGGCCAGGCCCGCCATCACCTGCGCCACGCGCGGGTCCTTGGCACGGGCCTGCTGCTCGGCCTTTTCCAGCAGCGCCACCTTCGCCGTGCTGTCCATCGACGCGATGGGGTCGATGCCGGCATAGAGCGACCGGCTCTTTGCTATGGTTTGAGGAGCAACCTTGACCCGTCCCGCCTGCGCCACCGACGAAATCGACCGCACGGTGCGGGCCGCGTCCAGCAGCGAGGCCTCGGAGATGTCGTCGGAATAGGCGAAGGCCGTCTTCTCGCCGCTCACCGCCCGCACGCCCACGCCCTGGTCGATGCTGAAGGAGCCCGTCTTGACGATGCCTTCCTCCAGGCTCCAGCCCTCGCTGCGCGTGTACTGGAAGTACAGGTCGGCATCGTCCACGCGGTGGGCGCGGATCTCGGCGAGCGCGCGCGCCAGGTGGGTTTCGTCCAGCCCGAAGGGCTCCAGCAGCAGCTGGCGGGCGATGGACAGGCGTTCGATGGTGGGTTCGCGGGAGATCATGCCGGGATTCTAGAAGCCCCGGGCCCGGCCGGCCCGGGCGCGCCGCAGCAGCCCGGCCACCAGCACGGCCATCCGCGGAGCCTGCACGATGGCGCAGCAGGGCGGCAGCGTCGATGTGAGTCTGTGTGATATTCCACGCCATGCCGCACCCCACCACCCCTTCCGGCGCCAGCGCCGACTTCACCCGCCACCCCACCCTGCGCGAACGGGCCGACGCCCTGGCACGCGGCGCCACCACCAGCGAGCGGCTGGTGGCCGATGCGCTCGCGCGCATCGCCGCGCACCAGGCCGGCGGCGGCCATGCCTATGTCGGCACGGTCGATGCCAGCGCCGCCCTGCAGGCCGCCCGGGACAGCGACCGGCGCCGCGCCGCCGGCCAGGTGCCTTCGCCGCTGGCAGGGCTGCCGGTGTCGATCAAGGACCTGTTCGACGTGCAGGGCCAGGCCACGCAGGCCGGATCCGCCGGCGCAGTGCCCGGAACGCAGCCGGCGCTGGCCGACGCCGGCGCAGTGCCCGGAACGCAGCCGGCGCTGGCCGACGCCGCCGCCGTGGCCCGGCTGCGCGCGGCGGGGGCCGTGCTGCTGGGGCGCACCAACATGAGCGAGTTCGCCTTCTCCGGCCTGGGCCTGAACCCGCACCACGGCCACCCGGCCCACCCGCACGACGCGGCGCGCATCACCGGCGGCTCGTCGTCCGGCGCGGCCGTGACGGTGGCGCTGGGGCTGGCCGACGCGGCCCTGGGCACCGACACGGGCGGCTCCATCCGCATTCCGTCGGCGTTCTGCGGGCTGACCGGCTTCAAGCCCACGGCCCGCCGCGTGCCGCTCGCGGGCGCCTATCCGCTCTCGCGCAGCCTCGATTCGGTCGGGCCGCTGGCCCGCAGCGTGGACTGCTGCGCGATCCTGGATGCCGTGCTGAGCGGCGAGACGCTGGACACCGCCGCGCCACCGCTCGCCGGCCTGCGGCTGGGGGTGACGGAGGATTTCGTGCTGGACGGCCTGGACGGCGCCATCGCGCAGGCCTTCGACCAGGCGCTGGCGCGGCTGTCGGCCGCCGGCGCGCAGATCGTGCGCTTCGGTTTCGCCGAATTGCTGGAACTGCCCGGCATCAACGCCGCCGGCGGCCTGGTCACCGCCGAAGCCTGGCACGTGCACCGCGACCGGCTGCAAGACCCGGCGCAGGCCGCCCGCTACGACCCGCGAGTGGCCCAGCGCACCCGGCGCGGCGCGGCCATCTCGGCGGCCGACTACATCGACCTGCTGGACGCCCGCGCACGGCTGCAGGCCACGGCGCGGGACCGTCTGCAGGGGCTGGATGCCTGGCTGATGCCCACGGTGGCCGTGCTGGCGCCGCTGCTGCAGGACGTGGCCACAGACGACGACCGCTTCTTCGCCACCAACGCCAAGGTGCTGCGCAATCCGTCGGTGCTGAACTTCCTCGACGGCTGCGCGCTCAGCCTGCCCTGCCAGCCGGCGGGCGGGCTGCCTGTAGGCCTGTCGGTAGGCGGGCTGCACGGCGCCGATGCGCGGGTGCTGCAGGTCGGGCGCGCGGTGGAGGCTTGCCTGCGGGCGGGCTGACCGCCAATGCGTCGGCCTGGGCGGGCCCTGGTCACACCCCGCCCCGCTCGGCCAGCGGCTGGCGCTGCGCCCGGGCGATGGACATCAGCACCCCCAGCGCCAGCCCCAGCGTCACCATGGCCGTGCCGCCGTAGCTCACGAAGGGCAGCGGCACCCCCACCACGGGCAGGATGCCGCTCACCATGCCCATGTTCACGAAGGCATAGGTGAAGAAGATCATCGAGACCGCCCCCGCCATCAGCCGGCCGAAGAGCGTGGTGGCTCCCATGGCGATGGCCAGGCCGCGCCACACCAGCAGCAGGAAGCAGACGATCAGCAGCAGGTTGCCCGCCAGCCCGAATTCCTCGGAATAGGCGGCGAAGATGAAGTCGGTGGTGCGCTCGGGAATGAACTCCAGGTGCGTCTGGGTGCCGGCCATGAAACCCTTGCCCCAGAAGCCCCCGGAGCCGATGGCGATCATCCCCTGGATGATGTGGAAGCCCTTGCCCAGCGGGTCGCGCGTCGGGTCCAGCAAGGTGCAGATGCGCTGCTGCTGGTAGTCGTGCAGCACCGGCCAGCGCACGCCGTCGGCGCACAGCTGCGGCTCGAACCAAACGATCAGCAGAATGCCGATGCCGCCCAGCACCACGGGCGGCACCACCAGCTTCCAGGGCAGGCCGGCGAAGAAGATCACCGAGAGCCCAGCCGCGAGCACCAGCAGCGAGGTGCCCAGGTCGGGCTGCTTCATGATGAGGCCCACCGGCACGGCCAGCAACGCGCCTGCCACCATGAAGTCCAGCGCCCGCAGCTGGCCTTCGCGCTTCTGGAACCACCAGGCCAGCATCAGCGGCATGGCGATCTTCAATATCTCGCTGGGCTGGATCACGATGCCCAGGTTCACCCAGCGCTGGGCGCCCTTCTTGGTGATGCCGAAGAGCGCCACCGCCACCAGCAGCGCCACGCCCGCCGCATAGAGCGGCAGGGCCAGCATCATCAGCCGCTGCGGCGGCACCTGCGACACCACGAACAGGATGCCGGCCGCCAGCAGCATGTTGCGGCCATGGTCGTAGAACCGGGTGCCGTGGTCGTAGCCGGAGGAATACATCGCCACCAGGCCGATGGACGCCAGCACCAGCAGCAGGCCGATGAGAATCCAGTCGAATCCGCGAAAGAGAGGCAGCACACGCTGCAGCAGGGAAGGTTTGTCGAAGACGGCGGACATGGGGCGCGATTATCGGCGCGGCAGGCGGGCGGCCGCCCCAGGGGAGCTCTGCACGCATCGAGCGGAAAGTGGGGGCTGCGGATCGGGAGGGGCTGCAAGGCGCAAACCGCAGCCATAGCGGGGCTATGGCGAGGATTTGCAACGCCGCAGACTGCCCGAATCCGCAGATGCACACGGCGCGGTGATTCGTGCAGAGGTTCCCCAGGGTGAAAGGCACAATCCGGCCAGCCCTCGTCCGAACCGTTCGCCGCCATGCCCCGCACCACCCACCTGCTCTACCTGCACGGCTTTCGCTCGTCGCCTCGGTCCGCCAAGGCGCGGCAGATGGCGCAGCACGTGGCGCGCCACCACCCCGGCGTGCACCTATGGTGTCCGCAGCTGCCGCCCTCGCCGCGCGAAGCCATGGCGCTGGTGGCGCAGGGTGTGGCCGACTGGCCAAGGAGCAGCATGGCCGTGGTGGGCTCGTCGCTGGGGGGCTTTTATGCCAGCTGGGTGGCGCAGCAGTGCGCGTGCCCCAGCGTGCTGCTGAACCCGGCCGTGCACCCCGCCCGCGACCTGGAGCGCTACATCGGCCAGCAGACCGCCTGGCACGACCCGGCCGAATCGTTCTACTTCCGCCCCGAATACATCGACGAGCTGCGCGCGCTGGACGTGAGTGGCCAACCGGCCCCGGCGCCGCAGCTGGCGATCATCGCCAAGGGCGACGAGCTGCTGGACTGGCGCGAGATGGCGGCCCGCTACCCCGAGGCGGACCTGCGCCTGCTGGAAGGCGGCGACCACGCCCTGAGCGCGTTCGCTGCCTACCTGAACGACATCGACCGGTTCCTGGGCCTCGCCTAAGAACGTGTTGACGATCTCGCAGGGGATCGCGTTGGAGTGCAATCGGGATGAGTGGATGCTGCGGATGCGCCGCATGGGCCCGTGCCCATGCAAGCAGCCGGGGCGTCAAAACTCGTTGCCATGGCCCGATTTCGCTCCAACCCGAAGGGCAGCGGTGTGGGCGGGCGCTCTGCGGCGTTTCGGCGCTTGTGAATAGCCCAAGCTATTCACTGCGCACCGCGCCTTGCAGCCCACCCGCCCACACCGCTGCGCGACCCCTGGGAAATCGTCAACACGTTCTAAGGGGCCGCGCCGCTCACCTGAGCGGCTTCTTCGTGGCCGATGCCGAGGATGCCACCGGGGTGGACGCCGCCGCTGCCGCGCGCGCCTGCTGCCAGCGGGCGAAGTCCTGCGGATAGGCGGCGCGGTAGCGTTCGGTGTGGAAGGCCACCTCCGCCGGCAGATCGAGCAGCCGGGCGCTGGCGATCAGCGGCTCGATCACGCGGGGCTCGGGCGAGTAGTGCAGCAGGCGCCGGGCCAAGGGGTTGAGCTGCGCGGCATTGCGGGCGTTGACCTCGGTGGTGGTGAGCGCGGCGAATTCCGCCGTGCCCTTGAAGAAGGTGACCTGCCGGGCCACCAGCGCGGCCGTGTCGTCGCGGTAGGTGGCCAGCCGGTCGGCCGCCGGGCGGTAGAGCTGGCTGACGCGCACGTAGTCGATCGCCACCCAGGCGCCCAGCGCCAGCGCCCCGGCGCCCAGCACGGCGCCGCCCGCCCGCCACCACGCGGCGTGGCGCGCCCGTGCGGCAGCGCCAGGCCAGGGGCACAGCAGCAGCACGGCCAGCCCGGCCGCCAGCTGGAAGGGGCCGTACCAGAGCGGGAATTCGAGCAGGCTGTGCAGGCCGATCAGGGCCAGCACGCCCCAGGCCAGCTGGCGGGCGGGCCGCGCCTCGGCCCAGGGCCGGGCGCGCAGCGTGGCGAAAAGCGCCAGCCCGCACAGCAGCAGCGCGGCCGGCAGGCCCAGCTCCACGGCCAGGTGCAGGGGCAGGTTGTGCGCGTTGTCCAGCAGCGCGCAGAAGCGCTCGCCGGGAAAGAGGGTGACGTAGTGCGCGTAGCCCAGGTCGCCCCAGCCCCAGCCGGTCCAGGGCCGCAGGGCTATGAGGTGCAGCATGTTGGACCAGAGCGACCGGCGGCTGGCGCACAGGGGCATCTCGCCCGTCACGCGCGCAAAGAGGCTGTTCGTCTCCAGCCCCGTCCACCAGTGCAGCAGCAGGGGCAGCGCCGCGCAGGCGGCGGCGTAGGCCAGCAGGGCCCCCGCCGCCCAGCCCAGGGCGCGCGCGCCCAGGCTGCGGCGCCAGCAGAGGACCAGCATGCCGAGCACGAACCACTCCAGCGCGCCGGTGCGCGAGGCCGTGGCGGCGGCCGATACCGCCATCAGCCCGCCGGCCACCATGGCCAGCACGCCGCGCCAGTCGCCGCGCCGATTGCCGTGCCCATCCCTGTGCCCATCGCCGCCTGCGGGTTGCCGAGCACGCCACCAGAGCAGCGCCCAGAGGCCCATCATCAGCAGCGTGGCCTGCTGGTTGCGCTGGCGCAGGTTGCCCGGGGCCTGGCCGGGCGTGGCGGCGAACACCCAGGGCGACCAGCCCACGTCGCCCTGGAAGAACTGCACCAGCCCGATGACCGCCGCCACCGTGCCGGCCAGCACCAGGCCACCCGCCAGCAGCCGCACCAGGTGCTCGTGCGGCGTGCCGCCGGCGGCATGGCGCGGGCCGGGCCGGCCGCAGCGGGCCCAGGCGATGACGGCCAGCACCCAGGCGCAGGTGGCCGTCGCCATGAGCGGCCAGAAGTTGGAGAGCGGCGCCTGGGTCCACGCGAAAAGGAAGGGCAGCGCGATGGCCAGCACGGCCAGCAGCGACGCGATCGATGTCGGCAGGGGCATTGGAGGGGGGATGGGGGCGAGGCGCAAACGAAGCGCCAACGAAGCGTGATGGGGCGCAAGGGCCCAGATGATAGGCGCGGCCGGCCGGGGCGGCGCCCCATGGGACAATCCCCGCCATGCACGCATTGTTTGAAGAAGCCGGCAAATTCCTCGCCGGCCGCATCCTGTCCGAGGCCGAAAGCTCGGCCCAAGTCGAGCTCGATTCGGGCAAACGGGTCAAGGTCAAGGCCGCCCACATCCTGCTGAAGTTCGAGAAGCCCGCCCCGGCCGACCTGGTGCGCGAGGCCCAGGCCGTGGCCGCCACCATCGAGCTGCCGCTGGCCTGGGAGTTCGCCCCGGAAGACGAATTCGGCTTCGCCGACCTGGCGCGCGATTACTTTTCCGCCAACGCCACGCTGGCCGAGCAGGCCGGCGCGCTGTTTGCCCTGTACGAGGCCCCGCACTACTTCCGCCGCGCCGGCAAGGGCCGCTTCAAGAAGGCGCCCGCCGAGATCCTGCAGCAGGCGCTGGCCGGCATCGAAAAAAAGCGCCTGATCCAGGAGCAGATCGCCGCCTGGGCCGAGCAGCTGGGCCGGGGCGAGTGCCCGCAGCCGATCCGCGAGCAGCTCTACAAGATCCTGTTCCGCCCCGACAAGAACGCGCCCGAATACAAGGCGGTGGTGGAGGCCAGCCGCGCCACGCACAAGGCGCCGCTCGATCTGCTGACGCAGGCCGGCGCCATCGATTCGCCCTACCAGTTCCACTGGAAGCGATTCCTCTTCGACAACTTCCCCAAGGGCACGGCGTTCCCGGCCGTCACCGCGCCGCAGCCGCCGGCCGATCTGCCGCTGGCGCCGGTCGAGGCCTACTCCATCGACGATTCGCAGACCACCGAGATCGACGATGCGCTGTCGGTGCAGGGCCTGGGCACGGGCACCGTCACGCTGGGCATCCACATCGCGGCGCCGGGCCTGGCCATCGCGCCGGGCTCGCCCATCGACCAGCTGGGGCGCAACCGCCTCTCCACTGTCTACATGCCGGGCTACAAGATCACCATGCTGCCGGACGAGGTGGTGCAGATCTACACGCTGGACGAAGGCCGCGCCAACCCGGCCGTGTCGCTCTACGTGACCATCGACGAGGCCACGCTGGAGATCACCGGCACCGAGACCAAGCTCGAACGCGTGCCTGTGGCCGTGAACCTGCGCCACGACCAGCTCGACCACATCGTCACCGAGGCCTGGCTGGCCGACCCGTCGATTCAGGTCGAAAACACGCCCCAGCGCTTGCTGGACCTGCGCGAGCAGCTATCATTTTTGTATCGCCTGGCGCAAAAGCTCAAGGCCCAGCGCGAGGTGGTGCGCGGCAAGCCGGAGACCTTCAACCGGCCGGACTACAACTTCCGGCTTTCCGGGAACAACGGCGCGGAGCCGACGGGCAGCGAAACGGTCGGCATCACCACCCGCCGGCGCGGTGCGCCGCTGGATTTGATCGTGGCCGAG
The DNA here is from genome assembly GCF_040365715.1 of Acidovorax sp. FG27. Taxonomy (NCBI): domain Bacteria; kingdom Pseudomonadati; phylum Pseudomonadota; class Betaproteobacteria; order Burkholderiales; family Comamonadaceae; genus Acidovorax; species Acidovorax sp. FG27. Next base: position 1,395,178 of record NZ_BAABVY010000009.1, read on the forward strand.
GCCGCCATCGTGGCCAACAGCACCTGGGGCGGCCTGCTGGCCGAGCACGGCGTGCCCGGCATCTACCGCAGCCAGGCGAGCCTCGCGCCCGGCATGAAGGTGCGCATGGGCACCAAGGCCCTGCCCCATGCGGGCATCGGCGTGAAGAGCTATGCCTGGGCGACGTCGCCGCTGCGCCGCTACGTCGATCTGGTCAACCAGTGGCAGATCATCGCCTGCGTGCGCCACGGCAAGACGGCGGCGCTGGCCGCGCCCTTCAAGCCCAAGGACGCCGACCTCTTCTCGATCATCAGCAGCTTCGACGCGGCCTACAGCGCCTACAACGGCTACCAGGCCGGCATGGAGCGCTTCTGGACGCTGCAGTACCTGCGCCAGAACGGCATCACCGAGATCGACGCCACCGTGTTCAAGGAGGGCCCGGGCGGCAGCTTCCTGGTGCGGGCCGACGAGTTGCCGCTGGTGCTGCCGGTGCTGGGCGCGCAGGGCCTGCCGCGCGGCGCCCGCGTGCGTGTGAAGCTGGGCGAGATCGACGACATCACGCTCGACGTGAACGGCACCCTGCTGGCGCGCCTGGACGACCCGTTTGATGCCAGCGACGACGGCCCGCTGCCCGAGCCGGAGGACGAAGGCGACGACGAGGCCGTGGCCGGCCCGATCGCCATCGCGGTGGACGTGAACGAAGCCGAGGCGCCCGCTCCTGCGAACTGAGCAGGTCGCGACGCACGCCAACGGATAATCGGCCGCCGTGAAAACGCCCTCGTTCCTTGCCCGCTTCAGCACCTTGCAGATCGCGCTGGGCGTGTCGGTACTCGCGCATGCGGCGCTGCTGTCGGTGCGCTTCGTCGACCCCGAGGCCTTCAACCGCGTGTTCCAGGACACGCCGCTGGAAGTGATCCTGGTCAACGCCCAGTCGAACGAGCGGCCCGACAAGGCCCAGGCCATCGCCCAGTCGTCGCTGGCGGGCGGCGGCGACGGGCCCCAAGGGCGCGCCACCAGCCCCCTGCCCTATTCCGCGCTCACGGCCGTGGGCGACGATTTCGAGGAAGCCCAGCGCAAGATGGACGCCATGCAGGAGCAGCAGAGCCAGCTGCTGGCCCAGTTGCGCAAGCAGCTGGCCACCCTGCCCGTGCCCGACCCGCGCAAGGCCAGCCAGAGCGCCGAGCTGCTGGCCCAGGAGGAAAAGCGCCGCCAGCTGGTCAAGATGCTGGCCGAGATCGAAAAGCGCATCAACGAAGAGAACGCCCGGCCCAAGAAGCGCTACATCAGCCCCGCCACGCGCGAGGAGGTGTACGCCGTGTATTACGACGCGCTGCGCCGCAAGGTGGAAGACAAGGGCACCGACAACTTTCCCGAACAGGGCGGCAGGAAGCTCTACGGCGAGCTGACCATGATCCTGACTGTGAACCATGACGGCCGCGTGCTGTCCACCGAGATCGTGCAGGGCTCGGGCAACCCGCTGCTCGACCGCCGGGCCGAGGCCATCGCCCGCGCCGCCGGCCCGTTCGGCCCGTTCAGCAGCGGCATGCGCGCCAAGGCCGACCAGATCGCCGTGGTGTCGCGCTTCAAGTTCACGCGCGACCAGACGCTGGAAACGAGTGTGCGGTGAGGCACGAACACCCCCTGAGTCGCCTGCGGCGCCTTCCCCCTCGAGGGGAACGACGCCGGTGGCCTGGCAAAGCCAGTTCCACGGCGTCCGCTGGCTTGGCCTGCTCCGCGGCCTTCAGACCTGAGAGGCCGCATTCAAGGCAACCGCTGTGCGCCGAAACCCTGAGTCGCCTGCGGCGCCTTCCCCCTCGAGGGGGACGACGCCGGTGGCCTGGCAAAGCCAGTTCCACGGCGTCTGCTGGCGTGGCCTGCTCCGCGGCCATCGGACGGGTGAGGCCGCGTCGGTTTCCTGCGACGCGGAGACTGCATGCATCGCTCTGAGACATTGACATGACCCATCGCACGCCGCCCGACGCCTACTGCGTCATGGGCAACCCCATCGCCCACAGCCGCTCGCCGTGGATCCATGCGCGCTTCGCCGAGCTGTCGGGCGAGCGGATCGTCTATGAGCGCCGGCTGGTGCCGGTGGATGGTTTTGCCGATGCGCTGCGCGACTTCGCGGTCGGCGGCGGGCGGGGCTGCAACGTGACGGTGCCGTTCAAGCTGGAGGCGGCCGAGAGGGCCACGGTGCGCACCGAGCGGGTGCAGCTGGCGGGCGCCGCGAATACGCTGACCTTCCAGCCGGACGGCTCCACCCTGGCCGACAACACCGATGGCCTGGGCCTGGTGGCAGACATCACCCGCAATGCCGGCGTGGCGCTGGCCGGGGCCAGCTTGCTGCTGGTGGGCGCGGGGGGCGCCGCGGCCGGGGTGCTGGGGCCGCTGCTGCAGCAGGGGCCGCGCCGCGTCGTGGTGGCCAACCGCACCCAGGCCCGCGCCGAGGCGCTGGTGCGGCGCCATCAGGCCCTGCCGCATTTGCTACAAAAAACAGAGCTACTGGCCCAGGATGTACAAGCGCTGGAGCCCGATTTCGATGTCATCATCAACGCCACGGCCAGCAGCCTGGGCGGCGACGGACCGCCCGTGGGCGCCCAGGTGCTGCGCGCCGGCAGCCTGGCTTACGACATGATGTACGGCCCCGCCGCGCAGGGGTTCCTGGACTGGGCGCGCAGCCACGGTGCCGTGCCGCGTGACGGCCTGGGCATGCTGGTGGAGCAGGCGGCCGAGGCCTTCCTGTGCTGGCGCGGAGTGCGGCCCGATGGGGCCCGCGTGCTGAACGAGCTGCGCGCGGCCATCGCGGCAGGCCAGTGATGGCGGCGGTGGCGATGGCAATGGCGGCGGCGATCGCGGCCGTGTCGGGTTCCGCAGCATGAAGGCCGTGCTCCGCTGGGCCGGCCTGGTGCTGCTCGCGGGCCTGGCGCTGCAGCTGTTCTTCATCGGCCGCATCGCCGCCATGGGGGTGGTGGCCCCGGAATCGACGGCGTTCCAGCGCTCGGAAGCCTGGGCCCAGCTGGCCGGGCGGCAGGGCCTGCACTGGCGCCAGCAGTGGCTGCCGTATGCGGACATCGGCGACCACCTCAAGCGCGCCGTCATCGCGTCGGAGGACGACGGCTTCGTCAACCACGACGGGGTGGACTGGGAAGCGGTGGAGAAAGCCTGGGACAGGAACGCCCGGGCGCAGGAGCGCGCCGCCCAGCGCCTGGAGGCCGCGCCATCGCGCCCGGCCCGCCCGGCCAGGATCGTGGGCGGCTCCACCATCACGCAGCAGCTGGCCAAGAACCTGCTTTTGTCGGGCGAGCGCACGCTGGTGCGCAAGGGCCAGGAGTTCGTGCTCACGCTGGCGCTGGAGCACCTGCTCACCAAGCAGCGCATCCTCGAGATCTACCTCAACAGCGTGGAATGGGGCGACGGCATATTCGGCGCCGAAGCCGCCGCGCAGCATTACTTCAAGAAAAGCGCGTCGCGCCTGACGGCGAGCGAGGCCGCGCGGCTGGCGGTGATGCTGCCGCAGCCCAAGCGGTTCGAGAAGACGCCGCAGTCGGCCTACCTGGCCGGCCGCACCCGGGTGATCGTGGGGCGCATGGCCAGCGCGGAGCTGCCCTGAGAAGGCGCCCGGCAAGCCGCCGCGCGCCGCATGCGGGCCGCATGCGGGCCGCGCCTGCGCCGGTCCCGGTGGCGGGGGATTGGGGCTGTGTCAGGCGCTCGGGATCACCGCGCGCGGATCGAACTGGCCGAGGGATTGCACCGGCGGCACGGGCGGCGTGACATGCGCCGACTGCAGCGGTTCGCTGCCCGCCGCCTGGCCGATGCGGTCGGCCGTGGCCCGCACCAGGGGCAGGAAGCGTTCGAGCATGCGTTCGCTCATCTGGCCGGCGAAGGTGGAATACACCAGCGCGCCGCGCAGTTGCCCATTGCTGAACACCGGCACGGCGAAGGCGGTGGTTTCCGAGTTGTCCTGCGCGTAGCGGATGGCATAGCCCAGCCGCCGGGCCTGCCGCACCATGGCGCGCATGGCCCACAGGTCGGTGAAGCGCGGTCCGTTGTCCTCGCGGCGGTTCACCGCCTCGATCAGGATGCGGCGCTCGGCCGGCTCGCAGTACGCCAGGTAGATGCGGCCCAGGGCCGACATGGGGAATTCGTAGCGCCGCCCCACGCTGGAGGGCCGGATCGCGTAGGGGCTGTAGGGCATGGTGCAGAACACCACGCGGATCTGGTGGCGGTCGACCACGCCCAGCGACAGCGGCCACTTGATCTCGCGCGTGGTGGCGATCATCAGCGGCCCGGCCACCTGCACCAGCCGCGACTGCTCGGTCACGCCGCTGCTGAGGTTGCCGACGATGGGGGTGAGCTGGTACTGCCCATAGGCGTGCGGATCGGTGCGCACGTACTTCTCGGCCTCCAGGGTGCTGAGCAGGCGGTGCAGCGTGGACTTGGCCAGGCCGGTGCGCTGGTGCAGCTCCTGCAGGCTCCAGTTGGAGCGTTCGTTCATCACGCGCAGGATCAGCAGGGCGCGCTGAACGGAACGGACTTCGGTGCTCATGGCTGGCTCGCCCTCAGGCGGCCATCCCGGGGGTACACCACCAGGGTGCTGCGGGGGGCGTGGACAGGCAGAAGCGAGGGCAATGGGTCGGAGGGCGAAAGCATGTGGACAACAAGGTTTTCGCGAGGTCGCGGGCCGGGTTTGTAGGCGGAATTCGCCTTTTTCGTGGAAAGACCGGAGGAAAACCCGCACCGCTCGCGCACCAGCGGCCGGCTCGGTCGCGCGCGGGCCGCCGTTGCGGCAGGAAGGCCCCCGGCGGCACCCGGGCGCTCATTCGGCATGGATGCCCAGCCCGTCGATGGTGGCGCCCCAGAGCTGCTGGTCGGCCTGCAGGATGGCGTGCACCTGATCGGCGTCCAGCTGGGACGTCATCAGCCCCAGGCTGCGCAGGTGGCGCGCCACGTCGGGCAACGCGGTCACCCGGTTGATCTCGCGGTTGAGCTGCTGGCGCACGGCCGGGTTCAGCCCGCGCGGCGCGAAGACGCCGTACCAGTTGGTCACCTGGTAGCCGGGCAGCGTCTCGGCCACGCTGGGCACGTCGGGCAGCAGCTCGGAGCGCTGGCCTTCGGTCACGGCGATCAGCCGCACCCGGCCCGAGGGCACGTGCGGCAGCAGCAGCGAGGCGCCTCCGGCGAACAACTGGCATTCGCCCTGCAGCAGCGCCGCCACGGCCGGCCCTCCGCCACGGTAGGGCACGTGCAGCAGATCGAGCTGCTGCGTCTTGGCCAGCAGCGCCAGGGTGAGGTGGTTGTGCGTACCGATGCCGCCCGAGGCGTAGTTGACGCGGCCCGGGTGGGCGCGCAGATACGCCAGCAGTTCGGGGAAGGTCTGCACCGGCAGGTCCGCCGACACCGCGATCACGTTGATCGCATAGGCCAGCATGGCGACGGTGTCGAAGTCGTGCACCGGGTCGAACGGCAGGCCGCGATAGAGCCGCGCATTCATCGCATGCGTGGACATGGCGCCGATCTCCAGCGTGTGGCCGTCGGCCGGCGCGCGCGCCACCATGGCAGCGCCCGTGTTGCCGCCCGCGCCCGCCACGTTGTCGATCCACACGCCGTGGCCCCCGGCGGCCCGCGTGCCTTCGAACAGGTGCCGGGCGATGAGCCGCGCCAGCAGGTCGGTGGAGCCGCCCGGCGCGAAAGGCACGATCAGCCGGATGGGACGCGACGGAAACGCGGCACTGCGATGCGGACGCCTGGCGTGCACGGGCACCAGGCCGGCGCCCGCCAACGCACTGGACACAGCGAGGCTGCGGGCCAGCAAACGGCGTCGCGAGGCAATGATCGGCGGACCCATGGGGGGTATGGCAGGGGTGGGGTGGGACGAAAAAAACCGGGGAAGGAAAAAACCCGGCTGCGCGCCAGAAGCGGGCAGCCGAGGGGTGATGGGGGCGCAGTCTAGAGCTGCCGATGCATTACTGCATGAGATCGATCCGCGTTTCCGCCCCATGGAAACTCATGATACTGAAAAGTGACGCAGCAGTCACTTTGTCTTTGAAATGTTTCCGGCAGGCGACGCATCCCGCATGCAGGCACCGGCGCCGGGTGGTGGCCGGAGTGGGCCCGTATCATCCGCCGCATGCTGCTGTCCAAGTTGATGAGCTTTTTCCTGCTGGCGCTGGTGCGGTTCCTGACCGGCTCGCAGGCCCGCTGGTACGGCTGCCCGCCCAAGGCCGAACAACGCATCTATTTCGCCAACCACCAGAGCCATGCCGACCTGGTGATGATCTGGGCGGCGCTGCCCCACGAGCTGCGCAGCATCACCCGGCCCATCGCCGCGCGCGACTACTGGACGCAGACGCCGTTTCGGCAGTGGATCACCACCGCCGTATTCAACGCGGTCTACGTGACCCGGCAGGCCGCACCCACCACGGCCACCACCCCGGCGCCCGCCGCGTCGCCCGCCATGCCGGCGACGGCAGCGCACACCGCGCCGCCCGCGGCGGAGGCAGAGCTGGCGGCGGCGGGCGGCCCCGATCCGGCGCCGGACCGCCCGGCGGCCGAGCCCTCGCCCGAGGCCCTGCGCGCCGCCGTGCAGGCGGACGATCCGCTGGCGCCGCTCGTGCAGGCGCTCGCCAGCGGCGATTCCATCGTGATCTTCCCGGAGGGCACCCGCGGCCATGGCGACGAGCCGCAGCCCTTCAAGTCGGGCCTCTACATGCTGGCGCGCATGTTCCCGCAGGTGGTGCTGGTGCCGGCCTGGATCAACAACGTGCAGCGCGTCATGCCCAAGGGCGAGGTGGTGCCGGTGCCCATCCTCTGCTCGGTGACGTTCGGCGCGCCCATCGCCCTCGCCCCAGGCGAGGAGCGCCGGCCCTTCCTCGACCGCGCCAGGCGCGCCGTCATCGCCCTGCGCGATATCTGACCCCAAATGATGGAATTCCTGCGCAATCTCTCCACCACCCAGCAGATCGGCGCGCTCTTTGTCGTGCTCTTCGGCCTGCTGTCGCTGGTGACGGCCTATGCCTTCGTGCAGACGCTGCGCGAAGGCAGCGGCGCCAGCGACCCGGCCGAGCAGGCGCGCCAGGAGGCGCACCAGCAGGAATGGCGGCGCTTCTGGAGCCTGCTCAAGACCTCGTGGTTCATGGCCACCATCTTCTGGGTGGGCTGGGCGCTGGGCGACACGGTGGCGACGGTGCTGTTCGCGCTGGTGGCGTTCTTCGCGCTGCGCGAATTCATCACGCTGTCGCCCACGCGGCGCGGCGACCACCGCAGCCTGGTGCTGGCCTTTTTCGTGGTGCTGCCGCTGCAGTTCGTCATCGTGGGCCTGCGCAAGTTCGACCTGTTCACCGTGTTCATTCCGGTCTACGTCTTCCTGGCGCTGCCGGCCGTGAGCGCGCTGGCCAACGACCCGCAGCGCTTCCTGGAGCGCAACGCCAAGCTGCAGTGGGGCATCATGGTGTGCGTCTACGGCATGAGCCACGTGCCCGCGCTGCTGCTGCTCGACTTTCCCGGCTACCAGGGCAAGGGCGCCTTCCTCGTCTTCTTCCTCGTCGTGGTCGTGCAGGCCAGCGTGATCGCGCAGCACCTGCTGGGCCAGCGCTTTCCGCACCGGCCGGTGGCGCCGCAGGTGAGCCAGAGCTTCCAGTGGCTGAGCTGGCTGGCGGGCGTGGCCATCGGCGGGCTGGCCGGCGTGCTGCTGTCCTTCATCACGCCCTTCAAGCTGGGGCAGGCGCTGGGCATGTCGTTGCTGGCGTGCCTGGCGGGCAGCCTGGGGCACCTGGTGATGAAGGCCATCAAGCGCGACCGGGGCATCACCAGCTGGGGCATGCAGGGCCAGTCGGTCACCGGCGCGGGCGGGCTGTTGGACCGGGTGGATGCGCTCTGCTTCGCGGCGCCGGTGTTCTTCCATTCGGTGCGCTGGTACTTCGGCTTATAGTCAAATCAACCTCTGGCGCTTAATCTATAAGCGCGAGCAGCTATCAATTCAATAGCAAATGAGAATTCTGGGAATCGACCCCGGCCTGCAGACCACGGGATTCGGGGTGATCGACGTGGACGGCCACGCGCTCAGCTACGTGGCCAGCGGCACCATCCGCACCACCGCGCTGGCGCTGGGCAACCTGCCGGGGCGGCTGAAGGTGCTGTTCGACGGCATCACCGAGGTGACGGCGCGCTATGCGCCCGACATGGCGGCGGTGGAGATCATCTTCGTCAACGTGAACCCGCAGTCCAGCCTGCTGCTGGGCCAGGCGCGTGGCGCCTGCGTGACCGCGCTGGTGTCAAGCGACCTGCCGGTGGCCGAATACACCGCCCTGCAGATGAAGAAAGCCGTGGTGGGCCATGGCCGCGCCGCCAAGTCGCAGGTTCAGGAGATGGTGCGCCGCCTGCTGCACCTGCCGGGCCTGCCCGGCACCGACGCGGCCGACGCGCTGGGCATGGCCATCACCCACGCCCACGCGGGCGCCGCCATGGCCCGACTGGGCGAGGCCGGCACGCTGGCGCGGCGCCAGCACGCCATGTACAAGGGCGGGCGCAGCTACTGACGGGCGGCCGCGGCGCCGCCGCTGGCGCTGCTGAATGCCTGGCGCCGCGCCACGCTAGCGGCTGCTCAGCACCAGTTGGGCGATGACGCCGGTGGCCACGGCGATCAGCAGGTAGTCGCCGCCGTACTGCACCCAGTGGTAGCCCCGGGGCGGGGCGGCCAGGTGGTGGCCGCGCCAGTCGGACACCACATAGTGCGGCGTGCGGTACGAGGGAGGCACCCGGCCGCCACGGTACCAGTCGTGGTGCGGGCCTGCGCCGCGCCGCAGGCCGTGGGCCGGCGCATGCGGTGGCGGGCCGCCAGCATGGGCGTGGCGATGCGGCGGGCCTTTCTTGCCAGCCTTGTGTGGCTTGCCCGGCTTGCCGTGCTGGTGGTGCGCAGGGCCGCCATGGGCGCCCGGGCCGTGCCGGCGGTCGTCCGGCCGGGCCTGCGCGCCGGTGGGGGCCAGCAGCACCAGGGCCAGCACCGCGCAGGTGGCCGAGAGGCGGTGAACGATTCGGTGGGTGGACAGGGGCATGGGCGGCTCCTCGTGCGCTGGGTGGCGTAGGGTTGGCAGGCGCCGCGCGCGGGCGCCCGGCCAAAGCCGCCATCGTAGGCCGTGGCGCGCGGTCCGCGCATCAGCCGTTGTCCCTACCGGCGGTCGGAACAGCCCGCCCTGCCGCCCCGCCGCCTCGCAGCCCCGCCGTCCCGTTGTCAGCGCGACGCCAGCCGCTGCAGTGCCGCTGGCCGCGCCAGCGTCACGGCGGGCGTGGTGGCAGCGGCGGCGGCGGTGGCTGGTGCCGCTGCCGCCGCGTCGCCCAGCTGGAACCGTGACACGGCGTGCGTCAGGCTGCGGGCCTGGTCGCGCAGCGATTCGGCGGCGGCGGTGGATTCCTCCACCAGCGCGGCGTTCTGCTGCGTCATCTGGTCGAGCTGGCTGACCGACTGGCTGATCTGGCCGATGTTGTCGCTTTGCTCGGACGACGCTGCGGTGATCTCGGCAATGATGCCGTGCACCCGGCGCACGCTGCCGACGATCTCCGTCATGGTAGCGCCCGCCTCGCCCACCAGGCGCGAGCCGCTTTCCACCCGCTCCACCGACGCGGCGATCAGCGTCTTGATCTCCCGCGCCGCCTCGGCCGAGCGCTGCGCGAGCGAGCGCACCTCGCTCGCCACCACGGCAAAGCCCCGGCCCTGCTCGCCGGCTCGGGCTGCTTCCACCGCCGCGTTCAGCGCCAGGATGTTGGTCTGGAAGGCGATGGAGTCGATCACGCCCGTGATGTCGCCGATCTTGCGCGAGCTGTCGGCGATGGCGCCCATGGTGCTGACCACCTGCGACACCACCGACCCGCCCCGCCCCGCCACTTCGGCGGCGGACGCGGCGAATTCGCTCGCCTGGCGCGAGGACTGCGCGCTCTGCTGCACCGTGCTGGTCAGCAGCTCCATCGACGAAGCGGCCTCCTGCAGGTTGGCGGCGGTCTGCTCGGTGCGCTGGCTGAGGTCGTGGTTGCCGCTCGCGATCTCGGTGCTGGCGGTGGAGATGTTGTTGGACGCCTGCTGCAGCTGGCCCACCAGCGAGCGCAGCGATTCCTGCATCAGCCCCATGGAGACCACCAGCTGCCCGACTTCGTCCTGCTGCAGCGGCTCCACCTGCCGCGACAGGTCGCCGCCCGCGATGCGCTCGGCCAGCTCGCGGGCCTGGCCCAGCGAACGGGTGATGGAGCGCACGCTGAAAAAGGTGAGCGGAATCAGCACCGCCAGCCCCAGCGCCAGCGCGCCGGCGATGAGCGCGGCCATGGTGGCGGTGCGCTCCTCCAGCGCCTGCCGGGCCTCGTCCATGCGCTGGCGGGCGGTGCCGGCCAGCGAGGCGAAGAGCTGGTCGGTGGCTTCCATGTGGCCCTTCAGACGGTCGGCATAGGCGCCGCCGCCCGCGCCATCGAGCTGGGCGCGTTCGATCTGCTCGAAGACGGGCGAGATGCCGTCCTCGTACTGCTTGATCTCCACCAGCGACTTGTCGATGGCCGCCACGAACTCGGCATCGCCGGACTGCACCTGGCGCACGTCGGCCAGGCTCTTGCGCAGGCCGGCGAGGGTCTTGCCCCAGCCTTCCCGCAGGGCCGACACCTCGACCGAGTTGTTGAAGTTGATGATGATGTCTTTTTCAGCGCGGCGCAGCGTACCCAGGCTGGTGCGCAGGTCGGCCATGTCGGTGAGCGTCTGCACCCGCTGCGAGAACAGCTCCTGCAGCGTGGCCTGCGTGCGATGGAGGGCGCCATATCCCATGGCGCCGATGGCGACCAGCAGCAGCAGCGAAAAAACCGTACCGAAATACAGGCGGGTACGGATGGACAGACGACCCAATGCGTTCATGGCGCTCCTCAAGCAAAACGATTCGCACGACGACACGCAATTAACGCGCCATAGCACCGGCTCCGGCTTGTGACCAGCGTGCATCTGTAACTCTATGCTACCCAAGCGTCCGGCATCCGGGGGTTGCCCCTGATAGCGGAGTTCGCCCCATTCACGGCAGGCATTCCGACAGGCGAAAACAACTTGTCACATTGAGGCGCGACGGCACGGTGCGGCAGCCCCTGTTTGCTCTTTTTTGCCAGCGCCTGCCGCGGCCGTGACTGCTTTGTACGGCCCCCATGTCACCCCGGACCACCTGGAACCGTTGTTTTTGGAGAACACATTGGTGGGGGATACCGCCTCCGGACCGCGAGGCCCTGGCGGCGGTGGCCTGCGCACGATCAGGCCTCGGCCCGGACCGGCTGGATGGGCACGTACAGCTCGCCGCCCGTGCCCCGGAACTCCGCCGCCTTGCCCTGCATTCCCTGGGCCGCGAAGTCGCGCACCTCCTGCGTGATCTTCATCGAGCAGAACTTCGGCCCGCACATCGAGCAGAAATGCGCCACCTTGGCCGAGTCCTTGGGCAGGGTCTCATCGTGGTATTGCTTGGCCGTGTCCGGGTCCAGGCCCAGGTTGAACTGGTCCTGCCAGCGGAAGTCGAAGCGCGCCTGGCTGAGCGCGTCGTCGCGCGCCCGCGCGCCGGGGTGGCCCTTGGCGACGTCGGCCGCGTGCGCGGCGATCTTGTACGCGATGATCCCCTGCTTCACGTCGTCGCGGTCGGGCAGGCCCAGGTGCTCCTTGGGCGTCACGTAGCAGAGCATGGCCGTGCCCATCCAGCCGATCATGGCTGCGCCGATGGCGCTGGCGATGTGGTCGTAGCCGGGGGCGATGTCGATGGTCAGCGGCCCGAGGGTGTAGAACGGCGCCTCGTGGCAGGTCTTGAGCTGCTCGGTCATGTTGGCCTGGATCATGTGCAGGGGCACATGGCCGGGGCCTTCGATCATGGTCTGCACGTCGTGCTTCCAGGCGATCTGCGTGAGCTCGCCCAGCGTGCGCAGCTCGGCGAACTGGGCCTCGTCGTTGGCGTCGGACGCGCAGCCGGGCCGCAGGCCGTCGCCGAGGCTGAAGGACACGTCGTACTGCTTCATGATGTCGCAGATGTCCTCGAAGTGTTCGTAGAGGAAGCTCTCGCGGTGGTGCGCCATGCACCACTTGGCCATGATGGAGCCGCCGCGCGAGACGATGCCCGTGCGCCGTTCGGCCGTGAGGTGGATGAAGGCCAGCCGCACGCCCGCGTGGATGGTGAAGTAGTCCACGCCCTGCTCGGCCTGCTCGACGAGCGTGTCGCGGAAGATCGCCCAGGTGAGGTCCTCGGCGACGCCGCCCACCTTCTCCAGCGCCTGGTAGATCGGCACGGTGCCGATGGGCACGGGGCTGTTGCGCACGATCCAGTCGCGCGTGGTGTGGATGTTCTTGCCGGTGGAGAGATCCATCACGTTGTCCGCGCCCCAGCGGATGGCCCACACGAGCTTTTCGACCTCTTCCTCGATGCTGGAGGTGACGGCCGAGTTGCCGATGTTGGCGTTGATCTTGACCTTGAAGTTGCGCCCGATGGCCATGGGCTCGACCTCGGGGTGGTTGATGTTGGCCGGGATGATGGCGCGGCCCCGGGCCACCTCGCCCATCACGAACTCGGGCGTGATGATCTTCGGGATGCTGGCGCCCATCGGGTTGCCGGCCAGGCGCTGCTCGCGCGCCGCGTCGCGCTGGTACTGCGCCATCCACTCGCGGCGGCCGTTCTCGCGCAGGGCCACGTATTCCATCTCGGGCGTGACGATGCCCTTCCTGGCGTAGTGCATCTGCGTGACATTGCCGGTGTGGTAGGCCCCGCTGCGGGCACGCAGGGGCTGGCGCTGCAGCGCGGCGGCCTCGGCGCGCAGCGCGGCCAGGCGGGCGGCATCCTCGCTGCGGCTGCCGTCGTCCAGCGCCTGCTGCTTGCGGCCCTCGTAGCGCTCGGTGTCGCCGCGCGCCTCGATCCAGGCGCCGCGCACGCTGGCGAGGCCCCGGCGCACGTCGATGTCCGCCGTGGGGTCGGTGTAGGGGCCGGAGGTGTCGTAGACGCTGACCTGCTCGCCGTTGGTGAGCGCGATGTCGCGCACGGGCACGCGCACGTCCGGGCGGCTGCCCGTCAGATAGCCTTTGGTCGAAGCGGGAAAGGGTTCGCGGGTGAGCGCGAGCAGCTGGGCGAACTTGTCGGGAGCATTCATGGCGGCACGGTCCTCATGGGTGGAAGGGAGGGAAAGTGCTCCGCCATGGGCCGCCCGGCCCCCGAGGCGCGATGCGGCAGGGCGCCATCGCCCCGGAGGACGCGGCGACCTGCGCACGCGGTGACGCGGGCCTGTCGACTGCAGCTCTTCTTACGCTGGTACTAACCAGATCAAGTTCGCGGTTCCGGCGGTCGATTCCGCCGTCTCAGCACGCACACGTGCACCCCGGAGCAGGGGCGAGTATAGGGACTCGCGCCGCCCATGGCGAGCCGCCCTGCGCGCAGGCCACGCTTCAGAGAATGCGCTGGATGAACAGCACCGCGAAGAAGAACAGCGCGGCGATCACCGTCCACTTCACGATGACGAGGCCGAAGCGCCGGTAGCGCACCTGGCCGGTCCCCACGTAGAACAGGAACGACACCGCCGCCATGAGCAGCAGCAGCGTGATGGCCCAACGAAAGAGCAGCATGCCCGCAGCGCTCCGCGCGGCTACCAGGCGCGTGCCGGCTGCAGGAAGCCGGCGGGCGCGTGGCGTTCGTTCTGGAAGGTGGCGATCTCCCAGGCGTCTTCCTGCGCCAGGAGCTCGCGCAGCAGCAGGTTGTTCAGGGCATGGCCCGAGCGGAAGGCGCTGTAGGCCGCCAGCAACGGCCGGCCCACGATGTAGAGGTCGCCGATGGCGTCGAGGATCTTGTGCTTCACGAACTCGTCGTCGTAGCGCAGGCCATCGGCGTTCAGCACCTTGTAGTCGTCCATGACGATGGCGTTGTCCAGCCCGCCGCCCAGCGCCAGGCCGCTGGCCCGCATCATCTCCACGTCCTTGGTGAAGCCGAAGGTGCGGGCGCGGGCGATGTCGCGGGTGTAGCTGCCGGCGCCCAGGTCGAACTCCACGCTCTGGCCGGTCGAGTCGACGGCGGGGTGGGCAAAGTCGATCTCGAAGCGCAGCTTGAAGCCGTGGTACGGATCGAGCCGCGCCCACTTCAGGCTGGGCCCCTCGCCCTGCCGGATCTCGACCGGGCGCTTCACCCGGATGAAGCGCTTGGGCGCGTTCTGCAGCTCGACCCCGGCACTCTGCAGCAGGAACACGAACGAGGCCGAGGAGCCGTCGAGGATGGGCACTTCCTCGGCGGTGATGTCGATGTAGAGGTTGTCCAGCCCCAGGCCGGCGCACGCGGACATGAGGTGTTCCACGGTGTGCACCTTGGCACCGCCCACGCCGATGGTCGAGGCCATGCGCGTGTCCACCACGGCTTCGGCGGTGATGGGAATGTCCACCGGCTCGGGCAGGTCCACCCGGCGGAACACGATGCCCGTGTCGGGCTGCGCCGGGCGCAGCGTCAACTCGACGCGCTGCCCGCTGTGCAGGCCCACGCCGACGGCGCGGGTCAGGGTCTTGATCGTGCGTTGCTGGAGCATCTGCCGAGTTTAAGGGGCGCGGCACCTGTCTGGTGCATCGCCTCCCCTATGGAGACGATAGGTTACGTCCCTCCCGGATGCCCACCGCAGCCCGCCGAAAAAAAAACCGCCGGGCCCGGGAAGGCGCGGCGGCTGCGGCGGCGAATGACGGAATCAGTCGGCCTGCTTGCGCAGGAAGGCCGGGATCTCCAGGTCGTCCATGCCGCCGGACGACAGCGCGTCCACCCGGGCCGCGGCCTGGGTGCGGTTGGTGCGCCACACGCTGGGCACGGACATGTTGCCGTAGTCGGCCTGGGCCGCGCCGCCCATCAGGCCGCCGGCCACGCCGACGGCCGAGCCGGCCATGGGCATCTGGTAGGCGATGTTGTCGGTGCCGGTGCGCAGGCCGCCCTGCACCACCGAGATGGGCTGGCGGCGCGCGTTGGCGCGCGACAGGCCCGTGGCCACCACGGTCACGCGGATGTCGTCGCCCAGGCTGTCGTCGTAGGCCGCGCCGTAGATGACGTGCGCGTCGGGCGAGGCGTAGGCGTTGATGGTGCTCATGGCCAGGCGCGACTCGGACAGCTTCAGGCTGCCCTTGGCGGCCGTCACCAGCACCAGCACGCCCTTGGCGCCCGACAGGTCGATGCCTTCCAGCAGCGGGCAGGCGACGGCCTGCTCGGCGGCGATGCGGGCGCGGTCGGGGCCGCTGGCGGTGGCCGTGCCCATCATGGCCTTGCCGGGCTCGCCCATCACGGTGCGCACGTCTTCGAAGTCGACGTTGACGTGGCCGTACTCGTTGATGATCTCGGCGATGCCGCCGACGGCGTTCTTCAGCACGTCGTTGGCGTGGGCGAAGGCTTCGTCCTGGCTGATGTCGTCGCCCAGCACCTCGAGCAGCTTTTCGTTCAGCACGACGATCAGCGAGTCGACGTTGGCTTCGAGTTCGGCCAGGCCGTCGTCGGCGTTCTTCATGCGGCGGCCGCCTTCCCAGTCGAAGGGCTTGGTGACCACGCCGACGGTCAGGATGCCCATTTCCTTGGCCACGCGGGCGATGACGGGCGCGGCGCCCGTGCCCGTGCCGCCGCCCATGCCGGCGGTGATGAACAGCATGTGCGCGCCGGCGATGGCCTGGCGGATGTCTTCCTGCGCGCCCTCGGCGGCTTCACGCGCCTTCTCGGGCTTGCTGCCGGCGCCCAGGCCGCTGTGGCCCAGCTGGATGGTGCGGTGCGCGGAGCTGCGCGTCAGGGCCTGCGCGTCGGTGTTGGCGCAGACGAATTCCACGCCCTGCACGCTGCGCGCGATCATGTGTTCCACGGCATTGCCGCCGCCGCCGCCCACGCCGATCACCTTGATCTGCGTGCCTTGGTTGAACTCTTCGGCTTCAATCATTTCGATGGACATGTGGTGCTCCTGGTCTATTCACGTGAAAGAGTGGTGGGTGGCCTGTGCCACGCCGGTGGGTTTTTGAATCGGGTGTCGCAATCGAAATCGAGGGCGGCGCGGGCGGCGGTCCGGTGCTTCGCCATCGCTCGCGCGAGCGGGCATGGGGACTTGCACGGGCGATCCAAAGCGGATGGCGGGCCATGTCAGAAATTCCCCACGATGAAGTCCTTGAACCGGCCGAAGGCGGTCTTCACGGAGCCGCTCTTCTGCGCCACCTTGAAACCGCGCTGGCGCGCCAAGCGTGCCTCTTCCAGCAAACCCATGACGGTAGCAGCACGGGCCTGGGCCACCATGTCGGACAAGGCGCTGGAATACTTCGGAACGCCCCGGCGCACGGGCTTGAGGAAGATGTCCTCGGCCAGCTCGACCATGCCGGGCATGACGGCGCTGCCGCCCGTGAGCACGATGCCGGACGAGAGCACTTCTTCGTAGCCGGACTCGCGGATGACCTGCTGCACGAGCGAGAAGATTTCTTCCACGCGCGGCTCGATCACGCCGGCCAGCGCCTGCTTGCTGAGCATGCGGGGGCTGCGGTCGCCCAGGCCCGGCACTTCCACCTGCGCCTCGGGGTCGGCCAGCAGCTGCTTGGCGTAGCCGCTCTCGACCTTGATGTCTTCCGCGTCCTTGGTGGGCGTGCGCAGCGCCATGGCGATGTCGCTGGTGATCAGGTCGCCGGCGATCGGGATCACGGCGGTGTGGCGGATCGCGCCGCCGGTGAAGATCGCCACGTCGGTCGTGCCGGCGCCGATGTCCACCACCGCCACGCCCAGCTCGCGCTCGTCGTCGGTCAGCACCGCCTGGCTGGAAGCGAGCGGGTTCAGCATGAGCTGCTCGACCTCCAGGCCGCAGCGGCGCACGCACTTGATGATGTTCTCGGCCGCGCTCTGCGCGCCGGTCACGATGTGGATCTTGGCCTCCAGGCGGATGCCGCTCATGCCGATGGGTTCGCGCACGTCCTGCCCGTCGATGACGAATTCCTGCGGCTCGACCAGCAGCAGCCGCTGGTCGCTGGAGATGTTGATGGCCTTGGCGGTCTCCACCACGCGCGCCACGTCGGCCTGGGTGACTTCCTTGTCCTTGACGGCCACCATGCCGCTGGAATTGAGGCCGCGGATGTGGCTGCCGGTGATGCCGGTGTAGACACGCTGGATCTTGCAGTCGGCCATCAGCTCGGCTTCCTTGAGCGCCTGCTGGATGCTCTGCACCGTCGCGTCGATGTTGACCACCACGCCGCGCTTGAGGCCGTTGCTGGGCGCCACGCCCAGGCCGGCGAGCTTGAGTTCGCCGCCCGGCAGCACCTCGGCCACCACCGCCATCACCTTGGCGGTGCCGATGTCCAGCCCCACGACCACGTCTTTGAATTCTCTTGCCATAACTGTGTCCTGCCCTCAGCGGGTCTGCCCTGTTGTTCTTGCCGGTGCGCCGGTCGTGGCCGGCCGCGTGCCTGCTGCGCCGGAGCGCGCCGGCGCACGGACGGGCCGGGGCTTGGCGGCCATCTCGGCCGTGATGGTGCTCACGCCGCGCAGCCGCAGCGCGTAGCCGTTGTCGTGCCGCAGATCGGCCAGCTCCAGTGCATCGATGCGGCGGCCCTGCTGCGCCGCGACCTGCGGAACGGTATGCACGAAACGCCGCGCCCGCGCCACCACGTCGGCCGGGTTGCCGCCTCCCAGTTCGATCACCGCGCCGCCGTCCAGCGTGACCCGCCAGCCGCCGCGCCCGGTCAGCTCCAGCACGTCGATCTCCGGGCCCAGGGGCTTGAGCACCGGCGCCAGGCTGCGCTCCATCTGCAGCACTTCCAGCGACCGCCCCTCGGGGCCGACCAGGCGCGGCAGATCGTCGCCCTCCAGGTCCTCGCTGCTGGCCTCGAACACCTCGCCGCGGGTGTCCACCAGCTTGTTGCCGCCCTCGGCGCCCCAGACGGCGGCGGCCTGGTGCTCCTGCAGCTCCACGCGCAGGCTGTTGGGGAACTCGCGGCGCACCATGGCGCTGCGCACCCAGGGCACCTGCTCGAACGCCTCGCGCACGGCCTGCAGGTCCACGGTGAAGAAGTTGCCCACCAGGTGCGGGCCGACGTTGGCGCGCAGGGTGACGGGGTTGTTGTGCACCAGCTCGCCCTGCACCACGATGCGCCCGATGGAAAACACCGGCAGGCGCAGCAGCCAGGAGCCGGCCGCCGCCAGCACCAGCGCGGCGCAGCCCACGAACAGGGCCGAGGCGGTCCAGTTCATGAGCTTGACGTCGAACGGTGCGGGCAGCGCGTTGTTCATGGGGCGTCCTGCGGGGTGCCGTCGCCGGCCGGCTGGCCTTGCGCGCTGTCGAGCGAGGCGCTCGCCAGGATGCGCAGGCAGAGCGCTTCGTAGTTGATGCCGGAGGCGCGCGCCGACATGGGCACCAGTGAGTGGCCCGTCATGCCGGGAGAGGTGTTGATCTCCAGCAGGAAGGGCTTGCGGTCGCTGGCGCGGATCATGATGTCGGCCCGCGCCCAGCCACGGCACTGCAGCGTGCGGAAGGCCTCCACCACGAGGCGCTGGATCTCGCGCTCCTCGGCCTCGGGCAGGCCGCTCGGGCAGTGGTACTGCGTGACGTCGGTGAAGTACTTGTTCTGGTAGTCGTAGTTGCCCTCGGGCGCCACGATGCGGATCACCGGCAGGGCGCGTGCGCCGGCGCCCTGGCCCAGCACGGGGCAGGTGGTCTCCTCGCCCTCGATGAATTCCTCGCACAGCACCTCAGGGTCGTAGCGCGAGGCCAGCAGGTAGGCCTGTTCGCACTGGCCGGGCGAGGTGACCTTGGTCAGCCCGATGGTGGAGCCTTCCCGCGAGGGCTTGACGATCATCGGCGCGCCCAGGGCCTGCAGCGCCTGCGCCGTTTCCGCCGCGCTGGAGACGAGGCGCCAGTCCGGCGTGGGCAGGCCTTCGAAGCGCCAGATGCGCTTGGTCATGATCTTGTCCATGGCGATGCTGGAGGCCATCACGCCCGGGCCGGTGTAGGGAATGCCCATCAGCTCCAGCGCGCCCTGCACCGTGCCGTCCTCGCCATGGCGGCCGTGCAGCGCTATGAAGCAGCGCGTGTAGCCGTGGCGCTTGAGCTCGCCCAGCGGGCTCTGCGAGGGGTCGAAGGCGTGCGCGTCCACGCCGCGCGCGCGCAGCGCCTGCAGCACGCCGCCGCCGGACATCAGCGACACCTCGCGCTCGGCGGAGGTGCCGCCCATCAGCACCGCCACCTTGCCCAGGGCACGCACGTCGATATTCAGGTCATTCATGCTCACGACGCCCTCTCCTGCAGCGCATTATGCTCATTTTTTTGTAGCAAACCAACCACCTTGGCGGGCACGCTGCCGATCGAGCCGGCGCCCATGCACACCACCACGTCGCCGCCCTGCGCGGTGTCGGCTATGCGCGGCGCCAGGTCGGCCACGGCCTCGACGAACACCGGCTCCACCTGGCCGGCCACGCGCACGGCCCGCACCAGCGCCCGGCCGTCGGCCGCGACGATGGGCGACTCGCCGGCGGCATACACCTCGGTCAGCAGCGCGGCGTCGGCGCTGCCGATCACCTTGACGAAATCCTCGAAGCAGTCGCGCGTGCGGCTGTAGCGGTGCGGCTGGAAGGCCAGCACCAGCCGGCGGCCGGGAAAGGCGCCGCGCGCGGCGGCCAGCGTGGCGGTCATCTCCACCGGGTGGTGGCCGTAGTCCTCGATGAGCGTGAAGGTGCCGCCGTCCTTCGCCGGCAGGTCGCCATGGCTCTGGAAGCGCCGGCCCACGCCGCGAAAGCCGGCCAGCGCCCGCAGGAGCGCCTCGTCCGGAATGCTCAGCTCTGCGGCGATGGCGATGGCCGCGAGCGCGTTGAGCACGTTGTGCTCGCCCGCCAGGTTCAGCACCACGTCCAGGTCGGGCAGCACGACGCCGTTGCGCCGCTGCACGCGGAAATGCATCTGCGCGCCCACGGCACGCACCTGCACGGCGCGCACCTGCGCGTCCTCGCTGAAGCCGTAGCTGGTGATCGGGCAGGTGACCTGCGGCACGATGTCGCGCACGGCCGGGCTGTCGATGCAGAGGATGGCCGTGCCGTAGAACGGCATGCGGTGCAGGAATTCGACGAAGGCGCCCTTGAGCCGGCCGAAGTCGTGCCCGTAGGTTTCCATGTGGTCGGCGTCGATGTTCGTCACCACCGACATCACGGGCAGCAGGTTGAGGAACGAGGCGTCGGACTCGTCCGCCTCCACCACGATGTAGTCGCCCTGCCCCAGCTTGGCGTTGGCACCGGCGCTGTTCAGGCGGCCGCCGATGACGAAGGTCGGGTCCAGCCCGGCCTCGGCCAGCACGCTGGTCACCAGGCTGGTGGTGGTGGTCTTGCCGTGCGCGCCGGCGATGGCGATGCCGCGCTTCAAGCGCATCAGCTCGGCCAGCATCAGCGCACGGGGCACGACCGGAATCTTCTTCTCGCGCGCGGCCAGCACCTCGGGGTTTCCCTCCTGTACGGCGGTGGAAGTGACGACCGCGTCGGCCCCGTCGATGTGCGCGGCCGCGTGGCCCACGTGCGTGCGGATGCCCAGCCCCGCCAGCCGGCGCAGCGTGGGGCTGTCGGACAGGTCGGAGCCGGAGATCTCGTACCCCAGGTTGAACAGCACCTCGGCGATGCCGCACATGCCGGCGCCGCCCAGGCCGACGAAATGGATGTGGCGAATGGCGTGCTTCATGGCGCGACCCTCGCACGGCACGGTTCGTCGGCGTGTTTTTTATTCACGACGAAATGGATGTGGCGGATGGCGTGCTTCATGCGGTGAGCTCCTCGCACGCCGAGACCACCGCGTGGGTGGCTTCTGTCTTTTGCATCTTTTTGGCTTCCAGCGCCCGCTGCATCAGCGCAGGGCGCTCTGTATTTTGTAGCATCTCTGCCAAGCCCTCGGGCGTGAGATCGCGCTGCTGCACCAGCCAGCCACCGCCCGCCTGCACCAGGAACCGGGCATTGGTGGTCTGGTGATCGTCCACCGCATGCGGGAACGGCACGAACAACGCGGCGGCGCCCACGGCGGCGATCTCGGTCACCGTGCTGGCGCCGGCGCGGCAGATGACCAGGTCGGCCTCGGCGAAGGCCGTGGCCGTGTCGTCGATGAAGGGCGTGAGCGTGGCCTGCACGCCGGCGGCTTCGTAGTTGGCGCGCAACGCGTCGATCTGCGCGGCGCCGCTCTGGTGCGTGACCTGGGGGCGCCGGTCGGCGGGGATGAGCCCGACGGCGCGGGGCACTATGTCGTTGAGCGCCTTGGCGCCCAGGCTGCCGCCCACCACCAGCACCTTCAGCGGGCCGCTGCGGCCGGCAAAGCGGGTGGCCGGGTCGGGCTGGCGCAGGAAGGGCTCGCGCAGCGGGTTGCCCACCCAGCGAGCCTTGGCCCAGACGCCCGGAAAGGCGGTGAACACCCGGTCGGCCACACCGGCCAGCACCTTGTTGACCAGGCCCGCGACCGAGTTCTGCTCGTGCAGCACCAGCGGCTTGCCCAGCAGCGTGGCCATCATCCCGCCCGGGAAGGTGACGTAGCCACCCAGGCCGATCACCACGTCGGGGCGCACCCGGCGCAATACCGCCAGCGACTGCCAGAAGGCGCGCAGCAGGCGCATCGGCAACAGTGCCAGCGTGACCGGCCCCTTGCCGCGCACGCCGGAAAAATCGATGGGCTCGAACGCGAAGCCGCGCGGCGGCACCAGGCGCGATTCCATGCTGCCGGGTGTGCCCAGCCAGTGCACGCGCCAACCGCGTGCGCGCAGTTCCTCGGCCACGGCCAGGCCGGGGAAGATGTGGCCGCCGGTACCGCCGGCCATGACGAGGGCGGTCTTCATGCGCGGCCTCCCCGCATGGCGCTGCGCGCCTCGCCGCGCTGGCGCGCGGCAGGTGCTGTGTTTTGGCGAAACAAACACCTCATGCGCGGCCTCCGCGCATGGCGCTGCGCGCCTCGCCGCGCTGGCGCGCGGCAGGTGCTGTGTTTTGGCGAAACAAACACCTCATGCGCGGCCTCCGCGCACGGCGCTGCGCGCCTCGCCGCGCTGGCGCGCGGCAGGTGCTGTGTTTTGGCGAAACAAACACCTCATGCACGGCCTCCGCGCATGAGGTGTTTGTTTTCATAGTCTACCCGCAGCACCACCGCGATCGCCACCAGGTTCATCAGGATGGCCGAGCCGCCGAAGCTCATCAGCGGCAGCGTCAGCCCCTTGGTGGGCAGCGCGCCCAGGTTCACGCCCATGTTGATGAAGGCCTGGAAGCCCATCCACATGCCGACGCCCTGCGCCACCAGGCCGCTGAAGACGCGGTCCAGCGCGATGGCCTGGCGGCCGATGTGCATGATGCGGCGGGTGAGCCAGAGGAAGAGGATGATGAGCACCACGACGCCGACCAGGCCGAATTCCTCGCCGATCACGGCCAGCAGGAAGTCGGTGTGCGCCTCGGGCAGCCAGTGCAGCTTTTCCACGCTGCCGCCCAGCCCCACGCCGAAGATCTCGCCCCGGCCGATGGCGATCAGCGAGTGCGAGAGCTGGTAGCCCTTGCCCAGCGCATGCTCTTCGCTGAACGGGTCGAGGTAGGCGAAGATGCGCTCGCGCCGCCAGGGGCTCAGCATCACCATCATGGCGAAGGCGCCCACCAGCACGGCGGCGATGAGAAAGAACATGCGGGCGTTCACGCCGCCCAGGAACAGGATGCCCATGGCGATCACGGCGATCACCATGAAGGCGCCCATGTCGGGTTCGGCCAGCAGCAGCGCGCCGACCACCGCCACCGCCACGCCCATGGGCAGCACGGCGCGAAAGAACCGCTCCTTCACCTCCATCTTGCGCACCATGTAGCCCGAGGCGTAGATGACCACGGCGAACTTCGCCAGCTCGGACGGCTGGAAGTTCATGATGCCCAGCGACAGCCAGCGGCGCGCGCCGTTCACCACCGTGCCCACGTGCGGCACCAGCACCGCGATCAGCAGCACGATGGAGCCGACGAAGAGCCACGGCGAGATGCGCTCCCAGGTGGCCATGGACACCTGGAAGGCGAGCAGCGCCGCGACGAAGCCGATCACCAGCGCCATGGTGTGCCGCACCAGGAAGTGCGTGGGCGCGATCTTGCCGAAGCGCGGGTTGTCGGGCATGGCGATGGAGGCCGAATACACCATCACCAGGCCCCAGGCCAGCAGTGCGATGACGACCCAGACCAGCGCCTGGTCGAACCCCAGCACGCTGGCTGGGGTGGTGGTGGTCTGGCGGTATTCGGTGCCGCCCACGCGCACCGGCAGCACGTCGGCCGCGGCCGCCGGAGCGCCGCCGGCCCAGCTGCGCAGGCGCTGCAGCAGGCCGGGCGAGCGCTGCGTGGCGTGGGTGGACGTACTGCCGTTCATGCCATGCCCTCCAGTTCGTGGCCGGCCTCGTGCGCCAGTTCGCGCACCGCCTCGCAGAACACGCGGGCGCGGTGTTCATAGCCGGTGAACATGTCGAAGCTGGCGCAGGCCGGCGACATCAGCACCGCGTCGCCGGCGTGCGCCAGCTGGGTGGCGCGCCGCACGGCCTCGGGCAGCGTGGCGGCAGTCTCGACGGGCACGCAGGCGGACTGCAGCGCGGCGCCGATCTGCGGGCCGTCGCGGCCGATCAGCACCACGGCGCGCGCATGCCGGGCGACGGGCGCGGCCAGCGGGGCGAAGTCCTGCCCCTTGCCGTCGCCGCCCAGGATGACGACCACGCGCCGGTCGGCGCCCAGGCCCGTCAGCGCAGCCACGGTGGCGCCCACGTTGGTGCCCTTGCTGTCGTCGAAGTATTCGATGCCGCCGACCATGCCGATGGGCTCGACACGGTGCGGCTCGCCCCGGTATTCGCGCAGGCCGTAGAGCATGGGAGCGAGCGCGCAGCCCGCGGCATGCGCCAGGGCCAGCGCGGCCAGCGCGTTGACGGCGTTGTGGCGGCCGCGGATGCGCAGCGCGTCGGCCGGCATCAGGCGCTGGATGAACAAGTCCTCTGCGGCGGCGGTGGAGCGCGGGCGGCGCGCGGTTTCGTCGGCCTCCTGCGCGCGCACCAGCCAGGCCATGCCGCCCACCACCTCGATGCCGAAGTCGCCCGGCCGCCGGGGCAGGTCGCCGCCGAAGGTGACGTGGTGGCGTGGCACCGGCTTGGGCGCCTTGGCGCGGCTGGCGGGCTTCTTCGCCGGGGCCGAGCCATCGGCCGTGGCGGCGGGTGCGGGTGCCGGTGCCTGGGCGGCGTCCAGCATGTCCATCACGGCCGGGTCGTCGCGGTTGAGCACCATCAGGCCGGTCTGGCCGAAGATGCGCGACTTGGCCCGGGCATAGGCCGCCAGGTCGCCATGCCAGTCCAGGTGGTCCTGGCTGATGTTGAGCACGGTGGCGGCGGTGGGCTCGAAGCCGGCGGCGTCGTCCAGCTGGAAGCTGGAGAGCTCCAGCACCCAGACTTCGGGCAGCGTGTCCGCGTCGACGTGCTGGGCCAGCGTGTCCAGCAGCGTCGGGCCGATGTTGCCGGCGATGGCGACGGTGCGGCCGGCGCAATCGGCCAGCAGGCCGGTGAGCGAGGTGACCGTGGTCTTGCCATTGGTGCCGGTGACGCCCAGCACCGCCGGCGCGTAGCCGTGCGAGGCCCGCAACTGGGCCAGCGCCTGCGAATACAAGGCCAATTCGCCCGCAGCGCCGATTCCATGGGCGCTTGCAGCTATCAAAACAGGAGCAATCGTGGCCGGAGCGAGGCCTGGCGACCGGTAGATGGCGTCCAGCCCCGCGCCCTGCTCCAGTCCGTGCACCAGGGCCGCGTCGAACGCGCCGGCGACGAAGCGCACCTGGGGCAGTTCGGCCTGCAGCGTGGCGAGCTGGGGTGGTGCCGAGCGCGTGTCGGCCACGGTGACGCCCGCGCCGCAGCGCGCGCACCAGCGCGCCATGGCCAGGCCCGAGGCGCCCAGGCCCAGGATCAGCACCTGCCGGCCCTGCATGGAGGTGGCCAGGGCTTCGCCCAGCGGGGCGGGCGGCGGCGCGGGTTCGTCGGCCACGGTGGCGTCGTCGCCTGCAGGCGCCGGCGCTGCTTCGGCTGCCGCGCCCTGGGCCGCAGGCGCTTCCACGTCGGCGAAGATGCGCGCCACGAATTCGGCCGCCGACTGCGCCGCCGACAGGGCGGGAGCGACGTAGCCGTCCGCCGGCATGCCCGCAGCGGCGTTGCCCTGGGAGGCTTCGGCAGGACGCTCATTGGCGCTGCTCGTGTCGGGCGCTTCGGCCATCGCGTCGGGGCCCGGCACGGCCGATGGGTCCGGAACAGGCGCGCTCACGGCAGCATGCCCGCCGGTGGGGTCACTGGCGAGCATGTCGTTGCCGGCTTCGGGGCGGTGCGGGGCGGGTGCGTTCATCGCAGTTTCAGCGTGGACAGGCTGAGCAGGCACAGCAGCATGGTGATGATCCAGAAGCGCACAACGACCTGCGTCTCCGTCCAGCCGCTTTTCTCGAAATGGTGGTGCAGCGGCGCCATCTTGAGCAGGCGGCGGCCGGTGCCGTAGCGGCGCTTGGTGAGCTTGAACCAGGCCACCTGCATCATCACGGAGAGCGCCTCGACCACGAAGATGCCGCCCATCATGGCCAGCACGATTTCCTGGCGCACGATCACGGCGACGGTGCCAAGCGCCGCGCCCAGCGCCAGCGCGCCCACGTCGCCCATGAAGACCTGCGCCGGATGGGTGTTGAACCACAGGAAGGCCAGGCCCGCCCCGGCCATGGCCGAGCAGAACACCAGCAGCTCGCCCGCCCCCGCTATGTGCGGGAACAGCAGGTACTTGGAGAACACGACGTTGCCGCCCACATAGGCGAAGAGGCCCAGCGTGGCGCCCACCATCACCACCGGCATGATGGCCAGGCCGTCCAGCCCGTCGGTCAGGTTGACCGCGTTGCTGGCGCCGACGATGACCAGGTAGGTCAGGATGACGAAGCCCAGCACGCCCAGCGGGTAGCTCACTTCCTTGAAGAAGGGCACCAGCAGGCCGGCCTTCGGGGGCAGGTCGAGCGAGAAGCCCGAGCGCACCCACGAAACGAACAGCTCAAACACGCGGGCGTTGGAGTTCTCGGAAATGCTGAACACGAGGTAGAGCGCCGCCAGCAGGCCGATGACGGACTGCCAGAAATACTTCTCGCGCGAGCGCATGCCTTCCGGGTCCTTGTTGACCACCTTGCGCCAGTCGTCCACCCAGCCGATGGCGCCGAAACCCAGCATCACGGCCAGCACGATCCAGACGAAGCGGTTCGACAGGTCGGCCCAGAGCAGAGTGGACAGCGTGATCGCCCCCAGGATCAGCACCCCGCCCATGGTGGGCGTGCCGCTCTTGGCCAGGTGGGTCTGCATGCCGTAGCCGCGCACCGGCTGGCCGATCTTGAGCGCGGTCAGCATGCGGATCACCTTGGGCCCGGCGACCAGGCCGATCAGCAGCGCCGTCACCGCGGCCATCACGGCGCGGAAGGTGAGGTACTGGAACACGCGGAACGAGCTCAGCTCGGGGTTGCCCGTGCCGTGCAGCCATTGGGCCAGCAGTATCAGCATGCTGGCACCTCGCGTGCCGCGGGCGCCGACGGGGCGCCGCCGGCCGTGGCCTGCTCCGTGCCGGCTTCCAGCGCCTGCACCACTTGTTCCATCTTCATGAACCGGGATCCCTTCACCAGCACGCTGCCCACGGCGGGCAGCGCCTCGTGCACCGCCGCCAGCAGCGATGCCATGTCGTCGAAATGCCGCGCCGCCGGGCCGAAGGCCGCCGCGGCGTGCGCGCTTTGTGCGCCCAGCGCGAACAGCTGCCCGATGCCGCTGGTGCGCGCGTGGTCGCCGGCCTCGGCATGAAAGCGCGGGCCGTCGTCGCCCACCTCGCCCATGTCGCCCAGCACCAGCAGGCGCGGGCCGGGCAGCTCGGCCAGCACGTCGATGGCGGCCTGCATGGAGTCGGGGTTGGCGTTGTAGGTGTCGTCCACCACCGTCACGGTGCGCCCGGCCCGCGCCAGCGCGAAGGCGCGCGAGCGGCCCTTGACGGGCACGAAGGCGCGCAGCCCCTCGGCGATGGCGGCGAGCGGCACGCCCGCGGCGACGGCACAGGCCGTGACGGCCAGGGCGTTGGTCACGTTGTGGCGGCCGGCGATGTGCAAGCTGGTGCCGAAGGTGCCCTGCGGCGTGGCGATGCGCACCTGCCAGGCGCCGCCCGCCCACTCGGCGGCGGCGCAGCGCACGTCGCCCGTGGCGCCGCCGAAGGTGATGCAGCGGCGGCCCGCCGCCAGCGACTGCCAGAGCGCGGTGTAGGCGTCTTCGGCCGGGAAGACGGCGACACCGTCTCGCGACAGGGCGGCCAGCACCGAGCCGTTCTCCTCGGCCACGGCCTGCACCGTGTGCATGAATTCCAGGTGCTCGCGCTGGGCGTTGTTCACCAGGGCCACCGTGGGCGCTGCCATGGCCGCGAGGTGCGCGATCTCGCCGGGGTGGTTCATGCCCAGCTCGATGACGGCGGCGCGGTGCGACGGGCGCAGGCGCAGCAGCATCAGCGGCACGCCGATGTCGTTGTTGAAGTTGCCCTGCGTGGCAAAGGCCGCATCAGCCTGCCAGGCACGCAGCACGGAGGCGGTCATCTGCGTGACGGTGGTCTTGCCGTTGCTGCCGGTGACGCCGATGAGCGGCAGCGTCCACTGCGCGCGCCAGCCGGCGGCGAGGGCGCCCAGGGCCTGCAGCGTGTCGGGCACCTCGATGCCGGACAGGCCGGCGGCCTGCAGCCCGCCGTGCGCCACGGCGGCGGCCGCACCCGCGGCCCGGGCATCGGCCAGGAAGGCGTTGGCATCGAAGCGCTCGCCCTTGAGCGCGACGAACAGGTCGCCGTCCGCGAGCGTGCGCGTGTCGGTGTGCACGCGGCCGAGCGGGGTGGCGCCGTCGCCCACCAGGCGGGCGCCGGGCACGCGGGCGGCCAGCAGGGCGTGCGCCTGCCGCAGCGTGAACATGCCGGGTGACGAAGGCACGGCGCTCATGCGGCGGCTCCCGGGCGGCGGTCCAGCGCCGTGCGGGCGTGTTCCATGTCGGAGAAGGCATGGCGCTGGCCGGCCGTCTCCTGGTAGTCCTCGTGGCCCTTACCGGCGATCAGCACCACGTCGTCCGCGCCGGCCTCGTGCAGCGCCAGCGCGATGGCGGCGGCACGATCGGGCTCGGCCCGCACCGTGAGGCCGGCGATGGTCCCCAGCAGGATCTGCCGGATGATCTCGGCCGGATCCTCCCCGCGGGGGTTGTCACTGGTGACGACCACCTGGTCGGCCCGTTGCTGCGCGACGCCGCCCATCAGCGGGCGCTTGGCCGCGTCGCGGTTGCCGCCGCAGCCGAACACGCACCACAGGCGCCCGCCCCGGGCCGCCGCCACCGGCGCCAGCGCCTGCAGAGCCTGGTCGAGCGCGTCGGGCGTGTGGGCGTAGTCCACCGCCACCAGGGGTTGGCCGGGCCGGCTGATCTGCTCCATGCGGCCAGGCACCGGCGTGAGCTGGGCGCAGGCATAGAGGGCATGCTCCAGCGGCACGCCGACGGCGCGCAGGGCCGCCAGCACGCCCAGCACGTTGGACACGTTGTAAAGGCCGATCAGCCGCGTCTGCAGCACGTGCGCCTGCGCGCCCTCGGCCACGGTGAACGAGAGGCCCGCGTCGCCGTGGACGATGTCCCGCGCCTGCAGCCGGGCCGGCTGGCGGATGGAGACGCTCCACAGGTCCAGCGGGCGCTCGGAGAGCGTGGCGTGCAGTTCTGCGCCGCGCACGTCGTCGATGTTGATCACCGCTGCCTGCAGCCCGGGCGCGTCGAAGAGCATCGCCTTGGCCTGCCAGTAGGCCGCCATGCTGGGGTGGTAGTCCAGGTGGTCCTGCGTGAAATTGGTGAAGAGCGCCACCCGCACGCGGGTGCCGGCCAGGCGGTGCTCGGCCAGGCCGATGGACGATGCCTCGATGGCGCAGGCCACCCGGCCGCCGTCGGCGAAGCGGCGGAACGCCCGTTGCAGCTGCACCGGGTCGGGCGTGGTCATGCCGGTGGATTCGAGCGCGGGCGGCACGCCCACGCCCAGCGTGCCGACGATGGCGCAGCCGCCCGGCGCCGCCAGGCCGCGGGCCGACAGCACGTTCAGCGCGTCGGCCAGCCACCAGGCGGTGCTGGTCTTGCCATTGGTGCCCGTCACGGCCAGCACGTCCAGGCGCTTCGTGGGCAGCTCGAACCATTCGGCGGCGATGGTGCCGGTGGCCGCCTTGAGCCCGCGCAGCGCCGCGATCTGCGGCAGGGCGAAGTGGAAGGCGTCGATGCCTTCCTGCTCCACCAGGCAGGCCGCCGCACCCCGCGCCAGCGCATCACCCACGTGGGCGCGGCCGTCGGTGGCGGCGCCCGGCCAGGCGATGAAGCCGTCGCTGGGCGCGACGCGCCGGCTGTCGGTCTGCAGCGTGCCGGTCACGCGCTGGCGCAGCCACTGCACGGCGTCCTGCGCGGAGGTGAGCGACAGGCTGGTCATAGCGATTCCTCCACCGTGTTGGCCACGATCTGCGGCTTGACGGCCATGTCGGGCTGCACGCCCATCATGCGCAGCGTCTGCTGGACGACCTCGCTGAACACCGGCGCGGCCACGGCGCCGCCGTAGAACACGCCGTTGCTGGGCTCGTCGATCATCACGGCCACGATGATGCGGGGGTTCTCGACCGGCGCCAGGCCCGTGAACCAGGCGCGGTACTTGCCCTGCGCGTAGTGCTTGCCGACCTGCTTGCGCGCCGTGCCGGACTTGCCGCCCACCGAATAGCCCACGGTCTGCGCCTTCTGGCCGGTGCCGCCGGGGCCGGCCGCCATCTGCAGCATCTTGCGGATCTGGTCGGCCGTGCGCTCGGAAAACACCGGCACGCCCACCGCCGGCTCGTGCGACTTGAGCATGGTGGCCGGAATGATCTTGCCGCCGTTGGCGAACACCGTATAGGAGCGGGCCATCTGCAGCAGGCTGGCCGAGAGGCCGTAGCCGTACGACATGGTGGCCTGCTCCACCGGCCGCCAGGTCTTGTAGGGCCGCAGCCGGCCGCTGACCACGCCCGGGAAGTGGATCTGCGGCTTCTGTCCGAAGCCGGCGGCGGAGAAGGTCTCCCACATCTCCTTGGCCGGCAGCGTCATGGCGATCTTGGTGGTGCCGACGTTGCTGGATTTCTGGATCACGCCTTCCACCGTCAGCACGCCGTAGTTGTGCGTGTCCGAGATGGTGGAGCCGGTGACGTTGATGCGGCCCGGGTTGGTGTCGACGATGGTCTCCGGCTTCACGCGGCCCGTGTTGAGCGCCAGACCGATGGTGAAGGGTTTCATGGTCGAGCCGGGCTCGAACACGTCGGTGAGCGCGCGGTTGCGCAGTTGCTCGCCGGTCAGGTTCTGCCGCTTGTCGGGCACGTAGCTGGGGTAGTTGGCCAGCGCCAGCAATTCGCCCGTGTGCGCGTCGATCACCACCACGCTGCCGGCCTTGGCCTTGTGCGCCGCCACCTGGTCGCGCAGCTTCTGGTACGCAAAGAACTGCACCTTGCTGTCGATGGACAGCTGCATGTCCTGCCCGTCCACCGGCGGCACTTCGGCGCCCACGCCCTCGACCACGCGGCCCATGCGGTCCTTGATGACGCGGCGGGAACCAGGCTTGCCGCCCAGCTCCTTGTTGAAGGCCAGCTCCATGCCTTCCTGGCCCTGGTCTTCGACGTTGGTGAAGCCCACCACGTGCGCAGCGGACTCGCCCTCGGGGTACTGGCGCTTGTATTCCTTGCGCTGGTAGATGCCCTTGATGTCGAGCGCGGCGATCTGCTGGCCGACGTCCCAGTCGAGCTGGCGCTTGATCCAGACGAAGGTCTTGTCTTCGTCCGCCAGCTTGGACTTGAGCGCGGGCAGCGGCATTTCGAGCAGCTTGGCCAGCTGGCGCAGCTTGGCCTGCACGTCGGGGCTCTCCTGGTCCACGTCCTCCGGAATGGCCCAGATGCTGGCGGCCGGCACGCTGGAGGCGAGAATCAGCCCGTTGCGGTCGAGGATGCGGCCCCGGTTGGCCGGCAGCTCCAGCGTGCGGGCGAAGCGCACCTCGCCCTGCCGCTGGAAGAAGGCGTTGCCGATCACCTGCACGTAGGCCGCCCGGCCGATCAGCCCCAGGAAGCCCAGGGCGACGAGGGCCACCACGAACTTGCTGCGCCAGAGCGGCGTGCGCGCGGCCAGCAGGGGGCTGGAGGTGTAGTTGACGCTGCGGGTGCTCATGGGCGCTTCCCGGACGGATGGGCCGCCGGCGCGGCGGGCGGTGGCGGCGGTGCCACGGGCGGCACGATGTCGCCGTTGTCGGTCACGTACTGCGTGATGGCGGGCGTGGCCGTGCGCATCTGCAGGCGGTCGCGGGCAAGCCGTTCCACGCGCAGCGGCGTGGCCTGGGCGCGCTTTTCCACCTGCAGGCGCTGGTGCTCGGTCTCCAGGCGGCGCGACTCGGCCACCGCGCGGTCGAGCTCGGTGAAGAGGCGCCGCGATTCGTACTGCGTGCGCACCAGGTACATGGCGCTCGCCATCACGGCCAGCAGCAGCATGAGGTTGAGCCGCGTCATGGCCGGCCCACTTTCTCTGCCGCACGGCGGCGGCTGCAGCGCACCGCGCTCATGCCGGCACCCCGGTGCGCTCGGCCACGCGCATCACGGCGCTGCGCGAGCGGGGGTTGGCCGCCACTTCGGCGGCACCGGGCTTGATGCGATCGAGCGCGACGAGCCGCATGGCCTGCGGCGGCGCGAAGGGCGCGCGCCGGTCGTACACCTCCTTGGAATGCTGGGCGATGAACTGCTTGACGATGCGGTCCTCCAGCGAATGGAAGCTGATCACCACCAGCCGCCCGCCGGGCGCCAGCAGGCGCAAGGAGGCCTCTAGCGCCTGTTGCAGCTCTTCCAACTCGGCGTTGATGAAAATCCGAAGAGCCTGGAAAGTGCGCGTCGCCGGGTTCTGGCCGGCTTCGCGGGTCTTGACCGCGCCAGCCACGAGGTCGGCCAGCTCTGCGGTGGTGGCGAGTGGGCCGCGTTCTTCCCGACGCGCAACAATCGCCTTTGCAATGGGGCCAGCAAACCGCTCTTCGCCGTATTCACGTATCACCTCCGCAATCTGGCCGACTTCGGCCTCGGCCAGCCACTCGGCCACGCTCTGGCCACGGGTGGTGTCCATGCGCATGTCGAGCGGGCCGTCGAACCGGAAACTGAAGCCGCGCTCGGGGCTGTCGATCTGCGGCGAGCTCACGCCCAGATCCAGCAGCACGCCCGCGGCGCTGCCCGCGGGCAGCTCGGACAGGTTCCGGAAACCTTCATGACGAATGGCAAAACGCGCATCGGTGATGCGCGCTGCCTCTTGGATGGCTTCAGGGTCTTTGTCGAACGCGATGAGCCGCCCCTCTGGCCCCAACCGCAGCAGGATGCGGCGCGAATGCCCGCCGCGCCCGAAGGTGCCGTCCACGAACGTGCCGGACGGCGACGGGCCGGCCGCGCCCAGCAGGGCATCGACCGCCTCCGGCAGCAGAACGGTGGTGTGTTGCAAGGAGGAATCCACCGGCAGCCCTAGAAAGAGAAATCCTGAAAGACGTCGGGCATGGCCGCCTGCATGGCTTCGGCCTCCTTGGCTTCGTAGGTCGCCTTGTCCCAGAGCTCGAAATGGTTGCCCATGCCCAGGAGCATGGTGTCGCGGGTGATGCCGGCGGCCTGGCGCAGCTCGGGCGAGACCAGCACCCGGCCGGTGCCGTCCATGTCCACGTCCTGCGCGTTGCCCAGGAAGATGCGCTTCCACCACTGGGCGGACATGGGCAGTTCGGCGATGCGCTCGCGGAACTTCTCCCATTCGGGGCGCGGGAACACCATCAGGCAGCCGTGCGGGTGCTTGGTGATGGTGAGCTGCCCGCCGGCCGTGGCCGAGAGGACGTCACGATGCCGGGTCGGCACGGACAGCCGCCCCTTGGCATCGAGACTCAGCGATGACGCCCCTTGAAACACGGTTTGGAACCCCAGATGGGTGGCGACCGCTTGAGCCCGGAATGGAACTCAAAAGGCACTTCTCACCACTTAATTGCACTTTTTCCCACTGTATCAGCAAACGCGCTGCGAACCCGGCCGGGTGCTACAAAATTTTGCAATGAAATCAAGGACTTAGCCGATATTCCTGAGATTGGAAACCGGCAAAATTCCTTATCTTGCAAGCACTTAGGGAGTGGTGTGCATGTGAAATCTGAAGCCGCGGGGCGGCCCGGACCGCCGATTACAAAATGTATCGGGACAGGTCTTCGTCCTGGCTCAGGGTCTGCAGCCGCTGGTCCACGTAGGCGGCGTCCACGCTCACCGTGGTGCCCGACAGGCGGGCCGCGTCGAAGCTGACCTCGTCCAGCAGCCGCTCCATGACGGTGGAGAGCCGGCGCGCGCCGATGTTCTCGGTGCGTTCGTTCACCTCGAAGGCGATGCGCGCCAGGCGCGTGATGCCTTCGGGCGTGAACTCGAGCGTCACCCCTTCGGTCGCCAGCAGGGCCTGGTACTGCTTGACCAGCGATGCATGCGTCTGGGTCAGGATGGCTTCGAAGTCCTGCACCGAGAGCGATTCCAGCTCCACCCGGATCGGGAAACGCCCCTGCAGCTCGGGAATCAGGTCGCTGGGCTTGCTGAGATGGAAGGCGCCCGAGGCGATGAACAGCATGTGGTCGGTCTTGACCATGCCGTACTTGGTGGACACGGTGGTGCCCTCCACCAGCGGCAGCAGGTCGCGCTGCACGCCCTGGCGCGACACGTCGGAGCCGCTGGCCTCCTGCCGGGTGGCGACCTTGTCGATCTCGTCGATGAAGACGATGCCGTTCTGCTCGGCGTTCTGCAGCGCCCGGGCCTTCACGTCTTCCTCGTTGACCAGCTTGGCGGCCTCCTCGTCGGTCAGCTGCTTGAGCGCCTCGCCGATCTTGAGGCGGCGCGTCTTGCGGCGCTCCTGGCCCATCTGGCTGAACATGCCGCGCAGCTGCTCGGCCATGTCCTCCATGCCCTGCGGGCCCATGATCTCCAGCTGCGGCCGGGCGTCGGCCACCTCGATGTCGATCTCCTTGTCGTCCAGCTCGCCCTGGCGCAGCTTCTTGCGGAAGACCTGGCGGGCCGTGTTGTCGGCCGGCGGCGCGTCGCCTGCGCGGGCGGGCTCGGCCAGCGCGTTGCGCGCCGGTGGCACCAGCACGTCGAGGATGCGGTCCTCCGCCGCGTCCTCCGCCCGGGCGCGCAGGCCCTTCATGTCGGCCTCGCGCGTCTGCTTGACGGCTATCTCCACCAAGTCGCGGATGATCGAATCGACGTCCTTGCCGACATAGCCCACCTCGGTGAACTTGGTCGCCTCGACCTTGATGAAGGGCGCGTCGGCCAGGCGCGCCAGACGGCGGGCGATCTCGGTCTTGCCCACGCCGGTGGGGCCGATCATGAGGATGTTCTTGGGCGTGATCTCCTGGCGCAGGCTGCCTTCGACCTGCTGGCGGCGCCAGCGGTTGCGCAGTGCGATGGCCACGGCGCGCTTGGCGCCCTGCTGCCCTACGATGTGGTGGTCGAGCTCGGAGACGATTTCCTGGGGGGTCATGGAGGACATGCGATGCCTGCCTTCTTCGAATTCAATGCCAAACAGGCCGCCAGCGCTTGTGCATCAAGCGCCGGAAGCTATCAAATCAATAGCAAACGACGTGGGAGCGGCGCGGCGGCCGGGCCGGAGCCGGTCACAGCGTCTCGATGGTGTGGTTCATGTTGGTGTAGATGCACAGCTCGCCGGCGATCGCCAGCGACTTGCGCACCACTTCTTCAGCCGACAGCTCGGTATGGCTCAGCAGCGCCTTGGCGGCCGAATGCGCGTAGGCGCCGCCCGAGCCGATCGCCACGATGCCCTGCTCGGGCTCCAGCACGTCGCCGTTGCCGGTGATGATGAGCGAGGCGCTGGCGTCGGCCACCGCCAGCATGGCCTCCAGCCGGCGCAGCACGCGGTCGGTGCGCCAGTCCTTGGTCAGCTCGATGGCGGCGCGGGTCAGGTGGCCCTGGTGCTTTTCCAGCTTGGCCTCGAAGCGCTCGAACAGCGTGAAGGCATCGGCCGTGGCGCCGGCAAAGCCCGCCAGCACCTTGCCGTGGTGGAGCTTGCGCACCTTGCGCGCCGTGCCCTTGACCACGATGTTGCCCAGGGTGACCTGGCCGTCGCCGCCGATGGCGACCTGGATGCCGTCCGCCGTCTGGCGGCGGACGCTGAGGATGGTGGTGCCGTGAAACTGTTCCATAGCGCCCGCAGATCGGGGCATGGCGCCGTTTTGCAAGCACGCCGGGCGAGGGGCGACGCGTCCGCGGCCGCCTCCGCCAGCCGCGCACCCGCTCAGTGGGTGCGGGGCTCGATCCGGGCGTGCTCGTTGATGCCGATCACGTTGAAGAACACCGCCACCAGGCGGGGAACGCGCACGAAGTGCACGCTGCGGCCCTGCGCCTCGAGGTCGGCCGTCCAGTTCAGCACCGAGCCGGCCGCCGCGAAGTCGACGCGGATCAGCTTGTCGCAGACCACGACCAGCGGGGCGCCGGCCGGCACCATGTCCAGGAGCGGCGCCAGCAGGGCGGCGGCATCGCCTTCCACACGGCCGCGCAGCTCGGGCATGGGCTCGTCGATGTGCGCAGGGCGGGAGACCTCGAAGCCGGGCGCCGGCTGCGAATAATCGTCCACCGGGGCGAGCGCCAGCCCGCCGGCGGCGGCCTCGCCGTCGTCGCCGTAGCTGCAGCGCGGCGGCGCCCACGAGGGCGGCGACACCTCGTAGGTGACGCAGTAGTCCAGCGCCACCAGCTCGAACTCCTCGGGCCGGTTCATCAGCCGCAAAGCGGCCATGTGCAGTCGCCACCCCTGGGGTTCGGCGGCGCGGTCGCCCGATGGCGTGAGCTGCTGCAGCACGCCCAGCAGGCTGCCCACGCCCTGGAAGACCAGCTGCACGGTCTGGTCGGCCCACTGCCCGAACAGGTCGGCCAGCGCCGCCACGGCGGGCGGCTCGATGGCCTGCAGGCGCGACCAGGTCAGCACGCACGGCCCGGCCGCCCGCTGCACGGACGCCTGCAGCGCCGCCACCGACTGCAACCCGAGGGTGGGCGGGGCGGACCACTTGAATTCACGCGCCGACGGGGCGGCGGGCGCGTCGGCGGGCGCTGACGCCTCGGCCCCCACCAGCTCCGGCAGCGAGAACCACAGCGGAGCGGAGCGGTGGAACGACGCAGCGAAGTCGATGGCGAGCGCGTCGAAGCTTTCGTGATCGCCCGTGGCGCGGTACAGGTCGAAGAGCGTCATCCAGATCTCGAGCTGCTGGGCGGGCGCGTAGCCGGCATGCAGCGCCAGCACCTCGCGCAGGGCCGCCTCGGCACCCGCGTGATCGCCATTCGCGAAGCGGATGGCCGCCTCCTCCAGATCGGGGTCGTGCACGAACTCCGGTGCCGCCTCAGGCTCGCCAGGGCGCCAAGCGGCGGCCTGCGCGGACGCATCGGCCAGCGGCGGCGCGGCCTGCGGCGCAGGGGGCACGAGCGGCGCGCCCCCACTGGCGCCGCCCCAGGAGTCGTCGTTGGGAAGCAGTGGCTCCGCGCCCGCCGCAGGGGCACCGGGCGCGCCCTGCTGCAGCCCGAGGCGGTCGGCCAGGCCCGCGGGCTCGGTCGCGGCGAAAGCGTGGGCGTGCCGTGCGGGGTCTTCCTGGGCCAGCGGGGGCCGCACCGGCGGCGGCATGTCGGGGTCTCCCGCAGGCGCGCCGGGGGGCGAGCCGGCCGCCACGGCCGCAGCGGGGGCGCCGGGCGCGCCGCCCTTCCACCACTGCTGGGACATCTGCGCCTCGATCTCGTCGATCTTCTTGAGCGTGCCGGCTCGGTCGTCGGGCTGCGGCGAGAAGCTGCTCTGGAAGAAGGACGGGCGGGCGGTCGGGTCTTCGATGCGCTGGCCCTGCAGGGCCTCGCGCTGGCGCAGCTTGCGCAGCTGATCGAATTCGCGACGCCGCACGAAGTCGTTGCGGCGCTTGCGCTCGATCATCTCCTTGAGCATCTGCTTGCTGTACTGGCTCTCGCGGTCCTCGTCGATGGAGTCGAGTTCGGCCCAGTTGACGGTCGGGTTGCGCACGAACCGCGCCATCTTGGACAGCAGGCTGCCGGGAGGATCTTCCTTGGTCATGCAGTAGGGCGCGCTGAATGTGTCAAACGATTGTGGCAGCAGATCGAGCGCGACGACTGGAAAACCCCCAAGGCTTCAGTCGCCGAACATCTTTTGCTTGAGTTCGCGGCGCTGCTGGGCTTCCAGCGACAGCGTGGCGGTGGGACGCGCCAGCAGGCGACCGACGCCGATGGGCTCGCCGGTCTCATCGCAGTAGCCGTAGTCGCCGGCGTCGATGCGGGCGATGGACTGCTCGATCTTCTTGAGCAGCTTGCGCTCGCGGTCGCGGGTGCGCAGCTCGAGGGCGTGTTCTTCCTCGATGGTGGCGCGGTCGGCCGGATCGGGCACGACGACGGTGTCTTCGCGCAGGTGCTCGGTGGTTTCGCCGGCGCTGTTGTGGATGTCCTGCTTGAGCTGAACGAGCTTGCGGCGGAAGAACGCCATCTGCTTGTCGTTCATGTACTCGCTGTCAGGCATGGCCATGACTTCGGCATCGGTCAGCTCTTCGACCGCCTTGGTCTTCCAGTTGTTGGCCAGCT
This sequence comes from Acidovorax sp. FG27, assembly GCF_040365715.1. Lineage (NCBI taxonomy): Bacteria > Pseudomonadati > Pseudomonadota > Betaproteobacteria > Burkholderiales > Comamonadaceae > Acidovorax > Acidovorax sp. FG27. The sequence continues at coordinate 1,432,810 of NZ_BAABVY010000009.1, forward strand.
TGGGATCTTTCTTGGCGGCCGCCACGGGGGATTGGGCTTGCAGGGTGGTAGGCATGGTAGGTATTGAGCTGGCTGTGGCGATCCGGGAAAGGAAAGCCACCGTGGGTTCCAAGGATGGTACGGTCAATCGGAAAAAACGGCCCGGCGGATTCACGCATTCCGAAATGACGCCCATGGCCGCCGTGGCAGCCGTGCGTCGCAAGGGAATGCAGGAGGTGTCCGCTGGTCCGTCTACTCGCTGCGGGCCCGCGGGAAGGCGGGCCCGGCAGGCGCTTTCCGGGGTTTTACCGGGGCGCGATTGTATCGACCTGGGCCTGGGGCGAAACCCCCTGCGGCGCACCTTGGGGAAAACGCGGCGCTCTCCTACGCAAAGCGCCCTGCCCGCCCCCGGCCTGCCGGCCCGCGGCGCTTCAGGCCAGGCACTGCTCCAGGCCCTGCAGGAAGATGTCCTGAGGCAGCTCGATGCCGATGAACACCATCTTGCTCAGCCGCTGCTCGCCCTCTGCCCACTGCGGCCCCAGGTCGCTGCCCATCAGCTGGTGCACCCCCTGGAAGATCACCTTGCGCTCCGTCCCCTTCATGTACAGCACGCCCTTGTAGCGCAGCATGCGCGGACCGTAGATGTTGACGATGGCGCCGAGGAAGTCTTCCAGCTTGGCTGGGTCGAACGGCCGTTCGGCGCGGAAGACGAAGCTCTTGACGTCGTCGTCATGGTGGTGATGGTGGCCGTGGCCGTGTTCGTGGGCATGCGACGGGTGGTTGCAGGCCTCGCCGGGCGCATGGTCGTGGCCATGGTGGTCATGGTCATGGCCCCCATGGCCGTGGCCGTCCTCCTTGAGGAACTCGGGGTCGATGTCCAGCTTGGCGTTCAGGTTGAAGCCGCGCAGGTCCAGCACCTCGGAGATCGGCACTTCGCCGAAATGCACCGCCTTCATGGGCGCGCGCGGGTTCATGTGCTTGAGGCGATGGATCAGCGCATCGGTCTCCTCGGCGCTGACCAGGTCGGTCTTGGACAGGAAGATCTGGTCGGCGAAGCCCACCTGGCGGCGCGCTTCCTGGCGGTCGTTCAGCTGCTGGGCCGCGTGCTTGGCATCCACCAGCGTGATGATCGAATCGATCAGGTAGGTCTCGGCGATCTCCTCGTCCATGAAGAAGGTCTGCGCCACCGGCCCGGGGTCGGCCACGCCGGTGGTCTCGATGACGATGCGGTCGAACTCCAGCAGGTTCTTGCGGCGCTTGGCGGCCAGCAGCTGCAGCGTCTCGCGCAGGTCCTCGCGGATGGTGCAGCAGATGCAGCCATTGCTCATCTGCACGATTTGCTCTTTCGACTCGGTCACCAGGATGTCGTTGTCGATGTTCTCTTCGCCGAATTCGTTCTCGATGACGGCGATCTTCTGGCCGTGCGCCTCGGTCAGCAGGCGCTTGAGCAGCGTGGTCTTTCCGGAGCCGAGAAAGCCGGTGAGGATGGTGACGGGAATGAGGGACATGGTCGTCGGCGCTTTCAAGGAAAGAGAAAGAAGTAGGGGAGAGACTGGGCCGGGGAAACGGCGCGGCGCCCCCCGGCATGGGCGAGTGCCTGGTTGTCAAAGTTTAGCGAAGCTGTCAAGCCCCAAAAAGCGCGATGGAACCCCGCTTCCAAAAACCTTCGCCCTATGCAGTTCGTTTCATAGTCCGCTATCGCTTCGCGGAATCCGATCGCCCTCCTCTTTCAAACCTTCCCGGCCATGGATCTTCAATCGACAGCCGAGTTGCTGGACTCCCTGGGCATCGCGCTGTGCGCGTTCGACGCCCAGGAACGCACGGTGCTGTGGAACGCATCGTTCCTGCGCCTCTTTCCGGAGCATGACGGCCACGTGCATGCGGGCGAGCCCTATTCGCACAACCTGCGGCGCTTCTACCTTGAACGGCTGGCGCCCGAAGACCTGCCCTACATCGACCGCTTCATCGCCGATGGCCTGCAGCGCTTTCGCTCGCAGGCGCAGCCATTCGTCTTCTCGCACCACGGCCGCTGGCTGCGGGTGGCCGTGGCGCCGCGCCCCCAGGGCGGCCAGGTGCGGGTGTGGCTGCAGGTGGGCGCGCAGGGGGAAGACACGGACTCCCGGCCCGCGCCGCTGACCGTGCACCCCAACGTGCTGCCGGCCTCAGGCACCCAGCAGATGCTGGAGGACATGGGCGAGGCCGCCACGGTCATGGATGCCGAGGGCCACATCCTGCTGGCCAACGACCGCTTCCTGGCGCTCTACGGCCTGCCCTCCCGGGCGGCGCTGCAAGGCAGCACCTACACGCAGATCGTGCAGCGGCTCTGGGCCGCCGCCCCGCACGCGCAGGAAAGGGCGCAGCGCGACGAGGACGTGGCGGCCGCGCTGCGCGATGCGGCCCTCTTCGCCGGCGCCCCCTTCGAGCTGCCGCTGCCCGGCCGCCGCTGGCTGCGGGTCGCCATGAACCGCAGCGCTGGCGGCCAGAGCTATGCGCTGCATGCCGACATCAGCCGCATCAAGCGCAGCGAGAGCGAGCTGCGCGCCAGCGAACAGCAGCTGCGCGTGCTGGCCGAACAGCTGCGCAGCGAAACCCAGCGCGACCTGCTCACCGGACTGCTCAACCGCCGCAGCCTGCACACGCTGCTGGGCGAGCTGAGCGGCCAGCCGGGCCCGCACGCGCTGCTGTTCATCGACCTGGACGGCTTCAAGGCCGTGAACGACCAGGCGGGCCACGCCGCGGGCGACCAGGTGCTGCGCCGCGTGGCCGCGCGCCTGACGCGCTGCCTGCGGCAGGGCGACACGCTGGTGCGGCTCGGGGGCGACGAATTCGTGGTGGTGCTGCCGCATTGCACCGAGGCGCCCGCCCGGCGGGCGGCCGGGCACATCATCGCCGCGCTGCAGGACAGGCCCTTCGCGCTGGAAAGCGGTGCGAGCTTTCGCGTCGGCGCCAGCATCGGCGTGCGGCTCTTCGGCGGCGGCAGCGAGCCGGCCGAGGCGCTGCTGGCGGACGCCGACCGCGCCTGCTACGCCGCCAAGCGCGCCGGGCGGGGCCGGGTCGAGCTGGCGCCGGCCGGCGGGCAGGTCAGCCCTTGCGCATCACCGACAGCCCCTTGAGGTATTCGCCCTCCGGGAATTCCAGCGTCATCGGGTGGTCGGGCGCGCCGGCCAGGCGCTCCTGGATGTAGCCGTCCACGCCCGCGTCGGCGCCGGCCGAGGCGACGATCTTGTGGAACAGGTCCGCACTGATGCCGCCCGAGCACGAGAAGGTGAACAGCACGCCGCCCGGCTCCAGCAGCTGCAGCGCCAGGCGGTTGATGTCCTTGTAGGCGCGCGCGGCCCGGTCGGCGTGCGCGGCGGTGGGGGCGAACTTCGGCGGGTCGAGCACGATGGCGTCGAAGCTGCGGCCTTCCTTAAGGAACTGCCGCAGCGAGGCGTTCACGTCGGCGTCGAGGAAGCTGGCGCGGGACGCGTCGAAGCCGTTGAGCGCGACGTGCGCGCGCGCCCGCTCCAGCGCCGGGCCGGACGAGTCGATCGAGGTGACGTGCCCGGCCCCGCCCGCCAGCGCCGCCACCGAGAAGCCCCCGGTGTAGCAAAAGCAGTTCAGCACGCGCTGCGAGCCCAGCCGCCGCACGGTGTGGAAGAAGCGCTGCCGGCTGTCGCGCTGGTCCAGGTAGAAGCCGGTCTTGTGGCCTTCGGCGATGTTGAGGGTGAGCCGCCAGCCGTGCTCGCGCAGCGAGCGCTCCACGGGCACCGGCGCGCCGCCGGCATCGGTGCCGCCGCGCAGCCAGCCGGTGGCGGGCTCCAGCCCCTCCAGCTGGCGCACGCTGGCGTCGGATCGCTCATAGAGATGGCGCGCGCCGGTGGCCTGCAGCAGCGCATCGGCGATCACGTCCTTCCAGCGCTCGGTGCCGGCGCTGGTGAATTGCGCCACCAGCACGGCATCGTCCCCGTCGCCATAGCGGTCCACGATCAGCCCGGGCAGCCCGTCGGATTCGCCATGCACCAGCCGCACACCGTCGCTTTCAATGCCAAATCGGGCCCTGGCGCTGATGGAACGGGCGCATGCAGCTATGAAAAAAGGAGCATCGATGCGCTGGCGCTCGTCGAAGCTCCAGACCCGGGCGCGGATGCGCGATTGCGGGCTGAACGCGGCCCAGGCAAGGAACTGGCCCTCGGCGGATTCGACCCGCACCGTCTCGCCGCTGTGGCCGCCGCCCTTGGCGATGGCCGACTCGAAGATCCAGGGGTGGCGGCGCAGGAGCGAACGCTCCTTGCCGGGTCGCAAACGAATGGTTTTCATGGGGCCGTATTGTCGCGGCTCGGCCGGTGGCGGCCGGGCGGGGCGCGCGGGGCCGCCGGCTGCGGGTTTCCCTTCCTGCGGGGCGCCGCCCGCCGCGCTACGCTGGTCGGGCCATGACCCCACCCGAGCCGATCGAGCCACCCGCGACGCCCGCCCCCGCCGCCCTGCTGCCCGCCGGCATCACCGTGCTGGAGCGCGGCTGGCTGTCGGCCAACAACATCCTGCTCACCGGCCCGGACGACGCCGCGCTGGTGGACAGCGGCTACTGCACCCATGCGGCGCAGACCGTCGCGCTGGTCACCGCCAGCCTGGGCGGGCTGCCGCTCGCCACCCTGGCCAACACCCACCTGCACAGCGACCACTGCGGCGGCAACGCGGCGCTGCAGGCAGCGTTTCCGGCGCTGCGCACCCTGGTGCCACCCGGCCAGGCGGCCCACGTGCGCGACTGGAACCCCGACGCCCTGAGCTACACCCCCACCGGGCAGGACTGCCCGCCCTTCCGGCTGGACGGCGTGCTGCAGCCCGGCAGCGCCGTGCGCCTGGGCGGGCGCGACTGGCAGGTGCACGTGGCACCGGGGCACGACACGCATTCCGTCGTGCTGTTCGAGCCGGAGCATGCGGTGCTGATCTCGGCCGACGCGCTGTGGGAGAACGGCTTCGGCGTGGTCTTTCCCGAGCTGGAGGGCGAGCAGGCCTTCGCCGAGGTCGCCGCCACGCTGGACCGCATCGAGGCGCTGGCGCCGCGCATCGCCATTCCGGGCCACGGCCCAGTGTTCACCGACGTGCCGCGGGCGCTCGCCACCGCCCGCCGCCGGCTCGACGGCTTCGTGCGCGCTCCGGACCGCCATGCGCTCTATGCCGCCAAGGTGCTGCTCAAGTACAAGCTGCTGGAGTGGCAGCGCGCCCCGGTGGCCCAGGTGCACGGCTGGGCCGCCGCGACACCGTACTTTTGCCTGCTGCACGGGCGCTATTTCGACGCCGTGCCCTTCGCCGACTGGATCGATGCGCTGGTGCAGGCGCTGCAGGCCAGCGGCGCCGCCCGGCGCGAGGGCGACTGGCTGCACAACGCCTGACGGCGCGCGCCTTCCGCCGGCCTTCAGCCCGCTCGGGCCCACGCGGCGCTGTCCCGGGGCCCCTCGCCCCGCCGCTCACCGGGCCCGCCAAGGCCGGCGCGCACCGGTGCCGCTCGAAAGCGCATCCGGCTGTTGCTCATTAGCGACAAATCCCCCGATTTTTGCAAGGCAATCGCGGAAATCGCCGAGCGCGTGTCAAGCGGAATCGCAAATGCATTTGATTCTTAATAATAATCCGGCCGCCCGCGTTACGTCCGACAACATCATGAAACACTCCAGTTCCTTCAAGAAGCCGCGCAGCCTGCGCCTGCCCGGCGGTGTCGCCGCCTCCCTGTCCACCGCCGCGCTGCTGCCCTGGGCCGCCCTGGCCCAGACGGGCGCCCCGGCCGCAGATGTCGCCCTGCCCACCGTCACGGTGCAGGAGCAGGCCATCGACCCGAACCCGAACGCCGAGGTCGGCGCGCCCTACAAGGCCAAGACCTCCGCCGACGTGCGGCACACCCGGCCGCTGGCCGAAACGCCGCAGACCATCTCGGTGGTCACCAAGAACGCCATCGACGATTCCGGCTTCACCGACCTCAAGCAGATCCTGGCGGCGCAGCCTGGCATCACGCTGGGCACCGGCGAGAACGGCAATGCCTTCGGCGACCGCTACATCATCCGCGGACAGGAAGCGCGCAGCGACGTGTTCGTGGACGGCCTGCGCGACCCGGGCATGACCACGCGCGAGAGCTTCGCCGTCGAGCAGGTGGAGATCACCAAGGGCCCGAATTCCAGCTTCGCCGGCCGGGGCTCCGCGGGCGGCGCCATCAACGCCATCACCAAGCAGGCCACGCTGGACTACGACTTCACCCGCGCCTCGCTGGGCCTGGGCACCGACAGCCACCGCCGCCTGACGCTGGACGTCAACAAGGGCTTCACCGACCAGTTCGCCCTGCGCGCCAACGCCCTGGTGGGCAGCGAGGACGTGCCCGACCGCAGCCCTTCCGAGCGCCGGCGCAACGGCCTGGCGCTCTCGGGCCTGTGGGAAGTGAACCGCGACCTGTCGGTCACCCTCGACTACTACGGCCTGCGCGCCAAGGACAAGCGCCCCGACCTGGGCGCCTACCTGGTGGGCACCGTGCCCAGCCGCGTGCCCGCCCGCGGCGTGCCGGTCTACGCGCAGGACAACGACTTCGTGCAATCCGACGTGGACACCGTCACCGCGCGCATCGCCTACCGCTTCGCGCCCGACCTGAAGCTGACCAGCCTGACGCGCTACGGCACCTCCGACAACGGCTACGCCACTACCGGCGCCTCCAGCCGCACCGCGTTCGCCAACGGCCAGCCGCTGTTCACCACGGGCGCGCTCGACGGCGGCCACACCGGCTGGCAGGACGTGAAGTACTTCGCCCACCAGAGCAACGTGCGCTGGGACACGCTGATCGGCGGCAAGAAGAACGAATTCATCTTCGGCGCCGAATACACCGACCACCGCGTCAAGTCCGGCAGCTACGCCATCGCCAACAGCGGCGCCTTCAACTGCCGCGGCGCCGCCAACGCCACCGCCAACAACGCCTGGTGCATCACCGACGCGAACGGCAACGCGGTGAGCAACCTGGGATCGCTGGCCGGCCGCAGCTATTCGCGCACGGCCTGGAACCGCGACTGGCAGGTCAAGACCTTCGCGCTGTCGGCCATGGACACGGTGGACCTGACCGACCGCTGGACGGCCTTCGGCGGGCTGCGGGCCGACTACTACCAGCTGGACATGCTCACCCGCAACGCCACCAGCGGCGCGCAGACGGGCGACTACAGCTTCAACGACACGCTGCTCAACGGCCACCTGGGCGTGAGCTACAAGATCAACCCGATGGGCATGGTCTACGCCAGCTACGGCAGCGCGCAGGACATCAACGGCGGCGAACCGGATGCCGGCACCAGCAGCGGCTACGGCGGCCTGGTGCTCTACAACGGCAACGCCGCCGGCGCCAAGCCCGAGACCTCGCGCAACTTCGAGATCGGCACCAAGTGGAACCTGCTGGACGACAAGCTGCTGGCGACGGCGGCGGTCTTCCAGACCACCAAGCGCGACGTGATGGAAGGCGCCAACTACGACACCACCGGCACCTTCAACAGCGGCCGCAACCGCGTGCACGGCGTGGAATTCGGCCTGGCCGGCAACCTCACGCGCGACTTCCAGGTGCAGGCCGGCGTCGCGTTCATGAAGTCCAAGGTGCTGCGCTCGTCCACTCCCGCCAACGTGGGCCAGCCGCTGAGCAACTTCGCCGACCGCTCGCTGTCGGTGCAGGGCAAGTACCAGCTGACGCGCGACCTGTCGATCGGCGCCGCCGCGCGCCACGAGAGCAACCGCTGCGGCGGCCAGCCCGACACGGCGGCCGGCAACGTGAACGGCGTCTGCTCGCAGCCGGTGCCCTCGTTCACTGTGTACGACCTGTTCGCGTCCTACCGCGTGAACAAGCAGTTCGACATTCGCTTGAACGTGCTGAACGCGACCGACAAGGACTACTACACCGCCGTGTACCGCTCGGGCGCTTTCCTCTACAAGGGTGACGCACGCGCCGTGCGCCTGACGCTGAACTACGATCTGTGACCCGGCTGGCGTGCCGGCCCGGCCGGTGCGCGCTTGCGATGGCACGGCAGGGCCGGACCCGCTTCCACCGATGACACCCACACCGCCACCGACCAGCCCGCCTCCGGCGCCGCTCCTGGCCCCGCTTCTGGCGCCGCTGGAGCGGGTGCCCGAGGGCGCCTGGAACGCGGCCGACTACGAAACCCTGGCCGCACGCCACCTGGCGCCCGCGCACCGGGCCTACGTGGCCGGCGGCAGCGGCTGGGACACCACCGTCGCGGCCAACCGGGCGGCGTTCGGGCGCTGGGCCGTGGTGCCCCGCCTGCTGCGCGACGTGCGCGCCGGCCACACCCGGCTGTCGCTGGGCGGCCAGGCCCTGCCGCACCCGCTGCTGCTGGCGCCCGTCGCCTTCCAGCGGCTGGCCCACCCACGCGGCGAGGCGGACACGGCGCGGGCCGCCCACGCCACCGGCGCCGGCTTCATCGCCAGCACCCTGTCTTCGCTGCCGCTCGAAGCCATCGCCCAGGCCGCCGGGCCGGCGCGCTGGTTCCAGCTGTACTTCCAGCCCGTGCGCGAGACCACGCTCGACCTGGTGCGGCGCGCAGAGGCGGCCGGCTACACCGCCCTCGTCGTCACGCTGGACGCTTCGATCCAACTCGCCAGCCGCAGCGCGCTGCGCGCGGGCTTTCGCCTGCCGGCGGCCGACGGCCTGGCGGGCAACCTGGCCGGCTACCCAGCCAGCGCCACCACTGCGCTGGCCGAGGGCGAGAGCCGGATCTTCCAGGGCGCCATGCGCCACGCCCCGACCTGGGACGACCTGCGCTGGCTGCAGGCGCACACGCGCCTGCCGGTGTGGGTCAAGGGCGTAATGCACCCGGACGATGCGGTGGCGCTGCGCGCCGAAGGCGTCGCCGGCGTGGTGGTGTCCAACCATGGTGGGCGCAGCCTGGACGGCGCACCCGCCAGCCTGGCGGTGCTGCCGGCCGTGCGCGCGGCCGTGGGGCCGGGCTACCCGGTGCTGTTCGACGGCGGCGTGCGCACCGGCCACGACGCCTTCAAGGCGCTGGCGCTGGGCGCCGACGCGGTGCTGGTCGGCCGCCTGCAGGTGTACGCGCTGGCCGTGGCCGGCGCCGTGGGCGTGGCGCACATGCTGACCCTGCTGGTCGAGGAGCTGCAGGCCTGCATGGCGCAGGCGGGCTGCGCCAGCCTGGCCGACATCGGCGCGCACTGCCTCGCCGCCCAGCCCTGGCCCCCCGCCGACACCACCGCCCACGACCCGAACGCCCCGCCATGCTGATCTCCATCGACCGACTCCTCTCCCCCGCCGAGGTGCGGCAGCTGCGCCGGTCGCTGGACGCCGCGCCGTGGACCGACGGCGCCGCCACCGCCGGCACGCTGGCGCAGGGCGTCAAGCGCAACCAGCAGCTGAGCGACGGGCTGCCGCTGGCGGCCGAGCTGGGCCGGCAGATCCTGGCGCGGCTGGCCGGCCACCCGCTGTTCGTCTCGGCCGCGCTGCCGCGCACCATCTACCCGCCGAAGTTCAACCGCTACGCCGGCGGCGGCAGCTACGGCGCGCATGTCGACAGCGCGGTCATGGCCGTGCCCGGCACGCACCAGCAGATGCGCACGGACGTCTCTGCCACGCTGTTTCTTTCCGCGCCCGAGGAATACGACGGCGGCGAGCTGGAGATCGAGGGGCCGTTCGGCGTGCAGAGCGTCAAGCTCGCGGCCGGCGACCTGGTGCTGTACCCGTCCAGCAGCCTGCACCGCGTCACGCCGGTCACGCGGGGCGAGCGCATCGCTTCCTTCTTCTGGGTCGAAAGCCTGGTGGCCGACCCCACAGACCGCGCCCTGCTGTTCGACCTGGACCAGTCGATCCAGCGCATCACCCCGCTGCTGGCGGCGGACGATGCGCGGCTGGTGCAGCTGACGGGCGTCTACCACAACCTGCTGCGCCGCTGGGTGCGCCAGTGAGCGCCGCCCGGCCCGGACCTTCCCTTCCAACCACCACCACGACATCCACGATGACGAAACTCACCACCTCCCGCCTCGCCACCGCCGCCCTGCTGGCGCTGGGCGCCTGCAGCAGCGCCTTCGCCCACGGCAAGGTCGAATGCCCCGAGCACCCCAAGGCAGAATGGCGCCCCCACACCGAGCTGCAGCAGAAGCTGGAGAAGGAAGGCTGGGTGGTGCGCCGCATGGAGAAGACGCCGACCTGCTACGAGGTCTATGCCAAGGACCCGCAGGGCAAGCGCATCGAGGCCTTCTTCGACCCCAAGACCTTCGAGCGCGTTGAAGAGCGATAACACCGCGGCGGTCCCGCCGCGCCCGGCGCAGCCCCGGGTGCGCGTGTGGGACCGGCCCGTGCGGCTGATGCACTGGGCGCTGGCTGCGAGCGTGGCCACGGCCTGGCTGACGCGCAGCGACCTGGGCGTGCTGCATGAGGTCCACGAGATCGCCGGCTACGCCGCGGCGGCGCTGGTGGCGGCGCGCACCGCCTGGGGCTGGGCCGGCAGCCGCCACGCCCGCTTCGCGAGCTTCGTGCGTGCGCCGGCCGCCACCTGGCGCTATGCGCGGGACGTGCTGGCGGGCCGCGCCCAGCGCTTCGTGGGCCACAACCCGCTGGGCGGCTGGATGGTGCTGGCCCTGCTGGCTTGCACCGCCGCGCTGGGCCTGACCGGCTGGCTGTACACCACCGACCTGTTCTGGGGCTATGGCTGGCTGGCCGACCTGCACAATGGGCTGGGCTGGACGCTGGTGGCGCTCGTCGCACTGCACGTGGCGGGCGTGGCCTTCACCAGCTGGCAGCACCGCGAGAACCTGGTGGCCGCCATGTTCACCGGCCGCAAGGCGCCGCCCGCGGAGCCAGGCGAGCACTGACGCGTGGCCGGCTCCGGCGGCCAGCACGGCCCGGCGCGGGCCGGATGACCCATCCAATCAGGCCGGGGCGCTTGATATGCAAGCGCCTTCTGCTATGTATTCGATAGCATGCCCTGTGCTGACGGCACAGTAGCCTGTGGTGCCGTCACCACAGCGCCGCGGCCGGCCAGCACGCCGCCTTGGACTTCGTTATTGAGAATAAATATCATTGCCGAATCGAGTCAGGCCGGGCGGAAGGAGAGAGCCGCCGGCCCTGCTCGACAGCAGCCAGCCCTTCGGAGAGGCGCCGTTTCGCGGCGCACGTCATGCCCTTGATCGCCCCGACCAGCCAGCCAATGCGCGATTCCATCCGGGGCATTCCATGGCACACAACACCACCTACATCAAGAGCCGCAAACACCTGACGACGACGACGCGGCAGGCGTCCCTCACCACCCTGGCGACGGCCACCTCGGCCGCCGCGCTGCTGGCGCTGGGGCTTCCCGCCCAGGCGCAGACCGCAGGCGGCGGCGCCCAGGCCACCACCCCCACGGCGGCCGCGCCGGCCGCGACCGGCGCCACGCTCAAGGAGGTGAAGGTCGAATCCGCCCGCGACACGGGCTACCAGCCGGGCGCGCCGTCGTCGCCCAAGTACACCCAGCCGCTGGTGGACACACCCCAGACCATCACCGTCATCCGCAAGGAGGTGCTGCAGGACCAGGCCGCCACCACGCTGACCGACGCGCTGCGCAACACCCCCGGCATCACCTTCCAGCTGGGCGAGAACGGCAACACCGCCACCGGCGACGCCGTCTTCCTGCGCGGCTACGACACGCAGGGCAGCATCTTCGTGGACGGCGTGCGCGACGTGGGCAGCATCGCCCGCGACATGTTCAACATCGAGCAGGTGGAAGTCATCAAGGGCCCGGCGGGCGCCGACATCGGCCGGGGCGCGCCCACCGGCTACATCAACCTCAGCAGCAAGCAGCCGGTGCGGGGCGACGTCTCCAGCGCCAGCCTGAGCGTGGGCACCGACGACCAGAAGCGCGTCACGGCCGACATCAACCGCGCCCTGGGCGAGACCTCGGCCGTGCGCCTGAACCTGATGGCGCAAAACAGCGGCACCCCGGGCCGCGACTACGTACGCAACCAGCGTTGGGGCTTCGCGCCCTCGGTCGCCTTCGGCCTGGGCACCGACACGCGCACTACGCTGCAGTACCTGCACATGGACCAGAGCAACCGCCCCGACGGCGGCCTGCCCACCACCGGCCTGGCCGGCTACTACCTGGCGCAGCTGGCGGCGCGCGGCGGCACCGGACCGAGGGCCGACACCAGCAACTACTACGGCTGGCTGTCGGACCACGACGACGTCAAGGCCGACCAGCTGACCGCCAGATTCGAGCGCGACCTGGCCCCCGGCGTCACCCTGCGCAACCTGACGCGCTGGGGCCGCTCCACGCAGGACCTGGTGCTGACCGCGCCGTTCTCCAGCAGCCTCGTCACCCCCAACCTGAACGACCCCGCCACCTGGTCGATGCGGGTGCTTCCCCAGGGCAAGCACCAGCGCAACACCGTGCTGGCCAACCAGACCAACCTGACCGCCGACCTGGACGTGGGCGGCCTCAAGCACAACGTGACGGCCGGCCTGGAGCTGGGCCGCGAGGAACAGGTGACCCGTGCGCGCGCCGCCGCCATCGACGCCAGCAATGGCGTGCGGGTGGTGTCGAACGGCACCGCCTCCTACCAGTCGTTCGTCAACCTCTACAACCCCGACCCGAACCGCGCCTTCGTGCCGGTCGTGGACTCCGGCGCGCGCACCGAGGGCAAGGTCTCCACCGCGGCGCTCTACGCCTTCGACACGGTGGAACTCAACCGCCAGTGGCAGCTGAACGGCGGCCTGCGCTACGAGCACTACCGCACCGACTTCCACAGCGTGGCCGCCACCGGCACCACCACGGCGCCGGTCGACACCGACGGCTCGGGCAACCTCTTCACCGGCAAGCTGGGGCTGGTCTACAAGCCGGCGGACAACGGCAGCATCTACGCGGCCTACGCCACATCGGCCAAGCCGCCGGGCAGCGACTTCGCGCTCTCCACTGTGGACGCCAACATCAACCACCCGAACCGCGACCCGCAGAAGGCCCGCACGGCCGAGCTGGGCACCAAGTGGGAGGTGCTGAACCGCCAGTTGACGCTGACGGCCGCCGCCTTCCGCACCGAAAACCGCAACGAACAAGTGGTGGTCGATGCCACGACCAACGAAACCCTCCAGTTCGGCAAGACGCGCGTGCAGGGCCTGGAGCTGTCCGCCGCCGGGCAGATCACTCCCGCCTGGCAGGTGATCGGCGGGGTGGCGCGCATCGACACCAAGATCGTCGAAGGCCCCAGTACGCAGAACCTGGCCGTGATCCGCTATTCGCCCAAGCTCACGGCCACGCTCTGGACCACCTACAGGCTGCCGATGGGCCTCACGGTGGGCGGCGGCGTGCGCTACGTGGACACGCAGATGCGCTCGACCAGCAACGCGGCCATCACCGCGACCTCGTTCTTCCCCCAGGTGCCGAGCTACACGGTGTTCGACGCCATGCTGGGCTACGAGGTCAACCGCAACGTGTCGCTGCAGCTCAACGTGTTCAATCTGGCCGACAAGTTCTACCTGGCGCGGGTGAACAACGCCGGCAACCGCTACCTGCTCGGCGCGCCGCGCTCGGCGCTGCTGACGGCAAACGTGAAGTTCTGACCGCCGGCGCCGCCCACGGCCCGCGCCTTCCCGGTGCGGGCTTTTTGCGCTTCTTCGACCGCAAGGCTTTTTCCCATGATGCTGCACATCCCCAACGTCCTCACCCGCGAGCAGGTGCGCCAGATGCGCGCCGCCATCGACGCCGCCGGCTGGGTGGACGGCCGCGCCACCGTGGGCGCGCAGGGCGCGCTGGTCAAGCACAACCGCCAGCTGCCCGAAGACGACCCGGTGGCGCTGGAGCAGGGCCGCGTGATCCTGCAGGCGCTGGCGGCCAACGCGCAGTTCTTCAGCGCCGCGCTGCCTGCCCGCCACATGCCGCCGCTCTTCAACCGCTACACGGCGGGCGAGACCTACGGCCTGCATGTCGATGGCGCGGTACGACGCGTGCCGGGGGCGGCGCCGTGGCTGCGCACCGACGTGTCGAGCACGCTGTTCCTGTGCGACCCCGAGGACTACGACGGCGGCGAGCTGGTGGTGGTGGACACGTACGGCACGCACGAGGTCAAGCTGCCGGCGGGCGACCTGATCGTCTACCCCTCCAGCAGCCTGCACCGCGTGGAGCCGGTGACGCGGGGCGAGCGGGTGTGCTCGTTCTTCTGGACGCAGAGCATGGTGCGCAGCGACGCGCAGCGCGGCATGCTGCTGGAACTGGACCAGACCATCCAGCAGCTGCGCGCACGGCTCGGCGAAACGGACCAGACCGTCGCCCTGACCGGCCACTATCACAACCTGCTGCGGATGTGGGCCGACGTGTGAGTTGCCACAGCCGGCCCGGTTTTCAAGCCAAATCAGGCTCCAGCGCTTGATCCACCTGGGCCTTATGCAATTTATTTAATAGCAAATCGCATCAAGGCAGATCCTTGTTCGGCTCCGGCCTGGCCATGTCGCGGGGCCCCACCGTGCCCAGCCGCCCCTTGAGCGACTGCGGCTGGCCGGTGAGCATGGCCGAATACATGGTGGTGTTGGACAGCACCTTCTTCACGTAGTCGCGCGTCTCGGCGAAGGGCACGTTCTCGGCCCAGATGGCGGCGTCGATCACCGGGCCGTTGCGCCAGCTGCGCGGCCGGCCCGGGCCGGCGTTGTAGGCGGCGGCGGCCAGCGCCATGGAGCCGTCGAAGTCGTCCAGCGCCAGCTTCAGGTAGGCCGTGCCGATGGCGATGTTGGTGTCGCGATCGTTGATCTGGTCGGGCGTGAAGCCGGTCATGCCGATCTTGCGCGCCGTCCAGCGGGCGGTGGCGGGCATGACCTGCATCAGGCCCGAGGCGCCGACGCCGGAGCGGGCGTCCATGATGAAGCGGCTTTCCTGGCGGATGAGCCCGTAGACGTAGGCCGGGTCCAGCCCGATGCCCTGCGCCCGCGCCACCACCGTGTCGCGGAACGGCATGGGAAAGCGCTGGTTGGCGTCGAACGAGGCCTTGGTGCGCTCGCTGGTGTTGATGCAGCGGTCCCACACCTGCTGGCTGCAGGCCAGGTCGGCGGCGGCCAGCAGTTCGCGCTCGGGCAGGCCGCCGGGCGTGTGCAGGTTGGTGCCGTAGTTCCATTCGCGCACGCCTTCGCTGCGCAAGCCCAGGGCGATGGCGTAGAGCCCGCGCGCCAGGCTCGGGTTGGCGCGGGCGGCGGCCTTTTCCTCGGGCGTGAGCGGCTGCGGCGCGGGCGGCACGGTCACGCGCTGGCCCAGCTCTTCAAGCGCCAGCTGCTCGTAGAAGCCGCTCGGGCCGGCGATGCGTTCCAGCAGCTTTTTGATCTCGGCGCGGTCGTCGTCGCCCGGCCGCTGGGCGAGCATGGTGCGCGCCTTCCAGTAGGTCCAGGTGGGTTCGCTGCGCGCCTCGGGGCTCATGGCGTCGATGGCGCGGCCGGCCACCTTCCACTGGCCGGCGCGCAGGGCGGCGCGCACCTTCCAGCCGAGCATGTCGTCGGTCAGGTCGCTGTCGCGGTTGGCGTTGGCGTAGTAGCCCAGCGCGTCGTCCGACAGCGAGCTGGCCGCCTGCCGGCCGATCACGCCCCAGACCCAGTTGCGCTCCTCGGGCGAGAGCTGCACGCCCCACTTGCTGTCGAGCAGGCGGGCGGCCTGGCCCACGTCGCTGCGCGCGAGCTTGATCAGCGCCAGCACCACCAGTTCGTGGCTGACCTTGGTGGCGGCGCTGGCGCGGCCCGTCAGGTATTTCATCGGGCTGTCGAGCACCTCGCGCAGCTGTGGCAGGGCCTCGGGCGCGACGATCTCGACCGCGTCGCGCACCGCGCGCGAGCGGTTGGCGTCGGCTCCCAGGCGGGCCTTGCGCCACACCTCCACCGGCTTGATCCTGCGGGCCGAGAACATTTCGGACGCGGCATGCGTGCAGCCGTCGTCGGCCTCGCGCTGGGCATACCAGAGGCGCAGCACCTCGTCGGCGGCGCTGGCCGGCGCGTTGCCCTTGATCTGGTCGATGGCGATGGCGTAGCAGCGCACCTCGCGGTCGTCGGACATGCGGTAGGCCGGGTGCATGTCGGCGAACTGCGCCCAGTCGCGCCGCTGGCCCAGCAGCAGCAGCCAGTCGTTGCGCAGGCGGTCTTCCTGGTAGCTGCCGGCGTAGCGCTGCAGGAAGGCGGCGACCTCGGCCGGCTGGGCTTCGGACAGCCGGGCCTTCAGCTCCCAGTAGGCGGCCCAGGGTTCCAGGGGGTTGCCGCGGGTGTAGGGCAGCAGGCCGGTGAGCGACTGGCGGTCGCCCTTGCGGAAGGCTTTCTGCATCTCCAGCACGGCTTCGTCGCCCCGGTTCTGGGCCAGAACGGGGGTGGCCAAGGCCATCATCACGGCGCCGGCGCACAGCGGTGTCAGAATCTTGAGCAATTGCATTCGGGAATTATGTGATGGACAAAGCAGCCCTGCGCCGCGCACTGATTGAAGAGCGTCTGAATTTGCCCGACCGCCTGCGGCGCGCCGACCTGCTGCAGCGCGTGATGCGCATCTGGCTGGTGGACCGGCCCGACACGGTCATCGGCGCCTATTGGCCCATCAAGGGCGAGTTCGACCCCCTGCCCGCCCTGCACCGCTGGAAGGAAGACGGCGAGCTGCTGGACCAGCCCCTGCGCCGGCGCATCGGCCTGCCCGTGGTGAACAAGGAGCACAAGACGCTTACCTTCCACGTCTGGTACCCCGGCTGCGAGATGGAGGAAGACGCCTACGGCATCCCGAAGCCCAAGGACACCGAGGTCATCGTGCCGACCCTGCTGTTCGTGCCCTGCGTGGGCTATGGCGCCGGCGGCTACCGCCTGGGCTATGGCGGCGGCTTCTACGACCGCACCCTGGCCACGCTGCAGCCCAGCCCGACCACCGTGGGCCTGGGCTTCACCAACGGCTTCCTGGAAGACTTCGAGCCGGAAGCGCACGATCTGCCGCTGGATGCGATCCTGAACGACAACGGCGTGGTCTGGCCTGTGTAGAGGCGATCCCCCTGAGCGGCTTGCGCCGCTTCCCCCTTCTCTCGCCTCGCTGCGCGAGGCGGGAAGGGGGACGCAACCGGCGGCCTGGCAGAGCCAGTTCCGCGGTTGCACTGGCTTGGCCTGCTCCGCGGCCGTTCGACGGACTAGCCCAGGGGCCGATCGGGATGATGCGCCCCAGGCATCAAACGGGGCTGCGCAATGCATCACTGGCGAGGCACGGCGTGGCTAGACTGGGCTCGTCACTCTTCCTGAAAAGCCCGCCATGCTCCAGCTCTACATCGGCAACAAGAACTACTCCTCCTGGTCCATGCGCCCCTGGGTGCTGATGCGCCAAGCCGGCATCGACTTCGAGGAAGTGCTGGTGCGCTTCGACAGCTTCGCGGCCGATTCCGCGTTCAAGCAGCGCATCGCCGCGGTGTCGCCCACGGCCAAGGTGCCGGCGCTGGTCGATGGAGACCTGGTGGTGTGGGACACGCTGGCCATCGCCGAATACCTGGCCGAGCGCTTTCCCGAACGCGCCCTCTGGCCAGCGGACGCCCGCGCGCGTGCCGTGGCCCGCAGCGCCTGCGCCGAGATGCACAGCGGCTTCACCGGCCTGCGCGGCGCCTGCCCGATGAACATCGAGGCGCGCCTGCCCGAAACCGGCGCGCTGCTCTGGCGCGACAACGCCGCCGTGCGTGCCGACGTCGCCCGGCTGGTCAGCCTGTGGACGCAGCTGCTGGATGCGCACGGCGGGCCGATGCTCTTCGGCGGCTTCACGGTCGCCGATGCGTTCTTCGCCCCGGTGTGCACCCGCCTCGTCACCTACGCGCTGCCGCTGCCGCCGCACATCCAGGCCTATGTGGACCGGGTGACGGCCCTGCCCGGCGTGCAGGACTGGGTGCAGGGCGCGCTGGCCGAGAACGACTTCCTCGACTTCGAGGAACCCTATCGCCTGCGCGGCGGGCGGGGCTGACGCCATGGCCGTCACTATCTACCTGCGCTACGTGCTGAACACGGCGAAGCTGCGCGAGTTCGAGCACTACGGCCGGCTCTGGATTCCGCTGGTCGAGAAATTCGGCGGCAGGCACCACGGCTACTTCATGCCGAGCGAAGGCGCCAACAACATCGCGCTGGCCCTCTTCACCTTCGAGAGCCTGGCCGCCTACGAGGTGTACCGCCAGCGGTCGATGGACGACGCGGACTGCCAGGCGGCCTTCCGCTATGCCGAGGAGACGGGCTGCATCGTGAGCTACGAGCGCAGCTTCTTTAGGCCGGTGTTTGAGGGCGTGGGGCCGGGCTGAGCCGGGCCTGTCGACGCGCTCGGTGCGAACAAGCGGGGCCCGGCAACCGCTCACCGGAACTGCTTGCGCAAAAACGCCTTGTGCCGCGCGATGTGCGCCAGCTGTGCCGGGGCCACGCTGCCGCCCAGGTCTTCGTCCTCCACGTTCAGCACGCTGCGCGCATGGGCCATGGCGCGCTGCACCACCTCCTGCTCGCTCACGCCCTGGGCGGCGGCCAGGTCCATCGCCACGCGGCGCATGGCGCGCTGCGACAGCATCCACATGGCGCCGAAGGCGTCCCAGGCGGTGGCGGCCTCCTGCGCCTGGGCCTGCTCGGCCAGGATGGCGCTGAGCGGCTTGTCCAGCACGGCCTGCAGGGCGTCGAGCTCTTCCTGCAGTTCCTCCAGCCGCAGCTGCGCCTGCGCCGCCTCGGCAGCGGCGTCCACCGCCGGGGCCGCCGGCGCAGGAATGGGCAGGCTGCCGTCGGGATTCAGCTGGGCGATGGTGAGCGGAGGCAGGGTCATGGCGATGGAAGGCGCAAGGGTCGCGCTGGGCGATAGATCTTCCAACTATAGGCAAAGCCCTGGCTACACTGCCCGCATGCAGATCTATTTGGTGGGCGGCGCGGTGCGCGACAGGCTGCTGGGCCGCCCCGTACATGACCGCGACTGGGTCGTCGTCGGCGCCACGCCGGCCGAGATGGAAGCACGCGGCTTCCTGCCCGTCGGGCGCGACTTCCCCGTCTTCCTGCACCCGGAGACCCGCGAGGAATACGCGCTCGCCCGCACCGAGCGCAAGAGCGGCCACGGCTACCGGGGCTTCACCGTGCACGCCGCGCCGGACGTGACGCTGGAAGAAGATCTCTCCCGCCGGGACATTACTATCAATTCGATAGCTGCCAGCCCAGACGGATCAAGCGCTGCAGGCCTTTTTGACCCTTATAACGGCGTAAGGGACCTCGACGCCCGCGTGCTGCGCCACGTGACCGGCGCGTTCCGCGAAGACCCGGTGCGCATCCTGCGCGTGGCGCGCTTCGCCGCCCGGTTCACCGACTTCACCGTCGCGCCCGAAACCATGCAGCTGATGCGCGAGATGGTGGAGGACGGCGAGGCCGACCACCTGGTGCCCGAGCGCGTCTGGCAGGAGCTGGCGCGCGGCCTGATGGAGGCGCGGCCTTCCCGCATGTTCGAGGTGCTGAAGGATTGCGGCGCGCTCGCCGTGCTGCTGCCCGAGGTCGCCCGCCTCTGGGGCGTGCCCCAGCGCGTCGAATACCACCCCGAGGTGGACACCGGCATCCACCTGATGATGGTGCTGGACATGGCAGCGCGCCTCGAGGCGCCGCTGGCCGTGCGCTTCGCCTGCCTTACGCACGACCTGGGCAAGGGCACCACACCAGCAGACGTGCTGCCGCGCCACATCGGCCACGAAATGCGCAGCGCCCGGCTGCTGCAGGGCGTGGCCGAGCGCCTGCGCGTGCCCGTGGACTGCCGCGAGACGGCCGACGTGGTGGCCCGCGAGCACGGCAACATCCACCGCAGCGGCGAGCTGAACGCCGCCGCCCTGCTGCGCCTGCTGGAGCGCTGCGATGCGCTGCGCAAGCCCGAACGCTTCGCCGACGTGCTGCTGGCCTGCGAATGCGATGCGCGCGGCCGGCTGGGCTTCGATGACGCGCCCTATCCGCAGCGCGCCCGGCTGGCCGCAGCCCTGGCTGCGGCCCGGGCCGTGCCCACCGCCCCCATCGCCGCGCAGGCCGCCCAGGCCGGCATGACCGGCCCGCAGGTGGGCGAGGCCATCCGCCGCGCACGCACCGCCGCGCTGCAGGCGCATCTGGCGGCGGCGGGGTAGCGCCGGTCCGGTCCGCGCTGCCGCCGGACAGTAGCCGCCGGCCTACATGGCCGAGGCAAGCATTTTGCTAAGGTCTCGCCGATGCAAAAGCCCCCGTTGCTGACGGCGCGACATGCGCTCTTTCTCGACTTCGACGGCACGCTGGCCGATATCGCCTCGCACCCCGACGCGGTGCAGGTCCACCCCGGCGTGGTGCCCGCATTGCGCACCCTCTCCGGCTACCTGGGCGGGGCCCTCGCCATCGCCACCGGGCGCACTCGCGCCGACATCGATCATTTTTTGAACCCGCTGCAGCTGCCGCTGGCCTCCGAACACGGCGCCCAATACCGCTTGGCCGGCGGCGTGGAAGGCGGCGTGCCCGCGCCTGACCTGGCGCCCGTGCTGGCCGTGCTGCAGCCCATGCTGGACCGCCACCCCGCGCTGGTGCTGGAACGCAAGAGCGCCGGCGTGGCGCTGCACTACCGCCAGGCGCCCGAGCTGGAAGCGCGCTGCCGCGCCGCCGTCGACCACGCGCTCGCCCAGGCGCCGGGCCTGGAGGTGCTGCAGGGCAAGTGCGTGTTGGAGATCAAGCCCGCCGGCCCCGACAAGGGCCGCGCCATCGCCGACTTCATGCGCCACGCGCCTTTTGCCGGCCGCATTCCCGTCTTCGCCGGCGACGACGTGACCGATGAACACGGCTTTGCCGCGGTGCGGGCGCTGGGCGGCATCGGCATCAAGGTCGGGCCGGGCGACACGCAGGCCCAGGCCCGCTGCACGGACACCACCGAGCTGCGCGAATGGATTTTCCAGATGGCTTCTCCCCAGGGACTTCCCGCATGACGACCACGCCCCCCGACCACTCCGCGCCCTCCACCGATGCCCCCGCATCGCAGCCGCCGGCGACGGCGGACGCCCGCTCGCTGGGCGAGCCGGCGCTGCCGCTGGCCGACGCCATGCGCGGCCTGCCCATCCAGCCCATGGCGCGGCCGGCCACGTTCGCGCCGCCCATCGAGGGCTCTCTCAAGCTCGGCATGATCGGCAACTGCTCGATCAGCGCGCTGGTGGACGCGCGCGGGCAGATCGTCTGGTCGTGCATGCCGCGCTTCGACGGCGACCCGGTCTTCAACGCGCTGATCCAGCCGGGCGAGGAAGGCAGCCGCTTCGCCATCGAGCTGGAGAACCAGGTCGAGAGCCGCCAGTGGTATGAGCCGAACACGGCCGTGCTGCGCACGCAGCTCACCGACCAGGCCGGCAACAGCATCGAGATCACCGACTTCGCGCCGCGCTTTTATGCCCGTTCGCGGTTCTTCCGGCCCATGCTGCTGGTGCGGCGCGTGCGCCCGCTCAAGGGATCGCCCCGCATCCGCGTGACCGCCAACGTGCGCTACGGCTGGGGCAGCGAGCAGCCCGAGATCACGCGCGGCAGCAACCACGTGCGCTTCGTCGGCGGGGCGCTGACGCTGCGGCTCAACACCGATGCGCCGGTGTCGCACGTGCTGTCGGGCCAGCCCTTCGTGCTGTCCCGGGAATACAACTTCCTGCTGGGCGCGGACGAGGCCCTGCCCGCCGGCATCGCCGACACGGCGCGCTCGTACGAGCAGGACACGGTGGCCTACTGGCGGCAGTGGACGCAGCGGCTCGCGCTGCCGCTGGAGTGGCAGGAGGCGGTGATCCGCGCGGCCATCACGCTCAAGCTGTCGCTCTACGAGGACACGGGCGCCATCGTCGCGGCCATGACCACCAGCATTCCCGAGTCGGCCCACAGCGGCCGCAACTGGGACTACCGCTTCTGCTGGCTGCGCGATGCCTTCTTCGTGGTGCGCGCGCTCAACAGCCTGTCGGAAACGGCCACGATGGAAGACTACCTGCGCTGGCTGAGCAGCGTGGTGGCCGAGGCCAGCGAAGGGCACATCCAGCCGCTCTACGGCATCGGCCTGGAGCGCGAACTGCCCGAATTCTTCGTGCCCCACCTCAAGGGCTACCGCGGCATGGGCCCGGTGCGCGTGGGCAACCAGGCGGCCGAACACTTCCAGCACGATGTGTACGGCAACATCATCCTGGGCGCGGCGCAGGCCTTCCACGACAAGCGCCTGCTGCATCCGGCCGGCGAGGCCGAATTCACCCGCATGGAGCAGATCGGCGAGCTGGCCGTGCGCGTCTACGGCACGCCCGACGCCGGCATGTGGGAGCTGCGCACCCGCGCCCGGGTGCACACCTCGTCCGCGCTGATGAGCTGGGCCGCCTGCGACCGGCTGGCAAAAATAGCCGCCAAGCTGGGGCTGGAGGACCGCGCCGATCACTGGAAGGCGCACGCCAGCCGCATGCGCGAGGAGATCCTCACCCGGTCCTGGAGCGACAAGCGCCAGGCCTTCGCCGAGAGCTTCGGCGGCCACGAGCTGGACGCCAGCGTGCTGCTGATGGCCGAGGTCGGCCTGATCGACCCGCGCGACCCGCGCTTCGTGAGCACGGTGGACGCGATGGAAGCGTCGCTCTGCGACGGCCCCTACATGCGCCGCTACGAAGCGGCCGACGACTTCGGCAAACCCGACACGGCCTTCAACATCTGCACCTTCTGGCGCATCGACGCCCTCGCCCGCATCGGCCGCCGCAGCCAGGCGCGCGAGATCTTCGAAGCCATGCTGGCCGCTCGCAACCCGCTGGGCCTGCTGTCGGAAGACACGCATGCCGAGACCGGCGAGATGTGGGGCAACTTCCCGCAGACCTATTCGATGGTGGGCATCATCAACGCCGCCATGCGCCTTTCCGCCCCCTGGGACACCGTCATATGAGCCGCCTCGTCGTCATCTCCAACCGCCTGGCCGACCCCCGCAAGCCGGCCGCCGGCGGCCTGGCCGTGGCGCTGGGCGAAACGCTCAACCAGACCGGTGGCCTCTGGTTCGGCTGGAGCGGCACCGTCACCGAGGACGGCCTGCCCGGCGAGGGCACGCTGCACACGCGCCAGGCCGGCAACGTGACGCTCGCTACGGTGGACCTGTGCCGCGAGGACCACGACAGCTACTACTACGGCTACAGCAACAGCGTGCTGTGGCCCGTCTTCCACTACCGGCTCGACCTGGCCGACTTCAACGCGGGCTACATCGCCGGCTACCGGCGGGTGAACCAGATGTTCGCGCGCAAGCTGCTGCCGCTCCTGAAGGAAGACGACACCATCTGGGTGCACGACTACCACCTGATTCCGCTCGCGGCCGAGTTGCGCGCCCTGGGCTGCCGCCAGAAGATCGGGTTCTTCCTGCACATTCCCGTGCCGCCGCCGCTCATCATGGCGGCCATTCCGCAGCACGAATGGCTGATGCGCTCCTTCTTCGCCTACGACTTGGTGGGCCTGCAGAGCGAGGCCGACGTCGCGCACTTCACCCGCTACCTCGACAAGGAAGCCGACGCGCAGTCAGTGGGTGCCCAGCGCCTGCGCGCCTTCGGCGCCACGGTGCAGGTGGCGGCATTCCCCATCGGCATCGACGTGGACGAATTCACGCACCTGACGCAGGCCCCCGAGGCGATGGACACCTTCACCGCCATGCGTGAAGAATATTCCCGCCGGCGCCTGCTGCTGGGCGTGGACCGGCTCGACTACTCCAAGGGCATCCCGCAGCGGGTGCGGGCCTTCCGCGAACTGCTGTCGCGCTACCCCGAGAACCAGCACAGCGCGACCATGATCATGATCGCCTCGCCCTCGCGCGACAGCGTGAACGCCTATGCCGACCTGCGCACCGAGCTGGAGGGCCTGTGCGGCGCGATCAACGGCGACTTCGGCGACCTGGACTGGATGCCGCTGCGCTACATCCACCGCACGGTGGCGCGCAAGCGCGTGCCGGGCCTGTGCCGCGCCGCCGCCGTGGGCCTGGTCACGCCGCTGCGCGACGGCATGAACCTCGTCGCCAAGGAGTACGTGGCCGCGCAGGACCCGCAAGACCCGGGCGTGCTGGTGCTGTCGCGCTTTGCGGGCGCAGCCGAGCAGCTGAAGGAAGCGCTGCTGGTCAACCCCTATGACACCCAGGGCATGGCCGACAGCATCCAGGCCGCGCTGCAGATGCCGCTGCCCGAGCGCCAGCGCCGGCACCAGCGGCTGATGGAGCGCATCCGCGAGCACGACGTGCACTGGTGGCGCAAGACCTACCTGGCCGCGCTCGCCGAGGCCGGCGAGGACGACGACCGCAGCCATCTGGCCGCCGGCGGGCGCCGCCCGGGCGGCGGGGGCACCGTCGCCGCCACGGTGGGCGGCTGAGCCTCGAAGCCGGCCCATCGGCGGCTGGCGGGCGCCCACGCCCGCGGCCGCGTCACATCCACTTGGCGATCAGGCTGGCGACGAAGCTGAGCAGCAGCGTGGAGGCGAGCGGCACATCCCACTCGCGCCCCGCGAGCCGGAACCGGAAGTCCCCGGGCAGCCGCCCGAACCCGATGCGCCGCAGCAGCGGCGTGAGCCAGCTGATGAACATCAGGGCCAGGAAGACGACGAGGAACCAGCGGAGCATGACCGCAGTGTAGGCTGCGCAGGGCAGGCTCAGCGCTGCACCCCCCACTTGCGCACCGTCAACCGCTCCAGCGTCTGGAACCCCAGGCTTTCCACCAGCAGGCCGATGATGATGACCAGCGCCAGGCCGGCGAACACCTTGTCGGTGTAGAGCTCGTTGCGGTTCTGGAAGATGTACCAGCCCAGGCCCCCCTGGCCGGATGATGCACCGAACACCAGCTCGGCCGCGATCAGCGTGCGCCAGGCGAAGGCCCAGCCGATCTTCAGGCCCGAGAGGATGGCCGGCAGCGCGGCCGGCACCAGGATCTGCAGCACGTAGCGGATGCCCGTCAGGCCATAGTTGCGCCCGGCCATGCGCAGCGTCTCGGGCACGGCCTGGAACCCGGCATACGTGTTGAGCGCCAACGGCCACAGCACGGAGTGGATGAGCACGAACACCAGGCTGCCCTGCCCCAGCCCGAACCACAGCAGCGCCAGCGGCAGCAGGGCGATGGCGGGCAGCGGGTTGAACATCGAGGTGAGCGTGGACAGCAGGTCGCGCCCGAGGCGGGTGGAGACCGCCAGCGTGGTGAGCACGAAGGCACCCGCGATGCCGGCGAGGTAGCCCTTGAGCAGCACCGCGAGCGAGATGGCGGTCTTGGCCAGCAGCTCGCCCGATGCGATGCCTTCGGCCAGCGCCCGCGCGGTCTGCAGGAAGGTGGGCAGCAGCAGGTCGTTGTTCTGCCAGCGCGCCGCCGCCTCCCACAGCGCGGCCAGCACGAGCAGGATGGCGAAGCGGCGCACGGTGCCCTGCTGCCAGACGCGGGTGGCCCAGGGCAGCGGGCGCTCGGGCGCGACGCCGGTGAGCGGCGGCAGCGTGTGCTCCACCTCCGGCCGCACCGGCGGCACGCGGCTGGCGGGCGCGGCGCCTGCCGAGGCTGTGGCATGGGAAGAAGGCAATGCGGTGCGGCTCATATGGCGATCCGGAAAGGCAGCGAGGCGGAGGCGGCGGGCGGGCGCTGCGCCATCTGCGCGGCATCGGCCGCGACCGAGCCGGGCGCACCCGCGCCCTGGCCGCCCTCGCCTGCGGGCTCGTCGAACAGCAGGCGGTGGATGCGCTGCGCGGTGGACTGGAACTCGGCCCCGCCCAGGCTGTGCAGGCCGAACTGGTGGCTGTTGATCTCGGCGCGCAGGCGGCCCGGGTGGGGCGACAGGATGGCCACGCGGTTGCCCACCACCAGCGCCTCCTCGATGGAGTGCGTGACGAAGATCAGCGTGAAACGGAACTCGTCCCAGAGGGCCAGCAGCTCTTCCTGCATGCGGCGGCGGGTGAGCGCGTCCAGCGCGGCGAAGGGCTCGTCCATCAGCAGCACGCGGGGCTGCATGGCAAGGGCCCGGGCGATCGCCACGCGCTGCTTCATGCCGCCCGAGAGCTGGTGCGGATGCACGTCCGCGAACTGGGAGAGCCCCACCTTGTCCAGATAGAGCGCCGCGCGCTCGGCCGCTTCGGCCCGGCCCACCTGGCGCGAGGCGAGCAGCGGGAACATCACGTTCTCGCGCACCGTCTTCCAGGGCGGCAGCTGATCGAACTCCTGGAACACCACAACCCGGTCGGGCCCCGGCCGGGTCACCGCCCGGCCATCGAGCAGGATGCGCCCTTCGCTCGGCGCGATGAACCCGGCGATGGCCTTGAGCAGGGTGGACTTGCCACAGCCCGATGCGCCCAGCAGCACCAGCCGGTCGGCCGGATGCACGTCGAAGCCGACGCGGTGCGTGGCGCGCACGGCGCGTTGCGCCGTGCGGTAGTCGATGCTGACGCCGTCCACCCGCAGCAGGGGCTGGGCCGCGGAGGATTCGGCGGCGCGGTCTGCCAACGGCGGCGCCAGGGTGGCGTGGGCCTCGGCGGCATAGTGCCCGACCTCCTCCCGCACCCGCTCCAGCAGGGTGGCGGACAGGGGCGCGAGTCGTCGCATGGTCAGCATGGCGGCCTCCGTTCGTGCAATCTCAACTGCCGCGCGCCGTGAGCGCGTCGTCGAAGAAATAGTCCTTGAGCGCCTCGGGCTTCTGCTTGATGGCGCCCACGCGGTGCAGGAACTGGCCCAGGCCCAGCGTGTTCTCGGGCTGCACCTTGAACTGCACTTCAGGGTTCTGGATGATCTGCAGCAGCAGGGCGCGGTCGGTCTTGGCGCCGGTCACCTTCAGGTAGATGTCGGCCGCCTTCTCCGGGTTGGCAGCGACGAACTGCGCCGCCTCGTTCAGCCCGGCCAGGAATGCCTGGTAGGTTTTGGGGCTCTCCTTGCGGAATTTCTCGGTGGCGTAGAGCACGGTGGCGGACGCCGGGCCACCCAGCACGTCGTACGAACTGAGCACGATGCGGGCCTTCGGGTTGCCGGCCAGCTCCTGCTCCTGGAACGGCGGGTTGCCAAAGTGGCCGGTGATCTCGGTGCCGCCCTTGATGATGGCCGCCGCCGCGTCCGGGTGCGGCACCGCCACCTGCAGCCTGTCGAGCCGGTTGAAGTCCTTGTCGCCCCAGAGCTTGGCCGAGGCGAGCTGCAGCACGCGCGACTGCACCGACACACCCACCGCCGGCACGGCGATGCGGTCCTTGTCGGTGAAGTCAGCGATCGTCTTCACCGCCGGGTTGTTGCTGACCAGGTAGTACGGGAAGTTGCCGAGCGACGCCACACCCTTGACGTTCTGGCGCCCGCGCGTGCGGTCCCACAGCGTGAAGAGCGGGCCCACGCCGGCGCCCGCGATGTCGATGTTGCCCGACAGCAGCGCATCGTTCACGGCCGAGCCGCCCGACAGCTGCAGGAACTCCACCTTCACGTCGACCCCGGCCGCCTTGCCGTGCTTTTCGATCAGCTTCTGGTCCTGCGCCACGTTCAGCAGCAGATAGACGATGCCGAACTGCTGGGCGATGCGCAGCCTGCCCTCTTCGGCGTGCGCGGCGCCGGGCGCGGCGACGCCCGCCGCGAACAGGCCCATCGCGGTGACGGCGGCGGCTGCCTTGCCCATGAAGGCGCGGCGCAGCGTGGAGACAGGGGTGGTGGTGGTGGTACGTGACATGCGATGGGCCTCTCAGGAATTTCAGATGAAAAAGTGCTTCCAGCGCCCGATCTGCAAGCGCCTGTAGCTATTATTTTTATAGTAAGTCTGCCGCCGGCGATGGAATCCGGTGGACGCGGCCTCGCGGCGCCTCGGGGGCGCGAGGCCCTACAACGGAAGGTCGCCCTCGACCGTGGTGCGATGGAGCTTGCGGCGCTGGCTGTCCGGCGTGCCGGCCGCCAGGTGCTGCACCGAGCGGTTGTCCCAGAACACCAGGTCGTGCGGCTGCCACCGGTGGCGGTAGACGAACTCCGGCTTCACGGCGGCGGCGAATAGCTGGGCCAGCAGGTCGCGGCTCTCGTCCTCGGGCCAGCCGACGATGCGCGTGGTGAAGTGCTCGTTGACGAACAGCGCGCGGCGGCCCGTCTCCGGATGCGTGCGCACCACCGGATGCACGGCGGGTGCCACCTCGGCAATCTGCGCGGGCGTGAGCTTGGGCCGCCACGGGCTCCGGGCCCGCAGCTCCTCGTATTTGGCCAGATAGCTGTGTTCGGCCCGCAGCGGCGCGATGGCGCGCTTGAGTGCCTCGGGCAGCGCGTCGTAGGCGGCGTGCTGGTCGGCGAACAGCGTGTCGCCGCCCTCGGCGGGCAGCTCCTGCGCGTGCAGCAGCGAGCCGAGGCTGGGCCGCTCCTTGTACGACAGGTCGGAATGCCAGTAGTGGCCCGCATCGCCCAGGCCGATGGGCTGCCCAGCCCCGTCCTTGATGTTGGAGACGACCAAGATCTCGGGGTGGCCTGCCAGCTGGAAGTTCTTCAGCACGTGGATCTGCAGCGGCCCGAAGCGGCGGCTGAAGTCGACGTGCTGCGCGGGGGTGATGCGCTGGTCGCGGAACACGACCACATGGTGGTCGAGATGCGCCTGGTGCAGACGGGCGAAATCGACATTGCCGAGCGGGCGCGACAGATCCAGGCCCAGCACCTCGGCACCCAGGGGCGCGCCGGGCAGGGGACGGATGGTCAGGCCTTGCGGCGGCGCTGGGTTCGAACGCTGCGCCGACCCTGACGACAGAGTGGCCGACGGCAGGAAAGAGCGCGAAAGACGGGATGGAACGGCGGACATGCGTGCAACCTTGTAAGAGGCCCGGAGCAGTCGCCGGCGCCTGTGCGTTGCACTCTACGCAAGTCGCTTCGCTCAACAAACCAACGATTTCTCAGTTGCTAACTACCAAAACGGCTAAGTCCAGCTGTGGCACCGTCTGGATGCTTCTCGACCCGGGCTGCTTGGCGGGCTCCGTGCACACCCCCGCGCTTTATGCGGAACCAAAGTTAACCAACTGTCAAACGTTATGATTTTTATTCCCATCTATCTGTGGGTTGCACTAGGATCGGCAACCATAAGAGGGAGAGTCGCTGATGGGTGATGACAGCCACGCAGGTGGCCAACTGCTAACAAGGCACCCGGGGGAAGACTCTGCCCTGTGCGACTGCGCAAGTGAGGCAAACAAGCCTGTCGCCCACGTCCCTACTCGCTCATTGCAAGCGCTATGCGTACTGGCTCGCTATCACCAGATCGCGGCCGAGCCTGCAGCACTTGCGCATCAACTGGGGCTGTCACCTCACGAGGCGGTAACGACTGCTGATGTGCTGCGCGCAGCCCAGCGCCTGGGCTTGAAAGCCAAGCGGTCGGTAACGCCCAAAGATCGACTGGCATTAGCGTCCCTGCCTGCCTTGGCTGTTCTCCTCGACGGTCAAGGCAATGAATACATGGTCATTCTGGCGCGCTGCGACCGTGAGCGAGTGCTGCTGCAAGATCCCGCCAGTGAGAAAGATGGTGCCCGGCCGACCATCGTACCTTTGGAGGAATTTGCCCAGCGTTGGACCGGCGAGCTCATCTTGGTGACCAGTCGAGCCAGCTTGGCAGGCGAGCTCGCGAAGTTTGACTTTTCTTGGTTCATTCCGAGCTTAGTCAAGCATCGCAAGCTGCTGGGCGAGGTTTTACTGATTTCCTTCATGCTGCAGCTGTTCGCGCTCATCAGCCCATTGTTCTTTCAAGTGGTGATGGACAAGGTGTTGGTGCATCAGGGGGTGACGACGCTGGACGTGCTGGTGATCGGTCTGGTGGTCGTAGTAGTGTTCGAAAGCATCTTGAACGGACTACGGGGATACATATTCAGCCATACCACCAATCGTATTGATGTCGAACTCGGTGCACGGCTGTTTCGTCACCTCGTGCAGCTGCCACTGGCGTACTTTCAGGCTCGCCGTGTCGGGGATTCAATAGCCCGGGTCCGCGAGCTGGAAAACATTCGCAACTTCCTGACCGGCAACGCTTTAACCGTCGTGCTGGACGTGTTCTTTTCCATCATCTTTATTGCCGTCATGCTGTTCTACAGCGTGCCTCTCACACTGATCGTGCTGGTGAGTCTGCCGCTCTACTTTGGTCTGAGCCTGGCCGTGGTGCCCGTACTGCGCGGTCGGCTGGACCAAAAGTTCGCGCGGGGAGCCGAGAACCAAGCCATGCTGGTGGAAACCGTCACCGGCATACAGACTGTCAAGGCCAGCGCACTCGAGCCATCGTTTTCCCGTCGCTGGGACAACCAACTCGCTGCTTACGTGAGCGCTAGTTTCAAAACCCAGAATGTCGCCGCGTGGGCCCACGAAGGTGTCAACCTCATTGGCAAACTGGTCAACGCCGCCACCCTTTGGTATGGCGCCCACTTGGTCATGAGCAATCAGCTCACCGTGGGCCAGTTCGTCGCATTCAACATGTTCGCGCAGCGCGTGGCACAGCCCATCATGCGCATGGCCCAGCTGTGGACGGACTTTCAGCAAACGGGCATCTCCATGGCACGGCTGGGCGACATCCTGAATACTCGCACCGAAGTGCCGCCCACCAATGCCGCTCAGTTACCGCCCATCCGTGGCCGCGTCACGCTGGACGGTGTGCACTTTCGCTACCGGCCTGAGGCCACACCCGTGCTGGGGGGCGTGAGCCTCGATGTGCGTCCAGGCGAAGTCATTGGCATCGTGGGCCGCTCAGGTTCTGGCAAAAGCACGCTGACCAAGCTGGTACAACGCCTTTATGTACCCGAGCAAGGCCGCATTTTGGTAGACGGCATCGACATCGGGCTGATTGACGCTGCCCAGTTGCGGCGCCAAGTGGGCGTGGTGCTGCAAGAGAACCTGCTCTTCAACCGCAGCGTGCGGGAAAACATCGCCATTGCCGACCCCGCCGCTCCCATCGAGGCAGTAGTGCATGCCGCCCGACTGGCTGGCGCACACGACTTCATCAGCGAATTGCCGGAAGGCTATGACACCGCCGTGGGTGAGCAGGGCGGCAGTCTGTCAGGCGGGCAGCGCCAGCGCATTGCCATAGCCCGCGCCCTCTTCACCAACCCGAGAATCCTCATCCTGGACGAAGCGACCAGCGCTCTCGACTACGAGAGCGAGGCCATCATCCAACGCAACATGGCGCACATCTGCAAGGGGCGCACTGTGCTCATCATTGCCCACCGGCTCAGTGCCGTGCGTCATGCTCATCGCATCATCGTCATGGACAGGGGCCGCATCGTCGAGGCGGGCCCGCACGACGCGCTCATTCAGCGCCCGCAGGGCCTGTATGCGCATTTGTGGCGCATGCAGGACGGGGGCAGAGGCACCAGGCCTAGCGGGCCCAATGCCGCTGCCGCGCCCGCGACGGACGGGGCAAGCACATGACAGCAGAATCCGTCCCCATGGCTGCTGTCGGGCCTGCACCCGCAGCGCATTCGGTTGTTAACGGAGCACCGACCAGGGTCTCGCGCCCTCGCCACCCTGCCATCGAACTACTGGCCCGCTACCGCGCAGTGTTCAAGGCAGCCTGGCAGCACCGGACCGAGCTTGCGGGCCCAGCGCGCCTGGCCGATGAAAACGCCTTTCTACCCGCAGCGCTGAGCCTGCAGGAAACCCCGGTGCACCCTGCCCCGCTGCGCATCGCCTACGTATTGATGGCGCTTTTTGTCATCACGCTGCTATGGTCCATCTTTGGCAAGATCGACATCGTGGCCGTGGCGCCCGGGCGCATCATCGTCAGCGACCGGACCAAGCTCGTGCAACCGCTGGAGAGCAGTGTGGTCCGCCGCATTCTGGTCAAAGAGGGCGACCATGTGGAAGCCGGCCAGCCGTTGGTCGAACTCGACCCTACTGCAGCCAGTGCAGACAGAGCCAGCTTTGCGCAAGCGCGTCGCGCTGCGTATTCGGAATGGACGCGCAGCCGGGCGCTGCAGCAGATGCTATTGAATCCAGAGCGGACAACGCAGACGAAACATGCGCTGGAGCCTTATCTGGCTTCGAAGGATCTGCCGCCCGATTGGAAGGCCGCAGACACCGCGGACGCCCAGGCGCAACTGGCAACCGAGTGGAGCGACATCACAGCCCGCTTGGCTCGCCTGGCGTCCGAGCACCAGCGCCGCTTGGCCGAAATGGCCACCGTGCGCGCCATGATCGGCAAGTTGGACGCTACGGTGCCTATCGCCCGTCAGCGCGAGCAAGACTTCAAGGCATTGGCAGACCAGGGCTTCATGTCCAGCCATGCCAATCAAGACCGCACCCGCGAGCGCATCGAATTGGAGCGCGACTTGGCTACCCAGCACGCGCGGCTGAACGAAGCGCAAGCCGCATTGCGCGAGGCCGAGCAAACCCGCCACGCCTACTTGGCCGAAACCCGCCGCGCCCTGAGCGACCGCCAGGCCCAAGCCGATTTGAAGCGCCAGCAAACGGCGCAGGAATGGAACAAGGCTACCCAGCGCGAGCAACTCGCCACTCTCAGGGCCCCGGTCACCGGCACTGTTCAGCAACTGGCCACCCATACCGAAGGCGGCGTGGTCACCGAAGCGCAGGCGCTCATGGTCATCGTGCCCGACAGCGCGCATGTCATTGCGGATGCCACCCTAGAGAACAAGGATATCGGGTTTGTTGTTCCCGGGCAGGACGTGACCATCAAGTTGGAAACCTTCCCATTTACTCGGTACGGGACTGTGAGGGGTACGGTTGACAAAGTAACGCGAGATGCTGTGATTGACGAAAAGCGCGGCGCCACCTTCCCAGCCATTATTGCTATAAATCAAAATTTTATTTATGTGGATGGAGAAAAAATTCGCTTGATGCCAGGAATGAATTTGACCGCAGAGGTAATAATTGGCAGGCGTCGAATGATTGAATATCTTTTGAGCCCTATTCAGAAAGCAAGCAATGAGAGCTTGAGAGAACGGTGATCTATAAAAAATAATTTCAAATCAACACCAGGAACTAAATTAACCAAAATCTGGATGCTACAAATTACCGATCATAGATGAGCGATTTTAAATCACAAAATTTGGCATAACTTCATTCCACGGAATTGAAATGTTAGCATAAAAATGATGATAATCATCCGACTATTTGCAATATTTATATATTCCATTCTAGGAGTTTGGCTGGTCAATGAAATATTTGTATACTTTTATATGCATTATTTTGGTGTAGCAGAAAGAATAGACTTAAGCGAAGACTACGGATTTGGATTTATAGTAATTATCTTAGATGCTACTACATTGATAGTTCTGTTATTTTTCTTTATCTGGCTTTCTTTTTTTCGAAAGAAAGGTTAAGTGATGTCCGTTATTTCCCCCACCGATCCTAGTGTTGGAGGCTACATCTCCCCTCCTGGTGTATCTGTTTTAGATAATATGGCACTTGCAGCAGGGCACGCAAGGCCGGACAATCCTTTGTATGGATACCGTTGGTTCTACGAAATGGTTAGAAATAACCGAGAGGGAGGAGAAGAATCATGGGACTACAAACAGGGACACCCAGAGTATGAAGGTTTTGGTAATTTCAATTACGGGGCCGCGGGAACTGCCATGGGCATCCCTGAATCTTTTTTGCTGGCATTAGCCGGTGCGGCAAGCATCAATGCCGACACCTCGCGAATTACCATATGGGGTTTACCATTTATCTCACCGTCGAATGGAGATGACCCACTCGATCAGGAAGCAATAATTGAAGGAATAAGATATGCAAAGGAAAATGGCTATGACAACGTAACACCCTTATCCTCCACACCCGTCATTCCATACTTAAGATCCGGAAATTTGCCACTAGATATTTCCATAAATAATTTTTTCAATTTAGCTCGAAATTGGGTAGCCCCTCGCGACCCCCTGATCCTAGATCTCGACGGCGACGGCATAGAAGCCACCGGCATTAATCCATCCCGCCCCATTCTCTTCGACCACGACGGCGACGGAACCCGGAATGCCACGGGTTGGGTCAGTGGAGATGACGGCATCGTGGTGCTTGATCGCAACGGCAACGGGCTTATCGATTCGGGCCGTGAACTCTTTGGCGATCAGACCCTGAAGCCAGGCCTGGGGAGTGATGGACGTCCACAAACCTATGCCAACGGCTATGAGGCA
Organism: Acidovorax sp. FG27; assembly: GCF_040365715.1. NCBI lineage: Bacteria > Pseudomonadati > Pseudomonadota > Betaproteobacteria > Burkholderiales > Comamonadaceae > Acidovorax > Acidovorax sp. FG27. The sequence continues at coordinate 1,466,784 of NZ_BAABVY010000009.1, forward strand.
CTGGCAGGGCAAGACGATAACGGTGATGGAGTCATCGACTCCAATGATGCCGCTTATTCGCAACTACGGATTTGGAGAGATGCCAATCAAGACGGCATCAGCCAAGCCAGCGAATTGCGTTCGCTTGCAGAATCTGGCATTGCCAGCATTGGAGTAGCAGGTGCAGCAAGCAATATTGACCTCGGCAACGGTAACACCCAGCCATGGAGCGGTACGTTCACACGGATTGACGGCAGTGCTGGCACCAGCGGCGTGGCCGAAGTTTCGGGGAGCCTGTTGTTGGCCAGCAACAACTTCTATCGGGATTTCTCTGACGATCCGGAAGTAAGCGCGGCAGCGCGCGCTTTACCGCAGATGGGAGGCAGCGGCTGGGTGCGGGACCTGAGGGAGGCGATGAGTCTGGATGCTGCCTCTGCACAGATGCTGCGTGACAGTGTGGCAGCATTCGCTGCCGCAGGCTCCGGGGACCAGCAGATGTTATTGCTTGACCAGGTCATCGAGGCTTGGGCAAATACTGCTGAACAGAAGCCCAGACGGGCAGATCAAGAAATAAGTATTTGGGGCCGCCGATTTGCTTCACTTGCTGTTGACGATCAAGCGGACTTTGCCAGCACATTTGGCAGCGAACTGGATGCCAAAGGATACGACTGGCGTGCCACGGACGGATCAGTCGAGGCGCTGGGCGATATGCTGGTCCAGGCCGGCATCGTCAAAGGGTATTGGCATGAGACAGCTGATGGCGGCGGCGTCAGTTTGGTAACTTGGTCGCAGACCGCATGGGATCATTTTGCTGAAGTCGTCCCCAATGCCAATTTCATCAGGGTGCTGGAAGCATTCAACGGAGACTTGATTACTGATCAGCTCACGTTGCTGGACAACATGAACCATGTCCACCACTCCGGTGATATATCGATGCCAGGTCCTGTGATGGATTTGCTGAAAGACGCTTATGAAGCTTTACGCGAAAGTGTTTACGGCGCGCTTGTCGTACAAACCAGACTTCAACCTTATCTCGATAGCGTGGCACTGACAATTGATGAGAACGGGGTTCATTTCGACACAACTGATCTGGTGGCTCTCATCGCCAACAGCAGGGCGACAAACGAACGTGCAGCGCTCTTAGATTTGGTGGACCTTAACCGTTATCAAGGCGCCACACTGGCGGCGGTGGGCTTCAATGGATTGGAGGTTTTAAGTCAATGGGTCGACTCACTACCCGCGACTTCGGAGCTTCGTGCAGATCTGACAGCTCTGCGCGTTTACGCCGATTCTGCAAGTAGTGGTTCTGCAGTGAGTGACATCTACTTAGGCGATGCCCAAGACAACAGTTTTACCGCTGGTGCAGGTGACGACATGTTGCGTGGTGGAGAGGGAAATGACTCCCTGTATGGAGGGACAGGTACCGACCTTTTGGATGGTGGCAAGGGCGACGATTCGCTCTATGGCGAGGCCGGCGACGACACCCTGGAGGGCGGTGAAGGTAACGACTACCTTTATGCTGGCGGAGGTAACGATCGCCTGACCGGTGGCGAGGGCAACGATTCCCTCCACGGCGAGGCCGGCGACGACACCCTCGAGGGCGGTGCGGGCAACGACTACCTGAGCGGCGGCGAGGGCAACGACACCTATCTCTTCGGGCGCGGTGATGGCCAGGACACCATCGCATACGACTGGGGCACACAGCCGGACAAGCTCAACGTGCTGCGCTTCAAGCCAGGGGTAAGCGCCTCGGAGGTGACCGTGCGTCGCTCGGGCGACCAGCTGATCCTCTCGATCGCCGGTACCACCGATGAGATCTCGGTGGGCTACTTCTTCAACGACAACGACCCTGCCAATGCCTACAACCCCATCCAGCAGGTCGTGTTCGACGATGGCACCACCTGGGACAGCGATACGCTGGCAGCCATGAGCCGGGTGGCAACTGAAGGGGATGACACGCTCACCGGCACCGATGGCGATGACAGCCTGGAAGGTCTGGCCGGCAACGATGTGCTTTATGGCCGTTTGGGCGACGACATGGTGGCAGGCGGCGAGGGAGACGACCAGCTCTGGGGCAACGAAGGCGATGACCAGATCGCAGGTGGCGCAGGTGATGACAGTCTCAATGGCAATTCCGGCAACGACCAGCTCGCCGGCGGTGAGGGCAACGATTACCTCTATGGCAATGCTGGTGACGACACCCTCGAGGGCGGTGCGGGCAACGACTACCTGAGCGGCGGCGAGGGCAACGACACCTATCTCTTTGGGCGCGGTGATGGCCAGGACACCATCGGCAGCGATTGGGGCACGCAGCCGGACAAGCTCAACGTGCTTCGCTTCAAGCCAGGGGTGAGTGCCTCGGAGGTGACCGTGCGCCGATCGGGTGACCAGCTGATCCTCTCGATCGCCGGCACCACCGATGAGATCTCGGTGGGCTACTTCTTCAACGAGAACAACCCCGCCAATGCCTACAACCCCATCCAGCAGGTGGTGTTCGACGATGGCACCACCTGGGACAGCGATACGCTGGCAGCCCGGTCGCGCATGGGAACCCAGGGGGACGATAGTCTGACGGGCTCCAGCGCAGACGACATCATGGATGGCCTCGCAGGTAACGACTATGTGTACGGCAATGATGGCGATGACCAGATCGCAGGTGGCGCAGGTGATGACAGTCTCAATGGCAATTCCGGCAACGACCAGCTCGCCGGCGGTGAGGGCAACGATTACCTCTACGGTGATGCCGGCGACGACACCCTCGAGGGCGGTGCGGGCAACGACTACCTGAGCGGCGGCGAGGGCAACGACACCTATCTCTTTGGGCGCGGTGATGGCCAGGACATCGTTTTCGACCATGACCCTTCAACCAACACGGATGCCCTGCAGTTCGGCGCGGAAGTGACGACAGAACAGTTGTGGTTCCGACGCGTCGGCAATTCGCTCGAAGTCAGCATCATCGGCACGGCTGATGCCAGCACCATCAGCAACTGGTATGAGGACAGCGCCTATCAGGTGGAGCAGTTCCGAACATCCAACGGACAAGCGTTGGCGAGCAGTCAAGTGGAAGCCTTGGTTTCCGCCATGGCCTCGTTTGAACCTCCACCGCCTGGCCAGACGACGTTGACGCCGGAATACAGACACCATCTATCCAACGTGATAGCGGCCAACTGGTCGTGAGCTGTCTCAGCTTGGCACGGAATCTGGCGGGACTCATGCGTTAGTAAGGGTTGTGACCACCAGGGCATCAGAAGGCTGAGGTCAGCCGCCTCAGCCTTCCGCCCCTACATCACCGCATCCGCCAAGATCAATTCAAAGCCGGTGCGTGCGGTCGCCGCGCGCGAAGCCCGTGGGCGTCCAGGCCGGCACGCCCGCGCCCACCGCCAGCACCTTGAAGAGTTCGCCCATCTCGTGCTCCATCATCAACTTGGCTGCCTGCGCCCGTTCCGCCTGGGGTAGTCGCTCCAAAATCGATAGCAAACCGCAGTTGATGAGGAAGTGCGCCTGGGTGGTGTAGCCCAGCACGTCCAGCCCCGCGTCCTGCGCCGCCAGCGCCATGGCGGTGAAGTTGACGTGGGCGGTGATGTCCTTGGCGCCCACCTCCGCCAGCGGGTCCGAATCGACCTGGTGCGCCTGGTGGCAGACCAGCGTGCCCATGTGGCGCTGCGGGTGGTAGTACTCGGCCTCGGGAAAGCCGTAGTCGATGAGGAAGGCCGCGCCCCGCGCCAGGCGCTGGGCCAGCATGCGCATGAAGCCTTCGCCCTGGGCATGGATCTCGGTCAGGTAGTCCTGCGGGCCGTCGGGCTCGGCCGGTGGGCGCAGCGCGGTCGGGCGGTCGGCCCAGGCGAAGTGATCGCCCGCAGCGGTCGTCGTCACGCCGCGTTCGTGCCACACGCCGCCGGCCGCGCCGCCGTGGCGGGCCAGCAGCTGCACGGGCATGGCGTCCAGCACCTCGTTGCCGACGACCACGCCCTCGAAGCGCTCGGGCAGGCGGTCGGCCCAGGCCACGCGCCCTTCCCACTCGGCCAGCGCGGCCTGCTGGCGGCGGCGCAGGCTGCCCGACAGGTCGACGATGGTGTAGCGCCGCACGCGGTCGCCCAGCGCCTGCAGCAGCTGCGCGGCCAGGGCGCCGGAGCCTGCGCCGAATTCCCACACCTCGTCGGTGCCGGTGGCGTCCAGCGCCTCGCGCACCTGCGCGGCGAGGGCCTGGCCGAAGACGGGCGAGAGCTCGGGCGCGGTGACGAAGTCGCTGCCCGAGCCCGGCAAGGTGCCGAACTTGGGCGACTCGTTGGCGTAGTAGCCGAGCCCCGGCGTGTAGAGCGCCATCTCCATGAAGCGGTCGAAGCCGATCCAGCCGCCGGCCGCTGCGATGGCTCGGGCGATGTGCGCGGCCAGCGGCGCAAAAGGCTGCTCGAGGGCGGGCGTGGCGCTGGAGCGGGGGCCGGACGGCGCGGGGGCGCTCGTTACACTGGGCGTTTCCGTGCTGGCTGCTTGCGCCTGGTTGTCTGTCTTGTTGGTCACCCGCCGATTGTCCCCCATGCCCCCCGCCCCTTCCGCACCCCCTGCATCCCCCGCTTCGGCCTCCGGCCCTGGCACCCCGCGCCCTCGCACGGTGCTGGTCACCGGCGCGGCCAAGCGCCTGGGCCGCGAGATCGCGCTGGCCCTGGCGGCAGGCGGCTGGCAGGTGGCGGTGCACTACCGGCAGTCGCAGCAGGATGCTATCGAAACCGTAGCTGCATGCGCAGAATTGGCGGGCGCCAGCGCCCATTTCGATGCAGATTTCGAGGACGAGGGCCAGGTGCGCGGGCTGCTGCCGCGCGTGGCGGCGCACTTCGGCGGCGTCGATGCGGTGGTCAACAGCGCGTCGCTCTTCGAGCAGGACGACGCGGCGAGCTTCGGCTTCGCCGCGCTGGAAAAGCACTTGCGCAGCAACACCGCCGCGCCCGTGCTGCTGGCCCAGGCGCTGCACGATCACCTGCAGGCCCGCGCCGAACGCGGCGAGGCCGACCCGCACGGCGCGGTGGTCAACCTGCTGGACCAGAAGCTCTGGAACCAGAACCCCGACTTCCTGAGCTACACCCTGTCGAAGGCCGCGCTGGAAGCGGCCGGCACCATGCTGGCGCTGGCCCTGGCGCCGCGCGTGCGGGTGGTGGGCGTTGCGCCCGGGCTCACGCTCACCAGCCACCTGCTGGACGACGAACGGTTCCGCCGCCTGCACACGCTGAGCCCGCTGGGCCGTTCGTCCACCCCCGCCGACGTGGCCGCGACGGTGAAGTTCGCGCTGGAGACCGCGTCGATCACCGGCACCACGCTGCTGGTCGATGGCGGCCAGCACCTGATGCGCTTCGAGCGCGACTTCTCGCTCATGTGACCGGCGGCCTGCGCCTGTTCCTTCCACGTCCCCTTCACTGACCTGACGCAATGCCCATGCAACACGACGGCGGCCTGCAAATCCTGACCCTCTCCGGTTTGCGCTTCGACGCCAACCTGGGCATCCTCGACCACGAGAAGACGGCGCCCCAGCCCATCCAGGTGGATGCCGAACTCAACCAGGGCCGCCAGCCGCTGCTGCCGCACGACGACGACATCGGCCACGTGCTGGACTACCGCAAGGTGCGCCAGATCATCATCGACGAATGCACCGCCGAGCACGTCAACCTGCTGGAAAGCCTGATCGGCAAGCTCACGCGTCGGCTGATGCAGCTGCCCGGCGTGATCGGCGTGCGGGTGAAGATCGCCAAGCTGGAGATCTTCGAGGACTGCGAGGTCGCCATCCGCATGGAATGCGGGGACTGGTGAACGCCACGGCGGCCGCGCAAAGCCAGCGGACGCCGCGGAAATGGGGGTTCCCCTAAAATTGCGGCCCTTTCCCCCGTGACGCCCGCGCGCCGGCCAGGGCGATTGGCTTCGCCGGCCCGCCTGCCGCCTCACCCCTCACCTCGCCCGCACCTCGCCCGCTCGTTCCTCGCTCGTCCCCGCACCGTTCCGCCCTCGCCCATGACCGCCCTGCCCTCCTCCATCGCCACCGACTGGACCGCCGACGCCGCACCCGCCGCCGGCACGGCCGCCGCCACCGCCGCCGCCGCCAAGATCGAGCGCGAGGCCCACAAGCTGGAAAAGCGCCTCTGCCGCGAGACCGGCCGGGCGATCGTGCAATACAACATGATCGAGGAAGGCGACAAGGTCATGGTGTGCATGTCCGGCGGCAAGGACAGCTACACCCTGCTGGACATCCTCATCAAGCTGCAAAAGCGCGCGCCCATCCACTTCGACCTGGTGGCCGTGAACCTGGACCAGAAGCAGCCCGGCTTTCCCGAACACGTCCTGCCCGAATACCTGGCCACCACCGGCGTGCCGTTCCACATCGAGAACCAGGACACCTACAGCATCGTCCGCCGGGTGGTGCCCGAGGGCAAGACCACCTGCGGCCTGTGCAGCCGGCTGCGCCGGGGCATCCTCTACCGCGTGGCCGACGAGCTGGGCTGCACCAAGATCGCGCTGGGCCACCACCGCGACGACATCATGCAGACGCTGCTGCTGAACATGTTCTTCGGCAGCAAGCTCAAGACCATGCCGCCGAAGCTGGTCAGCGACGACGGCCGCCACGTGGTGATCCGCCCTCTGGCCTTCGTGACCGAAAAGGACACCACCCGCTGGGCGCAGCAGCAGAACTTCCCGATCATTCCGTGCAACCTGTGCGGCAGCCAGGAGAACCTGCAGCGCCAGCAGGTCGGCGAAATGCTGCGCGACTGGGACAAGCGCTTCCCCGGCCGCGTCGACAACATGTTCAACGCCCTGCAGAACGTGGTGCCTTCGCACCTGCTCGATGGAACGCTGCACGACTTCCGGGGTCTGAAAGCCACGGGCGTGGCCAGCGAAGACGGCGACAAGGCATTCGACCCGGAGGCATTCCCCGCCGCCGGCACCCCGGCCGGCCTGCCCGGCCTGCAGGTGGTGAGCCTGTCGTCCTGAAGGCGGCGCCAGCCAAGGCGGCGGCCGCAGCACCCCCACCGCCGCCGTCTTCGCCAGCCAGCCAGCCCGCTTGTTCACTCTCATTTCCGACGAGGAGACCCCTATGACGATCGTGCGCTGGCTTCGACCCCTGGTGCTGTGCGCGGCGGCAGCCGTGCTGGCCGGCTGTGCCTCCACCCGCGTGGTGGACAGCGACGTGCGCAGCTATTCCACCCTGCCCGCAGTGCCCCAGCCGGCCACCTACCGGCTGGAGCGCCTGCCCTCGCAGGCCGCGCACGCCGCGTCGTTCAACGCCATCGAGGCGCTGGCCCAGCAGTCGCTGGCCCGCGTCGGCCTGCAGCGCGACGACGCCAACGCACGCCTGGTGCTGCAGATCGCTGCACACGGCAGCTACGTGACGCCCGCCTGGGCACCCTATTACGCCGACCCGTTCTACGGCCGCTTCGGCTGGGGCTTCGGCTACGGCGGCCGCCACGGCTGGGGCCTGGGCGGCGGCTGGATGATGGACCGCCCGCCCACCCTGCACCGCCGCTCCGTCAGCCTGGTGCTGCGCGACGCCACCACGCAGCAGATCGTGTATGAGACCTCCGCCGTGTACGAAGACGTGTGGACCGACGACCCGGCCATCTTCGGCCTGCTGTTCGACGCCGCGCTGACGGGCTTTCCGACACCGCCGGCCGGCACCCGCCAGGTGCGCACCACCATCACGCCGGGCGCCCCGGGCGGGGCTGCCACCTCCACCATCACCGTGGCCCCGGCCGCGCCCGCCGCCACGCCCGGCGTGGTGGTCAGGCCCTGAGCTCCGACCACCCGCACCCCCCGCACCGCACCGCACCGCATGCAAGCCACCCGCATCATCGCCATCCGCCACGGCGAAACCGCCTGGAACGTCGACACCCGCATCCAGGGCCATCTGGACATCCCGCTGAACGACACCGGCCTCTGGCAGGCCCGCCGCGTAGGCGCCGCGCTGGCCGACGAGCCGGTGGCCGCCATCTACACCAGCGACCTGCAACGCGCCCGCGTGACCGCGCAGGCCGTGGCGGACACCACCGGCGCGCCGCTGACGCTGGAGACGGGGTTGCGGGAGCGAGGGTTCGGGCACTTCGAGGGCCGCACGTTCGGCGAGATCGAGGCCGAGCTCCCCGACGAAGCCCGACGCTGGCGCCAGCGCGAGCCCGACTACGCTCCCGCGGGCGGCGAGTCGCTGACCACCCTGCGCACCCGCATCGCCCAGACCGTGCACCGCCTGGCCGCCCGCCACACCGGCGAGCAAATGGTCCTGGTGGCCCACGGCGGCGTGCTGGACGCCCTCTACCGCCTGGCTACCGGGCAGGACACCCAATCCCCCCGCACCTGGCACCTCGGCAACGCTGCCATCAACCGGCTGCTGTGGACGCCCGACGGGCTGACGCTGGTGGGATGGGGGGATGTGGGGCATCTGGAGGCGGGGGCGCGGGACGAGTTGCATTCTTGAGCGCGGCGTACGGAAGCCTTCTGGCGTCGTTGCCGCACACTGCCCCACTGCCCCCACTGCCCATGCTCCCTGCGATGCGGCGGATGGCCAGAACCGCTCAAAGATTGAACAGATCCGCCCCACCCGCCTTCGGCGGCGTCACCCCCAGGTGCCGGAACGCGGCCAGCGTGGCCACCCGCCCGCGCGGCGTGCGCTGCAGATAGCCTTGCTGGATGAGATAGGGCTCGATCACGTCTTCGATGGTGCCGGACTCCTCGCCGATGCTGGCGGCGATGTTGTCCAGGCCCACGGGGCCGCCGTCGAAACGGTGGATGACGGCTTCGAGCAGCTTGCGGTCCATCACGTCGAAGCCCTGGGGGTCCACGTCGAGCATGGTGAGGGCGCGCTGGGCGATGTCGAGGGTGATGCGGCCGTCGCCCTTCACGTCGGCGTAGTCGCGCACGCGGCGCAGCAGGCGGTTGGCGATGCGCGGGGTGCCTCGCGAGCGGCGGGCGATCTCGAAGCCGCCTTCCGCGTCGATGGGGGCATTGAGCAGCCCCGCGCTGCGCATGACGATGCGGGCCAGCTCTTCGGGCGTGTAGAACTCCAGCCGGGCGACGATGCCGAAGCGGTCGCGCAGCGGGTTGGTGAGCATGCCGGCGCGGGTGGTGGCGCCGACCAGGGTGAAGGGCTGCAGGTCGAGCTTGATGCTGCGCGCGGCCGGCCCTTCGCCGATCATGATGTCGATCTGGTAGTCCTCCAGCGCGGGGTAGAGGATTTCCTCGACCACGGGCGAGAGGCGGTGGATCTCGTCGATGAAGAGGACGTCGTTCTTTTCCAGGTTGGTGAGCAGCGCCGCGAGGTCCTTGGGCTTTTCCAGCACCGGGCCGCTGGTCTGGCGCAGGTTCACGCCCAGCTCGGCCGCGATGATGTGGCTGAGCGTGGTCTTGCCCAGCCCCGGCGGGCCGAAGAGCAACACGTGGTCGAGCGCCTCTTCGCGCTTGCGGGCGGCGCCGATGAAGATTTCCAGCTGCTCGCGCGCCTTGGCCTGGCCGACGTATTCCTGCAGCAGCTTGGGGCGCAGGGCGCGCTCTAGCGCCTCTTCCTGCGGCGATGCCGGGGCGGCGGACACCACGCGCTTGGGCGGTGGGATGGGTGCGAAGTCGTCGGTCTGGATGCTCATGGGAATGCGGAAGGGGTCAGGGCGAGCGGCGCAGGCGGGTCAGCGGGCGCCGCCCCCCGCCGTCACCGGGCACTGGACCAGACGTTGTAGGCGATGCCTTCGTACTGGAAGTCGGTGTAGGTGGCGATGACGAAGTCACGCTCCGCGGCGCTCACGGTGTAGAAGTGTGCCCCGGTTCTCCGGTTGAAGAAGCGGTAGATGGGAATCGACCCATTGCCGGCCGCGGTTTGCGCGTACCAGATGGGCCCTTCGTACTGGAACGCGGGGTAGTTGCCGATCACGTAGTCGCGCTCGCCCTGGTCAATGGTGTAGAAGTGCGCGCCGGTGACGCGGTTGAAGAACCTGAACACCGTGTTCTGCCCGGCGGTGGGGTTGCCATAGGCGTAGAAGGCCGTGCCTTCGTAGTTGAACGTCGGGTAGGTGCGGATGACGAAGTCGCGCTCGCCCGCGCTGGACGTGAAGAAGTGCGCCCCCGTGGCGGTGTTGAAGAAGCGGTACACCGCCGTGCGAGCGGGCGTGGCGACGGGCGTGGGGGACAGCCACTGCTTGAGCGCCGCCTGATAGGGCCTGTCGAACCGGCCGTAGACCGACAAGGTGGATTCGGTGCAGGCGTTGGAGCTGGCGCTGGTGCCGCCGTAAAGCGTTCCCACCAGGTAATTGGACTGGAATATGCCGGAGCCGCTGCTGCCGCCCTCGGTCAGACCCTGCGTCCACGAGATGGCATAGAAGCTGCCGGACACGCCGGACGCCTGCGAACAGGCAAACCCGGCGCCTCCCGTCGATGCACAGTTCGCGGTGGCGAACAACTGGCCGAAGCTGACCTTCAGCAGATCGCCCCGTGGATGGTGCACCCCCATGGCGGCGGAATCGAGCATGCGGGACGTGGCGTCCCAGCCTGCGAACGTGGCCCCTGCGGGCGGTGTGTCGTTCAGGCGCATGAAGGAGGTGTCGGTGTCGCCCGTGGCGTACAGCAGGGTGGCGCCGCCGGTCCGCTTGACGGTGGTCGCGGCCAGCGTGCGGCTGTTGCACGAGGGCGCGCGGAAGAACCAGTCGGTCTGCAGCGTGGAGGCCACCGTCTGCGTCGAGATGCAGTGGTTGGCGGTGATGAAGTAAGGCGTGCCCGTGGAGCCGCTGTCGTTGAGCAGCGTGCCCGTACACAGATAGCCGCCGCCGTCCTTCACATAGATCATGCGTGCCACGGCGTTGCGCACCGGAGCGGACTGGCTGTAGCACGTGGCGTCGAGCTGGCAGCTGCTGGAGTCGCCGACGTCCTTGGTGACCAGGCCGCCTTCCAGGGGCAACGACAGGTCGACGAACACGTGCGACACCTGGGGAATGGCGACCTGCAGGGCGCTGGCGGGCGTGCCGGGGGGCAGCTCGATCTCCAGCGTGGCTTCGCTGCCGCCGGTGTCGGGCGTCCACCAGGTGCGGGCGGCATCGGTGCCGTCGCCGGCCTGCAGGTTGCGCTCGATCAGCTGCAGCACCTCATGGCCCGACACTTCGTACACGGCGTCCGGCTTGAACTGGCTGTAGACCCGCAGCCTCGCCCCGCCGGGCAACTGCGTGACCAGCAGCCCCAGGCGCAGCCCGTGCGCGCCCTCGGCATCCACGCTGACGGCCGCCACCAGGCCACCGGTGGCGGACGCACGCCACCGCAACTGGCGCTGCAGGTCGGCGGCGGTGCGGGTGGCCGGCACCGGGCGCGCCGCGCCGATCTGCAGCGGCGTGAACGGGCCACTGCCCTCGGGCGCGGCGCTCTTGGGTTGCACCAGCGGGCCCAGCGCGATGCGGCTGGGGGCGACGGTGTCGGCGGCGGAGAGCAGGCGCAGCTTGGTGCGGGCCACGTCCTGCACCACCGATGCGGCTTGCTCGTGCGGCTCCACCTTCAGCACCTGCGCGGGCGGCGCGACCGCCGGCGCCGCCGACGCGGAAACGCCGGAGTCGCCACCGCCCCCGCACGCCGCCAGCAACAGGCTGGCCACCAGAGAAATGCCCGCGCTGCCGCGCCCCCACGCACGAAGTCGTTTCATGACGTTCGCCCTCTTGTCGGTTGAATGGATTCGAGGCCCGCTCGGCACTGGCGCTTCTGCGGCGCCATGCATCGTACTTGTGGGGCCCTGCCGTTACTGGCTGCTGCCCGGGTTCAGCCACTGCCGCAGCGTAGACCGGTAGGGCTGGTCGAAGCGGCCGTACTGGTCAGCGCCGCCCGGGTTCCCGCAACTCGCATCGCCGCCCAGCAGCTGGCCGACCACGTAGCGGCGGCTGCCGATGCCCAGGAACAGCGCCGAGCCGCTGCTGCCGCCTTCGGTGGTGCCCTGCTGCCAGGTGGTCGCCAGGAAGGTGCCGTTGTCCGACGTACTGGTCTGGCAGAAGTTGTCGACGCAGGTGCTGTAGCGCTGCACGGTGCCGACGCTGATCTTCTGCAGGTCGCCCGCGGGGTGGTGCACGCCGAGCACCGGGGACTGCGTCGCCACGCCGCCGAAGTACGACCCGGCATACACCACGCCGGTGGGCGCGGGGTTGTTCAGCCGCATGAAGGCGGTGTCGGTGGTGGCCGTGGCGTGCAGCAGCGTGGCGCCGCCGGTCAGCCGGACGGCGCCGGGGTTGACGTTGCTGGTGTTGCACGCGCTGGAGCGGTAGAACCAGTCGGTCGTCAGCGTGGAGGCCACAGACTGCGACGACAGGCAGTGGTTGGCGCTCAGGAAGTACGGCGTGGTGGACGAGCGGGCGTCGTTGAGCAAGGTGCCGGTGCACAGGTAGGCCTTGCCGTCGTCGCGCACGAAGATCATGCGGGCGACCGAGCGGCTCTCGCTGCTGAACTCGGGCCGGCAGGTGGCGTCGATGTTGCAGCTGCCGGATTCGCCCACCTTGGTGGTGAAGGCGCCTTCCACCGCATCGGGCGCGACCCCGAAGTGCGACAGGCGCGGCACGGCGACCTGCACGGCCGAGGTGGCGGCCGCTGCCGGGATCTCGACTTCCACCGTGGCGGTGGCACCGCCGAAATCGGGGCTCCAGTAGGTACGGGCCGTGTCGGCATCGGCGCCGCCCTGGGCGTTGCGCGCCGCGACGGCGGCCAATTCCTGCGCCGAGATCTGCACGGCGGCCGATGCGTCGCCGCCGTAGAAGCGCAGCACGGCGCCCTGCGGCAGGCCGCGCACCAGCACGCCCAGGCGCACGCCATGCGCGGCCGGGGAATCGAAGGCCAGCGCGGCCACCTGGGTGCCACGGTCGGTCGCGCTCCAACGCAGCAGGGCCTGCGTGGCGGCGACGGTGGCGGTGTCCGCCACGCCGCGGGCCACGCCGATCTGGCGGGGCTCGCCCGGGGCGGGCGCCGCGGCGGCGGCAGCGGTCTTGTCGGCGACGGCCGGGGCCAGGGCGCCAAGGGCCACCCGGCGCACCGCCGGGGCAGGTGCGATGCCCTGGCCGGCCGTGGTGGAGCTGGCCTGCACGAGGGCGTCCTTGGCGGCGGGCGCGGAAGCCGTCGCGACCGCGCTCGGGTCGTAGGGCTCGATGCGGTCGGAGCCGGTAGAGATCGGTGGCGGCGCGGGTGTCGGGGCAGGCGCGGGCGCGGGCGCGGGTGCAGGCGCGGGCGCCGCGGGAGCGGGCGTCGAGCTGTTGCCGCCGCCCCCGCCGCAGGCGGAGAGAATGAGCAGGGCCGCCGTGGCGGGCACCCAGGGTTTGATGGCGTTCATGCGGTAGTCCTCATTGGTCTAAAGCCTCGAGCGGAATGAATCCCTGGAAAACGGTGTGGCGCGGAAGGCGCCGGGCGCGGGCGCGGCGGGCGACCTATTTGGCCAGCGCCTTCAGCGCCAGCTTGATGCCCTCGCTCACACCCACGTCGGCGGGCAGCGCCTTCAGCGCGGCGGCGGCTTCCTTGTCGTTGTAACCCAGCGCCAGCAGGGCCTGCAGGATATCCGCCTGCGCATCGTTCCTGGCGTGCACGGCGGCGCCCATGTCGGCGCCCAGCTTGCCCTTGAGCTCCAGCAGCAGGCGCTCGGCCGTCTTCTTGCCGATGCCGGGCACCTTCACCAGCCGGCCGGCCTCCTGCAGGGTGACGGCCTGGGCCAGGTCGGTCACGCCCAGGCCCGACAGGATGGCCAGCGCCGTGCGCGGGCCGACGCCGCTGATCTTGATGAGTTCGCGAAACGCCTGGCGCTCGCCGTGGGTGGAAAAGCCGTACAGCAGCTGCGCGTCCTCGCGCACGATAAAGTGCGTGAGCAGCGCCACCCGTTCGCCGGTGGCCGGCAGGTTGTAGAAGGTGCTCATCGGCACCTGCACCTCGTAGCCCACGCCGTGGCAGTCCAGCAGCACCTCCGGGGGGTTCTTCTCCAGCAGCGTGCCGGTCAATTTGCCTATCATGGGTGTCCTTCGCCGCGCGTCTGCCGGCCTTCTGATCGGAATTATCCGCGTGATCCTGCGACACACCTTCACCCCCCACAACAACAACCGCCTGACCCACCTGTGCGGCCCGGCCGACGCCCACCTGCGCCAGATCGAGACCGCGCTGGAGGTGCGCATCGCCCACCGGCACGAGCAGTTCAAGGTGGACGGCACCAAGGCGCGCGCCACCCAGGCGATGGAGCTGCTGCAGGCGCTCTACGAAATGGCCGAGCGCCCCATCGCCGAGGACCACATCCAGCTGATGCTGGCCGGCGACAGCGAACTGGTGGCCGCGCCGGAAGGCACCGCCACCCAGCTGACCACCCGCCGCGCCGACCTGCGCGCGCGCACGGCCACGCAGGGCGCCTACCTGGACAACATCGCCAGCCACGACATCACCTTCGGCATCGGCCCGGCCGGCACCGGCAAGACGTACCTGGCCGTGGCCTGCGCGGTCGATGCGCTGGAGCGCAGCAACGTGCAGCGCATCGTGCTCACCCGCCCGGCGGTGGAAGCGGGCGAGCGCCTGGGCTTTTTGCCCGGCGATCTGACGCAGAAGGTGGACCCGTACCTGCGCCCGCTCTACGACGCGCTCTACGACCTGATGGGCTACGAGAAGGTGCAGAAAGCCTTCGAGCGCAATGCGCTGGAGATCGCCCCGCTGGCCTTCATGCGCGGCCGCACGCTCAACAACGCCTTCATCATCCTGGACGAGGCGCAGAACACCACGCCCGAGCAGATGAAGATGTTCCTTACCCGCATCGGCTTCGGCTCGCGCGCGGTGGTGACGGGCGACGTGAGCCAGATCGACCTGCCCAAGGGGGCCCTCAGTGGCCTGATCGACGCCGAGCGCGTGCTCAAACGCGTCAAGGGCATCGCCGTCACGCGCTTCACCACCGCCGACGTGGTGCGCCACCCGCTCATCGCCCGCATCGTGGACGCGTACGACGCCCAGCGCACCCGCGGCGCCTCCCACTGACGTTATTGCTATTATTTTTATAGCTAGTGGCGCTTGATCATCAAGCGCTGGAGGCCGAAATGGCACTGAACCAACTCACTCTGTCGCTGCAATTCGCCCGCTTCGACGGGGTGGCCGAACACCGCGCCGCCCTGCCCAGGCACGCCGCCGCCCGCTTCATCCGCCACGCGCTGGCCGCCGACGCCGAGATCACCGTGCGCATCGTGGGCGCGCAAGAAGGCCAGGCCCTGAACCGCGACTACCGCCAGAAGGACTACGCCACCAACGTGCTCACCTTCGACTACGCGCAGGAGCCCGTGGTGGTGGCCGACCTGGTGCTGTGCGCCCCCGTGGTGGAGCGCGAGGCGCGCGAGCAGAACAAGCCGCTGCGCGAGTACTACGCCCACCTGCTGGTGCACGGCACCCTGCACGCCCAGGGCTGGGACCACGAAACGAGCCCGGAAGACGCCGACGAGATGGAAGCCTACGAGACGGCCATCATGCAGGAGCTGGGCTTCGCCGACCCCTACGCGGCTTGATCGCGCCGCCCCGGCCAGGCACTGCCGTTTGATTCGACCCGTTCGCCTCGAGCGTCTCGACAGGCTGTCCCGGCCGCCATTCCCGCAGCACGGCGATCGCCCCGGGGCGCCCGGCGCGTCGCGCACACAACACTTCCGCGCCCCGTGCGGGTAATGGCCGCCGCCTTCGCCCCTACCATGCTTGGCCAGGAGACACCATGTTCGACACCGCCCTGCTGCTTGGCGCCGCCTTCGTGGCCGGCGCGCTCAATGCCGTCGCCGGAGGCGGCAGCTTCCTGACCCTGCCCGCGCTCGTCTTCACCGGTGTGCCGCCCGTGGTGGCCAACGCCACCGGCACGGTCGCGCTGCTGCCCGGCTACCTGGCGGGCGCCTGGGGCTTCCGTGAAGACACGGCGCCGCCGCCCGGGCTGTCGATGCGGCGCCTGCTGGTGCTGTCGGTGCTGGGCGGCGCGGCCGGGGCGTTGCTGCTGCTGGTCACGCCCGAAGCCACCTTCCGCCGCGTGGTGCCCTGGCTGCTGCTGGCCGCGACGGCGCTGTTCGCCTTCGGCCCCAAGCTGCGCCAGGCCCTGTCGGGCGGCACGCCCTCCACCGCCCGGGCCACTGCGGGCCTGCTGGCGGTGGCGGCCTACGGCGGCTACTTCAACGGCGGGCTGGGCATTCTGCTGCTGGCGCTGTTCGGGCTGCTGGGGCAAACGCATCTGCACGCCATGAACGGCTTGAAGAACCTCGTGTCGGCCGTGCTCACCGGCATCGCCGTCGCGCTCTACGCGGCCGGCGGCGTGGTGCTGTGGCCTCAGGCGCTGCTGATGATGGTGGCCGCCACGGCCGGCGGCTACGCCGGCGCCCGCGTGGCGCGGCGCATACCGGCGGCGTGGCTGCGCTGGGGCATCGTCGCGACCGGCCTGGTGATGGCGGCGTTGTTCTTCTGGCGGCAATAGGCCCAGCGCGGGGCGGTCGGTCGGGGCACTGGCAGAACCGCGCCCTGGAAAGTCGCGGGCTACTTGCCGGCGCGGGGGGCGGATCGCTCCGCACCGCCGGCTGACTGCCCCGCAGCGTGCACCTGATGGAAGGTCAGGATGACCTCCCGGATCAGCCTGCGCTGCTCGGGCGGCAGTTGCAGGAAGGCGTCGAAAGTCTCTCGCTCCAGGTAGCTCACCCCCGTCTCCCACCGTTCGCGGCGCTCGTTCAGCGCCTGACGCGCCTGCGGCCCGAAACGCAGCACCTCGGGCTCGATGCCCAGCAGGCTGGCCAGCACCAGCAACTTGTCCTGCGCCGGAATCGCCTCGCCTTTGAGCCAGCGGGACACCGCCTGGAAGGTCACCGACCGGCCCCAGTAGTGGCTGTTGAACACCTGCAGCAGCACGCCAGGGCGCGGCTCCATGCCCGCTTGCACCATGGCGGCCCGCAGGCGTTCGGCGAATTCCATCTTGTTGTCCATGCGCCGACCGTAAGAGCCGGTGGCACGGGGCATCCACTTCCTGTTGCACAATTCATTCAATCATTTGTTGATTCAACTGTTCAACCGAAGGAGATGCTCAAAGGCGTTTCCGTGTAGCCGTATGTCCAAGTCCCTGCTCGAACAACTCCCTGAAATCGTGACGCAAGGCCGCAAGGAAGCCGAAAAAATCCTGGAAGGTCTGGAAGGTCGCAACCGCATCAGCCTGCAGACGCGCGAGCTGGTGCTGCCAGCGAAGGACACGGCAGCTCCTGACTGGGTCACGCAGCAAGCTCGTCGAGACACAGGGGGCCACGGCAACGGTGCAACTGACTGGACCAATCGCCTGATCTATGGTGACAACCTGCTCGCCATGGCGGCTCTGCTCGCAGGCGATGAACAGACGCCTAGCCTGCGCGGCAAGGTGGATCTGATCTACATCGATCCGCCCTTTGACAGCAAGGCTGATTACCGCACCAAGGTCATGTTGCCAGGGCTGGAGTTGGAGCAAAAGCCTACGGTCATCGAACAGTTTGCCTATTCCGATACTTGGAGCGAAGGCACGGCTTCCTATCTGGCCATGATTACACCCCGACTCATCTTGATGAAAGAGCTGCTGGCGAACACAGGCTCCATTTACGTGCATTTGGACTGGCACGTGGGGCATTACGTGAAGATCGTGTTAGATGAAGTTTTTGGGAGGGATAATTTTCGAAACCAAATCGCCTGGATTAAAAACAGCCTTGGAGCCAAATCACGTGCAACCCAGTTTCCAAGAAACCAGGATCAGCTGCTTTTCTACTCAAAAACTGAAGACTTTCATTTCGAACCACAGTTGAGGGAACAGATCAGCCATATCGAATGGATCAACGGAATAGAACGACTTCCCGCAGGCATAAAGATAGACAGCCAGGGAAGGTACTACTGGACCTCACCGAAGGGTGACTACTCAGATACCAGCATAGACGCTTTGGAAGCAGCTGGCCGAATCGAGAGAACGTCGAGCGGAGCAGTAAGGATTAAGTATTTCGTCCGCAGATCGGGAAACAAGATAATTAAGGATGCGGTGCTAGATGATACTTGGCAGGATATTGAAATGATTTTTCGCAGTGCCGACCCCAGAACCGGGTACGAAACTCAAAAACCAGAAAAACTACTAGAGCGGATTATCAACGCATCGTGTCCCAGCACAGGGCTGATCATCGATTTCAACGGCGGCTCGGGCACCACAGCAGCTGTCGCAGAGAAGACCGGTCGCCGCTGGATAACCGCCGACTTGGGAAAACCTGCATGCATGATCATGCGCAAGCGTCTCATCGACTTGGAAGCGAAGGAGTTTCTGTACCAAGCGATAGGCGACTATCAAGTAGAGGCCGTCAAGGCTGCCCTTGGCCGGGATTTCCGCATGGGCGACCTGTCGCAGATTGTCCTTTCGCTGTACGGCGCCCTGCCTCTTCCCATCGAAGCCAGTCCACAGCGGAACCTTGGTCAGATCGCTGGCATTGACGTACGCGGCCAACGCGGCAGCAAGACGCTCGTGCTCGCCGACTCGCCCAACAAGCTCACGGGCATGTCCACGCTCAAGAAAGCCATCGCCCAGCGCGACAACCTGCTGGGCGGCTGGGACCGGGTGGTGGTGCTGGGCTGGAACTTCGAGCCCAGCATCGGCGAGACCATCACCGCGCTGAACGATTCGCGCCTGGAGGTGCTGGTCATTCCACCCGACTTGATGGACCGCCTGAAGAAAAAGGGCGGCATCGACAAGCTGCGCGGCCAGGTGCGCTTTTCCAGCCTGCAGTACCTGACGATCCACCCCGTCGAACGCAGGCCGTCGACCACCGGCACACAGGCAGCGAGCAAGGCGCAGGAAGCCTTGACGGTGCGGCTCAAGAACTATGTGCTGCTCTCCCCGGAGGCCATCAACCTCGACGACGCCAACCGCGCCAAGCTGCAGCAGATCGCCAATGCCGAGCCCCTGGCGCTCATCGAATACTGGGCCGTGGACCCGGACTACGACGGGAAAGTGTTCCGCTCGGTGTGGCAGGACTACCGGGGCA
The DNA here is from genome assembly GCF_040365715.1 of Acidovorax sp. FG27. Taxonomy (NCBI): domain Bacteria; kingdom Pseudomonadati; phylum Pseudomonadota; class Betaproteobacteria; order Burkholderiales; family Comamonadaceae; genus Acidovorax; species Acidovorax sp. FG27. The sequence goes on from NZ_BAABVY010000009.1 coordinate 1,485,740, forward strand.
ACACGGCGAGCGGCGCCGATGCGCTGCGCGTGGTGACGACGGCCACGGTGACGGCGCCAGCCATCGAAGGCCCGCGCAAGGTGTGCGTGCGGGTCGTGGATGTTTTCGGCTTCGAGGCCGAGGTGGTCGCCACCGTGGAGGCCGCATGAGCGCCCAGCCCGATGCAACGCTGGCCCTGGCCACGGGCCTGACGGCCCTCACGCGGCGGCTGTGCCTGGGGCTGGAGTCGGGGGCGGCGGACATCCTGGAGCAGGTCACGCCCACCACCGCCGAGCTGCTGCGCTGGTGGTTCGGCGACGACATGGTGCTGGCCCGGGGCGCCACGGCCGCGGGCCACGGCGGGCTGAACTTCCATGCCGGGCAGAAGCAGGCCATCCTGAATGCCATCGTCGCGCACGAAGTGCTGGGGCAAGGGCGGCCAGACTGGACCCTGCTGGACCTCTACCAAGCGTGCGCGCCAGAGGCGCTGCTGACGGGCGGCCGCCTGGCCGAAGTCGCCAGCCCGAAGCACGCGCACCCCAAGTACTGCTTCAAGATGGCCACCGGCACGGGCAAGACCTGGGTGATGCAGGCACTGATGGTCTGGCAGCTGCTGAACAAGACCGCCGCCCTGCAAGAGGGCACGGACGACGGGCGCTTCACGCGGCATTTCATGGTGGTGGCGCCGGGCCTGATCGTCTACGAGCGGCTGCTGGACGCCTTCTGCGGCAAGCGGGTGGCGGGTGGCGCGGGGCGCGACTTCCACACCTCGGATCTGTGCAAGTTCGCCGACCTATTCTTGCCGGAATCGCACCGCGAGGCGGTGTTCGCCTTCGTGCGCGGCAATGTGTGCGGCAAGGCGGAGATCGGGCTGAAGACGACGGGCAACGGCATGATCGCCCTGACCAACTGGCACCTGCTGGCCGAAGGAGAGGCCGACGATGGCTCCCCGGGCGTGCAGGCGCCCGGAGCGCCGCGGGAGCCGCACGAGGTGGTCGCATCCGTGCTGCCGCTCACGCCCGGCCGCGCCAACGGCAACAGCCTGGACGTGCTGGACCGCCGCCATGCGCGAGGCAACGTGCTGGAGTTTCTCGCGGCCCTGCCCGAACTGATGGTGTTCAACGACGAGGCGCACCACATCCACGAACTCAAGCGCGAAGGCGAGACCTCGGAAGTGGAGTGGCAAAAGAGCCTGAGCCGGATCGCGACCACCAAGGGCCGCCGCTTCGTGCAGGTGGACTTCTCCGCCACGCCCTACAACGACGTGGGCGGCGGCAAGCACAAGCGCAAGGTGTACTTCCCGCACATCGTGGTCGACTTCGACCTCAAGAGCGCCATGCGCGCCGGACTGGTGAAGTCGCTGGTGCTGGACCGGCGCAAGGAGATCGGTGCGCTGCCCCTGGAATTCACGGCCCGGCGGGACGAATCGGGCAACACCACGCTGAGCGAAGGCCAGCGCGTGATGCTGCGCGCCGGCCTGAAGAAGCTGCGCAAGCTGGAGGCGGACTTCGCCCGGATCGATCCGCACCGCCATCCCAAGATGCTGGTGGTGTGCGAGGACACCACGGTGTCCCCCCTGGTGGCGGCGTTTCTGTGCGAGCAGGAAGGACTGAACGGCGACGAGGTGATGACCATCGACTCGGGCAAGAAGGCCGAGTTGGGCGAAAAGGAATGGGCGCCCGTGCGGGAGCGCCTGTTCAGCGTGGACAGCCACGCCACGCCGCGCGTGATCGTGAGCGTCCTGATGCTGCGCGAGGGCTTCGACGTGAACAACATCTGCGTCATCGTGCCGCTGCGGTCGAGCCAGGCGCAGATCCTGCTGGAGCAGACCATCGGCCGGGGCCTGCGCCTGATGTGGCGCGACGAGGAATTCGCCGACATCAAGCGGGAGAACCGCGAACGGATCGATGCCGGCCAGGAGCCGGACAGCCTGATCGACGTGCTGTCCATCATCGAGCACCCGGCGTTCCAGTCGTTCTACGACGACCTGCTGACCGCAGGGCTCGCGGGCACCACTGGCGACGGCAGCGACGACACCTCCAGCACCAGTGACGCGATGACGGTGGAGTTGCGCGATGGCTTCGAGGCGTTCGACTTCGGCATCCCCTTCATCCTGCAGGAGCGGGACGAAGTCCGCACCCACGACGGACTGGACGTCGCCACCCTGCCGGCCTTCACCACGCTGACGGTGCTGCAGTTGACCGGCCTGCTGGGCCAGGGCGACCACTTCGTCTCGCAAGACCTGCAAAGCGCCACGCTGTTCGGCGACTACCGCGTGGACGGCGTGGTGATGAACGTCGGCGGCTACAACGAATACCTGTCGCGCCTGACGCGGCGCATCGGCCAGGCCCTGAGCGAGCCGGTGCCCCAGGGCAACAAGGTCGCCACGCACCTGGCCAAGCCCTACATGCAGGTCCACCAGGCCGAGCTGACCGGCTGGCTCGACGACTACATCTGGACCCACCTGTTCGGTCACGCGTTCAACCCGCTGGAGGGGGAGAGCTGGCGCGTGCTGCTGCTGCAGCCGGTGGTGGACCACATCAGCAAGGTATTCGCCGTCGCCCTGCTGGATTCCGAACGAAGGCACGCGACCGGGCAGACCGAGGTCCGCCTGCGCCGCCTGAGCGAGGTGCCGCGGCTGGTCATGCGCGAGAGCTGCTCCGTGGAGGTGAGCAAGTGCATCTACCCGCGCCTGGGGTGGCCGGCCCGCAACGGCGGACTGGAGCGCAGCGTGATCCACTGGGCGCAGGCCGACTCGCAGGTGCGGGCCTTCTGCAAGATCAGCGAAAGCCGGCACGCGTTCGCCCGGCTGCGCTACGTGAAGGAAGACGGACTGCCTGCCTTCTACTCACCGGACTTCCTGGTGCGCACCGAAGACGCCGTGTACCTGGTGGAGACGAAGGCGCAGCAGCAGACCATTCACCCCGACGTGCAGCGCAAGCTCAAGGCCGCCCTGGCCTGGTGCGAGCGCATCAATGCACTGACACCGGCGCAGCGCGGGGGGCCGGCCTGGCACTACGTGCTGCTGGGCGAAGACATGGTGTACGAGTGGCACGGCAAGGGCGCGCGGCTGGCCGAGCTGCTGGACTTCGCGCGGTTGCGGCCCCTGGCGCATGCCTCGCTGCAGGCCAGCCTGATCTGACCTGCGGCGCGCCGGGCAGGATCAGCCTCGCGGCCTGGGCGGCTGCGCGGGCGCGCGCAGCAGCGGCGAACTCGGCAACCAGCGGAAGGCGGTCGATGCAGCGCCCAGCATGGCGGCGATGCAGAGCATGACCGTCTGGTAGGGCTCGTGGCCCTGGTGCTGCGCCCAGGCGGCCACCAGGCCGGTGAGCCACTGCATCAGGGCCACGCCCAGGAACATCGACATGGTGTAGAGCGACAGGGCGCGGCCCGTCAGCTCGGCGGGGTAGGACGAGCGCACATCGGCGTACTGCAGCACGCTGTAGCCCGAGAGCAGCCCCATCAGGAAGATCAGCACGACGTTGGCGGCCGCGTGGTGCATGAACGCCAGCACCACGAAGAGCCCGCTCATCGAGAGCGAGAACGCGGTGATCCAGCGGCGCCGGCGCGCGGGGCCCGGGTCGAGGCGGCCGAAGAAGGCCGGCACGAACAGCGCGATCATCGACAGCACCAGGGCCACGTTGCCGCTGTCCACCAGCGAGAAGCCGTAGCGCCCCATCAGCATCGGCCCGAGCCACAGCCCGCGCATCGAGAGGAACGCCGCGTAGCAGCACATGCCCAGGATCAGGATGCCCCAGGTGTGCGGCACGCGGAACAGGTCGCCGAAGCGGCCGGCGGCCTGGGCCCACGATTCGCGCGGGCGAGCAGCGGCCTGCGGCAGCGGCGGCTCGTGCACCCGCACGTAGATGAGCAGCCACGACAGCAGCGACAGCACGGCCAGCACCCAGAAGCCCAGCCGCCACCCGCCATGCTGGACCAGCCAGGCGAGGGGCGTTCCGGTGAACAGCAGCCCCAGGCCGCCGACGCCCATGCCCACGCCCGAGAAGAACGCGAAGCGCTGTGCCGGAAAGTGCCGCGAGATGAACACCGTGCACGCCAGGAAGGCGGGCGAGCAGCCCACGCCGATCAGCAGCTGCCCCAGCATCAGCCAGCCGTAGCTGGGCGCCAGCGCGGAGACGGCGGAGCCCAGCACGGCCAGCGGAAACGCCGCCAGCACGGTGCGGCGCAGCCCGTACAGGTCCATGCCGATGCCCATGAACAGCTGGGTCACGCCGAACGACAGCCCGAACAGCCCCGCGAACGCGCCCAGGGAATCGGGCGAGATGCCGAAGTCCGACTGCAGCCCGGACGCGATGATGCTGGTCACCGTGCGAAACGCCTGGCTGAGCGCGAAGCCCGACAGCAGGCAGAGGAACATGCCCCAGAGCGCGCGCGAGGGCGAGGCCGGCCCGGTGGGCCCGGTGGGCCCGGTGGGCGGATGGGCTGGGACGGCGGTATCAGTCAAGAAAGACCCATGTCGAGAGGCATCGGGCGGCAGCCGCGCACCCGTTCCGAACGAAAAACGGCCGCAGCGCTTGATCCACCTGAGCCTGTTGCTATCATTTTTGATTAATCAGCCGCCGACGGCGCGATGCGCAGCGGAATCGTCACCGGCCCATCATTGACCAGATGGACCTGCATGTCGGCGGCGAATCGGCCGGTTTCCACCAGGGGGTGCGACGCGCGGGCGCGGGCGACGAGATAGTCGTACAGCCGGAGGCCCTCGTCGGGCGCGGCGGCCTGGGTGAAGCTGGGACGGTTGCCGCCGCTGGTGTCGGCCGCCAGGGTGAACTGGCTCACCAGCAGCAGGCCGCCCCCCTCGTCCTGCACGCTGCGGTTCATCTTGCCGGCGGCGTCGCAGAAGATGCGCAGCTTCAGCAGCTTGGCCAGCAGGCGGTCGGCCTCGGCCTCCGTGTCGCCCCGCTCGGCGCACACCAGCACCAGCAGGCCGGGCCCGATGCGGCCGATGGTGGCGCCTTCTACGTCCACGCGCGCCTCGCGCACGCGTTGCAGCACACTGATCATTCGCGCTCCTGGGGATGCAAGGGGTCTTGGGGCGGGTCGCCGTCGCGGTAGGCCTCCACGCCCACGGGCAGCAGCTCGATGGTCACGCGCAGGCCGGGCACGGCGTGCATCAGCGCCGCCTCCACCGCGCCGCGCAGCCGGGCCGCACGGCCCAGGCTCCAGTCCGCGGGCACATGCAGGTGCAGGCCGGCAAAGCGGCGCTGGCCCGCCTGGCGCGTCACGAGGTGGTCGAAGCGCAGGGCGGGCTCGCGCTGCGCGAAGGTCTGCAGCGCGGCATCGATGGCGGCCTGCGCCTCGGGCTCGACGGCAGCGTCCATCAGGCCCTGCGAGGCGCGCCAGACCATGTGGGCGCCCTCCTTCAGGATGTTGAGCGCCACGGCCATGGCCACGACCGCGTCCAGCCACAGCCAGCCCGTCAAGCCGGCCGCGCCGATGCCGACCACCACGCCGGCGGAGGTCCACACGTCGGTCACCAGGTGGCGGGCGTCGCCTTCCAGCGCGACCGAGCGGTACACCCGCGCCGAGCGGAACATGAGCCACGCCAGGCCCCCGTTGAGCGCCGAGCTGGCCACCGACAGCGCCAGCCCCCAGCCGACCTGCTCCAGCGGCTGCGGCTCGGTCAGGCGATGCGCCGCCGCCCAGAAGATGGCGATGGACGCGCCGACGATGAGGATGCCCTCGAAGCCCGACGAGAAGTATTCGGCCTTGTGGTGGCCGTAGGGATGGTCGTCGTCGGCCGGGCGCGCGGCCACCGTCACCATGGCCAGGGCGAACACCGCCCCCGCCAGGTTAACGAACGATTCCAGCGCATCGGACAGCAGGCCCACCGAGCCGGTGAGATGCCAGGCCATGGTCTTCATCACGATGGTGACCAGCGCCACGCCGACCGAGGCCCAGAGCAGCGTGCGCGGCGCGAGCGCGGCGACGCCGGCTGGAGGCGCGGAAGGGGCGGAAGAAGACATGGGGGGGTTCCAGAGACGGCGGCGCGGGGCGCTATTTTGCCTGCGCCATCGGGCCGCGAGGGCCGCGACGGGCGCCCCTCAGCCGTAGAGCCCGACCGCGTCGCGGCGCGCGGCGGCGGCTTCGTGCGGCGCCAGCGCCTCGGCCACGGGCTGCCAGACCGAGGCATAGGCCGGCAGCGCGTCGGGCTCGAACGCGGTGTGCGGCCAGTCGGAGCCCCACACCAGCCGCCCCGGCGCCAGCGCGGCCACGCGGCGAATGGCGGCGTGCAGCGCGGTGTAGGGCGCCGCACAGTCCAGCCGGTACCAGCCGGAGAGCTTCACCCAGCAGGTGCCCTGCTCCGCCAGCGCGGCCAGATGGCCCCATGCCGGGTCGCCGTCGGCCAGCCCGGCGTGCATGCCGGCCAGATGGTCGAGCACACAGGGGATGGGCGCCCCAGACGCCCCGGCCGCGCCATGCAGCGCCGCGATCTCCGCCAGATGCCGCGGCGATGCATACCACTGCACGTGCCAGCTCCGGTCCCGCAGGCGCGGCGCCAGCGCCTGGAAGGCCGCCGGTCCGTTGCCCACCGGGGAGACGAGATTGAAGCGGACGCCCCGCACGCCCAGCGCGTGCATGCGGTCCAGTTCGGCATCGGTGACTGCAGCGTCGACCACGGCCACGCCGCGGTGGCGGCCGGGCCGGGAGGCCAGCGCCTCGAGCATCACGGTGTTGTCGGTGCCGTAGACGCTGGGCTGCACCAGCACCAGGTGCTGCACGCCGCAGGCAGCGGCCTCGGCTTCGATGCGCTCCAGCGGAAAGTGCCGGGGCCGATAGTGGCCGGCCTGCACGGGCGCATCGGGGCTGAAGACGTGGACATGGGCATCCCACAGGCCGCCATCCGCCGGCGCAGTCGTGTCGAGTGTCGCCGCCATCGGTCACCCGACCGAGATCTTGCGGTCGCGCACCACGTCGGCCCACAGCGCGCGCTGGCCCTGGATGAAGCGGGCGGCCGCCGCCGGCGAGGCATCGGGGAACACGTCGCCGCCCAGGGAGCGAACGCGCGACAGCACCTCGGGATCGGCCAGCGCCCGGCGGATGGCGTCCGCCAGCCTCGCCTGCACATCCGCCGGCAGGCCGGCAGGGGCCAGCACCGGGTTCCACTCCAGCACCTCGTACTTGCGCACGCCCACTTCGGCCATGGTGGGCACGTCCGGCAGCGAACGGGCGCGCAGCGCGGAGGTGACGGCCAGCGCCCGCATCTTGCCCGCCCGGATGTGGCCGAGCGCAGACGCCACGTTGGCGAAGAAGAGCGGCACCTGGCCGGCCATCACGTCGTTCATGGCCGGGCCGCCGCCGCGGTAGGGAATGTGCGAGAGCTGCACGCCGGCGCGCTCTTCGAACAGCGCGCCGGCCAGGTGCTGGGCCGAGCCGTTGCCCGACGAGGCGTAGGCCACGCTGCCCGGCTTGCCGCGCGCCATGGCGATCACGTCCTGCACGCTGCGCGCCTCGAAGCCTGCCGAGCACACCAGCACGTTCGGAAACGTGGCCAGCACCGCCAGCGGCGTGAAGGCCTTGGCGGAGTCGTAGGCCATCTTGGGATAAAGCGACGGGTTGACGGCGAAAGACGATGCATCCAGCAGCAGCGTGGCACCGTCCGGCGTGGCGCGGGCCACATGGGCGCCCGCGATCTGGCCGCTGGCGCCGGGCTTGTTGTCCACCACCACGCTCTGGCCCAGCGCCTCGCCCATGCGCGGAGCGATGATGCGCGCCATCAGGTCAGCGCCGCCGCCGGCCGGGTACGACACCACCAGGGTGATGGGCCGGCCGCCGGCGATGCCTTGCGCGGGCTGGGCGCGGGTGGCGATCCAGGGTGCGGCAAGCGCGGCGCCGGCCGCGCCCAGCACCAGGCGGCGGGTGGGGAGGTGGGATGGGACGGGCATGCGAGGCTCCTTGGAATGGGGATGGGGATGCGGTTGTCTGGTCAGGTCAGCGTGACGCTGTAATGGAAGGCGTGGGCGTCGCCGCGCGTGACGCGCCATTCGACGCAACGCCCGGTCAGGTCGGTGGCACGGCGGGTGACCACGGCGCAGGGGTGCCCGGCCGCCAGCTCCAGGCTGCGTGCCTGCGGCGCGGTCAGCACGCCGAAGCCGATGTCGTCCACCGCGCGCTGCACGTGCACGCCGCAGCGGCTGGCGTAGAAGGGGTACAGCAGCGCGGGCCAGTCGCGGGAAGCCTCCGAGCCATCGGTGGCTGCCGCCCCTTCCTGCGGCGCCAGCGCACCAAAAAGGTCCAGCGGCAGCCAGATGTGCTCCAGGAGGCAGGGTTCGCCGTCGATGAGACGCAGGCGCTGCAGGCGCAATGCGCTTTCGCCGGGTGCCAGCCCCAGCGCACGGGCGGCTTCCACGGGTGCGGCCAGCACGGTGCGCCCCAGGATGCGTGATGCCGGCAGCTGTCCCGCCACGCCGTCGCCGAAGCGGAAGAAGCGCAGCATCGAGGCGCCCGCGATGCCGCTGCGCACGAAAGTACCCTTGCCGTGGATGCGCTCGATCAACCCCTGCTCCACCAGCAGCTCCAGCGCCCGCCGGAGCGTGCCGAGCGCCACGCCGTGCTCGGCCGCCAGGGCCTGCTCGGCCGGCAGCGCGGTGCCGGGCGGCCACTCGCCACGCACCACACGCTGGCGCAGGGCGGCGGCCAACGCGGCATAGCGGGCCAGGCCAGGGTGCTCGACCACGCCAAGGTCGGTGTCGGACTGCTGCATTCATCTACTCCTCTAGATGAGTTGCAGTTTATTCTGCCGGGCGGGGCGGCATACCCGGGCTAACCCGGGGGCCGCCGACGCCCCCGGGGAATCAGATCACTGCTCGTCGCCCACCAGGCGGGCCCGCACCAGCTTGCCCTTGACGCGGCCAGCCGACAGGCGCCGCGCCACCTCGGCGGCGATGTCGCGCTGCACCGCCACGTAGGTGGAGAACTCGTTCACGTTGATCTTGCCGACCTGCTCGCGGGTGAAGCCCATCTCGCCGGTCAGCGCGCCCAGCACGTCGCCGGCGCGGATCTTTTCCTTGCGCCCGCCCACGATCTGCACCGTGGCCATGGGCGGCAGCAGCGGGCCGCCGGGCGCGGGGGTCAACTCGGCCAGCGGGTGCCACTCGCATTCCCGCTCCTGCAGCTGCTCGATCTTGCCGACGCTGCCCATCTCGGGCAGGCTCGCCAGGCTCAAAGCCAGGCCCTCGGCGTCGGCACGGCCGGTGCGGCCGATGCGGTGGATGTGGATTTCCGGGTCGGGCGTCACGTCCACGTTGATGACGGCCTGCAGCTGGGCGATGTCCAGCCCGCGTGCGGCCACGTCGGTGGCCACCAGCACCGTGGCGCTGCGGTTGGCGAACTGCACCAGCACCTGGTCGCGGTCGCGCTGCTCCAGGTCGCCGTAGAGCGCGAGGGCGCTGAAGCCCTGCCCGCGCAGCACGTCCACCAGGTCGCGGCACTGCTGCTTGGTGTTGCAAAAGGCGATGGCCGATTCGGGCCGGAAGTGGACCAGCAACTGCGACACGGCATGCAGGCGCTCGCTTTCCTTGACCTCGTACCAGCGCTGGGCGATCTTGCCGGCGCCGTGCTGCGCCTGCACGGTGATCTGCTGGGGCGACTTCATGAACTGCCGGGCGATGCGCTCGATGCCTTCCGGGTAGGTGGCAGAAAAAAGCAGCGTCTGCCGGTCGGCCGGGCACTGGCGCGCCACCTGGGCGATGTCGTCGAAGAAGCCCATGTCCAGCATGCGGTCGGCCTCGTCCAGCACCAGGGTCTTCAGGCCCTGCAGGTCGAGCGTGTTGCGCTCCAGGTGGTCCATCACCCGGCCGGGCGTGCCGACGACGACGTGCGCGCCGTGCTCCAGGCTGGCGATCTGCCCGCGCAGCGGCACGCCGCCGCAGAGGGTGACGACCTTGATGTTGTCCTGCGCGCGGGCGAGGCGCCGGATCTCGGTGGTGACCTGGTCGGCGAGCTCGCGGGTGGGGCACAGCACCAGGGCCTGCACGCCGAAGTGGCGCGGGTTGAGCCGGTCCAGCAGGGCCAGGCCGAAGGCGGCCGTCTTGCCGCTGCCGGTGCTGGACTGGGCGATGAGGTCACGCCCCTGCAACGCGGCCGGCAGGGCGGCGGCCTGGATGGCGGTCATCTGCGCGTAACCCAACTGCTGGAGGTTGGCGAGCGTGGCGGGGGACAGCGGCAGGGTGCCGAAATCGGCGGAAGGGGTAGTCATCGGCCGATTATCCGGCGCGCACCCGGTGCCGCCCGCACGCTCCGGCGTGCCGCCGGGCGGATTCGAGGGCTTGCACGGTGCACAGCCGCGGGGCGATGGGCTATAAGTCCGGCAGACCGAACCCTCCATGTCCGACATTCCCCACGCCGACACGCTCGCCGACCTGCAAGGCTGGACCCCTGAGTCCCTGCTGCGCATGGTGGCCGATTCCGTTCCGGCATTGCTGGCCTGCTACACGCTCCCCGATCTGCGCTGCGTGTTCGCCAACGCGGGTTACGCCGAGGCCCATGGGTTCGCGGTGCAGGCCATGCTGGGCCGCACGGCGCAGGAGATCGTGGGCGAAGACGCCTGGAAGGACGTGCAATCGCACGCGCGGCGGGTGGCCGCCGGCGAGCGGGTGCAATACACGCGCCGGCTGGAGATGCCCGGGCACGACAGCCGCATGGTCGAGGTCACGCTCACGCCGCACGTCCTGGCCGGCGGGCAGCGGGTCATCCTGGTGCTGGTCAACGACATCACCCACCACTGGCTGTCGGAGCAGGCGGTGCTGCTGAGCGAAGAGCGCATGCGCAAGTTCTCGCTCGCCACCGACGAGGCCATCGTCTTCCACCGCGACGGCCGGGTGGTGGACATGAACGACGCCGTGACGCGGCTGCTGGGCTACACCCTGCCCGAGGTGCAGGGCCGCGGCATTTTGGGATTCGTGAGCGAGGAGTACCGCGCGCAGGCCGAGGACTACGTGATGGCCGGCCGCGAGCATTCCTACGAAGCGACCGTGCTGCACAAGGACGGCCGGCGCATTCCGGTCGAGATCATCGGCAAGAACATGCCGGAGCCGGGCGGCGACTACCGCATCGCGGTGCTGCGCGACATCACGGCGCGCAAGCAGGCGCAGGCGCGGCTGGAATTCCTGTCGCAGCACGACTCCCTCACGCAGTTGCCCAACCGCCGGCACCTGATGGGCCAGCTGGGCCAGACGCTGGACACCGCGCAGCGGCGGCACGCGCGGGCGGCGGTGCTGTTCCTCGACCTGGACCATTTCAAGACCGTGAACGACTCGCTCGGCCACCAAGCGGGCGACTTGCTGCTGTGCGAGATGGCCCGGCGCATGCAGGGCGCGGTCCGCCCGTCCGACCTGGTGGCGCGCGTGGGCGGCGACCAGTTCGCGGTGGTGCTGCCCGACATCCACAACCGGGGCGACGCCGCCGCCGTGGCCGACCAGTTGCTGGCCGACATGCGCCAGGTCTTCCACGTGGACGGCACACCACTCTCGCTCTCGCCCTCCATCGGCATCAGCGTGTTCCCCGAGGACGGCCGCGCGCCCGACGAGCTGATGCGCCGCGCCGATGCCGCCATGCACGCCGCCAAGCACAGCGGGCGGGGCAACCGGCAGTTCTACGCCCCCGGCATGGAAGTGCGCGCCACCGAGATCCTGCAGCAGGAGCGGCTGTTGCGCGACGCCATCTTCGAAGGCGCGTTCGAATTGCACTACCAGCCGCAGGTCCGGGTGGACGACGGCCGGCTGGTGGGCTTCGAGGCGCTGGTGCGCTGGAAGCACCCGGAACGCGGCCTGGTCGGGCCGGCCGACTTCATCGGCATCGCCGAGTCGCGCGGGCTCATCACGCCGATCGGCCGGTGGGTGATGCACGAGGCCTGCCGCCAGATGAAGGCCTGGCACGACGCCGGCCTGCAGCGCGTGCCGGTGGCGGTCAACCTGTCTGCGCTGGAGTTCCGCCAGCGCGACGTGGCCCGCGAGATCGCCAGCGTGCTGCAGCAGACCGGCCTGGAGGCGCGCTTCCTTGAGATCGAGATCACCGAATCGGTGCTGATGCAGGACGCCGACCAGGCCCGCGAAACCCTGGGCGCCTTGCGCGCGCTGGGCGTGGGCATTTCCATCGACGACTTCGGCACCGGCTACTCGTCGCTGGCCTACCTCAAGCGCTATCCGATCGACAAGCTCAAGATCGACCGCTCGTTCGTCATGGACACGCCCGGCAGCGACGACGACGTGGCGATCGTCACCGCCATCGTGCAGCTGGGGCGCAGTCTGCAGCTCAGGACGGTGGCCGAGGGCGTGGAAACGCCCGAGCAGCTGGCCTTGTTGCGCCAGCTGGGGTGCGATCTGGCGCAGGGCTACGGCATTTCGAGGCCGATGGACGGCGCCCGCGCGCGCCGCTGGATGCAGGATCTGCCCACCTGACCGATACGCCCAGGGCAGGCGCGGCCCGATCCTGCCGACGCCACGGCGCTGCATGACAATAGCGCCATGGCCCAGATTCCTGACTTCACCGAACCCACGTTCCACACCGATCCCGCCGATGCGCTGGCGCAGGTCCAGCGCATCTACCAGCAGCAGATCGGCCACCTGCGCGACGCCATGCAGCGCTTCGTCGGCGGAGAAACGCCTCCCTCCCACGTCCGGGCGTTCTACCCCTTCGTTCGGGTGCAGACCCTGACCGTGGCGCGGGCCGCGACGCAGCTCGCCTATGGCTTCGTCGAGGGCCCGGGGCGCTACGAGACCACGCTCACCCGGCCCGACCTGTTCGCCCGCTACTACGCCGAGCAGTTCCGCCTGCTGCGCGCCAGCCACAACGTGGAGCTGGAGGTCGGCATCAGCAACCAGCCCATTCCGATCCACTTCTCGTTCGCCGAGCACGACCACATCGAAGGCTCGCTCACGCCCGAGCGGCGCATGCTGATGCGCGACGTGTTCGACCTGCCCGACCTGGCGGCCATGGACGACGGCATCGCCAACGGCACCTGGGCGGCACGGGCGGGCGAGGCGCAGCCGCTGTCGCTCTTCACCGCGCCGCGGGTGGACTATTCGCTGCACCGCCTGCGCCACTACACCGGCACGGCGCCCGAGTGGTTCCAGAACTTCGTGCTGTTCACCAACTACCAGTTCTACATCGACGAGTTCGTGCGCCTGGGCCATGCCGAGATGGCCAACCCGGACAGCGAATACATCGCCTTCATCGAGCCCGGCAACGTGGTCACCCGCCGCAAGGGCCTGGCCGCCGAGGCCGGCGACGACCTGGGCGTGGCCCCGCCCCGCCTGCCGCAGATGCCCGCCTACCACCTGGTGCGCGCCGACCGCAGCGGCACCACCATGGTCAACATCGGCGTGGGCCCGTCGAATGCCAAGACCATCACCGACCACATCGCCGTGCTGCGGCCCCATGCCTGGATGATGCTGGGCCACTGCGCCGGCCTGCGCAACAGCCAGCAGCTGGGCGACTACGTGCTGGCCCACGCCTATGTGCGCGAAGACCACGTGCTGGACGAAGAGCTGCCGCTCTGGGTGCCCATTCCCGCGCTGGCCGAGATCCAGCTGGCGCTGCAGCAGGCCGTGGCCGACGTGAGCCAGGTGCCCGAGGCCGACCTGAAGCGCATCATGCGCACCGGCACCGTCGCCAGCACCGACAACCGCAACTGGGAGCTGCTGCCCGACAACATGCCCCAGCGCCGCTTCAGCCAGAGCCGCGCCGTGGCGCTGGATATGGAAAGCGCCACCATCGCGGCCAACGGGTTCCGCTTCCGGGTGCCCTACGGCACGCTGCTGTGCGTGTCCGACAAGCCCTTGCACGGCGAGATCAAGCTGCCCGGCATGGCCAACCACTTCTACCGCGAGCGGGTCGACCAGCATCTGCGCATCGGCATGCGCGCCATCGAGATCCTGCGCGAAGGCGGCGTGAGCCGTCTGCACAGCCGCAAGCTGCGCAGCTTTGCCGAGGTGGCGTTCCAGTAGCCGGCGGCATTGCCACGCGGGCCGTGCGGGGCCCCACTGCTACACCAAAGCCAGCACCACCGTGCTGGCTTTTTCACGTATGGACTACTACCTAGCTGCAAACGCCGAGTGACAGGCGCCGCGCCACTTCCACAATGGTCGGTGGGCTTCTCGACCCACATCCCACCACAGGAGACAACGTGACGCGCACCTTCACCACCACTCCCATCGCCCGACCCGCCTGGCGCCTGCTGGCCACGGCCGGCGCTGCCGCAGCCCTTACGGCCTGCGGCAGCGCCGGCTCGCACGGCTACAACTTCGAAGACGCCAGCAAGGAGCTCGCCCAGCAGCAGGTCGCCGCCAGCCAGATCGGCCTGCCCACCAACGGCGCGACGGTCACGTCGGTGGAGACGCCCACGGCCGCCAGCGGCGCGCAGCCGCCCGCCTCGGTGCGCGCCAACATCTCCATCCGGCCGGTGGACCCGGCCGCGCCGGCCATCAAGATGGGGCTGCTCCTGCCCAAGGAGTGGAACGGCAAGGTCGTCATGCTGGGAGGCGGCGGCTACAACGGTGTGCTGCCCAGCCTCTACACCTACCCGGCGGCCCCCGCCAGCCAGGGCGCCTACCCGCTGCTGAGCCAGGGCTACGCCGTGTTCGCCAGCGACTCCGGCCACCAGGCGGGCGCGGCCGGCAGCCGCGACGGCAGCTTCGGCACCAACGACGAGGCGGTGACCAACTTCTCGGGCGCCGCGCTGAAGAAAGTGAGCGACGTCGCCGACGTGCTGGTCAGCCGCTTCTATGGCGAAAAGCCCGGCAAGCGCTACTTCCTGGGCGGCTCGACCGGCGGGCGTGAAGCCCTGGCCGTCGCGCAGAAGTGGCCGGCCGACTGGGACGGCGTGCTCGCCTGGTACCCGGCCTGGAACGCCGCCAGCCTGGACCTGCAGTTCGGCCGCATCAGCCGCGCCTTCGCCCAGCCGGGCGCCTACCCCAGCCTGGGCCAGCGCAAGCTGCTGCGTCAGGCGGCGCTGGCGCAGTGCGACGGGCTCGACGGCCTGCAGGACGGCGTGGTCAGCAACGTGGCCGCCTGCAACGCGCAGTTCGACCCCGCCATCGCCCGCTTCAATGGCCAGCCGCTGCGCTGCGCGAGCGGCGGCAACGAGGGCGACCAGTGCCTGTCCGACGCGATGATCTCGGCGCTCAAGACCTATTCGACGGCGATCCAGTTCAGCGCGCCCCTGGGCAGCGGCGAGACCCAGTACCCCGGCTTCAACGTCTGGGGCACCGAGCTGGGCGAGCAAAGCAGCAGCCCGCTGCAGCCCACCGTGAACCTGCTGGCGATGAACACCACCGCGCCGGCCAGCCCCGCCCCGCTCACCGCGCCGTATTGGGCCGTGTTCTGGGACCAGTGGGTGCGCTACTTCGTCACGCGCGACGCGAACTACAACAGCCTGGCGCTGGACCCGCAGAACCCCGGCCCGTGGACCGACCGCATCAACACCCTGGCCAGGCTGCAGGACATCAACAGCACCGACCTCTCCGCCTTCCAGAAGCGCGGCGGCAAGCTGCTGATGGCCCACGGCTCGGCCGACGCCCTCGTCAGCACCCGCGCCACGGCGCAGTACTGGCAGCGGCTGGAGCAGACCATGGGCGCCACGGCGGTGCGCGGCTTCGCGCGCTACTACGAAGTGCCGGGCTACGGCCATGCGGCCAGCACCGCCTTCAACGCCAACTGGGATGGGCTCAAGGCGCTGGACCAGTGGGTGGGCAGCGGCACCGCCCCCACGGCCCAGGTAGTGACGGACACGGCCGGCGTGCCGGGCCGCACCCGGCCGTTGTGCGAATATCCCAGCTGGCCACGCTACGCGGGCGCGGGCGACGTGGACAAGGCGGAGAGCTTCAGCTGCGTGACGCAGTAGGAAGGCAGTAGGCAGGCAGTAGGCAGCCCCCTGCCCGGTTCGCGGCCTCTCCGCCGCGAACCGGGTGGGCGTCAAGCGCCGCGGGCGAAGGCCGATGCCCGCTCCACCTGCTCATCCGTCAGCCGCATCCCGGTATAGAGCGCAAACTGCTCAGCCGCCTGCAGCGCGATCACCTCGGCGCCCGTGATGACCGGGCGGCCCTGGCGACGCGCCTCGGCGATCAGCGGGGTTTCGGCTGGCATCGCGACCACGTCGAACACCCAGGCCGCAGCTGCCACCTGGGCCGGCGTGAACGCCAGCGCCTCGGCATCGGCACCGCCCGCCATGCCGATGGGTGTGGCATTGACCAGCACATCGGCCTCGACGGGGCCGGCCTCGGGCTGCCAGCCGTAGCCGTTGGCGGCGGCCAGTGCGCGGCCGGCGGACTCGTTGCGTGCGATCACGACACCTTGCGCCAACCCCGCATCGACCAGGGCTGCCAGCACCGCACGCGCCATGCCGCCGCTGCCGCGCAGCGCCACCCGCAGGCCGGACGGCACGGCATGGCGCTGCAGCAGCGCACGCACGGCCAGGTAGTCGGTGTTGTAGGCCACGAGGCGCCCGTCGTCGTTCACCAGCGTGTTCACCGATTGCAGCCGCTCGGCCGATGGGTCGAGCGCATCGGCCAGCGGAATCACCGCTTCCTTGAACGGCATCGAGATGGCGCAGCCGCGCACGCCCAGGGCGCGCACGCCGGCGATGGCGGCCGGCAGGTCGGTGGTGGTGAAGGCCTTGTAGACGTAGTCCAGGCCTAGCTCTTCATACAGGAAGTTGTGGAACCGCGTGCCGATGTTGCTGGGCCGCGCGGCCAGCGACATGCACAGCCGCGTGTCCCGGGTCAGCCGCAGCGTCATGCGGCGGCTCCGGGCGCCGCCACGCGCTTCTTGAAGAGGCCCAGCGCCACGCCCGTGACCACG
Source organism: Acidovorax sp. FG27 (assembly GCF_040365715.1). Classification (NCBI taxonomy): domain Bacteria; kingdom Pseudomonadati; phylum Pseudomonadota; class Betaproteobacteria; order Burkholderiales; family Comamonadaceae; genus Acidovorax; species Acidovorax sp. FG27. The sequence continues at coordinate 1,502,537 of NZ_BAABVY010000009.1, forward strand.
GCGCCGGCCACGATGGCGGCGGCGTACAGCACCACGTGGTTCACGGCGTTCGGAATGGCCAGCACGAAGATGCCGCCGTGCGGGGCCTGCAGGCCGATGTTCCAGGCCATCGACAGGCCGCCGGCCACCGCCGAGCCCAGCACGCAGGCCGGGATCACGCGCAGCGGGTCGCGGGCGACGAAGGGAATGGCGCCTTCGGTGATGAAGGCGAGGCCCAGCACGGCGGCGGCCTTGGAGGCTTCGCGCTCCTCGGCCGAGAACCGGCTCTTGAACAGCCAGCACGCCAGGGCGATGCCCAGCGGCGGCGTCATGCCGGCCGCCATGGCCGCGGCCATGGGGTTGGCCACGCCGCTGGCGATGAGCGTGGTGGAGAAGACGTAGGCCGCCTTGTTCACCGGCCCGCCCATGTCGAAGGCCATCATGGCGCCCAGGATGATGCCCAGCAGCACGGCGCTGCCGGTCTGCAGGCCCTTGAGCCATTCGGTCAGCGCGCCCATCACGGCGGCCATGGGTGCGCCGATCACCATCATCATCAGCACGCCAACGATGGCCGCGCCCAGCAGCGGCAGGATCAGCACGGGCTTCAAGCCGTCGAGCCCGCGCGGCAGGCGGATGAGGCGGTTGAGCCAGTGCACCGCATAGCCGGCGATGAAGCCCGCCGCGATGGCGCCCAGGAAGCCCGCGCCCACCGTGCCGGCCAGCAGTCCGCCGATCATGCCGGGCGCGATGCCGGGCCGGTCGGCGATGGAGTAGGCGATGTAGCCCGCCAGTGCCGGCAGCATGAGCGCGAAGCCGGCATTGGCGCCCACCTGGAACAGCACCCAGCCCAGCGTGCCCTTGTGCGCGTCGTCATACACGTAGATGCCGCCCAGCGCGAAGGCCAGCGCGATCAGCAGGCCGCCCGCCACCACGAAGGGCAGCATGAAGGACACGCCCGTCATCAGGTGCTTGTAGGCGCCGGTGGATTCGCGCCGGGCGGGCGCGGCTGCCGGGGCGGCCGCGTCCTCGGTGGTGGCGGCGGCGGCACCCGCGCCCCACACCAGGGCCTGCGCCCGGGCCTGGGCGAAGACGGCCGCCGCGTCGTGGATGGCGGCCTTGGTGCCGGTGGCGTAGAGGCGCTTGCCGACGAAGCGGTCGCGGTGGACCTGCGTGTCGGCGGCGATCACCACCAGGTCGGCGGCGGCGATCTCGGCGGCGGTGAGCGTGTTCTGCGCGCCCACCGAGCCCTGCGTCTCCACCTTGATGGTGTGGCCCAGCGCGCGGGCGCCCTGCTCCAGCGCCTCGGCCGCCATGAAGGTGTGGGCCACGCCGGTGGGGCAGGAAGTGATGGCGACGATGTGGAGGGGGCCATCCGGCACGTCGTCCAGCAGTTCGGCCGGCGCGTTGGCCGGCAGGTCTGGCGAAGCGCCCACCCCCATGCCGGCCAGCGCCGCGCGCACCACGCCGGCCGCGTCGGCCAGCACGGCCTGGGGCGTGGCCTCGTGCACGGGCACGTCGATGGTGCCCAGCAGGTCCTGCCGGTCCACCGGCATGTCGGCGGCCACGATGACGGCGGCGGCGGTGGCCAGCTCGGCATCGCTGAAAGCCCCCTGCGTGCCCAGGGTGCTGTGCACGCTGAGCGCGAGCCGGTGGCCCGCCGATTCGGCGGCGGCGCGCAGCGCCTCGGCCACCATGAAGCTGTGTGCCGGGCCGGCCTGGCTCGCGGCGATGGCGATGAGTTGGGCCATGGTTGTCTCTCCTGATTAGATCGGCTGCGCGGTGATGGCGGCGGCCAGGGCGTCGACCTCGGGCCGGTGCGGCAGGCCGGGCGCGATGCGCTGGATGCGCGCGGCCGCGCAGGCCATGCCGAAGGTGGCCGCCGCGGGCATGGGCTGGCCTTGCGACAGCGCGGCCAGCGTGCCGGCGACCAGCGCGTCCCCCGCGCCCACGGTGGTGGCGACGGGCACGCGGGGCGCTGCGGCATGCCAGCAGCCTTCGGCAGTGGCGATGACGGCGCCCTCGCCGCCCAGCGACACGGCCAGCTGGCGCACGCCGTGGTCGCGGCACAGGCCCCGCGCCGCGGCGGCCACGTCGGCCCGCGTGGGCAAGGCGCGGCCAGCCAGCTCTTCGAGCTCGGCCTGGTTGGGCTTGATGAAGGCGACCGGCACCACGGTGCCGCGTGCCGGGTCGGCCAGGGCGCGCAGCAGCTGCAGCAGCACGGCGCCGCCGGTGTCGATGGCGACGTGGGCGCCCTGCGCGTGCACCGCACGGGCGATGCGTTCCCACGCGCCGGCATCGGCGCCGGGCGGCAGGCTGCCGGCCAGCTCGCACCAGTCGCCGGGGCGCACGCGCCCGGCGAGCGTGGCCAGCAGGCCGGACTCGGCTTGCTGCAGCGCATCGGGCGCCAGCGACAGGCCGGGCAGGTTGATGTCGGTGGAGTCGCCCCGCGATGCGTCGGCGATCTTGATGTTGGTGCGGGTGGCGCCGGGCAGGCGCAGCATGGCGTCGTCGATGCCTCGCGCCGCGAAGGCGGTCACGAACACGGCGTCGTTGTCGGCGCCCAACCAGCCGGTGGCCGTGACGGGCACGCCCAGCGCGGCCAGCACGGCCGCCACGCCCACGCCCTTGCCGCCGGCCTCGCGCTGGTCGCCCTGGGCGCGGTGCACCTCGCCCGGCACCAGCGCGGCCACGCGCACGGTGTGGTCGATGGCCGGGTTGAGCGTGATGGTGAAGATGCGGGCGGCGTCAGCCATGGCGGGCTCCTGCGGGTGACACCAGCGCATTCTTGGTGCCAAATCGGCCTCCAGCGCTTGATCCATCTACGCATGCAGCTATTAACTTGATAGCAATCATTGCCAATCCTCGATGGGCGGGTGTGCGGGCCGTCATGGCGCGGTGGCGGGGCGCAGTTCGGCGCCCAGCGCACGCACCTCGTCGGCCGTGTCCACCTGTAGCGCGCGCCGTGCCAGGGCCTGCAGCTCGGCCAGGCCGTGGCGCCGCAGCAGGGCCTTGACGGTGCCGATGTCGCCGGTGCTCATGCTCAGTTCATCGACACCCAGGCCCACCAGCAGCGCGGCGCCCAGCGGCTCGCCGGCCAGGCCCCCGCAGACGCCCACCCAGCGGCGGTGCTGGCGGGCGCCCGCCACCGTGCGCTCGATCAGGCGCAGCACGGCAGGGTGCAGGCTGTCGGCCATGCCGGCGAGCTCCGGGTGCTGGCGGTCCACGGCCAGCGTGTATTGCGTGAGGTCGTTGGTGCCGATGGAGAAGAAATCCACGTGCGCGGCCAGCCGGTCGGCGATGAGCGCGGCCGAGGGCACCTCGATCATGATGCCCACCGGCACGGCCGGGGCGTTCAGCTCGGCGCGCACCGATTCCATGCGCTGGCGCAGCGTCAGCACCTCTTCCACCGTGCTGATCATGGGGAACATGACCTGCAGCGGGCCGTGGTGCGCGGCGCGGTAGAGCGCCCGCAGCTGCGGCACCAGCAGGTCGTCGCGCTTGAGGGCGAGCCGCGCGCCGCGCACGCCCAAAAAGGGGTTCTCTTCCACCGGCAGATCCAGGTGCGGCACCTGCTTGTCGCCGCCGATGTCCAGCGTGCGCACGACCAGGGGCTTGCCCTGCAGGGCCTCCACCATGGCGCGGTAGACCTCGTACTGGTCGTCTTCGCCGGGCACGGTGTCGCGCTCGAGGAAGAGGAATTCGGTGCGCATCAGGCCCACGCCCTCGGCGCCGGCTTCCAGCGCCTTCGCGGCCTGGTCGGCGCGGTTGGCATTGGCGGCGATCTCCACCGTGTGCCCGTCGGTGGTGGTGGCGGGCTGCTGGCGGGTGCGGGCTTCTTCTTCCTGCCGGCGGGCCAGCCGGGCCATGCGCTCGCGCGCCTCGATCAGCGCGGTCTCGCTCGGGCCCACGTAGAGCCGGCCGCGGTAGCCGTCCAGAATGGCCACGGCCCCCGCCAGGTGGGGCGCTGCCGCGTCGCCGCTGGCGCTGGGCAACACGCCCGGACCGGCCGCCACCACGGCGGGCAGCCCCAGGGCACGCGCCAGGATGGCGGTGTGCGCCGTGGGGCCGCCGCGCGCGGTGCAAAAGCCCCGCACGCGGCTGGTGTCGATCTGCGCGGTGACCGAGGGCGAGAGGTCGTCGGCCAGCAGGATGGCGTCGTGCGGCCAGGCGGCCACGGCGGCGTCCTCGTCGCCCCGGCCCAGCAGGTGGCGCAGCACGCGCTCGCCCACGTCCTGCAGGTCGGCGGCGCGGGCGGCGAGCGTGGCGTCGGCCAGCGCCCGCTGCGCGGCCACGCGCTCGGCCATGGCATGGCGCCACGACCAGGCGGCGCCGTGGCCCTGCACCACGCTGCGGCTCACCGCCTGCAGCACGCCGGCGTCCTGCAGCAGGCCCTGGTGCGCGGTGAAGATGGCGGCCTGCTCGGCGCGGCCGGCGGCCTGGGCATCGGCGGCCAGTTGCTGCAGCTGGGCCAGCGCCGCTGCCAGGGCGCGGTCCAGCTGCGCGGCTTCTTCGGCGATGGTGGTGAAGCGGTCGTCCACCTCCAGCGCGGCGCCCTCGGCCTGCACCAGCGTGCCCACCACCAGGCCCGGGCTGGCCGCGATGCCGGTGAACGTGTGGCGGGCCGTGGGCTGCCAGTCGCCCAGCTCGCTGCCCAGGCCCTGCGCCTGCGCCTGGCGGGCGGCCGACAGTTCGGCTTGGCGGCTTTCCTCGTCGCCCAGGCGCTGGATGGTGGCGTTCAGCGTCGAGAGCGCCGCCGCCGCATCGGCGCCCTGGGCCGACAGGCGCAGCTGCGCGCCGCGCCCCGCGCCCAGGCCCAGCAGCGCGGCCACGCTCTTGGCGTCGGCCACCGTGTCGCCGCAGCGCACGTGCACCCGGGCGCTGAAGCGGCCGGCGACGCGCGCCCATTCGCCCGCCGGCCGTGCGTGCAGGCCGTTGGGGTAGTTCAAGGACAGCTCGCGGCCGAGCGGAAAGTCTTCCAGCGCGGGAATGCTGGCGGCACCGCCCGCCGCCGGGCCGGCCGCTTCGTCGGCCGTGAGGGCGCGCACGATCTCGTCCGCATCGGTGGTGGTCGCCAGCCGCCGCATCAGCGCGCCGCCCTGCATCAGGCGGGTCAGGCGGCGCAGCACCTGGATGTGCTCGTCCGACGCGGCCGCGATGGCCACCACCAGATGCGCCTGCTTGGCATCGTCGCCCCAGCGCACGCCAGCCGGCACCTGCAGCACGGCCAGCCCGGTGCGGCGCACCAGGTGCTTGTCTTCCACCATGCCGTGGGGAATGGCCAGGCCCTCGCCCAGGAAGGTGTTGGCCACCTTCTCGCGCTGGAGCAGGCTGTCGACGTAGGCGGGCTGGATGTGGCCGGCCTGGGCCAGCAAGGCGCCCGCGGCGCGCACGGCGTCTTCGCGGTTGTGCGGCGCTGCGCCCAGGCGCACTTCGACCGGAATGGTGGACATGCAATGTCTCCTGCAAATTTGGTATCGATTCCAGAACCGATTATCCGTCGCGGGTTTCTGGTCCCGCAAGCCGGTCACCCCCGAAAATGCGGCCAAATCAAGGGAAAACCCTGACTCGACACCATGAAATCCGGACGTTTTTTCCGCGGCGTGGCACTGCCCTTGATGGATGACTATGCAAGCCATCCTGGAATCGATACCATTTCCTTTGTCCCCATTCAGGAGGTTTTCGCTTGGCCAGCATCAAGGACGTGGCGCTGCGCGCCGGTGTGTCCACCACCACCGTCTCGCGCGTGCTCAGCACCCCCGAAGCGGTGCGCGCCCCGCTGCGCGAGCAGGTGGAGCGCGCCATCGCCGAACTGGCCTACCGCCCCAACCTCGCGGCGCGCCGGCTGCGGCAGCGCCGTGCCTCGCTGGTGGGCCTGATCGTCTCGGACATCCGCAGCGCCTTCTTCACCGACGTGGGCCGCGCCGTGGAAGACGTCGCCTACCGCCACGGGCTGCGGCTCATCCTCTGCAACAGCGACGAAGACCCGGCCAAGGAACAGTCGTACCTGGAACTGATGGCCGACGAGCAGGCCAGTGGCGTGATCCTGTCGCCCACCATGGCGGGCCTGAAGCAGCTGCGCCCGCAGGCCTGGCCCTTTCCGCTGGTGCTGGTGGACCGGGCGCTGGATTCGACCCGCGCCGACCGCGTGGTGCTCGACAACCACGCCGCCGCCCGCCGCGCCACCGACCACCTGCTGGCCAACGGCTACCGCCGCATCGCCCTGCTGGCGGGCACCCACAGCACCACCGGCCAGCAGCGCCACGCCGGCTATGCCGAAGCCCTGGCCGCCCACGGCCTGGCGCCGCAGCCAGTGTGGATGGACCCGACGCGTGAGGCCGGCGAGCGCGCCACGGCCCAGCTACTCTCCCGCCCCGACCGGCCCGACGCCCTGCTGGCCACCAACGGCCTGCTGCTGCTGGGCGCCCTGCAGGCCGTGCAGGCCGCCGGCCTGCGCCCGCCGCAGGACATCGGCGTCGCGGGGTTCGACAACAACGACTGGACGTCGCTGCCCGCGCTGGATGTGACGACCGTCGCCCAGCCCACCTACGACATCGGCCGCACGGCGGCGGAGCTGCTGCTGCAGCGCATGCAGGACCCGCAGCGGCCGGTGCGGCAGGTGGTGTTGGAGGGGGCGCTGGTGGTGCGGGGGTCGAGCGCGGGGCGAAGTTAGGCGGGGGGCGACGTGGCATCGGCCAAGCCGGCAACGTGGATGCGCAAAGAAACCGACACCACTCTGCTTGCCTCGTGACTTGAAGAGCTGCCTTGGGCCCAGAGCTGCCGCATGGAAACGACCCGGCCGAGGTCAGCCGTCCATGGGAGAGCAAAGCTCCACGAGCGTGCCGTCCGGGCAGCGTACATACGATACGACATGCCCCCAAGGCTTCGTACGAGGTTCGGCGACTTCCCTGGCCCCGGCAGCCAGCGCCCGCGCATGCGCAGATTCAACGTTGTCGGTCACCAAGCCGAGCTCTACACCCAACGGCTTCGTCGACTCCCAAGCCGCGACATGGCCACCCTCGAAGTTGGTGGACGCCAGCTCATGGTGCGCGAAGGCAAGCGTCGTCGCCCCGGTCTCTACTTCGCCGTAGGCTCCGGACTCGTGCAGGAACCGTCGAGGCAGACCGAATGCTTGCTCGAAGAACGATAGTGAGGCCTCGACGTCTGGCACATAGACGATGGTGTATCCGAACTTCATCTGAGGTTGAGCATGGATGGGTGCGTTGGCCCCATGATGAGCGCATGGCTCGATACAGCCATGTCAACGGCTGCGCTGGAATCGAAGCTTATCGCCTCGCATGAAGCCGTGAACCATCGATACGCCGACGCTGAAACCATCAAGGCTTCGGTGCCGGTTTGCGCTTCGTCGACTTCACGAGCCTGGAGGCGTCCCACACGAGCATGACCTGCGTGACGGCCGCATCCAGCTGAGCGCCATCGGCGCCGTCGCGCGCCAATGTCGAAAGGCCGGTAAGGAAGCTGTCGAAAACGGCAGCGAGGGCCTCCGTGTCGATGTCGGCGCGGAGCTCCCCCAACGCCACGCCCCGTCGCACGCAGGCCAAGATGCCTGCTCGCACGATGGCGCGGGCATCGTGAAGCGGCTGCGCGACGGCAGCATGACCCGGCGACGGTGCGCTCATCACGCCCAGGGACACCATGCAGCCACGCGGATGGCCGGGCTCGCACTGCATGGCGGCCGATCGGCGCAGCGCCGTTTCAATCGCCGCGCGGGGTGGCATCGCTAGATCGTGCAGGCAGGCCGTGACCCGTCCATGGGTCGCCATGTAGCGATCGACCGCCTCGCGAAACAACGCCTCCTTGGAACCGAAGGCCGCGTAGAAGCTCGGTGCCGTGATGCCGCCACCCAGACCTTCCTTCAGCTGCGCGAGGGAAGTGGCGTCGAAACCGTGCTCCCAAAAGAGGCACATGGCCTGATCGACTGCCGTATCCCGGTCGAAATTGCGCGGACGTCCCATCGTAGCCATGCGGCCTCCTCTTCTTCAGCACATAAATACTAATCGGTACAAAACTTGTTGACAAGCCATCGGTCGCACCCATACATTTGTACCGATCGATATATAAAGGCTCGACATGTCAAGTAAACCGGTGGACGGCTCCCCTCACCTTTTGAAGAACCCGGCGCAGCAGGCAGATCGCCTGCCAGTGGCTGCGCTACTGGCGCTGGCCATGACCGGCTTCATCTGCATCGGGACCGAGACGCTGCCAGCGGGACTGCTGCCGCAGGTCGGTGCCGGCCTGGGTGTGTCCCAGGCCGCAGCTGGGCAGATGGTGACGGCTTATGCCCTGGGCTCTCTCCTCGCTGCGATTCCGCTCACCATGGCCACCCAGCGCTGGCGACGCCGTAGCGTGCTGCTGCTGACCATCGCCGGCTTCCTGGTCTTCAACTCCATCACCGCTGTCTCATCCAGCTTTGCGCTGACCCTGGCAGCGCGTTTCTTCGCAGGCGCCGCAGCAGGGCTCGCTTGGAGCCTCCTGGGTTCGTACGCACGCCGCATGGTCCAGCCAGAACAGCAAGGCAGGGCGATGGCCCTGGCAATGATCGGCACACCACTGGCCTTGTCCCTCGGGGTGCCGCTCGGAACCCTGCTGGGTAGCGCGGTCGGCTGGCGCACGGCTTTCGGGATCATGTCGGCGCTGACGCTGCTGCTCATCGTCTGGGTCATCGCCAAGGTGCCGGACTATCCGGGCCAGGTCGGCACGCAGCGGCTACCCTTGGGCCGGGTGCTCGTCACCCCGGGCGTGCGACCGGTGCTGGCCGTGGTCATCGCATGGATGCTGGCCCACAACATCCTCTACACCTACATCGCACCGTTCGTTTCGAGGGCGGGGCTCGGCAACCGTGTCGACCTGGTGCTGCTGGTCTTCGGCGTATCTGCCTTGGCGGGTATCGCCATCAGCAGCCGTTTGGTGGACCGGCATCTGCGCGCGGCGGTTCTGGGCAGCCTGCTGGCCTTCGTGGTGGTGGCCGTTGGGTTTGTCGGCCTGTCCGATGCGCCTGTCGCGATCTATGGCGGAGTGGCGGTTTGGGGACTGAGCTTCGGCGGCGCCGCCACCTTGCTGCAAACCGCGCTGGCCGATGCTGCCGGCGACGGTGCGGACGTGGCGTTGTCGATGAATGTCGTCGCCTGGAACAGCGCGATCGCCGGTGGTGGCCTATTGGGAGGATGGTTGCTGAATGGTTGGGGAGCCCAGTCCTTCGGTTGGGCGCTGATGGCACTCCTGGCGATCGGTCTCTGCGTCGCCTGGTCGGCGCGCCGACACGGATTCCCTTCGACTCCGCGCGTGCTCGTCTCACGCAGAACGACCACGTGACCCGCTGGATGGCCCGCGAAGGGGCAAAAGGCCGGGTGTTTGCCGCTGCCTGCGCTGAGACGCAGGCCCATGGGCGAGCGTCTGCTGTGGATGAGCGGAGAGACCCACCATCTCCCGCCGCTTTCGATGCGTTCGGACGACGCAGAGATGCTTCAGCGATCCCGAAATCAGATGCCCACTTCTGGAGGGATCAAGCCACCCGCGGCTTGACCTTGCCCGCTGCCAACTTGGCGTTGGCGCGCGCGGTGTCCACCGACTCCGCCCGCGCCACCGCCACGCCCATGCGCCGCTTGGTGAAGCTCTCCGGCTTGCCGAAGAGGCGCAGGTCCGTGCCCGGCACCGCCAGGGCTTCCTCCACGCCGTCGAAGGCGATGCCGTGCGCATCCACGCCGCCATAGATCACGGCGCTGGCGCCCGGGTTGCGCAGGCTGGTGTCCACCGGCAGGCCCAGGATGGCGCGGGCGTGCAGTTCGAATTCGCTCTGGTGCTGCGTGGCCAGCGTGACCAGGCCGGTGTCGTGCGGGCGCGGGCTCACCTCGCTGAACCAGACTTCGTCGCCCTTCACGAACAGTTCCACGCCGAAGAGGCCCAGGCCCGAGGGCTGGCCGTCCAGGCCGCGGCCGAGGTCGTCGGTCACCGCCCGGGCGATGTCCTGGGCGCGCTGCAGCGCGACCGAGGGCATGGGCTGGGGCTGCCAGCTTTCCACGTAGTCGCCGCTGACCTGCTTGTGGCCGATGGGTTCGCAGAACGAGGTCTGGATGCTGCCGTCGGCGGCCTTGGCGCGCACGGTGAGCAGCGTGATCTCGTATTCGAAATCGATGAAGCCTTCGACGATGACGCGGCCATGGCTCACGCGGCCGCCGGCCATGGCGTAGTCCCAGGCCTTTTGCACGTCGGCCGGGCCGTCCAGCTTGCTCTGGCCCTTGCCGGAGCTGCTCATCACGGGCTTGACCACGCACGGAAAGCCGATGGCGGGCTGGCCGTCGGTGCCGTCGATGGCGGCCTGCAGCTCTTCGGCCGAATCGCAGAAGCGATACGGGCTGGTGGGCAGGCCCAGGGTTTCTGCCGCCAGTCGGCGGATGCCTTCGCGGTCCATGGTCAGGCGCGCGGCGCGGGCCGTCGGGATGACGCGCACGGTGCCGGCGGCTTCCAGTTCTTCGAGCATGGGCGTGGCGATGGCCTCGATCTCGGGCACGACGAGGTGCGGGCGCTCGGCCTCGATCAGGCTTTTGAGCTGCGCCGGATCGCTCATGGTGATGGTGCGCGCATGGTGCGCCACCTGCTGGCCGGGCGCGTTCTCGTAGCGGTCCACGGCGATGGTTTCGACGCCCAGGCGCTGCAGGGCGATGAGGACTTCCTTGCCCAGTTCACCGCTGCCGAGCAGCATCACTTTGGTGGCGGAAGGCGAGAGGGGAGTGCCAAGAGTGGTCATGGGCGGAACGAGCAAGGTGTGAAGTGGGCGGGAAAGTGGCCCGGCATGCGGGCCCTGCAGCCGGCGATGATAGAGCGACTGCGCGCCGCTGCGCTCCCGCGCTTGCCGGCCCCGCGAACGCAATCCCCCTTGGCGCAGCGCAGGCCACGCCGGCACGCTGCGGCACGGGCCTCGCCAGGCTGCTGGCGTCCAGCCCGCCCAGCCAGAGTCGGGGGCGTTCGTCCCGCCCGCCCTCAATACTGCTTGTACGGCAGGAACTTGCCCGACAGCACCACGTTCACGCGGTCGCCCTTGGGGTCGGCCTCGCGGGTGATGTCCATGCTGAAGTCGATGGCGCTCATGATGCCGTCGCCGAATTCCTCGTGGATCAGCTCCTTGATGGTGGTGCCATAGACGCTCACGATCTCGTACCAGCGGTAGATGAGCGGATCGGTGGGCACGGGCGTGGGCAGCGAGCCCTTGTACGGCACCACCTGCAGCCATTTCTGCTCTTCGTCGGTCAGATCGAAGATGCGGCCCAGCACCCGGGCCTGTTCGGGCGAGGCGGTCATCTGGCCCAGGCACAGCGCCGTCGTCCATTCCTTGGACTGGCCGACCTGGGTGGCGATGTCGTGCCACTGCAGGCCTTTGGCGACCTTGGTGCCGATGATCTTTTCGGTGACGTCGTTGCGGTTCATGGGGAGAAGATTCCTGTGAAGAAGGGGCCCCAGGCCCCAAGCAACGCGCGTGCCACAGAGCCGCCTGCACGACCGTCCCACGCCGCGCCCACCGCCCGGGCGACGGCCACGAAGGCCCCGGCGGCGATTGGCCCTACCATCGCGGGCAGCGCTCTGCAGCGCCCCTGCACCCTCCAACTCACCACAAGGAACATCACATGACGATCAAGACCGTCGGCATCATCGGCGCGGGCACCATGGGCAACGGCATCGCGCAGGCTTGCGCGGTGGCCGGCATCGACGCGGTGATGGTGGACATCTCCGACGCGGCCGTGCAAAAGGGCCTCTCCACGGTGGCGGGCAGCCTGGACCGGCTCATCAAGAAGGACAAGATCACCACGGCCGACAAGGACGCGGCGCTCGCGCGCATCAAGACCTCGACGAACTACGACGACCTGAAGGCCGCGCAGCTCATCATCGAGGCCGCCACGGAGAACCACGAGCTGAAGGTGAAGATCCTCAAGCAGGTGGACGCGATCGCGGCGCCCGACGTCATCATCGCGTCGAACACCTCGTCGATCTCCATCACGCAACTGGCCGCCGCCACCTCGCGGCCCGACCGCTTCATCGGCATGCACTTCTTCAACCCGGTGCCGATGATGGCGCTGGTGGAAATCATCCGCGGCCTGCAGACCAGCGACGCCACGCACGACGCCGTGAAGGCCCTGGCCGAGTCGCTGGGCAAGAGCCCCATCACGGTGAAGAACGCGCCGGGCTTCGTGGTGAACCGCATCCTGGTGCCGATGATCAACGAGGCCTTCTTCGTGCTGGCCGAGGGCCTGGCCACGCCGGAGGACATCGACGCCGGCATGAAGCTCGGCTGCAACCAGCCCATCGGCCCGCTGGCGCTGGCCGACATGATCGGCCTGGACGTGTGCCTGGCGGTGATGAACGTTTACCTTGAAGAGTTTGGCGACAGCAAATACCGCCCCTGCCCGCTGCTCAAGGAAATGGTGGCGGCCGGGCGCCTGGGCCGCAAGACGGGCCAGGGTGTGTACAGCTACTGACCGACGCCTCCGCGCTGCAGCCCGATTTCAGAGCAAAACGGCCTGCAGCGCTTGTGCGGCAATCGCAGATAGCTATCATTTTAATAGCAAACGGAGCGAAGGCCCACTGCCTGCCGCAGGGCGCACCGCAAAACCACTGCAGCGCCAGTGTTTTTAGCAATTGAATTGCACGCAATTAAATTGCGAGTCACAATTCGACCCATGCCAACACGCCCCGCCCTCCAGCCCCTCGACGGCATCACCGCCGCCGAACTGCTGAGGCTGGACAACCAGGTCTGCTTCGCGCTGTACTCCGCGTCCTTGGCGATGACCAAGCTCTACGCGCCGTTGCTCGGCGCCCTGGGCCTGACCTACCCGCAATACGTGGTGATGCTCACACTGTGGGAGCGCGACGGCCTTACGGTGTCCGAGCTGGGCGAGCGGCTGTTCCTCGACTCGGGCACGCTCACCCCGCTGCTCAAGCGGCTGGAGGCGTCGGGCCACCTCACCCGCCTTCGCGACGTGCAGGACGAGCGCCGCGTGCGCATCACCCTCACGCCGCAGGGCCGGGCGCTGCGCCGGCAGGCCGAATCGATCCCGCAGTGCGTGCTGGAAAGCGCGCAATGCACGCTGCCCGAGCTCACCGCCCTCACCCGCCAGCTCACCACGCTGCGCGACCGGCTGGCCCGGCCGCCCGCGCCGGCAGGCTGAGCCATTCGCACCGATTTCATCCCGGCTACGGCCACCTTTCCCGCAACCCACCCTTGAAGGAACGCACCATGACCACGCTCGACAAAGTTCTCTACACCGCCCGCGCCCACACCACCGGCGGCCGTGACGGCGCCTCGCGCACCGATGATGGCCGTCTGGATGTGAAGCTGTCGGCCCCCGGCACCAGCGGCACCGGCACCAACCCCGAGCAGCTCTTCGCCGCCGGCTATTCCGCCTGCTTCATCGGCGCCATGAAGGCCGTCGGCGGCAAGCTGGGCATCGCCGTGCCGCAGGACGTGTCGGTGGATGCGGAAGTGGACCTGGGCCAGATCCCCAACGCCTACGGCATCGCCGCCCGCCTGAACGTCAGCCTGCCGGGCCTGGACAAGGACAAGGCCCAGCAACTGGTGGACGCCGCCCACCAGGTGTGCCCCTACTCCAACGCCACCCGCGGCAACATCGACGTGACGATCACGCTGGTCTGAGCCCTGCCCCACCGTTTCGACGCTTCCGCCCTGCGGCAGCTATCGAAACCATAGCTGCCCGCGCCGTTTCCACCAGCGCTGGCGGCTTTTTTCATGGGGTATCGTGCTGCCGGCCCGGCCTGGTCGGCGGCATGGGGCGGCCCGGCCGGTCGCCGACAATGCGCGCATGCAGACGCCTTCAGTTCCTTCATCTTCTCCCTCCCCTTTCGGCCCCGACGCGCCGGGCGGCGCCCACCCTTACGCCACGCTCACGCCCGATCTGGTGCTGGACGCCCTGGCCAGCGTGGGCCTCTACGGAGATGGCCGGCTGATGGCCCTGGGCTCCTACGAAAACCGGGTGTACCAGGCCACGCTGGAGGACGACGGCGCCCGCGTGGTCGCGAAGTTCTATCGCCCCGGCCGCTGGAACGAGGCGCAGATCCTGGAGGAGCACGCCTTCGCCGCCGAGCTGGAGGCGGCCGAGGTGCCGATGGTGGCGCCCCTCGCCATCGACGGCCGCACCCTGCACACGCACGCGGGGTTCGCGTTCTCGGTCAGCCCCTGGCGCGGCGGCCGCACGCCGGAGCTGGACGACTTCGAGGTGCTGGAATGGATCGGCCGCTTTCTCGCCCGCATCCACACCGTGGGCGCGGCGCGCCCCTTCGTGCACCGCCCCGCCATCGACGTGCGCACGCTGGCGGGCGAACCGTCGGCCTGGCTGCTGGAGCAGGGGATCATTCCGCTGGACCAGCAATCCGCCTGGCGCGACGCGTGCGCGCAAGCTATTGAATTGATAGCATCAGGCGCTTATGTATCAAGCGCCGGAGGCATTTTTGACTCCAAATTCAGCCTGCACACGGCCACTCCGATCCGCCTGCACGGCGACTGCCACCCCGGCAACGTGCTCTGGACGCCGCTGGACGAATACGGCCGGGGCGGGCCGCACTTCGTCGACCTGGACGACGCCCGCACCGGCCCGGCGGTGCAGGACCTCTGGATGATGCTTTCGGGCGACCGCCGCCAGCGCACGCAGCAGCTGTCGGCCCTGCTGGACGGCTACGAGCAGTTCCGCCCCTTCGACCGGCGAGAGCTGGCGCTGATCGAGCCGCTGCGCACGCTGCGGCTCATCCACTACAGCGCCTGGCTGGCGCGCCGCTGGGCCGACCCGATCTTCCCGATCAACTTTCCGTGGTTCGGCAGCAGCGACTACTGGCGCGGGCAGGTGCACCAGCTGCACGAGCAGATCGAGGCGATGGGCGAGGAGCCGCTGGCGGCCTGAAGCCCCGGTGCGCCGAGGCATGCCCGGTACGGGCCCGGGCGGGGCGCTTCAGCGCCGGGCCATCGAATCCTTCCAGCCCTGCACGATCACGGTCTTGAAGAACTGGCGGTCCAGCCAGAGCCACACCAGCACGGGCATCAGCGTGGGCAGCACCAGCACGCCGAGCTGGTAGCCATAGACGATGACGTTCAGCTCCCAGCCCTCCACCCGCAGCGCGGCCATGTCCATGCGGGCCGTGAGCGCCAGTTGCATCAGCAGGAACATCACCAGGCTGGCCGCCTGCGCCGGCAGCAGCAGCAGGTAGCCCATCACGGCACGGCGCAGCCGGCCCCCGGCCTTGGCCGAGACGCGCGCGGCCAGCAGCAGCGCCAGGAAGATCGGCAGCCCATAGGCATAGCGGCCGGGGTCGGCGTCCAGCGTGACCTCGGCACGCCGGCCGCCCGCCTTGTCCACCGGCACCTCCACGGTGGTGTCCACCTCGATGTGGCCGGGAGAGGTGCGCACCGTGCGCACCCACATCGGGGTCACGCGCTCGAGCACCACGTGCGAGATCGCGGCCACCGGGTAGGAGGTCCACGGCGAGACCTTGGTCCACAGCAAGGTCAGCGCCAGCACGCCCAAGAAGGCGGAGAGAGCGAAAGTCACCAGCACCGAGGGGCGTCGCATGGCATTCCTTGGGTTCAGGCAAAAGGGGGGGTGGGGGGCACTGCGCGCGGCGGGGTCGGTGCGTGGACGAATGCACCATGTGCTCGTTCGTTCATCGACGCGCGCCGCGCATGGGATTCGGGGTCAGGCCGACGGCTTGGCGTGCGGGGACAGATCGAGCGACGAGCTGACCTGACCCGGGCCACCGGACGGCCGGACCGGGGCACGCGGCGCGAGCGGCGGCGCCGGCGGCTCCTCGGGAGGCGGCGGCGGCGCATTCAGCCGTGCCTTGCGGGCGCCGGCGCGCACCCACAGCAGCCAGACCACCAGCACGTCCAGCATGATGAGCCCCTGCCAGAGGAATTCATGGGCGAAGTCGAACACCGCCGTGTTCCACTGGCCCAGGTAGAACAGGCTGATGACCCGCACCACGTTGAGCGCCTGCACCGCGGCGAACCCCGCCAGGATGCCCACCAGCTTGTGCCGCCACGTGGAGGGAAAGGCCATGATCGCGGCGAACAGCACGATGCACGCCTCGATGCCGTTGCAGCCGGCCTCGATGGAGACGCCGAAGCCCGTGGCCTGGTTCCACAGCACCTTGCCCTGCGAGGCCGCCGTGCTGTCGAAGGTCGTGACCAGCGTGGCGCAGATGTGAGCCAGCAACGCCGTCCACGGCAGCACGATGTGCTCCTGCACCCAGTTCAGGATGTTCAGCCCGAACAGCGACAGCTGCAGGAAGAGGAAGAGTGCGAAGAAGCGCAGCATGGCGAAGGAGTGCTTTGGGGTGGTAGGCCAATCAAACAATAGCGGGGCAGGTGCTTGGGCGGGCGCTTTCCAGGCGCGCTCACTAGTCCTCGATCAGACGAAGAACTCGGTTGGCGGGCATCTTAGGGGCTAACTCACCGCTCCAGGTCCACCTGCAAGACATCAGTGGCAAAGGAACCACGCAGCGCGGAAGCCGGAGAGTGCTCCGCCGTCACGCAAAGATTTGTTCCAGCGATCCATCCAACGTGACTGGCGCTGGTGACCCCAACGATCGCCCGCCGCCTCTGACAGCCGGGACTGTCAACTCAATTGTTAACTAAGGCCAACCAAATCTTTAACCAATATCTAATAGTTTTTGTAAATGATAACTTGCGGGCATCTGATCGATCAACACCCCGCCACCATGCTCAAACTCTCACACGCCGGCTCTTTGTCACTGGCGCTGGCTGGCTCCGTTTCCTTGGGCACAGCGCAGGCTTATGAAAACAGTGCCATGCTTTTGTACGTCGGCCAGCCGAACAACCTGGCTACCTATTCGAACAGTGCAGGCACGATGGCCGTCTCCCCGCCCGGTGGCGGAGGTTTTGACGTACCGACAGATCACACCAGCTTTGTGAGCTTGCCCGGTCAGGGTGTCACCATCGTTGTGACCCCTTCCTCGACCAAGGTTCCCAGCCGCATCAGCACGAACGACCAGCGCAGTTCGACCTATCGGAACATCAGTGCCAAGTGCCTGAACCCTGCCACCCAGATCGTCGAAGCCTGTGATTTCGGCGACGAGAGCCGGTTTCCACGCACACGCAATGCCCCTGGCACCGGCTTCTACAACTCCATCACTCAGTTCGCCTGGGACTCGAATGCCAAGGTGCTCACCATCTACACCCCGGATTCGGGACGGCAAAGCAACGGCGCTTACATCGATCTGCCCCCGTATGTCCGTGAAATCACGATGACGGCGTACGGTTCGGGCGGCGTGGACGCATCCTTCGGCGACATCTTCATGGCAGACGCTCCCAGCGTCAGCAAGACGTTCGCTCCAGCCAGCACCACGCCCGGCGGCACCAGCACCCTGACCATCCAACTGAAAAATCCCGACCTGAACGGCGTCGTACCGGACGTCAACGTGACGGACGTGCTGCCCGCTCCGCTGAAACTGGTCAGTGCCCAGCACAGTTGCACGGGCGGTGCGCTGACCACCAACACCACCAGCGGCACCATCTCTCTGCGCGGCGCGACCATGCCCGTCGCCGGCTGCACCATTACCGCCCAGGTGCGCTGGCCCGACGACACGGCCGGCATCCAGGCGTGCCGTACCGGCAACCCGGCGCGCAACACCATCACCTCGCCAGCGCAGTTCACCACGGCGCTGGGCCAACTGAACGGAGAAGCCACGGCCGACCTGGCCTGTACCTACACGGCGCCGCCCGCTCCCGCCACCAAGCAGCCGATTCCGACGCTCTCCGACATGGGCCTGCTGTTGCTGTCCGGATTGACGATGGGACTGGCAGGATTCCTCAGCCGCCGCAGGAAGTGGCTTTGATCGCGGTCTGCTGACGGTATTCCCCAGTCGGAGGGACGTGTCGCCCTGCCCTGCCGTCAGCACCGCCGCGAGGGAACAAGGCCGGCGCAGCCGACGCGGTGCGTGGAGCCCGCGCAGGCCGCACGCACCGTGCCGCAGGGGCCACCGCGTGCGGCGATGCTCCACCCGGGCTCAGGTCGTCACATCAAGAGCGCGTTCACCCGCTTCACATAGGCGGCCGGATCTTCCGGCAGCCCGCCTTCGGCCAGCAGCGCCTGATCGAACAGGATGTGGGCCAGGTCGTGGAAGTGCACGCTGCCCTCCAGCTTCTTCACCAGCACGTGCTCGGGGTTCACCTCCAGCACCGGCTTGGTGTCGGGCGCCTGCTGGCCGGCCTGCTTGAGCAGGCGCGCCAGCTGGGTGCTCATGCCGTCCTCGGTGGTGACCAGGCAGGCGGGCGAATCGACCAGGCGGGTGGTGACGCGCACGTCCTGGGCCTTGTCCTTGAGCGCTTCCTTCAACTGGGCCAGCACGGGCTTGAAGCTTTCCGCGGCTTCCTCGGCCGCCTTCTTCTCGGCCTCGTCCTGCAGCTTGCCCAGATCCACGGCGCCCTTGGCCACCGACTGCAGCGGCGTGCCGTCGAAGTCGTGCAGGTAGTTCAGCGCCCACTCGTCCACGCGGTCGGCCATCAGCAGCACCTCGATGCCCTTTTTCTTGAAGACCTCGAGCTGCGGGCTGTTCTTCGCGGCGGCCAGGGTGTCGGCGGTGATGTAGTAGATCGCCTCCTGGCCTTCCTTCATGCGGGCCTTGTAGTCGGCGAGCGAGACGGTCACCGACTCGGTGGTGGTGGACGGGAAGCGCAGCAGCTTGGCGATGCGCTCGCGGTTGCCGAAGTCCTCGCCCAGGCCTTCCTTGAGCACCGCGCCGAATTCGGCGTAGAACTGGCTGTACTTGCCCTCCTTGGCCTTGTCTTCCTCGCTCACCACGTCGGTCACGCCGTCGGCGCCTTCCCCGGCGGTGTGCTTGTCATGCTTGGCCAGGTCTTCCAGCATCGACAGCACGCGCTTGGTCGAGCCCTCGCGGATGGCGCGCACGTCGCGGCTTTCCTGCAGCAGCTCGCGGCTCACGTTGAGCGGCAGGTCGCTGGAGTCGATCACGCCCTTGACGAAGCGCAGGTAGGTGGGCATGAGCGCCTCGGCGTCGTCCATGATGAAGACGCGCTTCACGTAGAGCTTCACGCCGGCCTTCTTGTCGCGGTTCCACAGGTCGAACGGCGCCTTGGCGGGGATGTAGAGCAGCTGCGTGTATTCGGTGTTGCCCTCGACGCGGTTGTGGCTCCAGGTCAGCGGGTTCTCGTGGTCGTGGCTGATGGCCTTGTAGAAGTCCTGGTACTGCTCGGCCGTGATGTCCTTTTTCGGCCGGGTCCAGAGGGCGCTGGCCTTGTTCACGGCCTCCCACTCGCCGGTCTTGACCATCTCGCCGGGCTGGTCGTTCTCGCCGTCCTTCCACTCCTCCTTTTCCATCAGGATGGGCAGGCTGATGTGGTCGGAATACTTGGCGATGACGGACTTACCGATG
>NZ_BAABVY010000010.1:0-290143 GCF_040365715.1 Acidovorax sp. FG27
ACACGGCGATCTCGCCGAACCAGGACGGCGGCTCCAGCCGGGTCAGCAGGGAGGATCGGGCACCGTCGCTCGTGCCCCCGACACCGGAGATGTCGACCGCCCCGCGCACCACCGCATACAGGCCGCAGGGCGCCGCGCCGCGCAGAAAGAGCGCCTCGCCCGATGCCAGCGTGCGCAGCTGCGCCATCCGCACCAGCGCCTTGGGCGAACTCCGGCGGCAGGGCGGCGAACCACCGGCCAGAGGCCAGCGTGGGCAGATGGGCGGCGGGGCTGGGCATGCGTTGCGGGCCAGGGCTTGTGTCGGCCAGCCGACAGACGGGCGCGGCGGGCCGACCGATTATGGAAACGAGCGGCACCGCCGCATCACAGGGCAAGCCCCGATGCGCGAGGCCCGTGAACAACCCGTCAGCACCAAAACAGAACGGAGACCGCATGAAGACGCTGAACGACCACCTGGCGCAATACGCCGCCTACCACCGCGACCCGCGCAACATCCAGACCCACTTCGTGGGCGTGCCGATGATCATGCTGGCCGTGGTCGTCCTGCTGTCGCGCCCCGGGTGGTCAGTGGGCGGCGTTCCGGTGTCCCCCGCCGTGCTGGCCGCGCTGGCCAGCTGCGTCTTCTATGCCCGGCTGGACCTGCGCTACGCCGGCGCCATGGCCCTGGTGCTGGCGGCCATGCTGGCGGCGGGCCACTGGCTGGCGGGTCAATCCACCGCGCTCTGGCTGGGCGCGGGCCTGGGGCTCTTTGCCGTGGGCTGGGTGATCCAGTTCGTCGGCCACTTCTATGAAGGCCGCAAGCCCGCCTTCGTGGACGACCTGATGGGCCTGCTGATCGGGCCGCTCTTCGTCATCGCCGAGCTGGGTTTTGCGCTGGGCCTGCGCCGCAGCGTGCAGGATGCGGTGCACGCCCGGTCGGGCCCGGTGCGGCTGCGCGCCGGCCCCCAGCGCGGCTGACGCGCTGGCGGGCGGGTGCGGCCAAGCCCGAGGCCCCGCCGCTCCGGCAGCAGGCGGCGCACCCCGGGTTTGCCGGCTGGCTGGCGCCACCGGGCGGTCGCACAATCGTCCGCACCATGTCCCACATCCCCTTCGCTCACACCCTCCTGCGCGCGAGCGCCGCCGCTGCCGTCTGCGCATCGATCCTGACGCTGGCCGGCTGCACTGGCACCCGCCTCGCCAGTCCCTCGGCCACGGCCGACCCGCTGCCTCCCACGGCCGAGGCCGCGCCGGCCGTCACCGCCTGCCCGGCCGAAGTGCCGGCCACGGCGACCTGCTGGGCTGGCCGCGATTCGGCGGGCGCCTTCTATCTCGTCGCCGTGCCCAAGGACTGGGGCGGCACGCTGGTGCTGCACGCCCATGGCGGGCCCGAGCTGGGCGCGCCCAAGGCCGAGCGCACGGCCGAAGACCTGGGCCGCTGGGCGATCATGGTGCGCGCCGGCTACGCCTGGGCCGGCTCCACCTACCGCCAGGGCGGGGTGGCGGTGCGCGCCGCGGCCGAAGACACCGAGCGCCTGCGCCGCATCTTCGACCAGTACATCGGCAAGCCCCGCCGGACGGTGCTGCACGGCCAGTCATGGGGCGCGGGCGTGGCCGCGCGCGGCGCAGAGATGTTCACCGCGCAGACCGTGGGCCGCCAGCCCTACGACGCGGTGCTTCTGACCAGCGGCGTGCTGGGCGGCGGCACGCGGTCCTACGACGTGCGCACCGACCTGCGCGCCGTCTACCAGTACCTCTGTCGCAACCACCCCCGCCCGGGCGAGCCGGCCTATGCGCTCAACCTGGGCCTGCCGGCCGGCGCGCACATGACGCGGGCCGACCTGAAGGCCCGGGTGGACGAATGCCTGGGGCTGGACCGCCCCGCCGCGCAGCGCAGCGCGGAGCAGCAGGCCCGGGTCACCACCCTGGAGCGCGTGCTGCGCATTCCGGCCAGCTCCATCCTGTCGCACATGAACTGGGCCACCTTCCACTTCCAGGAAATCAGCAGCCAGCGCACCGGCGGCGCCAGCCCGTTCGGCAACATGGGCGCGGCCTATGCCGGCTCGCCCGACGACGCGGCGCTGAACGCCGGCGTGCCGCGCCTGGTGGCCGACCCCGCCGCCTATCGCCTGTTCGCGGCCGACACCGACCCGACGGGGCACATCCCCGTGCCCGTGCTGAGCGTGAAGTGGATCGGCGACCCCACGGCCTTCGTCGAGCTGGACGCGCAATTCCGCACCACGATGGAAGCCGCCGGCAGCGGCGCGCGTCTGGTGCAGACCTTCACCCGCCAGGGCACCCACAGCTACATCAGCGACCCGACCTATCCGGCGCTGATGGGCGCGCTGCTCGCCTGGGTCGAGCAGGGCGACAAGCCCACGGCCGAGCGGGTGGCGGCGCGCTGCCGCCAGGCCGAGGCGCAGTACGGCGCCGGCTGCAGCTTCGAGCCGGGCTACCAGCCCGCGCCGCTCGCCTCGCGCGTGCCCGAGCGCGCCCGGCCCTGACGCGGCAGGCCCGGCGCCCGGCGGTGACGCGGCCCCGCTGCCGCGTCGCCTAGAATCGCCGCGACCCGGCCACGGCCGTTTCCCTCTCCGCTTTTTCTCTCTTTTCTTACGCGAGACCGCATGTCCCTGAACAACGTCATCCCCGGCAAGAAGCTGCCCGAGACCTTCAACGTCGTCATCGAGATCCCGATGGAATCGGACCCGATCAAGTACGAAGTGGACAAGGACAGCGGCGCCATCTTCGTGGACCGCTTCCTGACGACGCCGATGTACTACCCGGCCAACTACGGCTACGTGCCGCAGACCCTGTCGGGCGACGGCGACCCAGTGGACGTGCTGGTGATGACGCCCTACCGCCTGCCCCCCGGCGTGGTCGTGCCCTGCCGCGCCCTGGGCATCCTGAAGATGGAAGACGAAGCCGGCGTGGACGGCAAGGTGCTGGCCGTGCCCACCGTCAAGATCCTCAAGGCCTACCAGCACATCCAGTCGCTGGACGACGTGGAGCCGCTCAAGCTCAAGGCCATCAGCCATTTCTTCGAGCACTACAAGGACCTGGAAGAAGGCAAGTGGGTCAAGGTGCTGGGCTGGGACGGCATCGAAGCCGCCCACAAGGAAATCACCGACGGCGCGGCGGCCTACCAGAAGACCTTGGGCTGACCCATTCTTCGGGCCGCATCCGCCCGGATCGGACCAGACCGGGCGCGGACAGCGCCCACTCGATAAGCCCGCTGGCACAACCAGCGGGTTTTTTCATGCCCGCACGCAAAAGCCCTTTCAGTGCGGGTTTGTCACCAGCTGTAACCAAACCGCTGCTATGCTGGCCGATTGGCTCGCGCCCGGCGCGGCCCGCCACCGTTTCCAAGGACCGTTTGCCATGTCTTCGCCGTCGTTCTCTTCTTCCTCCGCCCACCCCGCCGGCTCGCACGCGGCGGGCGCCAACGGAGCCGCCGAGTTCCTGACCTTCCGGCTCGGCCAGGAGGAATACGGCATCGACATCCTGCGCGTGCAGGAAATCCGGTCCTACGAGCAGCCCACCCGCATGGCGCATGCGCCGGAATTCATCAAGGGCGTGATCGACCTGCGCGGCGTGATCGTGCCCATCGTCGACCTGCGGCTGAAGCTGCAGTGCCCTACGGCCGAATACACCGACTTCACCGTCGTCATCATCCTCAACGTGGGCGGCACGGTGATCGGCGCCGTGGTGGATGCCGTGGCCGACGTGGTCGCGCTGGCCGAGGGCGAGATCAGGCCGGCGCCCCAGTTCGAGAGCCAGATCGACGCCGCCTTCGTGCGCGGCATCGCCACCGTGGGCGAGCGCATGCTGATCGTGGTGGACATCGAGTCGCTGCTGAGCAGCGCCGAAATGGGCCTGGTGCGCTCGGCCGCCGTGGGCTGACGCACGTACGGCTCGGCCAGGGGGCCGATTGCCAGCTCAGCCCGGGGTTTGCCGGAACGGGCTGCGCGCCTGCAGGTGCTCGAGGTACTGCGCCACGCCCGCGCCCTCGCGTTCCAGGAACCGGTCCACCGCCTCGGCGAACGCCGGGTGGGCCAGCCAGTGCGCGCTGGTCGCCTGCACCGGCAGCAGCGCCCGCGCCATCTTGTGCTCCCCCTGCGCTCCGCCCTCGAACCGCTGCACGCCCTGGGCGATGCACCAGGCGATCGGCTGGTAATAGCAGGCCTCGAAATGCAGGCAGTCCACCCGCTCGATGGCGCCCCAATAGCGGCCGAACGCGACTTTGGGATGTTTTGGGCCGCCAGCGCTTGATGCATCGGCGCCGACAGCTATCAAACTGGTAGCAATGGGCTGGCCGTCGCGCTCGGCCACGAACAGCACCCAGGCTTCGGGCAGGTCTCGCTCCATCCGGTGGAAGAACTCGCGCGACAGGTAGGGCGGGTTGCCGTGTTCCAGGTAGGTGCGCTCGTAGCAGCGGTAGAAGAAATCCCAGTCGCTGGAAGTGATCTCGGCGCCCTGCAGGGCGCGGAAGCTGACGCCGGCTTCCGCCACCCGCCGCCGCTCCTGCCGGATTTTCTTGCGCTTGTCCTGCGACAGCGAGGCAAGGAAGTCGTCGAAATCGCGGAAGGGGCGGGCCGGCACGGAGGCGTCTGCAGGCACCGGGTCTGCGGCAGGACGGCCCAAGGCGGTGGGTGGGGCGGCAGGGCCGTCAGCGGCAGCCGATACCCCAGCCGGCGCCGCATTCTTCCAGTGGAACTGCACGGTGTGCCGCAGCATGAGCCCCTGCTCGCGGGCGGCATCCACGTCCGATTCGGCGGCGAACAGCAGGTGCAGCGACGAGAGTTCCGACTCCTCGCACCATGCCAGCAGCGCCTGCAGCAGGGTGGCGCGGGCCACGTCGCTGCGGGCCAGCAGGCGGGCGCCGGGCACGGGAGTGAAGGGCACGGCGACGACGGCCTTGGGGTAGTAGTCGATGCCGTGGCGCTGGTAGGCGTCGGCCCAGGCCCAGTCGAAGACGTATTCGCCATACGAATGGGTTTTCACATAGAGCGCGCAGGCGGCCTGCAGCGCCTCGCCCTGCCACAGCGTGAAGAAGCGCGCCGTCCAGCCGGTCGCGGGGGTGGCGCTGCCGCTTTCCTGCAGGGCGGCCAGGTAGGCGTGGCGCAAAAAGGGCGTGGGGTGCGGCTGCTCGGCCAGCAGGCCGTCCCAGGCGGCGGCGTCGATCTGGCCGGCCCGCTCGGCCACCCGCAGTTCGTAGGGAGAGGGCTGCGCTGTCGGCGGAGGTGTCGAAGGTGAGGGCAAGGGCGGGTCTTTCGGTCTTTCGATCGGCACGAACGTCAACAACGTTCCGAGCGAACGCCCCTTGGGGCGCCCACGCGATGGTGCCACCGGATGGACCACCCCGCACGGGCTGGGGTTGGCGGCGACATGGCGGCGGATGGCGGGCCGCTGCCCTGCGGCCAGCCGGCCGAAGCCCCGCCTGGCCGTGCCACTGCAAGGCGGGTGACATAATCGTTTCAGTCTTTTTCTCCCCTCCGTATGTCATTCGTCATCAGCATCGCCCAGCTCAACTTCATCGTGGGCGATTTGCAGGGCAACGCCCAGAAGATCATCCAGGCCGCCCGCGACGCGCATGCCGCCGGCGCCCGCCTGTTGCTGACGCCCGAGCTGGCCCTGTGCGGCTACGCGGCGGAAGACCTGTTCCTGCGCCCCGCCTTCCTGGCCGCCAGCGATGCGGCGCTGGGCGGGGTGGCGCGCGCCACGGCCGACCTGGAGGGCCTCGCCATTGTCGTCGGCCATCCGCAACGCCTGCCCGCCGATCCCGCCGGCCGCTGCGCCAATGCCGCCAGCGTGGTGCGCGCAGGCCGCATCGAGCAGACCTACGCCAAGCAGGAATTGCCCAACTACCAGGTGTTCGACGAACGCCGCTACTTCACGCCCGGCACGGACACGTGCGTCTTCGAGGTGGAAGGCCTGCGCGTGGGCCTGCTGATCTGCGAGGACGCGTGGTTCCCCGGCCCGGCGCGGCGTGCGGCCGAGGCCGGTGCGCAGCTGCTGGTGAGCATCAATGCATCGCCATTCCACGCCGGCAAGAGCTCCGAGCGCGAGCAGATCATGCGCGACCGGGTGACGGAGACCGGCCTGCCGCTGGTTTATGCGCACCTGGTCGGCGGCCAGGACGAGGTCGTGTTCGAGGGCCGCTCTTTCGGCCTGAACGCGGACGGCTTCATCGCCCTGCGCGCCGCCGGTTTCGAAGAAAAACTGGTGCTGGCGCAGGTGGAACAAGCGCCTGATGCTATCAAAGTTGTAGCTGACGTGGTGCCCGTGCCGCCGCTGGAGGCCGATCTCTGGTCGGCCCTGGTGCTGGGCGTGCGCGACTACGTGGGCAAGAACGGCTTCCCGGGGGCGCTGCTGGGCCTGTCGGGCGGCATCGATTCCGCGCTGGTGCTGGCCATCGCCGTCGATGCGCTGGGCGCGGACAAGGTGCGCGCGGTAATGATGCCCTCGCCCTACACGGCCGACATCAGCTGGATCGATGCGCGCGACATGGCCGAGCGCCTGCGCGTGCGCTACGACGAGATCTCCATCGCACCGCAGTTCGAGGCGTTCAAGGCGGCACTGGCGGGCGAGTTCGCCGGCCTGCCCGAGGACACCACGGAAGAGAACCTGCAGGCGCGCATCCGCGGCACGCTGCTGATGGCGCTTTCCAACAAGTTCGGCTCCATCGTGCTGACCACCGGAAACAAGAGCGAGATGGCGACCGGCTACTGCACGCTCTACGGCGACATGGCCGGCGGCTTCGCCGTCATTAAGGACCTGCCCAAGACCCAGGTGTTCGCCCTGGCGCGCTGGCGCAATGCCAACGACCCGTTCGGCACCGGGGCGAGCCCCATCCCCGAGCGCATCATCACCCGCCCGCCCAGCGCCGAGCTGCGGCCAGACCAGACCGACCAGGACAGCCTGCCGCCGTACGACGTGCTCGACGCCATCGTGGCGCGCTACATGGAGGGCGACGAGCCCATCGAATCCATCATCGAGGACGGCTATGACCGGGCGGACGTCGAGCGCGTGACCCGTCTCATTAAGCTCAACGAATACAAGCGCCGCCAGGCGCCGGTGGGCATCCGCGTCACGCGCCGCAGCTTCGGCAAGGACTGGCGCTACCCCATCACCAACCGCTTTCGCGCCTGACGGGCTCGCCCGCCACCGCACCATCCCTTTCGCATCCGCCATCCGCCCCATTCCAGGAGACACCCCAATGAAAATGATCACCGCCGTCATCAAGCCGTTCAAGCTCGAGGAAGTCCGCGAGGCCTTGGCCGAGTGCGGCGTGACCGGCCTGACGGTGACCGAGGTCAAGGGCTTCGGCCGGCAAAAGGGCCACACCGAGCTCTATCGCGGCGCCGAATACGTGGTGGACTTCCTGCCCAAGGTGAAGGTGGAGGTCGTCGTCAAGACGGACGACGTGGACCGCTGCGTGGACGCCATCGTGAACGCCGCGCGCACCGGCAAGATCGGCGACGGCAAGATCTTCGTGACGGCGGTGGAGCGGGTGGTGCGCATCCGCACCGGCGACCTGGACGAAGCCGCCGTCTGACGACTGGCACCTGGCGCCTTGCGCCCGTCGCCGGCGCGGCGCCAGGGCGGGCGGTGCGTTGGCCAGGCGCCGCCCCGCGGCGCCGGGCACCTGCGTTCAGATCACTTCGCGCAGCGGGATGTCTTCCATGTTGCTGCCCGCGTCCTGCACCAGCGTGCGCAGCAGCGGGTCCACCTCGTCATGGGTGGACAGCAGGCCCATCTGCCAGTCGCTCATCAGCCCGCTCCGCACGCTGGTCTGCAGGAAGGCCATCAGCCCGTCGTAGTAGCCGTCGACGTTGAGCAGGCCCACCGGCTTGTCGTGGTAGCCCAACTGCCGCCAGGTCCAGACTTCGAACAGTTCCTCGAACGTGCCGATGCCGCCGGGCAGGGCGACGAAGGCATCGCAGCGCTCGGCCATCAGGGCCTTGCGCTCGTGCATGCTGGTGACGATGTGCAGCTCGTCGCACTGCTGGTTGGCCAGCTCCTTGTCGACCAGCGCCTGCGGAATCACGCCCACCACCCGGCCGCCCGCCAGGCGCGTGGCCTCGGCCACGGTGCCCATCAGGCCGCTGCGGCCGCCGCCGTAGACCAGCTGGCCGCCACGCTCGCCGATCCAGCGGCCGACGTCGGTGGCCGCCTGGGCGAAACGGGGGTTCTCTCCGGCGCGGGAGCCGAGATAGACGCAAAGCGAGAAAGCGGGATCAGCCATGGACGAAAAACCTTTGGTACAGCGCCGCCGCCCAGATGCCCGAGCACAGCAGCAGACTCAACAAGACGGCCGCGCTGCCCAGGTCCTTGGCGCGCTTGGACAGCGCGTGCAGCTCGGGGCCCACGCGGTCGATGGCCGCCTCGATGCCGGAATTGAGCAACTCGGTGATCAGCACCAACATCACGGCGCCGATCAGCAGGGCCATTTCCACCCAGCTGCGGCCGACCGCGAAGGCGGCCGGCAACAGCACGGCCGCGATGCAGGCTTCGGTGCGGAAAGCCTTTTCGCTCCAGCCCGCGCGCAGCCCCTGCAGCGAATAGCCGGTGGCATGCCAGACACGGCGGATGCCGGTGCGGGCCTTGTGGGGGTGCGGGGCGTGGGGCAGCGAAGACATGGGTGGCAGAAGCGGTATTTTGGCGCAGAGTCACGCCCCGAAATGCAAGGCAGGCCGCCGGGCGGCGCTGGGCCGTCGCCAGGCGGCCGGCCGTGGGGCCGCTCAGCGCTTGCGCGGCGGCAGCTGGAAATGCACCAGCCGGGTGCCCGCCAGCGCGTCGTGCCAGAACTGCCGCTGCGGATGAAAGCGGCTGAGCAGCGCCCAGATCGCGACCCAGCCCAGCACGATCACGGTGGATTCGGCGCCCGACAGCTGGAACGGCGCCATGGCCGCCAGGGGCGGCAGGAACCACAGCCAGCTCAAAGCGTAGCGCAGCAGGGCGCGGCGCTGGCTGATGGCCCGGCCGTCCCGGCCGACGATGCGGATGTGCCAGGTCTTCATCGCGAGCGTCTGCCCCCGCGCCCAGAACCAGGTGAAATAGATGGCGAAGACGATGAAGAGAAAGCCTTGCAACGCGTGCCGGTTGTCGAGCGCGTTGCGCGTCTGGCTCAAGGTGCCGAAGAGGTAGCCGGCGATGAACACCACCCCGAACATCAGCATGCCTTCGTACAGCCAGCACGCCATGCGGCGCCAGAGGGGCGGGGCCATACCTTGGAGCGCGGCAGCGGCCACGTCGGCGGGCTCCGGCGCAGGCTGCGTCGCTGCGCGCTCGGCGGCGGAAGGATGAGGCACGGGCATGCGGCGGGGGAGTGGGGTGCGGGTGAGCGGCGGCGCCGGCTCACTGCGGCGGGTGGATGGGCGTGAAGTCGCGCTCCGCCGGCGCGGCCGGCGCGTCGGACGTGCTGCTGGCCGGCGGCAAGGGCTGGGCCACGGCCGAGGGTACGTTGACCGGCGCCGTCTCCACCGGCAACGGCGACGCCGATGAAGACGACAGGGGCGATGCGGAGGAGGGCGCCAGCACCGGCAGGGCCTGGGGCGAATGGAAGGCGCTCACGGGCGGGATCTTGGGCGGATTGGCCCGGGTCACGGCCATGACCGCCGCCGCCGCCGGCACCTTGGCCAGCTTGCGGGGCGCCACCGGGTGCAGCGACAGCGCGGCGCCTTCGGGCTTGGGCGCCGCCCGGGCGGCCAGGCGATCCTTTTCCTCGGCGCTGAGCGCCTGGTAGGCCTCCCACTGCGCGCGCTTGCTGTCGGGCGCCAGCCTGGCCGTGGCCGCGTAGTTGAGCCGCGCCTGGCTGCGCTGCTGGGTGCTCAGGCTCGCCCAGACCGTCATGCGTTCGACCATCTTGGCCTGCTCGTCCGCGGACAGCGACCGAAAACTGCCGGCCAGGTTGATCCAGTGGCGCTTCTGGGCCTCGCTGAGCACGGGCCAGCGCTCGGCCAGCGGCGCCAGGGCCTGGCGCTGGGCGGCGGTGAGTTCGTTCCAGCCCGGGCCGACGGGCTCGGCCGGCGCGGGAGTGCTCACGCGCCGCACGGCCGGCGGCGCCGACAGCCCGCTGCGGGCCTGGGCGTGCTGGGCCGCCCGGGCCTCCACCGGCACCGCGGTGCCCGGCGCGGTGCGCACCTGCGTGACCACCTGCCAGCCCCCGTAGGCGAGACCGCCCAGCAATGCAAAAGCCAGCACGGCGGCTGGCAGGATGCGGGGAGCGTCAGACAGGCTGAGGGGCATGCAGATCGAATCAGCGGCCGTTGTCGGCCGTCTTGAGGAATTGGAGGAAACCGGGGTCGGTGTAGGCGGAAGGGGGCAGGTCGTCGGTCAGCAGGGCCGTATCGACCTCGGCGATCTCGTGCGCGGTGTTTTCGTCCTGCGCGATGTTGATGAACACCAGGCCGACCACCAGCGCGGTCAGCGGCACGGCGGAAATCAGCGCACGCCACCAGTTGCCGCCCTCGCCACCCCAGCCGAGCGTAGCACTGCCGCCCGAAGACACCACGACCGGCGCGGCAACCACGGGCCGAACCGGCACCACCACCGGCTTGCGGCGCCTGTCCAGCGCCTGCACGCGCGCGGCGCGCAGCCGCTCGGTGATGTCGTAGGGCAACCCGTCCGTGCCTTCGTTCAGGCGCGCGGTGACACGGCGCGCGAAACGGTCGGCGGCGAGTTCTGCGGATGCGGAGGGGGTGCGGTTCATAGTTCGATTCCTTTGGCCTTCAGTGCCTTGCCCAGGGTCTGGACCGCGCGGAAGCAATGCGTCTTCACGCTGCCTTCCGAGCAACCCATGGCCGCTGCGGTTTCTGCAACATCCATTTCCTCCCAGTAACGCATCAGGAATGCCTCTCGTTGACGGGGCGGCAATTCCTGTATCTCGGTTTCGATGTCGCGAAACACCTGCGCCCGCCGGGCGAGGTCCTCGGCGCTGTCGGCCGTCTCGCTGCCGGCATAGGTTTCGAGCAGGTCGAAGTCTCCGCCCTCGTCGTCCGGACCCTCGAAATCGCTCATGCTGGAAAACAGCGCGTTGCGGGTCTTCTGGCGGCGGAACCAGTCGAGAGTGCAATTCGAGAGGATGCGCTGGAACAGCATCGGCAACTCGTTGGCCGGCTTGTCGCCGTAGTGCTCCGCCAGCTTGAGCATGCTGTCCTGCACGATGTCCAGTGCCGATTCCTCGTTGCGCACGTGATAGAGCGAGCGCTTGAAGGCTCGTTTTTCGACGCTCTTGAGGAAGTCGGACAGTTCTCGTTCGGTGGCCAAGTGTGAAAAGGCCCGCGGGCGGGCGAACAGCGGAGAGAAGGCGCCGCGGGGGGCCGAGCGGCCGCTCGAGGCCTGGCGCCAAAGCGCGCGATTATGGCACCGGTGGTGTATTTTTCCGACAGGTGGACTGTTGCAGTTCGGCTAATGCCATAATCGCCGCTGCAAGTCAAAAGGCAAACGGGTCCCGGTCCGGCGTAGCAATCATCTCGCCCATGGCCGAGGCCTCAAGTTCCGAGGCGGCTCCACAAGGGCTGGTTCGAGGAGCACCCAAGGTTTTTCGTCAGAGAAATTCGCAAAGGTTGATCATGGAAATCTCCAAAGCCGAAATCGCATCGGCAGCGGCCGCCGTCCAAGGCGCCGCCGGCCCCCAGGACCTCATGGGCGCCGAAATCCTCGTCAAATCGCTTCAGGCCGAGAACGTCCAGTACATCTGGGGTTACCCCGGCGGCGCCGTCCTCTACATCTACGACGCGCTCTACAAGCAAGACACCATCCACCACGTTCTGGTGCGCCACGAGCAGGCGGCCGTGCACGCCGCCGACGGCTATGCCCGCGCCACGGGTGAAGTGGGCGTGGCGCTGGTCACCTCTGGCCCGGGCCTGACCAACGCGGTGACGGGCATCGCCACCGCGTACATGGATTCGATCCCGATGGTGATCATCTCCGGCCAGGTGCCCACGCCCGCCATCGGGCTCGATGCCTTCCAGGAATGCGACACCGTGGGCATCACGCGTCCCATCGTGAAGCACAACTTCCTGGTGAAGGACCCGCGCGACCTGGCCATGACGCTGAAGAAGGCGTTCCACGTGGCGCGCACCGGCCGCCCCGGCCCGGTGGTGGTCGACATCCCGAAGGACGTGTCCTTCAAGAAGGTGCCCTACACCGGCCACCCGCAGACGGTGGAAATGCGCTCCTACAACCCGGTGCGCAAGGGCCACGGCGGCCAGATCCGCAAGGCGCTGCAGCTGCTGCTGACCGCCAAGCGCCCCTACATCTACACCGGCGGCGGCGTGCTGCTGGGCAATGCCTGCGAAGAGCTGCGCACGCTGGTGGACATGCTGGGCTACCCGGTCACCAACACGCTGATGGGCCTGGGCGCCTATCCGGCCAGCGACCGCAAGTTCCTCGGCATGCTGGGCATGCACGGCACGGTCGAGGCCAACAACGCCATGCAGAACTGCGACGTGCTGCTGGCCGTGGGCGCGCGGTTCGACGACCGGGTGATCGGCAACGTCAAGCACTTCGCCCAGAACGACCGCAAGATCATCCACGTCGACATCGACCCCTCGAGCATCTCCAAGCGCGTGAAGGTCGACATCCCGATCGTCGGCGACGTGAAGGACGTGCTGACCGAGCTGATCGCGATGATCCGCGAAACCCCCACGCGGCCCGACGCCGGTGCGCTCGCCGCCTGGTGGGACACCATCGAGACCTGGCGCAAGCGCGACTGCCTGAAGTACAGCATGGGCAGCGGCGACGTCATCAAGCCGCAGTACGTGGTGGAGACGCTCTGGAACATGACCCGCGACGCCGACGCCTATGTGACGTCCGACGTGGGCCAGCACCAGATGTGGGCCGCGCAGTACTACCGCTTCGAGGAGCCGCGCCGCTGGATCAATTCCGGCGGGCTGGGCACGATGGGCGTGGGCATTCCCTATGCCATGGGCATCAAGCTCGCCAAGCCGCAGTCGGAGGTGTTCTGCATCACCGGCGAAGGCTCGGTGCAGATGAACATCCAGGAGCTGGCGACCTGCCGCCAGTACGAGACGCCGATCATCATCTGCTCGCTCAACAACCGCTTCCTGGGCATGGTGCGCCAGTGGCAGGAGATCGAATACTCCGGCCGCTACAGCCACAGCTACATGGATTCGCTGCCCGACTTCGTGAAGCTGGCCGAGGCCTACGGCCACGTCGGCATGCTGATCGAACGGCCCGAGGACGTCGAGCCCGCCCTGCGCGAGGCGCGCCGCCTGAAGGACCGCACGGTGTTCCTAGACTTCCGCACCGACCCCACCGAGAACGTGTTCCCGATGGTGCAGGCGGGCAAGGGCATCACCGAGATGCTGCTAGGGTCGGAAGACCTCTGAAGCCATTTCACGCGTGATCGGGCGCCAGCGCCCGGTATTCCTGCGCATATCGCTATCGAATCGATAGCAATCCCATCGACGAATCTATTGCCTGCCGAGCCCGCCGCTTACCGGCGCCGGGGGAGGGCAGCAAAAAGAGGAATCCGCATCCATGAAACACATCATCGCCGTCCTGCTGGAAAACGAACCGGGCGCGCTCTCGCGCGTCGTGGGCCTCTTTTCCGCGCGGGGCTACAACATCGAATCGCTGACCGTGGCTCCCACCGAGGACGCCTCCCTGTCGCGCATGACCATCCAGACCCATGGGTCGGACGACGTGATCGAGCAGATCACCAAGCACCTGAACCGGCTCATCGAAGTGGTGAAGGTGGTCGACCTGACCGAAGGCGCCTACACCGAGCGCGAGCTGATGATGGTGAAGGTGCGCGCCGTGGGCAAGGAGCGCGAGGAGATGAAGCGCATGGCGGACATCTTCCGCGGCCGCATCATCGACGTGACCGACAAGAGCTACACCGTCGAACTCACGGGCGACCAGTCCAAGAACGACGCGTTCCTGCAGGCCATCGACCGCAGTTCCATCCTGGAAACCGTCCGCACGGGCGCCAGCGGCATCGGCCGGGGCGAGCGCGTGCTGCGCGTCTGAAGCGCGCCGGCCATGGGCATCGCGGCGCTGCGCCCGCGCAGCGCTTCGGCTCACCCGATGTAAGACAATTCCACCGTTTTTTTATTTCGACTCACCCATTTCAACCGGAGCACCCATGAAAGTTTTCTACGACAAAGACACCGACCTCAGCCTGATCAAGGGCAAGACCGTCGCCATCATCGGCTACGGCTCGCAGGGCCATGCCCACGCACAGAACCTGAACGACAGCGGCGTGAAGGTGGTGGTCGGCCTGCGCAAGGGCGGTGCCTCGTGGGACAAGGTCGGCAAGGCCGGCCTGACGGTGATGGAAGTCAACGACGCCGTGAAGGCCGCCGACGTGGTCATGATCCTGCTGCCCGATGAAGACATCGCGGCCGTCTACAAGAACAACGTCGAGCCGAACATCAAGCAAGGCGCGTCGCTCGCCTTCGCCCACGGCTTCAACGTGCACTACAACCAGGTCGTGCCCCGCGCCGACCTGGACGTTTGGATGGTCGCCCCCAAGGCTCCCGGCCACACCGTGCGCAACACCTACACCCAGGGCGGCGGCGTGCCCCACCTGGTCGCGGTGCACCAGGACAAGTCCGGCAAGGCCCGTGACCTGGCCCTCTCTTACGCGGCGGCCAACGGCGGCGGCAAGGCCGGCATCATCGAGACCAACTTCAAGGAAGAGACCGAGACCGACCTGTTCGGCGAGCAGGCCGTGCTGTGCGGCGGCGCCGTCGAGCTGATCAAGATGGGCTATGAAACCCTGGTCGAAGCCGGCTACGCGCCTGAAATGGCCTACTTCGAGTGCCTGCACGAACTCAAGCTCATCGTCGACCTGATCTATGAAGGCGGCATCGCCAACATGAACTACTCGATCTCGAACAACGCCGAATACGGCGAGTACGTGACGGGCCCCGAGGTCATCAACGAAGAATCGCGCAAGGCCATGCGCAATGCCCTGAAGCGCATCCAGAATGGCGAGTACGCCAAGATGTTCATCCAGGAAGGCCGCCTGAACTACCCATCGATGACGGCCCGCCGCCGCAACACGGCCGACCACAGCATCGAAGTGGTGGGCGGCAAGCTGCGCGCCATGATGCCCTGGATCGCCAAGAACAAGCTGGTCGACCAGACCCGCAACTGATCGACGGGCTCCCCGAAGATCCGCCCGGTGCGCGCCCTGGCGCGCCCAACGAAAGGCCACCCTCGGTGGCCTTTTTTCATGGGCGGTGCAGGCAGCCGCCTACACTGCGCTGTTCGCGGGTGCTCGCACGCCCACTCTGATATGATTTTGATAGCGGCTCGAGCTGATTCGACGGGCGCTGGAGGCCATTTTCAATGCAAAAAAGTGATGACAGAAGCCGCAGCGGCGACGTGCTGGTGCGCCGCCGGCGCAAGGGCATCTACATCCTGCCCAATCTGTTCACGCTGGCGGCGTTGTTCGGTGGCTTCTATTCGGTGGTGATGGCCATGGATGGCCGCTTCGACATGGCGGCAGTGGGGGTGTTCTGCGCCATGGTGCTCGACAGCCTGGACGGCCGCGTCGCCCGCATGACGAACACGCAGAGCGCGTTTGGCGAGCAGATGGATTCCCTCTCCGACATGGTGTCCTTCGGCGCGGCCCCGGCGCTCATCGCCTACGAATGGTCGCTGCGCGGCCTGGGCCGCTGGGGCTGGATCGCCGCCTTCGTCTACTGCGCCTGCGCGGCGCTGCGGCTGGCGCGCTTCAACGTCAACACCGGCGTGGTCGACAAGCGCTACTTCCAGGGCCTGCCATCGCCCGCCGCCGCCGCCCTGGTGGCGGGCTACATCTGGCTCATGACGGAGCTGGGCGTGAAGCCCGGCGACGACCTCTGGCTCAGCTGGAACACGGTCACCTGGATCACCTTCGCCTTCACGCTCTATGCCGGCCTCACCATGGTGACCAACGTGCCGTTCTACAGCTTCAAGGACATCCAGATGAAAAAGAGCGTGCCGTTCGCCGCCATCGTGCTGATCGCGCTGGCCATCGCCATCGTCAACATCCACCCGCCCACGGTGCTGTTCGGCGTCTTCGTGCTCTATGGCCTGTCGGGTTACGGCGTGTATGCGTGGCGCAAGGCCAAGGGCCAGCACAGCAGCGTCATCAGCATCTCCACCGACGAGCCCGACGAGCGCGGCCTGCACAAGTGAAGCGACGCGCTGCCCTTCGACCACGAACCCATTCATTGCAAGCAGGAGACCACGATGGCTGACAAACTGATCATTTTCGACACCACCCTGCGTGACGGCGAGCAGTCGCCCGGCGCTTCGATGACCCGCGACGAAAAGCTGCGTATCGCGCGCCAGCTCGAACGCCTGAAGGTGGACGTGATCGAAGCCGGCTTCGCGGCCAGCTCCAACGGTGACTTCGAGGCGGTGCAGACCATCGCGCAGGCGATCAAGGACTCGACCATCTGCTCGCTCTCGCGCGCCAACGACCGCGACATCTCGCGCGCGGCCGAGGCCTTGAAGGGCGCCAACAGCGGCCGCATCCACACCTTCATCGCCACCAGCCCGCTGCACATGGAAAAGAAGCTCCGCATGACGCCGGAGCAGGTGCTGGAGCAGGCCCGGCAGTCGGTGCGGTTTGCGCGCAACCTGGTGGGCGACATCGAGTTCAGCCCGGAAGACGGCTACCGCAGCGATGTGGACTTTCTCTGCCGCGTGCTGGAGACCGTCATCGCCGAGGGCGCCACCACCATCAACGTGCCCGACACCGTGGGCTACGCGGTGCCCGAGCTGTACGGCCATTTCATCAAGACGCTGCGCGAGCGCATCCCCAACAGCGACAAGGCCATCTGGTCGGTGCACTGCCACAACGACCTCGGCATGGCCGTGGCCAATTCGCTGGCCGGCGTGAAGATCGGCGGCGCCCGGCAGGTGGAGTGCACCATCAATGGCCTGGGCGAGCGCGCCGGCAACTGCTCGCTGGAGGAAGTGGTCATGGCCGTGAAGACGCGGCGCGATTACTTCGGGCTGGAGCTGGGCATCGACGCCCAGCACATCCTCGCCGCGAGCCGCATGGTCAGCCAGACCACCGGCTTCGTGGTGCAGCCCAACAAGGCCGTGGTGGGCGCCAACGCCTTCGCCCACGCCTCGGGCATCCACCAGGACGGGGTGCTGAAGGCACGCGACACGTATGAAATCATGCGCGCCGAAGACGTGGGCTGGACGAACAACAAGATCGTGCTCGGCAAGCTCTCGGGCCGCAACGCCTTCAAGCAGCGCCTGCAGGAGCTGGGCGTGCAGCTGGAGAGCGAAGGCGAGATCAATGCGGCCTTTTCCAAGTTCAAGGAGCTGGCCGACCGCAAGAGCGAGATCTTCGACGAGGACATTCTCGCGCTGGTGAGCGACGAGAGCGTGGCCACCGAACGCGAGACCTACGGCTTCGTCTCGCTGTCCCAGCACAGCGAGACCGGCGAGCGCCCGCAGGCCCGCATCGTCTTCACCGTGGAAGGCCGCGAAGTGCATGGCACGTCGGATGGCAATGGGCCGGTCGATGCATCGCTCAAGGCCATCGAGACCCATGTGCAGAGCGGGGCCGAAATGGTGCTGTATTCGGTGAACGCCATCAGCGGCTCCACCGAAAGCCAGGGCGAAGTCACCGTGCGGCTGCAGAGCAGCGGGCGGGTAGTGAATGGCGTCGGCGCCGACCCGGACATCGTGGTCGCGTCAGCCAAAGCCTACCTGAGCGCGTTGAACAAGTTACAAAGTAAAGCCGAGCGCGTTGCAGCGCAAGGCTGAACGGCGAATTTATAATTCAGGCAGTTTCTAAAAGAGTCGCGCAAGGCCTTGATCTTGCGCGACTTTTTTTGATTCTGTACACTGTTTCACACTTCTTTCCGCTTGGAGCACCCAGATGCATGCACGCCCCGGCATCGCCGCCCGTTTCGTCCACGCCTTGGCTTTCGTCACGCTCAGCGTCGCGCTGGCGTCACCTGCTGCGCATGCGGCAGAGCGCAAGAAGACGGTGGTGAAGAAACAGGCGTCGTCGGCCGTGGCGGCCAAGCGCCCGGTGGCGGCCTCGGCCACCAAGGTGTCGCGCAAGGCAGTGACCCGTGTGAAGGCCACCCGCGTGGCGGCCCGCAGCGCGCGTGTGCCGGTGCGCGCCGCGGCCGTAGTGCCCGAGCGCCTGTCGTTCGGCCAGCTGGCGGGCCTGCATGCCGTCACCGATCCGCTGGACCTCAAATCCAGCGTCGCGCTGGTGGTGGACCAGGAGACGAATGAAGTCCTGCTCAGCAAGAACGACCACGCCGTGCTGCCGATCGCATCGCTGACCA
This sequence comes from Acidovorax sp. FG27, assembly GCF_040365715.1. Lineage (NCBI taxonomy): Bacteria > Pseudomonadati > Pseudomonadota > Betaproteobacteria > Burkholderiales > Comamonadaceae > Acidovorax > Acidovorax sp. FG27. The sequence goes on from NZ_BAABVY010000010.1 coordinate 18,264, forward strand.
AGCTGATGACGGGGCTGCTGATCTCGCAGGCCCGCCTGCCGATGGACGAGCCCATCACCATCACCCAGGACGACGTGGACACCGAGAAGTTCAGCAGCTCGCGCCTGACCGTCGGCACCACGCTCACGCGCGGCGAGATGATGCACTTGGCGCTGATGTCGAGCGAGAACCGCGCCGCCCATGCGCTGGGCCGCACCTATCCCGGTGGTCTGAACGCGTTCGTCTCGCAGATGAACCTGAAGGCCAAGCTGATCGGCATGACCGACACGCACTATGTCGAGCCGACGGGCCTGTCCAGCCGCAACCAGTCCACGGCACACGACCTGGCCATGCTGGTCAACGTGGCCCACACCGACCCGCTGCTGCGCGAACTGTCCACCTCGCCGGGCTACGAAGTGGCCGTGGGCCGCCGCACCCTGCAGTTCAACAACACCAACCGCCTGGTCAAGAACCCGGGCTGGGACATCGGCCTGCAGAAGACCGGCTACATCTCCGAAGCGGGCCGCTGCCTGGTCATGCAGACGCAGATCGCCGGCCGCAAGCTCATCATGGTGTTCCTCGATTCGGCCGGCAAGTTCAGCCGCCTGGGCGATGCGGAACGCGTGCGCAACTGGGTGGAATCGCTGCCGGCGCTGGGCAGCGACAAGAGCTTCCACGCGGGCGCCAACATCAAGGGCTGATCCCAAGCAGTCGCCCGGCTCGCGGGCGCGCACCAGGGCTGGATGCACTCCAGCCCTTTTTTTATGGAGCGTCAGCCCTGCGTGAGCGCGTTGCGCTTGCCGCTGGTATAGCCCAGCGCCTGCGAGATGGCGTCCGCCGTCGATTGCAGCTTGGGCAGCCAGCCTTCGTCCAGGCGATCGGCCGGCGCGGAGATGGACAGGCCCGCCACCAGCTGGCCCTGGTCGTCGTAGATGCCCGCGGCCATGCAGCGCACGCCCAGCTCCAGCTCCTCGTTGTCGCGGGCGATGCCGTACTGCCGTGCCCGGCCCAGCTCGCGCTCCAGCACCGGCACCTGCGTGATGCTGTTGCGGGTATGGCCGGCGAGGCCCGTGCGAGTGGCGTAGGTGCGCACGCGCTGCGGGTCGTCGGCCGCGAGGAACAGCTTGCCTGTGGAGGTGAGGTGCAGCGGTGCCCGGCCACCGATGGCGCGCACCACCTGCATGCCCGAGCGCTCGCTGTAGGCCCGCTCGATGTAGACGATCTCATCGCCCTGGCGCACGCTCAGGTTGACGGGTTGCTGGATCAGCTTGTGCAGCTGGCGCATGGGCACCAGCGACGCATCGCGCACGCTGAGCCGCGCCTTGACCAGGTTGCCCAGTTCCAGCAGGCGCATGCCCAGCCGGTAGCTGCCCGATTCGGGCCGGTCCACGAACCGCCCGATCGTCAGGTCGTTGAGGATGCGGTGCGCCGTGGACGGGTGCAGGCCGGTCTTCTCGCTGATCTCCTTAAGCGAAATGGCCTCCTCGCGGGAGGCCAGCACGTCCATCAGCGTGAACATGCGTTCCAGCACCTGCACGCTGGGTTTCGAGGGAGTCTCTGAAGGCTGCTTTTTCATGGGCCATCCGGTCGCTGCCAAACAACCGGGCATTTTATGTTATGAAAATTGCTTCCACGCCGCCCCGCGTGGAAAGCGGCGTTCCTTCTGCGGCTCGGGGGCCGCAGGCTCAAGCCGGCCGCCGTTGCGCGCGCTTTCCGGGTTGCCAGGTGCCGTCCACGCGCACCTCGTGCGGCAGGAAGTTGGCCTTGTAGTTCATCTTCGGGCTGGCCTCGATCCAGTAGCCGAGGTAGACATGGGGCAGTCCCAGGGTGCGGGCCTGCTCGATCTGCCAGAGCACGTTGTAGGTGCCGTAGCTCGCTCGCGCCTCGGGTTCGTAGAAGGTGTAGACCGCCGAGAGCCCGTCGCCCAGCACATCGAGGATCGACAGCATCTTCAGCGCGCCCGGCGTGCCGTCGTCCCCGGACGGCTCCCTGAATTCGACCAGGCGCGAATTGACGCGGCTTTGCAGCAGGAACTGGGTGTACTGGTCGATGCTGTCGTGGTCCATGCCACCGCCGGCATGGCGGGTGTTCTGATAGCGCAGGTACAGCTCGTAGTGCTCGGCCACGAAGCCCAGGCGCAGCACGCGGGCCTGCAGATGGCGGTGCCGCTGCCAGGCCCGGCCCTGGCTGCGGTCGGGCACGAAGGATGCGGCCAGCACCCGCAGCGGCGTGCAGGCCTGGCAGCCATCGCAGTAGGGGCGGTAGGTGAACATGCCGCTGCGCCGGAAGCCCCGCGCCACCAGGTCGGTGTAGACGTCGTTCTGGATGAGGTGGCTGGGCGTGGCGACCTGCGAGCGCGCCTGCCGGTCGGGCAGATAGCTGCACGGGTAGGGCGCAGTCGCGTAGAACTGCAGGGTTTGCAGGGGAAGGTCGTTGAGTTGCGTCATGCCGCAGGCGTGTCTGGCAGAAGCTCGCTCCAGTATAGGGGGTCGAACGCCCAGCTCATGCCCTGCGCCTCGCGTGCCGCGGCCACGTGGTCGAGGAAGGCGGCGCGATCGATCTCCCGCGCGCCCAGCGAGGCCAGGTGGCGCGTGTTCTGCTGGCAGTCGATGAGCTCGGCGCCCTGCGCCCGGCACAGCGCCACCAGCCCGGCCAGCGCGATCTTGGAGGCGTCGGTGGCATGCGCGAACATCGATTCGCCGAACACCGCCCGCCCGAAGGCGATGCAGTAGAGGCCGCCCACCAGCCGGCCGTCCACCCAGGTCTCCACGCTGTGGGCGTGGCCCGCCGCATGCAGGGCCTCGTAGGCGCGCACCATGGCGGGCAGGATCCAGGTGCCGGCCTGCCCGTCGCGGGGCGTGTGCGCGCAGGCGCGGATCACGGCGCCGAAGTCCCGGTTCACCGCCACTTCGCAGCCGGGCTGCGACCGGAATCGCTGCAAGGTCTTGCGCAGCGAGCGGTGCAGGCGGAACTGCGCCACCGGCAGCACCATGCGCGGGTCGGGGCTCCACCAGAGGATGGGTTGGCCGCTGCTGAACCACGGGAAGATGCCCTGGCGGTAGGCGGCGGCAAGGTGTGGCACGTCCAGCAGGCCGCCGGCCGCCAGCAGCCCGGGGGCCGGCGATGCGGTGCCCCAGGCTTCGTCGGGCGCCGGGAAGGGGTCCTGCGGCTCCAGCCACGGCAGGGGCGGCGTCGGCATGGCCTGGTCGGTGGACACGGGCGCGCTCCCTACGGCTGGCGCACCCGCGCACCCGGCGCGCGCCGCGCCGCGTACAGGCCCAGCCGCACCATTGTGCGATGGTTCAATTCGAGCGGCACGGCCGAGCGTGCGAGGGCCGACTGGATGCGCGGCTTGCCCTGGATGGTCGGGTACACGCCCGGCTGCGCGCGCTGCTCGCCCGCGGCGTCGATCAGGCTGGCGACCAGCGGAAAGTTGGGTTTCTCGCCCCGGCGCAGCACGACGGCGGTCTCGCCGTTGTCGAGCCGCACGAACGTGCCGGGCGGGCACAGGCCCACGGTGCGCACCAGGGCATAGCCGATCTCGTCGCCCTGGTCGACGTCCTGGCCGACGATGGCGCGCACCGAATCGGTCGCGCTGCGCCCCGTGCGCGATTTGCGCGGGCTGATCATGGCCGCGTACCGGTCGATGGTCGCGAGGATGCGGCTCAGGCGCTCGGGCGCCACCAGCTGTTGCAGCGGCTGCGTCCGGGTGGCGCGCTCGGCCGCGGGAGCATGGTGCTGGGCGATCACGTCCAGCCAGAGGTCGTCGCGCACGTCCAGCTGCTCCAGCAGCTCCACGCCGCGCTGAGGATGCTCGTCGATGGCCTGCTGCTGGCTTGGCGACGGGCGTTCGCGCTGGTCGGCGAGCTCGTCCTGCAGCGCGGTCATGCCGATGTTCATGGTGAAGGCGGCGCGCACCAGGCTGTCGCGTTCGTGGCCGGGCAGCGGCAGGTCCTGCGCCAGGATGTGGCACAGCGTGCCGCACACCAGCGCGTGCGAGGTGCTGTAGCCGACCGACGACGTGGCCGCCAGCTGGAACATCAGGTAGAGCGCCGCGTCGATGTCGTGCGAGACCAGGTCCTGCAGCCACCGGTCGCACTGGCGCACCTTGGCCGTGAAGTCCTGCACCTGCAGGGGGCGGGCGAGCAGCACCGACAGCGCCGACTCCAGGTCGGACCACAGCCCCAGCAGGTCTTCATACTCGTCATCCAGGCGATCGCCCGCCCCGGGCTGCAGCATCGGCATGTCAGCGGCGCCTCTCCAGCACCATCTCGTCGTTCAGCCGCGTCATCTGGAAGGACGACAGGAAGCTGTTGCCCAGCAGCACGACGGGGATGGACTGGGGAGTGACCACCGCGTCCACGGCGCGCAGTTCCAGCTCGCCCACGCGCACCGAGTCCAGCTTGAGCCGCCAGCCCTGGATGGTGCCGTTGGCGGTGGTCATCAGCACCGGCTGCCCGTTGCGGTAGGCGAGGCCCAGCCGGTCGGCCTCGGGCTGGCCGATGGACACCGCCGTGGCGCCGGTGTCGACCAGGTACTGCATGGCCTGCCCGTTGATGCTGCCGGTGCCGGTGAAATGGCCGCGCTGATCAGATCGGAGCGTCACCCGCTGCCCCGTGGATGCCGACCGGACGCTGACGGGCGCCGCGCCCAGCACCACGGTGCGGCGTTGGCCGGCGACGTCGACCACCGCTTCGTCGCGGCCCACCGACACCACGGTGACGCCCCGGTGCGTTTCACCGGGCGCCACGCTGCGCGGGGCCGTGCCGTCCACCACCAGCAGCGCCCGCGGGCCGAGGATGCCGCTCAGGGCGACGGCCTGGGCATGGGCGGCCAGCGGGGCGGTCGCCGCAAGCAGCAGGGCGCCCAGCATGTGCCACAGCACCGCCGCCCGCCGCGAAGCGCGGCCGCCGGGCAGCGGCGCGGTGTGGCGGTGGGGGCGGCGGTGGGCCGGCATGGCGGAGGCCTGGGGCAAGGCGGAGGAGGGCGCGTAAGGGCGCGTGTGGGCGCGTCAGTCGCGGAAGTTGTCGAACGACAGCGGAATGTCGGTGACTTCCTTGCGCAGCAGCGCCATGGCGGCCTGCAGGTCGTCGCGCTTGGCGCCGGTCACGCGCACCTTCTCCTCCTGGATGGCGGCCTGCACCTTGAGCTTGCTTTCCTTGATGAGCTTCTGGATCTTCTTGGCCAGGTCGCTCTCGATGCCGTTGCGCACCTTCACCAGCTGCTTGACCTTGTCGCCGCCGATCTTCTGCGGCTTCTCGATGTCGAGGAAGCGCACGTCGACATTGCGCTTGGTGAGCTTGTTGCGCAGGATGTCCTCCACCTGCTGCAGCTGGAACTCGGCGTCCCCGAACAGGGTGATCTCCTTGTCCTTGATCTCGATGGCGGCGGACGTGCCCTTGAAGTCGAAGCGGGTGCCGATTTCCTTGGCGGTGTTCTCCACCGCGTTCTTCACTTCGACGAGGTTGGCTTCACAGACGGTATCAAAAGAAGGCATGGCATCACTCTCGGAAACTGGGTGGTAACCCGGCCGGTCGGGGGGCCGGGTGCGACAATCCGGTCGATGTTAGTCGAGAAAAACGCCCCCCTGCAGCCCTGCAACACCTTCGGCATCGTCGCCCGCGCTCAGACGCTGGTGCGCGCGCGCTCGGTGCAGGACGTGCAGGCGCTGCTGGCCGATCCCGAACTGGCCGGCAAGCCCGTCTTCGTGCTGGGCGGCGGCAGCAACATCGTGCTGACGGGCGACGTCAAGCCGGTCGTGCTGAAGATGGAAATCAAAGGGCTGCGCCTGGCGGCGGAAACCGACCGCCACTGGATCGTCGAGGCCGGCGCCGGCGAGGTCTGGCACGACGCCGTGGCCTGGACGCTGGAGCATGGCTTTCCGGGGCTGGAGAACTTGGCGCTGATCCCGGGCACCGTGGGCGCATCGCCCGTGCAGAACATCGGCGCCTACGGGGTCGAGCTGCAGGACCGCTTCGATTCGCTCGACGCCATCGACCTGGCCACCGGCCAGGCCTTTTCGCTCACGGCAGCGCAGTGCGCGTTCGGCTACCGCGACTCGGTCTTCAAGCATGCGCCACAGGCCGCTGGCGACGGCGCGGGGCTGCCGCGCGGCATGGGGCTGGCGGGGCGCGCCGTGATCACCCACGTGCGCTTTCTGCTGCCCAAGGCCTGGAAGCCGGAACTTGGCTACCTGGACCTGGAGCGCAAGCGGGCCGAGGCCGGCGTGCAGGCGCCCACGCCGCGTCAGGTGTTCGACTGGGTGTGCGAGGTGCGCCGCGCCAAGCTGCCCGACCCGGCCGTGGTCGGCAATGCCGGCAGCTTCTTCAAGAACCCGACCGTCACGCCCGACCAGTGCGCCGACATCATCGCGCGCGAGCCCAAGATCGTGCACTACCCCATGCCCGACGGCACCATCAAGCTGGCGGCGGGCTGGCTGATCGACGCCTGCGGCTGGAAGGGCAAGAGCGTGGGCAAGGCGGGCGTGTACGAGAAGCAGGCGCTGGTGCTGGTCAACCGGGGGCGGGGCGCCGACAGCGTGACCGGTGGCGAGGTGATGACGCTGGCCCGCGCGATCCAGACCAGCGTGTACGAGCGCTTCGGCATCCGGCTGGAGCCCGAGCCTGTCGTCGTCTGACGGTGCGAATCCGGGTCGTTTGCTATTAAAAATATAGCTGCTCGCGCTTGATTATCAAGCGCTGGAGCCTGAAAAGACGCTGAACTGAGGCCCTGCAAGCCCCTTGGGCAGCGATGCAGCCGCGCCACCGGCAAACCCGCTCGCAGGTAGAATCCGCGCCTTTCGTCAATCCATGGGTTCCCTCGCCCCCATGACCAACGCCTGGCGCCGCCGGGTGTTCTCCCAAAAAGGACTGCCATGACCTCCGTTCAGGCGCCGCCGTCGCGCGTGCCGTTCTACCTCTCCCTGCTGGTGGCGTTCCACATCGCCATCGTCATCGCCAGCAACTACCTGGTGCAGCTGCCGATCACGCTGTTCGGCTTTCACAGCACCTGGGGCGCGTTCAGCTTTCCCTTCATCTTCCTGGCCACCGACCTCACGGTGCGGCTGATCGGCAAGTCGCCTGCCCGCCAGGTGATCGCCCGCGCCATGCTGCCGGCGCTTGTCGTGTCGTATGCGGTGGGGGTGCTGTTCCACGACGGGCGGTTCAACGGCTTCGCCGCTTTGGGCGAATTCAATGGGTTCATGTTCCGCATCGCCTTCGCCAGCTTCGCGGCCTATGTGCTGGGGCAGCTGCTGGACATCCAGGTGTTCGACCGCATCCGCCAGCGCACGCGCGCCTGGTGGCTGGCGCCCGCCGCCGCGGCCGTCTTCGGGCAGGCGCTCGACACGGTGGCCTTCTTCGGCATCGCATTCTGGCGCAGCACCGACCCCTTCATGGCCGCGCACTGGGGCGAGATCGCCGTGGTGGACTACGTCATCAAGCTGGTGGTGAGCCTGCTGTTCTTCGTGCCGGCCTACGGGGTGGCGCTGGCGGCGCTGGCGCGCACCTTGCGCGCGGGGCAGCCCGTGCCGACCACCGCCTGAGGCCATCCCACCTCGGATCGTTGGGCCGGCTGGGTGGTGGGCTCATGGCTGGCCTGCCGCCGACGCTCCAGCTGGTGAGGCACGCAGCGCGATCTGAAAGCGGTTCCAGCCATTGATGGCGACCACCGCCAGCGTCAGCTCGACGATCTCCGCTTCGGAGAATTGCGCTTGAACGGCCGCGTACAGATCGTCCGGCACCCCCTTCGTGGCGGAGAGGCGCGTCAGCGCCTCTGCCCAAGCCAGTGCCGCGCGCTCGCGTGCATCGAACAGTCCTGCCTCGCGCCAGGCGGCCAGCAGGTGCAGGCTGCGGTCCGTCACGCCGTGGTTGCGGGCGACGGCCGCATGCATGTCGATGCAGAACGCGCACGCGTTGATCTGCGAGACGCGCATCTTCACCAGCTCCTTGAGCTGGATGGGGAGCGTGCCGGCCTTCAACTGGTTCTCCAGTGTCATCATGGCCTGCACAGTGGCGGGGTGTTGCTTGAAAAGGTCGATGCGGGAATGGGACATGGCGGTCTTTCGATGAGCGAGGGGGTGATGAAAAGAAAACGCGGAGCGGATTGCCGCAAGCCGTCGCTGGCCTGCACCCGTTTGGCGTGGCTGACGGGAGGAGCCCGCAGGCGCGCGGCCTACAAGCCGCGCAGCTTGTCGGGGTTCAACACGGTGTAGATGCCGTGGATGTGGGTCTCGTCGGTCTGCAGCGCGAGCGCGAGTCGGGGCACGCTGCCTTCACGCAGCAGCAGGCCTGGCGCGCCGTTGATCTGCACTTCGCACGCGGTGAGGTGCTGCAGATGCAGCCGCCACACGGCGAGCGCCAGGCGGCTGAGGGCGCGCGGGCCGCGCAGCACCTTGGTGGCGGCCGGCACCTTGCCCCCGCCGTCGGGCGTCCAGGTGGCGTCCTGGGCGAACAGCGACAGCATCGCCACATGGTCCTGCGCCCGCATGGCGTTCACGAACCGGTGCAGCAGCGCGCTGGCCGCATCCGGCGTGGGCGTGAAGCGCACCTGGTTCTTGCGCACCTGGGTGCGGGCGCGATGCACCAGCTGGCGGCAGGCCGCCTGGCTGCGGTCCAGCACCGCGGCCACTTCGCTGTAGTCGCTGTCGAACACGTCATGCAGCAAGAAGGCCGCTCGCTCATCCGGCGACAGCCGCTCCAACACCACCAGCAGGGCCATGGACAGGTCACTCGCCAGCTCGGCCCGTGCGTCGGCTGGCGGGGCCGTCGCTTCAACGATCCAGGGCTCCGGCAGCCAGGGGCCGCTGTAGTGCTCGCGCTCGTGCCGGACGGCCCGCAGCCGGTCGACACACAGCCGGGTGACGGTGGTGACGAGCCAGGCCTCGGCGGTGTGCACCCTCTCCGCATCTGCCTGCTGCCAACGCAGCCAGGCGTCCTGCAGCACGTCTTCGGCATCGGCGCGGCTGCCGAGCATGCGGTAGGCCACGCCCATCAGGCGCGGCCGGTGCTGCTGGAAGGTGGAGGTGATCGAATCCATGATGGTGGCGGGTGTGCTGGCGTTCATGCCTTGAAGACGGCTGGCAAACCCGGTTTGTGACACCGATCGGCAGAAATAGCCGCACCACAAAAAAACCGCCCGGCCTTGCGGCGGGGCGGTTGCTTCTATTTTGATAGCTGCCAGCGCTTATGCATCAGGCGCCGGCAGCGTATTTTCACTTTTTTTCGCTGTCGTCGCCCAATTGCGCCAGCGCTGCGTCGCCACCCAGCGACAGCAGGCCCGACTGGGCATAGATGCCGAGCTTGGCGCGCGTGTCCACGATGTCCAGGTTGCGCATGGTCAGCTGGCCGATACGGTCGGCCGGGCTGAATGGCGCGTCCTCCACCTTTTCCATCGACAGGCGCTCGGGCGCGTAGGTCAGGTTGGGCGACTCGGTGTTGAGGATGGAGTAATCGTTGCCGCGGCGCAGCTCCAGCGTCACCGTGCCCGTGACGGCATGGGCCACCCAGCGCTGGGCGGTTTCGCGCAGCATGATGGCCTGCGGGTCGAACCAGCGGCCCTGGTAGAGCAGGCGGCCCAGCTTCAGGCCGTTCATGCGGTACTGCTCGATGGTGTCTTCGTTGTGAATGCCGGTCACCAGGCGCTCGTAGGCAATGTGCAGCAGCGCGAGGCCCGGAGCTTCGTAGATGCCGCGGCTCTTGGCCTCGATGATGCGGTTCTCGATCTGGTCGCTCATGCCCAGGCCATGCCGGCCGCCGATGCGGTTGGCTTCCAGGAACAGGGCCACCGGGTCGCTGTACTCGACGCCATTCAGGGCGACGGGCTGGCCTTCCTCGAAACGCACCGAGACTTCCTCGGACTTCACGTGCACGTCGTCCTTCCAGAACGCGACGCCCATGATCGGGTTCACGATGCGGATGCCCTGGTTCAGGAACTCCAGGTCTTTGGCTTCGTGCGTTGCGCCCAGCATGTTGCTGTCGGTGCTGTAGGCCTTCTCGGCGCTCATCTTGTAGCCGAAGCCTTCCTTGGTCATGAAGGCGGACATTTCGGCGCGACCGCCCAGCTCGTCGATGAAGCGCTGGTCCAGCCAGGGCTTGTAGATCTTCAGGGCGGGGTTGGTGAGCAGCCCGTAGCGGTAGAAGCGCTCGATATCGTTGCCCTTGAAGGTCGAGCCGTCGCCCCAGATGTGGACGTCGTCTTCCTTCATGGCCGCCACCAGCATCGTGCCGGTCACGGCACGGCCCAGCGGCGTGGTGTTGAAGTAGGTGATGCCGGCGGTGCTGATGTGGAAGGCACCGGCCTGCAGGGCGGCGATGCCTTCTTGCGCCAACTGCTTGCGGCAGTCGATCAGGCGGGCCTTTTCGGCGCCGTATTCCATCGCCTTGGCGGGAATGGCGTCGTAGTCGGGCTCGTCGGGCTGGCCCAGGTTGGCGGTGTAGGCATAGGGCAGGGCGCCCTTGTTCTTCATCCAGCGCAGGGCCGCGCTGGTGTCGAGGCCGCCGGAGAAGGCGATGCCTACCTTCTGGTTCAGGGGAAGGCTTTGGAGGATGGTGGCCATGTGCGTTGCCTTGCCTTTCAGCCGAAGTGGCAGATGTAGTGGTAGGCGGTGGTCACGCGGATCTCGAACTTCGAGTTGCCGGGCACGCTGAACTGTTCGCCCGCGCCGGAGCGCACCCATGCATCCGTACCGTCGAGCTTGTATTCGCACTCGCCGCCCACGCCTTCCATGATCTCGGGCGCGCCGGTGTTGAAGGTGAGGGTGGCGGGCAGGATCACGCCCACCGATTTCTTCGTGCCGTCCGGAAACGTGATGTTGTGGCTCACGCACTTGCCGTCGAAATACACGTTGGCCTGGGTGGTGACGGACACGCCGTCGATTTTTTCGGTGGTCATGGATGCGGGCAGAGGAGGGTCAAACCGTCGATTTTAGGCATGCGCCGCGATGGCGCCGCCGCCGCACGGCTGCGGGCATGAAAAACGGAGCTTCATGAAGCTCCTTCGAGGGGGGGGCGGGCAAGCCCGGCGGACCGACGCTCAACGCCAGTAAGGGTCGCGGTGGCGCGGGCCGTAGTAAGGCTGGCCCCAGGCGTCGCGGTACTCGATCACCACCGGGGCGGGCGGCGGCGCCTGCACGTAGGCCACCGGGCCTGGCTGGGTCGTCACCACCACGCCGGGCTGCACGTAGCCGGCGGTGGGCGGGTAGCTCGTCATGCCCTGCACGGCAGGCTGCACGTTGAGCGGAATCCAGGCGCCCGGGTCGTTCTGCGTGCGGGTGGTGTACTGGCGGCCCGCGTATTCATAGACCACGTTGTAGCCCACCGCCCGGTTTTCGTAATAGGTCTGGGTCGAGCAGCGCTGCACGTTCTGGTAGCCGCCGCGCGTGCCTTCGACGTTGTTGCCCAGCACCGCGCCGCCGATCAGGCCCAGCGCCGTCGCCGCGGCGCGGCCGCCGCCGTGCCCGATGGCATTGCCCACGGCGCCACCGGCCACGGCGCCCAGCAGCGCGCCGGCGCCGCTCGGGCCCTGTTCCGAATACACCGTTTCGTTGCCGCACACCTGTTGCGGCACGGCCACCTGCTGGGTGATCGGGGTGGCCGACAGCACGCGGCCCTGTTCCTGTGCACTGGCAACGGCCGCCACGGCGGCCAACGCTGCGAAGGCTATGGTCTTTTTCATGATGGAGACGCTCCTTTGGATAGGTGTACAACGCACCGCTCAACAGATAGGTTGAGCCCGCGGGCTGAAGGTGAACCGTGTTCCGGCGTAAAGCTGCGTAAAGACGGTGACCGGATCTACCGGCGCGGCCGTTGGGGCAGGGCCGACCTCGCGGTTTCAGGACTTGGAGCGGCTGGCGAGCCTTTCGTTCCAGGCCACCGGGTCGAAACCGACGGTCACCGGGCCGTCCGCCGTTCCAGCCCATTCGACGACCGGGCGCTTGATGACCGAGGCGTTCGCCTGCATCAGCGCGCTGGCGCTGGCGGCATCCTGCACGGCGGCCTGGGCGGCGGAGTCGAGCTTGCGCCAGGTCGTGCCCTGGCGGTTGACGAGCTTTTCCCAGCCCACGGCCGCGATCCAGCCGCCCAGCCGTTCGGCGGGCACGCCCTGCTTCTTGAAGTCGTGGAACCGGCAATCCACGCCCTGAGCTGCCAGCCAGGCGCGCGCTTTCTTGACCGTGTCGCAGTTGGGAATGCCGTAGAGGGTGATCGCGGGGGTACTCATGGCGTCGATCATCGCCCATGCGCGCGTCGGCGACAATTCGCCGCAGCATGAACACCCCACCCACGACCCTGGCCGACTGGCTGGCTCACTGCGAGCGGCTGCATCCCAAGAACATCGACATGGGGCTGGACCGCGTCCGCGAAGTCGCCCGGCGCCTGGAATTGCGCTTCGACTGCCCGGTCATCACCGTGGCCGGCACCAACGGCAAGGGATCGACCTGCGCCATGCTCGAAGCCGTGGCCTTGCAGGCCGGCTACCGGCCCGGCGTGTACACGTCGCCCCATCTGGTGCACTTCGAGGAGCGCTGCCGCATCCATGGCGAGATCGTCGCGGCCGGCGACCTCGTGCCCCATTTCGAGGCGGTGGAGGCCGCCCGCACCGGTGGCGGCGAGGCCGTGTCGCTCACCTACTTCGAGTTCACGACGCTCGCCATCCTTCGGCTGATGAGCCAGGCGCGGCTGGATGTGGCGATCCTGGAGGTCGGCCTGGGCGGGCGGCTCGACGCCACCAACGTGGTGGACGCCGATTGCGCGGTCATCACCAGCATCGACATCGATCACATCGAATTCCTGGGCCCGGACCGCGAATCCATCGGCCGGGAAAAGGCCGGCATCATGCGCGCTGGCCGGCCGGTGGTGGTCAGCGACCCCATGGCCCCGGACAGCGTCATCCGCCATGCCCAGGAGATCGGCGCCGATCTGTGGCGCTTCGGCGAGGATTTCAACTTCTCCGGCGACAAGCAACAATGGTCGTGGGCGGGCCGAGGCCGGCGCTATGCGGGCGTGGCCTATCCGGCGCTGCGCGGCGCCAACCAGCTGATGAACGCCAGCGGCGCGCTGGCGGCGCTCGAGGCATTGAGGGGCCGGCTGCCGATCACCGCGCAATCGGTGCGCACGGGCCTCGCCATGGTCGAACTGCCCGGGCGGTTCCAGATCGTCCCCGGGCAGCCGACGCTGGTGCTGGACGTGGCGCACAACCCGCATTCGGTGGCGGCCTTGACGGCAAACCTGGACGCCATGGGTTTCTTCCCCACGACCCATGCGGTGTTCGGCGCCATGGCGGACAAGGACCTCGCCCCCATGCTGGCCAAGGTCGGGCCGCTGATCGACCGCTGGTATTTCACCGACCTGCCCACGCCCCGCGCCGAGACGGCGGTGGCCCTGCAGCAGAAATGGAACGCCCTGCAGATCGTCGCGGGCGGGCGCCGGCAGGTCGCGACGAGCGTGCATGCCAACCCCGTGCAGGCGCTCCAGGCCGCCGTGGATGCGGCGGAACCCACTGATAGAATCGTGGTCTTTGGCTCGTTCTACACCGTTGGCGGGGTGCTCCACGACGGAACGCCGCGCCTTCAGGCCAAGCATCTCGGCGCATAACGGGTCCGCATTCCATGGCATTTTTCAAGTTCCGTTGGCCCGGCCAGAAGGCGCAGGGCGAGAGCGCCAAGCCGACCCGGCGCTCCCGTGGTGGCTCGCATGCCGAGAGCATCGACGTCATGCGCCGGCGCGCCCGGCATCGGCTGATCGGCGCGGCCGTGCTGGTGCTGATCGGCATCATCGGTTTCCCCATGCTTTTCGACACCCAGCCCCGCCCGGTGGCTGTCGACATTCCCATCGAAATTCCCGACCGCAACAAGGTCGCGCCACTGGTCGTGCCCGAGAACCCTAAGCCCGCCCTGGCCGACGCCAAGCCCGCGGCCCCCGCCACTGGCGCGGTGGCCGGTGGCAGCACCGCCGGGCTCGACGCGGGCGAGGAAGTGGTCACCTCCCGGCAGGCCAGCAAGGCCGCCGCGCCGGCGGCACCTGCTGCGCCGGCAGCACCTGCTTCGCGGGCCGATACCGCTGCGGCCACGGTGGCCCGTTCAGAACACAAGCCCGACACCAAAGCTGACTCTCGGCACGAGTCGCGCGTGGAACCGAAGCCCGCAGCGCCTGCCGAGCCCGCCAGGACGGCGCGCACCGACGACGCGGCACGCGCCCGGGCGTTGCTGGAAGGGCGCACGGCCACGCCGCAGCCCACCACGGCCGTGCTGCCGGCCGCCGTGGCCGCCAAGGCCGACGAGGAAGGCCGCTTCATCGTGCAGGTGGGCGCCTTCGCCGATGCCGACAAGGCGCGGGAAGTGCGAACCAAGCTGGAGCGCGCCGGTCTGAAAACATATACGCAGGTGGTGGATACCAAGGATGGCAAGCGCACGCGGGTGCGTTCGGGCCCCTTCGCCAGCCGCGCGGAGGCCGACAAGGCGGTGGGCCGCATCAAGGGCCTGGGGCTGTCCGCTTCCGTGCTGACGCTGTAGGCCGATGGAAGCCGGGTCGTTGCCCGCGGGCTGGCACCTGAGCGGATTGGACTGGGTGTTTCTGACCATCCTGGCGGCGTCGTTCGTGATCGGGGCGTGGCGGGGGCTCGTGTTCGAGCTGGTGTCGCTCGCGGGCTGGGTGGCGTCCTTCATCGCGGCGCAGTGGTTCGCTGGCGACGTGGGGGCATGGCTGCCTATGGGCGAGGCGCAGAGCGCGCTGCGCCATGCGGCCGGCTTCGTACTGGTCTTCGTCGGAGCGGTCTTCTTTTTCGGTTTCATCGCCTGGCTCACGAAGAAGCTGGTCGATGCGGTGGGGCTTCGGCCCGCGGACCGGGCCCTGGGCGCGGTCTTCGGGCTGTTGCGGGGCGTGATCGTGATGCTGGTGGTGGCCTTGGTCGCCCTGTGGACGCCGCTGCACGAGGCCGACTGGTGGAAAGAATCCCAGGCCGCCCCCATGTTGCAAGAGGCGATCGCCTGGCTGCGGCCGGTGGTGCCCCAGGAGTTTGCAAGGCATCTGCCTTCTTGATGTTCGCCGGCCGTGGTGTGCGGCAGGCGAGCGGTTTTTCGGCGGGACGGTCCCGCCTTTCAATGGAACGCGAATATGTGTGGAATCGTCGGCGTGGTCAGCGCAGCTCCCGTCAACCAACTGATCTATGACGCCTTGCTGCTGCTGCAGCACCGGGGGCAGGACGCCGCCGGCATCGTCACGCAGGAAGGGCGCAAGTTCTTCATGCACAAGGCCAAGGGCATGGTGCGCGACGTCTTCCGCACGCGCAACATGCGTGCGCTGCCCGGCCCGGTGGGCCTGGGCCAGGTGCGCTACCCGACGGCGGGCAATGCCTACAGCGAAGAGGAGGCCCAGCCCTTCTACGTGAACGCGCCGTTCGGCATCGTGCTGGTGCACAACGGCAACCTCACCAACGCCCAGGAACTGCGCGCCGAACTGTTCTCCACCGACCACCGGCACACCAACACCGAGAGCGATTCCGAGGTGCTGCTCAACGTGTTCGCGCACGAGTTGGAGCGCGCGTCGCGCGGCGTTCCGCTGCAGGTGGACGATGTATTCGCCGCCGTCGAAGCGGTGCACAAGCGCGTCAAGGGCTCCTACGCCGTGATCGCGCTGATCGCAGGCCACGGCCTGGTGGCGTTCCGCGACCCGCACGGCATTCGCCCGCTGTGCATGGGCCGCAGCGCCGACGGCACCGTCATGGTCGGCAGCGAGTCGGTGGCGCTCGAAGGCACCAACCACGTGTTCGAGCGGGACGTTCAGCCCGGCGAAGCCCTGTTCATCACGCAGGACGGCACGGTGCACTCGCGCCAGTGCGCGCAGGCGCCGCAGCTCAACCCCTGCATCTTCGAATTCGTGTACCTGGCGCGGCCAGACTCCGTGCTGGATGGCATCTCGGTCTATCAGGCGCGCCTGAACCTGGGCGAGTCGCTCGCCAAGCGGGTGATCTCCACCGTGCCGCCGAGCGATATCGACGTGATCATTCCGATCCCCGAATCGAGCCGTCCGAGCGCGACGCAGCTGGCGCATCTGCTGGGCATTCCGTACCGCGAGGGTTTCGTCAAGAACCGCTACGTCGGCCGCACCTTCATCATGCCGGGGCAGGGCGTGCGCAAGAAGTCCGTGCGCCAGAAGCTCAACGTGATCGCCAGCGAATTCAGGGGCCGCAACGTGCTGCTGGTGGACGATTCCATCGTGCGCGGCACCACCTCGCGCGAGATCGTGCAGATGGCGCGCGACGCGGGCGCCCGCAAGGTGTACCTGGCCAGCGCCGCGCCGCCGGTGCGTTACCCGAACGTCTATGGCATCGACATGCCCACCAGCAGCGAACTCGTCGCCTACGGCCGCACGGTCGAGGAAGTGCGCGAGTCGATCGGCTGCGATGCGCTGATCTACCAGGACGTCAACGCGATGAAGAAGGCCGTGGGTTCGCTCAATGGCCGCATTGAAGGCTTCGACGCGTCGTGCTTCGACGGTGTCTACGTGACGGGCGACATCAACGCGGACGACATCCAGCGCATCAACGAGGCCCGCGTGGGCCAGGAAGATCCGCTGGGCGAAGACACCTCGCGCCTGGCCCTGCCCAACGCGCAGGAGGCATGACCATGGCTGCAAACGAGCTCCCACCCGGCCTGCACCGCGACACGCTGGCCGTGCGCGCGGCTGCGGACCGCAGCCAGTACGGCGAGAACTCCGAGGCCCTGTACCTGACCAGCGGCTACGTCCAGCCCTCGGCCGAGGCGGCAGCCCGCCGCTTCGCGGGCGAGGAGGACGGCTTTACGTATGGCCGCTATGGCAATCCCACGGTGGCCAGTTTCGAGCAGCGGCTGGCGGCGCTCGAAGGCGCCGAGGCGGCCATTTCCACCGCTTCCGGCATGTCGGCCATCCTGATGATGTGCATGGGCCTTCTCAAGTCGGGCGACCATGTGGTGTGTTCGCAGTCGATGTTCGGCTCCACCATCAGGCTCATCGGGTCCGACCTGGCGAAGTTCGGCATCACGTCCAGCTTCGTTCCCCAGACCGACCTGGCCGCGTGGCGCCAGGCGATCCGGCCCGAGACCCGCCTGCTGTTCGCCGAAACACCGACCAACCCGCTGACCGAGGTCTGCGACATCGCCGCGCTCGCGGATCTGGCGCACAACGCCGGCGCGCTGCTGGCGGTGGACAACTGCTTTGCCACGCCGGTGCTGCAAAGGCCCATCGCCCTGGGTGCCGACATCGTCATGCACTCGGGTACCAAGTTCCTGGATGGCCAGGGGCGCGTGATGGCGGGGGCGCTCTGTACCCGGCAGGCGTTGGTGGACGAGAAGTTCCTGCCGGTGCTCAAGAGCGCCGGCATGACGTTGGCGGCGTTCAACGCCTGGGTCGTGCTGAAGGGGCTGGAGACCCTGGACATCCGCGTCCGGGCGCAGTCCGCCAATGCCCTCGCGCTGGCGCAGTGGCTGCAGGCCCACCCTGCCGTGGCGCAGGTGTACTACCCCGGCCTGGCGAGCCATCCGCAGCATGCGCTGGCGATGGCCCAGCAGTCGGGCGTGGGCGGCGCGGTGCTCTCCTTCGCCGTCAAGGCCTCGGGTGCGGAAGCCGCGCGGGCGGGCGCCTTCCGCGTGCTCGACAGCCTCCAGGTGCTGTCGCTCGCCACCAACCTGGGCGACACCAAGACCATGGCGGCACACCCCGCCAGCACGTCCCATGGCCGGCTGACCGAAGCGCAGCGCCAGGCGGCGGGCATCGGCCAGGGGCTGGTGCGCGTGGCCGTGGGCCTGGAACACATCGATGACATCAAGGCCGACCTCGCACGCGGCCTGGACACCCTGGCATGACCAAAATCCGTACCCGTTTCGCTCCTTCTCCCACCGGCTTCATCCACCTGGGCAATATCCGCTCGGCGCTCTATCCCTGGGCGTTCGCCCGGGCAACCGGCGGTGACTTCATCCTGCGCATCGAAGACACCGATGTGGAACGCTCCAGCCAGGCGGCTGTCGACGTCATCCTGGAGGGCATGGCCTGGCTGGGCATGGAACCCGACGAAGGCCCGTTCTACCAGATGCAGCGCATGGACCGCTACAAGGCCGTGCTCGCTCAGATGCAGGCCGAGGGGCTCGTCTACCCCTGCTACATGAGCGTGGAAGAACTCGACGCCCTGCGCGAAAGCCAGATGCAGGCCAAGCTCAAGCCCCGCTACGACGGCACCTGGCGCCCCGAGCCGGGCAAGACGCTGCCCGCGGTGCCGGACGGGGTCAAGCCGGTGCTGCGTTTCCGCAACCCGTCGGAAGGGGTGGTGGCCTGGGACGACAAGGTCAAGGGCCGCATCGAGATCAGCAACGACGAACTGGACGATCTCGTCATCGCGCGGCCCGACGGCACGCCGACGTACAACTTCTGCGTGGTGGTGGACGACATCGACATGGCCATCACCCATGTGATCCGCGGCGACGACCATGTGAACAACACGCCGCGCCAGATCAACATCTTCAAGGCACTGGGCAAGGAGCCGCCCGTGTATGCCCATCTCCCGACCGTGCTCAACGAGCAGGGCGAGAAGATGAGCAAGCGCAATGGAGCGAAGGCCGTCACGCAGTACCGCGACGAGGGTTACCTGCCCGAGGCCATGATCAACTACCTGGCGCGCCTGGGCTGGAGCCACGGCGACGACGAGATCTTCAGTCGCGAACAGTTCCTGCAGTGGTTCAACCTGGATCATCTGGGGCGCAGTGCCGCGCAGTTCGACGAAGCCAAGCTGCGCTGGGTGAACTCGCAGCATCTGAAAGCCATGCCGGACGAAGCCTTGGCCGAAATCATCCAGCCCTTGCTGATTGCACGCGGTCTGCCGCAGCAGGAACTGGCCGACGGGCGGCTCCCGCGCATCTGCGCGTTGTTCAAAGACCGTTGCGACACCACGCTGGCGTTGGCGGATTGGGCCGCGGTGTTCTACGGCGACGTCACTCCGAACGCGGAGGAAAGAGCCAAGCATGTGACCGAAGCCATCTGGCCGGCGATCGACGCGCTGCGCGCCAGCCTGGCGAGCTGTGCATGGGACAAGGCTTCCATTGCCGCCGCCTTCAAGCAGGTGCTGGCGGAGCAGGGCCTGAAGATGCCCCAGCTGGCGATGCCGGTGCGGGTGCTGACCGTGGGAACGGCGCACACGCCATCGGTCGATGCGGTGCTCGAATTGCTCGGACGCGAAAAAATTGCAGCAAGATTGCTGAGGGCCTGAAAACCTGTCTATAATTCAAGGCTCAGGTGATGACGACAAGCATACTATGCAAGTCGAAGTCAAGTGGGGGTATAGCTCAGCTGGGAGAGCGCTTGCATGGCATGCAAGAGGTCATCGGTTCGATCCCGTTTACCTCCACCACCGAGAGATTTGGAAGTCAGTCAGTTCCCAGGTTTTGACCCTATCGTCTAGAGGCCTAGGACATCACCCTTTCACGGTGAGTACCGGGGTTCGAATCCCCGTAGGGTCGCCAAGTTCGTAGCACTTGGCTTGGTACGCAAGTCACCAAGCAAACGCTGCCTGCCAGGAGTGGTAGTTCAGTTGGTTAGAATACCGGCCTGTCACGCCGGGGGTCGCGGGTTCGAGTCCCGTCCACTCCGCCAGTTCATGCTTCGAGGAGCCTGGCTTTTCGAGCATTCTTGGTGAAAGCCAGGAAAGTGGGGGTATAGCTCAGCTGGGAGAGCGCTTGCATGGCATGCAAGAGGTCATCGGTTCGATCCCGTTTACCTCCACCACTTTGTCAGTCGTCGGTTAGTCAGTTCCAGGTTTTGACCCTATCGTCTAGAGGCCTAGGACATCACCCTTTCACGGTGAGTACCGGGGTTCGAATCCCCGTAGGGTCGCCAAGTTTGTAGCACTTGGCTTGGTGAGCAAGTCGCCAGGCAAACGCTGCCTACCAGGAGTGGTAGTTCAGTTGGTTAGAATACCGGCCTGTCACGCCGGGGGTCGCGGGTTCGAGTCCCGTCCACTCCGCCAGTTGGTTGCAAAGCCGCTGCAGTCGAAAGATTGCGGCGGCTTTTTGCATTGGGGCTTGGCTTTTGGCTTTGGCATCGCGCTTCGGCGGCCAGGGTGCGCACCGCAGCCCTCGAACCAGGGCTGCGGCGTATTTTCGCTGCGCCGGGTAGCTCAGCGTGGTGCGAGACGAATGGCGCCGTCGAGGCGGATCACCTCGCCGTTGAGCATCTCGTTCTCCACGATGTGCTTCACCAGCTTGGCATAGTCCTGCGGCGTGCCCAGCCGGCTGGGGAAGGGCACTCCGGCCGCGAGCGCATCCTGCACCTCCTGCGGCATGCCGAACAGCATGGGCGTGCCGAAGATGCCGGGTGCGATGGTCATGTTGCGGATTCCGCTGCGGGCCAAGTCGCGTGCGATCGGCAGCGTCATGCCGACGATCCCGCCTTTCGACGCCGAATAGGCGGCCTGGCCGATCTGGCCGTCGTAGGCGGCCACGCTGGCCGTGGACACCAGCACGCCGCGCTCGCCCGTGGATTCCGGACCGTTTTTGGACATGGCCTCCGCCGCCAGCCGGATCATGTTGAAGCTGCCGATGAGGTTCACGGTGACGACCTTGCTGAAGGCGGCCAGGCTGTGGGCACCGCTCTTGCCGACGGTCTTTTCCGCCGGGGCGATGCCGGCGCAGTTGACGAGCCCCATGAGCTTGCCCAGCGACACGGCCTTGTCGATGGCGGCCTGCGCGTCGGCTTCCTGGGTCACGTCGCAGCGCACGAACGCGCCGCCGATCGACTGCGCCAGGGCCTCGCCTTTCTCCGCCTGCACGTCGGCGATGACCACCGTGGCGCCTTCGGCCGCCAGCATGCGCGCCGTGCCTTCACCCAGCCCGGACGCACCGCCCGTGACCACGAACACCTTGCCTCGGATTTCCATGAGTTGTCTCCTGATGACGTTGACGTAAACGTAAGGTCGGATTATGCCCAAGCCGGTACCAGGCAGACGTGAAAAAGCCCGGCGTGCCGGGCTCTTGCAGGGTGCGCGCCAGAAGGCGTCAGCGGAAATTCACGCGGTCGAGCATCTGCTGCACCTTGACCGTGTTGGCGCCCACGGCGCTGATGGGAATGGTCTCGCTCTTGAAGGGCTTGCCGCCGGTCATGGTCTTGAGCGCCGGATTGCCCGGGTCCACGCCCTTGGCCGCCGGCCACTCGTTGTTGCCGTTGGCGAAGTAGTTCTGCGCGTCGGGGCTGGCAAGATACTCCAGGAACTTGACGGCGTTGGCCTGGTTTTTCGTGTGCTTGGCCACCGCGCCGCCCGCGATGTTCATGTGCGTGCCCCAGGACTGCTGGTTCGGGAACACCACGCTGACCTTGCTGGCGATGGCAACGTCTTCCGGCTTCTCGGAACGCAGGATGCGGGCGAGGTAGTAGCTGTTGGTCACCGCGATGTCGCATTCGCCAGCCGCCACGCCCTTGATCTGGTCGGTGTCGCCACCCTTGGGCTGGCGCGCCAGGTTGTCCACCACGCCCTTGAGCCAGGCTTCGGTCTTCTGGGGACCCATGTGCTCCATTACGGCGCCGAACAGGCTCAGGTTATAGGGGTGCGATCCCGAGCGGATGCAGACCTTGCCCTTGTTCTTGGGGTCGCCCAGTTCCTCGTAAGTGTCCACGTCTTCGAGCTGCACCTTCGCCTTGTTGTAGACGATGACGCGAGCGCGGGTGGACAGGCCGAACCAGGGAATGCCGCCGTCTGCTGCGGCCGTGGCGCGCAGGTTCGCCGGGATGGCGTCTTCCAGCACCTTGGACTTGATCGGCAGGAACAGACCGTCGGTCTCGCCGCGATAGAGCCGGGCTGCATCGACCAGCAGGATCACGTCGGCCGGGGACGCAGCGCCTTCGGCCTTGAGTCGCGCGATGATGCCGGCATCGTCCGCATCGACGCGGTTCACCTTGATGCCGGTCGCCTTGGTGAAGCCTGCATAGAGCGCCTCGTCGGTCGCGTAATGGCGGGCCGAATACAGGTTCACGACCTGGTCCTGGGCCGACGCAGCCGTGGCCGCCGCGACGCAAACGGCAAGAACCGATCTCACAAAATTCGACATGGCAAAGTTCTTTCGGTGGTGGAAAACGGCGGCCATGATAAGTTAAACGCGAATGGTTCTTAACCATAGTCCTGCGCCAGACGGGGCATTGGGCGCGGCACCGTGGGCCGAAGGTGCTGAAAAGCAGAAAGCCCGGCGGGGCCGGGCTTTCGTGGAGTCTGCAGGCCAAGGCCATGCAGAGCGCAAAGCGTGCCGTGGGCACGCCCTCGCGATCAGCGCTTGCGGGGCACGGCGTTGGCCGTGGCGGTCTTGGCGGCGTTGGTTGCGGTGCTGGCCACGGCGCTGAAGTTGGCTTCAGCCACATCGCTGGCGTGCTTCACGGCCTTTTGCACCGATTCGTACGCGGTGTTGGCTGCGGAGACGGCGCTGCGCAGCACGGCCACGCCGGTTTCCGAGCCTGCGGGGGCATTGCGGGCGGCGGTGTCGACCATGGTGCTGAAGTTGCGCTGCACTTCCGATGCCTGGGCTTCGAAGGTCTTGCCGATTTCGGTGCTGGTGCCCGAGGCGATGTCGTACAGGTGGCGGCTGTAAGCAGCGGTCTTCTCGGCCAGGGGCTGGAACAGGCTGGCCTGCAGGGCGAGCAGCTCTTGCGCATCCTTGGCGCTCAGCATGGCTTGCGTGTGGTTGGCGGCTTCCGACAGGGCGGCGCGCGATGCGGTCACGTTCAGCTCGACCAGCTTTTCGACGCCTTCGAATGCCTTGCTCGTCAGACCGAACAGGGTTTCCAGGTTGGCTTTGTGGGAAGCGAGCAGTTGTTCGGGCGTGAGAGTCATGACATATCTCCTGTGAAAAGAACTTGATGCATTGATGGACACTGGCAGCCGCCACGACCTCACAAACACCTGTCGATATTCATGTTGCAGTGCAGCATGGGCCAAATTCTAGACGGTTGGTCTCGCGGCGCAAGCCTTTTTGTTGCAGTGCAGCAATATTAGAGGTCGCACCTCATTTTGTGCATTGAATGCGATGGGTCAACGCGCCTTGGAGAACGGAGTGCCGGACAGCTTGAATCCGGCCTTGATGCCCTTTTTCTCGAACCAGCCGAGATTCATTTCCAGCACGAACCGCACGGGCTTTTCGGAGCAGTGCGAGTCCAGCGTCTGGGGCTTCATGTCCGCCAGGTTGACGATCGTTCCGTCGTCGGCCACGAATGCCGCGGTGAGCGGCAGCAGCGTGTTCTTCATCCAGAAGCACTGGGTGGCGGGGCGCTCGAACACGAACAGCATGCCTTCCTGTGCGGGCATGGACTTGCGGAACATCAGGCCGATCTGGCGTTCCTCGGGGGTCACCGCGACCTGCGCGTCGATGCGGTGCATGCCCGCGGTGATGTCCACGCGCTGCAACTGCGTCTGCGGTTCCTGCGACAACTGGGCGTGCGCGGCCGCGCCGCAGCACAGCACGAACGCGGAGAGGACCGCGCCCATGGTGCGGCGGCGATAAAGGGAGAAGGTGTGGCTTGAAGTCATGGAGAGAGCCTGCATCAGGGAAGACCAATTGTCGAGCCGCATCATCGCCCGCACGGCCACGGCCTCGGCAAAAACCCGGCGGGCAAAGAAAAGCCCGCACGAGGCGGGCTGGATCGAAGGCACCGGCGAGGGCAAGTGCCTCTAGGGAACCTCTGCACGAATCACCGCGCCGTGTGCATCTGCGAATTCGGGCAGTCTGCGGCGTTGCAAATCCTCGCCATAGCCTCGCTATGGCTGCGGTTTGCGCCTTGCAGCCCCTCCCGATCCGCAGCGCCCACTTTCCGCTCGATTCGTGCAGAGCTTCCCTAGGAAGATCAGGCAGCTACCTTGTGCTTCTTGCTCTTCTTGTGAGCGACTTTCTTGCCGGAAGTCTTGGTGGCCTTGGCGTGGTGGTTGTGGGCCTTGGACGCTTTGTGGGCGTGGGCGGACTTGGCCTTGGGGGCGGGTGCATCCACCATGGCGGCGGCCTGTGCCTGGGGTGCGGCCTGCAGGGGGGCGGAGGTCTGAGCGAATGCGGTGGCAGTCAACAGACCAGCGGAGACCAGGACAGCGAGGAGTTTTTTCATATATGCCAGTTCCATGAGGACAGTGCTCGCGGAACAGCCCGCGAGACGCTGTTTTTAACGGATTTTCGCCTGCCTGCGTTGACAGGGAGCGCAATCCCTTTGTCGCTAGAATCCAAGGCTCGCGGACAGCTCGTCAGTGCGCACAGGCACGCGCGGAGCGCTTTCACCAGAGACCCCTACATGACCAGCTATCAGCACATCCAGGTGCCTGCCGAGGGCCAGAAGATCACCGTCAACCCCGACCTGACGCTGAACGTGCCGGACCAGCCGATCATTCCCTTCATCGAAGGAGACGGCACGGGGATCGACATCACCCCGGTGATGCTCGAGGTGGTGGATGCGGCGGTAGCCAAGGCCTACGGCGGCCAGCGCAAGATCCGCTGGATGGAGATCTTCGCGGGGGAAAAGTCCACCCGCGTCTATGGCCCCGACGTCTGGCTGCCCGACGAGACGCTGCATGCGGTGCGCGACTACGTGGTGTCCATCAAGGGCCCGCTCACCACGCCAGTCGGCGCCGGCATCCGCTCGTTGAACGTGGCGCTGCGCCAGCAGCTCGACCTGTACGTGTGCCTGCGGCCCATCCAGTATTTCGAGGGCGTGCCTTCTCCCCTGAAGGAGCCCCAGAAGACCGACATGGTGATCTTCCGCGAGAACTCGGAAGACATCTACGCCGGCATCGAGTTCGAGGCGGGCTCCGACAAGGCACTGCGGCTCATCGACTTCCTGCGCACCGAATTCGGCATCCAAAAGATCCGCTTCCCGGAGACCTCGGGCATCGGCCTGAAGCCGGTGTCCCGCGAAGGGACCGAGCGGCTGGTCCGCAAGGCCATCCAGTACGCCATCGACTATGACAAGCCCAGCGTGACGCTCGTGCACAAGGGCAACATCATGAAGTTCACCGAAGGCAGCTTCCGCGACTGGGGCTACGCCCTCGCGCAGAAGGAATTCGCGGCCGAGCTCATCGACGGCGGCCCGTGGATGAAGCTGAAGAATCCCCAAACCGGCAAGGACATCGTCGTCAAGGACAGCATCGCCGATGCGTTCCTGCAGCAGATCCTGCTTCGGCCTGCCGAATACAGCGTCATCGCCACGCTGAACCTCAACGGCGACTACATCAGCGACGCGCTGGCCGCGCAGGTCGGCGGCATCGGCATCGCGCCGGGCGCCAACATGTCCGACTCGGTCGCCATGTTCGAGGCCACGCATGGCACCGCGCCCAAGTATGCCGGCAAGGACTACGTGAACCCCGGCTCCGAGATCCTCTCCGCCGAAATGATGCTGCGGCACCTGGGCTGGTCCGAGGCGGCCGACCTCATCATCGGCGCGATGAAGAAGTCCATCCAGAGCAAGCGCGTGACCTACGACTTCGCGCGGCTGATGGAAGGCGCCACGCAGGTCAGCTGCTCGGGTTTCGGCCGGGTCATGATCGAGAACATGTGAGCCGTTCGCGGACGGCCCGTGCTGCGCGTTCGCGCCGCCCGCAGGCCCCGCCCATCCACGCCGGGCGACCATCCCGCGCATCCCTTTTTGTGTAGTGCACCCCGGGGCCCCAGGCCCCCTTCGAGGAGATTCCATGAGTAGCGAAAAGCCCACCATCATCTATACGCTGACCGACGAAGCGCCGCGCCTGGCGACGGCCTCGTTCCTGCCGATCGTGCGGACCTTCACGGCACCCGCCGGCATCGACGTGGTCGAGAGCGACATTTCCGTCGCCGCGCGGGTCCTGGGCGAATTTCCGGAGTACCTCAAGGACGACCAGAAGGTGCCCAACACCCTGACCGAACTCGGCAAGAAGACGCTCGAGCCCGACGCCAACATCATCAAGCTGCCCAACATCAGTGCTTCGGTCTCGCAGCTGATGGCCTGCATCAAGGAACTGCAGGGCAAGGGCTACGCCATTCCCGATTTTCCCGAAGATCCGAAGACGGACGAGGAAAAGGCCGTGCGCGCCCGCTATGCGCGCTGCATCGGCAGCGCCGTGAACCCCGTGCTGCGCGAAGGCAACTCCGACCGCCGCGCGCCCAAGGCCGTCAAGGAATACGCCCGCAAGAATCCGCATTCGATGGCCGAGTGGAGCCAGGCCTCGCGCTCGCACGTCTCGCACATGCACCATGGCGACTTCTATCATGGCGAAAAGTCCATGACGCTGGACAAGGCCCGCGACGTGAAGATGGAGCTGGTGACCGACAGCGGCAAGACCATCGTGCTCAAGCCGAAGGTGTCGCTCAAGGACGGCGAGATCATCGACAGCATGTTCATGAGCAAGAAGGCCTTGCTGGAGTTCTACGAAAAGGAAATCGAGGACGCGCACAAGACCGGCGTGATGTTCTCGCTGCACGTCAAGGCCACCATGATGAAGGTGTCGCACCCCATCGTCTTCGGCCACTGCGTGCGCATCTTCTACAAGGACGCGTTCGAAAAACACGCCAAACTGTTCGAAGAGCTGGGCGTGAACGTCAACAACGGCATGGTGAACCTGTACGACAAGATCGCCACGTTGCCAAGCGCCAAGCAGGACGAGATCAAGCGCGACCTGCACGCCTGCCACGAGCACCGCCCCGAGCTGGCGATGGTCGATTCCGCCAAGGGCATCACCAATTTCCATTCGCCCAACGACGTGATCGTGGATGCCTCCATGCCCGCCATGATCCGCAACGGCGGCAAGATGTGGGGCGCCGATGGCCGCCTGAAGGACGTGAAGGCCGTGATGCCCGAATCGACTTTCGCCCGCATCTACCAGGAGATCATCAACTTCTGCAAGTGGCACGGCGCCTTCGATCCCAAGACCATGGGCACGGTGCCCAACGTGGGCCTGATGGCCCAGCAGGCCGAGGAGTACGGCTCGCACGACAAGACCTTCGAAGTGCCCGAAGGCGGCCAGGCGAATATCGTCGACCTGGCCACCGGCGAAGTGCTGCTGAGCCAGACCGTGGAGCAGGGCGACATCTGGCGCATGTGCCAGGTCAAGGACGCGCCGATCCAGGACTGGGTGAAGCTGGCCGTCACGCGCGCCCGCAACTCCGGCATGCCGGCCGTGTTCTGGCTCGACCCGTACCGTCCGCATGAAAACGAAGTGATCAAGAAGGTCAAGAAGTACCTGAAGGACCACGACACCACCGGCCTGGACATCCAGATCATGAGCCAGGTGCGCGCCATGCGCTACACGCTGGAGCGCGTGATCCGCGGCCTGGACACCATCTCGGTCACCGGCAACATCCTGCGCGACTACCTCACCGACCTGTTCCCGATCATGGAACTGGGCACCAGCGCCAAGATGCTCTCCATCGTGCCGCTGATGGCCGGTGGCGGCATGTACGAAACGGGCGCCGGCGGCTCGGCCCCCAAGCACGTGCAGCAGCTGGTGGAAGAGAACCACCTGCGCTGGGATTCGCTGGGCGAGTTCCTGGCGCTGGCGGTGAGCCTGGAAGACCTGGGCCTGAAGGAGAACAACGCGCAGGCCAAGGTGCTGGCCAAGACGCTGGACCTGGCCACCGGCAAGCTGCTGGACAACAACAAGAACCCCAGCCCCAAGACCGGCCAGCTCGACAACCGCGGCAGCCAGTTCTACCTGGCGCTGTATTGGGCCGAGGAGCTGGCCGCGCAGACGGAAGACACCGCGCTGCAAGCAAGGTTCGCGCCGCTGGCCAAGGCCCTGGCGGACAACGAGAAGACGATCGTCGAAGAACTGAACCAGGTGCAGGGCAAGCCGGTGGACATCGGCGGCTACTACCAGCCCGACGCCGCCAAGCTGGAAACCGTGATGCGCCCCAGCAAGACGCTGAACGAGCTGCTCGCCAAGGTGGCGGCCTGACGTTCGCACGCGGCGGCCCGCCTGGCCGCCGGACGTGGGCCACACCCGCGCCGCACCCTTCAAAGAAACCCGCTTCGGCGGGTTTTTTCATGGGCCGCGCTTGTCATCACCCGCCTGCGCGGGCTGGTGCTGGCTGGCGGGTGCGAGCGCTCGAAGCCGCGAAGGCAGCGCTGTAACGCTGTCCACCTACAGGCCGCGCGTGGGGGGCCGCTGACAATCCCCGCCATGCAAAAGACCCGCAGCACGACAGGCATCGTACTTCTCACCTTCGTCGTGACCGTGGCTCTGGTGCTGCTGGCGCTCAACTTCACCGCTGGCGAGAAGCAGGTGCAGCAGCAGCTGCCGCGCCTCTATGGCACCGCCAGCCCGCAGTTCGACCGAGCGATGGGCAACCTGCTCGGCCCCGGCGTTCTGGGCGGCAACGAGGTGATCGATCTGCAGAACGGCGACCAGATCTTTCCCGCCATGCTGGCCGCCATCCGCTCGGCCCAGCGCACCGTCACCTTCGAGACCTACATCTACTGGTCGGGCGACATCGGCAAGCAGTTTGCCGACGCCCTGAGCGAGCGGGCCCGCGCCGGCGTGAAGGTGCACGTGCTGCTGGACTGGGTGGGCAGCGCCAAGATGGAGGAAAGCTACCTCGACGAGATGAAGCAGGCCGGCGTGCGCATAGAGAAGTTCCACGAGCCGCACTGGTACAACCTGGCCCGCCTGAACAACCGCACCCACCGCAAGCTGCTCATCGCCGATGGCGCCATCGGCTTCACCGGGGGCGTCGGCATCGCGCCAGAATGGACCGGCAATGCGCAGGGCCCCGAGCACTGGCGCGACACGCACTACCAAGTGCGCGGCCCGGCCGTTGCCCACATGCAGGCGACCTTTCTCGACAACTGGCTCAAGGTGACGGGCGAGGTGCTGCACGGCGACGCGTACTTTCCCGCGCTGGCGCCGGTGGGCCCGCACCGCGCGCAGATGTTCTCCAGCTCGCCTTCCAGTGGCAGCGAGAGCATGCAGCTCATGTACCACATGGCCGTCACGGCAGCCGACCAGAGCATCGACCTGTCGGCCGCCTACTTCGTGCCCGACGAGCTGACGATGAAGCTGCTGATGGACGCACTGCAGCGCGGTGTGCGGCTGCGCATCGTCACGCCGGGCGAGCACACCGATACCGAGACGGTGAAGGCCGCCTCCCGCGCCACCTGGGGCGAGCTGCTGCAGGCGGGCGCCGAGATCTACGAGTTCCGCCCGACCATGTACCACTGCAAGGTCATGATCGTGGACCAGCGCATGGTGTCGGTGGGTTCCACCAATTTCGACAACCGCTCGTTTCGGCTGAACGACGAAGCCAACCTCAACGTCTACGACGAAGCCTTCGCCCGCCGCCAGGCCGTGGTGTTCGAGCAGGACGTGGCCCGCTCCCACCGCGTCACCTACGACGAATGGCTGAATCGGCCGTGGAAGGAAAAGCTGGCCGAGAAGCTGGCGAGCCTGCTCGAATCGCAGCTCTGACGCAGCGGTGCGGCGCTGCTGGCGCCTGGGGAACCCCTGCACGAATCACCGCGCCGTGTGCATCTGCGGATTCGGGCAGTCTGGAGCGTTGCCAATCATGCCATAGCTTCGCTAAAAGCTGCGGTTTGCGCCTTGCAGCCCCTCCCGATCCGCAGCGCCCACTTTCCGCTCGATTCGTGCAGAGCTTCCCTAGCGCGCTACCACCGGCGGCGTGCTCTGGATGAAGGCCACCACGTCGTCCAGCACGGGTGCGACCCAGCGCAGCGGCCAGGCGAAGGCGCCGATCAGCGTGGTGTGGCTCGCGCCCGGGTACGTCCGCAGGGTGACGGGCGTGCCCGCTGCCGCCAGCCTGGCGGCCAGCTGGCGGGTGCTGCGTTCCGGGCTGACCAGGCTGTCCTTTGTAGGTGCGCCCACGAAAGTCGGTCGCGCGCGGGTCTGCGTGAATTCGATGGGTTGGGCGCGGGGCGGATAGTGCGGATGGAAGAACACCGGCTGCGCATCCGGGTTGTCGGTCGGAAAGAAGTCGTACGGGCCGGCCAGACCGATCCAGCCCGCCAGGTCTTGCGGAGCATGGCGGTTCGCGGCCAGCCAGCGGGCGTCGAGCGCGACCATCGCCGCGTTATAGCCGCCTGCGCTGTGGCCCATCACGAACACCCGCTTCGGGTCGCCGCCCCATTGCGCGGCGTGGTCGAGGCCGAAGGCCACCGCCTGCGCGCTGTCCTCGACGAAATCGGGGTAGCGCACTTCGGGGTAGAGGCGGTAGTCGGCCACCAGCGTCAGCACGCCCCGGGCGGACAGGGCTTCGCCCAGGAAGCGGTAGTCGCCGCGTTCGCCGCTGTTCCACGAGCCGCCATAGAAGAACACCACCACCGGCCAGCCACCGGCGGGCGCGGCGGCGAGCGGGCGGTACACGTCCAGCCGCTGCCGGGGGAGCCCGCCATAGGCCACGTCGGCCTGCAAGGTGTGGCTGCCGCGGGCCGTCACCGCGTTCAGCGTGCCGACGTCGGAGCAGCCGCCCAACCAAAGGGCCAGCGCGGCGGCGCCGGCCATGGAGAGGGCGGCGCGGCGCCAGGTGATGCAAGGGGGAGGGGTCAAGGGCGGCTCCGGTGGTGCGTCCGGGGCCGGCCCGCACGGCCGGCGCGCTGGGTGCGTGTGCCGGCGCGGGCCATTGTCCGCCTGGGCCGCGCGCGGTGCCGTCGGATGCCGGCCCGCCCCGGGGTGGGTGGCGGTCTCCCGCTGCCACCGGGTCAGTGCGCGCAGCCTGGCGACTCAGGCGCCGGGACTCAGGCGTCGGTCTTGCGGGTTGCCTTCACGCCGTACACCGCCGTGCCGTCCGCCCAGGCCAGCAGGCGGTCGATGTTCGGGTGCTTGCCCGGTGGGCCTTCGCGTCGGCCGTGTGCTCGGCATACCACTCCAGGCCCAGGCGGGCGGCGGCCGGTGTGACGACGCCGCCGTACAAGGCGGCCAGCGCGTGGTACACGGCCACCGAGCCGGCCTGGCCCGGCTTGTTTTCCAGCGTGGCCACCGGCTGGCCCGTGGGGTCGGTCAGTTCGATGGAGGCGATGTGGGTGGCGGCGGGCAGTTGCTGCAGGCGATCGGAGAATTGCATGGTCGAATCGGGCTCGGTTTCAAGTCAAAAATGGCTCCAGCGCTTGATTTATAAGCGCATATGGCTATAAAAAATATAGCATCCGGATGCCGGGAAGGCGGCGCCGCCGGCCCAGGCCGGGGTGCCATCACACTCAGTGGTGCAGCGAGCGGCAGGCGTTACTTGCCCCAGCTGTCCTTCAGCCCGGTCACGCGGTTGAACACCGGCCGGGCCGGCGTGTGGTCCTGCCGGTCCGCCACGAAGTAGCCGAAGCGCTCGAACTGGAACTTCTGGTCGGGCCGGGCCTGCGCCAGCGAGGGCTCGACGTAGGCCGTCACCACCTTCAGGCTGTTCGGGTTCAGCAGCGCGAGGAAGTCCTTGCCGCCCGCGTCCGGCTGCGCATCGGTGAACAGCCGGTCATAGAGGCGCACCTCGGCGGGCACGCCGTCGGCCACGCCCACCCAGGTGATGGCGGCCTTCACCTTGACCGTGTCGGCGCCGGGCGTGCCGCTCTTGGTGTCCGGCACCACGGTCGCCAGCACCTGGGTCACGCGGCCTTCGGCGTCCTTCTCGCAGCCCGTGCATTCGATCACGTAGCCGCCCTTCAGGCGCACCTTGTTGCCCGGGAAGAGCCGCTTGTAGCCCTTGGGCGGCGCTTCCTCGAAGTCTTCCCGCTCGATCCACACCTCGCGGCCCAGGGTGAAGTGGCGCACGGGCGCTTCCACGCCCTCGGGCGGGTGGGGCAGGGCGGGCATGCTGCAGGCTTCCAGGTGGCCGGCGCCCATCACCTCGTCCCAGTTGGTCAGCACCAGCTTGACGGGGTCGAGCACGGCCATGCCGCGGTGGGCCTTGTTCTCCAGGTCTTCCCGCAGGCAGCCTTCCAGCGTGCCGTAGTCGATCCAGGAATAGTCCTTGGTCACGCCGATGCGCTCGCAAAACAGCCGGATCGCCTCGGGCGTGTAGCCGCGCCGGCGCAGGCCCACGATGGTGGGCATGCGCGGGTCGTCCCAGCCGCTGACGATGCCGCTGTCCACCAGGTGCTTGAGCTTGCGCTTGCTGGTGACCACGTAGGTCAGGTTCAGCCGGGCGAATTCGTACTGGCGCGGCTGCGGTGCGGCGATGAGGCCGCCCTGCACCAGCCGGTCCATCAGCCAGTCGTAGAACGGGCGCTGGTCTTCGAATTCCAGCGTGCAGATGCTGTGGGTGATGTGCTCCAGCGCGTCCTCGATCGGATGCGCAAAGGTGTACATCGGGTAAATGCACCACTGGTTGCCGGTGTTGTGGTGTTCGGCGTGCTTGATGCGGTAGATGGCCGGGTCGCGCAGGTTGATGTTGGGCGACGCCATGTCGATCTTGGCGCGCAGCACGGCCGCGCCGTCGGGCAGCTGCCCGGCCTTCATCTCGCGAAAGCGCGCCAGGTTCTCGGCCGGCGTGCGGGTGCGGAAGGGGCTGTCCACGCCCGGCTTGCCGAAGTCGCCCCGGTTGGCGCGCATCTCGTCGGGCGTCTGCTCATCGACGTAGGCGTGCCCCGTCTCGATCAAATGCTCCGCCGCGCGGTACATGAAGTCGAAATAATTGCTGGCGTAGTACAGGTGCTCGGTGCCGTGGGCCTGCCAGTCGAACCCCAGCCAGTGGACGGCGTCGATGATGGCATCGACGTATTCCTGGTCTTCCTTCTCCGGATTGGTGTCGTCGAAGCGCAGGTGGCAGACACCGCCGTAGTCGGCCGCGAGGCCGAAGTTCAGGCAGATGCTCTTGGCATGGCCCACGTGCAGGTAGCCGTTGGGCTCGGGCGGAAAGCGGGTGCGGATACGCGCCGGATCGGGCTGGCCGGCCGCGTGGTGCGCCGCGTCGCCCGGGGTGCCGCCCCAGCGCGCCTGGGCATGCGTGCCCTGAGACAGGTCGGTTTCGATGATCTGCCGCAGGAAATTGCTGGGCCGGGCGGTGTCAGGAGAAGAAGTGTCTGGGGAGGAGGGGGAGCTCATCGCCTCATTTTAGGCGGCGCCCACCCCGGTGCCGGGCCCGCCGGCTTACCGGACGACACACTCGGGCTACGTCCGGAAACAAGATTGCAAAGCGTTTGTGCCATCCTTTTGGCTACCTGGCGCGTTGTGGGTGTGTTCCAGGTCTTTGAGGGCGCGTGCCGGCAGGCGGCGCTACCACCTACGAAAAAGGAGATTTCCATGACTCGACGCCTTACTTTCCGCGCTCTGGCCGCATCCGCCGGCGTGGGGCTGGCCCTGCTGGCTGGCGCCGGGGCCGCGCATGCGCGCAGCGACGTGCACTGGTCCATCGGCGTGGGCGTGCCGGGCGTGGTGATCGGTGGCTCCAACAGCTACTACAGCCCGCCACCCGTCTACTACGCGCCACCGCGCCCGATCTACTACGCCCCCCCGCCGGTCGTCTACACGCCGCCTCCGCCGGTCTACTACCGCCCGCCGCGCCCCGTGTACTACGCGCCGCCCGTGGTCGTCAGCCCGCCTGCCTACGGCGGCTACTACTACCGCGAAGGCTATCGGGGCGACCGCGGCCCCGGCCACCGGCATGGGCACGGCCACGGTCCACGCGACTGGCGCTGAAAACCCCTCCTGGCAGATTCGCGCACTTGGCAAGCGGCCCTCGGGGCCGCTTTTTCGTGGGCGGTCGCAAGCCCGCCCGCCAGCCGGCTGCGGCGTCGGGCCCGCCGGCCACCGGTGGGGGCGCCTTCATAATCGCCGCTTCGGCCACCCGTGCCCGCTCAGGGTGGCGCTGTCCAGCCTGCCACCCCCCGTCATCGCATGAAAACCGTCTTCGTCCTCAATGGCCCCAACCTGAACCTGCTGGGAACGCGCGAGCCAGCCGTGTACGGCGCGCAGACCCTGGCCGACGTGGAGCAGCTCTGCGCTGCCGCCTGCGCCCGCCACGGCTTTCGGCTCGAATTCCGCCAGAGCAACCATGAAGGCGTGCTGGTGGACTGGATCCACGAAGCCGGCCGCCTGCATGCCGCGGGCGAACTGGCCGGCCTGGTGTTCAATGCCGGCGCCTACACCCACACCAGCGTGGCGCTGGCCGATGCGGTGAAGGGCACCGGCGTCACCCTGATCGAGCTGCACATCAGCAACGTGCATGCGCGGGAGGCCTTCCGCCACCATTCGTACCTCGCGCCCGTCGCCCGGGCGGTCATGTGCGGGCTGGGCGTGCAGGGCTACCCGCTGGCCATCGACGCCCTGGCGGGCCTGTGACGGCGCCGGCCGCCCCGCACTCCGAGGTCGCCCGGCTGCAGGCGCTGGCCCGGGGCCATGCCACGCCCTGCGGCGGCGGCCAGACGGTCTGGCATGCCTGGGGCGGCGACGCCCGTACGCCCGGGCTGCCGCCCCTCGTGCTGCTGCACGGCGGCAGCGGCAGCTGGACGCATTGGGTGCGCAACATCGAAGGCCTGGTCGCTGCCGGCCGCAGCGTGTGGATTCCCGACCTGCCGGGTTTCGGCGATTCGGCCCTGCCGGATGGCGGCTTCGATGCCGACGCCATCGTGGCGCCGCTGGCGAGCGGCCTGCGCGAGCTGTTCGGCGGCGAGCCGGTCGATCTGGTGGGTTTCTCGTTCGGCGGCCTCACGGCGGGCCTGCTGCTGGCGGAACACCCGGCGCTCGCCCGCCAGCTGGTGCTGGTGGGCGCCCCGGCCATGGGCGTGGTGCCCCGGCGGCAGTTCCAACTCAAGGCCTGGCGCCATCTGCCGCCGTACGAGCAGGTCGATGTGCACCGCCACAACCTGGCCGCGCTGATGCTGCACGACACGGGGCTGATCGACGGCCTGGCGCTCGAGCTGCACATCGCCAACGTGCTGCGCGACCGCATGCCGCGCCGGCGGCTGGCCCACACCGACCTGCTGGCCCGCTCGCTGCCGCGCGTGGCCTGCCCGGTGCACGCCATCTACGGTGCGCGGGACGCGCTCTACAAGGAATGGATCTCGGCGCTGGAAGGCGCCTACGCCGCCGCCGCGCCCGACTTCCGCGGCCTGGCGCTGATCGACGATGCCGGCCACTGGGTGCAGTTCGAGCGGCCCGATGCCTTTCTGACCGCACTGCGGGCCGCGCTGCAGGCCGGCGCGCCCACCTGAACCGCCATGGAACGCCAGCCGCTGGTGCTGATCGACGAGCGCGAGGTGCAGTGGACGGCGGTGCGCGCCCAGGGGGCGGGCGGGCAGAACGTGAACAAGGTCTCCAGCGCCGTGCACCTGCGCTTCGACATCGCGGCGTCTTCCCTGCCCGATGAAGTGAAGGAGCGGTTGCTGGCCCTGCGCGACAGCCGGCTGACGCAGGAGGGCGTCTTCGTGCTGAAGGCCCAGCAGTTCCGCACGCAGGAGGCCAACCGCCTCGACGCCCTGCGGCGGCTGCAGGAGGTGGTGGACGCCGCGGCCGTGGCACCGAAGGCCCGCCGCGCCACCAAGCCCACCTATTCGTCCCGCCTGCGCCGGCTGGAGTCGAAGACCCAGCGCTCCAGCGTGAAGGCGCTGCGCGGCCGGGTGCGCGATGGCGGCTGAAGCGGTCGGCGCCGCGTTGCAATCCCGCGTTGCAAAACCGCACCGCAATGGTGCTTGAATGGGGCGGGTCACGACCCACCTCTGGGGTTTGACCGAATTCTCGACCGCCACCATGCCGAATCTGGATCTGCCGCTCTCCCACCTGTACCGCCCGCCCGCCGCCGCCACGCCCGAGCCCTGGCTTTTGGTGCTGATGCATGGCGTGGGCAGCAACGAAGAAGACCTGTTCGGACTGGCCGGCTTCGTGCCCGCGCCTTTCCATGTGCTGAGCCTGCGCGCCCCCTACCGCATGGGACCGAATGCGAATGCCTGGTTCGAATTCACCGTGGAGCCCGACGGCCGCCGCGCCATCAACGAGCCGCAGGAGCTCGCCAGCCGCGCCCTGGTGGCCCAGACGGTGGAGACCGCCGCCCGCCAGCTGAGCGTGCCCGCCGGGCGCGTGGTGGTGGGCGGCTTCAGCCAGGGCGGCATCATGGCGCTCACGCTGCTGCTGACCCGGCCCGCCGCGCTGCAGGGCGCCCTGGTGCTGCACAGCCGCCTGCTGCCCCAGGCCCTGCCGCACGCCGCGCCGGCGGCCCAGTTGGCCGGCAAAGAGCTCTGGGTGAGCCACGGCGTGCAGGACAACGTCATCGCGCTGGCCAGCGCGCACGCCATCCGCGACCACGCGGGCAGCCTGCCGCTGGCGCTCACCTACCGCGAGTACCAGAGCCTGCACGAGCTGCGGCCCGACGAGGTGCGGGACGCCATGGCCTGGCTGCAGCAACTGGCCACCCGTTCATAGTGTTTCAGGGCTCCCGCGCTTGATATTCCTGGGTATTGTGCTATCTAATCAATAGCAAGCGCAGGTATTCGACGCTGCAGGGGAACGCCGGGCCGCTTCGGGTGTCGCACTGCTGCGGCGGCTGCTGCCCGGATCGCCGCATCGACACCGCCGACCATGAAAGGACCGAGCCATGCCTGAACGCGAACCGACCGACCCCTACCGCCCCCGGCCCCGGCCGGCCTCCGGCTCCTGGGCGCTGCCGGCGGTGCTGGCCGTCGCTGTGGCGGCCGGCGCGGGCTGGTTGTTCTGGTGGCGGCCGGCGCATGCGCCCGTGGCGCCGCCCGTCGCCGCCGCGCCGCAGCCGGAGCCCGCCGCCGTGGCACCGCCTGCCGCCGCGCCCGCATCGGCGCCGCTCGCCGCGGCATCGGGCCCGCAGAACCGGGTCGATGCGCTGGCGCCGCCGGCGGCCGACCTGCCGGCGCTGGCGGATTCCGACGCGCACGTCGCCCGGGCGCTGGGCGACCTGCTGGGCAGCCAGAAGGTGGCCTCCTTCCTGCAGGTGGACGGCTTCGTGCGCCGCGTGGTCGCCACGGTGGACAACCTGGCGCGGCCGCAGGCCGCCTCGCGCCTCTGGCCCGTGCAGCCCGCGCCCGACCGCTTTTTGGTCGAAGGCCCGGCCGACGCGCAGACCCAGACCATCGCCCCGGCCAACGCGGCCCGCTACGGCGCCTTCGTCGCCTTCGCCGAATCGGTGCCCAAGGACGGCGCGGTCAAACTCTATGCGCAGCTCTATCCGCTCTTCCAGGCGGCCTACGAAGAGCTGGGCTACCCCGGCAAATACTTCAACGACCGGCTCGTCGCCGTGCTGGACCACCTCGTCGCCACGCCCGAGCCGCGCGGCCCGCTGCTGGTGCAGCTCACCCGCGTGCAGGGCGAGGTGCCTTCCACCCGGCCCTGGGTGCGCTACGAGTTTGCCGACCCGAAGCTGGAGGCGCTCTCCAGCGGCCAGAAGATGCTGCTGCGCATCGGGCCGGATAACGCCCGCCGGCTCAAGGCCGTGCTGTCGGACGTGCGCAAGCGCGTGGCGACCGGCGGCGCCGTGCCGCGCCCGGCACCGGCCGGCTGACCGGCGCGGGTCAGCCCGGGCCCGGCAGCGGCAGCGCGGTCTTGTAGCGCACCTGTTTCAGCGCGAAGCTGGAACGGATCTTCTCGATGCCGGGAATGGGCGTGAGCTGCTCCAGGATGAAGCGTTCCAGCGCGCCGATGTCCGCCACCGCCACGCGGATGAGGTAGTCCGAGTCGCCGCTCATCAAGTAGCACTCCATCACCTCGTCGTGCTCCGCGATGCGGCGCTCGAAGTCGGCCAGCGCCGTCTTGGCCTGCGACTTCAGGCTGATGTTGATGAACACGTTCAGCCCCAGGCCCAGCGCGGCGGCATTGGCCAGCGCCACGTAGCGGGCGATCACGCCGGCGGCCTCCAGCGCCTTGACGCGGGCCAGGCACGGCGAGGGCGACAGGTGCACGCGGCGGGCCAGCTCCACGTTCGACAGCGATCCGTCGGCCTGCAGCTCCGCCAAAATGCGCAAATCCAGTGCATCGAGTTTCATCTGCCGCATTTTAGGAATGGGGCGGCAGAAGATGCCGCGATCGCGGGTTAATCACAGGCTGCAACAGCCGCTCATGCCGCGCCGCCGCCGATACAGTGGCCGGATGAACGCACCGCTGCCGCTCCAAGCCCTGGCCCTCCCTCCCGAAGCCGCCCCGGACACCGACCCGCAGGAAACCGCCGAATGGCGCGACGCCTTCCTGGCGCTGGTGGCCGCCCACGGCCCGGAGCGCGCCCGCTTCGTGCTCGATGAGCTGGCCGCGCTGGCCCGCCAGCAGCGCACCGGCTGGCAGCCTACGCTGAACACGCCCTATGTGAACACCGTGGCGGTGGAGGCGCAGCCGGTCTTTCCGGGCGACCTCGCCATCGAGGAGCGGCTGGCCTCGCTGATGCGCTGGAACGCGCTGGCGATGGTGGTGCGCGCCAACCAGGCCGAGATGGGCGGATCGAGCGAGCTGGGCGGGCACATCGCCAGCTATGCCAGCGCGGCCGATCTGTTCGAGGCCGGCTTCAACCACTTCTTCCGCGCCCGGGAGGGCACGGCGCCGGGCCAGCACCGGGGCGACCTGGTGTTCTTCCAGCCACACAGCGCGCCGGGCGTCTATGCCCGGGCGTACCTGGAAGGGCGGCTCACCGAACGCGACCTGCAGCACTACCGCCAGGAGATCACCGCGCCGCAAGAGGGCGCGCAGGGCCTTTCGAGCTACCCGCACCCCTGGCTCATGCCCGACTTCTGGCAGTTCCCGACCGGCTCGATGGGCATCGGCCCGATCAGCAGCATCTACCACGCGCGCTTCATGCGCTACCTCACGCACCGCCAGTTGCTCGACTGCCAGCAGCGCAAGGTGTGGGGCGTGTTCGGCGATGGCGAGATGGACGAGCCGGAAAGCATGAGCGCGCTGACGCTGGCCGCCCGCGAGGGGCTGGACAATCTGGTCTGGGTGGTCAACTGCAACCTGCAGCGGCTCGATGGCCCGGTGCGCGGCAACGGCCGCGTCATCGACGAGCTGGAGCGGCTCTTCGCCGGCGCGGGCTGGAACGTGGTCAAGCTGCTCTGGGGCAGCGACTGGGACGGGCTCTTCGCCCGCGACCTCACCGGCACGCTCGCCCGCACGCTGGGCGGCACGGTCGATGGGCAGATGCAGACCTTCGCCGCCAAGGACGGGCGCTTCAACCGCGACCATTTCTTCGGCCAGTCGCCCGAGCTGGTGGCGCTGGCCCAGGGCCTGACCGACGAGCAGATCGACCGCCTGAAGCGCGGCGGCCACGACCTGGTGAAGATCCACGCCGCCTATGCGGCCGCAGCGGCCCATCGCGGCCAGCCCACCGTCATCCTGGCCCACACCAAGAAGGGCTACGGCATGGGCGCGGCGGGGCAGGGCAAGATGACCACGCACAGCCAGAAGAAGTTCGATGGAGGCGACCTGATCGAATTCCGCAACCGCTTCAACCTGCCGCTCACCGACGCGCAGGCCACGGGTCTGGCCTTCTACCGCCCGGCCGAGGACAGCCCGGAGATGCAATACCTGCACACGCGCCGCCAGGCCCTGGGCGGCGCGCTGCCGCGCCGCGAGACGGCCTGCGACACCGTGCCGGTGCCGCCGCTGGCGCAGTACGCGCAGTTCGCGCTGCAGCCGCAGGGCAAGGAGATGAGCACCACCATGGCCTTCGTGCGCATGCTGGGGGCGCTGCTGAAGGACGCGCAGCTGGGCCCGCGCATCGTGCCCATCGTGGCCGACGAGGCGCGCACCTTCGGCATGGCCAACCTCTTCAAGCAGGTGGGCATCTACAGCAGCGTGGGCCAGCGCTACGCGCCGGAAGACATCGGCTCGGTGCTGCCCTACCGCGAGGCGCTCGACGGCCAGATCCTGGAAGAAGGCATCAGCGAGGCCGGCGCCATCGCCAGCTGGACGGCCGCCGCCACCAGCTACAGCGTGCATGGCCTGGCGATGCTGCCGTTCTACATCTACTACTCCATGTTCGGCTTCCAGCGGGTGGGCGACGCCATCTGGGCTGCCGCTGACCAGCGGGCGCGGGGCTTTCTGCTGGGCGCCACGTCGGGCCGCACCACGCTGGGTGGCGAGGGGCTGAAGCACCAGGACGGCTCCAGCCACCTGGTGGCCGCCACCATCCCGAACTGCAAGGCCTACGACCCGGCCTACGCGGGCGAGCTGGCCGTGATCGTGGAGGCCGGCATGCGCCAGATGCTGGTCGAGCAGCAGGACGTCTTCTACTACGTCACGCTCATGAACGAGAACTACGCCCAGCCCGACCTGCCTGCGGACGCGGCCGAGGGCGTGCTGCGCGGTTGCTATGTTTTCAATAGCTGGATGCGTCCGACCGACGGGCGCGAGCGGCCGATTTCGCCTGAAGAATCCGTCACGCTGCTCGGCTCCGGCGCCATCCTGACCGAGGTGGTGCAGGCCGCACGGCAGCTGGCCGCCGAGGGCATTGATGTCACCGTGGTCAGCGTCACCAGCTGGAGCGAGCTGGCCCGCGACGGCATCGCCTGCGAGCAGCGCGCCCTGGCGGGCGAGGCCGCGCCCGGCACGCCCTGGCTGACCCAGGTGCTGGCCGGCACCCGCGGCCCCGTCATCGCCGCGACCGACTACGTGCGGGCCGTGCCGGACAGCGTGCGCGCCTTCGTGCCGGCGGGCCGCCGCTACCTCACGCTGGGCACCGACGGCTTCGGCCGCAGCGATACGCGGGCGGCGCTGCGCCGCTACTTCGGCGTGGAGGCCGCGCACGTCGCGCAGGTGGCGCGGCAGTGCCTGGGCGCAGCGCCGGCCTGATTCCAGGCCAAAAATGGCTCCAGCGCTTGATCTACCGGCGCATCATGCTATGTTTTTGCTAGCATCTTCGGCGCCGTCCGGCCGGCCGACCGAGCGCGTGATGTGCTCCACGAACAACTGCACGGCCTCGGCCGTGTTGTCGCGGCTCCAGACCACGCCCACCGGCCCGAAGCGGATGGCCCGGTCCAGCGGCAGGATGCGCAGCGTGCCGAGCGCCGCCTGGTACTCCGCCATCGCCTCCGAACACACGCCCACGTAGTCGCCCTGGTGCACCAGCGCCTGCAGGGTGGTGATGGCCGCGGTCTCCACCTTGGGCAGCAGCCAGGGCACGCCGCTGTCGAGCAGGGCGGTGTCCATCTGCGAGCGCATCAGCGTGCCCTTCGGCGGCATGATCCAGCTCTCCTGCAGCAGGTCGGCCAGCCGCACGGGGCCGGGCGCGTTCCAGAAGCGGCTGGCGCGGCCCACCACCAGGCAGACGTTGTCTTCGAACAGCTCGCGGTGCTGCAGGCGCGGGTGGTGCGCCCGGGCGTCGAGCGAGCCCACCACCACGTCGAGCTGCTTGTTCTCCAGCCCTTCCAGCAGGTGGCTGAACGGGCTTTCCGACACGGTGACCGAGATGTGCGGGTGCAGCGACTGGAACTGCGCCAGCGCCCCCGGCACGCCGCGCGCCACGCCCGCCCACACGCTGCCGATGTGCAGGCGTGCCGTACGGCCCTCGGCCACCGCGCCCAGCTCCATCTGCGTGCGCGAGATGTCGCCCAGCACGCTCACCGCCAGCCGCTTCATCACAACGCCCGCCGCGGTGAGCTGGATGCGGCGCCCGCGCGTGACCAGCGGCATGCCCACCAGCTCTTCCAGATCGGCCAGCCAGTGCGACATGGCCGATTGCGTCATGTGCATGCGGGCGGCGGCCTCGGTCAGCGTGCCGGCGTCGTCCAGTACCAGGAAGGATTCGAGGTGCCTGATCTTCAGGCGCCGCGCCCAGGCGACTTGTTCGTAGGAAACCATGAGCGAATGCTAATGGAACCATCGGGCGAATTCGCTGGTGCGGCAGGCAGGGGGCTCGAATAATGCAAGGAAGACGGTCGCTCTCCACGCATGGGCGGCTCCATCCTTCCTCTTGCATTGGAGATTGCCCACCATGAATAAACGTTCCTGCCTCGTGAAGATCGCGGCCACCGCGCTGGCCTGGGGTGCCCTGGGCGCGGCGCCGGTGCTGGCCCAGCAGGCCGCCACCGCCGGCTACCCCGGCACGCGGCCCATCCGCCTCGTCGTGTCGCAGCAGGCGGGCGGCAGCTCCGACACCGTGGCGCGCCTCTGGGCCGAGCATGCCGGCAAGGCGCTGGGCGCCAACATCGTGGTGGAGAACAAACCCGGCGCAGGCGGCATCATCGCCGCGCAGCAGGTGCTGGGCCAGCCGGCCGACGGCTACACGCTGATGTTCGGCGGCGTCTCGCAGATGGTACTCAACAAGTTCGTCTACAAGCCGCTGCCCTACGACCCGGAAAAGGACTTCACCGGCGTCGGCATGCTCAGCACCGTGCCCTTCGTGCTGGTCGCCAACCCGGCCACCGGTTTCAAGACGCTGGACGACCTGGTCAAGTACGCCAAGGCGCACCCGGGCCAGCTCAACTTCTCGT
This sequence comes from Acidovorax sp. FG27, assembly GCF_040365715.1. Taxonomy (NCBI): domain Bacteria; kingdom Pseudomonadati; phylum Pseudomonadota; class Betaproteobacteria; order Burkholderiales; family Comamonadaceae; genus Acidovorax; species Acidovorax sp. FG27. Next base: position 60,557 of record NZ_BAABVY010000010.1, read on the forward strand.
CGTCCGGCCTGGGCAATTCGACCCAGCTGGCGGTGGAGCTGCTGCAGAGCAAGCTCGCCATCTCGATGACCCACGTGCCGTTTCGCGGCGAGCCCGACGGCCTGATGGCCACCATCGGCGGGCAGACGCAGGTCATGGCGCCGGTGCTGGGCACGGCCCTGCCGCACATCAAGAGCGGCAAGGTGGTGCCGCTGGTGGTGCTGGCGCCCTCGCGCCTGGCCGAGCTGCCGGACGTGCCGGCCGCCAACGAACTGGGCGTGAAGGACTTCGACACCATGGGCTGGAGCGGCATCGTGGCGCGCGCCGGCACGCCGCCCGCCATCATCGCCAGGCTGCATGAAGGCACGCAGGCCTTCCACGCCAGCCCCGACGTGCAGGCCAAGCTGAAAGGCATGAACGCCATTCCGATGGCCGGCCCCGCCAGCCAGCTGATGGAAGTCGCCCGGCGCGACGCCCAGGCCTGGGGCCCGGCGCTGAACGCGCTGAACCTGAGCGCCCAACGATGACCGCGCTGCAGCACCGGGAGGCAATGGTCTCCTGCCCTCAGCCCGAGGCGGCGGAATCGGGCATCGAGATCCTGCGCGCCGGCGGCAACGCGGTCGATGCCGCCGTGGCCACCGCCCTGGCCCAGACCGTGGTGGACCCGCTGATGTGCGGCATCGCCGGCTTCGGCACGGCGGCCGTCTACATGCAGGGCGCGGGCGGGCCGGCGGCGCACGAATACTTCGACTTCCACGCCCCCGCGCCGCTCGCCTGCCGCGAGGACATGTGGGCCGACCTGCTGGAAGGCGAAACCAGGGACGGCTTCGGCTTCATCCTCGCTGGCCGCGTCAACGACATCGGCCCGCAGTCCATCGCCACGCCGGCCACGCTGAAAGGGCTGGCGGCGATGCACGGCGCCCACGGCCGCCTGCCGTGGAGCGAGGTGGTGGCGCCGGCCATCGCCTGGGCGACGGACGGCTTCTTCGTGCGCCCCGGCATGCACGCCTTCTGGATCGACGAGCCCACCATGGGCCGGGCCAGCAATCTCGACCGCCTGCGCTTCAGCGACGAGGGCAGGGCGCTCTACTGCCGCGCGGATGGCTCGCCCCAACCCATCGGCACGCCGCTCGCCAACCCCGGCATGGCCGGCGTGCTGGCCCAGGTGGCGCAGGAGGGCATCGCGCCGTTCTACGAGGGCGAGCTGGCGCGCCGCATGGTGGCGCACGTGCAGTCGCTGGGCGGCCTGCTGTCGATGGACGACCTGGCGCGCTTTCAGGTGCGCCGCACCGCCCCGCTGGTCGGCAGCTACCGGGGCCGCACCGTCACCACCAACCAGCCGCCGGGCGGCGGCGCCATGCTGCTGCAGATGCTGAACCTGCTGGAGAACTTCGCGCTGGCCGGCATGGAGCACAACGGCCCCGACTACCTGCGCCTGCTCAGCGAAGTGATGAAGCGCGCCACCACCGACAAGGACCGCCACATCGGCGACCCGGCCTTCGTGGAGGTGCCCCTCGAGGCCCTGCTGTCGAAGGACAACGCCGCCCGGTCGGCCGAGGCGATCCGCGCCGGCGAGCGCCACCGCGTCGAGCGCGTGAACCCGGGCGCGCCCGTGCCCCGCGACACCACGCACCTGAGCGTGGTGGACGGCGACGGCAACTGCGTGTCGATGACGCATTCGCTCGCCATGCCTTCGGGCGTCATCACGCCGGGCATGGGTTTCTTCTACAACGGCTGCATGGGCGTGTTCGACCCCCGCCCGGGCCGCGCCGGCAGCATCCAGCCGGGCAAGAGCCGGTTCACGTCGTCGTGCCCGAGCATCGTGTTCGGCGCGGACGGCCGGCCCGAGATCGTGCTGGGCGCGCCCGGCGGCACGCAAATCGCCATGGGCGTGCTGCAGGTGCTGCTGAACATGATCGACCACGGCATGGGCATGCAGGAGGCGGTCTCGGCGCCGCGCTTTTCGTCCACCAGCAATTCCATCGACGTGTGCAACCGCATCCCGCGCCACGTCACGCGTCGGCTGCAGGCCGAGGGATACGAGGTGTTCCGCAACCCGTACAACTACACCATCGGCTGGGTGCACGGCGTGCAGATCGCACCGGACGGCCGCCTGCACGGCGGCGCCGACCCGGGGCGCGACGGCGTGGCCTACCGCACGCGGGTGGCCTGAGACGCCGGGGCGGGGTGGTGGCGGTCAGCCACTCCGTCCACCGACGGTGGGGTCTGAGCCCGTCGAAGCCAGGGCGTGGCCCATGGTGGCCCCCAACCACCCCAGTGAAAGGCCCAACCTGACCCGGCGCGGCGTACCCGGTCAATCGCCGGTGCGGAAGAACGCGTCCAGCAGCGGCATGAGCGTGGGGAATTCTTGCGCGAACCGCTCGCGGCTGACGAAGTAGGCCTCGCAGGCCACGGCGAAGAATTCGGCCGGGGCGGTGGCGCCGTAGCTGTCCAGCCAGGGCTGCTCGCCGCCGAAGCGCTCGGCGATGATGACTTTCTCGCGGAAGGCGTCGTAGGCCGGGGCCCAGGCGTCGCGCCACAGCGTGCGGGCCTCGCGCGCGTCGCCCGCGCCCATGAAGCCGCCGGGCAGCGGCGGGCAGCCGTCGGCATGGCCGCCCTGCATGTCCAGCTTGTGCACGAATTCATGGATGACCACGCTGGTGCCGCTGCCCTGGGCGATGCCGGCGGCGTGGGCCAGGGGCCGGCCGGCGCCGTCCACCGCCGGCCAGCTGAGCATGACGGGGCCGCGTTCCATGGCTTCGCCCAGCAACACCTCGTCGTAGTCGTGCACCACGCCGGCTTCGTCCACCGCCTGGCGGCGCGCCACCGCCTCGCCCGGGTGCACGACGATGCCGACGAAATCGTCGTACCAGGCCAGCGCCTTCGCCGGGTCGCCCCAGTGCAGCAGGGGCAGGCAGGCCTGGGCGGCAATGGCCACGGCCACGGCGTCGGTCACTTCGAAGCCGTGGGCGCCGGTGAATTCCTTGCGCTGCAGGAAGAGGGCGCTCAGGGCGCGCAGCTTGGACTGGTCCTCCGTGCTCAATACCGCGAGGAACGGGTAGCGCCGCACGGTCTGCAGCCAGAGCGGCACGTCGATGTCGGGCACGGGTGCCAGGGTGGCGCGGACGCGGTTGGCCAGGCGGCGCAGGGCGCGGGGAAGGAGTACGGCGGGCATGAAGCCCTAGCTGGGGGCGAGCGCGATGCGTTCCAAGCCCTGGGGGGTGAGGCGCAGCACGCCGGCGCGGGCGGGGGCGGCGTCCAGGTCCCAATCGGTGAGCACGTGGCGGGTGAGGGCGGGAGCCGTGGCGGCGCCCTGGGGGCGCAGCACGTGGTCGGCCGGCAGGTGCGTGTGGCCGTGGATCAGCGCCTCGGCCCGGGCGGCCTGCAGCCAGGTGACCGCCGCGGCGGCGTCCACGTCGCCATAGAAGCCGGTGCCGGACTGCTTGCGCGCTTCGCTTTCGGTGCGCACGCTGCGCCCGAGCGCCCGGCGCTCGGCCAGCGGGCGCGACAGCACCTGGGCCTGCCACTGCGGGTTGCGCGCCGTGGCGCGGAAGCGCTGGTAGTCCACATCACCCAGGCACAGCGCATCGCCGTGCGACAGCAGCCAGCGCCGGCCGGCGAAGCACAGCACCGTGGGGTCGTCCAGCACGGGAATGCCGGTGCGGCGGGAAAACCCTTCCGCCACCAGGAAGTCGCGGTTGCCGTGCATGAAAAAGAGCAGGGTGCGCAGCGCCGTGCGGCGCAGCAGTTCGCCGCAGTCGGCCTCGAAGCTGGCCGGTTCATCCAGCGCATCGTCGCCCGGCCAGACCTCGAACACGTCGCCCAGCAGAAAGACGGCGTCGGCCGGCGTGGCGGCGAGATACCCGGCAAACGCCCGCACCGTGGCGGGGTGAGCCGCGTCCAGGTGCATGTCGGAGACGAAATCCACCATGCGCCAGCCGGCGGGCGCGACGAACTCGCGGGCGTCTGGCACGGGCGGATTCATGGGATGGAAATGGGGAGGCGCTCGCGCCGGGCCAGGGCGGCGTCCCCCGGCGGGGGAAGGCGCGAAGCGACTCAGGGGGGCTTAGACGATCACGGCCTTTTCGATGATCACGTCGTCCTTCGGCACGTCGTCGTGGAAGCCCTTGCGGCCCGTCTTCACGGCCTTGATGGCGTCCACCACTTCGGTGCCCTTGACGACCTTGCCGAACACGGCATAGCCCCAGCCCTGGGCGGAAGGCGCGGTGTGGTTCAGGAAGCCGTTGTCGGCCACGTTGATGAAGAACTGCGCCGTGGCGGAATGCGGGTCGCTGGTGCGGGCCATGGCCACGGTGTAGTTGGCGTTCTTCAGGCCGTTCTGCGCCTCGTTCTGGATCGGCGCGTCGGTGCCCTTCTGGTTCATGCCGGGCTCGAAGCCGCCGCCCTGCACCATGAAGCCGGGGATCACGCGGTGGAAGATGGTGTTGTCGTAGTGGCCCTTCTTCACGTAGGCGAGGAAGTTTTCCACCGACTTGGGCGCCTTCTCGGCGTCCAGCTCGAGGGTGATGACGCCGTGGCCGGCGATGTGGAGTTCGACTTGGGGGTTGCTCATTTCAGGTCCTTTGCGTTCGGGGTCTGCACGGGGCAGTTCTGCGGGTGGAGGGGAGCCGGCGGTCCGCCGGCCGTCACTTCACGACCGTGGCGGAGGTGATGATGACGGGCGTGACGGGCACGTTCTGGTGCGGGCCCTTGTTGCCGGTGGCGACGGCCTTGATCTTGTCCACCACGTCGGTGCCGGACACGACCTTGCCGAACACGGCGTAGCCGTTGCCTTCGCCGTTGGCATTCAGCATGGCGTTGTCCTTCACGTTGATGAAGAACTGCGCCGTGGCCGAATCGGGGTTGTTGGTGCGCGCCATGGCGATGGTGTACGCGTCGTTCTTCAGGCCATTGTTGGCCTCCAGCGCGATCGGTGCCTTGGTGGGCTTTTGCTGCATGTCGGGGGTGAAGCCGCCGCCCTGGATCATGAAGCCGTCGATGACGCGGTGGAACACCGTGCCGTCGTAGTGCTTGTCGTTCACGTAGCTCAAAAAGTTGGCGACCGTCCTGGGGGCCTTGGCCGGGTCCAGCTGCACGGTGATGTCGCCCATCGACGTGGCGATCTTCACGCGGGGCGCGGCCGCGCCCTGCGCGTGGGCGGGTGCTATTGAAATCATAGCTGCCAGCGCAGCACCGGCGAGCGCCAACGCGGTATTTCTTCTGGAAATCATCCAATCACTCCTTCGAAAAAGATCTGCCACTGGTTGCCCTGGCGCATCCAGTACTGGCGTTTGACGGGGCCGGTGCGCGCCCCGGCCGCGACCTCGCCGAACGTGACGACCATGGTGTCGGCCGTGTCGGTCCAGCGCAGGTAGGACTTGTCCTTGAGCTGCAGCTCGCGCCCGCGCAGGGCGCGGGCCTCGGCTTCCAGGCCGCGGCTCCAGTCGGCCAGCGGCATCTTGCCGTAGCTCTCGAAGCCGGGGGCGTAGAAGGCCAGCAGCCGCTGCATGTCGCCCCGCGACTTGGCGCTGCGCCACGCGTCCAGCACGGCCTCGAACTTCTGCCGCTCGGGCTGCAGGCTCTGGGGCTGCACCCACTGCAGCTGGCGGGCGATGACCACCGGCGTGGTGCGCGGCTCCACCGTGCGCAGGATGCGTTCGAGGTCGGGGTTGGACAGGGCCAGGCAGCCGTCGGTGGCCATCGGCGCGCGCGAGAACTGGTCGGGCGGCGTGCCATGCAGCCAGATGCCGCTGCCGGTCTTGCCCCGGCTCAGGTCCAGCGGGCTGGGGTAGTTGATGGGCAGCGCGCCGGCGCCGTAGAAGTCGGACAGCTTGGCCGCGTCGAGCCGGCTGGTGATGTAGTAGATGCCGAGCGGCGTGCGCTGGTCGCCTTCGATGGCCTTTTCGATGCCGAGCTTGCCCACCGAGGCGTAGTAGTCGGCGACCAGCTCCAGGCCCTTGCCGGTGTTCTCGAACAGATAGAGGCGCGAGCGCGATGCGTCCACGGCGATGGCGTGGCGCGAGCGCGGCGCGATCTCCAGGAACTGCGCCGGCACGGCACCGGCGGGCGGGCGGGCGCGCAGGGCGTCGGTGCGCTGGCGGGATTCGGCGCGCAGCTCGCCCAGCACGTCGGCCACGGGGCGCGGCGCCGCGGCGTCGCCCGCCGCACGCGGCGCCGCAGCGTCGCCCGCCGCGAGCGCGGGCACGTCGCCCATCTGCCGCAGCGGCCGCACGCGGGCGGCGAGCAGGTCGCCCAGCGCCAATTGCGCCAGCTGGAAGTTGGGGTAGTCGCGCGCCAGGCTCTCCGCCTTGGCGAGCGCCTCGCGGGTGCGGCCCTCGCCGGTCAGGCGATAGACCTCGACCAGCCGCGTCTCGGCCAGGCCGTCACGCAGCACCGCGGGCGGGGTGGCGGCACGCGCCGTCTTGCCGGGCTTGGCCTGGCCGATGTGGCGCAGCTTCTCGCCCTGCGCGTGCGCGGCAAGGGACGTGGCCGCGAGCGTGAAGGCCAGGCCGGCGGCATGGCGACGCAACGCGCTGCCGCCGGGCACGCCGGAGCGATCCGGCCGTCTAGCGGAAAACATGAAAGTCAGAAACCGGGCAGGAAGAGGGCGCCAGCGCCCGAGATACCGCAGCAACCGGAATCAACCGCCGGTGGACTCGCGCACGATGACCCAGCGGCCGCCGTGGTTGACCAGGTCCAGCGTCTTGCGGCTGTTCACGTTGTAGCTGCCCGAGCTGTAGCCCTGGCGGAACTTGGCCTGGGCCTTGTTGCCGTTGACGGTGACGCGCAGGTCGTTGACCGAGACGTTGATCTTGGCGCGGCCGACGATGCGGTCGCGCCGCTCCTTCTCCCAGGCGGCGCGGGACTGCTTGCCCGGGGCGTAGCTGCTGTCATAGGCACCCAGGTAGCCGGCCATGTCCTGGCTTTCCCAGGCGCTGGCCCACGCGTTGACGGCGCGGATGACGTCCTTCTCGGCAGTCGCCGCCGGTGCGGCAGGCGCGTTGGCGGTCGACGGGGCGGGCGCTGGAGCCGGGGCCGGGGCGGGCGAAGCAGCCGGGGTCGGTGCGGGTGCGGGGGCAGGTGCGGGGGCGGGGGCAGGTGCGGGTGCCGGTGCGGGCGGCGCCGCCTTGGGGGCCGGGGCCGCAGCAGGTGCAGGCGCGGGAGCGGGCGACGCAGCGGGCGCGGGTACAGGTGCAGGGCGGGCGGCCGTGGCGGCGGGGCGCGCGCCACTGGCAGAAGCCGCCTTGCCATCCGCCGAGAACAGGTCGCGGATCAAGGCCAGCTTGGGGCGCACCGAATTGGCGTTGCTGCCATCGAGCTGCAGCGCCTGGTTGTAGGCCTGGCTGGCGAGCTTGGCGTAGATGTCGCCCAGGTTCTCGTGCGCGGTCGAATAGCTGGGGTTGGTGCGGATCGCCATTTCCAGCGCCGTGCGGGCCTTGTCCAGCTGGTTCTGGCTCGCGTAGAGCACGGCCAGGTTGTTGTAGGGCTCGGGCAGCTCCGGATAGTCTTCCGTCAGCCGGGTGAAGGTGGTGACCGCTTCGGCCTGCTTGCCGGAATCGGCCTGCGCCACGCCGCGCAGGAAGCGCAGCTGCGGGTCTCGCGGGTTGGCCGACAGGCGCTGGTCGGCCTTGGCCAGCGCATCGGCCGGCTTGCCCGCGCGCAGCAGCTGGGTGATGTCGGCGTAGTCGTCGGCATGAGCGAGCGGCGCACCCAGCGCGGCGGACAGCGCGATCCAGCGCAGGAGACGGGGAAGGGTGCGAAGGACAGGCTGCATGGGCGTTGCGGGGGAGTTGGAGCGGTGTCAAGCCGTAACGCGGCTTATACTGCGGCGGATTGTAGCTGAGGGGTTTGTCATGCCGGTACGCTGTCGCCGCTCCTGATCGACGCGGCGCACGCGGTGCCGCCGCCGCCTTTCAACAGGCCCGAAACCACCCCTGCGCGCGCCGCTCGCCGCCGCCGGCTGCATCCCCCACACCTCACCGATATCCCATGAGTTTGCGTATCTACAACACGCTGTCGCGTGCGCTGGAAGACTTTGCCCCGCTGGAGGCGGGCCATGTCCGCATGTATGTCTGCGGCATGACCATCTATGACCTGTGCCACATCGGCCACGCCCGCATGATGATGGCGTTCGACGTGGTGCAGCGCTGGCTGAAGAGCAGCGGCTTGCGCGTGACCTACGTGCGCAACATCACCGATATCGACGACAAGATCATCCGCCGCGCCGTGGAGCGCGGCATCACCATCCGCCAGCTGACCGACGAGATGATCGCGGCCATGCACCAGGACATCGGCGCGCTGGGCATCGAGCCGCCTTCGGTGGAGCCGCGCGCCACCGAATACGTGCCGCAGATGCTGGCGCTGATCGGCAACCTGCAGGACAAGGGCCTGGCCTACCAGGGCAGCACCGGCGACATGAACTACGCGGTGCGCAAGTTCCCGGGCTACGGCAAGCTGTCGGGCAAGTCGCTGGACGAATTGCGCGCCGGCGAGCGCGTGGCCGTGCTGGAGGGCAAGGACGATCCGCTCGACTTCGTGCTGTGGAAGTCCGCCAAGCCCGAGGAGCCCCCCGAGGCGAAGTGGGACAGCCCGTTCGGCGCGGGCCGCCCCGGCTGGCACATCGAGTGCTCGGCGATGAGCTGCGCAACGCTGGGCGAGAGCTTCGACATCCACGGCGGCGGGGCCGACCTGCAGTTCCCGCACCACGAAAACGAGATCGCCCAGAGCGAAGGCGCCACGGGCAAGCCGCTGGCGAAGTTCTGGATGCACAACGGCTTCGTGCGGGTGGACAACGAGAAGATGAGCAAGTCGCTCGGCAACTTCTTCACCATCCGCGACGTGCTGGCGAAGTACGACGCCGAGACCGTGCGCTTTTTCATCGTGCGGGCGCACTACCGCAGCGCGCTGAACTACAGCGACGCGCATCTGGACGATGCCCGTGGCGCCCTCAAGCGCCTCTACACCGCGCTGAGCCAGGTGCCCGCCGAAGGCCTGCCGGCCATCGACTGGACCGACCCGTTCGCCGCCCGATTCAAGGCCGCGATGGACGAGGACTTCGGCACGCCCGAGGCCGTGGCCGTGCTGTTCGACCTGGCGGGCGAGGTCAATCGCAACCGCTCGCCCCAGGCCGCCGGCCTGCTGAAGGCGCTGGGTGGCTGCCTGGGGCTGCTGCAGGGCGACCCGCAAGCCTTTCTGAAGGCTGGCGCCGGCCTGCAGGACGCCGACATCCAGGCCCGCATCGCCGCCCGCGCCGCCGCCAAGGCCGCCCGCGACTTCGCCGAAGCCGACCGGATCCGCAACGAGCTGCTGGCCCAGGGCATCGTGCTGAAGGACTCCGCCGCCGGCACCACCTGGGAGGCCGCGCAGTGACGGGTTTCGAGTCAAAACAGCCTCCGGCGCAGGTGGAATAAGCGGTGGCTGCTATCAAGAAAATAGCGGACTATCCGCTGACCCAGCCGCCCGGCGTGCCGGTGCCCGCGTACTGGGCCGAGGCCTGCCGCCACCTGATGAAGAAGGATCGGGTGATGAAGCGCCTGATCCCGCAACTGGGCGACGTCGCGCTCACTCAGCGGGGCGACGCCTTCACGACCCTGGCGCGCAGCATCGTCGGCCAGCAGGTGTCGGTCGCGTCGGCCCAGAAGGTGTGGGACGCCTTCGCCGCGCTGCCGCCCAGCATGACGCCCGCCAACGTGCTCAAGCTCAAGATCGACGACATGCGCGCCGCCGGCCTGTCGGCCCGCAAGGTCGACTATCTGGTGGATCTGGCTGTGCACTTCGACACCGGCCGCCTGCACGTCAAGGACTGGGACGCGATGGACGACGACGCCATCACCCGCGAGCTGGTCGCCATCCGCGGCATCAGCCGCTGGACGGCGGACATGTTCCTCATCTTCCACCTGGCGCGGCCCAACGTCATGCCGCTGGACGACGCCAGCCTCATCAGCGGCATCAGCCAGCATTACTTCTCGGGCGACCCGGTCAGCCGCAGCGACGCGCGCGAAGTGGCCGACGCCTGGAAGCCCTGGTGCAGCGTGGCAAGTTGGTATATTTGGCGATCTCTCGCCCCCTTGCCGGTGGACTACTGATTTCCGTGGTCCGGCGCGCCCGTTGCGGCGTTCCGGGCGCCTCGGGCGCGCACCGCAGACCGACACTGGGCACACCCCGCCCAAGGAGAAACCAATTGGCGAAAAAGACATTTCTGGACTTCGAACAGCCCATCGGCGAGCTCGAGTCCAAGATCGAAGAGCTGCGTTACGTCCAGACCGAAAGCGCGGTCGACATCTCCGAAGAGATCGACCAGCTGAGCAAGAAGAGCCAGCAGCTCACCAAGGACATCTACGGTGACCTCACGCCCTGGCAGATCACCAAGATCGCGCGCCACCCGGAGCGTCCGTACACCATGGACTACCTGCGCGAGATCTTCACCGACTTCGTGGAGATGCACGGCGACCGCCACTTCGCCGACGACCTGTCGATCATCGGCGGCCTGGCGCGCTTCAACGGCCATGCCTGCATGGTCATCGGCCAGCAAAAGGGCCGCGACACCAAGGAGCGCGCCGCCCGCAACTTCGGCATGAGCCGCCCGGAGGGCTACCGCAAGGCCCTGCGCCTAATGAAGACGGCCGAGAAGTTCAAGCTGCCGGTCTTCACCTTCGTGGACACGCCCGGCGCCTACCCGGGCATCGACGCCGAGGAGCGCGGCCAGTCCGAGGCCATCGGCCGCAACATCTTCGAGATGGCGCAGCTGGAAGTGCCCATCATCACCACCGTGATCGGCGAGGGCGGCTCCGGCGGCGCGCTGGCGATCAGCGTGGCCGACCAAGTCATCATGCTGCAGTACTCCATCTATTCGGTCATTAGCCCGGAAGGCTGCGCCTCCATCCTCTGGAAGACGGGCGACAAGGCGCAGGACGCGGCCGACGCCATGGGCATCACCGCGCACCGGCTGAAGGCCCTGGGCCTGGTGGACAAGATCGTGAGCGAGCCGGTCGGCGGCGCACACCGCGACGTCAAGCAGATGGCGGCCTTCCTGAAGCGCGCGCTGGGCGACGCCTTCCGCCAGCTGGCCGACCTGAAACCCAAGGAACTGCTTGACCGCCGTTACGAGCGGCTGCAGAGCTATGGCCGCTTCACCGACACCAAGGCCGAGAGCCGCTGACGCGCACGCCGGTCGGGCGACTGCCGTGCGGCCCTGCGGGGCCGTTTTTCATGGGCGGCTCCGGGGCGCGCCATGCAGCGGCCCACGGCCATGACCCAGTCGTTCGACGCGGCGCTGCAAGCCTTCGCCCCCCAGTTGCCGCTGGGCGTGGGCCTGAGCGGCGGTGCCGATTCGACCGCCCTGCTGCTGGCCTGCCATGCGCGCTGGCCCGGGCAGGTGGTGGCGCTGCACGTGCACCATGGGCTGCAGGCGGCGGCCGACCATTTCGAGGCCCACTGCCGCACGCTGTGCGACGGGCTGGGCGTGCCGCTGCGCGCCGGGCGGGTGAATGCGCGGCCACGGCCGGGCCAGAGCCCGGAAGACGCGGCCCGGCGCGCCCGCTATGCATGTTTCGAGGCGCTGGCGCTTGATCCATCAGCACAGGTTGCTATTAAAGATATAGCAATCGCGCAGCACGCCGACGACCAGGCGGAAACGCTGCTGCTGGCGTTGTCGCGCGGCGCCGGTGCGCCGGGGCTGGCCGCCATGCCGGCGCAGTGGGAGCGCGCCGGCCTCCGCTGGCACCGGCCTCTCCTGCGCGTGGCGGGGCGCGACGTGCGCAGCTGGTTGCAATCCCGGGGCGTGGCCTGGATCGAAGACCCCACCAACGCCGACGAGCGCTACACCCGCAACCGCATCCGCCGGCAACTGCTGCCCGCGCTGGAGGCGGTCTTTCCGCAGTTCCGCGAGACGTTCGCGCGCTCCGCCGCCCATGCGGCGCAGGCCAGCGCGTTGCTGCACGAACTGGCCGAGAGCGACCTGGCCGGCGCCGGCAACCCGCCGCGCATCGACGCCCTGCGCGCCCTGAGCGCGCCGCGCCAGGCTAACCTGCTGCGCCACTGGCTGCGGCAGGCGCACGGGGCCGTGCCGTCCGCCGCGCAACTGGCGGAACTGCAGGCGCAGCTCGCCGACTGCGCTACGCGCGGGCACCGCATCCGCATTCGGGTGGGCGCGGGCTTCGTGGTGCGCAAGGGCTCAGTGCTCGGTTGGTACAATTCCTAGGTTTTGGTATCAACTTCCTTCTGCACGAACCGGCGGCGCGCCAAAACGCCTTTTTCTCCTTTTCCCGCGCCCTGTCAGTCATCGGTTCGTCCTTCCACATATCCAATGGCACTGATCGTTCATAAATACGGCGGCACGTCGATGGGCTCCACGGAGCGCATCCGCAACGTCGCCAAGCGCGTGGCCAAATGGGCTCGGGCCGGCCACCAGATGGTGGTGGTGCCCAGCGCCATGAGCGGCGAGACCAACCGCCTGCTAGGGCTGGCCAAGGACCTGGCGCCCTCACGCGCCACGTCGGCCTATCACCGTGAACTCGACATGCTGGCCGCGACCGGCGAGCAGGCATCGTCGGCGCTGCTGGCCATCGCGCTGCAGGCTGAAGGCATGGAGTCGGTCAGCTACGCCGGCTGGCAGGTGCCCATTCGCACGAACAGCGCCTACACCAAGGCCCGCATCGAATCTATCGACGACCAGCGCGTGCGCGCCGACCTGGCGGCCGGCAAGGTCGTGATCGTCACCGGCTTCCAGGGCATCGACGAGCAGGGTCACATCACCACGCTCGGCCGTGGCGGCTCCGACACGTCGGCCGTGGCCGTCGCCGCCGCCATGAAGGCGGCCGAGTGCCTGATCTATACCGACGTGGATGGCGTTTACACGACCGATCCCCGCGTGGTGCAGGAGGCCCGCCGCCTGGCCACCGTGAGCTTCGAGGAAATGCTGGAGATGGCCAGCCTCGGCAGCAAGGTGCTGCAGATCCGCTCGGTCGAGTTCGCGGGCAAGTACAAGGTGCCGCTGCGCGTGCTGTCGAGCTTTACGCCCTGGGACATCGACATCGACGAAGAAGCCCGCTCCGGCACGCTGATCACTTTTGAGGAAGACGAAAAAATGGAACAAGCCGTCGTATCCGGCATCGCTTTCAACCGCGACGAGGCCAAGGTCTCCGTGCTCGGCGTGCCCGACACGCCCGGCATCGCCTACCAGATCCTGGGCCCCGTGGCCGACGCCAATATCGATGTGGACGTCATCATCCAGAACCTGAGCCGCGACGGCAAAACCGACTTCAGCTTCACGGTGAACCGCGGCGACTACGCCCGCACCGTCGAGCTGTTGAAGGAGAAGGTCTTGGCGCAACTGGGCGCGCAGGAAGTCGTGGGCGACGCGAAGATCTGCAAGGTCAGCATCGTCGGCATCGGCATGCGCAGCCATGTCGGCGTCGCTTCCAAGATGTTCCGCGTCTTGAGCGAAGAGGGCATCAACATCCAGATGATCTCCACCTCGGAAATCAAGACCTCGGTCGTCATCGACGAGAAGTACGTCGAGCTCGCCGTGCGCACGCTGCACAAGGCTTTCGATCTCGACCAGCCCGCCGCGTGATCGGCTGAATGCCTCTGAATCTGAGGCATAATAGCGGGATTGGAAACGTGACCGAGTGGCCGAAGGTGCTCCCCTGCTAAGGGAGTATGGGGTGTAGAGCCTCATCGAGGGTTCGAATCCCTCCGTTTCCGCCACGACAATAAGCCCCAAGTAGGTGATCTGCTTGGGGCTTTTTTCATTTTTTGACCCGCGCTTGAGCGAGCTCGACTTGGTTTGAACCTAACGGTGTTCTTTGCGCTGGCCAAACCTATTTCTAGCGCTTCAATGACTGTCGCCAGTTTGCTGCCGAGGTCTGCGTTCGGGATCCATTTCGCATAGTCCTTCAGCATCAACTGCACGCTGTGCTTGTACTGGTTGGCAATCCGCTGGACCGACACCGAGGTCGAGCCTGGGCATATGCGTGGGTCAGAAAGATGACCTAGGCATGCGCGCCAAGGGCGCCGTCCTGCGTCTGGGGCCGCCGCAAGCTTCCTGGTGATGTGCGAGGGTTATGCGACGGGGTGGTCCATTGAGCTGGCGGTGCGGCAGATGCAGCTCAACACCGCGGTGCTGGTGTGCTTCCCGCAAAGGCGTGGACTACTGATCGCCGCGGGCAAAGGTGCCGCATTCATCGGCTGCCACATCTACCAGCTCAGGAGCGACTGGGACGGCTGCCCCAAGCCGCGCACCTTCGCCGCAGCCGACATCGAGCAACGGGCCCAGCACCTGCCCCCGCATCAAGGCGCAGAAGCGGAGCACGCGCGGCGTGAAGGATGTGGAGGCGCTCGACTGGGCCGGAGCGCGTGCTGAGGCGGATGCCTGGACCGACGCGGAGTGCTGCCGCGTGATCCCGCGGCTGCCCAGCCTGCGCCAACTGGTTGAAGAGCACGCCGGCCTGCTGTCATGGGTCGCCGCCCTGGGCATCAAACAGTCGCCAACCAAGCTACTGGACGTGCAGGCCTGGTGGGCCGGCGGCCGCCCGGCATGCCGGGGCGCAAAGGAGCGGGCAGGGCGCACCTGCAAGGCCTGCCACCGCGTGCGCGAGCGCCCCATGCCGCACTGTCAGGAAGGGTTGCGGATCTCCCGGCAACTCGCCCACCACCTGCACCGCGCGCAGCTCCTTAAGGGACGTGCTGCGCCAACTGCCACGCCGGAACCACTGCGCCGCAAACCGCTGATGCTGTGTGTACTGTGTACCTAGAGCGCAGGCGCATCCAACCGCCATGCCATACGCGAAGCGGTTTCTGGGCGGTGGGGCTGGAATGTTCTGAGGTGTTGTAGGAGTGCGCGCGGATGTGAGAAAGCCCCGAGGCGGTGATGACCGGGGCTTCTGCTGTTGGTGCGCGTGAGTTTGAAAGCGTTATTCACGGAGATCGTTGACGTCGAGCCCGTACTGTTCTGGCCTGCAGCGACTGGGAGATCCGAGGTATGGTCCGTTGGACTGACAGGTAGCGGTGTAGTACCGATACTGCCCGCTGGAGTAGTAGAGCCGGGCGTTCAAAACGCCGTACTCGTCGACCTTCAGGTCTGTGATGCGATAGGACATCCGATCGCCCGCCCATGAACCAGGCTTGTCGCAATTCGCCGCTCCATCAGAGGCAAAACCCTCGCCCGCGGCTCGCAAGTTGCCCGCCAACGTGCAGGTTACAGGGTCCCCGTTAGACCGGAAAGTCCGCTCGGTGATGTAGAGCTCGGTCCTATTGGAAGAAAGCTCGAGATACACCGGCTGGAGGTATACGGATAGTGCCGGGACTTCCACACTGCCGACGAAACCACCGTTGATCCGTACTGAGTGGTCCTCGAATTGGAAGCGGGAGAAGCGTTGAGGGGGCTCTCCTGGCAGGGTGATGGAGCCGGTGGTGGAGGTGTCAAACTCGATGGAAATCGGGCCCGCGACCTGGGCGACCTGGCCGCTGCGTTGAGGCCCGGCCAGTGCCCGGCCGTTCTTGAATTCGCTGAGCTCGCCGGTGAAGATGTTCCCGTCTTTCAATGCTCCGCTTGCCTGCAAAAACATGGAGCTTCCATCAGGCCGGTATCCGAAGTAGGTGACGATGACCGTCCGCCCTCCCTGCCGGTCGATTTGGACGCCGCGCCCAGGCCTGCCGTCGAGTTCAGACCCGATGGTCCACATCCCCTGCTCGGGAAAAAGAGCAAAGGCGTGGGTTGCGCTCAACCACACGGCTGCGGATACGAGGGCATGCTTCAGTTTAGTCATTCAGATTTCCGGGTTTAAACGGGGCAGGCGGGCCGATAGTTACCGCGAGGGTATCGAGGCTGGGTGGACCCAATCAACCGGGGTGTTGTCACCAACGCCGAGTTCGAGGGGCCTGCACCGGGATCTGCTTCCGTCTGCAAACTCAGGGCCTTTGGTAATGCAGGTCCCATGCATGTGCTTCATTTCCACTGCTTGCTGCAGGGGGTCCGCGTCGCTCATGTAGAGCCGAGCCGAGAACATCCCCCGCTCATTCACCTTGAGGTCGACAAGCTGGTACTGCCAGGTCACCGGCGTATACGAGTTCACATCCTTGCAGGTCGCAGTTCCTCTGGATGTAAACGTCTCCCCGGTGGGGCGAAGGTCTCCTGTGTAGCTGCACTCGATGCTTCCTCCGGTGGTAGGAGTCTTCTCTGTCATCGAGAATTTGCCGGGCTGGGCCTGAATGGTCGCAGTGGTATTTGTGTAGAGCGACGAATTGGCTCTGTAAGAGCGATACTCGAATCCGAAATTCAAGCGGGCGAGGTGATCTTCGTACTGGTAACGGCTGAAGCGCTGCGGCTCCTCGCCAGGCAACGTCACGGTGCCGGAACTGGTGCTGTCGAATTTGATGGCGATGGGCCCGACTACCTGGGCCAGTTCGCCGTCCCGTGCTGCGCCTCCGAGGAGTCGGCCGTTCTTGTACTCAGTCAGATTCCCAGAGAAGAACATGCCGTCGGTCATCTTGCCACTGGCCTGCAGAAACATCGACGAGCCGTCGGGACGGTAGCCGATGTACGTGAGGATCAGATAGTCGCCGCCCTGGCGGTCTAACTGAATGCCGCGGCCAGGCTTGCCATTGACCTCTGAACCAATGGACCACATGCCTTGTTGGGGAAGGATGGCGAAAGCAGGCGCTGCCAAGGTGAGCATTGCTGCGGCCAAGCAGGCGCGAGGGAACTTGATCATTCGAGTCTCCAGTGTTGAGGCGGACCTGACACTTTAACGGCGGCGCCTGAAAGAAAACGTACTTGAGATCGCACGATGTCTGCCTGCGCCCGCACTCCCGGAGGCGCCACCCGCATGCTCATGGCCCAGACCACACGGACGCAACATACGCCCCACATCGGAGCCACGCACCGTGGCCGGGGGCGAGCCAGGCAGGAAGCCCGGCTGCGCATTTGGCTACGCATCGACCGCATGCAAGGGCTTCGAGTAGTTGATCGGCATATCCTGATCGCTGCGCAGTGCAACGCCGATAGAGCAGTCGCCCGTGCGCGAAAGGTCCACGCCGCAACTCTAGCCGCTACCCTGAAAGGGTTCAAGGATTCCGTTTTGACGAGAGCCCAGGGCTGGCCGACGCCGGTTGGCGGGTAGGACTGTGCGTAAAAGTGAAGCGACTTTGGCTAGGAAACTAACCTGTCCGTTGAATTTTCACGCCCGTGAAAAATGAAATCCAGGAGCGCGCATGATGGCCGCCCAACCGACATAAAACATCGGACGGAGCGGAATGCAGGCGACGAAGCTCAAGCCCCGTTCATGGCTCTGCTGCGCGACCGCCTGGATCAGCTCGAATTTCCTGGCTTGCATGCGCCCGCTTTGCAGGCCCGAGCGCGGTCGCCAGCGGGGAATGGCGAGCGGACCGGGCCTGAAAGCCAGAGACCACCGGTGCGCTGGAAGGCCACGGCCAGACTACCTCGTCAGGCGACCCGACTACCGCAGTGAATGTAGACGGCCTGCAGCAGTTTCTCCGAATGCTCTTTGGATAAAGTGGGCCAATCCACATCAGAGCCTATGCTGCATGCGGATTCCGCAGAGAGAACAGAGGTTGGAGGCGCCGGAGTGTCAGTCGGGACGGGCCGGATACAGGCCATCGAACACGATGCACCAGTTCACGGCGACAAAAGGATTGCGGATATTGACAGGCAGGTTCTGCCCGGTCACGCCCGTCATTCCAGTCGCTATCTGCGTATTCGGGGTTGCTTCGACGTAAATCCCGGCGTTTTGTGCCGTGCCAAGGGTTCGGCCCGAGGCGGGCGTGGCATGGGTTGCCGGCAGGGTACTAACGCTCGACATCACCGAATGGTTGTGTGCGGGCAAATTACCGGTAAAGAGGGTCTGTTGTTCATCGCCGCCCGCCTGGCCCAAGCTGTACGAACTCAAGCCCGGTCCACTCCCTTCGCCGATGGGTGAACGGCCTTGCATGTCAGGGAGCCGAAAGTTGCTCGATCCATTCCCGCCGTACGTTATTCCAATGACTGCGAACAATGGGGTGTATTGCTGGATGCTCAGAGTCTGCCCCTTGGCGGCGATCGTCCCCCGGGGGCAGAAGGTGCCAGCGGTCGCAAAGAGTTCGCCGACGTATTTTTCTTGGGCGTGGGCGGTGCCGACGCAAAGGCCCGTCAGCACAAAAAAGCTAGCGTGCAGGGCCGCTTGAGCGTGTGTCATGGGATTCTCGTCCGAATGAGTGAGAAGAGTGAGAAGAGGCCGCCGCCTCACTGGGCGGCTATGAAGCAGACATAAGCCAGCGTCTCAGTGGCCTCGAGCCAGCCGCCTGCAATGGCGACGCCATTGGCGGAGCTTTGCGAAGCCACCAATCCCACCGCACGCCCATTGCTGGAGCGGCCATCCAGAAGCAGGGAATAGGTGGCTGTCGACAAAGGCGGCTGGAACTGCACGGTGAACACATTGCCCGCTTTGGTCACCTGAAACTGTGCGCCGCTCACGACGGTGGGCGTGCTGTTGAAGCACCCGTGACGGACAGCGGCGAGCCCCGACACCGAACCGCCTGCCGGGCCGACAGGCCCGGTGGGCCCTGCTGCGCCGGTCGCTCCCGTGTCGCCTTTGGGGCCGGTGGCACCGGTCTGGCCCTGCGGTCCCTGGGGTCCGGTCGGCCCCTGAGCGCCTGTGGCACCCGTAGCACCCGCGGGGCCCTGAGGTCCCGCAGCTCCCCCCACCCCGGGTGAACAGGTGGTCAACTGCCCGGCGGCGTCATGGCAGGTCAAGCGGCTGTTGCCTGGGGTCGCCGGCAAACCCGGCACCTTGACCTCGCCCGTCCCGTCGACTCTGAACCGCTCCTGACCGCCCGGGTCCTTGACGACAAAACCCCCGCCGGGAGGCGGAGTCAGCGATATGTCGGCGGCACAGGCACCCGTCGATAGCATGGTGAGCGCGACGGTGTGGATGAACGTCTGACCGTGAAGCCGGAGAGCAGCGGTGGGGTTCATGGGATCTCACGAATGGGGAGGCCGCTCCTGGCCTGGGCTGTCAATGCAGGGCGGATCGCCTGGGAACAATCCGCACGGCCACTTGACAAGAGCAGGCGGCGATTGGACCCGCGTTCACCTTCGTTTGCAATTGTTCGTCGGGCCGGTCCTGAACGAATTTCGACCTTTCCACAGAACACCACCTGCCCACGCGAAGGGAGCCACGGACAGCGCTGCCGCCATCGACACCCTGCGGCCACGCCATCTTGGTGTGAGAAGAACGGCATTTGCGAGATGCGGCGCCATTCCGCATCTGCCCGATTCGTGAGGTGACGAAGCGACCCGCGTGGGGGACAGGTGCGGAGGCACCGTCCAAGCGTTTCCCAGTCTCCGTGTGGAGGGGTCGAGAAGCCGTCCTCGCAAGGAAAAGCCCCAAGCGATGGCTCGCCCAGGGCTGAGGGGCCGGTTCGTCATCCCGGCCATCGATCCCATACACGGCGTGGGTAGCGTAATCGGGCCAGCGCCCGCGTGAAGGGTCTCACTGATGGGCTACCGCAGCCCGCGTGTTGCGGGCGCGCCAGCGCCTGGAGTCGTCAGCGGCTGCCAGATTTCACCAGCCCGTCGGCATGTTCCTTGTGCCCCTTCAGCGTCGGAATGGTCTTCGCGGCAAAGGCCTTCAGTTCCGCGTCATCTGCGTTCTTGCTGGCCTTTTCGAAAAGCGCGATGTCCGTTTTGTGATCCGCCTGGCCCACTTGCTTGACGAACTGCCTGTCAAAGTCTTTCGCGCCGCCCATCTTCTCGAGCTTGCGTGTCTTGTCCGCCGGCAGCGCGGATGGAAGCGTCGCGCCCTTGGCGGTAGCCAGCGCCTTCAGCTCATCGTTGGCGGCGGTGTGGTCGTTCACGAGCATGTCGCCGTATGACTTCACACCCTCGGAAGTGCCCTTGGCCTTCGCCAGCTTGCCCGCCTCGACTTCATACATGCCGCCCGCGGCGGCCTTGGTGATGAAGTCCTGATCCTTTTTGGATACATCGGCGTGGGCAACACTGGCCAGACCCATGATGGCTGCGGCGACGAAATGGATGGTTTTCATGCGTTCTCCTTGGAAAAAAAACCAGCCTCTGCGCCCACCTGGACGCTTCGCGTGAGCCGGCATGCGTGCCGCTTGCAGGGCCAGTCCTACGCACACGCCGCCCGATCAGGATGCGCTGGCGACGGTCTGGCTGACGGAGCGGCGGGCCGAAGCAGGTGCAAACTCGACACCGAACCAGCCCACAATGCACCCCATGAAAACCATCGACGAGATGCTGAACCTTGATCTGCTGACACACGAACAGCACTCCGAAATCAGTGCGTGGATAGCCCGATCGGCTTCGCCGGACGACATCCTGTCCATGCCCCGCGCGCTGTGGCAGGCGGTGGAGCGCGCCAGTCAGGTCATGGGAGTGAATGAAGACCTGCTTCGTCCGCCGGCGCTGGATGCGGGCAATCTGTTGCCGCAATAGGCATCCGGCCCTGCAGCGACATTGCGCAGGGCCGCTCCAGCCACCGGCACCGGGCGGGGCAGCGATGGCCGGGGCAAGCGGCGCTCATCGGTCGGCGCCGCCGTTCCGTCAGGCCGAACTGAGCCGGCCCAGCGCGAACACCGAGTTCGGCACGTTGCGTGCGGGTAGCTGCGTGCGCACCGACTTGCGCGGGGCGGGGCGCGATTCCCGCTCCGTGGTTTCCCACGCGCTCGCCTGCCACGTCTGCTGCTGGAGCAGATCGGCGACGGTGATCGACTGCAGGTAGTCTTTCACGCGCGAGTGGAACGACGTCCACAGCTCCTCGGTCATTTCCGCCGACGGCAGGGCCTGGCCGTCCGCTGCGGCGTCAGCTGCGTCTGCGGCGGGGCGCGACATGAATTTCTCCGATGCAGCCACGATGTCGGCCACCGACAATTCGTGCGGTCGCCGCGTGAGCGTGTAGCCGCCCCCGGGGCCACGGATGCTGGTCACCAGGCCCGCCCGGCGCAAGGCGCCGAAGATGTCCTCCAGGTACGACAGCGAAATGCCCTGCCGGGCGCTGATGCCCGGCAGGGCCACGGGGCCACCGTGGGAGCGCAGGGCCAGGTCGGTCACGGCGGTCACGGCCATCTTGCCTCGGGTGGTCAAACGCATGATGAAAAACTCCTTGCAATAGCGCTGGCCCAGCATCGCCGCAGGGGTGCGGCATCGGTGGCCGGGCGGGCGTCACGACAGGCACGCCCGGGACCGACGCTGGGTCAGCAGTGCCCGAAGGCACGAAACGAGAAAAAAGGGGAAAAGAGGCGCTGGCGAGCGCAGGGCGTGCAGCCCGAGGGGCCTGTGGCGGCCACGGCGCGCGAGCGCCGCACGGCCGCAGCCCTCAGGCGACGAGGCTGGCGCGGGGGGGCTTGCGCGGCGTCGCGGGGGCGTGCGAAGCGGACTGTGGCGGGTCCACCTGCATCGGCGAATAACTCTCGCCAGGTTGACGCAGGACCGCCGAGGGCGGGGTCAGTTCATCCGGCAGGTCGTGCAGATCGTCCGCCAGGGCATGGCCCGGCCGGTCGGGCACCGTGTCGGCAGGGGCCTGCGCCGGCGACTCGGCGAGAGACGCCAGCGCGGCGTGATGGAACGCGGGTTCGTCGGTGGCCGACATCAGCGACTGAGCAGCGGTGGCGCGCTGGTCCGAACCCAGCGGCGTGGCCACGCCCACGGCCGACACTCCTACGCTGAGGAAGAAGTGCAGAGTGAAGACCGTGATAAACCACCGTAGCATCGTGGGTAAATTATAGCCAGGGAGCCACTCAACCAGCGGCAGCAGGCTCCAGGACGAGGCGATAGCCTACACCTGTCTCCGTCAGCAGATGCCTGGGCTGCGTAGGGTCGGCCTCCAGTTTGCGCCGCAGATGCCCCATGTGGATGCGCAGGTAGTGGCTGCGGTCCACATGGCCCGGACCCCACACGTCGATCAGCAACTGGCGCTGCGTCAGCACCCGGCCGGCGTTCGCCGCCAGCACGGTAAGCATGCGGTACTCGATGGGCGTGAGATGCACCGGCTGCCCGGCCCGCAGCACCGTGCGGGCGGCACGGTCCACCTCCACGTCCCCGAAGACGAGGCGCGGCTCGGGCTCCGCAAGCCCGTCGCTTCGCCAGGGGCGGCGCAGCGTGGCCCGCACGCGCGCCAGCAGCTCGCCGGTGCCGAAGGGCTTGGTCAGATAGTCGTCGGCGCCGGCATCCAGCGCGGCGATCTTGTCGGCCTCGTCCACGCGGGCAGACAGCACGATGATCGCAGCCGGCGACCAGGCGCGCGCGTCGCGGATCAACTCCAGCCCATCGCCGTCGGGCAGGCCCAGGTCGAGCACCACTAGATCCGGCCTGCGGGTGGCCACAGCCGCCAGCCCCGCCTGCAGCGTGGCGGCCTCGTGCACCTGCCAGCCTTCGCTCTCCAGCGCCGAACGCACGAAGCGGCGGATCTGCGGCTCGTCTTCGATCACGATCACGGTACGGGGCGGGTGCATGGCGGGCATTGTCGGCGACCGGCTCAATCGGCCACCATTGAATCGGCCGCCACTGCCGGCGGCTCCCGCCGCGGCAAGGTCAGGTGAAAGAGCGCGCCGCCGCCGGCGGCCGTGTCGGCGGTGATGTCGCCGCCATGCGCCCGTGCGATGGCCTTGCAGATGGCCAGCCCCAGCCCCACGCCAGGAATGGCCGACTCCAGATGCCCCCGCGTGAACTTGTCGAACGGGGTGGCCCCGGGGCCGCGCAGCGAGGCCGGCAGGCCCGGGCCATGGTCGGCCACCGTCAGGTGCAGCAGCGCATCGTCGGTCCACGCACGCACTTCGAAAGGAGGCGCGCCATACTTGGCCGCGTTCTCCAGCAAGTTGACCAGCACGCGCTCCACCAGCACAGCGTCGAATTCGACCAGCGGCAGCTCGGCGGGCACCTGCGTGCGCACCGGCAACCCGCCCAGCGCCGCCTCGCTGGCGCGGATGGCCGAGCCCACCGCTTCTTCCACCGACTGCCAGTCGCGCCGCAATTGCGGTGCGCCGCCCGGCAGGCCGCCGTCCAGCCGGGCCATGTCGAGAAGGTTGGTGACCAGCGCATGCAGCGCCCGGGTCTGCTGGGCGATGGCCCGGGCCGTGTCCGCGTGTTGCGCGGCGGGCTGGCCGGGCAGGCCCTCGGCCAGGCCGCGGAGCACCGTGAGCGGCGTGCGGATGTCGTGCGACAGCGCGCCCAGCAAGGTATTGCGCAGCCGTTCCGATTCCATGTCGACGACCGCCTTCTGCGCGATGTCGACGTAGTGCACCCGCTCCAGGGCGATGGCGATCTGGCGGGCGAGCGTGTCCAGCTGCCGCGCATGCTCCGGCACGGCCAGCAGGCCGGGGTCGGGCAGGGTCAGCGCCAGCACGCCGCGAACGCGCATGGGCGCCTGCAGCGGCACGTAGCGCCAGGCGCGGGCGGACAGCGTCGCCGTGCCCAGCCCGGCGGCCTCGCCGTGGCGAAAGGCCCACTCCGCCACGTCGCCGTCCCAGCCGGGCGGCGGCGCGGCGGGCGGCGCGAGGCGGTCGGCCGTGTCGGTCAGCACCACCACGGCCTGGCCGCCGAAATAGGCCCGGATCGCTTGCTCGCCCAGCGCGGACACCTGCCGCGCTTCCAGGGCGCCCGACAGTTCCCGCGTCAGCTCAAACAGCGAATGCGTGCGCCGCTCGCGTTCGGCGGCTACTCCGGCCGATGAGCGCAGGCCGGCGGTAAGCTGCCCGATCACCAGCCCCACCGCCAGCATGACGGCGAAGGTGACCAGGTACTGTGCGTCGCTCACCGCGAACGACATGCTGGGCGGCACGAAGAAGAAGTCGAACGACAGCACATTCAGCAGGGCTGCCAGCGCGGCGGGCGCACGGCCCCAGCGCAACGCCACGCCCAGCACGCCCAGCAGGAACAGCATGGCGATGTTCACCTGATCCAGCGTGTCGTCCAGCGGCAGGGTCAGCAACGTGAGCCCGATGCTGACCGCCGTGGCGCTGGCGAAGCCCCACCCGGCGGCTGCACGGCGATGCCGGCCCGCGCCGAGCCCGGCGCCGTCGGCCGCGGGCGATGCGGCCGTGGCGCGCGCCAGCGCCCGGTGCTGCGGCGTCGGCGCGACCTGCACGATGTCCACCCCGGGCAGTTGCCGGCTCAGCCGGGTGTGCAGGCTGGGAGCCAGCCACCACCGGCGCCAGGCGGGCAGGGCGGTGGATGCGCGGCCGACCACCAGGGTGGCGCAGTTCAGGCGCGCCGCCTGTTCGGCCAGGCACTGGGGCACGCTGGGCGCGGTGGGCACGGCCGTCTCCGCGCCCAGGCTCTGCGCCAGCTGCAGGGTGGCCAGCGCCTGCTCGCGCCGAGCCGTCGGCAGGCGCCGCTGCGGCACCTCGACATGCACCGCATGCCAGCGCACGTTCAGCTGCCCCGCCAGCCGGGCGGCGGTGCGCACCGTCTGCGCCGAGGCGGGCTCGCTGCCCACGGCGACGAGCAACGCGCCGGAGGTGTTCCAGGCCTGGGCCACGCCGCCCGCCGCGCCGGCGCCGGAATGCTCGACGCGCCAGTCGCGCATGTCGTCTTCCACGTGCTCGGCCGTGCGGCGCAGGGCGATCTCGCGCAGCGCGATCAGGTTGCCGGTGCGAAAGAAGTTGCGGGCGGCCTGCTGCGCCTGCGTGGGCACATAGACCTTGCCGGCCTTCAGGCGGGCCAGCAGTTCGTCGGGCGTCACGTCCACCAGCACGACTTCGTCGGCGTCGTCCAGCACGGCGTCGGGCACCGTTTCGTGCACGCGGATGCCGGTGATGGTGCCCACCGTGCCGTTCAGGCTCTCCAGGTGCTGCACGTTCAGCGCCGTCCACACGTCTATGCCGGCGGCCAGCAGTTCCTGTACGTCCTGCCAGCGCTTGGCGTGGCGCGAGCCGGGCGCGTTGGAGTGGGCCAGCTCATCGACCAGCAGCACCTGCGGCCGGGCCGCGAGGGCGGCGTCCAGGTCCAGCTCGTACAGCGTGCGGCCCCGGTAGGGCACCTCCCGCAGCGGCAGCACCGCCAGGCCGTCCAGCAGCGCGGCGGTTTCGGCGCGGCCATGGGTTTCGATGACGCCCACCCGCACATCGCGGCCCGCCTGGCGCTCGCGCTGCGCCGCGCTCAGCATCGACCAGGTCTTGCCCACGCCCGCATTGGCGCCGAAGTAGATGCGCAGCCGCCCCGTGCGCTGCTGGGCCTCTTCGGCGCGCAGCTGGGCGATCAGGGCGTCGGGGTCGGGACGGTCGATGTCGGGCATGTGGCGCAATGATGACTCAGCGCGCGCCGCGCGCCGCCGCCCCGGCCTGGGCCAGTGCCAGGTTCAGCGCCAGCACGTTCACGCGTGGCTCGCCGATCAGGCCCCAGAGCGGCGCCTCGGTATGGCGCTCGACCAGCGCCTGCACCGTGGCCTCGGGCAGGCCCCGCAGCCGCGCCACGCGGGCGGCCTGGTAACGGGCCGCGGCGGGCGTGATGTGCGGATCGAGGCCGCTGGCCGACGCGGTTACCAGATCGACCGGCACCGGGGCCGTGTTGCCGGGGTCGGCCGCCC
Organism: Acidovorax sp. FG27; assembly: GCF_040365715.1. Taxonomy (NCBI): domain Bacteria; kingdom Pseudomonadati; phylum Pseudomonadota; class Betaproteobacteria; order Burkholderiales; family Comamonadaceae; genus Acidovorax; species Acidovorax sp. FG27. The sequence goes on from NZ_BAABVY010000010.1 coordinate 86,074, forward strand.
GCAGGGCCTGCACGCGGGCCTCCACCGCTTCGGTCAGCGCGGGGTTCAGCGGCCCCTGGTTCGACCCGCCCGAGGCCGCGCCGTTGTTGGGCATGGGCGCGGTGGCCGAGGGGCGACCCCAGAAGTTGCGCGGGTCGGCGAACGGCTGGCCGATGAGCGCGGAGCCGACCGTGCGGTCATCGCGCTCCACCAGGCTGCCCTGGGCCTGCCACGGGAACAGCGCCTGCACGGCGGCGGTGACGGCAGCGGGGTAGAGCAGCCCGGTGAAGCCGCTCAGCAGCGCCAGCAGCACCAAGGCGGGACGAAGGCTGGACTGAAAAAAGGTGGTGAACATGGAAATGGCTCCCGGGTGTGGATTTAGAAGGTGTGAATGAATCCGGCGCGCCCGAGCGGGCCGCACAAACGCGTCCCGTCAAGGCGCAAAGCGCAGCCATAGCTCGAGCTATGGCGAGCATTTGTAACGCTGAAGGGGCGTGTTTTTGCGGTGCGAGCGGGCATGACGGGTTCGTTCATACCTTCTCAGGCGAGGCCGGCGGCTGCCAGAAGCATGTCGATCAGCTTGATGCCGACGAACGGCACGATGAGCCCGCCCAGGCCGTAGATGGCCAGGTTGCGGCGCAGCAGGGCCGCTGCGCCGACCGGCCGGTAGCGCACCCCCTTCAGCGCCAGCGGAATCAGGAACACGATGATCAGCGCGTTGAAGACCACCGCCGACAGGATGGCCGACGAAGGGCTGGCCAGCCGCATAACGTTCAGCGCGTCGAGCTGCGGGTAGGTCGCGGCGAACAGCGCCGGCACGATGGCGAAATACTTCGCCACGTCGTTGGCGATGGAGAAGGTGGTGAGCGAGCCGCGCGTCATCAGCAGGGCCTTGCCCGTCTCCACCACCTCCAGCAGCTTGGTCGGGTTGGAATCCAGGTCCACCATGTTGCCGGCCTCCTTGGCCGCCTGCGTGCCGCTGCCCATGGCGACGGCCACGTCGGCCTGCGCCAGCGCGGGCGCGTCGTTGGTGCCGTCGCCCGTCATGGCGACCAGGTGGCCGTCTGCCTGGTACTTGCGGATGCGGGCCAGCTTGTCCTCGGGCGTGGCCTCGGCCAGAAAGTCGTCTACCCCGGCCTCGGCCGCGATGGCGGCGGCCGTGAGCCGGTTGTCGCCGGTGATCATCACCGTCTGGATGCCCATGCGGCGCAGCTCGGCAAAGCGGTCCTTGATGCCGGCCTTGACCACGTCCTTGAGCTCGACGATGCCCAGCACGCGCCCGCCTTCGGCCACCGCCAGCGGCGTGCTGCCGCGCCGGGCCACGTCGTCGGCCGTGGCCTGCACCGCCGCAGGCACCGGGCCGCCCAGCGACTCGACGTGGCGCAGCACCGCATGCACCGCGCCCTTGCGCACGGCGACGGCGGCAGCGCCGGGGCCGGCGGCCGGCAGGTCCACCCCGCTCATGCGGGTCTGGGCGGTGAAAGGCACGAAGACGGCATCGGCCGGCGCCTCGGCGCGCACACCCGCCTGGTGGGCGAGCGCGACGATGCTGCGGCCCTCGGGTGTTTCGTCGGACAGCGAAGCCAGCAGCGCCGCGCGGGCGAGCTGAGCGCCGTCGCAGCCCGGCGCCGGCATGAAGGCGCTGGCCTGGCGGTTGCCGTGCGTGATGGTGCCGGTCTTGTCCAGCAGCAGCACGTCCACGTCGCCCGCTGCCTCCACCGCCCGGCCGGAGGTGGCGATCACGTTGGCCTGCATCATGCGGCTCATGCCGGCCACGCCCACGGCCGACAGCAGCCCGCCGATGGTGGTGGGGATCAGGCACACCAGCAGGGCGATCAGCGCGGCCAGCGGCACGGCGCTGCCGGCGCCCGCGGCCTGCACGCCGAAGAGCGAAAACGGCAGCAGCGTGGCGGTGACCACCAGGAACACGATGGTGAGCGCCACCAGCAGGATGGTGAGCGCGATCTCGTTGGGCGTCTTCTGGCGCCGTGCCCCTTCCACCATGCCGATCATGCGGTCGAGGAACGACTCGCCCGGGTTCACCGCGATGCGCACGATGAGCCAGTCCGACAGCACCCGCGTGCCGCCCGTCACGGCGGAGAAGTCGCCGCCCGACTCGCGAACCACCGGAGCGGACTCGCCGGTGATGGCGCTCTCGTCCACCGATGCCACGCCGTCCACCACCTCGCCATCCAGCGGAATGACGTCGCCGGTTTCCACCAGCACCATGTCGCCGCGGCGCAGGTCGCTGGCCTGGGCGGGCAGCCAGGCGCGGTCGGCGCTGGGCCAGCCGGCCTTGAGCTTCTTGGCCCAGGTGTCCTTGCGCAGCCCCTTGAGCGACGCCGCCTGCGCCTTGCTGCGGCCTTCGGCCAGCGCCTCGGCGAAGTTGGCGAACAGCACGGTGAACCAGAGGCCCAGCGCCACCGCCAGCACGAAGCGGGGCGACATGCCGCTGGCCTGGGCTGCCTGCGGCGCGGCAAGCGCCTGCGCCCAGAGCAGCGTGGTCATGATGCTGCCCACATAGACCACGAACATCACCGGGTTGCGCCATTGCGCCGCCGGGTGGAGCTTGGTGAGGGCGCCGATCAGTGCCGGCTTGAGCAGGGCCGCGTCCAGCAGCGAGGGTGCCGAGGGTTTCAGCGACGCGGGCAGGGGCGCTCCGGCAGCCGTGGCGCCGGGCGTGGAGGAGGGTAGGGGATGGGACATGCTTGTCTTTCTTGGTGCGCTTCAGGCCGCCTGGCCGGAAGCGGACGGGCAGGGCGATCAGCGGGCGGGCCAGAGCATCAGGTGCTCGACCACCGGCCCCAGCGCCAGCGAGGGCACATAGTTCAGCAGGCCGACCAGCAGCACGGTGGCCACCAGCAGCGCCACGAACAGCGGGCCATGCGTGGGCAGCGTGCCGCTGGTGACGGGCAGGCGCTGCTTGGCCGCCAGCGCGCCGGCGATCGCCAGCACCGGCACGATCACGCCGAAGCGCCCCAGCCACATCGCCACGCCCAGCAGCGCGTTGTAGAAAGGTGTGTTGGCCGACAGGCCGGCGAAGGCGCTGCCGTTGTTGTTGGCGGCCGAGGTGAAGGCGTAGAGCACCTCGGAAAAGCCGTGCGCCCCGGGGTTGGCGATGCCGGCGGTGCCCGCGCCGGTACTCACCGCCACGGCCGTGCCCAGCAGCACCACGATAGGCGTGACCAGAATGGCCAGCGACACCAGCTTCATCTCGCGCACCTCGATCTTCTTGCCGAGGTATTCCGGCGTGCGGCCGATCATCAGCCCGGCGATGAACACCGCCAGAATGGCGAACACCAGCATGCCGTAGAGCCCGCTGCCGACGCCGCCGAAGACCACCTCGCCCAGCTGCATCAGCACCAGCGGCACCAGCCCGCCCAGCGGCGTGAGCGAATCGTGCATGGTGTTCACCGCGCCGCACGACGCCGCCGTCGTCACCGCCGCGAACAGCGCCGACGCGGTGATGCCGAAGCGCACTTCCTTGCCTTCCATGTTGCCGCCAGCGGCCAGCGCGCTCGCCGTCTGGTCCACGCCCAGGCGGGTCAGCAGCGGGTTGCCCGCCTGCTCGGCAGCGGTGATGGCGACGACGGCGGCCACGAACAGCACCGTCATCGCAGCCAGCAGCGCCCAGCCCTGGCGCGCGTCGCCCACCACGCGGCCGAAGGCGAAACACAGGGCCGTGGGGATGAGGAAGATGGCCAGCATCTCCATGAAGTTGGCCAGCGCCGTCGGGTTCTCGTACGGGTGGGCCGAATTGGCGTTGAAGAAGCCGCCCCCATTCGTGCCCAGCATCTTGATGGCCTCCTGCGACGCCACCGGGCCCATGGCGATGGTCTGGGTGTCGCTGCGCGCCGCCTCGGTGATGGGTGCGCCGGCCGCATCCAGCACGGGCTGGCCTGCGGCGTCCAGGCGCGGCGCCTGGTAGACGGTGGTCTCCAGCGTGCTCACCGTGGCGTCGGGTCGGAAGTTCTGGATCACGCCCTGGCCCGCCAGCAGCAGCGCGGTGGCGAACGACAGCGGCAGCAGCACCCAGAGGGTGATGCGCGTCACGTCGGCCCAGAAGTTGCCGACCAGCCCCTGCTTGTCCGCACGCCGGCCGGCAAAGCCGCGCGAGAGCGCGAACACCACCGCGATGCCGGTCGCGGCGGAGAGGAAGTTCTGCACCGTCAGGCCCAGCATCTGGGTGAGGTGGCTCATGGTGGCCTCGCCCGCATAGCCCTGCCAGTTGGTGTTGGCGACGAAGCTCACCGCAGTGTTGAAGGCCGAGTCGGGCGCCACCGCGGCGCGTTGCATCGGGTTCAGCGGCAGCCGGTCCTGCACGCGCTGCAGCGCATAGAGCAGCAGCGTGCCGACACCGTTGAAGGCGATCAGGTTCAGTGCGTAGCGGTGCCAGGGCATGGCCACGCCGGGCTGCACGCCGGCCAGGCGGTAGAGCGGCGCCTCGATGCGCTCGAGCAGGCGCGGCATGCGGCCTTCGCACAGCGCGGCCAGCAGGCGGCCAAGCGGCCAAGCCAGCAGCGCCAGCACAGCCAGGAAGAGGGCGAGCAGCCCCCAGGCGGATGCGGTCATGTCAGAACTCCTCCGCGCAGATCAGCGCGAACACGAGGTAGGCGAACAGCAGCACCGCCACCATGCCGGCCAGGCCATACAGCACGTCGGTGGCCATCACGCACGCTCCCCGGCAGGCGCGGCCGATCGGTACAGCCACCAGGCCACCTCGGCCGCCACCACCCACAGCACCGCTATAGCGGCCAGCCAGATCGCATCCATCGCATCGCTTTCGTTGTCCAACATGGCGGCGATTCTGGAAATTCGGGCGCAAAGACGGTGCAGAGATGCCGGGGCGCGATGTAAAAAAGCCATAAAGGCCGCGCATGCATGCCTGACCGACTGACATGCTATTGATTTGATAGCTGGCTGCGCAGGTGGGATGGGCGCTGGCGGCCTGAAACACCCTCAAAACAGGTGGCAAGCAGCGCGCCACGCCGGACAAGACATGCCTATACAGGTTGGCCCGCGTCTTGCATAGATGACCGCGCAGCCGCAGCGCTGCACCGGCCGGGTGCACGGCGCACGGCACGTGCGTCAACTATCACCGGCAGTACGTGGTGTTTTCCCTGTATAGACAGCAGTGCGGCGCGCGCATCATTCCGCCGCGGTGGACATTCGATGGATCTCAAAGGAGCTGATCACATGAACCGAACGATGGGTTGCAAGATGGCGTCGCTGATGGCGGCGGGGGTGTGTCTGCTGGGCGCGGCCACGGCCGCGCAGGCGCAGGACACGAAGATCGCGCTGGGCATGTCGGGCTGGACGGGCTTCGCTCCGCTCACCCTGGCCGACAAGGCGGGCCTCTTCAAGAAGAACGGCCTGGACGTGGAGCTCAAGATGATTCCGCAGAAGGACCGCCACCTGGCGCTGGCTTCCAAGGCCATCCAGTGCGCGGCCACCACGGTGGAAACCCACGTCGCCTGGAACACCAACGGCGTGCCCATCGTGCAGATCTTCCAGATGGACAAGTCCTACGGCGCCGACGGCATCGCCGTGCGCAATGACGTCAAGAGCTTCGCCGACCTGAAGGGCAAGACCATCGCCGTCAGCGCCCCGGGCACCGCGCCGTACTTCGGCCTGGCCTGGATGCTGTCGAAGAACGGCATGAGACTGAAGGACGTGAAGACCGTGTCGCTGGAGCCGCAGCCGGCGGCGCAGGCCTTCGTGGCCGGCCAGAACGATGCCGCCATGACCTACGAGCCGTACCTCTCCACCGTGCGCGCCAACCCGCAGGCCGGCAAGATCCTGGCCACCACCATCGACTACCCGATGGTGATGGACACCGTGGGCTGCGCGCCCGACTGGCTCAAGGCCAACCCCAAGGCTGCGCAGGCGCTCACGCAGTCGTACTTCGACGCGCTGGAGATGATCAAGAGCGACCCGGCCAAGGCCAACGAGATCATGGGCGCGGCCGTCAAGCAGACGGGCGAGGCCTTCGCCAAGTCGTCGGCCTTCCTGCGCTGGCAGGACAAGGCGGCCAACCAGAAGTTCTTCGCGGGTGAGCTGCAGCAGTTCATGAAGGACGCCGCCGCCGTGTTGCTGGAGGCGGGCGTCATCCGCAAGCAGCCGGACAACTTCACCGCCATGTTCGACGACAGCTTCATCAAGTGATGGCCGAGCTGCGTTCGACCTCCGCCCGCCGCGCGCTGCGCCCGCTCGAGCCCGTGGGCGCGGCCACGCGCTGGCTGCTGGGCACGGCCTTCTTCGTGCTCTTCTTCGCCGTGTGGGCGGTGGCCACGCTGGGCGGCTTCGTGTCGCCCACCTTCCTGGCGAGCCCCGTCACCATGGTGCAGGAAGGCTGGCTGCTGTTCACGCAGTTCAACTTCCTGCACGACATCGGCATGACGGTTTGGCGGGTGCTGGGTGGCTTCATCCTGGCGGCCATCGTCGCGGTGCCGCTCGGCATCGGCATGGGCGCGCACAAGGGCTTCGAGGCCTTCCTCGAGCCCTTCGTCTCGTTCTGCCGCTACCTGCCGGCCTCGGCCTTCATTCCGCTGCTGATCCTGTGGGCGGGGCTGGGCGAGCTGCAGAAGCTGCTGGTGATCTTCATCGGCTCGGTGTTCCAGATCATCCTGATGGTCGCCGTCATCGTGGGCAGCGCGCGCCGCGACCTCGTCGAGGCGGCCTACACCCTCGGCGCCACGCCCACGGGCATCGTGCGCCGCGTGCTCATTCCCGGCGCCGCGCCCGACATCGCCGAGACGCTGCGCCTCGTGCTGGGCTGGGCCTGGACGTACGTGATCGTGGCGGAGCTGATCGGCTCGTCGTCGGGCATCGGCCACATGATCACCGACAGCCAGGCGCTGCTGAACACGGGGCAGATCATCTTCGGCATCATCGTGATCGGCGTCATCGGGCTGGTGTCCGATGCGCTGTTCAAGGCGCTTAACCGCCGCCTCTTCGCCTGGAGCACCATCTGATGAGCGAGCTATCCATCCAGGGCGTGTCGCGCACCTTCACATCTGCCAAGGGCCCGGCCACGCAGGCGCTGCTGCCGGTCGACTTCCACGTGGCCGACAACGATTTCGTGACCATCCTCGGCCCCTCGGGTTGCGGCAAGTCGACCATGCTGCGCATCGTGGCGGGCCTGGACCACCCCACCAGCGGGCAAGTGCTGCTGGACGGCCGCCCCGTGGACGGCCCCGGCGCCGACCGGGGCATGGTGTTCCAGAGCTACACGCTGTTCCCCTGGCTCACCATCGAGCAGAACATCCGCTTCGGCCTGCGCGAGCGCGGCATGGCAGAAAGCGCGCAGAAGGAGCGGGCGGCGTACTTCATCGCCAAGGTGGGGTTGCGCGGCTTCGAGCAGCACTATCCCAAGCAGCTCTCGGGCGGCATGCAGCAGCGCACGGCCATCGCCCGGGCGCTGGCCAACGACCCGAAGATCCTGCTGATGGACGAACCCTTCGGCGCGCTCGACAACCAGACCCGCGTGCTGATGCAGGAGCTGCTGCTCGGCATCTGGGAGGCCGAGCGCAAGACCGTGATGTTCGTCACCCACGACATCGACGAAGCCATCTTCATGGCCAACCGCGTGGCCGTGTTCAGCGCCCGGCCCGGGCGCATCAAGACCGAGCTGGCCGTGAACCTGCCGCACCCGCGGCACTACACGATCAAGACGTCGCCCGAGTTCATGCAGCTCAAGGCGCGGCTGACAGAAGAGATCCGCGCCGAGTCGATGGCCGCGGATGCGCACTGACGATGCCTCGCCCCAGGCCCGCGCCATGAAGACATCCGAACGCCCACGCACCGCCAAGGCCCCCGAAGCGCCGGCCGTGGCGCTCTACCAGCAGGTCAAGGACCACATCGTGCGCCGCATCCAGGACGGCTCCTGGCGCGCGGGCGACCGCCTGCCGTCCGAGAACGAGCTGGTGCAGCAGTTCGGCATGTCGCGCATGACCGTGAACCGCGCGCTGCGCGAGCTGATGGAGCAGGGCCGCATCGTGCGCGTGGCGGGCGTGGGCAGCTTCGTCGCGGAAGACAAGCCCCAGTCCACGCTGCTGCAGATCGCCAATCTGGCCAGCGAGATCCGCCAGCGCGGGCATGACTACCGCTGCGACGTGCTGACGGTGGAACGCGTCGCCGCGCCGCTGGACATCGCCGCCGCGCTCGATCTGCGCACCGGCGAATCGGTGTTCCATTCGCTCTGCTTGCACCGCGAGGACGGCGTGCCCGTGCAGCTGGAAGACCGCTACGTCAACCCCCGCGCCGTGCCGGAGTTCGGCGCGCAGGACTTCACCCGCCTGCAGCCTTCCGAATACCTGGTGCGCAACGTGCCGTTCGATCAGATGGAGCACGTGGTCGATGCCGTGCTGGCCACGCCGGAGCAGGCCCGCCTGCTGGACATGGCGACCACCGACCCCTGCCTGCTGCTCACGCGGCGCACCTGGTCGCGGGGCATGCCGGTCACGATCGTGCGCTGCCTGCACCCGGGCTCGCGATACCGGCTGGGCAGCCGCATCAGGGCGGACGGGCACCCACTGGTGGGTTGATCGCGGCAGGGCTGCTACCTGTCTATACAAGATGAGCTTTCCGTGGTCCAATCGGCGCATCGACTCCTGAAACCAAGCGTATTTTTCTCAAACATAGTTGTATAGACAGGATGCACACATGACTGCCACCCCGACTTCCATCGTGCTTCGCCCGGGCCATGTCACGCTGGCCGATCTGCGCGCCATCGCCGCCGGCGGTGTGCGGCTGACGCTGGATGCGGCCGCGCTGCCCGCAATGCAGGCGGCCCAGGCGGCGGTGGGCGGCATCGTGGAGGCCGACGAGGTGGTCTATGGCATCAACACCGGCTTCGGCAAGCTGGCCAGCACCAAGATCGCGCATGACCGGCTGGCCGAGCTGCAGCGCAACCTGGTGCTGTCGCACAGCGTGGGCACGGGCGAGGCGCTGGGCGACGACGTGGTGCGCATGGTGCTCGCCACCAAGGCCATCAGCCTGGCGCGTGGCCACTCGGGCGTGCGCCCGGCGCTGGTCGATGCGCTGCTGGCGCTGGCCAACGCCGACGTGCTGCCGGTGATTCCCGCCAAGGGCTCGGTCGGCGCCTCGGGCGACCTGGCGCCCCTGGCGCACCTGGCCTGCGTGCTGATCGGCGAGGGATTCGCCAAGGTCGGCGGGCAGGTGGTGTCCGGAAGCGAGGCCATGGCGTCCATCGGCCTCGCGCCCTTCGTGCTCGGCCCCAAGGAAGGGCTGGCGCTGCTCAACGGCACGCAGGTCTCCACCGCGCTCGCGCTGGCCGGCCTGTTCGGCGCCGAAAGCGTGTTCGCCGCCGGGCTGGTGGCCGGCTGCCTGACGCTCGAAGCCATCAAGGGCTCGGTCAAGCCGTTCGATGCGCGCATCCACGAAGCGCGTGGCCAGGCCGGGCAGATCGCCGTCGCTGCGGCGGTGCGCGGCCTGCTGGAAGGCAGCGCCATCGACCCGTCCCACCCGAACTGCGGCCGCGTGCAGGATCCGTATTCCATCCGCTGCGTGCCGCAGGTGATGGGCGCCTGCCTGGACAACCTGACCCATGCCGCCCGCGTGCTGCAGATCGAGGCCAATGCCGCGTCGGACAACCCGCTGGTCTTCACGGACACGGGCGAGGTCATCTCCGGCGGCAACTTCCACGCCGAGCCGGTCGCCTTCGCGGCCGACATCTTGGCGCTGGCGCTGGCCGAGATCGGCGCCATGTCCGAGCGCCGCCTGGCGCTGCTGCTCGACACGGGGCTCTCGGGCCTGCCGGCCTTTCTCATCCGCGACAGCGGCGTCAACTCGGGCTTCATGATCGCGCAGGTCACCGCCGCCGCGCTGGCAGCCGAAAACCAGTGCCTTGCCAACCCGAGCAGCGTGACCAGCCTGCCCACCTCGGCCAACCAGGAAGACCATGTCTCCATGGCCACATACGCCGCCCGCCGGCTGCTGGACATGGCCCGCAACACGGGCGTCATCGTGGGCATCGAGGCCATGGCGGCCGCGCAGGGCATGGAGTTCGACAGATCGTTGAAAAGCTCGGTGCTGGTCGAGGCGCAGTTCGCCGCCATCCGCGCGCGCGTCGATTTTCTCGAGCAGGACCGCTACCTCGCGCCCGACATCGAGGCCATGCGCATCTGGGCGCAAGAGGGCTCGTGGCCCGACCCACTCGTCGCCTGCCTGCCCAGCTACCAGTGATCGCCCGACCCAGTCATAGCCTGACCGTACCGCCCCTTTTTCCAGGAAGGACCAATGCCATGAACGCCAACGTCGCCATGCTCTCCACCGCCGCATCTTCGCCCGCCGACCCGCGCCACGACCCCACCCGCGTCATCCGCGCACCCCGGGGCAGCCAGCTCCACTGCAAGAACTGGCTGGCCGAGGCCGCGTACCGCATGCTGCAGAACAACCTCGATCCGGACGTGGCCGAGAACCCGCAGTCGCTGGTGGTGTATGGCGGCATCGGCCGCGCCGCACGCAACTGGGAATGCTTCGACCAGATCCTGTCGTCGCTGAAAGATCTGGAGGCCGACGAGTCGCTGCTGATCCAGTCCGGCAAGCCGGTGGGCGTGTTCAAGACGCACGAGAACGCCCCGCGCGTGCTGCTGGCCAATTCCAACCTGGTGCCCAAGTGGGGCAACTGGGAGCACTTCAACGAACTGGACCGCAAGGGCCTCTTCATGTACGGCCAGATGACCGCCGGCAGCTGGATCTACATCGGCAGCCAGGGCATCGTGCAGGGCACGTTCGAGACCTTCGTCGAGGCCGGCCGCCAGCACTACGGCAACGACCTGTCGGGCAAGTGGATCCTGACGGCCGGGCTGGGCGGAATGGGCGGCGCGCAGCCGCTCGCCGCCACGCTGGCCGGCGCCTGCTCGCTGACCATCGAATGCAAGCAGAGCAGCATCGACTTTCGCCTGCGCACCCGCTACGTGGACAAGCAGGCCCGGGACATCGACGACGCGCTGGCGCTCATCGCGCACCACACGGCGAAAAAGGAAGCGGTCTCCATCGCCCTGCTGGGCAACGCGGCCGAGGTGCTGCCGGAGCTGGTGCGCCGCGCGAAGGCCGGTGGCCCGAAGCCCGACATCGTGACCGACCAGACCTCCGCGCATGACCTGGTCAACGGCTACCTGCCGGTGGGCTGGACGGTGCCGCAGTGGCAGGCCGCCGCGGCCGACCCGGCCCAGCACGCCCGCCTGGTGCAGGCGGCGGCCGAGGGCTGCGCCGTGCACGTGCAGGCCATGCTCGACCTCCAGGCACTGGGCGTGCCCACGGTCGACTACGGCAACAACATCCGCCAGGTGGCCTTCGACCAGGGTGTGAAGAACGCCTTCGATTTCCCAGGTTTCGTGCCGGCCTACATCCGCCCGCTGTTCTGCGAGGGCAAGGGCCCGTTCCGCTGGGTGGCCCTGTCGGGCGACCCGGAAGACATCTACAAGACCGACGCCAAGATCAAGGAGCTGTTCCCCGAGAACAAGCACACCCACCGCTGGCTCGACATGGCCCGCGAGCGCATCGCCTTCCAGGGCCTGCCCGCGCGCATCTGCTGGCTGGGCCTGGGCGAGCGCCACCAGGCGGCGCTGGCCTTCAACGAGATGGTGAAGAACGGCGAGCTCAAGGCCCCCATCGTCATCGGCCGCGACCACCTGGACACCGGCTCCGTCGCCAGCCCCAACCGCGAGACCGAGGCCATGAAGGACGGCACTGACGCCGTGAGCGACTGGCCGCTGCTGAACGCGCTGCTCAACACCGCCGGCGGCGCCACCTGGGTCAGCCTGCACCACGGCGGCGGCGTGGGCATGGGCTATTCGCAGCATGCCGGCGTGGTGATCGTGGCCGATGGCACGCCCGAGGCCGCGGCGCGCCTGGCCCGGGTGTTGTGGAACGACCCAGCCAGCGGCGTGATGCGCCACGCCGACGCGGGCTACGACATCGCCATCGCCACGGCGAAACGGCACGGGTTGAAGCTACCGATGGTGAAGTGACGGTGGAGAGTGACGGTGGGTTGGGCCCGGCCGGGAGGCGAGGGCGGGCGTTTCCCCGTCAGCGTTAAAAAAGGGAGTGGCGGTCTCAGATCATGGGAATGAGGGGCTAGGTATGCAGGCGCAGAGCTTTGATACTGACGGCGTGATCCAGACCGCCCACGCCCCCGTGCCGACTGCAGACCGCGTGCTGCAGGTGCTGGCCGTGCTGGCCCAGCAGGGCCAGGCCATGTCGGCCGCCGAGCTGATGGAGCAGACGGGCCTGGCCCGCAGCACGCTCTACCGCCAACTGGCGCGGCTCAAGCGCTGGGGCTTCGTGCTGGAGACCGATGGCAGCTATGCCCCGGGGCCGCTGGGCCTGCAGCTGGCGCTGGGGTTCGACCTCGCGTCGCACCTGGTGCGCCAGGCGCGGCAGGACATGGTCGATCTGGCGCGGCAGTCCGGCGAAAGCGTCGGCCTCGTCGTCGCGGTGAACGACCAGGCCATCTGCCTGGACATGGTGGAGAGCCAGCAGTCCCTGCGCTGCTCGTTCGAGAAGGGTCGCAGCGTGCCGCTGCGCGCGGGCGCGTCGGCCAAGTGCCTGTGGGCGCACCTTACCGCAGCCAGCCGTGATGCCTTGCTGGACGCCCACCACGGCATGCAGACGGCGGAGCGCGAGGCGGCGGCGGCAGAACTCCAGGCGATCCGCGCCGCCGGCTTCGCCGTCTCGTCCGGCGAGGTGGACCCGGGCGTGTGGGGCTGCAGCGTGCCGCTGTTCGGCGCATCGCGCCAGGCCGCCGGCGCCATCACGCTGATGGCACCCATCTTGCGAGCCCAGGGGCAGGAACCGGCCCTGATCCGCATGGCCGTGGTGGCCGCGGCGCGCATTTCGCGGCAACTGGTGCTGCACTGACACCGCCCGGCCGCGCCAGCCCATGGGTTCCCGTCCCCCTTTCTCTTTCCCTCGTTCTCCCTTCCCGCCCACCTTCCTCGCATCTGCAAAGAAAGCCCTCCCATGAACATCCGCCGCCATTTCCTGCTGTCGTCCGTTGCTGTCCTGGCCTGCATGGCCGGCAGCGTGCAAGCCCAGGGCAATGCCCTGCGCGTGGGCACCGACGCTACCTTTCCGCCGATGGAATTCGTCGAGAACGGCAAGCGCACCGGCTTCGACGTCGAGCTGGTGGAAGCCGTCGCCAAGACCCTGGGCCGGCCGGTCGAGTGGGTGGACATCGACTTCAAGGGCCTGATCCCCGGCCTCATCTCCAAGCGCTTCGACATGGCGGTGTCCGCCATCTACATCACCGACGAGCGCAAGAAGGTGGTGGACTTCACCGAGCCCTACTACGCGGGCGGCCTGGTGGTGATGGTCAAGGACGGCAACACCAGCATCAAGACGCCTGCGGACCTGGACGGCAAGAAGGTGTCGGTGCAGGTCGGCACCAAGTCGGTGGCTTTCCTGACCGAGAAGTATCCCAAGGTGCAGCGTGTCGAGGTGGAAAAGAACCAGGAGATGTTCAACCTCGTAGACATCGGCCGCGCCGATGCCGCCGTCACCGGCAAGCCCGCCGCCTACCAGTACACCCGCACCCGTCCCGGCCTGCGCGTGCTGGGCGAGCAGCTCACCACCGAGGAATACGGCATGGCGCTGCGCAAGGACACGCCGGAGCTGACCCGGGCCGTGAACGGCGCCATCGCGAAGCTCAAGGCCGACGGCACCTACGACGCCATCGTCAAGAAGTGGTTCAGCGGCAGCGCCGCGGCCAGCAAGTAAGACGGGCCGCTCGAGCCAACGACCGGCTGAATGATGGAACTCGACTTCTCTCCCGTCTGGGCGGGCATTCCGCAGCTGCTGCAGGGCGCGCTGGTCACGGTGGAGATCACCGCCGCCGCGCTGCTGCTGGGCTGCGTGCTGGGGTTGCTGGTGGGCATCGGCCGCCTCAACCCGAAGACCCGCATCGTCTACGGACTCTGCACGGCCTATGTGGCCGTGATCCGCGGCACGCCGTTGCTGGTGCAGCTCTTCATCCTGTTCTTCGGCCTGCCGCAGTTCGGCATCCTGCTGCCGGCCTTCGTGTGCGGGGTGCTGGGGCTGGGCATCTATTCGGGGGCCTATGTCTCCGAGATCGTGCGCGGCGCCATCCAGTCCATCGACCGGGGGCAAATGGAGGCCGCGCGATCCATCGGAATGTCGTCGGGCATGGCGATGCGCACCGTGATCCTGCCGCAGGCCGTGGTGCGCATGATTCCGCCGCTGGGCAACGAATTCATCGCGCTCATCAAGAATTCGGCGCTGGTGTCGCTGCTCACCATCCACGACGTCATGCACGAAGGGCAGAAGATCATCAGCGTGTCGTACCGCTCGCTGGAGGTGTACCTGGCCATCGCCGTCGTGTACTTCGTGCTGACGGGCCTGACCACGCTGGCCCTGCGCCGCATCGAATTGCGCCTGCGCGCGGGAGGGATGGTGCAATGACCGCGATCGACGCAACGACGACGACTACGACCACTACGACGACTGCCGGCCCGCTGGTGCGCGTGCGGGGCCTGCGCAAGGCCTACGGCTCCCACGTGGTGCTGAACGGCATCGACTTCGACGTGCAGCCGTCGCAGGTGGTGGTGGTGATCGGGCCCAGCGGCTCGGGCAAGAGCACCTTCCTGCGCTGCTGCAACGGCCTGGAGCAGCCCCAGGGCGGGCGCATCGACATCTGCGGGCGCACGCTGGTCGACGAGGGCCGGGTGCTGCCCGAGCGCGAGCTCAACGGGCTGCGCGAAGAAGTGGGCATGGTGTTCCAGTCGTTCAACCTGTTCCCGCATCTCTCGGTGATGGACAACGTGACGCTGGGGCCGCGCAAGCTGCACGGCGTGCCGCGTGCCCGGGCGGAAGCCGAGGCCCGCGCATTGCTCGACAAGGTGGGCCTGGGCCACAAGGCCGAGGCCATGCCGGCCAGCCTCTCGGGCGGGCAGAAGCAGCGGGTGGCCATTGCGCGGGCGCTGGCCATGAAGCCCCGGGTGATGCTGTTCGACGAGCCCACCTCGGCCCTGGACCCCGAGCTGGTGGGCGAGGTGCTGCAGGTGATGAAGCTGCTGGCGCGTGAAGGCATGACCATGATCGTCGTCACGCACGAGATGGACTTCGCACGCGAGGTGGGCGACGTGGTCGTGGTGATGGACGGCGGCGGCATCATCGAGGCCGGCCCGCCCGCCACCATCTTCACCCGCCCGACCCAGGAGCGCACGCGCTCCTTCCTGCAGGCCGTGCTGACGCGCGCCTGAACCCACGCCGGAGACGACGCCCATGGTCATCACGCCCCACGCCCTGCACGACGCCTTGCGCCAGCGGGTGCGCGAGCAGGTCACACCCGCCCTGGTGGCGGACTTCGCGCGCGACGGCGCGGTGTGCATCCGGCAACTGCTCACGCCGGCCGAAGTGGCGCTGCTGCGGGGCGGCATCGACGCCAACCTGGCCGCGCCCAGCCCGCGCGCGAAGATCGCGAGCCGCCCGGACGACCCGGGCCGCTTCTTCGAGGACTTCTGCAACTGGCAGGACAACCCCGCCTACGGCCGCTTCATCGCCGAGACGCCTGTGGCGCTGGCCGCGCAGCGGCTGATGCAGTCGCGCAGCGTGCGGCTCTACCACGACCACGTGCTGGTCAAGGAGCCCGGCACGCGCCAGCGCACCCCCTGGCACCAGGACCAGCCCTACTACAACATCGACGGCCTGCAGAACGTGAGCTGCTGGATCCCCGTGGATGCGGTGCCGCGCGCCAGCACGCTGGAATTCGTCGCCGGCTCGCACCGAGGGCCGTGGCTCATGCCGCGCAGCTTCATGGACCAGCAGGCGAAGTGGTTCCCCGAAGGCAGCCTGCAGGATCTGCCCGACGTGGAGGCCGACCGCGGCGCGTTCGACATCCTGGGCTGGGAGATCGAGCCCGGCGACGTGGTGTGCTTTCACATGCTGGCGCTGCATGCGGCCGGCGGCTTCGAGGGGCCGGGCCGGCGGCGGGTGTTCTCGGTGCGCTTTCTGGGCGACGACGTGCGCCACGCGCCCCGCCCCTGGAAGACCTCGCCCGATTTCCCCGGCCTGGCCGACCAACTGCCCGCCGGCGCGCCCATGGCACACCCGCTGTTCCCGCTGCTGGCGGGCGACGAACAACCTCGGACACCCTGATCCATGGCATTGCACCGTTTCGACCTGAACGACATCGCGCCCACCCCCTGGAAGAACGGCGGCGGCACCACGCGTGAGATCGCCTGCTGGCCCCCGGGTGCCGGCATGGGCGACTTCGGCTGGCGCGTGAGCGTGGCCACGGTCGCCCAGGCCGGCCCGTTCTCGGCCTTTCCGGGGGTGGACCGGCAGATCATGTGGCTGTCCGGCGGCGGCCTGCAGCTGCGGTCGGCCGACGGTGCGATCGACCAGCTCCTGCAGGCGCCGTGGCGGCCCTTCGCGTTCGCGGGCGAAACCGCGCTCGACTGCACACTGGCCGGCGGGGTGTCGCAGGACTTCAACCTCATGCTGCGGCGCGGCGCCTGGCGCGGCGACCTCGAGGTCGTGCACCAGCGCGTGCAGCCGGGCTCAAGCCCGGCCGGGCTCTGCATGGTGCTGGCCGGCACCTGGCGGCAGGGCGGGGCGGCGCTGCGGCCCGGCCAGGGCGTGTGGTGGAGCAAGGCGACGGCGGCGCAGCCGCTGGCGCCGGAACCGGCGGCGCAGGGCGCCGGCGCGCCTCCCGCGCTCGCCTGGATCGCGCTGCATCCTGAAAATTGAACAAAATCGGCCGCTGGCGCCCGTCGATCAAGCGCCGGCAGCTATTGAAAATGTAGCAAATGGAGTCTCCCATGTCCCCGTTCTCCGCAGCGTCCCTGCCCAGCGCCGACGGCATCTGGGCCGATGTGCGCCTGGCAGACGGCCTGGCGCAGCCCGACGTGCCGGTGCCGCCGGGCGAGGCCGCCGCCATCGTCGTGCAGCAGGGGCTGATGCGCTGGGTCGGCCCCGCCGCCGCGCTGCCCGATGCCTTCGTCGGCCTGCCGCGCCGGGCTGGGCAGGGCCGGCTGGCCACGCCGGGCCTGGTCGACTGCCACACCCACCTGGTGTATGGCGGCCAGCGCGCCAACGAGTTCGCCATGCGCCTGGCGGGCGCCAGCTATGAAGAGGTGGCGCGCGCGGGCGGCGGCATCGTGTCGTCGGTGCGGGCGACCCGCGCCGCCACCGAAGACGAACTCTTCGCCCAGGCCGCGCCGCGCCTGCAGGCCCTGCTGGACGAGGGCGTCTGCGCGGTGGAGATCAAGTCCGGCTACGGCCTGGCGCTGGAGCATGAACGCAAGCAGCTGCGCGTGGCCCGTCGGCTGGGCGAGGCCTTCGGCGTGACGGTGCGCACCACCTTCCTGGGCGCCCACGCGCTGCCGCCCGAATACGCCGGCCGCAGCCAGGACTACATCGACCTCGTCTGCGGCAGCATGCTGCCGGCGCTGGCCGGCGAAGGCCTGGTGGACGCGGTGGACGTGTTCTGCGAGCGCATCGCCTTCACGCTGGCGGAAACCGAGCAGGTCTTCCAGGCCGCGCAGCGCCTGGGGCTGCCGGTCAAGCTGCATGCCGAGCAACTCTCCGACATGGGCGGCGCCCAGCTGGCGGCGCGCTACGGGGCGCTGTCGTGCGACCACATCGAGCACCTGTCGGCCCAGGGCATCGCCGCCATGCGCGCCGCCGGCACGGTGGCCGTGCTGCTGCCCGGCGCCTACTACACGCTGCGCGACACGCACCTGCCGCCCATCCAGGCACTGCGCGATGCGGGCGTTCCGATGGCCGTCTCCACCGACCACAACCCCGGCACCTCGCCCGCACTGAGCCTGCGCCTCATGGCCAACATGGCCTGCACGCTGTTCCGGTTCACCGTGCCCGAGGCGCTGGCCGGCATCACCACCCACGCCGCGCATGCGCTGGGCCTGCAGGCATCGCATGGGCTGATCGCTTCCGGCCGCCCCGCCCATTTCGTGCTCTGGCCCGTGGCCGAGGCGGCCGAGATCGCCTATTGGTTCGGCGACCGGCCGGCCTGCACCGTGGTGCGCCAGGGCCGCGTGGCGCGGGGCGGCTGAAGGCCCATGCGGCCGCAAGGAGAACGAAGACACATGCCTGCCTCCCTCGACATTTCCTCCGATCCACTCGGCCACGCGCCGCCCCCCGGCGGCGGCGCCCTGTTCGCCGCCCACGCCTTGCTGCCGCAGGGGTGGGCGCGCGACGTGCTGCTGCAGTGGGACGCGGCCGGCACGCTGCAATCGGTGCAGCCCGGCGCCCAGCCCGGCGGCGCGGACCTGGCGCCCGGGCCGCTCATCCCCGGCATGCCCAACCTGCATTCGCATGCTTTCCAGCGGGCCTTTGCCGGGCTGACGGAATACCGGGGCGAAAGCCAGGACAGCTTCTGGAGCTGGCGCAACCTGATGTACCGCTTCGCCGCTCGCATCACGCCCGAGTCGCTGGAGGCCATCGCCACCTGGCTCTACGTGGAGATGCTGGAGGCCGGCTACACCTCGGTCTGCGAGTTCCATTACGTGCACCACGACCAGGACGGCACCCCCTACGCCGACGACGCCACGCTGGCGCACGCGCTGCTGCGCGCAGCGCGCACGGCCGGCATCGGCATCACGCTGTTGCCCGTGCTCTACCAGACCAGCGGCTTCGGCGCCACGCCGCCCCGCCAGGACCAGTCGCGGTTCATCCGGTCCACCGACTCGATGCTATCGTTATTGGAGCGCCTGGCCCCCGTGGTACGGGCGCAGGGCGCCTGTCTGGGCCTGGCTCCGCACTCGCTGCGGGCCGTGCCGCCCGATGGCCTGCGTGCCGCGCTGGCGGGGCTGGCCGCCCTCGATGCGCACGCGCCCATCCACATCCACATCGCCGAGCAGACGCAGGAGGTGGACGACTGCCTGGCCTGGAGCGGCCAGCGGCCGGTGCAGTGGCTGCTGGACCATGCCGCCGTCGATGCGCGGTGGTGCCTGGTGCATGCCACCCACATGACGCCCGATGAATACGCCGCCGCCGCCCGCACCGGCGCCGTGGCGGGGCTGTGCCCCACCACCGAGGCCAACCTGGGCGACGGCCTGTTCGACGTGCCGCTCTGGCGCCAGCACGGCGGCCGGTGGGGCGTGGGCTCCGACAGCCACGCCTGCGTCAACGCGGCCGAGGAACTGATGCTGCTCGAATACGGCCAGCGGCTGGCCACCCGCCAGCGCAACGTGCTGGCCACCACGGCCCAGCCGCAGGTGGCCACCGCGATGACGCTGCAGGCTGTGCAGGGCGGGGCGCAGGCGGCCGGGCGCCCCGTGGCGGGCCTCGCCGTCGGCCAGCAGGCCGACTGGGTCGCGCTCGATGGCAGCCATATCGCGCTGCAGGGGCTGCCGGTGGAAAGCCAGCTGGGCGCCCATGTGTTCGGCAGCCACCGCACTTGCGCCGTGCACGGCGTGTGGGTGGCCGGCCGGCAGCGCGTGCAGGCCGGCCGCCACCCGCTGCACTCCCCGGCGGCCGAGGCGTTCGTGCGTGCGCGCGGCGCCACCATTCATACTGGCTGATCTTTTCCGATGCCCTGCGCCGACCCGTTTCGGCCACCCTTGCGAATCCATGACCGACATCCAAACCGCTACCGCTTCCATTCCTCCGTTCACCTTCCACCAGGGCACCGCGCCGCTGCTCGTGTCCATGCCCCACGTCGGCACCCATGTGCCGCCGTCGATCGCCAAGCGCTTCACCGACGAAGCGCGGCAGGTGCCCGATACCGACTGGCATCTGGAGCGCCTGTACGCATTCGCCCGCGAACTGGGCGCGTCCATCCTCGTCGCCACGCATTCGCGTTACGTGATCGACTTGAACCGCCCGCCGGATGGCGCCAGCCTCTACCCCGGCCAGAGCGTGACGGGCCTGTGCCCGGTCGACACCTTCGACGACACGCCCATCTACGCGCAGGGCGACGTGCCGGACGCGGCCGAGACGGCTGCAAGGCGCGACGCGGTCTGGGCGCCGTACCACGCGCAACTGGCGAGCGAGCTGGAACGCATCCGCGCCGCTCACGGCGTCGCGGTGCTGTGGGACGCGCATTCCATCCGGTCCGTGCTGCCGCGCTTCTTCGACGGCCGGCTGCCCGACCTGAACCTGGGAACGGCCGACGGCGCCAGCTGCGCGCCCGAGCTGGCCCGGCCGCTTCTGGCCATCGGCGAGGCGAGCGGCTTTTCCGCCGTGCTCAACGGGCGTTTCAAGGGCGGGCACATCACCCGTCAGTACGGCCGCCCGGCCGAGAACGTGCACGCGGTGCAGCTGGAGATGACACAGGCCAGCTACATGCAGGAGGCACTGCCCTTCGACTACCTGCCCGAGGTGGCTGCGCGGGTGCAACCCACGCTGCAACGCATGCTCGAAGCCGCGCTGCAGTTCGCGCAGTCGAACGCCCGACGCTGAGCCCGGCCTGGCTCGGTACCGTCGCCGCCGGTGCCGGTTATGCGTGCCGGGTTGCTGATCACCTGATTTCGGCCGCCCGAGTCGTTTACATCCGCTAACATTAGCGCATGCATGAATTGCAAACCGCTTCAGGCAACCCGACGTCCGCGCCCGCCACGGCCGGCGACGCGGCGCCGCCCTGGGGCTGGGCCGAGACGTTCTGCATGCCGGTGTTCAGGCCCGGAACCCGCGTGCGCATGGGCGGCACGTGGCAGACGGTGAGCCATGTGATGCTGCGGCGCCTGGAGCTCGCCATCTACCTGGTGGGCCAGGAAAAGCCGGTGGACCCGGACAAGCTGGAACTCGAGCCGACCACCTTCACGACGCGGCGGGTGGCACCGCCGCAGGTGCAGCCGCAGTGATTGCCGGCCTGGCGTAACCGGCTGACCTTTGGGGGAGTGTCAGGCGTGGAGCCGGCGCGCCATCGCCTCGCCCAGGCGCGTATGCCGCAAGGGCACCCAGCCGGGCTCGAACTGGACCGCCCCGCGCTGGAACAGCAGCACCACGGTGGAGCCGAGCATGAAGCGCCCCATCTCCTCGCCCTGGCCGAGGGTGATCTCCCGGTCGGCGTAGTCCCAGCGCACCAGCCGCCCCGGGCGCGGGGGGTTGACCTGGCCGTGCCACACCGTCGCCATGCTGCCCACGATGGTCGCGCCCACCAGCACCAGGGCCATGCGGCCCAGCGGGGTGTCGAAGAGGCAGACCACCCGCTCGTTGCGGGCGAAGAGCCCCGGCACGCCGCGCGCCGTCAGCGGGTTGACCGAAAACAGATCGCCCGGCACATGCACCATGGACAGCAGCCGCCCGGCGCAGGGCATGTGGATGCGGTGGTAGTCGCGCGGGCTCAGGTAGATGGTGGCGAAGCTGCCGTCGTCGAATGGCGCCGCCATCGCTGCGTCGCCGCCCAGCAGCGCCGTGGTCGAATAGTGGTGGCCCTTGGCCTGGAAGATCTGGTCGTGGGCGATGGGGCCCATCTGGCTCACCGCGCCATCCACCGGGCAGACCACGTCCGCCTGGGCCAGCGGGCGGGCGCCCGGGCGCAGGGCGCGGGTGAAGAAGTCGTTGAAGGTGGCGTAGCTGGTGATGTCGGGGTTGGCCGCCTCCTGCATGTCCACGCCGTATTGCGCCACGAACCGCCGGATCGCCGAGGTGGTGAAGCGGCCCGCTTGGGCGGAGGCGAAACGCCCGGCGATCAGGGTGAGCGCCTGCTTGGGCAGCAGGTACTGGGGGAGGACGGCGAGGCGGTCAGACACGTGGGAGAAATCCTTGGGGGTGGGCGGCCCATTCTAGGGGCGCGCCCGGGCAGGCGAGGGCGGCGCTCTCCTGCATGGCGCTCTCCAGCGTAGCGCGGTACAATCGACAGGCTAATGCACAGCCGATTGCCTGTCCATTGAAGCCGTCGCCCCCGGGCCCTTTCGCCTGCTGCGCCCCGGGTGCCGCGACTCCCCTGCATGCCATGCCCGCGCTGCCGAGCCATTCGACAGGCACGGCGGCCCGCCGTGAGCTCCAACCCGCATGCAGGTGCACCCCAGAATAATCGTTATTGGAATCCGACTAGAAACATGGCAAAAGAAGAACTGATTGAGATGCAGGGCTCCGTGACGGAAGTGCTGCCCGACTCGCGCTTTCGCGTCACGCTGGACAACGGCCACCAGCTCATCGCCTACACCGGCGGCAAGATGCGCAAGCACCACATCCGCATCCTGGCGGGCGACAAGGTGTCGCTCGAGCTCTCCCCTTACGACCTGACCAAGGGCCGCATCACCTTCCGTCATCTGGCCGGTCGCGGCCCGGGTCCGTCCAGCCGTTGATGCGGGCCTGCTGCGAAAAATATCGCGGCAACTGCTGCGAATTGGCCAGAAGGGCTCTTTTTGCAGGTTAGAATTCGATTTGTCGGAGCGTAGCGCAGCCTGGTAGCGCATCTGCTTTGGGAGCAGAGGGTCGCGAGTTCGAATCCCGCCGCTCCGACCATTGATTCAAGGGGTTGTACCGCAAGGTGCAACCCCTTTGTCATTTCCGGCTCCGCCATCGCACCCTGCACCCGCACCGCATGCCTTCGGTTCCTGCTGCCTCGCCCCTGCCATCGCCAGCCGCTGCCCAGCGGCTGGAGGGTGTCGATGCATTGCGTGGCGTCGCCATGCTGTGGATGACGGTGTTCCATTTCTGCTTCGACCTGAGCCATTTCGGCTACTGGGTGCAGAACTTCCGCTTCGACCCTGTCTGGACCGTGCAGCGCACGCTCATCGTGAGCATGTTCCTCGCCTGCGCGGGGCTGGGCCAGGCGCTGGCCCATGCGCAGGGCCTGGGCTGGCGGCGGTTCGGCCGGCGGTGGGCGCAGGTGGCGGGCGCGGCGCTGCTGGTCACGGCCGGCTCGGCCTGGATGTTTCCGCGCACCTACATCTATTTCGGCGTGCTGCACGGCATGGCCGTGATGCTGCTGATCGCCCGGCTGAGCGCCCCGGCGGGCCGCTGGCTGTGGCCTGCGGGGCTGATCGCGCTGCTGCTGCCCACCGTGGCCGGCTGGGCGCTGGCCGGGCCGCTGGCCTGCGCGGCCGATCTCTTCGACAGCCGGGCGCTCAATTGGCTGGGGCTCGTCACCCACAAGCCCGCCACGGAAGACTACGTGCCGGTGCTGCCCTGGCTGGGCGTGATGTGGTGGGGCATGGCGGCAGGCCAGTGGCTGCTGCGCCATCGCCCGCACTGGCTGGCCTGGAACGCCCCCCGGGGGTTGCGCTGGCTGCCCGCGCTGGGGCGGCACAGCCTGGTCTACTACCTGCTGCACCAGCCGGTGATGATCGGCGCGCTCATGGCCTGGGGCCAGCTGGCGCGCTGAACCGCGAGCCGCGCTGCTTTTTCAGCGCCTGACCTGCAGCGCGCCCGGGTTCACGATGTTGGTCGGCGTGCCGCGGATGTAGTTCACCACGTTGTCGAATGCGGCGCCGAAATAGAGCTCGTAGCTGTCCTGCTCGACGTAGCCGATGTGGGGCGTGCAGATGCAGTTCTCCAGCCGCAGCAGGGCATGGCCCTGCAGGATGGGCTCGCTCTCGAACACATCCACCGCCGCCATGCCGGGCCGGCCCCGGTTGAGCGCCGCGATGAGCGCATCGGGCTGGATCAGCTCCGCGCGCGAGGTGTTGACGATGAGCGACGTGGGCTTCATCGCCGACAGGTCCTCCAGCGTGACGATGCCGCGGGTCTCGTCGTTCAGGCGCAGATGCAGGGACACCACGTCGCACTCCGAGAAGAACTCCTCGCGCGTGCGCGCCACCTGCAGGCCGTCGCCCAGCGCCTGCGCGCGCGAGGCCTCCCGGCCCCACACCCGCACGTTCATGCCGAAGGCGCGGCCGTAGCCCGCAACGATCTGCCCGATGCGGCCGTAGCCCCAGATGCCCAGCGTCTTGCCGCGCAGCACGGTGCCTATGCCGAAGTTGGGCGGCATCGAGGCTGAGCGCAGGCCCGACTGCTGCCAGGCGCCGTGCTTCAGGTTGGCGATGTACTGCGGCAGGCGGCGCATGGCCGCCATGATGAGCGCCCAGGTCAGCTCGGCCGGTGCCACCGGGGAACCCACGCCTTCGGCCACGGCGATGCCGCGCTCGGTGCAGGCCTGCACGTCGACATGGCTGCCGACCTTGCCCGTCTGGGCGATGAGCCGCAGGCGGGGGAGCTTGTCCACCAGCTGGCGCGTGATCTGCGTGCGTTCGCGCACCAGCACGATGATGTCCGCATCCTTCAGGCGCACCGACAGCTGGCCCAGGCCCTTGACGGTGTTGGTGTAGACCTTGGCGGAATAGGCGTCCAGCCGCGACGCGCAATGCAGTTTGCGGACCGCGTCCTGGTAGTCGTCGAGTATGACTATGTTCATGTTGTCCGTTGCGTCCGCACCCCGAGGGGCGGTCCCAGGGCCCGGAATCGGGTTCCGTCGCCACTGGCTACTCAAGAAAAAAAGCGAAGTCGGCAGGGCAGTCGCGTTGCACGCTGCGTTGTGGTGCATTGTCGTTCATCCCCACGAGCCCACGGCCGCAGCGGGGCTTGCGAGCGGCCCTGGGGGACACACCGTTACAAAACGCCGGGCTCCCGGGCGCACCGGGGCGGGGCCGCGCGCCGGGCGGTCGCGTGGGTGACGCCCCATTGGTGCGATCCCCAATACGGGCCACGGCGCGGCTCTTTAGGCTGTGGCGGCAAAGGAAGACCGTTCATGCCCCCTCATCATCGATTCTGGCCGCGCCGGCTGCCGCACGCGCTGCGCGTTCCCGCCACCTCGCTCTGGGACAACCTGGCCACCAGCGCACGCCGCTACCCGCACAAGGCGGCACTGGTGTTCTTCGGCACGGCCATGCCGTACGGCGAGCTGGCGGCGTCGGCCGAGCGGCTGGCCGCGCGGCTGCATGCCCTGGGCGTGCGCAAGGGCGACCGCGTGGTGCTCTGCATGCAGAACTGCCCGCAACTGGTGCTGGCGCATTTCGCCATCCTGCGGGCCAACGCGGTGGTGGTTCCCGTCAACCCGATGAACCGGGCGCAGGAGCTGCAGCACTACATCACCGACCCCGACACCCGCGTGGCCATCACCACGGCCGACCTCGCGCCCGAGCTGGCTGCGGCCAGCGATGCGCTGACGGCCGATGCGGCCTTGCGCCATCTCATCGTCACCCAGTTCACCGACGCGTTCGACCCCGCCGCCTCCGGCCCCGATGCGGTACCCCCGCAATGGCGCGACTGGCTCTGCACGCAGCGCCCGCTGCCCACGCTGGCGCACGGGCAGGTGCATGCCTGGTCGGACGCCCTGGCCTGCGACGACGCGCCGCCCCCGCACGACGCGGTGAGTGCCGACATGGCCGTGCTGCCCTACACCAGCGGCACCACCGGCCTGCCCAAGGGCTGCATGCACCCGCACCGCAGCATCATGCACAACGCGGTGGCCGGCAGCCTCTGGGGCACTGGCACGCCCGAGAGCGTGGTGCTGGCGGTGGTGCCCATGTTCCACATCACCGGCATGGTCAGCGTCATGCACACCGCGATCTATTCCGGCTCCACGCTCGTCGTCATGCCACGCTGGGACCGCGACCTGGCCGGCCGGCTGATCTCGCACTACCGCGTGACCAGCTGGACCAACATTCCGACCATGATCATCGACCTGCTGGCCAGCCCGCATTTCGGCGACTACGACCTGTCGAGCCTGGTCTACATCGGCGGCGGCGGCGCGGCCATGCCGCAGGCCGTGGCCCAGCGGCTCTTCGACCACTACGGCCTGCGCTATTCGGAGGGCTATGGCCTGACCGAAACTGCCGCGCCCTCGCATTCCAATCCGCCGGACCATCCCAAGCAGCAGTGCCTGGGCATTCCCTTCATGAGCACCGATGCGCGCGTGATCGATCCCGACACCCTGCAGGAAGTGGGGGTGGGCGAGCAGGGCGAGATCGTGATCCACGGCCCCGAAGTGTTCGACGGCTACTGGAAGCGCCCGGACGCCACCGAATCGGCCTTCATCGAGCTGGACGGCAAGCGCTTCTTCCGCTCCGGGGACCTGGGCCACCGCGACGAGGACGGCTATTTCTTCCTGACCGACCGGCTCAAGCGCATGATCAACGCGAGCGGCTTCAAGGTGTGGCCGGCGGAGGTGGAGGCGCTGATGTTCCGCCACCCCGCCATCCAAGAGGCGTGCGTGATCTCGGCACGCGACGCCTACCGGGGCGAGACGGTCAAGGCCGTGGTGGTGGTACGGCCCGACCAGCGCGGGCAGGTGTCCGAGGCGGACATCGCCGCCTGGTGCCACGAGCACATGGCCGTGTACAAGGCGCCGCGCATCGTGCAGTTCGTCGATGCGCTGCCCAAGAGCGGCAGCGGCAAGGTGATGTGGCGGGCGCTGCAGGAGGCCGAGCCACAATAGCCTGCCGGGCCCGCACCCCTGGCGGCCTCGTCAGGCGGGTGCCGCCAGCTCGCCCAGCTCGCGCTCCAGCAGGGCGAGGTCTTCCAGCTGCAGCTCGATCAGCCGGCGCAGATGGGTGACGCTGTCCAGGTCGATCACCCGGCACAGCACGCCGACGTGCGTGCCATCGATGTGCGCCACTTCGGCGCTCATGGCGATGTGCGCATCGCCCGGCGGCAGCGGCAGCGACAGCTGGCAGGGCATGCCCACCGCCAGCGCCACGTCGGCGGGCCGCTCCAGCAACGCCCCCTGGAGCGACAGATCCAGCACCCGCACCGCGAACGTGCCGTGGCCGGTGGTGAATTGCGCCGGCGCATGAAAGCCGATGCGGACGAAATGGCGGCGCTCTGAAGGCATGGGAAGACGCTCCTGGTGGACGGCAGCCATGCTAGCGCACGGCGGCCGCCCTGCGTGCAACCGGGGGCGCGGCCTGGCGAGGCGCCCGCTGGCCCAGCGCCGCCCGGCCCCGTTGGCCTTAAGCTCGCAGGCCATGGGCCACATCACGTTCTCTCCCCCCTATGCGTCGCCAGCCGACATCGCACCGCAACTGCGCGACCTGGGCCATGTGGTCCTGCGCCCGCAGGGCGTGATGGCCTGGTCGGGCACCACGGCTGGCGAATTGCAGGCCCTCGCCGCCAGTTGGGCCGATCTGCCGCCCGATGAATTCCTCAAGGACGGTGGCCGCTACCGCCGCCGCAGGCACGCCAGCTTCGTGGCGGAGCCCGCGGCGTCGCGCGGCGACGGCGGCATGCAGCTGCGCAGCGTGGCGCACCGCGCCCATTGGCAGCCGGTGGAATACAACGCCCTGCACGGCGGCATGGAGCGCTGGTTCGCGCCGGTCGCCGACGCGGTGCTGCAGGCTCCCGCCTGGCAGCGCCTGCTGGCCGCGCTGGCGTCGCTGGCGCAGTGCGCGCTGGCCACGGCGCCCGAGCCCTGGTTTGTCGAGGCCCACCAGTTCCGCATCGACACCGCAGGCGGCATCGGCCGTCCCACGCCCGAGGGCGCGCACCGCGACGGCGTGGACCTGGTGGCGGTGTTCCTGGTCGCGCGGGAGGGCGTCAAAGGGGGCGAGACGCGCATCTTCGACGCGGCCAGCCCTTTCGGCCAGCGCTTCACGCTGACCGAGCCCTGGTCGGTACTGCTGCTGGACGACACGCGCATGATCCACGAGACAACGCCCATCCAGCCAGTGGCTGAGGGCGGCTGGCGCGACACGCTGGTCGTGACCTGCCGGCGCGGCGGCTTCCAGGACGCGGTGGAAGGCGCCGCCAAAATCCCTGCGGCGTGATGGGCATCAAACCATCGCACGGGTGGCGCTGCCACACTAGGGGCACCTCTGCACGATGGCCGTGCCCCGGGCGAATTCCCCTGAGGGGGCACGCACCCGACGGACGCGGCGACGCGGGCAGGGACGGCGGCCCGGACCTCGACCGGCGACCGGGCCTTCCTTCCAACTCTTGAGGAGAAGACAACATGTTCCAGCACATTCTGATTCCCGTCGATGGTTCGAACACCGCGATGACCGCAGTGGCCAAGGCGGCCGGCCTGGCCAAGGCCTTCGGCAGCAAGGTGACGGCGCTGTACGTGGTCGATCCTTACCCGTTCACCGGCGTGGGCGCGGACTTCGCCTATGGCCAGTCGCAGTACCTGAGCGCCGCCACGGCCGAGGCCAACACCGCGCTCGACGCCGCCAAGGCCGCGCTGGAAGAGGCCGGCGTGCCGGTGGCCACGCTGGTGGGTGAAGGCCATGCCGTGCACGACGGCATCGTGCGCGCCGCCGAAACCGCTGGCGCCGACCTGATCGTGATGGGCTCGCACGGCCGGCGCGGGCTGGAAAAGCTGGTGCTGGGCAGCGTGACGCAGCGCGTGCTGGGCGTGGCCAAGGTGCCGGTGCTGGTCGTGCGCGACTGACGCGCTTGCCCCGGCGGTGAGCGCCTGCGCCGGCCGCTGAAGGCAATGAAAAAAGGCTCCCGCAGCGACCGCTGCCGGAGCCTTTTGTCTTGGAGCCCGCGCTGCCGCAGCGGCATGCGCAGGGGCTCGGCGGCTTATTCGATCTTGGCGCCCGAAGCCTCGACGATGCCCTTCCACTTGGCATAGTCGTCACGGAACAACTTGTTGAACTGGCTCACCGACAGGGCCTCGGCCTCGGCGCCCTGGGCCTGGATGGCGGCCTTCATCTCCGGCATGGCCAGCAGCTTGTTGACCTCGGCGTTCACCCGCGTCACCACCGAGGCGGGCGTGCCGGCCGGGGCGAACAGCCCGTACCAGGTGCTGACGTCGAAGCCCGCGTAGCCCGATTCGGCCACCGTGGGCACGTCGGGCAGCGAAGAGCTGCGGCGGGCCGACGTGACGGCCAGCGGCCGCAGCTTGCCCGACTTGATCTGGCCGATGGCGGACGGCACCGAGGAGACCAGCAGGTCCACGTTGCCCGAGAGCGCGTCCATCAGGGCCGGGTTCGAGCCCTTGTACGGCACGTGCACCAGCTTCACGCCGGAGGCCTTCTCGAACAGGTCACCCGCCAGGTGGATGGACGTGCCGTTGCCCGGCGAGCCGTAGGTGATGGTGCCCGGCGTGGCCTTGGCCGCCGCCACCACGTCGGCCAGCGTCTTGAAGCGGGAGTTGGCGCTGGTCGCGATCAGCACCGGCGTGTAGGCGACGTGTGCGATGGGGGTGAGGTCGCGCGTGGGCTCCCACGGCAGGTTCTTGTAGAGCCATGGCCCGATGACCAGGTTGTCCTTCTGGCCCATCACCAGCTCGTAGCCGGTGGGCGCGGCGCGCACGGTTTCGGTGATGCCGAGGGTGCCGCCGGCGCCAGGCCGGTTGTCGGCCACCACCGTCCACTTTGCGGATTCGCCCAGCTTCGTAGCCACCAGCCGCGCCAGGATGTCGGTGCCGCCGCCGGGCGGAAAGGGCACCACCATGCGGATCGGCTTGGTGGGGTAGTCGGTGCTGCCGGCCGCCGCGGGAGCGGTCTGCGCCTGGGCGGCGGTGCCCAGCGCGAGCGCGAGGGCGGTGAAGGACACGAGGTTGCGAATCATGGTGCGGTTGTCTCCGTGGTGGTCAAAACAGTCGAATGTTCTTGTCTTCAATGCCAATTATGCCTGTGGCGCTTGATCCATATGGGCCTATAGCTACCAAAATAATAGCAGTGGGTGATGTGCTGCCGGCGCCACGCTGAACGTTGCGCGCTGGCGGGCCTGTCTGCGCTCAAGCCTCGCGCACGTCGGCCACGGGCTGCTCGCCGAAGTCCTTGCGGTCCAGCCAGGCGAGCACCCGGCGGGCCGCGTCCTCGGGCGACGTCAGCCGGCCTTCGTCCTTCAGCGCCGCGAAATTGTGCGCGTCGGGGAACCGCGCCGGGTCGGCGCCGCGCAGCTGGCTCTGCATGTCGGTGTCGATCACGCCGGGGGCGAGCGAACACACCCGCGCCCCGTGCGGCCGCGCCGCCTCGTCCAGCGCCACGCAGCGCGTGAAATGGTCCATGCCCGCCTTGGCCGCGCAATAGGCTGCCTGCGACGCCATGGCGCGCCGCCCCAGGCCCGACGAGATGTTCAGCACCTTGCGCGGCACCTGCCAGTCGCCCGTGGCGCCGAGGAAGGCGCCGGTCAGCAGCAGGGGCGCTTCCAGCCCCACGCGCAGCGCCTGCACCAGCGCCGTCGGGCCGCTGGCGGAAAGCGGCGCGATCGGCGGAATGACGCCGGCGTTGTTGATCAGCGTGGCGCTGGCGAAGCGCCCAGCCGGCACGGCCTCGAGCCATTGGCGCAGCCGTGCGGCGGCCTGCACCGCATCGGCCAGGTCCTGCGTCCACTGGTCCAGCGTGGCGCCGGCGGTTGCGGCGGCTTGTGCCAGCTCGGCGGACGGCTGGCGGGAGAGAGTGATCAGCGTATGGCCGGGCTGCAGCAGCTGCCGGGCCATTGCCAGGCCCATGCCGCGCGATGCGCCGGTCAGCAGGTAGAGGGAGGAGGGGGTCATGCGGGCAATGGTAGCGGTTGACGCCGGCTGCGCGGGGGCCGTCCGGCGCGGCAGGCGGTGGGCGAATGGAATCCGCGGCAACGCCGCTCCCCGCCGTTCCACGCCCCACCGGACAGAGGTCCCGGGAGCGCGTTGAGAAAGCGCGACCCCGTCAGAACGGTGCGGGAGAAGAGAACGCCACCATCGCGCCGCTGCGCGGATGGGCGAACCGCAGGTCCGTCGCATGCAGCAGCAGTCGCGGCGACGCCGCCAGCGTGGCCGCGTCGGCATAGAGCGCGTCCCCCAGGATCGGATGGCCCAGGGCCGCCAGGTGCACCCGCAGCTGGTGGGTGCGGCCGGTCACGGGCTGCAGCGCGAGCCGGGTCGTGCCGGCCGCCGCGTCTGGCGCGGGGGCCGCAGCCAGGGCGCGCCAGCGGGTCACGCTCGGCTGGCCCCGCTCGGGGTCGATCACGCGCAGCGGGCGGCGGTCCCAGTCGGCGGCGATCGGCAGGTCGATGGTGTGCCAGTCCGGGCCGGTGTCCGCAACCGCGTCCGTGTCCGAAGCCCTGGCCGCTCCCACCCCCGGCGCGGCGGGGCGCCCCCGCACGACGGCCACGTACTGCTTGTGCACGCGGCGCTCGGCAAAGTCCTGGCTCAATGCGCGCTGCACCGGCAGCGACCGCGCCATCACCACGAGGCCGGAGGTCGCCTGGTCCAGCCGGTGCACGACCAGCGCATCGGGCCATTGCTGCTGCGCCCGGGCGCTCAGGCAGTCCTGCTTGTCCGGGCCGCGCCCGGGCACGCAGAGCAGGCCGGCGGGCTTGCACAGCACCAGCAGGTCCGCGTCGGCATGCAGGGACTCGACCGCCTGCGCAGCCGCGCCCGGCAGCTCAGCCGTGCCGGCCATCGGCGCGGGGCGTGGAGGCGGCGCCAGCGCTGCCCGACCCGTCGGTGTCGCCGGACCCGTGCGCCAGCCGCTGCACGGTCGCGCACAGCTCCTCCACGTCGTTGGGTTTGTGGATCAGCGCGCTGGCCCCTTCCGCCAGCGCCTCGCGCTCGATCTCGGCCGTGACGTAGCCCGAGGCGAGCGCCACCGGCAGGCCCGGGCGGATGCGCTTGGCCTCGCGCACCAGATCCACGCCGCAGTAGCCCGGCATGTTGTAGTCGGTCACCACCAGGTCGTAGCCCTGCGGGTCGCGGCGCAGCGCCTGCGCGGCCTCGTGCGGATCGGTGAAGCCGCTCACGCGGTAGCCGCGCCGGCGCAGCAGCCGCTGCACCAGGAAGACCAGCGCCTGGTCGTCATCGACGTACATCACGTGGCGCTGGCGTTCGGTGGCTTCGGCATCGCCGGTGGCTTGCGGTGGCGCGCTGCTCGGCGATTCCGACGGTGGAGCCGGGGGCGGCGGGACGGCGGCCACCGGCATGCTGGTCGGGATGCAGAACGCACCGCCGTCGCCTTCGTCCGGCACGCAGTGCGAGGTGCCGGGAAAGTAGAGCGTGAAGCTGCTGCCCTCGCCGGGCACGCTGTACACGTCCACCGCGCCGCCGTGCGTGCGCATCACGCCATGCACCACGGCCAGGCCCAGGCCGGTGCCCTGGCCTACCGGCTTGGTGGTGAAGAAGGGCTCGAAGATGCGCTGCTGCGTGGCCGCGTCCATGCCCGGGCCGTTATCGCTGACGCGCAGGCACACGTAGTCGCCCGGCGGAATGCCCAGCCGCTCGCAGATGCGCGGGTCGGGCTGCGCGCAGACCGCCTGCAGCAGCACCGTGCCGCGCTGGTCACCCAGGGCGTGGATGGCGTTGGTGCACAGGTTCAGCAGCGCCTGCTCGACCTGCGTCGGGTCCGCCAGCACGTCCGGCACGTCGGGGTCGATGCGCACCTGCACGTCCACGGCGGGCGGCACCGTCACGCGCAGCAACCGCACGGTGTCGTTCACCGCCTCCTGCACCGACACGGCCTTGCGCTGCGGCGGCTCGTTGCGGCTGAAGGTCAGGATCTGCCGCACCAGGTCGCGGGCCCGGCGGCCGGCCTTCTGGATCTCGAGCAGGCTCTCGAGCACGGGCGACTCGGCTCCGGCGTCGGCCTTGGCCAGTTCCACGTTGCCGAGGATGGCACCCAGGATGTTGTTGAAATCGTGCGCAATGCCGCCTGCCATGGTGCCCACGGCCTGCATCTTGTGCGACTCGCGCAGCTGCGCCTCCAGCTCGTTGCGGTGGGCCTCGGCCTTCTTGCGGCCGGTCAGGTCACGCGCGAACACGGTGGCGCTGGTGCCCTCGCCCTGGCTCTCGAACGACACGCTCACTTCCACCGCCAGGTCGCGGCCGTTGGCGGTGCGCGCAGTCACCTCGCCCAGCACGGCCTGCGTCGTCAGTTGCGACAGCGCCATGGCCTGCGCGGCGTCGGGCAGAAAGCGCTCCAGCGGGCTGCCCAGCGCGTCCTCCTGCGGGCAGGCGAAGAGCGCCGCCGCCGTGGGGTTGAACACCGTGATGCGGTGCTGTGCGTCCACGCAGATGATGGCGTCGAGGGCGGAGTTGATCACCGCCTCCAGCCGCCGTTCGCTCGCCAGGATCTGCGCGTTGCGCTCCTTGAGCGTGGCGGCGCTGTCCTGCAGCGCGCGCCGTTCGGCCAGCAAGGGGCCCTGGTCGATCACGGCGCAGAGGAACTGCGGCGCCGGCGGGCCGCCGTCGGCCTGGGGCGTTTCGATGAAGGCGATGTGCAGGTCGCCGGTGATGCGGGCCTGCTCGCCGGTGAGGAAGACGACCTCCGTCACCTCCGCGCTGCCGCCGGCGCGCGCGGCGTCGAAGGCGGCGCGCACCCGCTCGGCATCCGCGGCTTGCACGAAGGGCATGAGCGCGACCAAAGGACGGTCAGCCTCGGTCGGCTGGAACGAGCGGTGGGCCATGGAATTGGCCTGGACCACCATGTCGTGCTCGTCCAGCACCATCAGCGCCAGCGGCACGCTGGAAAACAGGGTTTCGAACCGCTCCGAAGCGCTCTCCGCCGCCGCCTGGCTGAAGCGCAGCACCTTGTTCTGCGCCTCCAGCTCGGCCTGGGACGAGCGCAGTTCGGCGATCAGCGCCCCCACCGCGTCTGAAGGCCGGCCGGGCTGGCGGCGCTCCGGAATGCCCGGGGGCGGCGCATGCTTGCGATCCGTCGATTCCGGCGCCGGCGGCTGCGCGGAGCGGAAGAGAAAGGATAGGTCGGGACGCGTCATGGCGCGGTGGGCGAGAAGGAGGGGGTGGCGGGCAGCGGCGTGGGGTGGGTGACTGCCGGGGCCACGCCGGGCGGGCGCGGCCCGCAGGCGGTGCGTGGCAGGTGGCCGTGCCAGTGTACGCGGCGCGTTCTCACCCGGCCAGCGCGGGGGGACCGGCCCCTGGTCGCGCCGCGCCCGCCATCGGCATGGCCGTGGCGCGCAGGGCGCTGGCGGAGGGGGCGATCAGCGCCGCACCGAGATCAGCTCGATCTCGAAATTGAGCGTGGCATTCGGCGGAATCACGCCGCCCGCACCGGCAGAACCGTAGGCGATGGACGCAGGGCAGGTCAGCCGGGCCTTGCCGCCGGGCTTCATGCGTTGCACGCCTTCGGTCCAGCAGGGAATCACGCGGTTCAGCGGGAATTCGGTGGGTTCGTTGCGCTTGTAGGAGCTGTCGAACTCCTTGCCGTCGGGGAACGTGCCCCGGTAGTGCACCTTCACGGTGTCGGTCGCCTTGGGCGATTCGCCGGTGCCTTCCTTCAGCGACTGGTACACCAGGCCGCTGGAGGTGGTGACCGGTGCGGGAGTCGTCTGCGCCATGGCGAACGGGCTGATGGCGAGGGAAGCGAGCAGGGTGGTGAGCAGGCGCATGCGGGGGCACTCCATGAAAAGGCGAAGGGCCGATGGTAGTGCCTGGGGGAGGCGGTACGCGCCCACACCGGCCGATCCAGTCCTGGGTCAACGCCCGCGCCGCAGCGTCACCATGGCCGCCAAGGCCATCAGGCCCATCAACAGCCACATGCCGAGCGCACCCAGCGTGGGGATGGGCGCCGCGCCCGAGCCTGCCGCGCTGCGCTGCTCGAACTCGAACGCCCCGATGTCGCAACCTGCTCCCTGCGGGCGCGGCTGTCCGCGTTGATCCACCCCGTTTTGCGGTGCCGCGCTGCAGGCGGCCGCGCTGGCGGTGTTGATCGCCGGGCTGCCGACCAGCAGCGCGTGGGTGAATGTCGGCCCGCCATTGTTGGCGAGCGGGCCAATCAGCGCCGCCGCGTTGGTCGCCGTCGGGCAAGAGTTGTCGTCCGAGAGGTTGTTGCCTCCGCCGCTGGCGCCGGAGCAGTTGGTACCGTTGGCCTGCTGCGCCAGCAGGGTGTTGGTCAGCTGCAGGGTGCCCGCAATTCCGAACACTCCACTGCCCGCTCCGGCTGCCGAGCCATTCGTTCCGCGATTGGCCGCGACGGTGGTGTTGACCAGGGCGGTGGATGGGCTGCGGCTGAAGACTCCGCCCCCATTGCCTGCCGCCACGTTGCCGCTCACCGTGCTGTTGCTCAGCGTTGCGTTGCCCACTCCCGTGTCGATACCGCCGCCCGCGCCCGCGCCGGTGTTGCCGCTGATCGTGGATTGGGAGATCTGCATGGCGCCCCGGTTGACGATGCCGCCGCCGCCCGCTTCCGTCGCCAGCACGGCATTGCTGCTGATGGTGCTGCGGGTGACGGTCAGGCTGCCGTCGTTGTGGATGGCGCCGCCTGAGCGCAGCGCCTGGTTGGCCGTGAGCGTGACGCCATCCAGGCTCAGGAAGCCCCGGTTGAAGAGGGCGCCGCCCGCGCCTTCGACGCCCAGGACGTCGGCGCAGCCGTTGCTCAGTGTCAGGTTCTTGAGCGCCAGCGAGCCGAGGGCGCTGATGTAGAAGATCCGGAACTTCGCACCGCCTCCGCTGCAGGCCGAGCCGCTGAACAAGGCGGGGTCGCGGCTGATCGTGGCGCCATTGCCCTCGATGATCAGGTCGCCGTGGACCTCGGGCAGGCCATTGACCTGGTCGTCGCGGTGTTCCGTATCGCGGTCGCCGATGAGATAGATGCTGTTGGCGGCAAGCACGATGGTGTTGCTGCCCACCGAGCCGGGGGTGCAGTCCCCTCCCGACGTCTCCGATTCGGTGTCCCCGTTGCGGATGGCCTCGCGCAGCGAGCAACTGCCGTTGCCGGGGTTGAAGGCGGTTTCACCGGCAGCGACCAGGATCGTTGCGGCCTGGGCCGGCGCGCCCGCCATGCCGGCCAAAAAAGCCAGTGCAGTGCACCACAGGGAATGTTTCATAGGGTCCTCGATCAAGGTTCTCAGTCGCCGGAGACGAGCGCTGCACGCGGCACCGCTCTCGAAATGCGTTCGTGGTGCCAGAAGACGGCCAGCGCCGCCGCCATGCCGAGCGCGGAAATCACCAGGGGGGCCGCCAACACGTCGTATTGGCCGGGCTGCAACGCGCCGGCGGGACGCAGGCAGGTCCAGACGATGGCCAGCGCGCCGGCCTCCAGCGCCAGCATCGCCGCCGCCGCGAACGGGTACGCGCGCAGGCGGCTGCCCGGCAGCCGGCCCGCACCGGTCTTGGCGGTGACCATGAAGGCGGTGTTGGGCGCGGCGAGGGCCTTGACGAGCGACAGGCCATAGAGGCCGCCCAAAAAATTGTTCATGACCGCGCTTTCGCAGAGATGGCTGCGCCTTGCCCGCTCGACGAAAAACTGCCGCTCCCACAGATGGTTGGCGACGGTGGCGCTCAAGATGAATGCGCCGATGGCGGCCATCAGTGGCAGGCCGATGGGCAAGGTGACGCCGCACAGCAGCAGCACGAGCAGCAGCCCCTTGGCCAGCATGAAGAACGAACCCCACGCGTAGTAGTTCAGCAAGGTGAAGGTGAAAAGCCGTTGCTTGGCGGTGAAGCCGCGCCAGAGCGTCGGGAAGTAGCGCACCAGCAGATCGAGCCCTCCGGAAGCCCAGCGGAGCTGCTGCTGCATGTAGGCCGCCCAGCTCGAGGGCAGCTCGCCCACGGCAATGACTTCATCCACGAAGATGCCCCGCTTGCCGAGCGCCCGCATGCGCAGCATCATCAAATAGTCTTCGGTCAGGTGGACCGGGTAGAACCCGCCGAGGTCGCGCAGCGCCTCGGCGCGAAACGTGGTGTGCGAGCCCACGATCACCGGCATGCCGAGGCCGAAGTAGCTGCGCTGCAGCACGCCGACGAAGGTGTCCCGTTCGTGGGCAGCGGCGCGGGTGACGAAGTTCTGCTCACGGTTGTGAAAGGACTCGGGGCCTTGCACGAAGGCCACGCCCGGGTCGCGCAGGTAGGGCAGCACCGTTCGGTAGAACGTCGGCTTGGGCATGTGGTCTAGGTCGAGGAAGGTGACCACGTCGTACGCCTCGGGGCGTGTCGCGTCGAGCCACGCGTTGATGTTCCCGCCCTTCTGGCGCGCCTGGAAGCGCTGGAAGCGGCGGCCCGACGGTGCCTCGTTGTACCGGGCGATCCCTGCGCGGGTGAAGTAGCGCAAGCGCACCCCGGCGCCGCGCAGGCGCGCATCGAATTCGGCGACCATGGCCCGTACGCGGGCGTCGTTCTCCTCGTCGAGCACCCAGTGGTCCACTGCGTTGCCGCAGCGGTCGACCCGCGCCATGGCCTCCAGCTTGCCGCGCAGCAGATCGAATTCGCGGCTGGGCACGATGGTCGTCGCCATCGCGATGCGCAGGCCGGTGGGCGGGGCGGCATCGGGCGGCACGGCCCGCTTCATCGATAGCACCCGGTACATGGCGGCGATCTGCCACGCGATGGCCAGGGCGCCGCCCGTCACCACGATGGCACGCACCGCCATCGGGGCCACGAACTGCGAAAAGAACATGTCGGCCAGGGTGGCCGACAACCACAGCAGCATGCCGAGGGAGGGCAGCTGGATCGCCAGGAACGCGGCCCGCTGCCGGCCGGACACCACGGCCTCGAGCCGGCACGGCGCAGCCGCGGGCGCCGTGCGCGCGAGCGAAGCGGCTCTGCGGGCAGGCGCTGCGGTCGGGTGGGAGGGGTCAACGTACAAGGGACGTCCAGTTCATCAATGCCTGCTCCCTCGCCCGGTTGCGCAGCGGGTCGCATCGGCCCAGCCAGAACGCGAGGCCGGTCTCGGGCGCCTGCCCTGCGGCGCAGCCCATGCCGTCAGCCGGCCCGGTGTCGTACTCGGTATGGCCGCTGCCACGGAAATCGGCGTAGTCCGCGCACGGCCTGGGAGTGGTGCCGGTGCGGCAGAGCGGCTTGTCAGCCGAGGTGATGCCCACCAGGTCATCGAGCCGCAGGTAGCCGAGGTAGGTGAAGGTGTATTGGCACAGCGGCGATCCATCCGGGGCGCCAGTGGCTTGGTCGCAGATGCCTTCGAGCGACGGCGCCGTCGGGCAGGGCGTGGGCTTGTCGCGCCCGCCGCCTTCACCCAATCCGAACGGGCTGAGCGGGCAGCGGCCCACGAAGGAATACCAATCGGCCGCATAAGCATGCCGCGCGCTGTGGCGTTGGTCCTGGACGCCCACGTAGGCCCCGTAGCGCAGCAGCTGGTCGCGCCCATCCGGCTGGGTGGCGGCCCCGCGGTCGAACGACATGAAGGGTCCGAAAAGCGCCGTGCCCCCGGCATCGCCCGGGGCAGCCGACCGCCGGGCGCGGCGCGTGTTCAGCACGCGCACTTCGAACACCGCGATCGCATCGATGCCATTGCGCCGCCGCTCGCCGGAGCCACTCGCGAATGCCGGAACCACCTCGGTGTGCAGATAGGCGAGCACCCCGCCCACCGAGCCGACATTGGTGTTGCCCAGGCGTGTGCCCGCGTCCCCGAACGGCCCGCCCAGCAGCCGCGAATCGATGGCGCGGTACACCTGGAAGACGGAGACAGGCGGCGGAGAAAAATCGGGCGCAGGAGTGGTCGCGGCGACGCCTAGGGATGCGAACCCGGTGCACAACCCACCGGCCATGGCCTTGCCGATGAGCACAGACAGGCGGGAAGTGGCCGCGCCGGCTGGCCGCAATGCATCGATTTCGCCCCGTTGTCGCGGGTGCGCGTCGGCAGCGGCTGGGGCGTTCAGGTTCACGCCTCGATGGGCGTGCCGGCACCGGGACCGGTCCGAGAGCGTGTAGCGAGCAAGCATGTGGGTGGCTGTCGCTACCAGTCGCGAGAGAAGTCAGGCCGCCGCAGCGCTCACGCCAACGGCCGCCGTGGTCTGGACGGCCGTGGACCGGATGAGCCTGAAGAAATTCACTGACCAGTCCCTTTGCAACCAATTGTTTTGTGCATTGTTCACGAAACCGTTAGCCATGCGTTAGCCGTTCCCAAAAAACGACAAAGGCAGAGGCCGAGCATCCGTTCGGAGTGACCAAGCGTCAGTTCAGGCTTGTGAAGGTGCACTACCGACAGCTGGCCAAGAAACCACGCAACTGCGGTCCGAAAAATTTACCTTAGGCAGTGCCGCGATGCCGGCGGACGAATTGTCGCGGCGAATTCATTAGTCCCTCGCGTCGGCACAGCCCAAAGCGGGTTGCGCGGACCTCCCCTGACCGCCACCATGCGATGTGGTTTGGTCCGAAGCGAATCAGCGGCATGGCGGCTCTGTTGGACAAATTCCCAGACCGCTTTACCCAGACCAAGCCAATGAAAGCATGCCTGCAAGGTAGATGACGACCAACCATAAACTGGATTTTCACCCCGGATTGCCGTCGACCACGGGTGACCCGCCACCCGCAGCACTGAACGAACCCAATACGGACACAGTAGCTACAGTCAGTGCGTCAGTAACTGTATCGGCCGCCTCCGCACCGCGAACGATACCAATGAAGAAGAAGAAAGCTGTACTGAGCACGATCATCCAGCGATCGAAGGAATATGGAAATCCAAGAAGAGCAAGGGTCAGCGAAACACAAAGTGCCACAAGTACGCCAAGCACGGCACCAAAGCCTGCGGATATCAGGCCAAACTGCGCCTGTCAATGAGCGTTGGCGTTTTTTCTCTTATGTGCGGATTGCCGTTTAGGTTCGAGGGCGGCCTGTTCGAAGGCAAGGATACATCACTGGGATATGTTTTTCGATTGCGCTCTCATGCTCCGCACGTACCAAGCTCCGCTGACCCCAAACTATTTGGACGGAGGCGTTACTCATGAGGCGCATTCTGAATTGCCAAGAAGGTCGGCACTATACGTACATGAGTGTGCAGACGCGCCGAACTTATTGATGTACATGGCGCTCCGCACCTGTTTCGCTGCCGTTCGGGTGAACGCGGCGTAGATTGGCCGTCGACCTGGCTAACTGGCTAACTGGCTAACTGGCTAACTGGCTAACTGGCGAACTGGCGAACTGCGGACTCACTCATACAAGGCCTGCCAGCAATTTGCGCCGCACCAGCCATGAACTGGCCTACGCAAACAGCGTGTGCAGCCGTGCCGTGTTCTTGAGCGACCCTCCGTCGCCCAGCTTGGTAGGCCCGGAGGAACCTCCGGTTCGTGCCCTCGTCGGGGAGACGCCCATCGCAGCCTTCGAATTCTGCGAACTCGCGGAACATCGGCATGTCGTCCAGCGCTTGCACTGTCTCCTGGTTGCTCAGTCTCCGGGTCGCTCAGCGCAAACCACTGTTGCCCGAAATGGAGGCGCTGTATAACCTTGCACGGGCTCGGAGGACCCTACGCTTGCCTTCGGGCAGGTAAGGTGACACGCGGGCCACCAGTTCAGTCCAAGGTACGACCTTCTCCATCTCATTCAAGAATTTTCGCCGTCGCGTTCCCTTCGCCTTCATTCCCAAGCCCAGGATGTGCTGCTTCAAGGACGTATCCTCTCAGGGATTCACGCAGCGTCGCGCATGCCAGTAAGTGAGGTATATTGCTAGCGGTACCGCCGCGATGTAAAAGAAAAATACGGGCAGAAAGGTCAGTGCTGACGCAGCGCCAGTGAGGATACCCGTAACTAGCCAAATCCAGTGACAGGTTTGATTTTTCAGCCAGCTAAGTGTCATTGCAGCCTGGCACACCCAGGCAAGCAATGGTACTGGATATAAGTAATGGCTCATGCCCGTAGGTACGCTGTCCAAGCCAACTCTGGATCCGAGAGGAATCATGGCAAAGAAAAAGGCGCTTACTACCGCTATGCTCGCGAAGCACCACGAGAGAAGGGCAAGTGCAAAACGTCGGCCCGAAACCGGTTTGAGGCGGATCTTTTCGTCCATTTTGTTGGTGCGCAAATTTAATCGCGGGAGCATGATATATGAGTTTGGCGGTCACTGAATAATTCGCTGCAATAACGATTTATTTAGTTATGCTAGCAAATCGTTGGCCAACTTCACGCGATACCTTATCTAGTTCATTAGCATTTCTATGTGGCGCAATGCAATAAAATCTAGCATTTCGTCCTGGTTTTTCCATTGGCGCTGCTCAAAGAAAATACAGGTTCTCAATTCGGTAAGAGTGCCTTGTCGCTGTGCATTTGCCACCTCAGCACAGGCTTCAGCACTACCCCAATATTTGTAGCCATCAAACGTAATCGCGAAACGTTCAATCGACGACCAACACGCATCAGCGTCAGGAATTTTTTGCTCGAAGCTCAGCATTGGGAATTAAGCGAGGTGCGGACACAGCAGTCTCCTTAGCGATCTAACGTCTGACTTCGGCGGATGCCTACGGCGGTCCAAAAAGTAGTCCGCTGGAAGGAAATGTTTGGTGTCATGCCGCGTTGAGCGCAACCGCCCGCTCGAAAAATGACTTGCCACCCTTGCATCCGCATCTCTCCCCCTACAAAGCACAAAGGCCTGGTCACCCAGGCCTTTGTCATTCAGGTCACAACGCTCTTAGGACGCTGGATGGTATTCCAGCCCCGTTAAGACACCAACTCGCTCACCGGCACACAACTGCAGAACAGATTCCGGTCCCCGTAAACGTTGTCCACCCGCCCCACGGGCGACCAGTACTTGGACTGGCGCAGCGCGGCGACCGGGAACGCAGCGGTTTCTCGGCTGTAGGCAGCGTTCCAGTCGGTGCCCAACAGGCTTTCCGCCGTATGCGGCGCGTTCTTCAGCGGGTTGTCGTCCTGCGGCCAAGTGCCAGCCTCGATCTGGCGGATCTCCTCGCGGATGGCGATCATGGCGTCGATGAAGCGGTCCAGCTCGGCCAGGGTTTCGCTCTCGGTCGGTTCCACCATCAGCGTGTTGGGCACGGGGAAGGAGAGCGTCGGCGCGTGGAAGCCGTAGTCGATCAGGCGCTTGGCGACGTCTTCGGCCATGACGCCGCTGGTTTCCTTGAATCCGCGCAGGTCCAGGATGCATTCGTGCGCGACATGGCCGTTGGCGCTGGCGTACAGCGTGGGGTAGTGGCCCTTCAGGCGGGCGCTGATGTAGTTGGCGCTGAGGATGGCGGTTTCGGTCGCGGCCTTCAGGCCGTCCGGGCCCATCATGCGGATGTACATCCAGCTGATCGGCAGCACGGCGGCGTTGCCCAGGGGCGCTGCGCTGACGGCGCCGGTACCGCCCGCCACGCCGGCCGTGGCGTGGCCCGGCAGATACGGCACCAAGTCTTCGACCACGCAGACGGGGCCGACGCCTGGGCCACCGCCGCCGTGGGGAATGCAGAAGGTCTTGTGCAGATTCAGGTGGCTCACGTCGCCGCCGAATTCGCCGGGCGCGGCCACGCCGACCAGGGCGTTCATGTTGGCGCCGTCCACATAGACCCGGCCGCCGTGCTGGTGCACCAGCTGGCAGAGCTCCTTGACCTGCGTCTCGAACACGCCGTGGGTGCTGGGGTAGGTGATCATCACGCAGGCGAGCTTGTCGGCGTGCTGCTCGCACTTGGCCTTCAGGTCGGCCATGTCCACGTTGCCGTTCGCGTCGCAGGCCGTCACCACCACCTGCATGCCCACCATCTGGGCGCTGGCGGGGTTGGTGCCGTGGGCGCTGCTGGGGATGAGGCAGATGTTGCGGTGGCCCTGGCCCTGCGCCTGGTGCCAGCCGCGAATGGCCAGCAGGCCGGCGTATTCGCCCTGGCTGCCGGCGTTGGGTTGCAGGCTGATGCCGGCGTAGCCCGTGGCCTGGCACAGCCAGGCGCGCAGCTGCTCGTCCAGCTCGGCATAGCCCTGCAGCTGGTCGGCGGGGGCGAAGGGGTGCACGTGCGCGAATTCCGGCCAGGTGATGGGGATCATCTCGCTGGTCGCGTTGAGCTTCATGGTGCAGGAGCCCAGCGGAATCATGGTGCGGTCCAGCGCCAGGTCCTTGTCCGAGAGCTGGCGGATGTAGCGCAGCATGCCGGTTTCGCTGTGATGGGTATTGAA
Source organism: Acidovorax sp. FG27 (assembly GCF_040365715.1). NCBI lineage: Bacteria > Pseudomonadati > Pseudomonadota > Betaproteobacteria > Burkholderiales > Comamonadaceae > Acidovorax > Acidovorax sp. FG27. Next base: position 128,651 of record NZ_BAABVY010000010.1, read on the forward strand.
CACCGGGTGCGTCATGAACGCGCTGGTGCGCCGCAGCGCGGCGGGGATCAGCGGCTCCACGCCGGCTTCGGCGAACTCGGCGAAGCTGGGCAGGGCCTGGCCTTCTGCGAAGATCTTCCACAGCAGCTCGACATCAGCCCGCGTGGTGGTCTCGTCGAGCGAGATGCAGAGGTATTCCTTGAAGTAGATTCGCAGGTTTGCGCCCATGGATACTGCGCGGGCAGCTATTTTTTCAGTAGCATCGCCGGTGTGCAGCGACAGGGTGTCGAAAGCGCCGTGCTCGCGCAGCGGCGCGCCCAGGGCCTTCAGGCCGCGCGCCAGGATGGCGGTGTAGGCGGCCACGCGCTGGGCGATGCGGGTCAGGCCTTCGGGGCCGTGATAGACCGCGTACATGCTGGCGATGACGGCCGGCAGCACCTGCGCCGTGCAGATGTTGGAGGTGGCCTTCTCGCGGCGGATGTGCTGCTCGCGCGTCTGCAGCGCCAGGCGGTAGGCGGGCTTGCCGTGCACGTCCACGCTCACACCTACCAGGCGGCCGGGCAGGCTGCGCTTGAATTCGTCGCGGCAGGCCATGAAGGCGGCGTGCGGGCCGCCCGCGCCCATGGGCATGCCGAAGCGCTGGGTGGTGCCCACGACGATGTCGGCGCCCCATTCGCCGGGCGGGGCGATGAGGGTCAGCGCCAGCAGGTCGGCTGCGGCGATGAAGGCGGCGCTCCGGGTGTGGGCCTTGTCGGCGTCGGCCTTCAGGTCGTCGATGCGACCGCTGGTGGCCGGGTACTGGGCCAGCACGGCGAAGTAATCGCCGTCCAGCGCGGTGTTCCATTCATCCAGCGAGTTGGCCAGCACCACCTCGATGCCCAGCGGCGCGGCGCGGGTTTGGATGACTTCGATGGTCTGCGGATGCGCGTCGCCGGCCACCACGAAGCGGTTGCTCTTGGATTTGACCGAGCGCTTGGCCAGCGTCATGGCTTCGGCGGCGGCGGTGGCCTCGTCCAGCATGGATGCGTTGGCGATCGGCATGGCCGTCAAATCGCACACCATGGTCTGGAAGTTGACCAGCGCCTCCATGCGGCCCTGGCTGATCTCGGCCTGGTAGGGCGTGTAGGCCGTGTACCAAGCCGGGTTCTCCAGGATGTTGCGCAGGATGACGCCGGGCGTGTGGGTGCCGTAGTAGCCCTGGCCGATGAAGCTTTTCAGCACGCGGTTCTTGCCGGCGATGGCCTTCAGCTCGGCCAGTGCGCCGGCCTCGGTCGTGGCGGCGGGCAGGTCCATGGGCTGGCTGCGCGCGATGGAGCGCGGCACGATGCCGTCGATCAGCGCGCGGCGCGAGGCCTCGCCGATCACGGACAGCATGTGGGCTTCGTCCGCCGCATCGATGCCGATGTGGCGGGGCTGGAATTCGGTGGCGTTCTCCAGGGCGGAGAGCGGGGGCAGGGCGGTGGTCATCGGCGGCGTCCGGTCGGGGCGGGAGGGGGCGGGGCGTGGGGCCGGCCGCGGCCCGGTCTGCAGTAAGGCAGGCAGGCTGGGCGCGGCGGCGGCGGCGGCGGCGGCGGCGGCGGCGGCGGCGGCGGTGGTGGTGCGGCTCAGGCGGGCTCAGGCGTCCTGGGCGAAAGCGGCGTAGGCGGTTTCGTCCATCAGGCCGTCCAGCTGGGCGGCGTCGGACAGGCGCACCTTGAAGAACCAGCCCGCGCCCAGCGGGTCGCTGTTGGCCAGCGACGGGTCGGCGCGCAGGGCTTCGTTCACCTCCACGATCTCGCCCGAGACGGGCATGTACACGTCGGCCGCGGCCTTGACGGACTCGACCACGCCGGCCACTTCGCCTTGTGCGAAGGTGGCGCCGACTTCGGGCAGGTCCACGAACACCACGTCGCCCAGCGCGTCCTGCGCATGCTGGGTGATGCCGACGATGGCGGCATCCGCCTGGGCCGTGTCGATCCACTCGTGGTCTTTGGAAAACTTGACGCTCATGGGGAACTCCAGAAAAAGAGGGGTAGGAAAGACGTTAGGTAAAAAACGATGGCGCCGATGCCAGTTGCGACTTTAGCCGCGTGGCAGCGGGGCGCGCACCCGATGCCAGTGAGTTGGCCGTCCGCCGTGAGCTCGTCGAAGGGCTTCCTGGGACAGGCCCCCGGCTTCGACAATCGCAGTCCGAGGGCACTTTCATCCACCGACGGGTATGGGGCGCGTGCCGGCTTTCAGCCCCGGTGGTAGCGGTTGGGGGTGAAGGGCATGGCCGCCACTTGCATCGGCACGGCCTTGCCGCGCACGATGGCATTCACCCGCGTGCCCAGCGCCGCGAAGGCGGGCTGCACGTAGCCCATGGCGACGGGTTTGTCCACGGTGGGGCCGAGCAGGCCGCTGGTCACCTCGCCGATGGGTTGGCCGTCGAGGGACTGCAAGGCCGTGTGCTCGCGCACCGGCACGCGCTCCAGCGCCACCAGGCCCACGCGCTTGCGGGTGAGCAGCGCGGGGTCGTCGATCTGCGCCAGCACCTCGTCGGCACCCGGGAAGCCGCCCGCGCGCGCGCCACCCGTGCGGCGCACCTTCTGGATGGCCCAGTTCAGCGCGGCCTCGGGCGGGGTGGTGGTGGTGTCGATGTCGTTGCCGTAGAGGCACAGGCCCGCTTCCAGCCGCAGCGAATTGCGCGCGCCCAGGCCGATGGGCTTGACCTCGGGCTGGGCCAGCAGGGCGCGGGCCAGCGTCTCGGCCTGCGCTGCGGGCACCGAAATTTCGAAGCCGTCCTCGCCGGTGTAGCCGCTGCGGGTCACGTAGCAGTCGCAGCCGGCGATGGTGGCGGCCATGCCGGTCATGAAGACCAGTTGCAGCACTTCGGGCGCCAGGCGGCCCAGCGCGGCGGCGGCCTGCGGGCCCTGCAGCGCCAGCAGGGCCTGCTCGGGCAGCGGCTCTACCTGGCAGAGGTGGCCGATGCGCTCCTGGATGTGTGCGATGTCGCCCACCTTGCAGGCGCCGTTGACGATGACGAACAGGTCGTCGCCCCGGTTCACGAACATCAGGTCGTCGATGATGCCGCCCTCGTCGTTCAGCAGCAGGCCGTAGCGCTGCTTGCCGACGCCCAGGCCCAGCACGTCCACCGGCACCAGGGTCTCGAAGGCCGCGGCGGCGTCGGCACCCACCAGGCGCAGCTGGCCCATGTGCGAGACGTCGAACAGGCCGGCGGCGGTGCGCGTGTGGTGGTGCTCGGCCATGAGGCCGGCGGGGTACTGCACCGGCATGGAATAGCCGGCGAAAGGCACCATGCGCGCGCCCAGTTCCAGGTGCAGTGCGTTGAGCGGGGTCGTCAGCAGGGGGGCGGACGCGGGGGAGGTGGTGGAAGCAGGGGAAGCAGGCGAGGACATCGGCGGAAATCTCCAGGGGGCAGCCAGTGGTGCGGCCTGTCCTTGCAAAAGACGGGCCGCCGCATGTGCCCCGCTGTCCGCTTTACCTGAGAGATTCACCGCGCCGCATGGCGGGGTTTGCTCCTTCGGTGGGCTGCCGGCCGTATCGAACGGGCGGCCACCTCTCTCCAGCAAGGGAAACGCCCGCATCCCTGCGGGCGTTCCTGTCAGTCCTTTTGCCTGAGCGTTCGGGCGGTGGGCCCTGCGCCTTCGGCGGCCGCCGCTGAAAGCGGCAACTCTCTCCTGACGAGTGGGCGAAGTATAGCGGCGCGGCCTGCATGGCGTGGGGCTCGCGCAACGGAAAGGCGGTCGCCCAAGCACTCGAGTCCTGTCACGAATTGTTGCATCTTGCCGGTGATTGGCTGCATCCAAACACACGGCTGGCGGGTAGAGCCCAGGACGGCGCGTGGCATCGCGACGGGCTGTCGGTCCCCCCAACTTCCAAGGAGCAACCCATGCGCAACCTTCGTATCTCCCATATCTCTCGTATGACCGCCCTGGCCGGCACCGTGTCCGCCGCCGCCCTCCTGGCCGCCTGCGGCTCGATGTCTCCGACCGGCACGTCGGCCAGCGCCTCCGGCATGGTGTATTCGCAGGCCGGCCTGCCTGCCTCCATCCAGGTGCCGGCCGGCAACAAGGTGGCGTGGGAAACGGTGGGCAAGGGCGACATCACCTACGAATGCAAGGACAAGGCCGGCATGCCCGGCCAGGTCGAATGGACTTTTGTTGGCCCCGACGCCAAGCTGATGGACCGCAGCGGCAAGCAGGTCGGCAAGTACTACGGCCCGCCCGCCACGTGGGAGGCTAACGACGGCTCCAAGCTCACGGCCACGCAGCTGGCGGTGGCACCGTCCACGGCCGGCGCCCTGCCGTACCAGCTGGTGAAGGCCAATCCCGCCATGGGCAGCGGCGCGCTGACCGGCGTGACCTACATCCAGCGCGTGAACCTGACCGGCGGCGTGGCCCCGGCCAACATGGCGTGCACGGCGGCCAACAAGGGCCAGAAGACCACCGTTCCCTATCAGGCCGACTACATCTTCTACAAGGCGGGCTAAGCCGCGAAAGTCCGCCGGAGAGGGCGGGGACCGGCGCGGCATGCACTACGATGCCGCGCATCCCTCCACCTCTGGCCAGGACCTTTCTTGACCGCTGCCGCCGACGCCCCCTTCGACTACGACGCCGCCCTGGGCGCCTGCGCCCGCGGCGACCACCAGGCCCTGCAGCGCATCTATGAGCGCGAAGGCCGCTACCTGCTGGGCGTGGCCCTGCGCATCGTGCGCGAGCATGCCCAGGCCGAGGACGTGCTGCACGACGCCTTCCTCGGCATCTGGCAGCGCGCGGGCAGCTTCGACGCCGCGCGCGGCGCGGGACGGGGCTGGATCTACAGCGTGGTTCGGCACGCGGCGCTGAACGCGGTGCGCGGCAGCAGCCGCGACGTGCGCATCGACGAAGAGGCCGTGCAGGCCATCGACGACCAGGCAGCGCTGGAGAGCTACCGCAGCCAGGTCGAACCTTATGAGCGCGGCGCCGACCTGGGCCGGCTCGACAACTGCCTGGGCCGGCTCGAGCCCGCCCGGCGCGACTGCATCGTTCTGGCGTACGTGGAGGGTTGCTCCCACGGCGAGATCGCCGAGCGCACCCGCACGCCGCTGGGCACCGTGAAAGCGTGGATACAGCGCGGCATGCGCATGCTGCGGGAGTGCATGGCATGACGACTCCATCGACACCGAACACCGGCGAACCCGCCTCGCCCCAGGGCATCGACGACCTGGCCGGCGGCTACGTGCTGGGCACGCTGCCCATCGCAGGCCGCCGCTCGGTGGAAGCGCGCCTGCCGGACGATGCCGCCCTGCGCGCCGCCGTCGATGCCTGGGAAGCCCGCCTGCATCCGCTCGTCAGCCTGGCGCCCGCCGTGGAGCCCTCGGCCGCGCTCTGGCCGCGCATCGAGCACAGCCTGGGCTGGGGGCAAGCCGAAGCGGCCGACGCCGCCCGCCCGCCGGCACCGGCCCGGCCCTCCGCCCTGGCTTCGTGGTGGAACGACCTGCGCCTGTGGCGCGGACTGGCGGCGGGCGGGTTCGCCGCTGCCGCCGTGCTGGCAGCGGTGCTGGTGGCCGGCCCCGGCCTGCGCGGGCCGGCCGGCGGGCCCCAGTACATGGTGGTGCTGGTGGCGCCCGGCGGCACCGCGCCCGGCTGGGTGGTGCAGGCGTCGGCCAGCGCGGGCCAGCTGCAGCTCAAGCCGCTGGGCGACACGCCCGTGCCGCCGGGCAAGTCGCTGCAATTCTGGACCAAGGCCGACCAGTGGACGGGTCCGAAGTCGCTGGGCCTGGTGCGCCCGGGCGAAACGGCCCAGGTGGCCATCGGCCGCCTGCCGCCGCTGGAGCCCAACCAGCTCTTCGAGCTGACGCTGGAGCCCGAGGCGGGCTCGCCCATCGACAGGCCGACCGGGCCGATCGTGTTCATCGGGCGGGCGGTGAAGATGCTTTGATGCTATCGAAAAGATAGCTGCTGGCGTTGTGGGGGTGGGCGGTGCAGCTAGTTTTTATGCTTGGTTCGCGCTGACCTTTTAGAGGCCAGAGTTTGGCGTGGGGGCGCTGCTGGCCATTGCCAAGTGGTTGCTTCCCGGGGCGAAATCCCGGCTCCGGGAAGCAACCGCCTAGCACGTGCTAGCACCGCCCCCGGCTCCGACAAGGCTTCGACTAGCTCAGCCCGAGCAAGCCCGGCTCGCCCCTCGAACAGCGACCGTCACATACCCGAATAGTTCGGCCCGCCACCACCCTCCGGCGTAACCCAAACGATGTTCTGCGTCGGATCCTTGATGTCGCAAGTCTTGCAATGCACGCAGTTCTGCGCGTTGATCTGCAGGCGCTGGGCATCGCCGCCCTTCGACTCGTCCGGCACGAACTCATATACCGCCGCAGGGCAGTACCGCGCCTCCGGCCCCGCGAACTTCGCCAAGTTGATGTTCACCGGCACGCTCGGGTCCTTGAGCGTCAGGTGGGCGGGCTGGTCCTCGGCATGGTTGGTGTTGCTGATGAACACGCTCGAGAGCCGGTCGAAGGTCAGCTTGCCGTCGGGCTTCGGGTAGACGATGGGCTTGAACTCCGAGGCGGGCTTCAGGCAGGCGTGATCGGGCTTGTCGCGGTGCAGCGTCCACGGGATGTGACCCTTCAGCACGAATTGCTCGATGCCGTTCATCAGCGTGGCGGTGGCCAGGCCCTTCTTGAACCAGGTCTTGAAGTTGCGGGCCTTGTTGAGCTCGGTGTAGAGCCAGCTGTTCTCGAACGCCGTCGGGTAGGCGGCCAGTTCGTCGTGCTGGCGGCCGGCCTGCACGGCGTCGAAGGCTGCTTCCGCAGCCAGCATGCCGGTCTTGATGGCGGCGTGGCTGCCCTTGATGCGGCTCACGTTCAGGAAGCCTGCTTCGCAGCCCACCAGCGCGCCGCCGGGGAAGACGAACTTCGGCAGGCTCATCAGGCCGCCGGCCGTGATGGCGCGCGCGCCGTAGCTGATGCGCTTGGCCGGCTTGATGCCCTTGGACTCGTCGCCTTCCAGGTAGTAGCGGATGTTCGGGTGCGTCTTCCAGCGCTGGAACTCCTCGAACGGACTGAGATAGGGGTTGGAGTAGTCCAGCCCGGTGATGAAGCCCAGCGTGACCTTGTTGTCTTCGGCGTGATAGAGGAACGAGCCGCCGTACGTGTCCGCCTTCATCGGCCAGCCGGCCGTGTGCATGACGAAGCCGGGCTGGTGGCGCTGGGGGTCGATCTCCCACAGCTCCTTGATGCCGATGCCGTAGCTCTGCGGGTCGCGCCCTTCGTCCAGCTTGAAGCGCGAGATCAGCTGCCGGCCCAGGTGGCCGCGCGAGCCCTCGGCGAACAGCGTGTACTTGCCGTGCAGCTCCATGCCGAGCTGGAACTCGCCCGTCGGCTCGCCGTCCTTGCCCACGCCCATGTTGCCGGTGGCCACGCCCTTGACCGAGCCGTCTTCGTTGTAGAGCACCTGGGCGGCCGGAAAGCCCGGGAAGATCTCCACGCCCAGCTCTTCCGCCTGCGCGGCCAGCCAGCGCACCACGTTGCCCAGGCTGACGATGTAGTTGCCGTGGTTCTGGAAGCACTCGGGCAGCAGGAAGTTGGGCGTGCGCCAGGACGACTTCTCGCCCAGGAAGATCATCGCGTCCTCGCTCACCGGCTGGTTCAACGGGGCGCCGCGCGCTTTCCAGTCGGGGATGAGTTCGGTCAGCGCCTTCGGGTCCATGATGGCGCCCGACAGGATGTGCGCGCCGGGCTCGGAGCCCTTTTCCAGCACCACGACGGACAGTTCCTGCTCCTTCTCGGCCGCCAGCTGCTTCAGGCGGATCGCGCTCGCCAGGCCGGCGGGGCCGCCACCCACGATCACCACGTCGTATTCCATGGCCTCTCGCGGGCCATAGGTGCTCAGAATCTCGTCTTTCGTCATGGGTGTCTCTTCGTCATTTGATAATCGACACGGTGAGTCGCTGGGCCTGGCCTGGCGTCACCTCGCAACCGATTGTATGCACGGCTTCCGTGCAAGTGAACGACCGTTCTTTTTTTAGGAATCCAGGGATGGCTGATCGACAGGCGCGGGGCACCGCAACCGCTGGCCCGGCCGCCGTGGGGCCGGCCGGCGGCGTGGCGCGCGCATGCTGACCGGCATCGCCGCGGGCCTGGCGGCAGGCGCGCTGTGGGGCCTGGTGTTCGTGGCGCCCAACATCGCCCGGGGCTTTCCCTCCACCGACCTGGCGGCGTGGCGCTTCATGGCCTACGGCGCCATGGCTGCCGGCATGCTGCTCTGGAGCTTGCGGGGCAAGCCGCGCTGGCCCACGCCGCGGCAGGCGGGCGCGGCGCTCGCGCTCTCCGTGCTCGGCTTCACCGGCTACTACGTGCTGCTGGTGCTGGCCATCCGCGATGCCGGCGCGGCCATGCCGGCGCTCATCATCGGCACCATCCCCGTGTGGGTCATCGTGTTGGGCAAGCCGCAGGGGCTGCGCTGGGGCGCGCTGGTGCCGGGCCTGCTGCTGACCGTGGCCGGGTTGCTGCTGATGGCCGACGTGCCGCACGCCGACACCGCCGCCACTGGCGCTTCGGCCGCGGGCACCTACTGGCGCGGCATCGGCCTGTCGCTGGTGGCCCTGGTGTTCTGGACGGCGTTCGCGCTGCTGAATTCGGCCTGGCTCCAGCGCCACCCCGAGGTACGGGCGGGCGACTGGGCCAACTGGCTGGGCATCGCCACCGGGCTGGGCGGGTTGCTGCTCTGGCTGACGCTGGGCTCCAGCATGGCGGCGCTTGCGGCGCGGCCGGGCTTTGGCAGCTTCGTGGCGGTGTGCCTGGCCATCGGCATCGGCGCCAGCTGGCTGGCCACCGTGCTGTGGAACGTCGCCAGCCAGCGCCTCTCGGCCAGCCTCTGCGGCCAGCTCATCGTGAGCGAAACCCTGTTCGCGCTGCTCTATTCCTTCGCGTGGGACGGCCACTGGCCCAGCGCGGCGCAGTGGGCGGCCTGCGTGCTGTTCACGCTCGGCATCCTGGCGTCGGTGCACGCGCACCGTTGACGGGCGGCGGCGCCACGTGCCGTGCGCTGCCTGAGGGTGCCGCGTGCGCGGGGTCATCGCGCCAGCCGCTCCAGCGTCAGCGGGTCGGGCTGGCCGCGGAAGTAGCGGTTCAGCACCGCCGCGAAAGCGTCGTCGCCCGGCGCCGCCACCTCGCGAAAGAGCGTCATGCTCGAGCGCAGCTTGATGTCGTCGGGACTGCCGAAGATGTCGTGCGCCGAACGGTCCGGGTGCTGCAGCAGCAGGGCGCAGCAGGCGCGCAGCCGGCTGCCCAGATCCGGATGGCCCAGGTAAGCCCGCGCTTCCCCGGCCGAGAGGATGGCGTAGCGCAGCGCCATGTCGCTGTGCCCCAGGCCCGCCAGCTGCGGGAAGACGAACCACATCCAGTGGGTGAGCTTGCGGCCGGCGGCCAGTTCGGCCAGCACCCGAGGCCAGACGGGCGCCTGGGCCTGCAGAAAGCGTTCGAGCGATGGGTCGTGGGACATGCCCTCATCTTGGCCGCTTCGCGCCGGGCCCGGCGGTGAGCGTCTGGCCCGCTTCGGATGCTGCCCAGTCCTACAAGCGGCCGCGAACGGCCGGCGCCAACCTGCAGGCATGACGCTGCGCATCCACCACCTCAACTGCATTTCTGCCTGCGCCCTGGGCGGCCATTGGATGGACGGCTGCACGCCCTCGCTGATGCAGCGAGCGCCGCTGTGCTGCCACTGCCTGCTGGTGGAGACGCCCACCGGCCTCGTGCTGGTGGACACCGGCTACGGCCTGCGCGATGTGCGCGAGCCCAGGCGCCGGCTCAGCCCGTTCTTCCTGTGGTTGATGGACCCCGACCTGCGCGAGGAGATGACGGCCGTGCGGCAGATCCGCCGGCTCGGGTTCGACACCGCCGACGTGCGCGACATCGTGCTCACGCACCTGGACTTCGACCACGCCGGCGGGCTGGACGACTTTCCCCGGGCGCGGGTGCACCTGCTGGCGCGCGAGCACGACGCCGCCCTGGCCCAGCGCGGCTGGCTGGACCGTCAGCGCTACCGGCCGCAGCAGTGGACGCAGCGCCAGCACTGGCACACGTATGCGCCATCGCATGGCGGGGGCTGGTTCGGCTTCGACTGCGTGCGCGAACTGGAAGGCGTGCCGCACGACATCCTGCTGGTGCCCTTGGCCGGCCACACGCTGGGCCATGCCGGCGTGGCCGTGCGCTCGCAGCACGGCTGGCTGCTGCAGGCGGGTGATGCCTACTTCCACCACCGGGAGATGGATGCCGAGCGCCCCTGGTGCCCGCCCGGCCTGCGCGCCTACCAGACGATGATGGAAAAGGACCGCCCCGCGCGGCTGGGCAACCAGGCGCGGCTGCGCGCGCTGGCCCAGGGGCACGCGGGCGAAGAAGTGCGGGTGATCTGCGCGCACGACAACCGCGAATTCGAGCAGCTGGCGGGCCGGTCGCTGTCGTCGTTGCCGTGAAACAGGAGTGGCTGGGCGCGCCTCGCAGGGGCCGCCGGCCGCCTCAGTTGATGGCCGTGAAGAACTCGTCCAGTTGCGTGGACTTGTCGAACACCGCGTCGGCGCCCAGCGCCGCGCAGCGGCGGCACACGTCGGGCGACAGGTAGTTGGTGAGCATGAAGATCTGTTGGTGCGCCGCCCGTTGCTGAAGCGCCTCCAGCACCGACAACCCGTTGCCCTCGCGCAGGAAAAGGTCGAGCACCATCAGCTGCCAGTCGCACTCGCTCGACACCTTCAGTGCCTCGTCCACGGTCTCGGCCGTCGCCACCACTTCGCCCAGCGTCAGGTCGCCCAGCGCGGAAAGCAGGGAAGCGCGGATGGCGGGGTTGTCTTCGACCAGGATGATGCGTTTGTGCATGGCGGGAAAGGAAGCGGTTCCAGGGAGCTTCCCTGTTCGCGGCCCCAGCGCGTGTAGGAGCACAGGCTTTTTGCCGTGACGTGGGTGGTGGCGCGTGGTGGATCGCCAGCCATGGGCGAAAGGGCGGATTCACCCGTGAGCGCCCGCGCTGCGGGCGTGGTCTGCTATCGAATAATGAGCGGCCGGAGGGCGGCTGGCTACCGCACCACCCGAAAGCGTGTCGCGTGCGCAACGAACCAGGCTTGCGCCAGCGCGGCCGCGCCGGGCGAATGCGTCTCCTGGTCGGGGTGGAAGTCGCGCCGCAGATAGCGCAGCGCCGCCGGCACCGTGCGCCACACCAGGCCGTCGCGCCCCCAGAACAGGTCCAGGGCCTGCCACCAGGTGGAAGGGCGCCAGAGCGTGCCGTCGCGGTGCAGGTTCAGCACCGTCTGGCGCAGGGTGTCGCGGGCGAAGGTCAGGCACACGAACAGGTACCAGCGCACCCGCCAGCGCTGGTTGCCGCCGCTTGCCTGGTACAGGTCGAACGCCACCGAGCGGTGCTCGGTCTCCTCGGCCGCGTGCCAGCGCCACAGCAGCTGCATCTCGGGCTCGGCGCCATCGAGCCAGCGCGGGTAGCGCAGCGTGCCGTCGGCCAGCAGCGCGGTGAAATGCTCGTACGCGCAGGTCACCGCCAGCGCATGCAGCGGGTGCGGGGCGCGCCGCTGCAGCAGCGCGATGCGTTCGCGGGCCCAATGCTGCCAGCGGTTGACCAGCCCCTGCTTGTCGAGCTGGGCGTTGTAGAGGCCGTGGATGTGGCGGTGCGTCGCCTCCTGCCCGACGAAGCCGCGCAGCTGCTCCTGCAGCGTCTCGCGCAGCCGGGCGTGTTCGGCACCCTGCGGCAGCAGCGGGGCGGCGCCGCGCACCGCATCCATGAAGAATTGCTCGCCCACCGGAAAGCTCATCGAGAGGGCGTTGAAGAACTGCGTGTGAAAGGCCTTGCCGCCGTGCCAGTGGCGGCCGAAGCCGCGCTCCAGATTCACGGCCAGCTTGCGGATGGGCAGCGGGCTGGGGCGGCGGGCGTCCGGTGCCTGGCCGTCGGGCTCGCGCGGCGCGGCGTGACTGGCGGCGGTGGTGGTCATGGCGATGTCCTTGGAAAGTGGCACCCCATCGTCCGCGTTGCGGGAGGCGCCATTTCTGAGCATTATTCAGATTCATGCCGCGCACCGCTACTCGCCTAAGGCTCATGTTTTGCCAGCCCCATCCATGAAGAAGACCGATACCCCCAAAACACGGCCGGCCCTGCGCCGGCAGCCCACGCAGGACCGTGCGCTGCACACCGTCGAGGCGATCTTCGGCGCCACGGCTCAGATCGTGGAGCAGGGCGAGGCGGCGGTGACCACCAACCGCATCGCCGAGGTGGCGGGGTTTTCCATCGGCACGCTCTACCAGTACTTCCCGTCGAAGGAGGCCATATTGCTGGCGATGGTGGAGCGCGAGCGCAACCGCGTGCAGCAGCAGATCCAGCAGTTGCTGGACGCGGCCGTGGCCGAGCGGCGCGAGGTGCGCGGCGTGGTCCGCGACATGGTGGGGCTGCTGGTGGCGGCGTTCGGCACCGGCCGCTCGCAGGCGGGCCGGCAGATGGTGCGGCTGGGCTGGCGCATCGACCGGCACGATGCCATCACCGCCGCCCTGCGCGAGGGCGCCGAGCGCAATGCCCTGGCCCTGTCGCGGCTGGTGGAGGAGGGCGGCGGCGACGCCTCGGTGCGCCCGCCCACGCCGGCGATGATGTTCGTCGCCACCCGCGCGGTGATGGGCGCCATCCGCAGCGCCGCGCTGGAGCAGTCACCGCTGCTGGGCACCCCCGCTTTCGAGGACGAACTGGTGCGCATGATCTGGGGCCTGCTGCGCGCCGATGACGATGCGCCCCGGCCTGCGGCGTAGGTCGTGCGCCAGAACGGGCGGCCGCCGTGCCCTCGCTTCCAGGGCACGGTAAGGGCGTGGTGGGGGCGCTGCTGGCTGCGCCGCCGCTGCAGAATCCAGCGAAGAATCCCGTGCGCCGTCAGGCGCTGCTTGGTACAACCCTGGTCATGCTCTCCCACCACTCCCACGTCTTCGTGAGCATCCAGGCTCTGCAGGACTTTTTGCGAACCGGCCCGCTTGCCGCCCATGCTGCCGCGGCGCGCTCGGTGCTCGTGCAGGTGTACTCGATGCACAACGAGATGGCCGCTGTGATGGAGATCGTGCGGGTGGTGTCGGACGAACTGCCGCAGGCCGTCATCGTCGGCGCATCCACCGTGGGCGAGATCGCCGGCGGACGGCTCCTCACGCACCAGACCGTGCTCGGTTTCACCTGCATGTCCTCGTCCACCGTCACGGTGATCGACATGCCTTGCGGCGGCGACGACGAGGCATCCGTGGGCGCAGCACTGGGCCACAGGATCGCCCGTGCCGCGGGCGATGTGCGCGGCGCCTTGTTGCTCGCGACCCCGCTCAGCCTGGACGCCGCTTCCCTGCTGCGTGGAATCGAGTCGGTGGCCGCCGGCGTACTGCTGTTCGGCGGGGGGGCGGGCGACTACGCCATGATGGCGAATTCGTTGGTCTTCACGAACGGCGCGGCCTACGCATGTGGCGTCGTCGCCGTGGTCTTCGCGGGCGCGGACCTGCAGATCGATGCCCACACCTACCTGGGCTGGCGTCCGCTCAGCAAGAGCATGGCCATGACCGCGGTGCAGGGACTGACCCTCGCGCAGGTCGATGGCGAGCCTGCTTTCGAGATGTACCGCCGGTACCTGAACATTCCGAACGATTCGGATTTCTTCCTGAACGCATTGGAGTTTCCACTGCTGATCGAGCGCGAGGGCCGGTTGCTCGCACGCGTGCCGGTCGCAGCGCACGAGGACGGATCCATACAGTTCGTGGCCGACCTGCACGAAGGCGACCGGTTCCGCCTCGGCTACGGTGACCCGGTGCTGATCGTGGAGGGCGCGCGCAGCATCCATGCCGCGATGGCGCACGAGCGGCCACAGGCCATCTTTCTTTTCTCCTGCGGCTGCCGGCGGTTCCTGATGCAGGGCGAGGCCGAACTCGAAACCGTTCCTTTCGAGTCGATCGCTCCGACGTTCGGGTTCTATACCTACGGCGAATTCTTCGGAACGACGCGCCTGTCGCTGCTCAACGCGACCATGGTGGCGGTCAGCTTGCGCGAGGGCCCGCGGGATCCATCCCCCGGCACGGCTTCGGAAGATGCGGCGAGCCCGCTGCCTCGGCCCGATGTGCGGGACCCTTACGCGAACCAGCACAGCCGCGTCGTCTCGCGCCTGGTGCAGTTCATCGAAGCCGTCACTTCCGAGTTGGAGGCCTCCAACCAGGAGATCACCCAGCTGTCCATCACCGACCGCCTCACCGGCATCGCCAACCGGACGCGGCTGGACCAGGTGCTGGAGGACAACCTGCTGCGGGCCCGGCGGTATGCCACGTCGTTCTCCGTCATGCTGCTCGACATCGACCATTTCAAGCGCGTCAACGATCTGCACGGGCACCTGGTCGGGGACCGGGTGCTGGCGCACCTGGCCAGGGTGCTGACGGCACACACGCGCAGCGTCGACACGGTCGGCCGCTGGGGCGGGGAGGAATTCATGCTGGTGCTGCCAAACACCCCCGCCATCGACTGCCTGCTGGTCGCCGAAAAACTGCGCGGCGCCATCGCCGCCACCGACTTTCTCGCCGTGGGCCCGTGCACCTGCAGCTTCGGCATCGCGAGCTACGCCATCGACGACGATGCCGACACGCTGACAGCGCGAGCGGATCAAGCGCTCTATGCCGCCAAGCACGCGGGCCGGAACACCGTGCGCGTGAAGTGACCGTTCCGAGGCGTAGGAGGCCTCGCCCGATCGCCATGCCCGCTGCGGCTGGGCCAAGCGCATGGGCAGCGGAGCGGGTCAGATGACGCATCCCACCCAGAAAATCACCGCTGGCGCCCGCCAATCCAGCGCCTCTTGCTATCAATAGCGTAGCGAAGCGCTCAGGCTCGGTTCAGGTTACCGGCGCCGGGTTGAACAGCACCAGCTGGTTGGCCAGCTTCCAGCGCTCGGCCCAGGTCTTGTGCCGGCCGCTGGCCACTTCCAGCATCAGGTGGAACATCTCCCAGCCCAGCGATTCGATGGTCGCCTCGCCATCGGCGATGCGCCCGGCGTTCACGTCCATCAGGTCGTGCCAGCGCCGCGCCAGATCGCTGCGCGTGGCCACTTTGATGACGGGCACCTCGGCCAGGCCGTAGGGCGTGCCCCGGCCGGTGGTGAAGACGTGCAGGTTCATGCCGGCGGCCAGCTGCAGCGTGCCGCAGATGAAGTCGCTGGCCGGCGTGGCGGCATACAGCAGGCCCTTCTGGCGGGCCTTTTCGCCCGGCGACACCACGCCGCTGATGGGCGCGCTGCCGCTCTTGACGATGGAGCCCATGGCTTTCTCGACGATGTTGGAGAGGCCCCCCTTCTTGTTGCCCGGCGTGGTGTTGGCGCTGCGGTCCACGCGGCCCTGGTTCAGGTAGGCGTCGTACCAGGCCATCTCGCGGATCATCGCGTCGGCCACCTCGGGCGTGGCGGCGCGGGCGGTGAGCTGGTCGATGCCGTCGCGCACCTCGGTCACCTCGCTGAACATCACCGTGGCGCCGGCGCGCACCAGCAGGTCGGTGCAGAAACCCACCGCCGGGTTGGCGGTGACGCCGCTGAAGGCGTCGCTGCCGCCGCACTGCACGCCCACCACCAGTTCGCTGGCGGGCACTGTCTCGCGCCGGCGGGCATTGAGCCGCTCCAGGTGGCGCTCCGCCTGCCGCAGGATCGATTCGACCATCGACATGAAGCCCACGTGCGCCTCGTCCTGCAGGCAGACGACGTCGAGCGGCGCTTCTTCCAGCGTGCGTTCGTCGCGCAGCGCAATGCTGCCGGGCGGCAGCAGGCGCTCGGGCTGCAGCTTCTCGCAGCCCAGGCTGACGACCATCACCTCGCCGCCGAAGTTGGGGTTCAGGCTGATGTTGCGCAGCGTGCGGATGGGAATGACGGCGTCCGGCGCATCGATGGCCACGCCGCAGCCGTAGCCGTGCTCCAGCGCCACCACGTCGTCGACGTTGGGAAAGCGCGGCAGCAGCTCCGACTTGATGCGCTGCACCGCGAAGGCGGTCACGCCCGCCACGCACTGCACGGTCTGCGTGATGGCCAGGATGTTGCGCGTGCCCACCGAGCCGTCCGCGTTGCGAAAGCCCTCGAAGGTGTAGCCGGTGAGCGGCTCCAGGGCGGGCGGTCGCACGGTGGCGATGGGCAAGCCTTCCAGCGAGCGCGCCTCGGGCATCTTCACCAGCTTCTCGTGCACCCAGCTGCCCGCGGGAATGGGCCGCACGGCGTAGCCGATGGGCACGTCGTAGCGGCGCACCACGCCGCCTTGCGGAATGTCTTCGAGCGCCACCTTGTGGGCCTGCGGCACGTGCTCGACCAGCACCGGGCCGCCCGGCAGCGCGGTGCCGGCGGGCAGGCCGCCGTCGTTGGCGATGATGGCGACGTTGTCGGCCGGGTGCATCCTGATGTGCAGCGGCGGGCGGGAGAGGACGGTGGAGGTGGGGGCGTTCATGGCAAAGGTTCCTCGGGGCGGGCGCCGAGCGTGCGGCGCCGCGGGTTCGATCATGCCCGCTGGCCGATCTCGACCGACGCGCGCGTCCAGCGGGCGGCCTGCTCGCTGAGGGACAGGCCCAGGCCGGGCCGGGTGGGCACCTGCATGCGGCCGTCCTTCAGCTCCAGGCGTTCGTTGAAGAGCGGCTCGAGCCAGTCGAAGTGCTCCACCCAGGGCTCGCTCGGGTAGACGGCGCCCAGGTGCACGTGCAGCTCCATGGCGAAGTGCGGCGCCAGCATCACATGGGCGGCCTCGGCCTGCGCGGCCACCTTCAGGAACGGCGTGATGCCGCCCAGCCGGGGGCCGTCGGGCATGATGAAGTCGGCGCCGCGGTGGCGGATCAGCTCGGCATGCTCGGCGGCGCTGGTCAGCATCTCGCCGGTGGCAATCGGGGTGTCGAACTGCGCGGCGAGCGCGGCATGGCCCTCGTAGTCGTAGGCGTCGAGCGGCTCCTCGATCCAGACCAGGTTGTAGGGCTCGAAGGTGCGGCACATGCGCTGCGCGGTGGGGCGGTCCCACTGCTGGTTGGCGTCCACCATCAGGCTCACCTGGTCGCCCAGGTGCTGGCGGGCGGTGGCCACGCGGTGGATGTCCAGCGCGCAATCCGGCTGGCCCACCTTGAGCTTGAGTCCGCCGATGCCGCGCCCGAGCGATGCCTCGGCATTGCGCAGCAGCTGGTCGAGCGGGGTATGCAGAAAGCCGCCGGAGGTGTTGTAGCAGCGCACCGATTCGCGGTGCGAGCCGAGCAGCTTGGACAGCGACAGGTTCGCCCGCCGCGCCTTCAGGTCGTAGAGCGCCACGTCGAACGCGCCGATGGCCTGCACCGCCAGCCCGCTGCGGCCCACCGAGGCGCCGGCCCAGCAGAGCCGGGTCCAGAGGCGTGCGATGTCGTTCGGGTCTTCGCCGATCAGGGCGGGCGCGATCTCCTCGGCGTGCGCGAACTGCCCCGGCCCGCCCGCGCGCTTGGAATAGCTGAAGCCCAGGCCGCGGTGGCCGTCCCGCGTCTCGATCTCGGCGAACAGCATCGCGATCTCGGTCATCGGCTTCTGCCGCCCGGTCAGCACCTTGGCGTCGCTGATCGGCTGCGAAAGCGGCAGGTAGCAGGACGACAGGCGTATCCAGGCGATGCGGTCCTGGCTGGAGGTCTCGGAGGAAAGGGCGGGCGCGGCTGAAGTCATGGGTTCGTCAGGAAGCGTGTGGGGGGCGGTTCGACCTCAGTCGATGGAAATCTTTCCGGTCTGGATCACGGTCTTCCAGCGGTCGTATTCCTTGCGCTGGAAGGCGGCGAATTCCTCGGGCGTGTTGGCCACCATCTCGAAGCCGATCGAGACGAACTGGTCGCGCACCTTGGGGTCGTTCAGCGCTTCCACGAAGGCGGCATGGGCCTTCTGGCGCACAGCGGGCGGCAGGCCCTTGGGCGCGACGATGGCCTGCCACGAGGCGACTTCCACGTTCTTCACGCCAGCCTCGGCCAGGGTGGGCACGTCGGGCAGCACGGGCGAGCGCCGGGCGCTGGTCACGGCCAGCGCGCGCATCTTGCCGCCCTTGATGTACTGGATCACCGAGTTCACGTTCTGGAACGACGCATCCACCTGGCCGCCGATGAGGTCGGTGTGCGCGGGCGCGCCGCCCTTGTAGGGCACGTGCATGCCCTGCGTTCCGGTCTGCTGCCAGAAGAGCTCGGCCGTCAGATGGTCGCTGGAGCCGTTGCCGGCCGAGGCGAAGCTCATCTTGCCGGGTTGGGCCTTGAGCTGTGCCACCACGTCGGCCACGCTTTTCAGCGGCGACGCGGCCGGCACCACCAGCACGTTGGGCGACTGCACGGCCACGGTGATGAGGTCAAAGTCCTTCAGCGGATCGAAGGGCAGGCTCTTGACCAGGTGCGGCACGATCACCAGCGGGCCGAGCGAGGTGACCAGGAACGTGCTCCCGTCCGGCGCCGCCCGCTGCACGAAGGTGGCGCCGATGGTGCCCGTGGCGCCGGGCTTGTTGTCCACCAGGAACGATTGCTTGAACTTCTCGGTCAGCCGCGGGCTGACGGCGCGGGCCACCTGGTCGGTCGACCCGCCGGGCGGGAAGGGCACGACCAGCGTGACGGGCTTTTCGGGCCAGGACTGGGCGGCGGCGCCCCAGGCGGCCAGCGCCAGGGCGGCGGCAATGCAAAGCTTTTTCATGGTGTTGTCTCCGTGATGAAGGGGTGAATGCCTGCGGGCAGCGACTGCCCGGCGGATGACATCGTTGTCATCTGGCGCCGAGCGACCTGGACTGTTGGAATATTTGTGGTTTGCCACGGCCAGGCAGGAACGTGAGACGGAATGATATCGTTGTCATTTGGGCCAGTGAAAAGGGTTTTCCCGCATCGCGCGCCTGTGAGCTGCGCCGGCGCGGTGGGCGATCTGCTACCGTTGCCACCCGCCGTCAAGGCGCCGGCATGTCAGGACGATGCGTTGGCTGGCCGGGCCGTCATGTCCCGGCGTGCCCGGGGCCCTGGGTTGGCGCCCGGCGCGGGTTCCGGCGCTGGCAGCCCCGGCAGCGTGTACGGCCCGATCCTTTTTGCTGTTGCTCCATGAACGCTTCTTCCCGCCCCGACCGAACACCGAATGCGCCTGTGAAGGGCGCCACGCTGCACGACGTGGCGCGGGTGGCCGGCGTGTCGCTCATCACCGCGTCGCGGGCGCTGGGCAATCCGGCGATCGTGTCCGCCAAGACACGGGAGCGGGTGGAGCAGGCGGTGCAGGCGACTGGTTACATCCCCAACCTGCTGGCCGGCGGGCTCAAGTCCCGGCGCAGCCGCATGGTGGCGGGCATCGTGCCGGCGCTGTCGGTGTCGCAGTTCCTGCCGACGGTGCAGACGCTGACCGCGGCGCTGCACGACGAGGGCTACCAGCTGCTGCTGGGCCAGACCTTCTACGACGCCGAGCGCGAGGACGAAGTGCTGGCTGCCATGCTCGGCCGCCAGCCCGACGGCATCGTCGTCATGGGGCTGGTGCGCTCGGAGCGCTCGCGCGAGCGGCTGCGCGCCACCGGCATCCCGGTGGTGGAGACCTGGGACATCAGCGACCGGCCGGTGGACATGGTGATCGGCTTCTCGCACCTGAAGGTGGGCAGCGCCCTGGCGGGGTACTTCCTGGCGCGGGGGTTCCGCCACGTCGGCATCGCCACCGGCGACGACCACCGCGCCATGCAGCGCCATGCGGGCTTCACCGCCGCCTGGGGCCGCGAGGTGCCCACCGCCCGGGTGCCCGCGCCCAGCACGCTCGAATCGGGCCGCCGCGCCCTGGGCGAGCTGCTCGAGCGGCATCCCCGCCTGCAGGCGGTGGCCTGCAGCTCCGACATGCTGGCCCACGGCGTGCTGGTCGAGGCGCGCGCCCGCGGCCTGCGCGTGCCGCAGGATCTGGCGGTGTCGGGCTTCGGCAATGCGGAATTCGCCGCGCACATGGTGCCGTCCATCACCACCGTGCACGTGGACGGCCCGGAGATCGGCCGCCTGGCCGCCCGGCTCATCGTGGACCGCTGCCGGGGTGTGCCGGCCGACCGGTCGTCGTTCGACCTGGGGTTCCGGCTGATCGAGCGGGCCTCCACCCGGGCGGACGAAGGCGATGCCGGCCTGCCGCCCCCGCACGACGCCGGATGAGGGCCAAAATTCCCTCCGGCGCCCGTCTGATAAGCGCGAGTTGCTATTGAAATAATAGCGAATGCATCACGGCGGGTTCACTGTTTCTTTTCGCGCGGCACCCGGCCCATCAGGTAGAACTCGGGGTTCGGCTGCATGCCGGCAAAGCTCGCCATGCGATTGGAGAGGCCGAAGAACGCGGTGATCGCCGCGATGTCCCAGGCATCCTCGTCGTCGAAGCCGTGCGCGTGCAGCGCGTCGATGTCGGCCGGTGCGATGGCCTGGCTGTCCAGGCAGACCTTCATCGCAAATTCGAGCATGGCGCGCTCGCGCGGGCTGATGTCGGCCTTGCGCCAGTTCACGGCCACCTGGTCGGCGATGAACGGCTTCTTCTCGTAGATGCGCAGGATCGCGCCGTGGGCCACCACGCAGTAGAGGCACTCGTTGGCGGCGCTGGTGGCGGTCACGATCATCTCGCGCTCGCCCTTGGTCAGGCTGCCTTCTTCCTTCAGCATCAGCGCGTCGTGGTAGGCGAAGAACGCCCGCCACTCGGCCGGACGCCGGGCGAAGGCGAGGAACACGTTGGGAATGAAGCCCGACTTCTCCTGCACCTCGAGGATGCGGGCGCGGATGTCGTCCGGCAGGGTGTTGAGGTCGGGTTGGGGGTAGCGGCTCACGCTGGTCTCCTTGGGTTGTCGGCAAGAGGCTGCGCAAGACGGTAGCACGGGGCCGCCGACGTGCCCCTCAAGGGTGCCAATGGCTCGCCCGCTGCGCCGGCGCGGACTGGGTCGCCGCGTTGCCCGCCAGCGCATACGACAGCTGCGTGGCGGCGCTCACCACCGTTTGCGCCAGCTCCTGCAGGCGGTCCTCCGTCAGGCGCGAGGCGGGGCCGGAAATGCACACCGAGCCCATCAGCCGCCAGTGCATGCCGAAGACGGGGGCCGACACGGTGGCCACGCCTTGCTCGCGCTCGCTGATCGACCAGTGGTAGCCGCGCTGGCGAATGGCCTCGTACACCGCGCCGGGCTCGCCGGAGAAGGCCAGGATCACCCGGCCGGGCGAACCCTTTTCCAGCGGCAGGCCCTCGCCCATGCGGGCATGGTGGCGCAGTGCCTGCGGGCCTTCCACCCGCACGATGCAGGTGCGCAGGTTGCCCTCGCGCACGTAGAAGGCGGCGCTTTCGCCGGTGGCCTGGGTCAGGGCGCGCAAGGCCGGTTCCATCACGTTCTGCACGTCGAAGCCCGCCTGGTAGCGCGCGCCCAGCCAGCCGGTGGCGGGGCCCAGCCGCCAGTCGCCATCCTCGCGCTGCACCAGGTAGCCCGACTGCGCCAGCGTGCGCGCCAGGCGCAGCACGGTGGTCTTGTGCAGGCCGCAGCGGCGGCTCAGCTCGGCCAGCGGCAGGTGCGATTCGCCCAGCGCGAAGGCTTCGAGCACCTGCAGCGCCCGCGTCACCGCGATCACGCCGCCTGGCTCCGGTGCCGTGGCGGGCGGTGCGTCGCCAGCGGTGGGTGGTCCGTCGCCAGCGGACGCGGTGGTCTCCGCACCGGCGGATCGGGCGCTTTTCACGGGCGCTGGAGAAGGCATTGAACGGGTTCGGGAGGAGTTGCTCATCGTGGCATTCGTTTCGCTGTACGAAACCGCATTGTATGGGTTGAAACGTTTTCGTAGAGTCGCCCCCAATGCCTGGAACAAGGCTGGGCAGGTCCACCACAACGGAGACAAACCATGCACAACGCCATTTCGCCAACGTGCCGCGCCCTGGGCGCACGCCTCATGCTCGCCGCCCTGATGGGGCTGGGCGCCGCTGCGCTCACACCCGGCGCCGCGCATGCCCAGGCCGCCTATCCCAACAAGCCCATCCGCCTCATCGTGCCGTTCCCGCCCGGCGGGGGCACCGACATGATCGCGCGCACCGTGGCCCAGAAGCTGACCGACCAGCACAAGTGGAACGTGGTGGTCGACAACCGGCCCGGCGCCGGCGGCAACCTGGGCGTGGACGCGGCGGCCAAGGCTGCGCCGGACGGCTACACGCTGGTAATGGGCCAGACCAGCAACCTGGCCATCAACCCCTCGCTCTACGCCAAGCTGCCCTACGACCCGCTCAAGGACTTGGTGCCCGTCGCGCTGGTGTCCTCCGCGCCCATCGTGATGGCCGCGCCCATCAATTCCCCCTACAAGACCTTCGCCGACGTGGTGGCCGCCGCCAAGGGCAAGCCCGACGCGCTCACCCTGGGCTATTCCGGCAACGGCACGGTGGCCCATCTGGCGGGCGAGCTGGCCGAGAACGCCGCCGGCATCCAGCTGCGCCACGTGCCCTACAAGGGCGCTTCCCAGGCCATGACCGACCTGGTGGGCGGGCAGATCGATCTCTACATGTCCGCCGTGCCCACGCTGCTGGGCCAGGTGCGCAACGGCAAGCTGCGCGCCATCATGATCACCTCGCTCAAGCGCTCGGCCCAGCTGCCCGACACGCCCACGCTGGCCGAGTCCGGCTACAAGGACTTCGAGGCCGCCTCCTGGTACGGCGTGCTGGCGCCCGCGGGCACCCCGGCGGCCGTGGTGCAGACACTGAACAAGGCCATCAACCAGGCGCTCACCCAGCCCGACGTGGCCGAGAAACTCAAGTCCGAGGGCGGCGAGGTGCTGGGCGGCACGCCGGAAAAGTTCAGCACCCTGCTCAAGGCCGAAGTGCCGCGCTGGGCCAAGATCGTCAAGGACTCCGGCGCCAGCCTGGACTGAGCACGGTTCGCAGCCGCTCGACATGTCTCGACGCATGACGACGATCGCGATGACCCGCGACGACTGCACACCTGCGCCGGTGCGCTACTCGGCCGGCACCGCCGCCCCGCGCACGGCGCTGCCGGCAGGGGCCTGCGATTGCCACGTGCACCTGTACGACAGCCGCTTCGCAGCCGATCCCGCCGCCCGCCTGCGGCCGCCGGATGCCGGCGTCGCGGACCTGCGGGCGCTGCAGCGGCGCATCGGCACCCAGCGCGCCGTGCTGGTCACGCCGTCGACCTACCGCACCGACAACCGCTGCATGCTCGAAGGCTTGGCGGCGCTGGGCGAGGGCGCGCGCGGCGTGGCGGTGATCGGCGGGCAGGAAAGCGATGCCGAACTGCAACGCCTGCACCAGGCCGGCGTGCGTGGTGTGCGGCTCAACCTGTCGCTGGGCGTGTCGGGCACCGTGGATGCGCTGTTGCCGCTGGCCCGGCGCATCGCGCCGCTCGGCTGGCACCTGCAATTGCTGATGGCGCCGGACGTGCTGGCGCAGCAGGCGAGCGTGCTGCGCCAGTCGCCCGTGCCGCTGGTGTTCGACCACTTCGGGCGCATCGCCCCCGCGCTGGCCGGACGCCATGCCGCCCATGCGCTGGTGCTGGAGCTGCTGCAGGGCGGGCGCGCATGGGTCAAGCTGTCCGGCGGCTACATCGTGAGCGAACGCCAGGCGGTGGACGACCCGGCGCTCGACGCACTGGCCGCCAGCTACCTGCGGGCGGCGCCGGAGCGTGTCGTCTGGGGCAGCGATTGGCCCCACGCCACGGCCACGGCCGGCGTGCAGCCGCTGCCCGACGACGCGCAGCAGGTGGACCGCCTGGCCGACTGGGCGCGGCAGACGGGCGACGCCGCCGCGCTGCGGCGCGTGCTCGTGGACAACCCCGCCGCGCTGTATGGATTCGCTCCCTGCGGGCCTCTCATTCCAACCACAAGAGACAAACCATGAGCCACATCCTCCATCCATCCGGGTCAGGCCGCGCTTCCGGAGGCATGCAGCGCCGCCGCGTGGTCGCCGCTGCCGGCGCGCTGCTGCTGGGCTCCCTGGTCACCGCGCCCGCCCTGGCCCAGCCCGACTGGCCGGCGGGCAAGGTCATCACCTGGGTCGTGCCGTACCCGCCCGGCGGCAGCACCGACGTGCTGGGCCGCAACGTGGCGCAGCGCGTGGGCACGTCTCTCGGCACCAACGTGATCGTGGACAACAAGGCGGGCGCCACCGGCACCATCGGCGCCGCCTACGTCGCCAAGGCCGCGCCGGACGGCTACACGCTGCTGGGCACCTCCATCGGCCCGCAGGCCATCGCGCCGCACCTGATGGGCAAGCTGCCCTACGACCCCATCGCCGGCTTCGAGCCGGTGGCGATCATCGGCACCATCCCGCACATCCTGGTGGTGGGCCTGGGCCAGCCGTTCCAGACCGTGGCCGAGCTGGTGGCAGCCGCCAAGGCCCAACCCGGCCAGCTGGCTTTCGCTTCGGGCGGCAACGGCACCATCCTGCAGATGCAGGGCGAGCTGCTGCAGCAGCAGACCGGCGCGCGCTTCATCCACGTGCCCTACAAGGGCGATACGCCCGCGCTGCAGGACACGCTGGCGGGGCAGGTGCAGTTCATGTTCGCACCGGTGGCCGCCGCACTGCCGCACGTGCAGGCCGGCAAGCTGCGCGCGCTGGCGGTCACCTCGGCCCAGCGGCTCAAGGCCCTGCCCAACGTGCCCACCATGGGCGAGGTCGGCATGAAGGATTTCGTCGTCGAGCAGTGGCAGGCCGTGTTCGCGCCCGCCAGGACGCCCGAGGCCTTGGTGCAGCGGCTGAACCAGGAGATCAACGGCGCCCTGAAGGACCCGGCCGTCACCGCGCTGGCCGACAAGCTGGGCGTGACGCTGGTCGGCGGCACGCCCCGGCAGCTGGGCGACCTGCAGAAGGCCGACTCCGCCAAGTGGGCCCGGGTCATCAAGGACGGAAACATCAAGGCGGAGTGAGGGGCGCGGCCGGCCCTCGCGGGCAGGCCGCCTCCGAACCCGGCCGCTGTGGCTCCTGCCATTCCCCATTTTTTTTTTACTTCACCTCACCCAACGAGCATCACCATGAGCCAACTCCCTGAAATCATCCGTGACATCGAGCGCGTCGGCGCCGACGTCGTCACCCGCGCCGCCACCTACCAGGCGGCGATCCTGGCCGACGTGGCCGGCCGCCGGGGCACCATGCACGGCCGTGTCGCGCCCGTGCACCAGAGCATGAAGGTCGCAGGCCCGGCCTTCACCGTAGAAGTGCGCCCCGGCGACAACCTCATGATCCATGCCGCCATCGCGCTGGCCCAGCCGGGCGACGTGCTGGTGATCGACGGCAAGGGCGACCAGACCGCCGCGCTGATGGGCACGCTGATGCTCAGCGCCTGCAAGAAGCGGGGCCTGGCCGGCGTGATCGTGGACGCCGCCATCCGCGACAAGCTGGAGATCCTGGAGCTGGACTTCCCCGTGTTCAGCGCCGGCTTCAACCCCGCCGGCCCCACCAAGTTCGTGCCCGGCCGCATCAACCACCCCATCTCGGCCGGCGGCGCCGTGGTGAACCCGGGCGACCTGGTGGTGGGCGACGCCGACGGCGTGGTCGTGATCGAGCGGGCCAAGGCCCCCGCCATGATGGATCTTGCCGACAAGAAGGTGGCCGACGAGGCCGCCCGCATCGAGGCCATCGCCCGGGGCGACACGGCGTCGAAATGGCTGCCCGCCGCGCTGCGCGCCGCCGGCGTGCTGAAAGAAGGGGAATCGCTGTGAGCGCCGGCACCATCATCGTCACGGGCGCCGACCTGGCCCGCCAGGCGCTGGACCTGCTCGCCGGCTACGAAGTCGTCTATGCCGGCAAGACGCCGACCGAAGCCGACCTGGTCGCGCTGGCGAAGCAGCACGACCCGGTGGCCATCATCGTGCGCTACGGCAAGGTGGGCGCCGCCATCATGGACGCGGCGCCTTCGCTCAAAGTGATCTCCAAGCACGGCAGCGGCACCGACACCATCGACAAGGTGGCGGCGAAGGAGCGCGGCATCGAGGTGGTGGCTGCCGTGGGCGCCAACGCCGCGGCCGTGGCGGAGCAGGCGCTGGCGCTGCTGCTGGCCTGCGCCAAGTCGGTGGTGGCGCTGGATGCGCGCATGCATGCCGGCCACTGGGACAAGGCCACGCACAAGAGCCTGGAGCTGGGCGGCCGCACCGTCGGCCTGGTGGGCCTGGGGGCCATCGGCCTGCGCTTCGCGAAGATGGCCGACGCACTCGGCATGCGGGTGATTGGGTTCGACCCTTTCGCCATGAATTTGCCCGACTACGTGCAGAGCGTTTCGCTCGACACGATCTGGCGCGAATCGCATGCCATCTCGCTGCACTGCCCGCTGACCGACGAGAACCGCGGCATGCTGAACGCCGCCACGCTGGCGCAGTGCAAGCCCGGCGTGATTGTGGTGAACACCGCGCGCGGCGGCCTGATCGACGAAGCGGCGCTGTTGCAGGCCGTGCGTTCGCGCCAGGTGATGGCCGCCGGCCTGGACAGCTTCGCCGTCGAACCCATGACGGCCGGCCACCCGTTCCAGGGCGAGCCGCACTTCATCCTCTCGCCGCACATCGGCGGCGTGACCAGCGACGCCTACGTGAACATGGGCGTGGGCGCGGCGAAGAACCTGCTGGCCGTGCTGGAGCGCGTCCCGGCTGCCGCCTGACTGAAAGAGCAGGCGCGGGCCTGGGCGTGCGCCCGGCCTGCGCGCCTGCGTGTGCCGGCGCCGGACGTGCGATCCGGCGCGCATTTTTCCCATCCACTCCATGAGGCTGCACACCAAGCGGCCCGACGCGCGAGACAAGCCATGCCTCTTCATTTCAAGCCAAAAGTGCGCCCCGCGCTGATGAAATCAGCGCTTGCAGCTACTTTTTTGATAGCATCTGCCAGCGCCTTCGCCCAGGCGCCCAGCTACCCCGCCAAGCCGGTCAAGCTGGTGGTGGGCTTTGCCGCCGGCGGCCCGACCGACGTGGTCGCCCGCGCGTTCGCCGACCATGCCAGCCGCGTGCTGGGCCAGCCGTTCGTCATCGACAACAAGCCCGGCGCCAACACCATCCTGGCCGCGCAGGCCGTGGCCAGCGCCCCGGCCGACGGCTACACCCTGCTGTTCGGCGCCACCAACCACACGATGATCCCCGCGCTTTACGGCGGCCGGGTCAAGTTCGATGCGGTGCAGTCCTTCCGGCCGCTGTGCACCGTGGCCACCAGTCCGACGGTGCTGGTGGTGGGGCAGGGCCTGCCGGTCAAATCGCTGGCCGACTACCTGGCCCGCGCCCGGCAGGAGCCCGGCCGCGTCACTGCCGGCACGGCCGGCGTGGGCAGCTCGGGCCATTTCGCCACGGAGATGTTCGCGCGCGCCAACGGCCTGAAGCTCAACCACGTGCCCTACAAGGGCGCAGCGCCCGTGGTGTCCGACCTGATGGGCGGCCAGCTCGACAGCTCGTTCGCCACGCTGGGCTCGGTGCTGCCGCAGATCAAGAGCGGCAAGCTCACGGCGCTGGCCGTCGCCTCGCCCAAGCGCTCGCCGCTGCTGCCCGAGGTGGCCACGTTCGCGGAATCGGGCGGCGGCAACTATTCCGCCGACGCCTGGTACGGCGTGCTGGCGCCCGCCGGCCTGCCCGAGCCCATCGCGCAGCAGCTGGAAAAAGTGGCCCGCGAATTCGCCCAGAGCGCGGACGCCGCTGCCAGGCTGCGCGGCCTGGGGCTGGACGCCGATTCCACCTGCGGCCAGCCTTTCGCCGCGCAGGTGGCGCGCGAAGTCGCCACCTACACGCAGATCGCCCGCGATCTGGATCTGAAGGCGGAGTAGCCGCAGGCTGCCGCTCGAAGTCCGCCGCGACGGCGCCGGACGCCTCTTTCGCTCTTTCATCGGTTCAAAACCAGGAGACACCATGCACCGCTTCATCAAACCCCTCGTCGCCGCCGTCGCCCTGGCCGCCGGCCTCGCCCAGGCTGCCTTTCCCGAGCGGCCCATCACCATCGTCGTGCCCTATGCGCCGGGCGGGGCGGCCGATGCCGTCGCCCGCGTGGTCGCCACGCGCATGGGCGCCAAGCTGGGCGGCAGCGTGATCGTGGACAACAAGCCGGGCGCGAGCGGCACCATCGGCGCCAGCTTCGTCGCCAAGGCCCCGGCCGACGGCTACACCATGCTCTACGACGCCACGCCTTACTCCATCAACCCGCACCTGTTTCCCAAGATGCCGTACGCGGCCAAGGCGCTGCAGCCGCTGTCGCTGGTGCTGCTGGCGCCCAACATCCTGATCGTGAAGGCCGACTCGCCCTTCAAGAACGTGAACGATCTGATCGCGCGGGCCAAGGCGCAGCCGGGCAAGCTGAACTTCGCCTCCGGCGGCAGCGGCACGGTGCAGCGCCTGGCCTCGGAGCTCTTTCGCCAGCAGCTGCAGCTGGACATGGTGCATGTGCCCTACAAGAGCGGCGGCCCAGCCATCGCTGACGTGATGGGCGGGCAGGTGGACTTCATGTTCAGCACGGTGGCGGCCTCCTACCCGCTGGTGACCGGCGGCAAGCTGCGCGCCCTGGCCGTTTCCGCGCCGGAACGCTCCAAGCGGCTGCCCGAGGTGCCCACGGTGGCCGAGACGGTGATCCCCGGCTACGAGGCCTACGAGTGGAACGGCGTGTTCCTGCTCGCCGGAACACCGGCGCCCATCGCTGCCCAGTTGCAGCAGGCGCTGGTCGAGGTGCTCAAGGAAGACGAGGTGCGCCAGCGGCTGACCGACCTGGGCGCCCAGCCCATCGGCTCCACGCCAGCGGAGTTCGCGGCCTTCCTGAAGAAGGAAGACGCCAAGTGGGGCGAGGTGGTGAAGAAGGGCAACATCAAGCTGGACTGAACCGGAGCCCGTGCGCGCCCTATGCCCGGTCCGGCCCGGCCCGGCCCGGCCCCCACATCGACGCGAGACACCATGCATCTGCCCGACCTCTCCGAACCCGTGCCCCATTCCGTGGGGCTGAATCGCCCTGCGAGCGCGCTGCCGGCGCTGGCGTGCGACAGCCACATGCACATCTTCGACCGGCGTTTCGCGCCGTCGCCGCACTGGCCGCGCACGCCGCCCCATGCGCCGGTGGCGGCCTATCGCCAGTTGCAGCAGCGGGTGGGCACGTCGCGCGCGGTGGTGGTGACGCCCTCCACCTACGGCACCGACAACGCCTGCACGCTCGACACGCTGGACCAGCTGGGCGACCAGGCACGCGGCGTGGCGGTGGTGGGGCCGGGAGTGGCCGAAGCGGAGCTGTCCCGGCTGGCGGCTCGCCGTGTCCGCGGGCTGCGGGTGAACTTCGTGTCGCCGCAGTCGTGGGGTGCGACCCCGCCACAGATGATGGCCACGCTCGCGGACAAGGTCGCGCGCCAACCAGGCGGCGTGGACTGGCATATCCAGCTGTTCGCCCGGCCTGAGCAGATCATGGAGTTCGCGCCGCTGCTGCAGACACTGCCTGTGCCGCTGGTCATCGATCACCTGGGCCTGATCGAGCCGGCCGAGGGCGCGGCCGCGCCGGCGTATGGCGTGCTGCGCCAGTTGCTGGATGCGGGCAATACCTGGGTCAAGCTCTCGGGCGCCTACATGCGCTCCACGGTGCAGGGCCAGGGCTATGCGGACACGCTGCCGCTGGGTCGGTCGCTGGTAGCGGCGGCGCCCGAGCGGCTGGTGTGGGGCAGCGACTGGCCCCACACCACCGAGAAGCCGGGCACGGTGAACGACGCCGATCTGGTGAACCTGCTGCGCGCCTGGGCGGGATCGGATGCCGCCATGGCGCGCATCCTGGTGGACAACCCGGCCCGGCTGTACGGCTTTCCGCCAGCCACTTGAAGCCAAGAAGAAAGAATCGCCGCGATGTATCTGCTGCAACCTCCGCTGGTCCGCGAACTGGACGTTTTTTCCACCATGCCCGACGCGCTGCGCCGCCCCGAGCGCAGCGACTGGGCCGACGCCAACCGGGGCGGCACCGTCACCGACTCGTTCCTCGAGGGCCCGGTGTTCGACGGCGCGGACAACCTCTATGTGAGCGACATCCCCTGGGGCCGCATCTTCCGCATCGACCCCCAGGGCGCCTGGAGCCTGGTGGCGGAATACGACGGCGAGCCCAACGGCCTGAAGTTCATGGATGCCGGCACGCTGCTCATCACCGACTACAAGAACGGGTTGATGCGGCTCGACGTGGCCACGGGCCAGGTCTCGCCGTACCTGCAGCGCCGCAACAGCGAGCGCTTCAAGGGCGTGAACGACCTCGTCTTCGACGCCGACGGCAACCTCTACTTCACCGACCAGGGCCAGAGCGGCCTGCACGACCCGAGCGGGCGGCTCTATCGCCTGCGGCCCAACGGTCAGCTCGATCTGGTGCTGCACAACGTGCCCAGCCCCAACGGGGTGGCGCTGTCGCCCGACGGTCGCGTGCTGTATCTGGCCGTCACCCGCGGCAACTGCGTGTGGCGTGTGCCGCTGCTGCCCGACGGCAGCGTGGCCAAGGTGAGCCAGTTCTTCACGTCGTACGGCCCGAGCGGCCCGGACGGCCTGGCCGTCGACGCGCAGGGGCGCCTGCTGGTGGCCAACCCGGGGCTGGGCGTGGTCTGGGTGCTCAACGCCCGCGCCGAGCCCGAGCAGGTGCTGCGCGGCATGCCAGGCAGTTCCACCACCAACCTCGCATTCGGCGGGGAAGGGCGGCGCACGCTGTTCGTGACCGATTCCACGCACGGCCGCATCCTGCACGCCACCATGGACGCGGCTGGCCTGCCGCTCCATCGCCTGGCCCAGCGCTGACCATGGCCGGCAGGGGCGCTCCCGTACCGCCCGCTCCAGCGGCGCAGGCGGGTGAGCCAGTGCAGTCGGTGGCCCGCGCCCTGGCCGTGCTCAAGGCGTTCTCGGGCGGCGAGGCCTTTCTGTCGCTGGCGGAACTGGGCCGCCGCACGGGCATGCACAAGCCCACGGTGCTGCGCCTGGCGCGCACTTTGGCCGCGGAAGGCTTTCTGGTGCAACGGGAAGACGGGGCGTGGCGCCTGGGGCCCAGCGCGGGAGCGATCGGGGCCTGCTATCAGGCCCAGTTCGACGTGGGCGTGCTCATCGAGCCCCAGTTGCAGGCCCTGTCGGCCGCGACGGGCGAGAGCGCGTCGTTCCACGTCTACGAAGGCAGCATCCGCAGCTGCCTGCTGCGTTGCGAGGGGCCGCGCGGCATTCGCCACCACGTGCGGCCTGGCGAGCTGCTGCCGCTGGACCGTGGCTCTGCCGGGCGGGTGATCCTGGCGGCCTTGGGCGAGCCCGGCGAGGGGTACGACCGCATTCGCCGCGAAGGCTACGGCATCACGCGTGGCGAGCGCAGCCCGGCAGCCGCCAGCGTGTCGGCGGCGGTGTTCGGCGCCCAGCGCTCGGTGTTGGGCTCGGTGAGCATCTCCGGGCCCATCGGCCGGCTGACCGACGCGCTGCTGATGGCGAGCGCGCCCGCCGTGGTGCGCGCGGCCGCGCAGATCTCATGGGCGCTGGGCGGCGTGTCGGTCGCCGCGTTGCGCACCACCTGGCACCCCTGACCTGGGCGGCGTTACGCCTGCCGTAACGCGCTTCGCACGCACGGGCCGTCTCCCTACCATCCTGCGACGGCCCCGGGCCAGAGCGTGATCGAGCGCTTTCCCGGGCCGCCACAGCAGGAGACATACCATGAACATGACGCAGATGCGTGCCCTGATCGGCACGGCGATGGGCCTCTGCGCGGCCCTGGCCGCTCCGGCGGCATTTGCCCAGCCTTCCGCCTACCCCTCCAAACCCATCCGCATGGTCGTGCCCTTTGCCGCCGGCGGGCCGGCCGATGTCATCGCCCGGGAACTGGCCCAGTCGCTGGGCAAGGACCTGGGGCAGTCCTTCATCGTGGAGAACCAGGGCGGGGGCGCGGGCGTGCCGGCGCTCAACGCCGTGTCCCGCGCCGCGGCGGATGGCTACACGCTGCTGTTCGCGGCGTCGGGGAACGTGGTGATCCAGCCGCTGCTGAGCAAGACCCGCGTGGACGTACTCACGCAACTGTCGCCGGTGGGCATGGTCACCACCAGCCCGCACGTGCTGGTGGTGACCAGCAAGCTGCCCGTGCGCACGGTCGGGGAGCTGACGGCCTATGCCAAGGCCCACCCGGGCGAGGTCAATTTCGCGTCGGCAGGCGTGGGTGGCCTGGCCCATCTCGGCACGGAACTGTTCAGGCGCTCGGCGGGCGTGGACGTGCGCCACGTGCCCTACAAGGGCACATCGCAGGCCATGACCGACCTGGCCTCGGGGCAGGTCCAGGCCATGTTCAGCAGCCTGCCCTCGATGAAGGGCATGATCGACAAAGGCGCGATCCGGGTGGTGGGGGTCACGGCGCCCTCCTCGTCGCCGGCGTACCAGGGCATTCCGGTCATCAAGGACGCCGGCGTGCCCGGCTTCGAATACGCTACCTGGTACGGCATCTACGGCCCCCCGCAACTGCCGGCCGCGGTGGTCGAGCGGCTCGGCGCGGCCCTGGCGAAGCTGGCCACCGACAAGGCCTTCGACGAGCGCCTGCGCGCGCAGGGCGTCGACCTGCAGATCAGCACGGCGCCCCAGCTGGCCGAACGCACCCGCAGGGAATCGGCCGAATGGGACAAGGTGATCCGCGAGTCGGGCATCGAGCTCAACTGACGTGGCAGCCGCAACAACGAACGGACCGCCATGATCATCGACTGCCACGGCCACTACACCACCGCGCCCAAGGCGCTGAACGACTACCGCGCACGGCAGGTCGCGCTGCTGGCCGAGCCCGGCGCACCCGCGCTGAGCCCCGACGTGCGCATCAGCGACGACGAGATCCGCGCCAGCCTGGAGCCCCACCAGATCGCCACGCAGCGCCTGCGTGGCGTGGACCTGACGATCTTCTCGCCCATGGCTGGCGCCATGGCGCACCACGTCGGCAACGCGGTGACCAGCCGCCACTGGACCCAGGCCTGCAACGATCTGATCCACCGGGTCACCCGCCTGTACCCGCGCGAGTTCGCCGGCGTCTGCCAGTTGCCGCAGTCTCCACGCTCGGGCATGGCGGAGTGCATGGCGGAACTGGAGCGGTGCGTGAACGGATTGGGTTTCGTGGGCTGCAACATCAACCCCGATCCGTCCGACGGGTACTGGACCGACCCGCCGATGACGGACCGCTACTGGTACCCGCTCTACGAGAAGATGGTGGAGCTGGACGTGCCCGGCATGGTGCATGTGAGCTGCTCGTGCAACCCCAACTTCCACCACACCGGCGCCCACTACCTGAATGGCGACACCGCTGTGTTCATGCAGTTCGTGCTCTCGGACCTGTTCAAGGACTTTCCGACCCTGCGGTTCGTGATCCCCCATGGCGGTGGCGCCGTGCCCTATCACTGGGGCCGCTACCGCGGGCTGGCCCAGCAACTGGGCCGCCCGCCGATGGAGGCCTTGCTGGGCAATGTGTTCTTCGACACCTGCGTCTATCACCAGCCGGGCATCGACCTGCTGCTCAAGGTCGTTCCGCCGGACAACGTGCTCTTCGCCTCGGAGATCTTCGGCG
This sequence comes from Acidovorax sp. FG27, assembly GCF_040365715.1. Classification (NCBI taxonomy): domain Bacteria; kingdom Pseudomonadati; phylum Pseudomonadota; class Betaproteobacteria; order Burkholderiales; family Comamonadaceae; genus Acidovorax; species Acidovorax sp. FG27. The sequence continues at coordinate 162,041 of NZ_BAABVY010000010.1, forward strand.
CCGTCAAGGGCGTGGACCCCGAGACGGGCTTTCACTTCGACGACACCCGGCGTTATGTCGACGCGGTGCAGGGCGTTTCCGATGCGCAGCGGAGCCTGCTGTTCGAGCGCAATGCGCGCCGCGTCTACCCGCGGCTGGATGCACTGCTGCGCGCGCAGGGCCGCTGACGGCCCGAGGCCCGAGGCCCGCGCATCGGGCGCAGGCTCACTCGGCCGTCAGCAGTCCGGACTGCACGAGCGCCGCATAGGTCGCGACCTGGCGTGCCAGGAACCGGTCGAAATCCGCAGGCGCCATCCGCGTCGGCACGCCGCCGATGTCCTCCACCCGCTTGCGTGTGGCAGCGTCCGCGAGCACGGCGTCGTTGGCGGCCACGAGCCTGTCGACGACGGCCTGCGGCGTGCCGCGTGGCGCCATGACCGCGGTGAAGGGAGCGATGTCCACCTCCGGCTGGCGGGCCTCGGCCATGGTGGGAACGTCGGGCAGCGACGGCGCCCGCTGGGGAAAGACCACCGCCAGCGCCCGCAGCTTGCCGCCCTTGACCAGCTGCAGGGTCGAAGGCAGGTCGGTTGCCACGGCGTCGAGCTGCTTGCCCAGCAGGTCTTGCACGGCGGGCCCGGCGCCCTTGTAGCCGGCAATCACGAAGGGCGTGCCCAGCGCCTTCTGGATCTGCAGGATGTTGACGTGCCCAGCCGTCCCGTTGCCCGGATGGCCGATTCGTACATCGCCGGCATGGGCCTTGGCGTGGGCGACGAACTCCTGGTACGTCTTCCATGGCGAGGCGGCATTCACCACCAGGACGCCCGGCACCAGCGTGAGCAAGGCCACGGGCTTCATGTCCTTGATGCCGTAGGGCGCCTTGTCCGCCATCTGCCAGCTGGAAACGATGGGCGCGGTGGTGCCCATCATCAGGTTGTAGCCGTCGGGCTCGGAGCGCACCATCTGCAGCGCGCCGATCATGCCGCCGGCGCCGCCGCGGTTGTCGATCACGAAGGGCTGGCCCAGGCGCTGGCCGTAGGCTTCGGCGAAGATCCGCGCGGTGCTGTCGGCGTTGCCGCCGGGCACGAAGGGCACGATCACCTTGACCGGGCGGGCGGGGTAGCCGTCCTGCGCCCAGGCGGGGCGCAGCGAGGTGAGCGACAGGGCGAACGGGGCGGCCAGCGCGGCGGCCAGGGTGCGCCGGCGGGTGATGCATGGGTTCATGGAAGTCTCCTTTGTGGTGCGGGGTGGGAACGGGGGGCGATGGAGTCGGCCGGGATGAGCTGGGCGGCGGACAGGTCGGCGAGCGATGGCACGCCCAGGAGCGCCATGTCACGGTGGATCTCGTCCTGCAGCAGGCCGATGGCGTGCGCCACGCCCGCCTGGCCACCCACGGCGGCGGCGTAGGCCATCGGGCGGCCGACGAACACATGGTCGGCGCCCAGGGCCAGGGCCTTCAGCACATCGGTGCCGCGGCGCACGCCGCTGTCGAGCATCAGTGCCATGCCACCCTTGACCCGGGCGGCCTCTGGCAGCATGCGCAACGGCGGCGCCGTGCCGTCGAGCTGCCGGCCGCCGTGGTTGGAGAGGATCACGCCGTCCGCCCCGGCCTGCCCGGCGCGTTCCACGTCCTCTGCCGCGATGATTCCCTTAACGACCAGCCGGCCCTTCCACAGCCTGCGGACCAGCGCCAGATGGCCCCAGTGCAGGTGGTCGCGCAGGCCGAACTGGCGCACCACGCTGCGCGAGATGATGGGAACCCCGCGCTGGGCGCCGGCGTTTTCGAAGTGCGGCATGCCGCGCTGAAGCAGCGTGCGGGCCAGCGTGCCTGCCAGCCATCGCGGACGCAGTAGCCCGTCCCAGGCCAGCCGGGGGCTCGGGCGCAGCGGGGTGGAAAAGCCCACACGCACGTTGTTCTCGCGGTTGGCCAGCGCGGCCGTGTCCACCGTCACGACCAGCGTGCGAAAGCCTGCCTCGGCGACGCGCTGCACCAGCCCCTCGATGTGTGCCGGCTCGCCGGGGATGTAGGCCTGAAACCAGCCGCAGGTGGGCGCCGCGCGGGCCACTTCCTCCAGCCGGGTGAGCGATGCGCCGCTCAGCACGAAGGGAATGCCCGCGGCCTCGGCCGCCCTGGCCAGCACCAGATCGCCTTCGAACGCGAAGAGCGCGCACAGGCCCATGGGCGAGATGCCGAACGGCGCGCGGTAGCTTTCGCCCATCAGCGTGGTCGCCTGGCTGCGCTGGGAGACGTCCACCAGCACCTGGGTGCGCAGCAGCCACTGCCGGAAGGCGGCACGGTTGGCCTCGAGCGTCACGTTGTCTTCCACGCCGCCCTGCAGGTAGCCGAAGATCGGCCGGGGCAGCGTGCGCCGGGCGGCGGCCTCGAAGTCGCCCAGCGACAGGATGCCGCGCAGGCGCCGTGGCAGGTGTGCGCGGGCATTCGGCGCGGGCCCGAGCTGCGGGCGTGGAAGCGGGGAGGTCATGAAGGGGGCTGAGGTCCAGGGGTTGCAGAGCCTGCGTCGCCGCAGGGCTGGGTTCCATTGGAAATCCCCGGCGCAGGTGCGGGCAACGCGTTACGCATGGCGTAACGGCCAAGTCAGGCAGGCGCCGGCGGTGGGGCTGGTGCCCTGCGTGGTGAAAGTGCCCCGCCATGCGGGGTGCCGATAGGAGTTTGTGCGGCAGCAGCTCAGGCGCCGCCTGCCATCACGGATGCCGTCACGGGTGCCAGGTGGCTCGCAGCGCGGTGGAGGGCATGCCGCCGAGCGCCGCGCCCAGCTGCCTCGCCGCAGCCACGGTGTGTGGCGCATGCGCGCGCAGCACGGCGGCCGTGAGACGTTCCACCGGGCCCGAAGTGCTGACGGCGCCCAGTACCAGGCCCTGCGCGCCGCGCACCGCCGCGGCCACGCTGGCCGCTCCCGTGCTGCGCTCGGCACGTGCGTAGTGGTAGCCCCGGCGGCGGATGCGCTCGTACAGCTCACCCGGCTGGCCGAGCGCGGCCAGGATCACGTGCCCTGGCGCGCCCAGCTCGAGCGGCAGCAACTCGCCCGATCGCGGATGGTCGGGCCGTGCGTCGGGGCCGTCGAACCGCATGAGGCAACTGCGCAGATTGCCTTCATGCACGTAGAACGAGGCGCTTTCCCCGGTGAGTACCGAAAGCCTTCGCAATATGGGTTCGATGGCGGACTCAGCATCGAACAGCGCCTGATACCGCGAGCCGATCCACCCCGCCGCCGGGCCCAGCCGCCAGGCTCCGTCGTCGCGCTGCACCAGCAAGCGCGACAGCGCCAGCGTGCGCGCCAGCCGCAGCGCCGTGGGCTTGTGCATGCCCGTGCGCCGGGCCAATTCGGCCAGCGACAGGAACTGCTCGTCGCCATGAAAGGCGGTGAGCAGGCCCACCGCGCGGTGGACCGCCTGCACATGGTCGCGGGTGAGCTCCGGGGGCTCGCCGTCGCCTGGCTGAAGCAGTGGGCGCATGGGCGTGCCTGCGGGCGTGCTGGCGGGCGGTGCGGTACGGGTAGGCGGCCGTTTCGGCGCGGGCCTGGACATGGGGCGATGGTAGCGCGGGCCAGGCGGGCACCCTTGCCTGAAGGCGTTGCCGTTACGCAATGCGTAACGCGTTGCCGCGATGGAAGAGGGTACGCGATCATTACCCTGCGGCTGGACTCCCGTCCACCAACGCTCGCCCGGCGCCTGGCGTCCAGGGGATGCGGGCACGGCCGCAGTGGAGTCCGGACCCATGTTTTCTGCCGAATCCTTTTTCTCCGCGACGGGCGACAGCCTCGTGCGCCATGCGTTCGATGTGAACGGTCAGATGCGCGAAATCGACCGGCTGACGATGCCCTGCGGCGTGCAGTACGCCTGTCTCGAGCGGGCGCGCGCCTTGCTCTACGTGGTGTGCAGCAATGGCGGCGTGGGCCGGCCTGGAGACATGCACCGCCTGGCACGTGTGGCCGTGGACGGCGGGCTGCGCCTGCTGGAAGCGCCTGCCGCGTTGCCGTACCGGCCGATCCATGCGGCGCTCGATGCGGCCGGCCGCCGCCTGCTCATCGCCTACAACCAGCCGGCCGCGGTGACCATGCACCCCTTGGACCAAGCGGGCAGGGTTGGCGAGTGCCTGGGCCCATTCGAAGGGGACGAGCTGGTGGGCTGGTTCCCCCACCAGGTGCTGCCCGTGCCGGGCAGCGACACCGTGCTGCTGACCTGCCGGGGGGACGATGCGTCGGCGGGGCGTGCTGAGAATCCTGGATCAATCAGGTGCCTGCATATCGACCGGCAGGGCCGGGCGCGGCTGGTACAGGTCGTCGCGCCGGCCGGCGGCTTCGGCTTCGGCCCACGCAACAGCGTTTTCCATCCCACCACCCCCTGGCTGTACACCGTGCTGGAGCGGCAGAACGCGCTGGCGGTGTTTCCTGTCGCCGGGGGCCGCATCGGGACCAAGCCTGCCCACATGGTTGGCATGTTGCAGCAGCCGGACCGCATCCAGCGGCCACAAATGGCCGGGGCGATCGAACTGCATCCTGGCGGGGAGTTCGCCTATGCGGTGAACCGTTCGCACGCGGTGGTGCAGGACGGTGCCCGCACCGTCTGGGCGGGAGGGGAGAACAGCGTCTTGGTCTTCCGGCTGGATCGGCAAACCGGCCAGGCCGTGCCGATCCAGGTGGAGCCGCTGCACGGGCTGCATGCCCGCTGCATCGCCATCGCGCACGGCGGCCGGTGGCTCGTGGCTGCCATTCGGCAGGCGAGCGAACAGCGCACTCCAAAGGGCATCTCGCACCACCCCGCCGGCTTCAGTGTGTTTCGCATCGGGCAGGACGGCCGCCTGCAGGCCGCGGGCCACCACCCGGTCGAGGTCGGCAAAGACCAGATCTTCTGGGCTGGCAGCGGCGAAGGGCTGCCCGCCTTACCGTGACGGCGACAAAAATAGCTATGACGGAAATTTGGTGAATTGATTCTGGCGAGTGGAATCTTTGCGTAGCATTTCGCCTGTTTTTCCAGTCAACAGGAGTGCCCCATGACGCAAGAAGCCAGCAAGTGCCCCTTCCACGCCGCAGCCGCCAACGGCGGGACCATCAACAAGGACTGGTGGCCCAACCAGTTGCGCGTCGATCTGCTAAACCAGCATTCGGCCAAGTCCGACCCGCTGGGCGGCGGGTTCGATTACGCCGAGGAATTCAAGAAGCTCGACTACGATGCGCTCAAGCGCGACCTGCGCGCCCTGATGACCGATTCGCAGGACTGGTGGCCGGCCGACTTCGGCCACTACGGCCCGCAGTTCGTGCGCATGTCCTGGCATGCGGCCGGCACCTACCGCACGGGCGATGGCCGGGGCGGCGCGGGCCGCGGGCAGCAGCGGTTCGCCCCCCTCAACAGCTGGCCCGACAACGTCAACATCGACAAGTCCCGCCGCCTGCTCTGGCCCATCAAGCAGAAGTACGGCCAGAAGATCTCCTGGGCCGACCTGCTGGTGCTGACCGGCAACGTGGCGCTGGAGACCATGGGTTTCCGCACCTTCGGCTTTGCCGGCGGCCGTGAAGACACCTGGGAACCCGATCAGGACGTGTATTGGGGCAGCGAGACGACCTGGCTGGGCGGCGATGCGCGCTACGGCAAGGGCAAGCCGGGCGACGGCACCCTGGTGGCCGAGCCCGCCATGCACGGCCACGAGAAGGAGCGAGTGCTCGAAAACCCCCTGGCCGCCGTGCAGATGGGCCTGATCTACGTGAACCCGGAAGGCCCTGAAGGCAACCCCGACCCGGTGGCCGCCGCGCACGACATCCGCGAGACCTTCGCCCGCATGGCGATGAACGACGAGGAAACCGTGGCACTCATCGCCGGCGGCCACACCTTCGGCAAGACCCATGGCGCCGGCCCGGCCGACCACGTGGGCCCCGAGCCCGAGGCCGCCGGGCTGGAACACCAGGGCCTGGGCTGGGCCAGCAGCTTCGGCTCCGGCAAGGCCGGCGATGCCATCACCAGCGGCCTGGAAGTGACCTGGACCAGCACGCCCGCGCAGTGGGGCAACGAGTTCTTCGAGAACCTGTTCAAGTTCGAATGGGAACTCACCAAGAGCCCGGCCGGCGCCCACCAGTGGCAGGCCAAGAACGCGCCCGCGACCATCCCTGACGCGCACGACCCGAGCAAGAAGCGCGTGCCGACCATGCTCACCACCGACCTGTCGCTGCGCTTCGATCCGGCCTACGAGAAGATCTCGCGCCGCTTCCTGGAGAACCCGCAGGCCTTCGCCGAAGCCTTCGCCCGCGCCTGGTTCAAGCTGACCCACCGCGACATGGGCCCGCGCGCCCGCTATCTGGGCCCCGAGGTGCCGAAGGAAGAGCTGATCTGGCAGGACCCGATCCCGGCCGTCACGCACGACCTGATCGATGCTGTCGACGTGGCCACGCTCAAGCAACGCGTGCTGGCTTCGGGCCTTACGGTGCAGGAGCTGGTCGGCACGGCCTGGGCCTCGGCCTCCACCTTCCGCGGCTCCGACAAGCGCGGCGGCGCCAACGGCGCGCGCATCCGCCTGGCACCCCAGAAGGACTGGGCCGTGAACCAGCCCGAGCAGCTGGCCCGCGTGCTGCAGGTGCTCGAAGGCATCCAGCGCGACTTCAACAAGGGTGCCGACGGTGACAAGCGCATCTCGCTGGCCGACCTGATCGTGCTGGCGGGCGCCGCCGGCGTGGAGCAGGCCGCCAAGGCGGCGGGCGTCGAGGTGGCGGTGCCTTTCAACCCCGGCCGTGCCGATGCCCGCCAGGACCAGACCGACGTGGAGTCGTTCTCCGTGCTGGAGCCGGTGGCCGATGGCTTCCGCAACTACGCCAAGGCGCGCTACAGCGTGCCGGCCGAGGTGCTGCTGCTGGACAAGGCGCAATTGCTGACCCTGACGGCGCCCGAGATGACCGTGCTGGTCGGCGGCCTGCGCGCCATCAACATCAACGTGGGCGGCTCCTCGCACGGTGTGTTCACGGCCACGCCGGGCGCGCTGAGCAACGATTTCTTCGCCAACCTGCTGGACATGTCCACCGAGTGGAAGCCAGCCGGCGACGTGTTCGAAGGCCGCGACCGCAAGACGGGCGAGAAGAAGTGGACCGGCACGCGGGTCGACCTGGTGTTCGGCTCCAACGCGGTGCTGCGCGCGGTGGCCGAGGTCTATGCCAGCGCCGACGCCAAGGAGAAGTTCGTGCGCGACTTCGTCGCCGCCTGGGCCAAGGTGATGGACCTGGACCGCTTCGACCTGCGCTGACCGCCCCTGGCATGCGCGGCCCCCGGGCCGCGACGCCGCCCCGGCCCGCTCCCTGGCGACAGGGAGCGGGCTTTTTGTCGTGCGCTGAGTCCCGTTGCCGAAGCTGATAACCTTGCCGGCCCTGACCGCATGTGCGGCGCCGATCGCGCTGCGGCCCGGAATTTTCAGACAACGGGATTGGACGATGAGCAAGAAGCGAGTGGGAGTGGCGGTCGCCGGCGCGGTGGCGGCGGCCGTGGTGGCTTATGGGGGCTCGACCTGGTACGTGGGGCAGCGCGTGCAGGCCGACTACCAGGAGGTCGTGGCCGAGTTGCGCAAGGCGCTGGGCGACGATGTCGTCGTCTCCAACGACTACGACAAGGGCTTTTTCTCGTCGAAGGCGCGGCTGGTGCTGCGGTGGGCGCCCGCGCCGGACGAGGAAGGCGGCCCCGCGCCCGAGCCTCTGCGCCTGGTGGTGGCGAGCGATGTGCGCCACGGCCCGCTGGCGGGCGCCCGGATCGCGGGCGCGGTGATCGATTCGCGGTTCGCCCTTGAGGGCCTGGATGCCGACGCCCAGGCGCGCCTCGCCAAGGCCTTTGCGCCCACCATCACCACCGTGCACCACCTCACGGGCAGCCACGACGTGCACTTTCAGCTGCCCGCCGGCGAGATGGGCGACAGCGAGGGCATGGCCATGCGCTGGCACGAGATGGTCTACGACATGGCCATCAGCCGCGACGGCCGGCACCTGCAAGGCAGCTTCCGCCTGCCCGAGTTCGGCCTGACCGGCATTCCCGACGAATCGGCGCTGGCCGAATCCGAGGGCGAGCCAGAAGAAGAAAACGACAACGACGAGACCGCCGCCGTCGAGCCTGTGGACCGCACCTCCGTCCAGCTGCAGGGCATGGACGGCCGCTTCGACGTCACCGTCATCGATGGGCTCTGGGGCATCGGCCCGGGCAAGGGCGACTTCCGCATGGAACGCGCCTTCGTCAGCATGCTGCCCGCGGCCGGCGGCGATGCCAAGCCGCTGCTGGACGTGAAGAACGTCGCGGGCAACTACGCCATCGACGCCGCCAACGGCACGCTCGGCATGACGACCCAGCTGAAAGCGGCAGGCCGCGTCGGGCCGATCGATTTCGAGGCGCTCAGCGCTGAAGAGAAGATCCAGCGCATCAGCATCGAAGCCATCCGCAGCTTCCAGCGCGTGGTGCTCGACAGCTACCGCGCCGGCGGCATCGCCAACGCGGTGGCCGCCATCGAGCAGCAGGGCACGACGGTGCTGATGGAGAACGCGCCCCGGCTGGTGCAGGCCCTGCCGGCTTATTCGATGCAGCTGAAGGCGACCTACCAGGGCAAGACCGGGGAGCTGCAGTACGGCGGCGAGGTCCAGCGTGCGCCTTCCGAAGCAGAAGTGGCGCAGGCGGGCTGGGGTCCGGCGCTGATGAAGACCTCGGCGCTGCAGGCATCGGCACGGCTGCCCAAGGCCTGGATGCTGCCGCTGGCGCATGCCACGGGCCGGCCGCAGGCGACCGAACGCGACGTGGACGCCATGCTCGGCATGGCGCAATCCTCCGGCTACGTGCGCCAGGACGGCGAGTTCGTCACCAGCACCGTGCAGCTGCAGTCGGGCCAGTTGAACCTGAACGGCAAGACCATGCCGCTGCCCCCCGGGTTGATGCGCTGACGCGAGCGCACCGCGGTCCGGTACGCTGCCGCAGGCGGCCGGTCGGCACCGAGCCCGCCTTGCATGCGGGCTTTTTTTTATGCGGCGGACGGGGCTCCCCGCCGAGGCGAATCAGGGTTTACCAGCATAAACTGGGGCCATTGCGCACAGGGAGATTCATTCATGCATTCAGACATCGTGATCGTCGGCGGCGGGGCAGGGGGGCTGGAACTGGCGGCGCGCCTCGGGCGCAGCCTGGGGGCCAGGCAGGGCCGCGAGCGCGTGCTGCTGGTGGACCGCTCGCCCTTCCACATCTGGAAGCCGACACTGCACGAAGTCGCCGCGGGCACGCTGGATGCGCACCAGGAAGGGCTGTCGTACCCGGTGCTGGCTCGGCGCAATCATTTCGGCTTCGCGATCGGCGACCTGGTGGGCCTGGACACGGCGCGCAAGTCCATCGAGCTGGGCGAGATCCGCAACGCCGAGGGCGAGCTCCTGGTGCCGCGCCGCACGGTGAGCTACACCTGGCTGGTGCTGGCCATCGGCAGCGGCTCCAACGCCTTCGGCACGCCGGGCATCGAGCATGCCTACCTGCTGGAGAACGTGCGCGACGCGCAGCGCTTCCACACCGACTGGCTGGGCGCCTGCGCGCGCGCCTCGTTCGCCGACAGCCGGGCGCTGTCGATCGCCATCGTGGGGGCAGGGGCCACGGGGGTGGAGCTGTCCGCCGAGCTGCTCGAAGCCTATGCCGAACTGCTCGAGAGCCTGGGCACCAGCCAGCGGTTCCGGCTCGACATCACCCTGGTCGAGGGCGGCGACCGCATCCTCGGCGGGCTGCCCGAGAAGATCTCCGCGCAAGCCGAGGTGGCGCTGCGCCGCAAGCAGGTGAACGTGCTGACCGGCACCCGCGTGACGGAGATCCGGCGCGGCGCGCTGGTCACGCCGGCCGGCGAGATCCCGGCCGACATGGTCGTCTGGGCGGCCGGCATCAAGGCGGCGGAGGGCAATGCGCGCCTGGGGCTGGAGGTGAACCGCCTGAACCAGTTCGTCGTGGACAACCGCCTGCGCACCTCCGCGCCGGACGTGCTGGCCTTCGGCGACTGCGCCGCCTGCCCCTGGGAGGACGGCAAGGCCGTGCCGGCCCGCGCCCAGGCTGCGCACCAGCAGGCCGACTACCTGGCGGGCGTGCTGGGCGCGCTGCTGCGCGAGCGCGAGGTGACCGAGCCCTTCGTCTACAAGGACTTCGGCTCGCTGGTTTCGCTGGGCGACAACAAGGGCGTGGGCAACCTCATGGGCGGCCTGGGCGGGCGCAACTTCTTCGTCGAAGGGCTGATCGCCAAGTGGATGTACATCTCGCTGCACCTGAACCACCACCGCGCCATCCTGGGCACGGGCAAGACGGTGGTGCTGGCGCTGGCGCGGCTGCTGCAGCAGCGGGTGTCGGGGCGGCTCAAGCTGCATTGACGCCAGGGCAGGTCGGCGCCAGATTGGCTACCGCCCTGTCTTTCTACAGCTGCCTGTCCCGGTAGAGGGTGCCTTCTCCCGAGCGCGCCCGTCGCCAGATCTCCGCGTCGTCCAGCTGCGTTTCGATGAGCTCCACCGGCACGCCCCCGTCGTCGATGATGGCGACCCGGTAGCCGTCGATGGGCTCGTAGGGCTCCAGCAGCAGAGTTTCTCCCTCGATCGCAGCCTGCAGGTCATCGACCTTGAAGGCCGGATGAGGCACCGTACGGATGAGGGGATGCAGCGGAGAGTCGGCCGTGAAACGATGCCACTGGATGCGGAATCGCCCGCCATTGTCGGAGGTGAACATGCCGGGGGCCTGGCTGAACTGCTCCTGCGGACGGGGCTCCTGCGTGGGAATGCCCATGTGGTGGAACTCGTAGCGGATATGCGGTTTCACGATTGCCTTCCTTTCAGCCCGCCATCAGCTTTTGCACCAGATCGGCCGCAGTCGATGCGTTGTATTTGCGCATGAGCCGGGCGCGGTAGATCTCCACCGTGCGGTGGCTGATGTCCAGGGCGCGGCCGATTTCCTTGGAGGTCATGCCGTCCAGCAGCCGCGCCGCCACCTCGCGCTCGCGGCCCGTCAGCTCGGCCTTGACGGGGCGCTCGGCGCTCAGGTCCTCGAAGCTCCAGATGCCCGATTCGTGCGGTGCCTCGCGGTTCAGGGCGCGGCCCGAGACATGGCACCAGAACACCTCGCCGTTCGCGCGCTTCATCATGCGGTTGTCGGCATAGTGGCCCCTGGCGTTCAGGATGGGCTCCATGCGCCGGCCCAGGCGCTCGTACTCGTCGGCGCTGGGGTAGAGAATGCGGAAGGACTGGCCGATCAGCACCTCCCGCGAGGCGCCGAACATCTCGCACACATGGCGGTTGCAATCGACCATGGTGCGGTTGCGCGAGATGACCAGGCCGACCGGGGCCATGTCGAACGCGAGGCGGTAGTCGGCGATATCCATGAAAGTCTTTAGGGAAAACTACGTAACGAACTACGTAGTATCGTAACGTGCAACCATCTTGATGAGGAGTCTCCAGTGAACAAGATTTTTCCCAGTGCGGACGAGGCGCTGAAGGGCGTCGTGGCCGACGGCCAGATGCTGGCCGTCGGCGGTTTCGGCCTCTGCGGCATTCCCGAGGCACTGATCGAGGCGCTGCGCGACAGCGGCGTGAAGGGCCTTACGGTCATCTCCAACAACGCGGGCGTGGACGGCTTCGGCCTGGGCAAGCTGCTGGAGACGCGGCAGATCAAGAAGATGATCTCGTCGTACGTGGGCGAGAACAAGGAATTCGAGCGCCAGTACCTGGCGGGCGAGCTGGAACTGGAATTCACCCCCCAGGGCACGCTGGCCGAGAAGCTGCGCGCCGGTGGCGCGGGCATCCCGGCCTTCTTCACCAAGACCGGTGTGGGCACCATGGTGGCCGAGGGCAAGGAGCTGCGTGAATTCGACGGCGAGACCTACGTGATGGAGCGCTCGCTGGTGCCCGACGTGGCGCTGGTCAAGGCGCACCGGGCCGACAAGTCGGGCAACCTGCAGTTCCGCCTGACTGCGCGCAACTTCAACCCGGCCGCCGCCACCGCCGGCAAGGTCTGCATCGTTGAGGTGGAGGAGATCGTCGAGACCGGGCAGATCGCGCCCGACGACGTGCACCTGCCCGGCATCTACGTGCACCGCATCGTGCACAACCCGACGCCCGAGAAACGCATCGAAAAGCGCACCGTGAGCGCCCCCGCCCCGGTGGACGCCGTGGCCGCCAAGGTGGAAGCCCAGGCCGTCATCGCCCAGGCCGCGGCCGCCGCCGAAGCCGAACTGCCCGTGGTGCCTAAGGTGCCCGCCAACAAACAAGAAGGAGCCTGACATGCCCTGGACCCAAGACCAGATGGCCGCACGCGCGGCGCAAGAGCTGCAAGACGGCTTCTACGTGAACCTCGGCATCGGCATTCCGACCCTGGTGGCCAACCACACCGGCGACAAGGAAGTGTGGCTGCAGTCCGAGAACGGCATGCTCGGCATCGGCGCCTTTCCGACGGAAGATGCGGTGGATGCCGACCTGATCAACGCCGGCAAGCAGACCGTGACGACCATTCCCGGCTCGTCCATCTTCGGCAGCGACCAGTCGTTCGCCATGATCCGTGGCGGCAAGATCAACCTCTCGATCCTGGGCGCCATGCAGGTCAGCGAAAAGGGCGACCTCGCCAACTGGATGATCCCCGGCAAGATGGTCAAGGGCATGGGCGGCGCCATGGACCTGGTGGCGGGCGTCAAGCGCGTGATCGTGCTGATGGAACACGTCGCGAAGAAGAAGGACGGCACCGAGGACCTGAAGATCCTGCCCGAATGCACCCTGCCGCTGACGGGCGTGGGCGTGGTGGACCGCATCATCACCGACCTGGCCGTACTGGACGTGACGCCCGAAGGCCTGAAGGTCGTCGAGCTGGCGCCCGAGGTGAGCTTCGAGGCGCTGCAGGCCAAGACCGGCGTCACGCTGGTGCGCTGACAGCCTGGGCGGGGTCGTGGCGTCCGGCGTGCAACCACCCGGCGCGGTTTCGGCCGATGAAGCCCTGCGCGGCCTCTGGCGGCAGGCCGGCCTGCCGCCAGAGGCCCTGGCTTTCGCCCGGCTGACCGGCTCGGCGGCCGACCTGCCTTCGTCGTTCGCGGTCGGCGTGGCCGCGCAGGCCAGCATCGCCGCCGCGGCGCTCGCGGCCTGCGAGCTGGCCCACCAGCGCGGCACAGGCCGCCAGCAGGTCATGGTGGACAGCGCCCATGCCGCCACCGAATGCACCGGCTGGTTCAGCCTGGACGGGCTGGCGCCCGAACTGTGGGATGCGCTCTCGGGCCTGTACCGCTGCGCGGACGGTTTCGTTCGCATCCATGCCAACTTCGCGCACCACCGGGACGGCGCCCTGCGCCTGCTGGGCCTGCAGCCCGGGCAGGCCCAGCGAGCCGATGTGCAGGCCGCATTGGGCCGCTGGCGCGCCAAGGACTTCGAAGACGCCGCGGCGCAGGCCGGCCTGGTCGCCACCGCCTTGCGCAGCTTTGCCGAATGGGACGCCACGCCCCAGGGCCGCGCCAACGCCGCGCAGCCTCTTTTCACCATCGAGCGCCTGCCCGGCGATGCGCCGCCGCTGCGCCTGCCCGCGCTGTCCGCGCAGGACCGGCCCCTGGCAGGCGTGCGGGTGCTGGACCTCACCCGCATCCTGGCTGGCCCGGTCGGCGGCAAGGCGCTGGCGGCCTACGGGGCCGACGTCATGCTGGTGAACGCGCCGCACCTGCCCAACATCGCCGCCATCGCCGACACCAGCCGGGGCAAGCTGTCCACGCACATCGACCTGCGCTCTGCCGAGGGCCGGGCCGCTCTGCGCTCGCTGCTGGCGGACGCGCACGTGTGGGTGCAAGGCTACCGCCCCGGCGGGCTGCAGGCCCTGGGCTGGGGGCCGCACGACGTGGCGGCGTTGCGGCCGGGCATCGTCCAGGTGTCGCTGTCCGCCTACGGCACCCAGGGGCCCTGGGCCGGGCGGCGCGGTTTCGATTCCCTGGTGCAGACCGCCATGGGCTTCAACCAGGCGGAAGGCGAGGCGGCCGCTGGCGGCGCGCCCCAGGCGCTGCCGATGCAGATCCTCGACGAAGCCACCGGCTATCTCATCGCCTTCGGAGCGGCCGCGGCCTTGCGCCGCCAGCAGCGCGAGGGCGGCCAGTGGCATGTGCAGGTGTCGCTGGCGCAGACGGGGCAATGGCTGCGCAGCCTGGGCCGGCTGCCGCAGGGGCTGGCCGCGCAGGCGCCCGACCGCACGCCCTGGCTGGAGGTGGCCGACTCCGGCTTCGGCCGGCTGTACGCCCTCCGGCATAGCGCGCAACTGGGGCGCACCCCGGCGGGCTGGGCGCGGCCGTCCATGCCGCCGGGAACGCATCCCCCGCGCTGGCCCTGAGCCACGGCAGCGGCGGGGCCTTCACCTGCGCCTTCGGCCTACGCAAAGTCGTTGGCAACCCGGTGGCAGGCAAGGTTTTGATACTGTATATTTGAACAGTATCGAGGTCGCCCCATGCCCAGTTCACCCCCGCTCACCGCCACCGCCTCCCCGCTCGGGGCGGCCGTGCAATGCGCGGGCGACAGGCGCGGCCATGCGCCCGACCCTGGGCGTGATGCGGGGTGCAACGTGCCAGGCGTCTGGCGTGGCGACGGCGTGGCCCAGGCCCCGCAGCGCACGCAGCCTTCCGGCCATGCGCCGCTGGATGCGCAGCTGCCCGGCGGCGGCTGGCCGATGGGCGCCATGTCCGAGGTGCTGCTGCCGCCCCATGCCTTTCACGAATGGCGGCTGGTGCTGCCCGCCCTGGCCGGCGCCGTGGGGAACGGGGCGCCCGGCCGGGTGGTGCTGGTGGCGCCGCCCCATGCACCGTTCGGGCCGGTGCTGGCGGCCGGCGGCCTGCCGGCGGACCGGGTGTGCCACATCGTCGCCGGGCCGCACCAGGGGGCACAGGCCGCCTGGGCGGCCGAGCAGGCCCTGCGCTGCCGTGACGTGCTGGCGGTGCTGGCCTGGCTGCCGCAGACCGCGCCCGAGGTACTGCGGCGGCTGCAGCTGGCGGCGGCGCAGCAGGGGCGCCTGCTCTGGGTGTTCCGGCCCGAACACCTGCGCCAGCAGGCTTCGCCCGCGCCGCTGCGGCTCTGGGCGCGGGCGGCAGGCGCGGGCCCCGCCGAGGTCGAGGTGGTCCAGGTGCATGTACTCAAGCGGCGGGGGCCGCC
The DNA here is from genome assembly GCF_040365715.1 of Acidovorax sp. FG27. Lineage (NCBI taxonomy): Bacteria > Pseudomonadati > Pseudomonadota > Betaproteobacteria > Burkholderiales > Comamonadaceae > Acidovorax > Acidovorax sp. FG27. The sequence goes on from NZ_BAABVY010000010.1 coordinate 177,145, forward strand.
CGTGCTGGCACCCGTGCTGTTGCCGGTCTGCGACGCCCGGTTGCTGGCCGTGCTGCAGGCCCAGGCCCGGCGCCGGCAGAGCGCCCAGGAGGCCGCCCGGCAGCAATGGCAGCAACGGCAGGAGCGCCTGCAGGCGCTGCGCGCCCTCGGCTTGCCCACCGAACCGCCGGTGGGGGCGGCGGCTGCGCAGGGCGAGTGGGCATTCCATGCACTGGATCGCACTTCCTCTGCCCGCGCCTGACAGCGCGCCCAGCGGCGTGCCGGCGCAGGCGCACGGCTGGTGGGCCTTGCGCTTCAGCCCGCGCGTGGCGCTGCTGGAAGAGGGCCTGCTCGTCGAGGTGGGCGGCACCGCCCGGCTCTGGGGCGGCCTGCCGGCCCTGGTGCGCTTGCTGCGCCAGCACTGCCCGGTGCCGCTGGCCGGCCAGGGGCGTGCGGAGCGCGCCACGCCGCCACCCGGCGACCCCAGCGCCGACCCCGCCGATCAAGCCGCCTGCATCGCGCAGGCCCCCACCGCCTTGCAGGCCCTGGCGCAGCTGCGGCTGCTGCAGGCGGGCCGGCCTCTGCCGCGCCGGCTGCCGCACGATCTGCCCCTGCGCACCCTGAGCGAGCTGCGCCCCCACGCGGCCGACCTGGAGCACATGGGCTGCCGCACCTGGGGCGCCGTGCGGGCCCTGCCGCGCGCGGGCCTGGCCCGCCGGCTGGGCGCCGGCCCCCTGCTGGCGCTGGACCGGGCCTGGGGCGACGTGCAGCATCTGCCGCCCTGGCTGCAGGCGCCCGACTGCTTCGCGCTGGAGGCCGAATTGCCCGCGCTGGCCGAGTCGGCCGACAGCCTGCTCTGGTCCGCCAGCCGGCTGCTGGGCGCCTTGCAGTCGTGGCTGCAGGCGCGGCACCAGGGGGTGCTGGCGCTGTCGCTCGCCTGGCGGCACGACCTGCGGCGCATCGACGGGGTGGATCTGCCGGACTGGCAGGCGCTGGAGGTGCGCACCGCCCAGCCCGCGCAGGAAATGGCCCACCTGCGGCGCCTGCTGGCCGAACGCCTGGGCCGTCAGCGGCTGGCCGCCCCGGTGAACCGCATCGCCTTGCGGGCGCTGCAGACGGCGCCCTGGGTGGAGGGCAGCGTCAGCCTGCTGCCTCCCGGCCCGAGCGACACCCCCGGCGAGCCCTGGCACCAGTTGCAGGAGCGCCTGTCCGCCCGGCTGGGCGCGGAGCGCGTGCAGGGCCTGTGCCTGGTGGCCGACCACCGGCCCGAAGCCATGCAGCAATGGCAGCCGCTGGAGGCGGGAAAAACGGCAGGCGCGGCGGCCCGCGGCAGGGGCGCATCGGCCAAGGCGGCTGCCCCGGCCGATGCCCGGGCCGTGCTGTGGCCCACCTGGCTGGTGCAGCCGCCCCGCTTGCTGGTGCTGCAGGGCAGCCGCCCCTGCCTGCAAGGCCCCCTGCGCCTGCTGGTGGGGCCGCAGCGCCTGGAGACCGCATGGTGGGAGGCGCGCGAAGCCTCCGCCCCCGCCCACCAGGCCGAGCCGGCCGAGCCGGACGGCGCGCTGGCGGCCGGCCAGCCGGGCGAGGCGGCTTGCGGCCCGACCCGGCGCGACTATTTCGTGGCGCACAACCGCGTCGTGGGCCATGTGTGGATCTTTCGCGACCTGCAGGGCCGCTGGTTCCTGCACGGGTTCTATGGCTGATGGGGAGCCGACCTGGCCCGCCGCCAGCCGGTCGATGCGACCGCGGGCGGCTGGCCCGCCGGTTCAGCGGATCGGGTGAGCGACGCCCAGCCGTTCGTGCAGGCGCGTGCTGGTGGTCGTGTACTGCAGCGCCACCGCGTCGCCGGCCAGCGCCTCGGCGGCGCCGAAGGCGGCCAGCGTGGCCTCGTGGAAGCCGCACACGATCAGCTTGCGCTTGCCGGGGTAGGTGTTGATGTCGCCCACCGCGTGGATGGCCGGCACGCTGGTGCGGAAGCTGGCGGTGTCCACCACCAGCTGCTTGCGGTCCAGGGCCAGGCCCCAGTCGGCGATCGGTCCCAGGCGCGGGGAGATGCCCAGGTAGGCCAGCAGCCAGTCGAGCGGCAGCTGCTGCTCGCCGCCGTCCGGCAGCGCCAGACGCAGCGCCTGCAGCGTGCCGCCGTCTTCCGACACGGCGATGCCGGTGATCTGCCCGGCCACCACGCGAATGCGGCCGGCTTCTCGCAGCGCGGCCAGTTCGGCCAGGGCCGCGTCCGGCGCCTGGAACGCATCGCGCCGGTGCAGCAGGGTGACGCTCGCGGGTGCCTGCGGGTCGCCTTGGGCCAGCGCCAGGGCCGCCATCACGGCCGGCTCGTCGCCGCCGTGCACGACCACGTGCCGCCGGGCGAGGCGGGCGCCCAGCGCGGCCGCGTCGGGGTGGTAGAGCACCTGCCGGCCGGTGAAGGCATCGATGCCGTCCGCCTTGACGGTGCGCGGAACGAACGCGCCCACGCCGGCGGCGATGACCACCGTGCGCGCCAGCAGGCGCGTGCCGGCCGAGGTCTCCAGCAGCACGCGCCCGTCGTCTTCGAGGTAAAGCGCCGCCACGGTCTGGCCCAGGTGCCGCTCGGGTGCGAACGGCGCGATCTGCCGCTCCAGCAGCGCGACCAGCTCCCGGCCGGTGCACACCGGCACGCCGGGAATGTCGTAGATGGGTTTGTCGGGGTACAGCTCGGCGCACTGGCCGCCCGTGTGGGGCAGGGCGTCGATCAGGTGGGCGGCGATGCCCTGCAGGCCCAGCTGGAACACCTGGAAGAGGCCCACGGGCCCCGCGCCGATGACGACGGCGTCGGCGGCGATGGGTGGGCTGGTCTCCAGGGCAGGCACCGGGGGAGGGATCAGCGGATCAGGTCGGCGATCTTGCCGGGCTTGCCGTTCCACTCGTCGGCGTCGGGCAGGGCCGGCTTGCGCTTGGTGATGCTCTTGAACTGGGGCGAGAGTTCCGCGTTGAGCTTGATGAAGGCGATCTGGTCGGCCGGCAGGTCTTCCTCCGCGTAGATCGCATTGGCCGGGCATTCGGGAATGCACACGGCGCAGTCGATGCACTCATCGGGGTCGATGACGAGGAAGTTCGGGCCTTCGCGGAAGCAGTCCACGGGACACACGTCCACGCAATCGGTGTACTTGCACTTGATGCAGTTCTCGGAAACGACGTGAGTCATGGGTCGAAGATGTCTGTGTAATCGGGGGTAACCCGCGATTTTAGGCCGTTTCAGGCACGGGGCCTCGCGGCCCCGTCCCTTGCGGCGGAAAGGATTCGTGCGCTGGATCAGTTCACCAGCACGGCGCCGGCCGTCTTGTGGCTGGCGGTGTCGACCAGGATCAGCGAGCCCAGCACGCGGGCCTGGGTGAAGGGCGCGGCGGGCAGTGCCTCCTGCAGCACCAGCTCCACGTGGCCGATGGCGTTGGGGTCGAGCTGGCTGGCCTCTTCCTCGGCCAGGGTGTTGATGTCCAGCCGGTGCACCACGCGGCGCACCTTGGCCTTGACCCAGCGGTGGCCGTGCAGCGCCCAGTAGACGCGGCCCGCCACCAGCGGCTCGTCGTCCATCCAGGCGATGGTGGTGCGCAGCTCGCGCTGGCCGGGCCAGGGCGATGCGGCGGCGGGGGTGTCGCCGAAGTCGTCGTCCGCCGCCGCAGCCACGGGCGCCACGGGCGCGGCCAGCAGCCAGTCGCCGCGCGAGACGTCCACCTCGCGGTCGAGCACGATGCCGGCGCTGGTGCCGGCGGCCACGTCGCCGGGGCGGCGGGCATGGTCCAGCACCTGGGCGACGGTGGCCCGTTGGCCGCTCGGGAAGACCTGCACGGCCGTGCCGGGCGTGAACCGGCCCGCCGCGACGCGGCCCCAGAACACGCGGCGGCCCTGCGAGGTATCGGCCGAGCCGGAGAATTTCTCGACCCACTGCACCGGGAAGGCCACCGGCAGCGCCGTGTCGGCGGGCGTGTGCGGCAACTGCTCCAGGATGGCGAGCAGGCTGGGGCCTTCGTAGCCGCACCAGCCGGCGTGCGCATCGACCACGTTCCAGCCCTTCAGGGCCGACACGGGCACGGTGGCGCGCACGGCGATGCCGGCGGCCCGGGCGAACCGTTCCAGCGCGGCGCGGATGTGCGTGAAGGCGAGGGCCGGGTCCTCGACCGCGTCCAGCTTGTTCACCGCGAACACCAGCGAGGGCACGCGCAGCAGGTTGACCAGCAGCGAGTGGCGGCGCGTCTGCGGCAGCAGGGCGAGCTGCGGGTTCTTCCAGTCGAGCTTGGTGGCATCGACCAGCACCACGGCGGCATCGGCCGAAGAGGCGGCGGTGACCATGTTGCGGGTGTACTGCTCATGGCCCGGCGCGTCGCCGATGATGAACTTGCGTGTTTCGGTGGCGAAGTAGCGGTAGGCGACGTCGATGGTGATGCCCTGTTCGCGCTCGGCCGAGAGGCCGTCGGTCAGCAGGGCCAGATCGGTCTCACCGCCGCGCTGCACACCGGCCAGGTGATCCTGCAGCACGGCGCGGCTGTCCACCAGCAGGCGGCCGATCAGCGTGCTCTTGCCGTCGTCCACCGAGCCGCAGGTGATGAACTTGAGGGCGGATTGATGGTCGTTTTGGCCTGCAGCGCTTGATCCGCCTGCGCCTGCTGCTATCAAATCAATAGTGTTCATCAGAAATATCCATCCTTCTTGCGCTTTTCCATCGACGCATCGCTCGTCTTGTCGTCCATGCGGGTGGCGCCGCGCTCGCTCACGTCGGCCGCCAGCGTCTCCAGCACGATGTCGGCCGCAGTGGCCGCCGTGCTTTCCACAGGGGCCGTGCAGGTGATGTCGCCCACGGTGCGAAAGCGCACGTCCCGGGTTTCCACCGTTTCGCCGTCGCGCGGCGGGGTGAGTTCGGTCACCGGCATCAGCAGGCCCTTGCGTTCGACCACCTGGCGCTTGTGGGTGTAGTAGATGCTGGGCAGGGCAATGCTCTCGCGCTCGATGTACTGCCACACGTCCAGCTCGGTCCAGTTGCTGATCGGGAACACGCGGAAGTGCTCGCCGGGGGCCAGGCGCGTGTTGAACAGCGTCCAGAGTTCGGGCCGTTGCGCCTTGGGCTGCCACTGGCCGAAGCTGTCGCGGTGCGAAAAGATGCGCTCCTTGGCGCGGGCCTTTTCCTCGTCGCGGCGGGCGCCGCCGATGAGCGCGTCGAAGCGGAACTCCTCGATGGCTTCGAGCAGCGTCACCGACTGGTGCACGTTGCGCGACTCGCCCGGGTGGGCCAGGCGCACGGTGCCGCGGGCCATCGAGTCCTCCACGTTGCGCACGATGAGTTCGGCGCCCAACTCCTTGGCGCGGAAGTCGCGGAAGTCGGTCACTTCGGGGAAGTTGTGGCCGGTGTCGATCATCAGCAGGGGATAGGGCAGCCGTCCCGCGCCAAAAGCCTTTTCGGCGCACTTGAGCATCACCAGCGAATCCTTGCCGCCCGAGAACAGCAGGGCAGGGCGTTCGAAGGCGGCGGCCACCTCGCGCAGGATGAAGATGGTTTCTTCTTCCAGCGCGTCCAGGTGGCGGTTGCTGAGCTGGCTCAGGGCCGCCGTGGCGGCCAGGGGTTCGTCGATGCGGGCGTTCATGCGCGGGGCTTCTTTCGCGGGGTCGGTATCGGGAATGTGCCGGTGGTTCAGGCTGCTTCGGTCTGGCGGAAGTGCGGCAGCGCGTGCTGCGCGTCGCCCTGGTAGAAGGCCGGGAAGCGGTGCAGCTGGCGTTCGGCGGCGGCCAGGTCCTGGTCTTCGCGCAGCACCGCCACGTCGAACCCGCAGCGCGCCATCTGCAGCACCTGGTCCACCAGCACGTCGCCGGTAGCGCGGATTTCGCCGGTGAAGCGGATGCGGCCGCGCAGCAGGCGGGCCTGGCTGAACGCGCGGCCGTCGCTGAACTTGGGGAAGTGCAGGTCGATGCGCGTCACGCCCGACAGGTCCTGCAGCAGCGGGTCGGCGTCGTTCGCCAGTTCAAGCACTTTTTGGCCTTCCGCGCCGGTGGTATGAGCGCTGACAGCTATCAATTTCATAGTAATTCCCAGGATGTAGCTCAGGCGGTGGCGGCTTGGTCGGCGTCGGCCGGGTGGCGGGCGGCATTGCCGGCGGCCTTGAAGGGCTCGATGCCGACGCGGCGCACCGTGTCGATGAAATGCTCGTGGCGCGGGCCGTGGGCGGCGTCGGCCGGCAGGGCCTGCCGGTGCTCGCGGTAGGTGGCCAGCAGCGCTTCGATGACGCCCGGCACTTCGGAGGCGCTGAACGAGGGGCCGATGACCTTGCCCGGCTGGGCGGGGCCCGAGAGGTCGGAGCCGTCGGCGCCGCCCAGCGTGACCTGGTACCACTCCTTGCCGTCCTTGTCGACGCCCAGGATGCCGATGTGGCCGCTGTGGTGGTGGCCGCAGCTGTTGATGCAGCCGCTGATGTGCAGGTCGATCTCGCCCAGGTCCCACAGCTCGTCCAGGTCCTGGTAGCGCTCCGTGATGGCCTCGGCGATGGGCAGCGAACGGGCGTTGGCCAGCGAGCAGAAGTCGCCGCCCGGGCAGGCGATCATGTCGGTCAGCAGGCCGATGTTGGGCTGGGCCAGGCTCAGTGCCTTGGCCGCCTTGTAGAGGGCGGGCAGCTGGTCGCGGCGCACCCAGGGCAGCACCAGGTTCTGCTCGTGCGTCACGCGCATCTCGCCGTGGGAGAAGCGGTCGGCCAGGTCGGCGGCGGCGTCCATCTGGTCGGCGGTGGCGTCGCCGGGCGCGTACCCCAGGCGCTTGAACGACAGCACCACGGCGCGCAGCTGCGGCAGGCGGTGCGGCAGCACGTTGCTTTCCAGCCAGCGGCCGAAGTTGCGGTCTTCGCCTGCCGCGGCGCGCAGCAGCGCCAGGGTTTCGGCCTCGGCGTCGGCGGGCGACAGGTCGAGCGCGGGCTCGCGGAAGTTGGCCGCCACGCGGTCGTATTCGGCCTGGGTGATGGTGTGCGGGCCGCCTTCCACCTCCACGATCTGGCGGAACTCTTCGTCCACCTGGTCGATGTAGCTCTGGCCTTCGGACTTGACGAGGATCTTGATGCGCGCCTTCCAGAGGTTGTCGCGCCGGCCGTAGCGGTTGTAGACGCGGATCACCGCCTCCAGGTAGTTCATCAGCTGGTTCCAGGGCAGGAACTCGCGCAGCACCGGGCTGATGGTGGGCGTGCGGCCCATGCCGCCGCCCACGCGCACCTTGAAGCCCAGCTCGCCAGCCTCGTTCTTGAGCAACTGCAGGCCCACGTCGTACCAGCCCAGCGCGGCGCGGTCTTCGCGGGCGCCGCTCAGCGACACCTTGAACTTGCGCGGCAGGAAGGCGAATTCGGGGTGCAGCGTGCTCCACTGGCGCAGGATCTCGGCGAACGGGCGCGGGTCGGCGATCTCGTCGGCGGCGATGCCCGCCAGGGCGTCGCTGTTGATGTTGCGGATGCAGTTGCCGCTGGTCTGGATGCCGTGCAGCTGCACGCTGGCCAGCAGGTCCATCACGTCGGCGCTCTTGTCCAGCGGGATCCAGTTGAACTGCACGTTGGTGCGGGTGGTGAAGTGGCCGTAGCCGTACTTCAGGCGGGTGTTGATGCGGCGGCCGTCGGCCAGCGGGATGTCGCCCAGCTTTTCCTGCGCGGCCTGCGCGTCGGCCAGCAGGGTGGCGTCCGGCTGGTCGTACTCGCGGGCCACGCGGGCCAGCACGCGCAACTGGGTGCTGGAGAGCTCGCCATAGGGCACGGCCACGCGCAGCATGGGGGCGTAGCGCTGCACGTACCACCCGTTTTGCAGGCGCAGGGGCTTGAACTCATCGCCCAGGAGCGTGCCGGCCTGGTAGCGCTCGAGCTGGTCGCGGTACTGCTCGGCCCGCAGGCGAATGAACTGTTTGTCGAATTCGGTGTATTGGTACATGGGGGGGTGCACACTTTTTGTGGTGCTCAGATCAGAACCAGTTTGGCGCCTGCCCAGGCGAGCAGCACGGAAAGGGCCGAGCGGATGAGCCGCTCCGGTGCCCGGGTGACGAGGCGCGAGCCGAGCCAGATGCCCGGCAGCGAGCCAGCCAGCAATTGGAGCAGAAGTGGCCAGTCCACGGAGCCGAGCGAGGCATGGCCGAGGCCTGCGACCAGCGTGAGCGGCACGGCGTAGGCGATGTCGGCCGCGATGATGCGCGGCAGCGGCAGCAGCGGGAACACCATCAGCAGCACCGTGACGCCGATCGCGCCCGCGCCGACCGAGGTGAAGGTGACGAGGGTGCCGATCACCGCGCCCATCAGCACGGGCAGGCTCCAGTGGCGCGGGCGGGTGGCTTCGGCCTCGCTCACGCCGGCGCGCCGGGCTTGCTCCACGGCGGCACGGGCGGGCGAGAAGGCGACGGCCTTGTAGAGCATGGCGGCCGCCGTGAGCAGCAGGGCCACACCCAGGGTGGTGGTCATGATCTGCTGGGCGGCGTGGCTGGCCGGGCCCATGCGGTCGAGCGCCCAGAGCGCCACCAGCGCCGCCGGAATGCTGCCCGCGCAGAGCAGCCCGACCACCCGCCAGGGCACGAGGCGCTGGCGCGCCAGGCTCACCGTGCCGCCCATCTTGGTGAAGGCGGCGAACAGGAGGTCGGTCCCCACGGCCATGTGCGGCTTCACCCCGAAGAAGAAGATCAGCAGCGGCGTCATCAGCGAGCCGCCGCCGACCCCTGTCAGGCCGACGATCAAACCCACTGCGAATCCCGCGACAACGAACGCCAAGTCGTGCATGGGGCGTGACTGTAGACACATCGTTTATGGTTTCAAACTATTGTTTGCTCCTTCCGGTATATCGATCTGGGTATAAAGATCGACCCCTGGCGGCGGCTGGACTGGAACGACGGCTTGCGGCCGGGCCAGCGGCGCGGGCTTGGCGTATCGTGGCGCGGCGGGTGCGCGTGACGCCGTTCGCACGCCGCCTTGGCCCGCCTCCCGCGCTCCCTGCCGCTCCCTGCCGATTTTTCGCCTGATGACCGATCCTGCCGACGCCCGTACCGCTTCCCCCGCGGCTCCTGCTCCCACCGCCGCCGCCGGCGACGGCGGCCAGGACGCCTTCTCCTGGCGGCGCATCGCGCTACCCGCCTTCGGCCCCTCGCTGCTGTTCGGCGTGGGGGAAGGCGCCATCCTGCCCATCGTGCCGCTGCTGGCGCGCGACCTGGGCGCGTCCGTGCCGACGGCGGCCTTCGTCGTCACGCTGATCGGCCTGGGCTCGCTGCTCAACAACATTCCCGCCTCGGTCATCACCATCCGCTGGGGCGAGCGCTGGGCCATCGTGGCGGCGGGCCTGTGGAGCGCCCTGGGCATGCTGCTGGCGGTGCTGCTGCCCGGGGTGGTGCCGCTGGCCATCGGCTGCTGCATGGTGGGCATGTCGCAGGCCATCTACAACCTGGCGCGGCAAAGCTACCTGACGGAAGCCGTGCCGCCGGCCTACCGGGCGCGGGCGCTGTCCACGCTGGGCGGGGTGATGCGCATCGGCATGTTCATCGGCCCGTTCCTCTCGGCGGCGGCGGTGCACGCCTTCGGGCTGAAGGCGGCGTTCGCCGTGGGCATCGCCGGCGTGCTGGCCGCAGCCGCCATCGGGGCGCGGCTGCCCGACCTGGTGGCGCCCGCGCAGCCGGCGGGCGGGCCGGCCCCGGCGCCGGTGAACCTGCGCTCCATCCTGGCGGACCACCGCCGCGTGTTCCTGACCCTGGGCCTGGGCGTGGCCCTGGTGAGCGCGGTGCGCGCCTCGCGACAGGCGGTGATTCCGCTCTGGGCCGACCATCTGCTGCTGGCGCCGGCGCTCACGTCGGTGATCTACGGCATCGCCGGCGGCATCGAGATGCTGCTCTTCTACCCCGCTGGCCGGGTGATGGACCTGAAGGGCCGCCGCTGGGTGGCCGTGCCGTCGATGGCGATCATCGGCGTGGCGATGCTGTGCATGCCGTTCACCACCGGCTTCACGACGCTGCTCATCGCGGCGACCGCGATCGGCCTGGGCAACGGCATCGGCTCGGGCCTGATCATGACGCTGGGCGCCGACTTCTCGCCGCGCCACGGGCGGCCGTATTTCCTGGCCGTGTGGCGCTTCCTGTCGGACCTGGGCGGCTCCTGCGGGCCGGCGCTGCTGTCGGCGCTGGTGGCCACCGTCTCGCTGGCGGGCGGCATCGCCGTCACCGGCCTGCTGTCGCTGACGGCGGCGGGGCTGCTGGGGATGTGGATTCCTACGCGCAAGGCCGCAGCGGCGCGGCCTGGAGGGTCAGGCGCCGGTTGAGCGGCCGGTCCAGCGCTCCGTCGCCAGCGCGCGGGCCAGCCGCGCGTCCACGGGCAGGGGCTCGCCCGCCATGCGCGCGGCCAGCAGCTCGCCGCACAGCGGCGCCAGCGTGATGCCGCGTGCGCCCATGGCGGTGCAGACCCAGAGGCCGGGCTGGTGGACGGCGTCCACCGGCCCGACGAAGGGCAGGCGGTCGGGCGCGGTGCAGCGCACGCCGGCCCAGTGGCCGGGCGCGGCGCCCGGGCCGGTCATGGCAGGCGCCAGGCGGGCGGCCAGGTCCGGCAGCAGCGACTCCAGCTTCGCTGCGTTGGCGGCGTGGGCCTCGGCCTGGGATGCGGGTGAGGGCGGCAGCGCGGTCTCACCGCGCTCGAAGGTCGACCCCATGACCCAGATGGCTTGCGCGCCGGCGCCGGCCCGTGGCACCAGATTGCCGTGGCCGTTGACGGGAAAGGGCGGCCAGGCAGCCGCCGCGCCGGGCGGGCTGTCGGCGCGCAGGCCCCAGCTCACCTGGCCGCGCAATGCGTTCAAGGGGTAGTGCGCGGGTAACCAGGCGCGGCTGTCGTAGCCCGCCGTGACGACGGCGTGGGCCGCCTCGGCCAGCACCGCACCGCCGGGGCCCAGGGCCTGCCAGCGCGGGGTGCCGCCCGCCGAGGCGACCCGCCGCAGGCCGGCGACGGTGGCCGAGCCCTGCCAGGCGATCGCCGGGGATTGCAGCAGCGCGCCCACCAGCCGGGCCGGCCGCAGCCAGCCGGCGCGCACGTGCCAGCAAGCCGGCGCCGAGGCCGGCAGGCCGGCGGCGGCGAGCGTGTCGGCGCCTGCGGGCCGGCTCCACTCTGCACCCGCGGATTCGCCCGCGCCTTCGCCCGACGCCCAGGCGGCAGGCAGGCGCAGCGGGCCGTCCAGCATGCGTTCCAGCACGCCGCAGGCGCTCCAGTCCACGCCCTCGGTCAGCGCGGGCGATGCGGTCAGGGCCTGCAGCGTGGCCCGCACGCCGCTGCGCGACAGGCGCGAGAGCGGGTTGTCGCCCTGCGACAGGTGCGGCGCGAACACGCCGGCCGGCAGGCCCGAGGCCCCCGCGGCGGGCGACGCGCCCCGGTCCAGCACCCGCACCTGCCAGCCGCGCCGGGCCAGGCTGGCGGCCACTGCCGAGCCCGACAGCCCGCCGCCGATGACCAGGCAGTCGCCCGGCGGCGTGGCCGGGGCGGTGCTGCCGCCCAGCGGAGCGGGCGCGGCGCGTGGCTCCCAGGCGGGGTCGAACGTGGCCTGCAGGTTGTCGCGCTTGGGCGGCGCGCCCGGGACCTTGCGCACGGTGAAGCCGCACTGCGCCAGGGCGTCGCGCACCGGGCGCGCGATGGTCCAGGTGGCCAGCCGCGTGCCGCGCCGGCAGCAGCGGGCGACGGTCTTGAGCATCTGCGCGTCCCACATGCCGGGGTTGCGCTGCGGGCTGAAGCCGTCCAGGTAGATGCTGTCGGCCTGCGGCGTCTGCTGGCGCAGCATCGCCTGGGCGTCGCCCACGAAGAGCGTGAGCAGCACACGGCCCTCGTCGAAGGCCAGCCGGTGCACCCCCGGCAGCAGGCCCCACCACTGGGCGTGCAGCTGGCGCGCCAGCGGCAGCAGGTCCGGGTGCTGCGAGGCGGCACGCAGCAGGTCGTCCGCGCCCACGGGCCAGGCCTCGCACGACGTGAAATGCAGCAGCCGGCAGCGCGCCGGGTCTGCCCGCCAGGCGGTCCAGGTGACGAGAAAGTTCAGGCCGAAGCCGAAGCCCGTCTCCAGGATGCGCCAGTGCGGCTGGCCGGCCCAGGCGCCGGGCAGTCCGCAACCCTGCAAAAAGGTGGAACGGGCCTGCGTCAGGCCACCGTCTTCACTGTGATAGCGGTCACCGAAGCGCGGGCTGTAAGGCGTGCCGTCAGGCATCCATTCGATGGGTTCGGACATGCGGGGATTGTCTGGGCACGGCGGGGAACGGCGAGCGCGGCAGCCGGCTCGTTCGCTGCTGCTTGCGCTGGGTCAGCCAGCGCGGAAAAGAAAAAGCCCGGCCGCCTGCGGCAGGCGCGCCGGGCCGGCAGCGACGGATGTCAGGCCGTGGGCGGAACGTAGCCCGCCGCGGCGTCTGCGCCGCCGCCAAAAAAGTGGTTTTCCATCTGGCGCGCCAGGTATTGGCGGGCGCGGGCGTCAGCCAGGTTCAGGCGGTTCTCGTTCACCAGCATGGTCTGGTGCTTGAGCCAGCCCGCCCAGGCTTCCTTGCTCACGCCTTCGTAAATACGCTTGCCCAGCTCGCCGGGGTAGGGGGGGAAGTCGAGGCCTTCGGCTTCCTTGCCGAGCTTGATGCATTGAACGGTGCGTGCCATGGATCGGGTGTCCTTCGGGGTTTGATTAGATGTTTTGGGAATTTGAAACTGAAATTTAAGTTGTTCCAGTTTTAAGAGTGGGCTTTCAGAATCCGTGGCATCGGTGATCGGCACCGACTTCCCCAATGACCAGAAAGCCTCTCATGAACGTGCGCCGCGACTTTATCAAGTTTCCTTTTGCCGCCGCCCTGGCCGCCGGCTTGTCCCTGACGGCATTGCCGGCGCTGGCCGAGCCGGTTCAGTTCCTGAACGTTTCCTACGACCCCACGCGCGAGCTGTACGTGGAATACAACCAGGCCTTCGGCAAGCACTGGAAGGCCAAGACCGGCCAGGACGTGCAGTTCAAGCAGTCGCACGGCGGCTCGGGCAAGCAGGCGCGCTCCATCATCGACGGCATCGACGCGGACGTGGCCACGCTGGCTTTGGGCGGCGACATCGATGCGCTGGTCAAGCACGGGCTGGTCAAGGCTGACTGGCAAAAGCGCTTGCCGCACAACTCCGCGCCCTACAACTCCACCATCGTCTTCCTGGTGAAGAAGGGCAACCCCAAGGCGCTGAAGGACTGGGACGACCTGGTCAAGCCGGGCGTGCAGGTGATCACGCCGAACCCCAAGACCTCGGGCGGCGCCCGCTGGAACTACCTGGCGGCGTGGGAGTTCGCCAAGCGCAAGTACGGCGGCGATGCCCAGGCCAAGGACTACGTGGCCAAGCTCTACCGCAACGTGCCGGTACTCGACACCGGCGCGCGCGGCTCCACCATCACCTTCGTGCAGCGCGGCGTGGGCGACGTGCTGCTGGCCTGGGAGAACGAGGCCTTCCTGGCGCTCAAGGAATTCGGCACCGAGAAGTTCGAGATCGTCGTGCCCTCGCTCTCCATCCTGGCCGAGCCGTCGGTGGCGGTGGTGGACAAGGTGGTCGACAAGAAGGGCACGCGCGCGCTGGCCGAGGAATACCTGAAGTACCTCTATTCCGACGACGGCCAGGACATCGCCGGCAAGAACTTCTACCGCCCGACGAGCGACAAGGCCAAGGCCAAGTACGACAAGCAGTTCCCCAAGCTCACGCTGGTGACCATCGACCAGGCCTTCGGCGGCTGGACGCAGGCGGACAAGGACCATTTCGCCGACGGTGCCAGCTTCGACCAGATCTACACCAACCGCAAGTAACGCCGGACAGTCCCGACACCCGACGCAGTCGCCATGACCGCCGCGCTCTCATTGTTCGCCCGGACCGGTTGCGCCGCCAGCGCCGCGGCGTCGCGCGGGCGATGTCGGCGCCTTTGGCTTCGGGTGCCGCGGGCCATGGCCGGTTCTGCCCGGCCGTAGGCCGCTCCGCCGCCTTCCTGGCCTCCACCGTTGCACCGCATGCCGCCTCGTTGCCGAAGGCGGCCAGGGCGAAGCCTTGCCCGCGGTGCGGTTGTCGTCTCTTCATCTGATCGGGATCTGCTCACATGCATTCGCCACTCAAACTCTCTCGCCGCCACTGGCTGGCCGCCACCGCCGGCGCCGCGGCCCTCTCCCGCGCGCCGGCCGTCTGGGCCCAGAAAAAGGACCGGGTGCTGCGCATCGGCAACCAGAAGGGCTGGCTCTCGCTGCTCAAGGGCCGCGGCACGCTGGAAAAGCGCCTGGCGCCGCTGGGCGTGCAGGTGGCCTGGACCGAATTCAACGCCGGCCCGGTGCAGCTGGAGGCGCTCAACGTCGGCTCCATCGACTTCGGCGACGTGGGCGAGGCGCCGCCCATCTTCGCGCAGGCCGCCGGCGCGCCGCTGGTCTATGCCGGCGCCACCGTGCCGCGCCCGGCGCTAGAAGCGGTGATCGTGCCCAAGGCATCGGCCATCCGCAGCGTGGCCGAACTCAAGGGTCGGCGCGTGGCGCTCAACAAGGGCTCCAACGTGCATTACTTCCTGGTCAAGCTGCTGCAAAAGCATGGCCTGCAATATCCTGACGTGCAGCCCGTCTTCCTGGCGCCCGCCGATGCGCGGGCGGCTTTCGAGCGCGGCGCCATCGACGCCTGGGTCATCTGGGACCCGTTCCTCGCCGCCGCGCAGAAGACGCTGGATGCCCGCCTGCTCGCCGACGCCACGGGCGTGGTCAACAACCGCGCGTTCTATTTCACCTCGCGTGACTTCGCCACCCGCAACGCCGACGTGCTGAAGATCGCCATCGAGGAAGTCAACGCCGTCGATGCCTGGGTCGAGAAGAACAAGCCCGCCGCGGCAGGCGAGCTGTCGTCGCTGCTGGGGCTGGATCGCTCCATCACCGAGCTGTTCGTGGGCCGCGCCAGCTACGGCACGGCCGTGGTCACGCGCCAGATCCTGGCCGAGCAGCAGCAGATCGCGGACACCTTCTTCGAGCTGAAGCTGATCCCGAAAAAGCTCAACCTGCTGCACGCGGCGCCGGTCGACCTGGCCTGACCTGCGCACCCCACCCGAGCCCGCTATCTGGAGACCGCCATGGCCGACCCGCATCGCTCCACCGCCTTCAACGCCGCCGCCCAGGTGCTTTGCATCACCGCCCGGGCCTGGGGCGTTCAGCTGCCTGCCGGCTCCCGCGCGACGGCACCCGCCCGCCGCCTGACCGACCGGCTGACGGCCTACCGCGACCGCCGCGCCGCCAGCCCTTCGCGGCTGCGGCTGTCGGCGCACGGCTTCGACATCTCTTACTGACACCGACGCGCCCGGGCGCCCCAAGACCTTCGAGGAGATTCCCCCATGCAGATGTTCTGGTTCATTCCCACGCACGGCGACAGCCGCTACCTGGGCACGGCCGAAGGCGGCCGCGCCCTGAGTTTCGACTACCTCAAGCAGGTGGCCGTCGCCGCCGACAGCCTGGGCTACGAGGGCGTGCTCATTCCCACGGGCCGCTCCTGCGAGGACCCGTGGGTGATCGCCTCCAGCCTGATCGGCGCCACCCAGCGGCTGAAGTTCCTGGTCGCCGTGCGGCCCGGCCTGCACCAGCCCAGCCTGGCCGCACGCATGGCCGCCAGCTTCGACCGGCTCTCGGGCGGGCGGCTGCTCATCAACCTGGTGACGGGCGGCGACCGCGTGGAGCTGGAGGGCGACGGCGTGTTCCTGGACCACGCCAGGCGCTACGAGCAGGCGGCGGAGTTCCTGCGCATCTGGCGCGAGATCCTGGCGCGCAGCCATGAAGGCGGCACGCTGGACTTCGACGGCGAGCACCTTTCGGTCAAGGGCGCCAAGCTGCTCTTTCCGCCGCTGCAAAAGCCGTATCCGCCGGTGTATTTCGGCGGGTCTTCTGAACCCGCGCATGCGCTGGCGGCCGAGCAGGTCGACGCCTACCTGACCTGGGGCGAGCCCCCGGCCGAGGTCGCCAGGAAGGTGGCCGACGTGCGCGAGCGCGCCGCCCGCCTGGGCCGCACGGTGAAGTTCGGCATCCGCCTGCACGTGGTCGTGCGCGAGACCGAGGCCGCCGCCTGGGCCGCCGCCGAGGACCTCATCAGCCGCGTGAAGGACGAGACCGTCGTGCAGGCCCAGGCCGTGTTCGCCCGCATGGATTCCGAGGGCCAGCGCCGCATGGCCGCGCTGCACCAGGGCGGCGCGAAGCGCAGCCGTGCCGACCTGGAGATCAGCCCCAACCTGTGGGCCGGTGTGGGCCTGGTGCGCGGCGGCGCGGGCACGGCGCTGGTGGGCGATCCGCAGACGGTGGCGGACCGCATCCAGGAATACGCCGCCCTGGGCATAGACACCTTCGTGATGTCCGGCTACCCGCATCTGGAAGAGGCCTACCGCTTCGCGGAGCTGGTCTTCCCGCTGCTGCCGCTGGCGGTGCGGGAGCGGCTGGCGGGGGGCAACCCGCTGGGCCCCTTCGGCGAGACGGTGGGCAACCAGTACGCGCCACGCGCCTCGCAGAGCTGACGGCCCGGCGAAGAAGAAAGAAAGACGAGACGGCCCCCGGGCCGAGGAGGAAGAAACGACATGGCGATCCATTCCATCAACCACGTGCAGTTGCCGTTCCCGGCCGGTGCCGAGGGGCAGATCCGCAACTTCTACAGCGCGCTGCTGGGCCTGACCGAGCTGCGCCATGCGGCCACCGGCACGGCGCTGCATTTCGCGGCCGGCGCCCAGCGCATCGAGCTGGTGCCCACCGACCGCTGGGCCGCCGTGCCCGCCGCGTCGCACCTGGCCTTCGAGGTGGACAACCTGCCCGAGCTGCGCGGCCGGCTGCTGGAGGCCGAGTTGCCGCTGGTGGAGAACCGCGCGCTGCCTGGCTACCTGCGCTTCTACGTGAAGGACCCGGCGGGCAACCAGCTCGAATTCCTGGAGCCCGACACCGAGCAGGAGTGGCCGGTATGACCGCGCCCGCCCTCCGCGAGCTGCAGGTGTCGCCCCTGCCCGAGGCGCTGGAGGCGCCCGCCAGCGGCGCGCTGGCCGCCGCTGCACGGCGCGCACTTGCCACCTTGTGGCAGCTGCTGCTGCCCTGGCTGGTGCCCGTGGCGCTGGTGGCGGGCTGGCAGGTGGCTTCGGCCCTGGGCTGGCTGTCGTCCCGCGTGCTGCCAGCGCCGTCCGACGTGCTGCTGGCCGGCTGGCAGCTGGCCGTGTCGGGCGAGCTGTGGACACACGTGAAGATCAGCGCGGCCCGGGCGCTGGCGGGCCTGGCCATCGGCGGCGGGCTGGGGCTGGCGCTGGGGCTGCTGACGGGTTCCGTGCGCACCGCTCAGACCCTGCTGGACTCGACCATCCAGATGGTGCGCAACATTCCGGCGCTGGCGCTGATCCCGATGGTGATCCTGTGGTTCGGCATCGACGAATCGGCCAAGGTGTTCCTCATCGCCGTGTCGGTGTTCTTTCCGATCTATCTCAACACCTTCCACGGCATCCGCAACGTCGACCCGCAACTGATCGAGATGGGCCGCACCTACGGGCTCGGGCGATGGCAGCTCTACCGCCAGATCATCCTGCCGGGCGCGCTGTCGTCCATCCTGGTCGGCCTGCGCTTCTCGCTGGGCTTGATGTGGGTGATCCTGATCGTGGCGGAAACCATCTCGGCGCAGTCCGGCATCGGCTACCTGACCATGAACGCCCGCGAATTCCTGCAGACCGACATCGTGCTGGTGGGCATCCTGCTCTACGCGCTCCTGGGCAAGCTGGCCGATCTGCTGGCGCGGGGGCTGGAGCGCTGGTGGCTGCGCTGGCACCCGGGCTACCAGTCGAAGTGAAAGAAAAGGCCACATCACCATGACCGACACCTCTCTTGCCCACCCACCGGCCGCTGCGGCCGCACGCGCCCCGGGCGGCGTGCGGCTGCATGCGCGGGGCCTGCACAAGCGCTACGGCCAGCGCGAGGTGCTGCGCGATGCGCAGCTCGCCATCGAGCCGGGCGAATTCGTCGCCATCGTGGGCCGCAGCGGCTGCGGCAAGAGCACGCTGCTGCGCCTGGTCGCGGGGCTGGAGGCCCCCAGCGGCGGCACGCTCACCACAGACGGCCAGGACGTGCGCGGCCTGCATGCCGACACGCGCATCATGTTCCAGGAGGCGCGCCTCCTGCCCTGGCGCCGCGTGCTGGACAACGTCACCCTCGGCCTGCCCGACGCGCTGCGCGACCGGGGCCGCGAGGTGCTGGCCCAGGTGGGCCTGGCCGAGCGCGAGGGCGAATGGCCGGCGCGCCTGTCGGGCGGCCAGCGCCAGCGCGTGGCCCTGGCGCGGGCGCTGGTGCACCAGCCGCGCCTCTTGCTGCTGGACGAGCCGCTGGGCGCGCTGGACGCGCTCACCCGCATCGAGATGCACCGCCTGATCGAAGGCCTGTGGCTGCGCCACCGCTTCACCGCGCTGCTGGTCACGCACGACGTGCAGGAGGCCGTGGCCCTGGCCGACAGGGTGATCCTCATCGAGGACGGCCGCATCGCGCTGGACGAGCGCATCGCCCTGGCGCGGCCCCGGTCGCAGGGCGACGCCGCGTTCGCCGCGCTCGAGAAACGCATCCTCGACCGCGTGCTGCAAAAGCCCGCGCCGGGTGACGCCGCCGGCCCGCAGGCGGCCGACGCGCTCTGGCCCGGCGTGCCGGCCCATGGCCTGCGCTGGGCGGTCTAGTTCCTTGCACCCGTTTCCATCCACACCGTTTGTTTTTTCAACAGGAGTCCACCATGTCCATCCAAGCCATCAACGTCCGCAACCAGTTCAAGGGCAAGGTCCGCGAGATCGTGCGCGGCGACGTCGTCTCCGAGGTCGATGTCGAAACGCCCTGGGGCATCGTCACCTCGGTCATCACCACCCGCTCGGTGGACGAGCTGGGCCTGGGCGTGGGCTCGGACGTGGTGGCGCTGGTGAAGTCCACCGAGGTGTCGATCGCCAAGCTGTGAACGCAGCATTTGGCATCGAATCGGCCGTCAGCGCTTGTCCTGCAAGCGCCTGATGCTATATAAATAATAGCAATCGAAGGCGGGCCGATCCATCCGGCCCGCTACCGCCGGCGCGCCTTGCCGCAGTCGGCACACCGGCCATAGAGCGTCAGCTCATGGCGCTCCACCGTGAACCCCTTGGGCGCCAGATCCAGCAGGTCGCCCGGGCACTGGTGCACGTCGAACACCCGCGAACACACCGTGCACTGGAAGTGGTGGTGGTGGTCATGCGCGGCCGACTCGTAGCGCGGGCTCTCGCCCGGCAGGTTCACCACCTGCACCGCGCCGTCCTCCACCAGCGCCTTGATGTTGCGGTAGACCGTCGCCAGACCCAGTCCCTCCACGCTTTCGCGGGCGCTTTCCAGCACTTCCTGGGGCGTCAGGGGCCGGTGCGCCGCCTCGATGGCGGCCTGGATGGCGGTGCGTTGCCTGGTGGATCGTTCCATGGATGCGGGTGCGCTGGAGTCGCGGGCTGATGGGCGGGAAGAAGCAGGAATTATCGGGCGCTCATGCGAGCCGAAGCGGCCGCGTCCAAAAGACGCAGTGACTCGGCTGATTGATATTGATAATGCATTATCATATGCGCCATGCTCCCCCCGAGCTCCTCATGCCCCTAGAATCGCCGCGTTGGTGCTCGCAGCGTGGTTCGCACGCCGCAGTTCAACGGGAAGCAGGGAAGCACCACCGAACAGGAAAGTGCCGCGCCTGCGCTGCCCCCGCAACGGTCAACGGATGGGGCGCTCCTCGGGGCGCTCCGATCTCCTCGCCCACAGCCACTGGATGCCTTGAACAAGCACCTGGGAAGGCTCGGGGGGATTCATCCGCCAGCCCGGATACCGGCCAACAAGAGGTGCTGCTCCTTCGGGAACGGTGCCGTGACGCTCACGTGCTGGCGGGTGGCTGGCGCAGGGCCTATGTGTCTTCCATCGATCGTATGCATCACTCGTCTCGCTTCGCGCGGGTGGCCGTGTGGCCCCTGGCCCTGGCCGCCGCATTTCCGCTGTGCGCGCAAACCACCCCATCGACCCTGCCCGACGTCGTCGTCACCGGCACGGCCTTGCCACCCGATTCCACGGCCCCGCTCGAGCAGACCGCCACAAGCGCGTCGCGGCTCGGGCTCTCGGTGCGCGAGACGCCCGCGTCCATCGACGTGGTGCCCGCGGCGGTGCTGGCCGAGCGCGGCCTGCGCACCGTGACCCAGGCCGCCCAGGCGGCCACCGGCGTGCTGGCGGGCGACTTCCCGGCCGAGCCCAGCGCGTTCTCGATGCGCGGCTTCGCCAACAGCCAGCTCAACACGCTCTACAACGGCATCAAGGTCGGCCCGCCGAACATGACCTCGCGCGTGATGGACACGGCCAACCTGGAGCGCGTCGAGTTCCTCAAGGGCGCGGCCTCGCTGATGTCGGGCGAGGGCGCCACCGGCGGCGCGGTCAATTTCGTCACCAAGGCCCCGCACCAGGGGCCGGTGCGCACCGAGGTGAACACCTCGGCCGGCTCGTTCGGCGACCGCCGCGTGTCGATCGGCTCGGGCGGCACCACGGCCTGGAAGGACCTGGACTATCGGCTGGACGCCAGCGCGTCGAACGGCGACGGCTTCATCGACGACACCGGCCAGCGCAACCGGCATCTGTCGGGCGGTCTCGACTGGCGGGCCGCGCCGGGCGTGAAGCTCTTCGTCGCCGGCGAAGCCAAGCGCGACAGCGGCAGCAGCTACTGGGGCACGCCTCTGGTGTCCGCTGGCGCACCCGGCGTGCAGCCGCGTGGCGGCATCGTCTCGGGCAGCTACACGTCGGGCTTCAACGGCAGCGCCATGGGGCCGGTGGCCATCGACGGGCGCACGCTGCGCACCAACTACAACGTGCAGGACAACCGCAACGAAGCGCGTGAAACCTGGCTGCGCGCGGGCGGCGAATGGCAGGCGAGCGACGCCGTGGTGCTGCGCAGCCAGTTCTGGCGCTACACGGCCGACCGGACCTGGCTCAACAACGAGATCAGCGCGTTCAATGCGGCCACCGGCCTCGTGGACCGCGAACGCTTCTACGTGGCGCAGGACCAGACCAGCTGGGGCAACAAGACCGAAGCGCAGTGGGACGCCCGCCTGGGCGGCCTGGACAACCGCCTGGTCGCCGCCTTCGAGCACAGCCACCTCCAGCTGGACCGCCCCGGCGCCGCCAACTTCCCTGGCGACAGCGTGAGCCTGGTGGACCCCGCGCGCGGCAGCTACGGGCGCCTCACCACCCAGCTGCAGACCACCGCCATCCGCAACACCGCGCTGGCGCTGGAAGACCGGCTGCGCGTGGCGCCCACCGTCGCGCTCATCGGCGGGCTGCGCCATGAACGCATCGCGCTGGACAGAAGCTCCGCCAACACCGCCGGCGTGCAGCGCGCGGGCTTTCCGTACGAGAAGACCTGGAACCCCACCACCGGCCGCATCGGCCTGACCTGGGACGCGGCGCCCGGCACCACCGTCTACGGCCAGTACGGCACGGCGGCGGACGTGGCGGCCAACAACATCTTCTTGCTGGGCGCCACCCAGCCGCTGGACCTGACCCGCACGCGCAATGCCGAGGTCGGCGTGAAGCAGTCGTTCTGGCAGCAGCGCGGCGAATGGACGCTGGCTTACTACGACACCGAGCGCCGCAACGTCTACGCCGCGCAGGGCGGCCAGCAGCTGGCGCAGGCCGGCGCGCTGAAGTCACGCGGCGTCGAGGCCTCGCTTGCGCTGCGGCCCGATGCGCACTGGAGCCTCTGGTCCAACCTGGCGCTGAACCGGGCGCGCTACGAAGGCTACCTGCAGGCCGACGGCACGTCGTTCTCCGGCAACCAGCCGCCCAACGCGCCGCGATGGGTCGCCAATGCCGGCGTGGGCTACCGCTTCGTGGCCGGAGTGCCCATGCAGCTGTCGGCGTCTGTGCGCCGCGTGGGCGAGCGCTTCCACAGCGACACCAACACCGTGCGCCTGAACGGCTACACCGTGTTCGACGCGGCGCTGGCGGTGGACGTGGCGCGCGGCGTGCAGCTCACCCTGCGCGGGCGCAACCTGGGCAACCGCGCCTATGCGGCATGGGCCGATCCGTTCTACCCCGACCAGATCCTGCTGGGTGCCCCGCGCAGCTACGAGCTGGCGTTGCGCTGGACGCTCTGAGCGCAGTCGCCCAACCATGACGCTGCCCACTCCGGTGCTGCAACTGCAGGGCGCCGCCTTCCGCACGCCGGAGGGCAGGGCGCTGATCGCGCCCATCGACGCCATCGTCCGGCCGGGCGAATGCGTGGCCCTGGTCGGCCCCAACGGGGCGGGCAAGAGCACGCTGCTGAAACTGCTGGCCGCCCGCCTGGCGCCCACCGAGGGCGCGGTGCGCCTGCTGGGGCGCGACTTGGCCGACTGGCCCGCCGCCGCGCGCGCCCGCCACGTGGCGCTGCTGAGCCAGGCCGAGGCGGTGGAGGGCGGCCTGCGCGTGCGCGACTACGTGGCCTTCGGCCGGCTGCCGCATCGGCACGGCGCCAGCCGCGCCGAACACGACGCGGCCGTGGAACATGCCCTGCGCACCTGCGCCGTGCACGGCCTGGCCGGGCGGGCGCTGGCCACGCTGTCGGGCGGCGAGCGCCAGCGCGTGCACCTGGCGCGGGCGCTGGCCCAGCAGCCCACGCTGCTGCTGCTGGACGAACCCACCAATCACCTGGACCTGGCCGCACGCGCCGACCTGCTGGCGCTGGTGCGCAGCCTGGGCCTGACGGTGGTCGCGGCACTGCACGAGCTGGGGCTGGTGCCGGGTTTCGCCACCCGCGCCTGGGTGCTGCAGGGCGGCCGGCTGGTGGCCGACGGCGCGCCGGCGCAGGCCCTGAGCGCCGCCCGGGTGGCTTCGGTCTTCGGGATGGAGCTGGTGCACACGCGGCACCCGCGCCACGGCGGCACGCTGTGGTCGTTCGAAAGGGCCGCAGCATGAGCGCGGGCAGGCGGTGGGCGAAACGGGTGGCGGCGCTGGCCGCCGCGCTGCTGGGCGTGGTGCCGGTTATGGCGATGGCTGCGGAGCCGGGCTTTCCCGTCACGGTCAGCAGCTGCGGCCAGCCGGTGCGCTTCGACGCACCCCCGCGCCGCATGGTGGTGCACGACCTCAACATGGCCGAAATGGCGCTGGCCCTGGGCCTGCAGCCGCGCATGGCGGGGGTGACCGGCATCACCGGCTGGTACAAGGCCGGGCCGGAATTCTTCAGCGCCCTGGGCCAGGTGCCCGAGCTGGCGCCCCGGTACCCGACGCTGGAAAACCTGCTGGCCGTGCAGCCCGACCTGTTCTTCGCCGGCTGGTACTACGGCATGCAGCCCGGCGGCGAGGTCACGCCCGCCACGCTGGCGCGCCACGGCGTGCCCACGCTGGTGCTGACCGAAAGCTGCATCCCCACCGGCGGAGTCAAGCCCGAGGCCACGCTCGACCTGCTCTACGGCGACGTGCTGCGCCTGGGCACCGTCTTCGGCCGGCAGGGCGCGGCCGAGCGGCTGGTGGCCGGCTGGCGTGGGCGGGTGCGCGCCGCCGCCCAGCCGCCGCTGGCGCGGGCGCCGCGCGTGTTCGTCTACGACTCGGGCGAGGACAAGCCCTTCACCGCCGGCCGCGCCGCCATGCCGCAGGCGCTGATCGCGGCGGCCGGCGGCGCCAATGCCCTGGGCGACCTGGCCATGGGCTGGGGCACCGCGTCCTGGGAGGCCGTGGCCGAGCGCGACCCGCAATTCATCGTGCTGCTCGACTACCAGAACGGCCAGGGGCCGGAGCACCTGCGCCGCGTGCTGGAGCGGCACCCCGCCATGCGCTTGACGCAGGCCGTGCGCGAGCGCCGCTATGTCGTGCTGCGCTATGCCGAGTTGACGCCGGGGCCCGCCAACATCGACGCCATCGAGAAGATCGCCCGCGCCCTGAGGGCGCCCCGGTGAAGCCCCGCGCCGTCGCCCTGGCCCTGGCCGGTGCGCTGCTGCTGGGCGCGCTGGCCGTGGCCTCGCTCGCCGTCGGCAGCCAAACGCTGGGCTGGCGCGCGGCGCTGGCCGCCCTGGCGGGGCCCTGGGCGCCCGGGTGGGCCGGCCCGCCGCCGGGCGAGATGGCCCAGGCCATCGTGCGCGAGCTGCGCCTGCCGCGCCTGCTGCTGGCGCTGCTGGTGGGCGCCTCGCTGGCGGTGGTGGGCAGCCTGCTGCAGACCAGCACCCGCAACGACCTGGCCGACCCTTTTCTCTTCGGGCTGTCGTCCGGCGCCTCGGCCGCCGCCGTGGCCGTGATCGGCTGGGCCGGCGACGCGCTGGGCGCCTGGACCCTGCCGCTCGCCACCTTCGGCGGCGCGCTGGTCGCCGCGGGCGCGGTGCTGCTGCTGGTGCGCCGGGTGGGCGGCGAAGGGCCGGCCCACATGGTGCTGGGGGGCCTGGCGATGTCGTTCCTGCTGGGGGCGGTGACCCAGGTGCTGGTGTTCGCCGGCGACCAGCGCGCGGCGCATGCGGTGGTGTTCTGGTCGCTCGGCGGGCTGGGCCTGGCGCGGTGGGACAACCTCTGGCTGCCCGCAGCCGGCCTGCTGCTTGCCGCCGCCTTCGTCGCCCGGCGCCACCGGGCGCTGGACACGCTGCTGGCCGGCGACGACACCGCCCACAGCCTGGGCGTGGCACCGCAGCGGCTGCGGCTGCAGGTGTTCGTCGTCGCGGCGCTCAGTACCGCCTGCTGCGTGGCGCTCTGCGGCGTGATCGGCTTCGTCGGGCTGATGGTGCCGCACCTGGCGCGGCGCCTGGCCGGCCCGCTGCATGCGCGCTTCGTGCCGCTGGCGGCGGTGCTGGGCGCCGCGCTGCTGCTGGCCAGCGATCTGGTCGCCCGCACGGCGCTGGGCGCGCAGGAGCTGCCGGTGGGCATCGTCACCGCCGGCCTCGGCGCCTGCTGCGTGATGGCCTTGCTGCGGCGGCACGGCCGGTAAGGCGGGGCGGAGCGCGCCCCCCATCCAACTTTTGGTTCCATCGTCATGGAAACAAAGTCGTTCAGCTTGGATAGAAGCAAATCTACGATGGGGCCGTGTTGTTGTCCCGGAGAGAATTTCGTGCTCGCTCACCCCGGCGCTCCATGCGCCCCGTTCCGCGCCTCGTTCCGCGCTTTTCATCCTGCCGTCGAAGGGCGGCCATGAATTTCCAGCAACTGCGATCCCTGCGCGAGGCGGTGCGCTGCGGCTTCAACCTGACCGACGTGGCGGCCATGCTGCACACCTCGCAGCCCGGCGTGAGCCGCCAGATCCGCGAGCTGGAGGACGAGCTGGGCGTGGACATCTTCGTGCGCGCCGGCAAGCGCCTGACCGGGCTAACGCCGCCCGGTGAAACGCTGCTGCCCATCGTCGAGCGGCTGCTGCTGGAGGCCGACAACCTCAAGCGCGTGGGCCACGATTTCAGCGCCAGCCAGGAGGGGCGGCTCTCGGTCGCGGCCACCCACTCGCAGGCCCGCTACGCGCTGCCGCACGTGGTGCGCGACTTCCGCGCGCTCTTTCCGCAGGTCACGCTGCACCTGCACCAGGGCTCGCCCCGGCAGGTGGCCGAGATGCTGCTGAGCGGCGAGGCCGACATCGGCGTCGCCACTGAAGCGCTGGCCGGCTACGAGGCCCTGGTGGCGCTGCCCTGCTACCGCTGGACGCACAGCATCGTCGTGCCGCCCGGCCATCCGCTGCTGGAGGGCGATGAACCCGTCACGCTGCAGCAACTGGCGCGCTACCCGATCGTCACCTACGAGCTGGGCTACACCGGCCGCGCCCACATCGACGAGGCCTTCGCCCGCGAGGGCCTGGCCCCGGACGTGGTGCTGACGGCCATGGACGCCGACGTCATCAAGACCTATGTAGAGCTGGGCATGGGTGTGGGCATCGTCGCCTCCATCGCCGTCGATCCGGACCGGGACCGGCACCTGCGGGCGCTGGACGCACGGCACCTCTTCGAGGTCAACCTCACCCGCCTGGCCGTGCGGCGCGGCAGCTGGCTGCGGGGATATGCCTACCGCTTCATCGAAACCTTCGTGCCCACGCTGACCCGCGCCACCGTCGAACAGGCCATGGCCGCGCCTGCCGCCGCCGCCATCTCCCCGGGCTGAGTGGTGGCCAGCCGGCTCCCCGACCGGCCACAATCCGGGCCATGGAACGCTTCACCATCTCGCTGGACGACGACCTCGCGCACGCCTTCGACCACCTGATCGCCGAGCGCGGCTACGGCAACCGCTCCGAGGCCGTGCGCGACGTGCTGCGCGCCCACCTGGCCCGGCTGCAGGAAGGGCGCCACGCCGACGGGCCCTGCGTGGCCAATCTTTCGTATGTGTACAACCACCATGAGCGCGACCTGTCGGACCGGCTGGCGCGGCTGCAGCATGGCCATCATGCGATGACGCTGGCCACCACGCACGTGCACCTGGACCACGACCAGTGCATCGAAACCGTGCTGCTCAAGGGCCCTGCCAGCGAGGTGCGCCGTTTCGCCGACCGGCTGATGGCCGAGCGCGGCGTGCACCACGGGCAGCTCAACGTGGTGATGGTGGGCGCGCTGGCGCCGGCGCCGTCCGAGGCGGCGACGCACTCCCACCCGCATCGCCAGGGCTGAAGCGCCGAGACCGGAGCGGGCAGGCGGGTATGCCCTTCGGCGTATGTTTGGGCGCATCCAGGGTATGAACTTTGCTTTTTTCTTCATACAAACAGCAAATCCTCATGCCATTTCCCACCTTCTCCCGTTTCTCCTCCGCCGTTTGCTTCCGCCTTTCGCGCCTTTCCGGTGCGGCGCTCGCCATGCTGGTGCTGCATGCCGTTCCGGCGGGTGCGCAAACCGCCGATCCCCAGGCCGACCTGCCCACTTTGGGTGCGATGGATGTCAAGGGCCAGGCCGCCCGCGGCGCCGATGCTGCCTATTCGACGACGCGCCTGGACACGCAGGACATCCAGGCCCGGCACGTCAGCCAGCCGGAGGAGCTGTTCCGCCAGGTGCCCGGCATGAACGTGCAGGACTACCAGCTCTCGGGCGTGGGCAATGCCATCGTCCTGCGCGGCTTCGGTGGCGGCGGGCATGGTGGCGACGTGGGCGTGGTGCTGGACGGCATTCCGCTCAACGAGGCCATGTCGCATGCCGACGGCTATGTGGATTTCAACGTCATCGTGCCGCTGGAGATCGACACCCTGACCGTCTACAAGGGGCCGGTCTCGGCCCTGTACGGCAACTTCAACCGGGCCGGCCTGATCGCGGTGCAGACGCGCAAGGGCGGCTCCTACCAGGACGTGGATGTCAGTGCCGCGTCGCACGGCACGCTGGATGCGCAGGCCGCGCTGGGCCTGAAGCTGGGCGAGGGCGATGCACTGAACCTGGCAGCCCAGCACGCTCGCACCGATGGCTTTCGCGCCCAGTCGCAGGCCGAGCGCACCACGCTGGCCGGCCGCTGGAGCCACCGCATCGCGCCCGCGCTGGAGGTGGCGCTGTCGGGCCATCTGCATGAGGCGAGCGGCGATTCGCCCGGCTACCTCACGGCCGCGCAGTTCGCCACCGACCCCTACGGGCGTGACCCGCGCGCCATGAACGATGGCGCGAAGAAGCACTTCGGCACCCTGCGCGCCGACGTGCAGTACGACCTGGCGCCCGATCTGAAGTGGTTGGGCTTCGCCTACGCCACGCGGCAGGACTTCACCCGCTGGTTCAGCCGGCCGGTGAGCGCCGCCGCCTGGCGCCAGCGTGAAGAGGCCTACGACCGCGCCGTCCAGGGCGTTGGCACCAGCCTGAACGGCCGCAGCGCGCTCGCAGGCGCCCCGCTGAACTGGGTCGCGGGCGTGGAGGCCTTCCGCGAATCGACCGACTATCTGTTCCACGACGGGCTGACCCACCGTGCGCGCAGCGCTCCGGCAGGCTACGACCGCAATGCGCGCCTGAGCAGTGTGTCCGCCTTCGCCGAGGTCGATGCGCCGCTGCACCCGTTGCTGCAGCCCTCGGCCGGCCTGCGCTGGGACCGGTTCACGGGCGCCTGCCGCCAGAACGGCGCCGAAACGGGCACCGACCCCTGCGGGCCCATGGCGCGCACGTCGCACGCCAGCCCCAAGCTGGGCGTGCGCTCCCAGGTCTTGCCGGGCCTGCTGCTGCGCGCCAACTGGTCCGAAGGCTTCGCGCTGGCCAGCAACTTCGCCAAGTACGCACTGGGTGCGGCGCAGCTCGATCCCAACGTGTTCCGCCAGACCGAATTGGGCGCGCAGATCCAGCCGCTGGACGGCCTGGTGCTGGACGTGGCGGCCTACCGGCTGCTGTCGTCCGGCGAGATCCGCGCCGTGGCCCCCGGCCTCTACGAGAACTACGGCGCCACCCGCCGCACCGGCGTGGAAGCCGGCGCGCTCTGGGCGGTGCGCCGTGACCTGGACCTGACGCTGGCCTGGGGCAGCGCCCGGTCCCGCGTCACGCAGAACGGCAACGCGGCGCTGGTCGGCCGGCAGGTGGCGGGCGTGCCGCGCTACAGCGCCACGCTGGGCGCCGCGTGGCGGCCGGTGGCGGGCTGGGAGGGCACGGCCACCTGGCGCCGCGTGGGCCGTTATGCGGTCAATGCGGACAACAGCGTGGCCTACGGCGGCTATGCCACCTGGGACCTGGGCCTGAACTACACGCCTGCCGGCACGCGCCACCGCTTCTATGCCACCGTCGCCAACCTGTCGGGCAAGGCGTACGCCACCTCGGCCGCCGTCGTCGCCGGCCAGACCCTGTATGCACCCGGCGCGCCGCGCACCTTCAAGGTCGGCGTGCAGGGATCGTTCTGATGACCTTCGTTCTTCTCCCCACCATGCCATCCGCCCGCCGCATCGCCTCCGCCCGCCGCCGGGCTGCCCTTCTGGCTCTGGCCCTGGCCGCCACGCCCGGCGCCTGGGCGCACAACGTGTGGCTGGAGCCCAATGCGGCCGGCGGCTACCTGGTGCAGTTCGGCGGCCATGCGGGCCAGCGCGAGGCCTTCGACACGGCCAAGCTCAAGAGCGTGCAGGCGTTCGACCGGCGCGGCCGGCCTATCGATGTGGCCGTCGCCCCCGTGGCCGGCGGCGTGCGCGTGCAGCCGGCCAAGCAGGCGGCCCTGCTGGCCGCGCATTTCGACAACGGCATCTTCAGCCGCGTGGGCGACGGGCCCATGGTGGAGAAGCCCATGAATCAGCACCCCGGCGCCACCAGCGGCGTGCATGCGGTCAAGTACCACAAGAGCATCATCCAGTGGGGCGTGGTCGCCAAGAAGCCGCTGGGCCAGCCCTTCGAGATCGTGCCCCTGGCGCACGAAACCCCGCATGCCGGCCAGCCGCTGCGCGTGCAGGTGCTGCTGGACGGCAAGCCCGCCGCCGGCATCCGCCTCAGCTGGGGCGAGCAGGGTGCGCCGGTCACCACCGCGCCCGACGGCACCGCCACCGTCACGCCCGTGGCCGGCCCCAACCAACTGACGGCCATCCGCCGTGCGCCGGTCGAGGGCGATGCGCGCTTCACCTCGTTGAGCTGCGAGTACCTGCTGGCGTTTCCGGCGCATTGACTGACGGGTGTTCCGCCGGGCGAACCGAAAGCCCTGGAAGCCCCTCCGCATTTTTTTGAGCCAAAACCGCCTTCGCCGCCCGCATATTCTGCGCCGGGCGCTATGCAGACGATAGCGATTCACCCCGTTTGCGGCACCCGGTAGTGGTAGCGGTACAGGTCGGCAAACCCTAAGCCCGCGTAGAGCTGCCGCGCCCCGGCGTTGCCATCGCGCACCTGCAGGTAGGCCTCGGTCGCGCCCTGGTCCCGCGCCCAGGCCAGCAGGCCCTGCATCAGCGTGCGGCCGTGGCCCCGGCGCCGGTGGGTGGGTGAGATCACGATGTCGTAGAAGCCCGCCAGGCCGTCTTCGCACACCGCCAGCCCGAAGCCGATGGCCGCCCCCGCCTCGTGCAGGGTGGCAAAGCCCGCCGGCGCCGCGATGGCGCGCACCATGGCGTGGTGCACGCGGTGGTGGCGCCCGTCCACCCCGTTGGCGCGGGCGAAGCCCTCCAGCCAGCCGGCGCCGGGCCGGGCGGTGACGTCCAAGCCGTGCGGGCAGGGCGGCGGCGCCTCGGGCAGCGGGCGCGCCATCACCCGCGAGGCGTCGAAGGCCGCGTAGCCGGCGGCGGCCAGCGCGGCGTCGGCCTCGGGCCCGGCCAGGGGCGTGAGCCGAAAGACCGCCGGCAGCGCGCGGCGGGCATAGAACGCCTCGGCCGCGGCCTGCACGCCGCCGAAGCCCGCCTGCGGCACCGCGGCGTTGGCCGAGTTGGCGCGCTTGGTGAAGCCGCCCGCGCCGCGCAGCAGCCAGTCGCCCTGCCGCTGCACCTCGGGCGCCGGCCAGGCGCGGAAGGCGTGGGTCTCGACGCGGTGAACGAGTGTCAGCGCGGGCGAGGGACCGGTGCCCGGGGGCGTGTTCGGCCCGGGCGGGTGGGGTGGCGGCGATGCTGACAGCATGGTTCGATGTGTTTTCGGGCTCTGGCGCTTGGATTTCAAGGGGGTGATGCTATCGAATGCGTAGCATTCGGCGTGCATCCGTTCCATGGTGCCATGCGGATGGCACCGGCGGCGGTGGCTGGGCGGGTGCCGTAGTGCAGCCCCGGCCGGGCCTGCGGCGGCAGGGCGGCCTTAGGCGCCCGTGTAGACTGCGCGGTTTTTTCCACCGGTATCCATGGCGCAGCGACCCGATCGCACTCCGTTGACCGGCTCCACGCTCGTCCGCCTCTTGGCGGGGCTCATCGACCCGCAGCAGCGGGTGCGCGACTCCAGGATGTCGTTCGCCGACGCCCTGAACCAATGGACGGGCTGGACCGAGTCCATTGCTCTTTCCAAGGCCCTCGACCGCCCGCTGGCCGCGGCGGCGCCGCCCGTGCCCCCGGGCGATGCGCCCGGCCGCCTCGGCGAGTGCGAGGCCGAGCACGGCCGCGTGCGCGCGCTGCTGGCGCAGTCCATCGCCCGCGAGGTGGACGCCGCCGGCCGGGGCCCGCTCGACGCCGGCATGGGCTTTGCCCCGTTCCGCCACTGCCTGCAGTCGCGCCAGCAGGCGATGGAGATCGCCATCGCCCCGCTGCGCGAGCGCGTGCGGGCGGCGCTGGCCGAATGCGGTGGCGAGGCCGGGCGGCTGGCCGCCGTCGATGCGGTGATGGCCGAGGTGCTGGCCGCGCAGGAGCGCCGCCTGCTGGCCACCCTGGCGCCGATGCTGGGCCGCCACTTCGAGCGCCTCTGCGCGCCGGGCGCGGAGCCCTCCGCCGAGGCGCCGCAGCCGGTGGATGACGCGGCGGCGCAGGCCGCCGCCGCCACGCTGGAAGCCCGCCGCGACTGGTTCCGCCTGGACCTGCAGGCCGTGCTGCTGGCCGAGCTGGAACTTCGATTGCAACCGGTGCAGGGCCTGCTCGCAGCCTTGCGCCAACACTCCACCCGAGGTGGTTCATGACGCAGTACAACGACGACAACGCCCCAGACGACAACCCTCTCGCGCTTGCGCCGGCAGCCGGCGGCGCCGGCGCGGCCGCCCCGGGGCCTGGCGCCACGGCGGCCTTCGCCGCTGCCTTCGCCACCGGTGTGGCGGTGATCGGCTGGGTGGCGGTGGGCTATGGCGTCGGCCACCCGCTGGCGCTCGCCATCACCGTGGCCATCGGGTGCTTCTACCTGCTGGGCGCGCGCGAACTGCACGGCTACCGCCAGGACACGCGGGCGCTGGCCGGCGCGTTGCGGGCCATGCCGGGCGGTGCCGCCGCCGGGTCGCTCGCCGATTGGCTGGACCGGCTGCCTGCCGGCTTGCGCAACGCCGTGCGCCAGCGCGTCGAAGGCGGGCGGGCCGGCCTGCCCGCGCCGGTGCTGGCGCCGTACCTCACCGGCCTGCTGGTGCTGCTGGGCATGGTCGGCACGTTCCTGGGCATGGTCGTCACACTGCAGGGCACGGGCGCCGCGCTCTCCGGCGCCGACGGGCTGGGCGCCATCCGCGATGCGCTGTCCGCGCCGGTGCGCGGGCTGGGGCTGGCCTTTGGCACCTCGGTCGCCGGCGTGGCGGCATCGGCCATGCTGGGCCTGATGGCGGCGCTCGCCCGGCGCGAGCGCCTGCAGGCCGGCCAGCAGCTCGATGCGCTGCTGCCGACCACGCTGCGACCCTTCACCCCCTCGCACCAGCGCGAAGCATCGCTGCGGCTGCTGGAGCAGCAGGCCGGCCAATTGCCCGCGCTGGTCGATCGCATCACCGAAGCCATGGCGGCCATGGAACGCGGCCAGGCCGCGCTGGCCGAGCGGCTGCAGGTCGACCAGGCGCGCTTCTACCGCGAAACCGCAGCCGCCTACACCGGCCTGGCGGCGGCCGTCGAACGCACGCTCATGGCCAGCACCGCCGAAAGCGCGCGCCTGGCCGGCGCCGCCCTTCAGCCGGCGGTGGAAGCGGCCCTGGCCGGCCTGGGCCGCGAAAGCGCGCAACTGCAGACCGCGCTGGCCGATCAGGTGCGCCGGCAGCTGGACGGCATGGCCCGCCAGTTCACGGCCGCCACCGGCGCCGTGACCACCCAGTGGACCGAGGCATTGGACACCCACCGACAGACCAGCGACGCCACCGCCCAGGCGCTGCAGGGCACGCTGGA
The DNA here is from genome assembly GCF_040365715.1 of Acidovorax sp. FG27. NCBI lineage: Bacteria > Pseudomonadati > Pseudomonadota > Betaproteobacteria > Burkholderiales > Comamonadaceae > Acidovorax > Acidovorax sp. FG27. The sequence continues at coordinate 209,676 of NZ_BAABVY010000010.1, forward strand.
GGGCTTCACCCACCAGTTCGAGCAGCGCAGCACCGCGCTGGCGGACGAGCTGGCCGGGCACCTGGCCCGCCAGTCCGACACCCTGGCCGCCCGCTGGAGCGAGGCGCAGGCCCGCCAGGCGAGCGAGGCCGCGCAACACGCCGCCCGCCATGAAGCGGCGCTGCAGGACGCCGCCGACCATTGGGCCCGCCATGCCGGCGCCCTGCATGCCAGCGTGCAGGACGGCCACGCCCGCCTGCAGGCCGAACTGGCCGAGCGCGATGCCGCGCGCCAGCAGGCCTGGGACGACGCCCTGCGGGCCGTCTCCGGCGCGCTGCAGCGCGACTGGCAGACCGCGCAGGACGGCGCCACGCGCCAATGGCGCGAACTGGGCGGCCAACTGGCCGCCACCGCCCAGGGCATCGCCGACCGCAGCGCCGAACAGGCCGGCCACCTGCTCACGCAGATCGACCGCCGCGCCGCGCAGGACGAGGCGCGGCAAGCCGCCTGGACGCAGTCCCTGCAAGCCGTGGCCGAAAGCCTGCGCGCCGAATGGCAGGCGGCGCAGCTGCAATCGACCGGCCAGTGGCACCAGCTGGGCGAGGTGCTGGCCGCCACGGCGGACGGCATCAGCCGGCGCAGCGCCGAGCAGGCCACCCATTTGCTCGGCCAGATCGAGCGCCGCGCCGCGCAGGACGAGGCGCGGCAAGCTGCCTGGACGCAGTCGCTGCAGGCCGTGGCCGAAAGCCTGCGCGCCGAATGGCAGGCCGCGCAATTGCAATCGACCGGCCAGTGGCACCAGCTGGGCGAGGTGCTGGCCGCCACGGCCGACGGCATCAGCCAGCGCAGCGCCGAGCAAGCCACCCATTTGCTGGGCCAGATCGAACTCCGCGCCGCGCAGGACGAGGCGCGCCAGGCCGCCTGGACGCAGTCGCTGCAAGCCGTGGCTGAAAGCCTGCGCGCCGAATGGCAGGCGGCGCAGCTGCAATCGACCGGCCAGTGGCACCGGCTGGGCGAAGTGCTGGCCGCCACGGCGGACACCGTGACGTCCCGTGCGGCCGAGCAGGCCACGCAGGCGCTGGAGCGCATCGACCAGCGTGCGGCGCAGGACGAAGCCCGCCAGGCGGCGTGGGCGGAATCGCTGCGCGCCCTGTCCACCACCTTGCGCGGCGAATGGGAGCAGGCCGGCGCGGCGACGGCCGCCCGCTGGGACGAGGCCAGCGCGGCCCTGGCCCGCAGCACCGGCGAGATCACCGAGGCGCTCGACGCGCACGCCCAGCGCACGCTGGGCGAGATCGGCACCCTGGTGCAAACCGCCTCCGAGGCCCCGCGCGCGGCGGCCGAGGTGATCGGCGAGCTGCGCCGCAAGCTGGAGGACGGCATGGCCCGCGACAACGACATGCTGCAGGAGCGCAGCCGCATCCTGTCCAGCCTGTCCACCCTGATGGAGACGGTGCAGGAAAGCTCGGCCCGCCAGCGCGGCGCCATCGACGCGCTGCTGGACGGCAGCAGCGCCGCCCTGGACCAGGCCGGCACGCGCTTCGCCGCCACGCTAGAGGCCCAGGCCGGCCGCATGGACGGCGTGGCCGCGCAGCTCACGGGCAGCGCGGTGGAGGTCGCCAGCCTGGGCGAGGCCTTCGGCGCGGCGGTGCAGCACTTCGGCCATGCGAACGAACAGCTGGTGGCGCAGCTGCAGCGCATCGAGGCGGCGCTCGCCAAATCGCTGGCGCGCAGTGACGAGCAGCTCGACTACTACGTCGCCCAGGCGCGCGAGGTGATCGAGCTGAGCGTGGGCGCGCAAAAGCAGGTGATGGACGGGCTGCAGCAGGTGGCGTCGGCCGCCCGCGCCCCGGCCGTGGCGGAAAGCGCGGGGGCGTAAGGCGATGCTGGGCCACGAAGACCCGGAGGCCGGCACCAGCCTGGACGCCGACGTGCCCGTGTGGGCGGTGTTCGGCGACCTGATGGCGGGCGCGCTGGGCGCCTTCGCGCTGATCCTGGTGGCGGCGCTGGGCATGCAGATGGACCTGACCGAGCGGCTCAAGACCGAGCAGCGCGAGCGCGAGGCGCAGACCCAGCGCCTGCAGACGCTGGAGCAGGCCCTGGCCGGGCCGCTGGCCGGCGGGCGGGTGACGCTGGTGGACGGGCGCATCGGCATTAGCGGCAACGTGCTGTTCGCGCTCAATTCCGACGAGCTGCAGCCCGAGGGGCGGCAGCTGCTGCGCAGCCTCTCGGGGCCGCTGGCCGGCTATCTCGGCTCGCGCAATGAAATCCTGATGGTGAGCGGCTTCACCGACGACCAGCCGGTGCGCGGCGGCAACCGCTTTGCCGACAACTGGGAGCTGTCGGCGCAGCGCGCGCTCACGGTGACCCGGGCGCTGATCGACGCCGGGGTGCCACCCTCCGCCGTGTTCGCGGCGGCCTTCGGCGCCGAGCAGGCGGTGGCACCCAACACCGATGCGACCGGCCGGGCGCGCAACCGCCGGGTGGAGATGGCGCCCATGCCCCGTCCTGCCCGCAGCGGCGTGGCGGCGGGCGTGGGCTCGGATCGCCGCGACGCGGCACGCTGAAGGGCCCGCCATGGCTGAAAACGCGCCCGCCGACCCCTGCGTCAGCACCAGCGCCAGCGCGGATCCGTGCGCCGGCGCCGGCCTGCCAGCGCTGCTGGCCGAGTGGCACGCCCTGGGCGCCCACCGGGCGGAGCCGGTGCGCTTCGCGCTGGTGGAGGCGCTCGCACGGCGCGCCGCCGGGCAGGGTGGCGCGGCGCGGCAGTGGATCGACGCCCGGCTGCAAGTGCTGGTGGCCGACCTGCGGCTGCGGCTGGCCGGCCGGGGCCTGCTGCCGACGGGCGGTGACGGTGACGGTGACGGTGGCAACGGCTCCGGCGCGCAGGCCGCATCGGCAGCGGCGCCTGCACCACCACGGCGCGGCGCTCTGGGCCGGCTGGCCGATGCGCTGGCCGGGCCGGCGGATGGCGCCGACGGCACGGTCACGCATCGGCTGGCGGAATTCGCCGAGCCCGCAACGGGCCGCCGCGCATCGCCCAAGCCCCGCCCGGGGCAGCCCGCCGCCCCGGGCGCGGTCACGGCCGTGGATGTGCCCGCCGGCACTCTGCCGAGCACGGCGCTCGGCGGCGGCGGCACGCAGGCGGGCGCGCCGCGGGAGCTCGCCTCGGTGCAGCGCTTTCGCGGCACCTGGTCGCGCCTGTCGGCGCACGAGCGCCTGCGCCAGACCCTGGCCCAGGTGCCGCCGCAGGCCGGTCCGCTGAACGCGCTGCACCTGCTGCACCGTGCGCTGGTCGGCATGCAGGACGTGTCGCCGGACTACCTGCAGCATTTCGTCGCGCACGTCGATGCGCTCTTGTGGCTGGAGCAGGTGCACGCCGCGTCGATGGCGGCGCCGGCCGCGCGCTCGGCCTCCCGGCGCAAGCCGGCGGTGCGCAAGCGCTGAGAACGTGTTTCCGATCTCGCAGGGGATCGCGTTGGATCGCAATCGGGATGAGTGGATGCTGCGGATGCGCCGCATGGGCTCGTGCCCATGCAAGCAGCCGGAGCCTCAAAACTCGTTGCCATGGCCCGATTTCGCTCCAACCCGAAGGGCAGCGGTGTGGGCGGGCGGTCTGCGGCGTTGCGGCGCTTGTGGATGGCCCAAGCTATCCACTGCGCACCGCGCCTTGCAGCCCACCCGCCCACACCGCTGCGCGACCCCTGGGAGATCGTAAACACGTTCTGAAGCGGCCGGAAAGCTCAGCGGGCGGGCCGCTGGGCCAACACCCACGCCGCCAGCGTGGCCGCGTCCGCGGCCGTCACCTGGGGCTGGCGCGGCATGATGACCCGGCCCCATTCGCCCACGCTGCCCTGGCGGATGCGGCCTGCCAGCCGCTCGGCCGCACCGGCGTCGTCCCGATAGCGCTCGGCCACCTGAATGAAGGCCGGGCCGACGAAATGGCGCGCCACGGCATGGCAGCGCAGGCAGCCCTTGTCCTGCGCCAGCGCCGCGCCGGCGGGCTGCGGGGCGTCTGCTGCTTGCGACGTGTCGGCCGCCCAAGCGCCGCAGGCCGCCGCGCGGAGCGCCCAGGCGGCCACGAGGGCGCGAACGGGGCGGTAGCGCGGGGTCATGGGTTCTTTCAATGGCAAAAAGGCATCCGGCGCCCGTATTCAGGGCGCCGGATGCTCTGATTTCGATAGCGGTGGGCGTTCCGCCGCCGCCGTCAGTTCTTCTGCTGGGGCTTGGGCTGCGCCTCGGCCTGGGCGCGGGCCTGCTGCGGCGTCTGCGCGCCTTGCTGCTGTGCGGTCTTCTTCGGCGTTTCGCGCTTCAGGCGTTCCAGCTCCGCCTGGGCTTCCTTCAGGTTGGCGCGGGCCTTGGCGGCGTCGCCCTTGCCGTCTTTTTCGGCGCTGTCCACGGCCTTCTGCATCTGGGTGACCTTCTTTTCCTGGGTGCTGATGCGGCGGTCCTGCATGGCGCGGGCGCCGGGCTCGGAGCAGCTCACGGCCAGCTCGCCGCGGGCGCGTTCCAGCGACAGCATGCGTGCGTCCTCGCCGGCCGCCTTGGCCTTGTCCATCTCGCTGGTCAGGCGTTCGTGCTGGAATTTGCAGTCCTCCTGGCTGGCGGGCTGGGCGTGGGCGAGGGCGGATGCGGCGAGTGCGGCGGCGGCGATCAGGGTGCGTGCGAGCGTCATGGAAAACCTTCTGCGAAAAGATGGCGCCGAGGATGGCACGGCGCCGGCCCGCGGCCCGTCGGACGAGGGCGCATCGCGGCGCAAGCGGCGCCAAGCGGCGGGCAGCGCGGGGCGCCGCTCAGCGCGTGCCGCCCGCCGGCGGCCGCAGTCCGGTCAGCCCTGGCATGGCGGCCCGCATCAGTTCGAGAAAGCTGCGCAGCCGGGCCGGATAGTGCCGCGCGGGCGGGTACACCAGCGACACCGGCAGCGGCACGGCCTGCCAGTCGGGCGCCAGGTGCAGCAGCCGGCCCCGCCGCAGGTCTTCCTGCACCGCCCAGGCGGAAGCGATGCAGGCGCCCAGCCCCGCCAGCGCGGCGCTGCGCATGGCGTAGAGGCTGTCGGTCGCCAGCCGGGGCGCTATCGAGAAGCGCAGCGCCTCGCCGCTCGCCTGGTGGTGCAGGGCGACTTCGCGCCGGTAGTAGGGGTTGAGCGCCAGCCAGGGCAGCGCCTCCAGGCCGCGCACGTCGTCCGGCCCCCGGCCTGCCCGCGCCTGCGCCACGGCGGGCGCGGCCACCACGATGCGCGGCACCTCGGCCAGCAGGATCGCCACGACCGCCGGGTCTTCCACCGGGCCGACCTGGATGGCGCAGTCGATACCCTCGGCGATGAAGTCCGGCCGGCGGTCGTGCAGCAGCCACTGCACGTCCACCGCCGGGTAGCGCCGCAGGTAGTCCGCCAGCGGGGCGATCAGCTGCTCCTGCCCGAAGGCGTGGGGCGCCAGCACCCGCAGCGTGCCCCGCGGCACGTCGCGCACGCCGCGCAGGTCGGCCTCCATGGCGTGCCAGTCGTCCAGCAGGGCCCGGGCGTGGGCGAAGCAGCGCTCGCCGTCGGGCGTGAGCTTCATCACGTGGGTGGAGCGCTGCAGCAGGCGCGCACCCATCAGGCGCTCGAGCGCCTGCAGCCGGCGGCTGACCGTCGGCTGGGTGGTGCCCAGCTGCTGCGCGGCGGCGGAGAGGCTGCCCGACTCGACGATGCGCACGAAGGTCTGCAGCAGATCGATCCGGTCGGCCCCGGCGGCAAGGGTTGGGTTCATGCGCAGAGCGTATAGCGGATGTGCGCGCCGTGGGGCTACCGCGGCCCGCAGCGCCTGCCTACCATCGCTGCATCGCGCCTCAGGCCATCTGGCGCCTCTCGGATTCCACCATGAACACCACCCCTTCACCCATTCGGCATACGCATGCCAGCCAATCACCCACCGGCGCGGCGGTCGCGCAGATCGGCACGCCGCTGCTGATGCTGCTGGCCACCACGGCGGGCCTGGGCGCCGCCTCCATCTACTACAGCCAGCCCATGCTGGGCGTGCTGGGCGAGGAGCTGCGGGCCGCACCGTCCACCGTGGGCCTGGTGCCGACGCTGACGCAGCTCGGCTACGGCCTGGGGCTGCTGCTGCTGGCGCCGCTGGGCGACCGGTATGACCGCCGCAGCATCATCCTGGCCAAGTCGGCCGCGCTGATCGTGGCGCTGGTGCTGAGCGGCCTCGCGCCCGGCATCGGCGCGCTGCTGGCGGCCAGCCTGGCGGTGGGCCTGGCCGCGACGCTGGCGCAGGACGTGGTGCCGGCCGCGGCCACGCTGGCGCCGCCCGAGGCGCGTGGCCGCGCCGTCGGCACCGTGATGACGGGCCTGCTGCTGGGCATCCTGCTGTCGCGGGTGGTGAGCGGCTTGGGCGCGCAGGCCTGCGGCTGGCGCGCGGTGTACCTGGGCGCGGCCGCCGCCGTGGCGCTGATGGCGCTGGCCGTGTGGCGCGGCCTGCCCCGCTTCGCGCCCACCACGCGGCTGGGCTGGCCGGCGCTGATGGGCTCGCTGTGGGACCTGTGGCGCCGCCACGGCCCCTTGCGCAGGGCGGCGCTGTCGCAGGGCCTGCTGGCGTTGGGCTTCAGCGCCTTCTGGTCCACGCTGGCGGTGATGCTGCACGGGCAATTCCAGCTGGGCACGGCGGCCGCGGGCGCGTTCGGCCTGGCGGGGGCGGCGGGCGCGCTGGCGGCGCCGCTGGCCGGCCGGCTGGCGGACCGGCGCGGGCCGGAGGTCGTCACGCGCAGTGGGGCGGCGCTGGCGGCCGTGTCGTTCGCCGCGATGGCCCTTGCCGCCTGGCTGCCGCCGCAGGGCCAGCTGGCGCTGATCGTGGCAGGCGCCATCGGGTTCGACTTCGGCGTGCAGGCGGCGCTGGTCGCGCACCAGACCATCGTCTACGGCCTGGAGCCCGCCGCCCGCAGCCGGCTGAACGCGCTGCTCTTCACCGGCATGTTCGCCGGCATGTCGGCCGGGGCGGCGCTGGGCGGGCTGGTGCTGGCGCACTGGGGGTGGATGGGCGTGGTGGCCCTCGCGGCCACGGCGTCTGCGGCGGCGCTGGCAGTGCGGCTGGCGCCCGCGCGCCGTTGATCGGGCCGGCCACCTGGCGCCGGGGCGGCCACGGCAGGGGCGGGCGGCGGGTGGGCGGCAGGTGGGCGCCTTGCGGTGCCTCCCGGCGCGCAGCGCGGGCTTTGCGCTGCATTCCTGCCGGGGTTCCCAGGGGCTTCGCGGCCCGATGTGCCATTCCCCCTTAGACTTTCGGGCTGGCGGCAGGCCCTTGCCGCTGTCTCATCCGCCCCTCGGCCGCCCGTCCCTGCCCATGTCCGCTCCCCTCGTCGCCACACCCGACTTCCCCAAGGCCCCTGGCCGGATGAGCGAGAAGGTGCGCCTGCACGACTGGAGCCGGCATCCCCTGGGCCCGGTGGCCGGCTGGCCGGTGGCGCTGCGGCTGGCGGTCGAATCGATGCTGGCCAACCAGATCGCCTGCTGCATCCTCTGGGGCGAGGAGCACTATTTCTTCTACAACGATGCCTATGGCGTCATCCTGGGCGACAAGCCCGAGGCGCTGGGGCAGCCGACGCGCCAGGTGTGGAGCGAGATCTGGCCGTCGATCCTGCCCCTGGTGCAGGCGGCCTATGCGGGCCAGTCGACCTTCATCAAGGACTGGGAGCTGCAGATCGACCGCTACGGCATGCCCGAGCAGGCGTACTTCACCTTCTGCTACAGCCCGCTGCGCGACGAGCACGGCAACGTGGTCGGCCTGCTGGACACGGTGCTGGAGACCACCGGCAAGGTGCGGGTGGAGCAGCGGCTGCGCGAGCAGAACATGTCGCTGGAGAGCCAGGTCGCGGCGCGCACCGCCGACCGCAACCGGCTCTGGCAGAGCTCCGAGGCCTTGCTGATCGTCACCCGTTTCGACGGCGTGATCGTCACCGTCAACCCGGCCTGGACCGCCACGCTGGGCTGGTCCGAGGAAGAGACCGTGGGCCGCCACGTGCTGTCGTTCGCGCATTCCGAGGAAGCCGGCAACGTGCTGGCCGAGCTGGCCCGCCTGCAGAGCGGCGCCACCCGCAGCCAGGCCACGCAGCGCTACCGGCACCGCGACGGCAGCGACCGCTGGATCGCCTGGACGGCGACGCCCGCCGACGGCTTTCTGCAGGGCGTGGGCCGCGACGTGACGCAGGAGCGGGCGCAGACCGCCGCGCTGCACGATGCCGAGGAGCGGCTGCGCCAGAGCCAGAAGATGGAGGCCGTGGGCCAGCTCACCGGCGGCATCGCCCACGATCTGAACAACATGCTGCAGGGCATCGTGCTGCCGCTGCAGCTCATCCGCCAGCGCGTGGCGCAGCAGCGCTATGGCGACATTCCCCGCTACGTGGACGCGGGCCTCGCGTCGGCCCGGCGGGCCGGCTCGCTCACGCAGCGGCTGCTGGCGTTCTCGCGCCGCCAGCCGCTGGCGTCGCGCGCCGTCGACCTGGGCGAGTCGCTGCACGGCCTGGAGGCGGTGCTGCGCACCACGTGCGGCGAGAACATCGGCCTGACCGTGGACGTGCCCCACGCGTGCTGGCGGGCGCTTACCGACGCGCACCAGTTCGAGAGCGCCATCCTGAACCTGGCCATCAACGCCCGCGATGCCATGCCGCAGGGTGGCGATCTGCGCATCTCCGTGCGCAACTGCTCGCTGGGCGCCGAGCAGGCCAGCCTGCACCAGGGCCTGGAGCCGGGCGACTACGTGTGCGTGACGGTGGCGGACACCGGCACCGGCATGCCCCGCGACGTGATCGAGCGCGCCTTCGACCCGTTCTTCACCACCAAGCCCATCGGGCAGGGCACGGGCCTGGGGCTGTCGATGATCTACGGCTACATGCGCCAGACCGGCGGCCTCGCCGTGATCGACAGCGCGGTGGGCGAGGGCACGCGGGTGCATCTGTACTTCGTGCGCACCGAGACGTCGGACGAGCCGCAGCCGTCCGAATTCCTCGACAGCCAGCCCGCCGACAAGCGTCCGGACTCCACCCTGGTGGTGGAGGACGACGACACCGTGCGGTCGCTGGCCGTGGAGCTGCTGCGCGACATGGGCTTTCAGGTCATGCAGGCGGCCAGCGGCACCGAGGCCATGGCGCTGCTCTCCGGCGCGCTGCATTTCGATCTGCTGCTCTCGGACGTGGGCCTGCCCGGCCCGAACGGCCGCCAGGTGGCCGACTTCGCCCGCGAGAAGCTGCCGGGCATCCGCGTGATCCTGATGACCGGGTACGCGGAGCAGGCGGCGATGAACCCGAACTTCCTGGGCGCGCAGATGGAGCTGCTGGTCAAGCCGTTCGATGCGCAGGCGCTGGTCTCCAAGGTGCGGACCGTGATGGGCGCGATGCCGCCCACCGTGCCCGCCCCGGGCGGGGCCGGCGCGGCCGAACCGGACACCATTCCGGGCGGGCTGTATCCGCTGTCCTGACGGGCGCTCGGCACCTGAATTGAAGGTCATTTCGGCCTTCAGCGCCGGTAGATATTGCGCATGTAGCTATAATAAAAATAGCATTCGAGTCCGGCCACGGCGGCGCGATGCGTCCGGTGTGCCCCCCCATCGGTACATAACGCAGGCATCTATCCAACCAACGAATGGTTCGTTGCCCCCGCGCCGCCAGGCCCGTACATTCCACCCCTTTTGTCTGCGGCAGCCAGCGTCTTCGCGTCCACGGGCGTCGTTGCGTCGTGCCTCTTTTTGCATCACATGATCGATTTACGGGGTATCACCCAGATTTACCAGGGCCCGCGAGGCCCCGTGGAGGCGTTGCGCGGCATCGACCTGCACATCGAGCCGGGCGAGGTGTTCGGCATCATCGGCAAGAGCGGCGCGGGCAAGAGCTCGCTGGTGCGCGTCATCAACCTGCTCAACCGGCCCACCACCGGCCAGGTGATCGTGGGCGGGCGCGACCTGGCGCAGATGAACGACGCCCAGCTGCGCGAGGCGCGCCGGGGCATCGGCATGGTGTTCCAGCACTTCAACCTGCTGTCGTCGCGCACGGTGTGGGGCAACGCCGCGCTGCCGCTGGAGCTGGCCGGCATGGACCGCGCCGCCATCCAGCAGCGCGTGGGGCCGCTGCTGGAGCTGGTGGGCCTGTCGGCGCTGGCCGACCGCTACCCCGCGCAGATCAGCGGCGGGCAGAAGCAGCGGGTGGGCATCGCCCGGGCGCTCGCCAGCCGGCCGCAGGTGCTGCTGTCGGACGAGGCGACCTCGGCGCTGGACCCGGAGACCACGCGGTCCATCCTCGCGCTGCTGCGTCAGGTGAACCGCGAGCTGGGCCTGACGGTGGTGCTCATCACCCACCAGATGCAGGTCATCAAGCAGGTGGCCGACCGCGTGGCCGTGATCGACGCCGGCCGCATCGTGGAGCAGGGGCCGGTGCTGCAGGTGTTCACCCGCCCGCAGCAGGCGATCACCCAAAGCCTGATCGACGAGATCGTCCCGCAGGAGCTGCCCGCCAGCGTGCTTGAGCACGTGCGCCACCTGGCCTCGCAGTTGCCCGCGCACGAGACGGGCGAGCTGCTGCGGCTGGCTTACTCGGGCGAGCGGGCCTACCAGCCGATTCTGTCGCGCCTGATCCGCGATCACGGGCTGGACCTGTCCATCCTGCATGGGCAGATCGACGAGATCCAGGGCCAGACCTTCGGCTCGCTCGCGGTGTACGTGAGCGGGGAGGGCCAGCGCCTGGCGGCCGCCGTGGCGCAGCTGCGCGCCGAGGGCGTGGCGGTGGATGAAGTCAAGGTGTCCGCTGGTGCGGGCGCCATTGGTGTGGAGGCGTGAAGCGCGATGTTCGAGAACTTTTCTGAAATGATGCTGGAGCTGTTCGTCACCTCGCTCTGGGAGACGCTCATCATGGTCGGCATCTCGGGCCTGGCGGGCGCCTTGATCGGCATTCCGCTCGGCGTCTTCCTGCGGCTGACCGACCAGGGCGGCGTGCTGGAAAACGGCGCCGTCAACAAGACGGTGGGCTGGATCGTGAACGCCGTGCGTTCCACGCCGTTCATCATCCTGCTGGTGGCGATCATTCCGTTCACCCGCTTCATCACCGGCTCGTCCATCGGCACCGCGGCCGCCGTGGTGCCGCTCACCATCGCTGCAGCGCCCTTCGTGGCGCGGCTGGTGGAGGCGTCGCTGCGCGAGGTGGACAACGGCCTGATCGAGGCCGCTCAGGCCATGGGCGCCACCACCGGCCAGATCGTCTGGAAGGTGCTGCTGCCCGAAGCGCTGCCCGGCATCGTGGCCGGCCTGACCATCACCTTCGTGAGCCTTACCGGCTATTCGGCCATGGCCGGCGCCATCGGCGGCGGGGGTCTGGGCGACCTGGGCATCCGCTACGGCTACCAGCGCTTCCTGCCCGACATCATGCTCGCCGTCGTGGTGGTGTTGATCTTCTTCGTGCAGGCCGTCCAGAGCCTGGGCGACTGGGCCGTGCGCCGGCTCAGCCACCGCTGAACGCAGTGCCGCCGCGCCGGCCCGGTCTGCCGGCGCGACCGGTGCTGTGATGGTCCCTTTTCACCGCGAAGGGGTATCGACCGGTCGGCCCGCAGGATTAGAGCCCAAACCCTAGAATCGCGGCAACAATTGTTTACAAGGCGATTCCATGCGGTTTTCTCTGATGACGGTGGCGAGGCGGCTTTACCTGGGTTTCGGCGTGATCCTGGCCGTGCTGGTGGTGGTGACGGGGGTCGCCCTTGCCAAGGTGCAGTGGGTGAACGACGCGCTGCGCGCCAACAGCGAAGAGCATGTGCTGGTGCAGCGCTACGCCATCAACTTCCGCGGCTCCGCGCATGACCGCTCTATCGCCGTGCGCGACGTGGTGCTGAGCGCCACCCCGCAGGAGCGGCAGCGCGAGGTGGAGACCATCGCTGCGCTCGCCGCGTTCTACGCGCAGTCCGCCGGACCGCTCGAACAGCTCATCGCCCGGCCCGGCGCCGCGCCGGAACTGGCGCGCCTCTATGCGGACATCCGCCAGATCGAAGCCCAGGCGGTGAACACCACGCGGACCATCGTCGCGCAGGCGGAGGCGGGCGACCTCGCCGCCGCGCGCGAGGCGCTGTGGACGCAGGCCAAGCCCCAATACGTGCAGTGGCTGGCTTCGATCAACCGGTTGATCGACTTTGAGGAGGCACGCATCCAGGCCGAGAACCAGACCGCCCTGCGGCACGCGGGCGGCTTCCTTTTCGTGATGCTGACCGCCCTGGTGCTGGCGCTCCTGCTGAGCGGGGCGGTGGCCTGGTGGGTGTCGCGCAGCATCGTGCATCAGCTGGGCGCCGAACCCCAGGCGCTGGCCGAGGTGGCCAGCCAAGTCGCGGCGGGCGATCTGAGCCCGGTGACAGCGGCGGGTGGCGGGCGCCTGCGCGAAGGCAGCGTGATGGCGTCGCTTGCCGCCATGCAGGCCAGCCTGGCGACGGTAGTCGAGAAGGTGCGCGTGGCCTCCGAGGCGATGGCCTCCGATTCGCTGGAGATCGCCAGCGGCAATAGCGGGCTGCTGCAGCGCACCGAGGAGCAGGCCGCCAACCTGCAGCAGACGGCAGCGTCGATGGAGCAGATGACGGCGACCGTGAAGCACAACGCCGACTCTGCGCGCCAGGCGACGCAACTGGCCACGTCGGCCAGCGCCACGGCGGCGAAAGGGGGAGCAGCGGTGGGCCAGGTGGTGTCGACGATGGAAGGCATCACCGCCAGCTCGCGGCAGATCGCGGACATCATCGGCGTGATCGACGGCATCGCCTTCCAGACCAACATCCTCGCGCTGAACGCCGCCGTGGAGGCGGCGCGGGCGGGCGAGCAGGGGCGGGGTTTCGCCGTGGTGGCGTCCGAGGTGCGCAGCCTGGCGCAGCGAAGCGCCGCGGCGGCCAGGGAGATCAAGGCGCTCATCGACAGCAGCGTGGGCAGGGTCGAGGAGGGCGCGAGGCTGGTGGGCGACGCCGGCGCCACCATGACCGACATCGTCACCCAGGTGCAGCGGGTGGCCGACCTGATCGCGGAGATCAGCGCCGCGACCATCGAGCAGACCAGCGGCATCGCCCAGGTGAGCGACGCCGTGACGCAACTGGACCGTGCCACGCAGCAGAACGCCTCGCTGGTGGAGCAGAGCGCCGGCGCCGCCGATGGCCTCAAGCAGCAGGCGGCGCATCTGGCGCAAGTGGTGAGCGTGTTCAAGCTGCGGCACGCCTGACGTCTTCCGTCTGCCGTCTGCCGTCTCCAGCCATTGCCGCCGCAGGCCCCCGATACGGAATCACGATGGCGTTCGATATATCCGATTGGTTGTAACGACATGAACAACCATTCGTTCCGGTTCTGCCCGCAAACCCCTACGATCACCGCCCAGTCCATCCAACAAAGGTAATTTTGTCGTGAACAAGCGCTCCCTGCTCCGTGCCACCCTCGCTCTTTCCGTGGCGGCCAGCCTCTCTTCTGGCGTTCTGGCGCAAGACAAGCCCATCAAGATCGGCGTGACCGCCGGCCCACATGCCCAGATCCTCGAGGCCGTGAAGAAGACGGCCGAGAAGGACGGCCTGAAGATCCAGATCGTCGAGTTCAGCGACTATGTGCAGCCCAACGCGGCCCTGGCGGCCGGCGACCTGGACGCCAACAGCTACCAGCACAAGCCGTATCTGGACGCGCAGGTCAAGGACCGTGGCTACAAGCTGGTGTCGGTCGGCTACACCGTCAACTTCCCCATCGGCCTGTACTCCAAGAAAGTCAAGAAGCTGGAAGACCTGAAGGAAGGCGCGCGCTTCGGCATTCCGAACGACCCCACGAACGGCGGCCGCGTGCTGCTGGTGCTGCAGGACAAGGGCCTCATCAAGCTGAAAGACGGCGCGGGCCTGAAGGCCACGCCGCTGGACGTGACGAGCAACCCCAAGAAGCTGCGCTTCGTGGAGCTGGACGCGGCCCAGCTGGCCCGCTCGCTGGACGACCTCGATGCCGCCGCCGTCAACACCAACTTCGCCCTGTCGGCCGGCCTGAACCCGGGCAAGGACGCCATCGCGCAGGAAAGCGCGAAGAGCCCCTACGTCAACATCATCGCCGTGCGCGAGGCCGACAAGGACAAGCCCTGGGTCGCCAAGCTGGTGAAGGCCTACCAGTCGGAAGACACGCGCCAGTTCATCCAGACGGAGTTCAAGGGCGCCGTGCTGGCCGGCTGGTAAACGGCACCCCGGCTGACCCCGCCGGCCGCTCCGCGGCCCGCAGACTGCCGCCAGAGCGGCGGGCATCAAGGCTTGCGAGCAGCGCAGGCCTTTTTATTTGTGGAAACCGCGACGAGGAATCCGCCCATGGCCCATTTCGAGATCGATCAGCTGGTGCAATCCCTGCACGCGGTGCGCCGCGAATGGCGCGAGTCGCAGAACCGCTCGCAGGAGCCGGGCGGCCGCGAGCTGCCCTCGCGCGAAGCGGTCGCCCAGGCGCTGGAGCAGCTGAAGGGGGCGCTCTTTCCGATGCGCCTGGGCCCGCACGACCTGCGGCAGGAAAGCGAGGACCTGTACGTGGGCCACACGCTCGATCTGGCGCTGCACACGCTGATGGCGCAGGCCCAGCTGGAGCTGCGCGCCAGTGCCCGCCAGCACGGCCTGCCGAGCGACGCCGACACGCCCCGGCAGGCGCAAGAAGCGATCCAGACCTTCGCCCGGGCGTTGCCGCAGATCCGCCGCCTGCTCGACAGCGACGTGCTGGCCGCCTACCGGGGCGACCCGGCGGCCCGCAGCGTGGACGAAGTGCTGCTCTGCTACCCGGGCGTGCTGGCCATGATCCACCACCGCATCGCGCACCAGCTTTACGGCCTGGGCCTGCCGCTGCTGGCACGCATCGCGGCGGAATTGGCCCATGGCCAGACCGGCATCGACATCCATCCGGGCGCGCGCATCGGCGCCGGGTTCTTCATCGACCACGGCACCGGCGTCGTCATCGGCGAGACGGCGGTCATCGGCGAGCGGGTGCGGGTGTACCAGGCCGTGACGCTGGGCGCCAAGCGCTTTCCGACCGACGCCGAAGGCGTGCTGCAAAAGGGCCTGCCGCGCCACCCGGTGGTGGAAGACGACGTGGTGATCTATGCCGGCGCCACCGTGCTGGGCCGCGTCACGCTGGGCCGGGACGCCGTGATCGGCGGCAACGTATGGCTGACGCACGACGTGCCGGCGGGCGGCCATGTGTCGCAGGCCGTGGCACGCGGCGGCAGCGACGCCGGCAGTGCCGCCGAACTGGGCACCGAGGCGGCGCGGTGAGCCACCCGCCGCGCCACTAGCGTGTCGCGGCCTGGGCCTGGGCCGGGGCCGACGGGGTGAAGTCTTCGCGCACCCGCAGGTAGCTGGCGAAACGCGGCAGCCTGCCCTCGTGCGTGCCGCGATACCGGTAGGTCACCCAGCTGCCGATGGACGGCGGCGCGCGCCGCTCGGCATCGGTGAAACCGGTGCCCAGCTTGAAGCGCCGGCCTTCGGGTGTTTCCACCAGCAGCGCGCCCAGCACGCCCGCATGCCGGCCCTGGCCAGGCAGGTGGGCGACGACGCGGGCTTCGGCATCGTCGTGCGTCTTGACCTTCAGCAAATCGTCGCTGCGCCCGCTGCGGTAGGGCGCGCTGCCCCGGTGCAGCATCAGCCCTTCGCCGCCGGCACGCACGGTGCGGCGCAGCAGGGCCTGCAATTGCGCGTCGTCGGCGACGCGCTGCTGGGGCACGGCCCGCACCCACGGCTGGGCGATGCGTGCGACGGTTTCCTGGAGCGCCGGCAGCCGCTCGTCGAAGGGGCCGCCGTGTGCAGGCAGGTCGAACACCATGAAAACGAGGGAGCGCCATGCGGCGTCCTGCGGCTGCTGCTGGCGCACGGTGGACTGCGCCTGGCCGAACCGGCCGCGCCCGGCCCACAGCTCGCCGTCCAGCGGGGTGGAGGGCCAGCCCTGCGTGAACCAGGCGGGTGCGTGAATGGTTTCGCCGCCGCGGGTGCGCAGGGTGCGGCCATCCCAGAAGCCGCGCACGCCGTCGTACTTCTCGCTGACCCAGTAGTCCTTCAGCGGCACGCCCCCACGGTAGCTGTTGGCCAGCCAGACGGCGGGAGCGGCCGGTGCGCTCCCCTGGGCCGGGGCCGGCAGCGGCGCCAGCAGAGCCGCCAGGGCTCCGGCCACCGCGAGCAACAGCAGGCGCCGGGATGGCATCATGCTATCGATTCGGTAGCTGCAGGTGCTTGATCCATCAGCGCCGCAGCCCGTTTTGACCCGGATTTCAGGCCAGATTGGCGCTGTCCCGGCTGATACCTCCGGTCTGGCTGAAGCCGCCGTCGACATACATGATCTCGGCCGTCACGCCGCTCGCCAGGTCCGACAGCAAAAAGGCCGCGGCATTGCCCACGTCCTCGATTGTGACGTTGCGGCGCAGCGGCGAGGCGTCGGCCACGGTGCCCAGCAGCTTGCCGAAGTCTTTGATGCCGCTGGCCGCCAGCGTCTTGATGGGGCCGGCGCTGATGCCGTTGGCGCGCATGCCCTTGGGGCCGAGCGATTCGGCCAGGTAGCGCACGCTGGCTTCCAGGCTGGCCTTGGCCAGGCCCATGGTGTTGTAGTTGGGCACGGCCCGCAGAGCGCCCAGGTAGCTCAGGGTGAGCACGGCGGCCTTCTCGTTCAGATAGGGCAGGGCGGCCTTGGCCATGGCTGGGAAGCTGTAGGCGCTGATGTCGTGCGCGATGCGGAACGACTCGCGAGACAGGCCTTCGAGGAAGTCGCCGGCGATGGCCTCGCGCGGCGCGAAGCCGATGCTGTGCACGAAGCCGTCGAACTTCGGCCAGGTCTTGGCGAGGTCGGTGAACATACGCTCGATCTGCTCGTCGCTGCCCACGTCGCAGTCGAAGATCAGCTGGGAATCGAACTCGGCTGCGAAGTC
The DNA here is from genome assembly GCF_040365715.1 of Acidovorax sp. FG27. Lineage (NCBI taxonomy): Bacteria > Pseudomonadati > Pseudomonadota > Betaproteobacteria > Burkholderiales > Comamonadaceae > Acidovorax > Acidovorax sp. FG27. The sequence continues at coordinate 226,539 of NZ_BAABVY010000010.1, forward strand.
GGTGATGCGGTCCTTGAATCGCTCGCCCACATAGCTGAAGGCCAGCTCGGCACCCTGGGCGCGGCAGGCCTTGGCGATGCCGTAGGCGATGGAACGGTTGGACAGGACGCCCGTGATGAGCAGCTTCTTGCCGGCAAGGAAACCCATGTGTCGTTTTCTCCAGAGGAAATGCGGGGGAAGAGGGCGGCCGGGCGTGCCGGCGGGGAATGTGCCCCGACAGCGCTGGCCCGGCGCCGCCGTGGTGCAGAATTGTCGCATGCGGTTCTTGGCGATCTGTCTGCTGTGGGGAAGCTCTCTCGTTGCCGTGCCGGCGTGGGCCGCGCATGGCTACGCCCTGTGGGACGATCTCAAGTACCCGGCCGGCTTTGCGCACTTCGACTACGTGAATCCCGACGCGCCCCGGGGCGGCGAGCTGCGCATGGTGAGCAACCTGCGCTATTCCACCTTCGACAAGTACAACCCGTTCACCATCAAGGGCTCGCCGCCGGCGTACCTTTCGTCCCTGCTGTTCGACACCTTGCTGACGGGATCGATGGACGAGACCGCCTCCGGCTACGGCCTGCTGGCCGAGGACGTGGAGGTGCCGCCCGACCACCGCAGCGCCACCTTCCGCCTGCGCGCCGAGGCGCGCTTCCACGACGGCAGCCCGGTCGAGGCGGCCGACGTGAGGCACACCTACGACACGCTGACCGGCCCCCATGCCTCGCCCGGCTACGCCACGCTGCTGCAGGACGTGGAGGCCGTCGACGTGCTGGACCGCCGCACGGTGCGCTTTCGCTTCAAGCAGGCCAACCGCGAGCTGCCGCTGACCGTGGGCGGCCTGCCCATCTTCAGCCGCGCCTGGGGGCGCCAGGCGGACGGCAAGGCCAAGCGCTTCGACGAGATCGTGACCGACACGCCCATCGGCAGCGGCCCCTACCGCATCGGGCCGGTCGATTTCGGCCGCGACATCACCTACCAGCGCGACCCGAACTACTGGGCGCGGGGCCTGAATGTGAACCGGGGCCAGTACAACTTCGACCGCATCACGGTGAAGATCTACCGCGACAACACGGCCCGGCTCGAGGCCATGAAGGCGGGGGAGTTCGACTTCATGACCGTCTATTCCGCTGGCGACTGGGCGCGCCGCATCGACGGCAAGCTGTTCCGCCATGGCGTGCTGGTCAAGAAGGAATTCAGACACCAGCTGCCGGCTGGTTTCCAGAGCTACGTGCTGAACACGCGCCGCCCTCTGCTCAAGGACGTGCGGGTGCGCGAGGCGCTGGGCCTTGCGATCGACTACGACTGGATGAACCGCCAGATGTTCTACGGCAGCTACCCGCGCGTGACCGACCTCTTCGGCAACACCGACTGCCAGGCCAGGGGCACGCCCGGACCCGAGGAACTGGCGCTGCTGGAGCCCTGGCGCGGCAAGGTGCCGGACGCTGTGTTCGGCGCCATGTACCAGCCGCCGGTGACCGAGGGCGAGGGCCACTCTCTGCGCGACAACCTGCGCCGTGCTCGCCAGCTGCTGGCCGACGCCGGCTGGACCTACCGCGATGGCGCCCTGCGCAACGCCCAGGGCCAGTCCATGGTGCTGGAGTACGTGGACAGCAAGGAAGCCGGCGCGCGCACCGTCACGCCCTGGATCCGCAACCTGGAGAAGCTGGGCATCACGCTGCGCTTCGCCTCGGTGGACTTCGCGCTCTACCTGCAGCGCATGGACAAGTTCGACTTCGACATCATTTCGCTCAACTACCCCGGCACGTACAACCCGGGCCAGGAAATGCAGGAGCTGTTCGGCAGCCAGCGCGTGGACGTGGAGGGCGGCAGCAACCATGCGGGCGTGAAGAGCCCGGCCGTCGATGCGATGGTCCAGGCCCTGACCCGCGCCCGCACCAAGGACGAACTGCTGCCCGCCTGCCGCGCGCTCGACCGCATCATCATGCACAGCCACTACCTCATCCCGCAGTGGTTCCTGTCGTCGCACCGCGCCGTGTACAACCAGCAGCGGCTGGGTTACCGCGAGCCCATGCCGCCTTATGCGAAAGCAGAGGAATGGGTCCTGTCCACCTGGTGGAGCAAGTGAGAGACCACCCCCCTGAGGCGCTGCGCGCCTTCCCCCCGCTCTCGCCGTGCTGCGCACCGCGGGCAGGGGGACGCCGCCGGTGGCCTGGCAAAGCCAGTTCCACGGCGTCCACTGGCATGGCCTGCTCCGCGGCCATCGGACGGGTCATGCTGCGCTGCTTCCGGTGCGCGTGGATGCGGCGCAGCGCCGGGAATCACTGAAGCGCTCACGAATCACCCATGCTCGCCTACATCGCCAAACGCCTCCTGTTGATGGTGCCCACCCTGCTGGGCGTGCTGCTGCTGACCTTCGTGGTGATCCAGTTCGTGCCGGGCGGCCCGGTGGAGCAGTACCTGGCGGAGGCCCGCACGGCGGCGGGCAAGGGCGGCGGGGCGGAGTCGGGCGGCATGAACTACCGGGGCGACCAGGGCGTGGACCCGAAGCGGCTCGAGCAGATCAAGGCGCTCTACGGCTTCGACAAGCCCGCGCCCGAGCGCTTCTGGCAGATGCTGGGGCAGTTCGCCCGCTTCGATTTGGGAACCAGCTTCTTCCAGAACAAGAGCGTGTGGGAGCTGGTCAAGGAAAAGCTGCCGGTTTCCATCAGCCTGGGGCTCTGGACCTTCTTCATCAGCTACCTGGTCGCCGTGCCGCTGGGCGTGGCCAAGGCGGTGCGGGCGGGCTCGCGCTTCGACCTGGTGACCACGCTCCTCATCCTGGTGGGCTATGCCATTCCCGGTTTCGTGCTGGGCGTGGCGCTCCTGGTCATCTTCGGCGGCCAGCTGCAGTGGTTCCCGCTGCGGGGGCTCACATCGTCCAACTGGGACCAGCTGAGCTGGGGCGCCCGCATCGCCGACTACCTCTGGCACATCACGCTGCCGGTGACGGCCATGGTGGCGGGCAGCTTCGCGGTGACGGCCATGCTGACCAAGAACGCGTTCCTGGAAGAGATCCGCAAGCAGTACGTGCTGACGGCGCGGGCCAAGGGCCTTTCCGAGCGGCAGGTGCTCTGGAAGCACGTCTTTCGCAACGCGCTGATTCCCATCGTCACCGGCTTTCCAGCGGCCTTCATCGGCGCGTTCTTCACCGGCTCGCTGCTGATCGAGACGCTGTTCTCGCTGGACGGCCTCGGGCTGCTCAGCTATGAGAGCGTGATCCGCCGCGACTACCCCGTGGTGCTGGGCACGCTCTACCTCTTCACGCTGATCGGGCTGGTCACCAAGCTCATCAGCGACCTCTGCTACGTGTGGGTGGACCCCCGCGTGAAGTTCGACTGACCCGCCCATGAACGCGACGACGCCGCCGCCTTCCTCCGCCAGTGTGACCGCTACCGTGCCCGCGCCCGGGCGCTCGATGTCGCCCCCATCCTCACCCTCCCACCGCGCCTGGCAGCGCTTCAAGCGCAACCGGCTGGGCTTCTGGAGCCTGATCGTCTTCTGCGTGCTGGTCGCCCTCAGCCTGGGCGCCGAGCTGGTCAGCAACGACCGGCCGCTCATCGTGCGCTACGAAGGGCAGACCTACTTTCCGCTCTTCAAGACCTACCCGGAGACGACCTTCGGCGGCGACTTCGATACGCCGACCGACTACCTGGACCCGTTCATCCAGGACCGCCTGCGCACGGGGAGCAACTGGGCGCTCTACACCCTGAACCCCTACGGGCCCAACACCGTCAACTACTTCGCCAGGTCGCCCAACCCGTCGGCCCCCACGGCCGAGAACTGGCTGGGCACCGACGATCGGGGCCGCGACATGGTGGCGCAGCTGCTCTACGGCTTTCGCGTGAGCGTGCTGTTCGGCCTGGCGCTCACCTTCACCGGCACGGTGCTGGGCCTGCTCACGGGCGCCATCCAGGGCTTCTTCGGCGGCCGGACGGATCTCGCCTTCCAGCGCTTCATCGAGATCTGGAGCTCCATGCCCGAGCTCTACCTGCTCATCATCTTCAGCGCGCTGTTCTCGCCCAGCCTCTCGCTGCTGCTCATCCTGCTGAGCCTCTTCGGCTGGATGGGGCTGTCGGACTACGTGCGCGCCGAATTCCTGCGCAACCGCCAGCTCGACTACGTAAAGGCCGCCCGCGCCCTGGGCGTGCCCAACGGGCAGATCATCTGGCGGCACATTTTGCCCAACAGCCTCACGCCGGTGGTCACCTTCCTGCCGTTCCGCATGAGCGCGGCGATCCTGTCGCTCACCTCGCTCGACTTCCTGGGCCTGGGCGTGCCGGCCGGAACGCCCAGCCTGGGCGAGCTGCTGAGCCAGGGCAAGAACAACATCGACGCCTGGTGGATTTCCCTCAGCACCTTCGGCGTGCTGGTCGGCACGCTGCTGCTGCTCACCTTCATGGGCGACGCGCTGCGCGACGCCCTCGACCCCCGCAAGGCCGACCGATGACCACCGACGCTTCCCAGGCACCCGCCCCGCATCGCCAGGGCGAGCCGCTGCTGCGCGTGCAGGACCTCGACGTGCGCTTCGGCGACAAGCAGGTCGTTCGCGGCGTCAGCTTCGACATCGCGGCCGGCGAAAAGCTCGCGCTGGTGGGCGAATCCGGCTCGGGCAAGACCATCACGGCCCTGTCGCTGCTGCGCCTCACGGGCGAGGCGCAGCTGGGCGGCCATGCCTGGATGGGCGGGCGCGATCTGCTGGCGCTGTCCGAGCGCGAACTGCGCGGCGTGCGCGGCGGCGACATCGCCATGATCTTCCAGGAGCCGATGACCGCGCTCAACCCGCTGATGGCGGTGGGCGACCAGATCGCCGAGGTGCTGGAGCTCAAGGAGGCCCTGGCGCGCGGCCAGTCGGGGCAGGCGGCCGTCGAATTGCTGGCGAGCACCGGCATTCCCGACCCCGCCCGGCGTGCGCGGGCGTTCCCGCACCAGCTCTCCGGCGGGCAACGCCAGCGCGCCATGATCGCCATGGCGCTGGCCAGCCGGCCGCGCCTGCTGCTGGCCGACGAGCCCACCACCGCGCTGGACGTGACGCTGCGCGGCCAGATCCTCGACCTGCTGTCCGACCTGCAGCGGCAGACCGGCATGGCGGTGCTGATGATCACCCACGACCTGAACCTGGTGCGGCGCTTCGCCGACCGCGTGGCGGTGATGGAGCGCGGCGTGCTGGTGGAAGAGGGCGCCGTCGGCGACGTGTTCGCCGCGCCCCGGCACCCCTACACGCGCCGCCTGATCGGCAGCGTGCCGGTGCGCGACGTGGTCGATACCCCGCCGCCCGCCGATGCGCCCCTGGCGGCGCGGGCGCAAGGCCTGCGGGTGGCCTACCCGACACCCTTGCCTGGCCTGCGCGGCTGGTTCGCCAAGGGCGAGTTCGTGGCGGTGAAGGGCGCTGACTTCGCCATTGCGCCCGGCCGCACGCTGGGCGTGGTGGGCGAATCGGGCTCGGGCAAGTCCACGCTGGCGCAGGCGCTGCTGGGCCTGCTGCCGCACCAGGGCGAGTTGTCCGTCGAGGGCCGCGCCTGGGAGCTGCCCGCGCAACGCAACACGCCGGCCAACCAGGCCCTGCGGCGCCGGGTGCAGGTGGTGTTCCAGGACCCGTTCTCGTCGCTGTCGCCGCGCCTCACGGTGGAAGAGATCGTGGGCGAAGGCCTGCGCGTGCATGCCCCGGGCCTGCCCCCCGCCGAGCGGCGCTCGAAGGTGCAGGCGGCCCTGGCCGACGTGGGCCTCGCCGAGGCGCAGTTCCCGGGCCTGCTGGAGCGCTATCCGCATGAATTCTCCGGCGGGCAGCGCCAGCGCCTGGCGGTGGCCCGCGCGCTCATCGTGGAGCCGCAGATCCTGGTGCTGGACGAACCCACCAGCGCGCTCGACGTCACCATCCAGCAGCAGGTGCTGTCGCTCTTGCAGCGGCTGCAGAAAGAGCGCGGTCTCTCGTACCTGCTCATCACCCACGACGTGGCGGTCATCCGCGCCATGGCGCACGACGTGCTCGTGATGAAGGACGGCGAGGTGCTCGAAACCGGGCCGGTCGCCCAGGTGCTGGATGCGCCGCGCCACCCCTATACGCAAAAGCTGGTGGCGGCGGCCCTGCCCGCCTGACCCACCTCACCGGTCCGCCGTCCCGCCTCACCGGCCGCCCTCGGGTGGCCCGCAGGCGGTCACCCTCCCGTCGCCCACACCGCCTCCATGACCGAATCCCTGTTCCCCGGCTTCACCCGCCACGACATTCCCACCGCCCCGGGCGTGCACATCCACGCCGCCTCAGGGGGCGAAGGCCCGCCGCTCCTGCTGCTGCACGGCCACCCGCAGACCCACGCCATCTGGCACAGGGTGGCGCCGCGCCTGGCGCGGCACTTCACCCTGGTGCTGGCCGACCTGCGCGGCTACGGCGACTCCGCCAAGCCGGCGGGCGACGACCGGCATGCGCTCTACAGCAAGCGCGCCATGGCCGCCGACATGCTGGCGTCGATGCGCCACCTGGGCCACGAGCGCTTCGCCGTGCTGGCCCATGACCGGGGCGCGCGCGTCGCGCACCGGCTCGCGGCCGACCATCCGCAGGCGGTGCGGCGGCTGGCGCTGCTCGACGTCGCCCCCACGGTGGCGATGTACGAGCAGACCGACGAGGCGTTCGCCCGGGCCTACTGGCACTGGTTCTTCCTCATCCAGCCGGCGCCGCTGCCCGAGCGGCTGATCGAGGCCGACCCTGCCGCCTACCTGCGCGACGTGGTGGGCCGGCGCAGCGCGGGCCTGGCGCCGTTCGATGCCCGCGCCCTGGCCGAATACGCCCGGTGCCTGGCGCTGCCCGGCGCGGCGCACGGCCTGTGCGAGGACTACCGCGCCGCGGCCGGCATCGACCTGGAGCACGACCGCGCCGACCGCGACGCGGGGCGCCGCCTGGAGATGCCGCTGATGGCCCTCTGGGGACGCGACGGCGTGGTGGAGCGCTGCTTCGACGCCCTGGCCGAGTGGCGCCGCGTGGCCACCGACGTGCGCGGCGGGCCGCTGCCCTGCGGCCACTACATCGCCGAGGAAGCGCCCGACGCCTTGCTGGAGGCGGTGCTGCCGTTCCTGCGGGAAGGCGCCGCGCAGGGCGACTGAGCCACGCGCCCACCGCGGCCGCCCCGGTCGCGCCCTCTTTTCCAAGCCAAAAGAGCACCCCGCGCTTGATGCACAAGCGCGGGGTGCTCTACTTTTCATAGCGTTGGGACCGCAGGCGGAGCGGCCCCTTCGTCCGTCAGACGCCGATGGCGCCGCCGTCCTTGCGCTGGATCACCACGGTGGAGGAGCGAGGGCGCACCTTGCCGGTAGGCGCGGCGGTGGCGTCCTCGGTGTCGTAGGCCGGCCAGTTCACCGGATGCTGCACGTTCAGGAACACCGTCTTGTGGTCGGGCGTGAAGGCGAAGCCGGTGATCTCCGCCTCGTTGGGGCCGACGAAGAAGCGGCGCAGCTCGCCCTGGTTTCCGCCGTTGATGACCGGCCCGGTGGCCGGCGTGGCGCCCATGGCGGGCGGGATGACGGCCAGCATCTGGTCGTTGGTGGTCTTGGCCACCGCGTTGTTGCGGCCGCCGTCGATGCCGTTGTCGGTCTGCACCCAGAGAATGCCGCGGCCGTCGAAGCACAGGCCGTCGGGGCTGGCCAGCTGGTTGAGCGCCGTGAGGCCCGAGCGGTTGGTGTCGGCATCGGCGCCCGCGTCGGAGCCGTAGACGAAGATCTCCCACTGGAAGACGGTACTGTCCGGCTGGTCGCGCCAGCGCACGATGTGGCCGTTGACGTTGTTCAGGCGCGGGTTGGCCGGGTTGGTGCCGCGCGCCGCGTTGCGCGAGGTGTTGTTGGTGAGCGTGACGTACACATCGCCGTTGGTGGGGTGGGCGGCGGTCCATTCCGGCCGGTCCATGGGGGTGGCGCCCACGAAGTCGGCGGCGCCGCGCGTGTTCAGCAGGATCTGGTCGATGCCGCCGAACTCTTCCTTCAGCGTGCGGCCGGCGGCGTTCTTCGTGCCCTCGGCCAGCGCCAGCCATTCGCCCTTGCCGCTGGCGTCGAAGCGCGCCACGTACAGCGTGCCCTGATCCAGGTACTTGGCGCCCACGGCCAGGCGGTCCGTGCGGTCGGCGTCCTTCGGGTCCCAGGCGGCGGCGGAGACGAACTTGTAGAGGTATTCGAAGCGCGAGTCGTCGCCGCTGTAGAAGGACAGCGGCTTGCCCGCCACGGGCGGAGCGTACGCCGAGCCTTCGTGCGCGAAGCGGCCCATGGCCGTGCGCTTGGTGGCGATGCTGCTGGGGTCGTAGGGGTCGATCTCCACCAGGTAGCCGAAGCCGTTGGCTTCGTTGCGCCAGTCCTGCGTGGCGTCGGCGCCCCGGGGCGTGTTGTCGAAGCGGGCGAATTCGCCCAACTGCTCCGTGGCGTCGCCGGCCGCCGTCTCCCACAGGTAGCGGCCCTTGGCCGCCTGCACGCCCACGCGCTTCTGATCGCGCGTCAGCGTGCCGGTGTTGACGAAGCACGCGGCCCAGTTTTCCTCGGCGGTGATGTAGGTGCCCCAGGGGGTGAAGCCGTTGCCGCAGTTGTTGTTGGTGCCGCGCACCTGCCGGCCGTTGGGCGAGAAGGGCGTGCGCACCGAGGCCGAGCCGGCGACGGGGCCGGCCAGCGCCATGGGCGTGGCGGCGGTGAAGCGGCGGTTGTAGCGGGAATTCTTCACGATGGCCCAGCGGCCGCCCTGCAGGCGGATGTGCAGGATGGACACGCCGTGCGCGTTGATCTCCTTGCGCACCTCTTCGGCCGGCCGCTTGCCGCCCACCTGCGTGGGGCCGGCCGGGTGCAGGGCGCTTTCGTCGATGTACTCGTGGTTGACGGCCAGCAGGCCTTCGGTGGACGAGCCCTGCAGCGGAAAGTAGTGCATGCCGTCGTGGTGCATGCCGGTGGAGTGCAGCAGGTCGTTGGAGGTGTTGTTGCCGTCACGGCTCCAGGGCTGGGCGATGTCGTCGAGCGGCGTGCCCCAGGCGCCGAGCACCTGGGCGACATAGCCGGCCGGCACCACGCAGGCATCGGTCATGCTGCTCTGCAGCGACTGGAAGCCGAGCTTGAGCGTTTCACCGCTGCCGCCGCCGCCCGTGCCGGGCGGGTTGGACGAGGCGTCGTCGCTTCCGCCGCCGCCGCAGGCGCTCAACACGCTGCCGGTCATGACGGCCAGGGCGGCGCCCAGGCTGCCCCGCGCCAGGGTGCGGCGCGAGAGGGATTTTTCCAGGATGGCGCTGAAGGGCTCGTTGGCGCTGGTGTTGCGGACGGCGGAATCGGAAGTGGTTTGGCTCATGGGGTGGATTCAGTGTGATGGCACAGGCGGAATGCCGTCCCGTTGCCCAGGCCAGCATGGCTGGCCAGGCAGGGACGCGGCGGGGACCCAACGGTCGCCGCGCAGTCTAGAAATCGATCGATGACATCCGCGTGTCAGATGCCCCTGATCCGCGTGCTGGGTTGTGGGGCGATGCGGGCGGGGTGGGTGGGCGAGGTGGGTGGGCCCGCACCGGACGCCTGCCGGGCGCTGCTGCCTGCCGATGGCGTCAGCTCGCGGGCCGCTGCTGCATCACCAGCGCGTAGAGCGCCTGCGCGGCGGGCGACAGGCCCCGGTCGCGCCGCCGCACCAGGTAGATCTGGCGCGTGAGCCCGGGCAGGGCCAGCGGCCGGGTCACCAGGCCCGGCTGGTCGAAGTGGAACAGCGTCAGGGTGGGCACGACGCTGATGCCCAGGCCGGCGCGCACCATGCCCATCACCGTGGCCAGCTGCTCCACCTCCATCAGCGTATGCATGGCCTGCGGGTGGAAGGCGGCCTCCAGGTACTGCCGCACGCTGCTGGTGCGCGCCAGGTGGATGAACGGCCAGGCGGCCAGGTCGCCCAGCGAAACGGCGGCGCGCCTGCCGCGCGCTCCGGGCCGCGGCGCCAGCGGGTGGTCGTCCCGGCAGACCAGGTGGAAGCCGTCGGTGCAGAAGGCCTCCGCGCGCAGCTCGGGCGTGTCGGCGCGGATGGCGGCGAGGGCGAAGTCGGCCTTGCCGGCGGCCACCTGCTCGATGCAGGGCTCGGACAGCACGTCGGCGATGTCCAGCTCCACGCCCGGGTGCGCGGCGCGGTAGGTGGCCAGCACCTGCGGCAGCCAGCCCGCCGCGAGCGACGGCAGCAGCGCCACCGCCACCCGGCCGCGCCGTAGCGTCACCGCGTCGCGCACGCCGGCCAGTGCGGCGTCCACCTCCGCGCGGATGCGGCGGGCAGATTCCAGGAAGTTCGCGCCCTCGGGCGTCAGGTCCACGTGCCGGGTGCTGCGGTCGAAGAGGCGCAGGCCCAGGTCGTCCTCCAGCGCCCGCACCAGGGCGCTGAAGGCGGGTTGCGACAGGTGGCACTGCGCGGCCGCCCGGGTGAAGTTGCGCTGGGCCGCGAGCGCCAGGAAGGCGTCGATCTGGCGGGTGGAGATATTCATTCGCCTTCCAGATGAATTGATCCTGATTATCTATTTCACAGACGAGCCCGTGCGGCCTACAGTGGCCCGACACACCCAGAGACGACGCGGCCCGATCGCCGCGACCTGCAAGGCACTGCGAAAGACGCGACCATGGCGACGACTCCACCCCCTCTGCTCATCGGCTGCGCGGCCGGCTTCTCCGGTGACCGCACCGATGCGGCCGCGCCGGTGGTGGAGGCGCTCATCGCATCGGGCCAGCCCTCGGTGCTGATCTTCGAGACGCTGGCCGAGCGCACGCTGGCGCTGGCCCAACTGGCCCGCCGCACGCAGCCCGATGCAGGCTACGAGCCGCTGCTGGACGACCTGCTGCGCCCCGTGCTGGCGCGGTGCCTGCAGCACGGCGTGCGCATCGTCAGCAACTTCGGTGCGGCCAACCCGCTGGGGGCCGCCCGCCGCATCGCGCAACTGGCGCAGGAGTCGGGTGCGCGCCCGCCCCGTATCGCCGTGGTGCGGGGCGACGACCTGAGCGGCCCCGCGCACCGCGCACTGCTGCAGTCCGCGCTGGGCGCGGCCCTGCCGGCCGAGCCCATCGTCAGCGCCAACGCGTACATCGGCGCGCAACCCATCGCCGACGCGCTGCGCGGCGGAGCCGACGTGGTGGTCTGCGGCCGGGTGGCCGACCCCTCGCTGGTGCTGGGCCCGGCGCTCGCGCATTTCGGCTGGGCCCCGGACGACTGGGACCGGCTGGCCCGCGCCACCATGGCGGGCCACCTGCTGGAGTGCGGCTCGCAGGTGACAGGCGGCTACTTCGCCGACCCGGGCTACAAGGACGTGCCGGGCCTCGCACGGCTGGGCTACCCCATCGCCCGCATCGACGCCGACGGCCACTGCACCATCACCAAGCCCGCCGGCACCGGCGGGCGGGTGGACGAGCGCACGGTGAAGGAGCAGCTGCTCTACGAACTGCACGACCCCGCCGCCTACCTGACGCCGGACGTGGTGGCCGACATCACCCAGGCGCGCGTCACGCAGGACGGCCCGGACAGCGTGCGCCTGGAAGGCGTGCGCGGCCATGCGCAGCCGGCCACGCTCAAGGTCAACGTGTGCTTCGAATCAGGCTGGTTCGCCGAGGGCGAGATCTCCTACGCCGGCCCCCGCGCCGGTGCCCGCGCCCGGTTGGCCGGCGAGGTGCTGCACGAACGGGTGGCCGGCGTGGCCCCCCTGCGCATCGACCTGATCGGCGTCACCAGCGTGTTCGGCGGCGACGACAGCGGCTGGCGGCACGACCCCGCCACGGCGGGGCAGGGCGATGACGCCCGGGACGTGCGCCTGCGCGTCGCCTGGCAGCACCGCGACCATGCCACCGCCCAGCGGCTGGTGCGCGAGGTGACGGCGCTCTACTGCTGCGGCCCGGCGGGCGGCGGCGGTGTGCGCACGGCCATGCGGCCACGGCTGGGCACGGTGTCGTGTCTGGTGCCGCGCGAGGCCGTGGCCATCGGCTTCGACTGGCTGCATGAAGGCGCCGCGCCGGGCGTGCTGCCGCAAGGATCCATGAACCCATGACGCATCCATCGCAAGAGAGCGGTCCTTCCATGGCACCCACCACCACCTCCACCCCTTCGCCCAACGCGCCGCCGGACGGCCGCGCCGTGCCCCTCTACCGCCTGGCGCACAGCCGCACCGGCGACAAGGGCAACCGCTCCAACATCAGCGTGATCGCCTGGGACCCGGCGCTGTGGGACGTGCTGGTGAGCCAGGTGACCGAATCCGCCGTCGCCCGGCACTTCGCCGCCCGCCACCCCGGGCGGGTCACGCGCTACCTGTTGCCGCAGCTGCACGCGATGAACTTCGTCATCGACGACGTGCTCGACGGCGGCGTGAACGACGCGCTCAACCTCGACAGCCACGGCAAGGCACTGTCCTTTCTGCTGCTGGGCATGGCGGTGCAGGTGCCCGCCGCGCTGCTGGACCGGCTCGCCGGGCCGGCGTGAAAGGCGCAGGCACCGGCCTTTTTTGCTCTGATCCGTTCTTCCCGACACGCATTCAACAACCAGGAGACAAGATGAACACCCACCTTCCACCCACCGCACCGGTCCGGGCCGCCCGCCGCCACGTGCTGGCCACCGCGGCCGCCGCCGCCACCGCCGCGCTTTTGGGCCTGTCCATCGCCGGGCCGGCCCACGCGCAGGCGCCGGCCTATCCGGCCAAGCCGATCACCTTCGTGGTGCCGTTCGCGGCCGGCAGCGCGACCGACCAGCTCGCCCGGGCCCTGGGCCAGGCCGTCAACACCGACACCCGGCAGCCCGTGGTGGTGGACAACAAGGCCGGCGCCAGCGGCATGATCGCGGCCCAGGCGGTGGCCAAGGCGGCGCCGGACGGCTATACGGTGCTGATCACCACCAACACCACGCATGCCGCCAACGAGCATCTGTACAAAAAGCCCGGCTACGACGCGGTGAAGGACTTCGCGCCGGTGACCGGCCTGGGCAAGGGCGGGCAGGTACTGGTGGTGAATGCCAGCGCGCCCTACAAGAGCGTGGGCGAGCTGCTGGCCGCGGCCAAGGCGAAGCCGGGCAAGCTGTCGTTCGGCAGCGGCAGCTCGTCGAGCCGCATGGCGGGCGAGATGCTCAAGCAGCTGGCGGGCGTGGACATCCTGCACGTGCCCTACAAGAGCAACCCGCTCGCCATCACCGACCTGCTGGGCGGCCAGATCGACCTGATGATCACCGACACCTCCACCGGCGTGCCGCAGATCAAGGCGGGCAAGCTGCGGGCGCTGGGCTATTCCACGCAGCAGCGCAGCACGCAACTGCCCGACGTGCCGACCATCGCCGAGGCCGGCGTGAAGGGCTACGACATGGGCTACTGGTTCGCCGCCTACGTGCCGGCCGGCACGCCCGCGCCGGTGGTGGCGCGGCTCAACGAACTGCTGACGGCGGCCACCAAGAGCCCGGCGGCGCGTTCGTTCTACGACATGGCGGGCTCCGAAGCCTGGACGACCACCCCGGAAGGCCTGGCGCAGTTCCAGGCGGCCGAAACCCGCAAATGGGGCCAGGTCATCAAGGCGGCCGGCATCGAGCCGGAATGACGGCCGCCTGAAGAGGCGCCGCCCACTTAGCCGCTGGTAGCCCCGCGCTGCGGCACCGGACAGGTTCCGCGCCGCCTGCACTGACATCGCACCAGCCCAGTCCACTTGCGAGGGGCAACCCTTTCCCTTTGACGGCAGTCGCAGGGGCGGCGCCGCACCAGCCGACGCGCGCCGCCAGGTACGGCGCGTGCGGTGAAGCACGCCTTTTGAGATCCCCGGCGCAGGTCCGCGCCAGGGCATCGGGAGCGTGTTCCGGTCCTAGAGCCTCCATGCCGGAGGCGCCTTCCACCAGGAGACAAGCCATGCCATCGCGTTCCCTCGTCGGGCCAACGGCCCTGCAGTCAGCACCATCGACTTTCATAACCTCCGCCCGCCGTGCGGAGCCGGGCGATCTCCATCGCCGGCTCGTGCTGGCCGGCTGCGCCGTCGCGGCGGTCTGGGTGGCCGGGTGCGGCGGCGGCGGCGGTGGCTCCCTCGCCAGCGCCACGCCGCAGATGCGGCTGTCGATCACGGCGACCGAGGACTACCCCGGCAGCTTCGGCCGCGTGGGCGCCTACGAGAAGGTGACCGGCACCCTGCAGGGCGAGGTGGACCCGGCCGACCCGAAGAACGCGGTGATCCAGGACCTGCAGCTCGCCCCCCGGAATGCACGCGGCATGGTGGAGTACAGCACCGATTTCGTGATGCTCAAGCCCAGGAACATGGCCGAGGCCAATGGCGTGCTGCGCTACGACGCACCCAACCGCGGCAACATCCTCACGCAACCCAATCTCACGGCGAACCCGGGCGATGCGGTGTACTTCGAGCGCGGCTACGTGATGCTCTACGCCGCCTGGCAGGGCGACGTGCCCAAGAGCAGCCCGGCGCGGCTGACGGTGTCGGTGCCCGTGGCGCGCAATGCCGACGGCAGCAGCATCACCGGCCCGTATCGCACCGAGCTCGTGCCCACGGCCGCGGTGCCGGCCATGGCGCTGCCGGGTGGCGTCTTCAACGGCAGCATGATCCCCTATGCGCCCGCCAGCCTGGACAACACCCAGCCCGGCTATTCGCTCACCCGCCGGCGCAACGAGACCGATGCGCGCGAGCCGGTGCCCGCCGGCGACTGGAAGTTCGCCAGCTGCGACGCCGGCGCCAACCCGTTCCCCGGCACGGCGAGCGCCACCAGCGTGTGCCTGCGCGGCGGGTTCGACCCGCAATACCTCTACGAGCTGGTCTACGTCGCCAAGGACCCGAAGGTGATGGGCGTGGGCCTGGCCGCGCTGCGCGACACGGTGAGCTTCTTTCGCGGTGCCACGGCCGATGCCGAGGGCCGCGCCAATCCGCTGGCCGGGCGCATCAGCCACACCATCGGCCAGGGCACCTCGCAGTCGGGCAATGCGATGAAGACCTTTCTGCACCTGGGCTTCAACCAGCGGCTGGACGGCGGCCGGGTGTTCGACGGCATGTTCGCGCACGTGGCGGCGCGCCAGACCAACGTCAACACGCGCTTTGCCGTGCCGGGCGGCGGCGGAGGCCTGCGCACCGACCACACCGCGTTCGGCCAGACCGCGCCGCGCGGGCTGGACAAGGACTATGTGGACGATCTGACCGGCCGCCAGGGCGGGGTGATGAAGCGCTGCGCGGCGACCGACACCTGCCCGAAGTTCTACCTGGGGCTGTCGGGCACCGAGTTCTGGCAGCTGCAGGGCTCGCCGGTGCTGACCGACGCCCGTGGGCAGCGCGACATCGCCCAGCCCGCCAACGCCCGCATCTACTACTACGCCAGCACGCAGCACGGCGGCGCGGGGGGCACGGAAAGCATCAGCTTCGCGCCCACCCGCAACGTGTACCCGGCCGGCACCGTGGTGCATTTCAACGACACCTTCCGGGCGCTGTTCCTCACGCTGGAAGACTGGGTGGTGCGCGGTGCCGAGCCGCCTGCCAGCCAAGTGCCGCGCCTGGCGGACGGCACGCTGACGCGGCCCGAGCGGCTGGCCTTCCCGCCCATGCGCGGACTGAGCTGGAACGTGGGCGGCACGCAGACCGCCATCCCTGCCTTCGACTACCGGGGGCTCTACAACGGCTTTCCGCTGCTCGACTTCGGGCCGCAGTACATCCCGCAGGACGAGTCGGGCATCGCGACGCTGCAACCGCCGCGGGTGGGTGCGCAGGACTACGCCATCCTGGTGCCGCAGGTGGACGCCGCCACCGGGCTCACCCGCGCCGGCATCCGCAGCGTGGAGGCGCGCGTGCCGCTGGGCACCAGCCTCGAATTCAACTACGTGGCCACCCCCGGCATCACCGACCTGTCCAACCTCACGGGCAGTTTCATCCCGTTCCACGCCACGCCCGCGGCGCGGCTGGCGGCCGGCGACGGGCGGCCCTCGCTCCAGGAGCTGTACGGCACGCAGGCCGGGTATGTGGCGGCGGTGGAGCAGGCCGCGGCCGACCTGGTGCGCGAACGCCTGCTGCTGCAGCGCGACGCGGACGCCGTCGTGGCCAAGGCGCGCCGGCAGGTGGTGCTGCCCTGAACGGCCGGGGCCCTGCGGGCAGGCCGGATCAAGCATGAAAATGGCCCGCAGCGCTTACCCATAAAGCGCATAGCGCTATAAAATAAGTAGCAATAGGGGTACCCGGTGTGGGCTGGGGGTCCACGCCGCCTTCGGGGGCGGTCAGCCTGCCTGGTCGTCGCCGGCGTCGTCCGAGGCATCCGGCGCGTACGCCGGCCCCTGGCCCTGCGCCCGCGCCATGCGGAACTGCCGCCGGCCAGAGCGCTTGGCCGCGTACATGGCCGCATCGGCGCTGCGGGCCAGGGCCTCGAAGGTGTCGCCGTGGTGCGGATAGAGCGCGATGCCGCCGCTCAGCCAGATCTGGCGGGCGTGGCCGTCCAGCTCAAAGGGGGCCGCGCAGGCCGCCATCAGCTTGTCGGCCACCACCTGCGCCTGCTCGGCGCCGTCCAGCGCCGGCAGCAGCACCACGAATTCGTCGCCGCCCTGGCGGCAGACGGTGTCGGACTCGCGCACTGCGGCGGTGAAGCGCCGCGCCATCTGCACCAGCAGGGCGTCGCCCGCTTCGTGGCCGAGCGTGTCGTTCACCTGCTTGAATCCGTCGAGGTCGATGAACATCAGCGCGAGGCCGTGCCTGTCGCGCCGCGCCCGGGAGATGGCCTGCTGCGCCCGGTCCTGCAGCAGCATGCGGTTGGGCAGGCCGGTCAGGACGTCGTACTGCGCCAGGCGCGTGAGCCGGCGCGACAGCTCCATGGCTTCGGTCACGTCACGCAGCACCATTACGGCGCCGGTCACCGCGCCATGCCGGTCGGTGATGGGGCTGGCCGACTCCTCCACGTCCAGCCCGCTGCCGTCGCGCCGGCGCAGCGTGACACCGCGCTGCGCCGCCTGGCGGGCGCCTTCGGTGAGCGCGCGCTGGATGGGACTGGCGCCGCCCGCGGCATCGCCCGGCAACTGCAGCGGGGCGACCCGGTCCACGGACTGGCCCGCCGCGTCGAAGGCCTGCCAGCCGGTCATGCGCTCGGCCACGGGGTTGAGGTAGGTCACGCGGCCTTGCGCGTCGGTGCAGATCACGGCGTCGCCGATGGCCTGCAGGGTGAGCCGCACCAGCTCCTTTTCCTCGAACAGCAGATCCTCCATCTGCTTGCGCTCGGTCAGGTCGTCGATCTGCACGAAAAAGCCCCGCACGCTGCCGTCCTCCACGTCGGGGATGTACGTGACCACGGCGTGCCGCTTCTCGCCCGACGGCAGGCGCAGCGTGCGCTCGAACACCTGGCGGTGGCCCTGCAGCGCCTGCTGCACATGTTCGCGGATCTGGGCGTAGAACTGCGGCCCGGCGGCTTCGTCCAGCCGGCGCTGGCGCAACTGCTCGGCCGTCATGCCGGCCCAATGCAGATAGGCCTGGTTGGCGAACCGGTTGCGGAAGCTGCTGTCCCAGTAGGCCACCATGGACGGCAGGTTGTGCAGGATGGTGCTCAGGTCGTGCTCGGCCTGCTTGAGCTGCGCGCCGATGGATTGGCGCCGCAGCATCTCGCGCATGAAGAGCCACGCCAGGCCCAGGCTGGCCGCCACCAGCAGCGCGGCAAAGCCGCCAAGCAGCCACGCGCTGCGGCGCCAGGCCGCCAGGATGGTGCGCTCCGGCTGGCTGACATCGACCACCAGCGGATGGCCCTGCACGCGGCGGTAGGCGTTCAACCGCTGCATGCCGTCCTGCGCATCGGCGGCGGTGAAGGTGCCGTGGTCCGCGCCCGTCAGGCGCCGCAGCAGGGCGGCGTCGGCCATGCCTGCCGCAGGCTGGGACGGCTCGGCCGAGGCCGTGGCGAGCCGCAGGCCGTCGGAGCGCCAGAGGTCCACGCGGTTCGCCGTGTCGGTGTTGACCGAGGCGAACAGCTCCTCGAAATACCCGATCTGGATGGTGCCCACCACCACCCCCGCGAACCGGCCCTCCGCGTCGCGGTAGGCCAGGCTGAGCGGCAGGGCGGGCTGGCTGCCGGAAAGGCGGGAGCGCACCGGCATGCTGATGTAGAGCCCTTGCACGGCGCCCTGCGCATGGGCTCGGAAGTAGTCGCGGTCGCTGAAGTTGGCTTGGCGGGGCTGCTCAGCCGAGGAATCGAAGACGATGTCGCCCGCCCGGTCGAGCACCAGCACGGAGCCCAGTCCGCGCAGGCGCAGGGAGCTGTCGAACAGCACCGCGTGCTGCACCGATGGCTGCAGCGCCGCGAAATCGGGGCGCGCCAGCCCGAGCAGGGTGCCTTCCAGCGAATACACGAAGCCGTCGAGCGTGCGGCCGATGTTCTGCTCGATGGTGTGCACCAGCGTGGCGTTGGTCTCGCGCACATGCCGCCAGTGCTCGTCGCGCAGTGTCAGGATGACCTGCGCGAAGAGCGCGGCGATGGCGGCCGACAAGGCCAGCGCGAGAGCTGCGTACCGACGCAGCGGAAGAGGGCGCATCATCGGCAGACAGTATGTCTCACCCGCAGGCAGGGCGGAGCGATGGATGGGGCTCGCCGGGCATCGCCCGACCTTCGTGGCGGCCGGGCGGTCGGCGGCGTTCAGGGCCGGGGGGCCGGCGAGGTAGATGCGCTGGCCGCGCGCGGCGGCGCGAACAGGTCCCAGGTGGCGATGAACAGCGCGGCGATCACCGGGCCGATCACGAACCCCGTCAGGCCGAAGAGCGCCATGCCGCCCACGGTGGAGATGAGCACGACGTAGTCCGGCATCTTGGTGTCCTTGCCCACCAGCAGCGGCCGCAGGACGTTGTCCACCAGGCCGATCACGAAGATGCCGTAGGCCGTGAGCATGGCGCCCTGCATGACGGCGCCGGTGGCGAAGAAGTAAACGGCGACGGGCGCCCAGATGAGTCCCGCCCCCACGGCGGGCAGCAGCGAAAGGAACGCCATCAGCACGCCCCAGAGCACCGGGCCCTGGATGCCCAGCACCCAGAAGGCGATGCCGCCCAGCGCGCCCTGCACCGCGGCCACCACGATGTTGCCCTTGACCGTGGCGCGGATCACCGTCGTGAACTTGCTCGTGAGCTGCCGCTTGTGGCCTTCATCCAGGGGAATGGCGTCGCCGATGCGCTTGCCGAGGGCGGCGCCGTCGCGCAGCAGGAAGAACAGCAGATAGAGCATGATGCCGAAGCTCACCAGGAACTGCAGCGTGTTCTGGCCCAGGTCGAGCGCGCGCGTGGCCAGCGCCTGGCCGGCCTGCACACCCACGGTGGAGAGCCTCTCCTGCACATCGGCCATGGAGGTGAGGTTGAAACGGTCCAGCAACGACAGCACCCAGTTGGGCAGCGCGGACATGACCTGCTGCGCATAGGCGCCCAGGTTCAGCTGGCCGGAGCGCAGCCGTTCGTAAATGAGCCCCGCCTCTTGTACCAGCGAGATGCCGATCAGCGTGGTGGGAAGAATCACCACCACCAGGCACAGAAGGAGCGTGGCCAGGGCCGCCATGTTGGGCCGCTGGGGCATGCGGCGCAGCAGGCGGCGGTAGAGCGGCGTGAACAGGATCGCCAGCACCATGCCCCAGAACACCGCGCCGTGGAAGGGCCAGAGGATGGCGAAGAACGCGATGGTGACGGCCACCAGCAGGAGCAGGAGCGTGCGGCTCTGGAGCGTAGGAAGATTCATGAACCCGTACCGAGAGGAGGTCCGGTAAATGTAAGCGAGCCGGGTGCGATCTTGCGACGTTGCGCGTCGGACAGCAGGCCGAACTCACTGCCGAAAACGATCGGTGGCACAATGGCGGTCGCAACCCCCGGCCCTTCCCCAGCCACAGTCGCATCCGCCAATCGGTTCAGCCGTGTCGCGGAAGGTTTACCAACCAGCTAACGTTTCCCTCAGGGAGACAGAGGTCAGCGGAACAATGAGCGATACGACGTCCGTCTATCAAGCCTATCAAGGCAACACCTATCTCTTCGGCGGCAATGCGCCCTATGTCGAAGAGATGTACGAAAACTACCTGGCCAATCCGGGCAGCGTGCCCGACAGCTGGCGCGACTACTTCGACGCACTGCAGCACGTGCCCGCGGTGGACGGCAGCAACGCCAAGGATGTCCCCCATCTTCCCGTCATCAATGCCTTCGCCGAACGTGCGAAGCAGGGTGGCACCAAGGTCGTCGTCGCCACCGGCGCCGATTCGGAACTGGGCCGCAAGCGCACCGCCGTCCAGCAGCTGATCGCCGCCTACCGCAACGTGGGCCAGCGCTGGGCCGATCTCGACCCGCTCAAGCGCACCGAGCGCCCCTCCATTCCCGAGCTGGAGCCGTCGTTCTACGGCTTCACCGACGCCGACCAGGAAACCGTGTTCAACACCAGCAACACGTTCTTCGGCAAGGAATCGATGCCGCTGCGCGAGCTGATCAACGCCCTGCGCGAGACCTACTGCGGCACCATCGGCGCCGAGTACATGTACGCCTCCGACCAGAACCAGAAGCGCTGGTGGCAGGAAAAGCTGGAAACCATCCGCAGCAAGCCCTCGTTCGGCCCCGAGAAGAAAAAGCAGATCCTCGACCGCCTGACGGCAGCCGAAGGGCTTGAGCGCTTCCTGCATACCAAGTACGTCGGCCAGAAGCGCTTCTCGCTCGAAGGCGGCGAGAGCTTCATCGCCGCCATGGACGAGCTGATCCAGTCCGCCGGCGCGAAGGGCGTGCAGGAAATCGTCATCGGCATGGCCCACCGCGGCCGCCTGAACGTGCTGGTGAACACGCTGGGCAAGATGCCCAAGGACCTGTTCGCCGAGTTCGACCACACCGCCCCCGAAGACCTGCCCTCCGGCGACGTGAAGTACCACCAGGGCTTCAGCTCTGACGTGTCCACCCCCGGCGGCCCGGTCCACCTGTCGCTGGCGTTCAACCCGTCCCACCTGGAAATCGTGAACCCGGTGGTCGAAGGCTCCGTGCGTGCCCGCATGGACCGCCGCGCCGACCCGCACGGCAAGCAGGTGCTGCCGGTGCTGGTGCACGGCGACGCCGCCTTCGCCGGCCAGGGCGTCAACCAGGAAACCCTGGCGCTGGCGCAGACCCGTGGCTATTCCACGGGCGGCACGGTGCACATCATCATCAACAACCAGATCGGCTTCACCACGTCCGACCCCCGCGACGCGCGTTCCACGCTGTACTGCACGGACATCGTCAAGATGGTGGAGTCGCCCGTGCTGCACGTGAACGGTGACGATCCGGAAGCCGTGGCCCTGGCCACGCAGCTGGCCCTCGAATTCCGCATGGAGTTCCAGAAGGACGTGGTCGTCGACATCATCTGCTTCCGCAAGCTGGGCCACAACGAGCAGGACACGCCTGCGCTGACCCAGCCGCTGATGTACAAGAAGATCGGCGCGCACCCCGGCACCCGCAAGCTGTATGCGGACAAGCTGGCCGCGCAGGGCATGGGCGAGACGCTGGGCGACGACATGTTCAAGGCCTACCGCGCCGCGATGGAGGCGGGCAAGCACACGGTCGATCCGGTGCTGACCAACTTCAAGAGCAAGTACGCGGTGGACTGGAGCCCGTTCCTGGGCAAGAAGTGGACCGACGCCGGCGACACCGCCATTCCGCTCGCCGAGTGGAAGCGCCTGTCCGAGAAGATCACCACCATCCCTGAAAGCGTCACGCCGCACCAGCTGGTGAAGAAGGTGTACGACGACCGGGCCGCGATGGGCCGGGGCGACATTCCGGTGGACTGGGGCATGGGCGAGCACATGGCGTTCGCCTCGCTCGTGGCCAGCGGCTTCCCGGTGCGCCTGTCGGGCGAGGACTGCGGCCGCGGCACGTTCACGCACCGCCACGCCGTGATCCATGACCAGAAGCGCGAGAAGTGGGACACGGGCACCTACCTGCCCCTGCAGAACGTGAGCGAGAATCAGGCTCCGTTCGTCGTGATCGACTCCATCCTGTCGGAAGAAGCCGTGCTGGGCTTCGAGTACGGCTATGCGTCGAACGACCCCAACACGCTGGTGATCTGGGAAGCGCAGTTCGGCGACTTCGCCAACGGCGCGCAGGTCGTGATCGACCAGTTCATCGCCTCGGGCGAAGTGAAGTGGGGCCGCGTCAACGGCATCACGCTGATGCTGCCGCACGGCTACGAAGGCCAGGGCCCGGAACACAGCTCCGCCCGCCTGGAGCGCTTCATGCAGCTGGCCGCCGACGCCAACATGCAGATCGTGCAGCCCACCACGGCCAGCCAGATCTTCCACGTGCTGCGCCGCCAGATGGTGCGCAACCTGCGCAAGCCGCTCATCATCATGACGCCGAAGTCGCTGCTGCGGAACAAGGACGCGACCTCGCCGCTGTCCGAGTTCACGAAGGGCGCCTTCCAGACCGTCATTCCGGAACAGAACGAGGCCATCGACAAGCGCGCCGACAAGGTCAAGCGCGTGATCGCCTGCTCCGGCAAGGTGTACTACGACCTGGTGAAGAAGCGCGAAGAGAAGGAAGCCGACGACGTGGCGATCATCCGCGTCGAGCAGCTCTATCCCTTCCCGCACAAGGCGTTCGCCACCGAGTTGAGGAAGTACCCGAACGCGACCGACATCGTGTGGTGCCAGGACGAGCCGCAGAACCAGGGCGCCTGGTTCTTCGTGCAGCACTACATCCACGAGAACATGCTCGACGGCCAGAAGCTGGGTTATTCCGGCCGCGCCGCCTCCGCGTCGCCTGCCGTGGGTTACTCGCACCTGCACCAGGAACAGCAGAAGGCGCTGGTGGACGGTGCGTTCGCCAAGCTCAAGGGGTTTGTCCTGTCCAAGTAAGGCCGGCCACCCGTACGCACAACAAACACAGACAACCCCGAAAGAATTGTTATGGCTATCGTAGAAGTCAAGGTTCCCCAACTGTCCGAATCCGTGGCGGAAGCCACGATGCTCACCTGGAAGAAGAAGGCCGGCGAAGCCGTCGCGGTCGATGAGATCCTGATCGAGATCGAGACCGACAAGGTCGTGCTCGAAGTGCCCGCGCCGTCCGCTGGCGTGCTGGCCGAGATCGTGGAAGGCGACGGCGCCACCGTGGCGTCCGATCAGCTGATCGCCAAGATCGACACCGAAGGCAAGGCCGGCGCCGCCGCCCCCGCACCTGCGGCCGCCGCTGCCGCGCCTGCACCTTCCGCAGCGGCGCCCGCCGCCGCACCGGCCGCCGGTGGCTCCAAGAGCGACGTCGCCATGCCCGCAGCCGCGAAGCTGCTGGCCGACAACAACCTGTCGGTCGGCTCCGTGGCCGGCACGGGCAAGGACGGCCGCGTGACCAAGGGCGACGTGCTGTCGGCCGTGGCCGGCGGCGCCAAGCCCTCGGCGGCACCCAGCGCCATCCCTACCGGCGTGCCCACCAAGGCGCTGCCCCAGGTGGCCGCCCCCGCCGCCAAGCAGGACCTGGGCGACCGGCCCGAGCAGCGCGTGGCCATGAGCCGCCTGCGTGCCCGCGTGGCCGAACGCCTGCTGCAGTCGCAATCCACCAACGCCATCCTGACCACGTTCAACGAAGTCAACATGTCGCCGGTGATGGACCTGCGCAAGAAGTTCCAGGACTCCTTCACCAAGGAACACGGCGCGAAGCTGGGCTTCATGTCCTTCTTCGTCAAGGCAGCGGTGCATGCCCTGAAGAAGTATCCGGTGCTGAACGCCTCGGTGGACGGCAACGACATCGTCTACCACGGCTACTTCGACATCGGCATCGCCGTGGGTTCGCCCCGCGGCCTGGTGGTGCCCATCCTGCGCAACGCCGACCAGATGAGCTTTGCCGACATCGAGAAGAAGATCGCCGAGTTCGGCAAGAAGGCGGCCGAAGGCAAGCTGGGCATCGAAGAGATGACCGGCGGCACGTTCTCCATCTCCAACGGCGGCACGTTCGGCTCGATGATGTCCACCCCCATCATCAACCCGCCCCAGTCGGCCATCCTGGGCGTGCACGCCACCAAGGACCGCGCCGTGGTCGAGAACGGCCAGGTCGTGGTGCGCCCGATGAACTACCTCGCCATGTCGTATGACCACCGCATCATCGACGGCCGCGAAGCCGTGCTGGGCCTGGTCGCCATGAAGGACGCGCTGGAAGATCCGTCGCGCCTGTTGTTCGATATCTAAGCACTTCTCGATCGACCCACCCGCGTGGCTGGCCCGACGGCCGCGCCCGCCGGTGGGTCTTTTTTCAACGGAACAAGCGAGTACCTCATGAGCAAACAATTCGACGTGATCGTCATCGGTGGCGGCCCCGGCGGCTACATTGCCGCCATCCGCGCGGCCCAGCTGGGCTTCAACGTGGCCTGTATCGACGAGTGGAAGAACGACAAGGGCGGCCCGGCCCTCGGCGGCACCTGCACCAACGTGGGCTGCATCCCGTCCAAGGCGCTGCTGCAGTCGTCGGAGCACTTCGACCAGGCCCACCACCACTTCGCGGACCACGGCATCTCGCTCAAGGACCTGTCGATGGACGTGGGCCGGATGATCGCCCGCAAGGACACGGTCGTGAAGCAGAACAACGACGGCATCCAGTACCTCTTCAAGAAGAACAAGGTCACGTTCTTCCATGGCCGTGGCTCGTTCGTGAAGGCCGTTCCAGCCGGTGAGGGTGGAACCTCTAGTTCCACGGGTGGCTACGAGATCCAGGTCGCCGGCAAGGACACCGAGACGCTGACCGGCAAGCAGATCATCATCGCGACGGGCTCCAACGCCCGCGCGCTGCCCGGCACGCCGTTCGATGAAGAGAACATCCTCTCCAACGACGGTGCCCTGCGCATCGGCTCGGTGCCCAAGAAGCTCGGCCTCATCGGCTCGGGCGTGATCGGCCTGGAGATGGGCTCCGTCTGGCGCCGCCTGGGCGCCGAAGTGACGGTGCTGGAAGGCCTGCCCACGTTCCTGGGCGCGGTGGACGAGCAGATCGCCAAGGAGGCCAAGAAGGCCTTCGACAAGCAGGGCCTGAAGATCGAGCTGGGCGTGAAGGTCGGCGAGATCAAGAACGGCAAGAAGGGCGTGAGCGTCGCCTACACCAACGCCAAGGGTGAAGAGGTGTCGCTCGACGTGGACAAGCTGATTGTCTCCATCGGCCGCGTGCCCAACACCATCGGTCTGAATGCCGAAGCCGTGGGCCTGCAGCTCGACGAGCGCGGCGCCATCGTGGTGGACGGCGACTGCAAGACCAGCCTGCCGGGCGTGTGGGCCGTGGGCGACGTGGTGCGCGGCCCGATGCTGGCGCACAAGGCCGAGGAAGAGGGTGTGGCGGTGGCCGAGCGCATCGCCGGCCAGCACGGCCATGTGAACTTCAACACCATCCCCTGGGTGATCTACACCAACCCCGAGATCGCGTGGGTGGGCCGCACCGAGCAGCAGCTCAAGGCCGACGGCGTGAAGTACAAGGCCGGCACGTTCCCGTTCCTCGCGAACGGCCGTGCGCGCGCGCTGGGCGACACCACCGGCATGGTGAAGTTCCTGGCCGATGCCGCGACCGACGAGATCCTCGGCGTGCACATCGTCGGCCCGATGGCCAGCGAGCTGATCGCCGAAGCCGTGGTGGCGATGGAGTTCAAGGCCAGCGCCGAGGACATCGCCCGCATCTGCCATGCGCACCCGTCCTTGAGCGAAGCCACCAAGGAAGCGGCCCTGGCGGTGGACAAGCGCACGCTCAACTTCTGAGCCTGACCCGGCACGCCGCCTGCCGACAGGGCAGCTGGCGTGCCGCCGGGCCACGGCCGATCAGAGTCAAATTGGCTGCTGGCGCTTATCCATCAAGCGCCAGCAGCTATTGTTTTTATAGCATTGGAGTGCGGGCGTGAAAGTAAGGCAGGCCTACGAGGCGGAACTGGCGGAAAAGGGCTTCCAGAGCGATCCGGCGCAGCTGCGCGCGGTGGACGCCCTGCAACGCTGCGCCGACGAGTGGGCCGACTACAAGGAACGCCGCTCCAACGCGCTCAAGAAGCTGATCCACCGCCCGCCCGTGCCGCGCGGCGTCTACATGTATGGCGGTGTGGGGCGCGGCAAGAGCTTTCTCATGGACTGCTTCTTCAACGCCGTGCCGATCAAGCGGAAAGTGCGGCTGCACTTCCACGAGTTCATGCGCGAGGTGCACCGCGAACTGGCCGGCCTGCAGGGCACCGTCAACCCGCTCGACGTGCTGGGAGCGCGCATCTCCAAGCGCTACAAGCTCATCTGCTTCGACGAGTTCCACGTGGCGGACATCACCGACGCGATGATCCTGCACCGGCTGCTGCAGTCGCTGTTCGACAACGGCGTGGGCTTCGTCACCACCTCCAACTTCGAGCCGGACGGCCTGTACCCCGGCGGTTTGCACCGCGACCGCATCCTGCCCGCCATCGCGCTGCTCAACCAGAAGATGGAAGTGGTCAACGTGGACAACGGCACCGACTACCGGCGCCGCACGCTGGAGCGGGTGCAGCTCTACCACACGCCTCTGGGCGCCGAGGCGGACGCCGCCATGAGCGAGGCCTTCGACCGGCTGGCCGAGGTGCGCGACGAAGACCCGGTGCTGCACATCGAGGCGCGGGAGATCCGCGCCCGGCGCAAGGCGGGCGGCGTGGTGTGGTTCGACTTCCGGGAGCTCTGCGGCGGTCCCCGCTCGCAAAACGACTACCTGGAGATCGCCACGCAGTTCCACACCGTGCTGCTGTCCGACGTTCCGTACATGCCGGTCGCCATGGCCTCGCCGGCCCGCCGCTTCACCTGGTTGATCGACGTGCTCTACGATAGGCGCGTGAAACTGATCCTGTCGGCTGCCGTACCGCCCGAACAGCTCTACACCGAGGGCCCGCTGGCCCACGAATTCCCCCGCACGGTGTCGCGGCTGAACGAAATGCAGTCACAGGAATTCCTGGCGCTCGAGCGCCGGGTGGTCGATACCGGACTGACCTGATGCCACACACTGCATGGACCCCCTGGCGCTGCGGCGCCGCACTGGCGCTGGCCGGCGCCGCCCTGGCCGCCACGGCGCAAACCGGCGCTGCCGCTCCCGCTGGCGCCGGCACGGCGGCTGCTCCGCTGGCCGAAGACGCTGCCGCTGCCGCGCAGGCCGAGCGCGACCGGGAGCGTGCGCAGATCCTGCAGCGCCGCGCCGCGCTGGAGCGCCAGCGCGTGGCGGACGAAGCCCAGTGCTACCAGCGCTTCGTGGTGGAAAGCTGCCTGCAGCAAGTGCGGGCCCAGGCGCGTGAAGCCGATACGGCCCTGAGGGAACGCGAGCTGGCCCTGAACGACGTGGAGCGCCGCGAAAAGGCAGCGGAGCGTCGCCAGACCATCGAAGAGAACCAGGCGCAGCAGCAGGCACGCCAGGCCAATGTGCAGGCCCGGCCCGCACCGGCCGATCCCGCAGCGCGGCAGGCCGACATCGACGATCGCAACGCCCAGGCGCGCCAGCGGGCCGAGCAGCAGCGCGCCCGGCAGAGCAGCCACGCCGAGCAGCAGCAGCAACGCGAGGCGACCGAGCCCAACCGCATCGCCGAGTCGCGCGCCCGCTACGAGGCCAAGCAGCAGGCGGCCGCGGAGCGGCGTGCCAAACACGAGAAGGCGCGTGCCGAGGCCGAAGCCTCCGGCCGCAAGCCGCCAGCGCCGTTGCCCGCGCCGCAGCGTGCGCCGGCCTCCGCCGCACCTTGATGGGTCCAGATCGGGTGCGGATGTGGGCCGCACGGACCGACTTGCTGCCATGGGCCTGCGTCGCGGGCGGCAGCCCGCACCACCCCGGGACCGGCTTCGACCGCCATGCCAACGCGCCGCATCGTCACCCTGGAGCGCTCGCCATCGACCGGCGCGGCGGCCGGGCCGGGCCGCGCAGGCTCGGCTCAGCCTTGCGGGTCCGCCAGCGTCTCGATCTTCACCACGATCAGCGACAGGTTGTCGCCGCCCCCACGGGCTCGCGAGCGGGCTTTCTCGATGAGCAGCTCGGAAGCGTCCCGCGGCCCCAGCGAATGAACGGCCGTGGCGAGCTCTGCGGGCGTGAAGTAGTGCCAGAGCCCATCCGTGCAGGCGAGCAGGGCGTCGCCCGGCCGCAGCCGGCGGATGTGGTGGGCGGTGGCGGGCGGTTCGGCGTCCGCGCCCAGGCAGCCGACCAGCACGTTGGAGCGTGGGTGGTTGCTGGCCTCGGCCTCAGTGATCTCGCCGCGGTCCACCAGGGCCTGTACGTACGAGTGGTCGCTGGTGCGGAACACGAGGCGCGGGCCGTCGAAATGGTAGATCCGGGAGTCGCCCGCATGCACCCAGTGGCATTCCCCCTGCGGGTTGATGATGAAGGCGGCCACCGTGCTGTGGGGCTCCTGCTCGGCCGACAGCGCGGTGAGCCGGATCACGATGTGGGCTTCTTGCACCAGGTGCTTCAGCAGGGCCGCGGCATCGTCGGTTTCGGGCGAATAGCGCTCGAACAGCTGCCGCGCCGTGAGCATCACCTGGTCGGACGCCTTGCGCCCCCCGCTACGCCCGCCCATGCCGTCGGCGACCACGCCCAGCACGCAGCCGTGGAAGCGCGGATGCGAGAGCAGGGTGACCTGGTCCTGCTGGTACTCGCGGTCTCCACGGTGGATGCCGGTGGCGGCGATGAGGCGAAACGCTGGGGTCATGGCGGAGGGCGGGGCGGCGGAGCCTGGGACAAAGCGGCATTATCACGGCTCGCTGGCCGCTTGCCGGGCACCGGCGGTGCCGCGGCGAGGGCGGCGCCTGGCATGCCGCGGCAGCGGAGCGCCTGCGGACGGCGCCTGCGCCGGGAGCAGCCTTGTCGCTGACTGCCTGGGTCGATGCAGCGTTCGCGCCCGACGGCACCCTGGCGCGGGCGCTGCCGCATTTCCGCGCCCGGCCCGGGCAGCTGGACATGGCGCTGGCGGTCGCCCAGACCATCGAAGAGGGCGGCGCCCTGGTGGTGGAGGCGGGCACCGGCGTGGGCAAGACCTTCGCCTATCTCGTGCCGGCCCTGTTGAGCGGCGAGCGCGTGCTGGTATCGACCGCCACCAAGTCGCTGCAGGACCAGCTGTTCGCCCGCGACCTGCCCCGCCTGCTGGAGACGCTGGAGCTGCCGCTGCGCGCCGCCTTGTTGAAAGGCCGTTCCAGCTACCTGTGCCTGCACCGCCTGGAACAGGCCCGCCGCGACGGCCTGGCGGGGGAGCGGGGGAACCAGCACCTGCTGGCGCGGGTGGAGGTCTGGGCGCAGGGCACGCGCACGGGCGACCTGGCCGAACTGCCGGGCCTGGACGAAAAGTCCCCCGTCGTCGGCCTGGTCACGTCCACCCGCGAGAACTGCCTGGGCTCGGCCTGCCCGCAGTTCCGCGCCTGCCACGTCAACGCCGCCCGGCGCGAGGCGCTGGCGGCGGACGTGGTGGTCATCAACCACCACCTTTTCTTCGCCGATCTGGCGGTGCGCGAGTCGGGCATGGCGGAACTGCTGCCCTCCGTGCGGGTGGTGGTGTTCGACGAGGCGCACCAGCTGAACGCCACGGGCGTGCAGTTTCTCGGCATGCAGTTCGGCACCGGCCAGATCCACGACCTGGCCCGCGACGTGCTTCAGGCTGGCCTGCAGCACGCCCGCGGGCTCGTGGACTGGCCCGTGCTCACCCAGGCGCTGCGCGAGGCCGCGGACGGCCTGCGAGCCACCCTCGCAGGCACGGCCATGCCGGCCGCCGGCGCGGCGTCGGGGCGGCTGCGCTGGGCGGACGTCGCTCCCGAGGGCGTCGATGAACGTCGCTGGACGGCGGCCATGCAGGCCCTGGAATGGGCGTTGCGCGCCGTGCTGGAGGGCATCGATGCGGTCGCAGAGCGGGCGCCCGATTTCGCACGCCTGCACGAGCGGGCGATCGGCGCCATGGAGCGGCTCGTGCAACTGTCGCAACCCTGTCCCGATGACGCCACCCGGTGGGCCGATGCAGCGCTGCATGCGCGGCTGGTGGAGTCGCCGCTCGACATCGCGCCCCGCCTGGAGGCACTCTGGAGCGGCCCTGCACGCGAACCCGGCGCGTGGGACGAAGCAGAGGACGATCCGCCAGAGCCCGCCGTCCCGGCGCCGCCCGGCGTGCGCGGGCGGGCCTGGATCTTCACGTCGGCCACGCTCGGCACGGACGACGCGCTGACCTGGTTCACCGAGCCCTGCGGCCTGCAGCAGGCGCGGGTGCTGCGCGTCGGCAGCCCGTTCGACTACGCCGCGCAGGCGGCACTCTTCATTCCGCCGCAGTTGCCGGCACCGGCGGATCCCCGGCACTCCGACCACCTGGCCGACTGGGCCGGCGATGCCATTGCGCGCCTGGGTGGCCGCACGCTAGTGCTGACGACCACGTTGCGGGCGCTGCGCACCATCGGCGCCCGGCTGCAGCAAAGGTTCGGCGCTGGCGGCCGGATCGAGGTGCTGGTGCAGGGCCAGGGCACGAAGCGGGAATTGATGGAGCGCTTTCGCAACGAAAGCCGCGAACCCGGCGCCTGGGAAGAGGACGACGAGGCGCCCCCGGGCCATGGCCGGGTGCTGGTGGCGTCCGCTTCGTTCTGGGAAGGCTTCGATGTGCCGGGCAACGCCCTGCAGCTGGTCATCATCGACAAGCTGCCGTTTCCGCCGCCGGGCGACCCGCTGGTCGAGGCGCAGGGGCACAAGCTGGAGCGCGCGGGCCGCAGCGCCTTCCGGGACTTCGCGCTGCCCGAGGCGGCCATGGCCCTGCGGCAGGGCGCCGGCCGCCTCATCCGCAGCGAGACGGATATGGGCGTGCTGGTGGTGGCCGATACGCGGCTGATCACCATGGGTTACGGCAAGCGCCTGCTGCGCGCGCTGCCGCCGCTCAGGCGCCTGGAGACGCAGGCCGCGTTCGATCAGGCGCTGGACGAACTCACCAGAGCTTCCACCACGGGCCCGTCTTCGGCCTGAGGCTGTTCTGGCTCATCAGCTGGCTCTGGGGGTAGGAGGCCTGCATCACCCGCTGCGCATCGTCGCGCAGCTGGGTCATGCCCAGCGCGTCGTACGACTTGATGAGGATGAAGAGGGCTTCCTCGAGCGCCGGCACGTCCTTGTAGTCGGCCAGCGCGATCTGGGCGCGGCTGATGGCCGCCACGTAGGCACCGCGCTCGTAGTAGTAGCGCGCCACGTGCACCTCGTACTGGGCCAGCGAATTGACGATATAGGTCATGCGCTGGCGGGCATCCTGCGCGTATCGGGACTCGGGAAAGCGCGTGACCAGGTCGCGGAACGACTCGAAGGAATCCTTGGCGGCCTTCTGGTCGCGCTCCGACAGATCCTGGCGCGAGATCCAGGAGAACAGGCCCAGGTTGTCGTTGAAGTTCACCAGGCCCTTCAGGTAGAGGGCATAGTCGTAGGCCGGGCTGGCCGGGTGCAGCTTCAGGAAGCGGTCCAGCGTGGCGATGGCCTGGGCCTTCTCGCCGCCCTTGTACTGGGCATAGGCCTTGTCGAGCTGGGCCTGCTGCGCGAGCGGCGTGCCGGCGGCGCGGCCTTCCAGCTTCTCCAGCAGCGGAACGGCCTTGTCGTAGGCGCCGCCGTTGAGTTCGTCACGCGCTTCCGAATAGATCTTGTCGGTCGTCCAGCCGGCGGTCTTGTCTTCCGGCGTGCTGGAACAGCCCGCCAGAAGGCCGGCGGCCAGCAGGGCGGACAGAAGGGGGGCGGAAATACGCGACATGGTGGCGGCTTTCTGGCAGAGGATGCTCGTCGTCAGGGACTGGGGGCGAGGTGCGGGCGGGCGGTGCGCCAGGCACGCCATGGCGGCGCCCGGCACGGGGCCCGGAGACTGGGATTGTAGCGAGCCGCCATGAAGCGGCGCCGCCGCGCATTCGTCCCTCCAGCCGGGTGGCCGCCGGTGGCTTTCTACAATGCACGGATGTTTGTCCACCTGCGCCTGCACACCGAATTTTCCGTCGTTGACGGTACCAACCGCATCGACGAGGTGGCCAAGGCCGCCGCCAAAGATGGCCAGCCCGCGCTCGCCATCACCGACCTGAACAACCTGTTCGGCGCCATCAAGTTCTACAAGGAAACCCGCGGCAAGGGCGTGAAGCCGCTGCTGGGCGCCGAGATCCACGTGCCGTCCACCACGGGCGGCCCGTGCCGCATGGTGGTGCTGGTGCAGAACATGCAGGGCTACCTGAACCTGTCCGAGCTGCTGGCGCGCGCGTGGACGCGCAACATCGTGAAGAACGTGCCGGTCTGCACCTGGGAATGGCTGCGCGAGCTGAACGCCGGCCTGATCCTGCTCGCGGGCGCGCAGGCCGGCCCGGTCGGCCAGGCGCTGGTGCGTGGCGACGATGCCGGCGCGGCCCGGATGGCGCTGGAGCTGGCGGGCATGTTCCCCCATCGGTTCTATGTCGAGATCCAGCGGGCGGGCCGCGTGGACGACGAGGCGCATGTGGTGGCCGCCGTGCAACTGGCGGCCCGGCTCAACCTGCCGGTGGTGGCGACGCACCCGGTGCAGTTCGCCACGGCCGACGACTACGAGGCCCATGAAGCGCGCATCTGCATCGCCGAAGGAGAGATCCTGGCCAACCAGCGCCGGGTGCGCAAATTCACGCGGGAGCAGTACTTCAAGTCGAGCGCGGAGATGGAAGCGCTTTTCGCGGACGTGCCCTCGGCCATCGCCAACACGCTGGAGATCGCCAAGCGCTGCAACCTGACGCTGGTGCTGGGCAAGCCGCGCCTGCCGGACTTTCCCACGCCCAACGGCATGCCCATCGACGAGTACTTCCGGTATGCGTCGTTCCAGGGCCTGGAGGAGCGCCTGGCGCAGCTGTTCCCTGCCGAGGCCGAGCGGGAAAAGCAGCGGCCGCGCTATGTCGAGCGGCTGGAGTTCGAGCTGGGCACCATCCTGAAGATGGGCTTTCCGGGCTACTTCCTCATCGTGGGCGATTTCATCCAGTGGGCCAAGCAGAACGGCTGCCCGGTGGGGCCGGGCCGGGGCTCGGGCGCAGGCTCGCTGGTGGCCTATGCGCTCAAGATCACCGACCTCGATCCGCTGCAGTACAACCTGCTGTTCGAGCGCTTCCTGAACCCGGAACGCGTGTCGATGCCCGACTTCGACATCGACTTCTGCCAGTCCAACCGCGACCGGGTGATCGACTACGTGAAGGACAAGTACGGCAAGAACGCCGTGAGCCAGATCGCCACCTTCGGCACCCTGGCCGCCAAGGCCGCCATCCGCGACGTGGGCCGCGTCATGGACATGAGCTACACCTTCTGCGACGGCATCTCCAAGCTGGTGCCCGGCAAGCCCGGCATGTCGTACACGCTGGCCTATCCGCCCGAGGTGAAGAAGGAGGGCGACAAGAACAACTACGCGCTGGAGCTTGAACCCATGCTCTACGAGCGCGTGCGCAAGGAAGAAGACGTCAAGACCGTCATCGAGATGGCGCAGAAGCTCGAAGGCATGACGCGCAACATCGGCATGCACGCGGGGGGTGTGCTGATCGCGCCGGGCAAGCTGACCGATTTTTGCCCGCTCTACCAGCAGCCGGGCAGCGAATCGGCCGTGAGCCAGTACGACAAGGACGACGTGGAGGCGATCGGCCTGGTGAAGTTCGACTTCCTGGGCCTGGCGACGCTGACGATCCTGGAGATCGCCCGCGAGTTCATCATGAAGCGCCACAAGGGCCAGGAGAACTTCGCGTTCGAGACCATTCCGCTCGACGACGCGCCCACTTACCGGCTCTTTTCCGAAGGCAAGACGGAGGCCGTGTTCCAGTTCGAATCGCGCGGCATGCAGGGCATGCTGAAGGAAGCGCGCCCGAGCCGGCTGGAGGACCTGATCGCCCTGAACGCGCTCTACCGCCCGGGCCCGATGGACCTGATCCCCACCTTCGTGAACCGCAAGCACGGCAAGGAGCCGGTGGAGTACCCCCACCCGCTGGTCGAGCCCGTGCTGGCCGAGACCTACGGGATCATGGTCTACCAGGAGCAGGTGATGCAGACCGCCCAGGTGCTGGGCGGCTACAGCCTCGGCGGCGCCGACATGCTGCGCCGGGCCATGGGCAAGAAGAAGGCCGAGGAGATGGCCGAGCACCGCGAGATATTCCGTAAGGGCGCGGCCGAGAAGGGCATCGACCAGAACAAGGCCGACGAGGTGTTCGACCTGATGGAGAAGTTCGCGGGCTACGGCTTCAACAAGTCGCACGCCGCCGCCTATTCCCTGCTGGCCTACCACACCGGCTGGCTCAAGGTGCACTACACGGCCGAATTCTTCTGCGCCAACATGACGGTGGAAATGGACGACACCGACAAGCTGAAGGTGCTGTACGAAGACGCGGTGAAGAACTTCGGCATGACCTTCGAGCCGCCTGACGTGAACCGGGGCATGTACCGCTTCGAGCCGGTGACGGACAAGGTCATCCGCTACGGGCTGGGCGCCATCAAGGGCACCGGCCAGCAGGCGATCGAGGCCATCATCGCCGCCCGGGAAGGGCGTGGCGAGGGGCCGCACGGCAGCACGGTGGGCCCCTTCAAGAGCCTGTTCGACTTCTGCGTGCGGGTCGACCGGGCCCGCATCAACAAGCGCACGGTGGACGCCCTCATCAAGGCGGGCGCGTTCGACGCGCTGCAGATGAACCGCGCGTCGCTGTCCGCCTCGCTCGACCGCGCCTTCGATTTCGCCTCGGCCACCCACGCGAACGTCAACCAGGGCGGGCTCTTCGACATGATGGGCGACGACGCCCACGGCTCCAGCACGCAGGAGCCCGACCTGGTGGAAGTCACGCCCTGGGGCATCAAGGAGCGGCTGACGCAGGAGAAGACCGCCATCGGCTACTACCTGTCCGGGCACCTGTTCGACGAAGTGGCGCTGGAAGTGCGCCGGTTCGTCCGCACCCGGCTCGATGAGATGGGCGACAGTCGGGAGCCGCAGATCCTGGCTGGCATCGTCAGCGATCTTCGCGTCATCAACGGCCAGCGCGGCAAGCTGGCACTCTTCAAGCTGGACGACAAGACTGCCACCATCGAGGCCTCGGCCGATGAGGGCGTGCTGAACGCCCACCGCGACATCCTGAAGGACGACGAGTTCGTGGTCATCAGCGGCCGGGTGCAGCTGGACCATTTCAGCGGGGGCCTGCGCGTCAAGGTGCAGCAGGCCTGGGATCTGGCCGGCGCTCGCGCCAAGTACGGGCGTTACCTGCAGGTGGCGGTGGGCGACTCGGTGCCGGACGTGAACCGGCTGGTGCGGGAATTTCCCGCCAAGCGCGAGGAAACCGAGCACGGCGACATCCTGGTACACGGCTTGCGTGTGCGCATGGACCTGTGCTGCAAGTCCGAGCAGGGCGCCGCCGTGGCGGAGGTCCAGCTGGGCGAGGCGAGCCGGTTCTTCCCGTCCGACGCCGCCCTGGCGGCATGGAGCGCCCAGGCCGGCAGCGGCTCGGTCTCGGTCGTGTACGACGCGGGCTGATCGCTTGAAAACGGGCGTTGTAACACCAGATGGATCAGGCTGCGCCCCCGGGCGCGGCTCGCTAGAATGAAATTCATGGCAACGAAACCACCTCCCAAGACACCGGCCCCTCCGACCCGAGCTCCCGCGCGGGACGACGGTGGATCGGTAGTGCTGGAGCGACGCACGCAGCGCACGCAGCCGCCCCAGATGTTCCAGGTGGTGATGCTCAACGACGACTACACGCCCATGGAGTTCGTGATCGTCGTTCTGCAGGAATTCTTCAGCAAGGACCGGGAGGCCGCGACCCAGATCATGCTGAAGATCCATCTGGACGGCAAAGGCGTATGCGGGGTGTATTCCCGTGACGTCGCCGCAACCAAGGTCGAACAGGTGTACGAGGCCGCGCACAAGGCGGGCCATCCACTGCAATGCGTCAGTGAGCCTGTTGAATAAGTGGCCTTTGGACCCGATCTACAGTAATCCCTTCCAAGCAAGCACAAAGGAGTTCACATGATTGCCCAGGAACTGGAAGTCAGCTTGCACATGGCCTTTGTCGAGGCCCGCCAGCAGCGCCACGAATTCATCACCGTGGAACACCTGCTGCTGGCTCTTCTGGACAACCCCAGCGCAGCCGAAGTGCTGCGTGCCTGCTCGGCCAACATCGACGACCTGCGCGCGTCGCTGGCCAACTTCATCAAGGACAACACCCCCCAGGTAGCCGGCGCCGACGAGGTGGACACGCAGCCCACGCTGGGTTTCCAGCGGGTGATCCAGCGCGCCATCATGCACGTGCAGTCCACGGGCAACGGCAAGAAGGAAGTCACCGGCGCCAACGTGCTGGTGGCGATCTTCGGCGAGAAGGACTCGCACGCGGTCTACTACCTGCACCAGCAGGGCGTCACGCGTCTGGACGTCGTGAACTTCATCGCTCACGGCATCAAGAAGGGCGAGCCGCCGGAGCCCGCCAAGTCCGACAGCCCGGCCGATGGCGAAGAGGGTGGCAATGCCGGCGAGCGCAGCGAAAAGGCGTCGCCGCTGGAGCAGTACACCCAGAACCTGAATGTCGCCGCCAAGGAAGGCAAGATCGATCCGCTGATCGGCCGCCACTACGAGGTGGAACGCACGATCCAGATCCTCTGCCGCCGCCGCAAGAACAACCCGCTGCTGGTGGGGGAAGCCGGCGTGGGCAAGACGGCCATCGCCGAGGGCCTGGCCTGGCGCATCACGCAGGGCGACGTGCCCGAGATCCTGGGCGAGGCCATCGTGTACTCGCTCGACATGGGTGCGCTGCTGGCCGGCACCAAGTACCGTGGCGATTTCGAGCAGCGCCTGAAGGGCGTGCTCAAGTCGCTCAAGGACAAGCCGAACGCTATCCTGTTCATCGACGAGATCCACACGCTGATCGGTGCCGGCGCGGCCTCGGGCGGCACGCTGGATGCGTCCAACCTGCTCAAGCCGGCGCTCTCCAGCGGCCAGCTCAAGTGCATCGGCGCGACCACCTTCACCGAGTACCGCGGCATCTTCGAGAAGGACGCGGCCCTGTCGCGGCGCTTCCAGAAGGTCGACGTGGTCGAGCCGACCGTGGCCGAGACGGTGGACATCCTCAAGGGCCTCAAGAGCCGCTTCGAGGAACACCACAGCGTGAAGTACGCCGCCGCCGCGCTGCAGGCCGCGGCCGAGCTGTCGGCCAAGTACATCAACGACCGGCACCTGCCCGACAAGGCCATCGACGTGATCGATGAAGCCGGCGCCGCCCAGCGCATCCAGGTCGCCAGCAAGCGCAAGAAGACCATCGGCAAGGCCGAGATCGAGGAAATCGTGGCCAAGATCGCGCGCATTCCGCCCGCGAACGTGTCCAACGACGACCGCAGCAAGCTGCAGACCATCGAGCGCGACCTGAAGAGCGTGGTGTTCGGGCAGGACAAGGCGCTCGAAGTGCTGGCCTCCGCCGTCAAGATGGCACGCTCGGGCCTGGGCAAGGGCGACAAGCCGATCGGCTCGTTCCTCTTCAGCGGCCCCACCGGCGTCGGCAAGACCGAAGCGGCCAAGCAGCTCGCCTACATCATGGGCATCGAGCTGATCCGCTTCGACATGTCCGAGTACATGGAGCGCCATGCCGTGTCGCGCCTGATCGGTGCGCCCCCGGGCTACGTCGGGTTCGACCAGGGCGGCCTGCTGACCGAGGCGATCACCAAGAAGCCGCACGCTGTGCTGCTGCTCGACGAGATCGAGAAGGCGCATCCGGACATCTTCAACGTGCTGCTGCAGGTGATGGACCACGGCACCCTGACGGACAACAACGGGCGCAAGGCCGACTTCCGCAACGTCATCATCATCATGACGACCAATGCGGGTGCCGAGACCATGAACAAGGCGACCATCGGCTTCACCAACCCACGCGTGGCGGGCGACGAGATGGCCGACATCAAGCGCCTGTTCACCCCCGAGTTCCGCAACCGCCTGGACGCCATCGTCAACTTCAAGGCGCTCGACGAGCAGGTCATCCTGCGCGTAGTGGACAAGTTCCTGCTGCAGCTGGAAACGCAACTCTCCGAGAAGAAGGTGGAGGTCACCTTCACCGACAAGCTGCGCAAGCACCTGGCGAAGAAGGGCTTCGACCCGCTGATGGGCGCCCGCCCGATGCAGCGCCTGATCCAGGACATGATCCGCCGGGCGCTGGCCGACGAACTGCTGTTCGGGCGCCTGACCGACGGCGGTCGCCTGACGGTGGACGTGGACCTCGCCACGGACGAGAAGGGCGTGGAGACGGCGGACGTCAAGCTCGACATCCAGGCCTTGCCGAAGAAGGACCGTTCGGCCCGCTCGGAGCCTGCGGAGCCGGAAGAGGCGACTGCGGACTGAACGAAGGCCGCCGCCTCTGCTGCTGCCTCGCGCAGCAGCCTCAAGAAACCGCAGCCTCGGCTGCGGTTTTTTTTCGGGCCATCCCGCCCTGTCAGCGGCCCGCCGACAGCCGCTGCAGCAGGTCCGGCGTGGGGTAGCCGTCGGCCTCCAGTCCCTGGCTGCGCTGGAACTGCCGCAAGCCGGCGCGGGTCGCGGGGCCGAACACGCCGTCCGCAGTGCCGGCTGAAAAGCCCTGGCGGTTGAGCCCGTTCTGCAGCTCCAGCACCTGGCTGCGGGTCAGTGGTGGCAACTCGCGTGGCCAGGGCGCCACGACGCCCGGGCCGCCTTCGATCTGGCGTGCCAGCAGGCCCACGCCCAGGGCGTAGTTCACCGAGTTGTTGTAGCGCAGGATGGCGCGGAAGTTGGGCCCCACCAGGAAGGCCGGCCCCCTCGCACCCGCCGGCTCGATGACCGATGCCGCCTCGAAGGCCGGCAAAGGCTGGCCGTCGATGGCCGCCACCCCCATGGCAGCCCACTGGGCGGCTGGCTGCCGCACCGACAGTTCCGCCTGGCCATGGTCGAGGCCGGCCGGCAGCCGCACCTCGACGCCCCACGGCTCGCCGCGGCGCCAGCCGGCGCTGGCCAGGTAGTTGGCGGTGGAGGCAGTGACGTCGGGAATACTGCCCCAGATGTCGCGCCGGCCGTCGCCGTCGGCATCGACCGCATGGGCGAGGAAGACGGACGGCAGGAACTGCGTGTGCCCCATGGCGCCCGCCCACGACCCGACCATGCGGTCCGCGGCGATGTCGCCCTGGTCCACGATGCGCAGGGCCGCGAGCAGTTCGCCACGCGCCCAGTCCCGCCGCCGGCCTTCGAAGGCGAGCGTGGCGAGCGCATCCACGGCGCGGAAGCTGCCGAAGTTGCCGCCGTAGTTGCTTTCCATGCCCCAGATCGCGGTGACCACGGAAGCCGGCACGCCGTAGCGCGCCTCGGCTGAGGCGAGCGGCGCGCCGTACTCGGCGCGCTTGGCGCGGCCGGCGGCCACGCGCTGGGCCGACACGGCGCTGTCGAGGTAGGCCCACGGCGTGCGGGTGAATTCGGGCTGGGCGCGGTCGAGCTCGATCACGCGCGGCAGCAGCCGGGCGCCGTTCAGCACCTGCTCCACGGTGGTGGCACGTACGCCCGCCGCCTGCGCGTCCCGCCCGAAGGCCGCGATCCAGGCCGCGAAGCTCGCCTGCTCGGCTGCCGCCGAAGGATAGGCCTGCGGGTCGGCGGCTGGCGCGGGCGAGCTGGCGTCAGCCGCAGGCGGCTGGGCGGCGGCGGGCGCGGCCGGTGGCGCGACGGCCGGCTGCGTCGCGGCGGCAGGCACGGCGGAAGGCACCGCGGGGCGGGGCGTGGAGGCGCAACCGCCCACGGCCAGGGCCAGGCCGGCCAGGGTCAATGCAAGGGGCGAACGCAGGCGCTGCACGGCGGGCATCTGCGATGGGAAATCACGGGTCGGTGTGGAATGCATGCGCCATTGTCGTTGGCCCCGGCATACTTGCGGCTTTGCGTTCTCTGCGTCAGCGACCCCATGCACACCTTCTATTGGCACGACTACGAAACCTTCGGTGCCAACACGCGGCGCGACCGTCCGGCCCAGTTCGCCGGCATCCGCACCGATGCCGAGCTCAACGAGATCGGCGAGCCGATGATGATCTATTGCCGGCCCGCGCCCGATTACCTGCCCGACCCCGAGTCGTGCCTGATCACAGGCATCACGCCGCAGGTCTGCCTGGAGCGGGGACTGCCCGAGCACGCGTTCGCGGCGCGCATCGAGGCCGAACTGGCGCGCCCCGGCACCATCGGCGTGGGCTACAACACCATCCGCTTCGACGACGAGATCACGCGCTTCATGTTCTGGCGCAACCTGATCGACCCGTATGCGCGCGAGTGGCAGAACCATTGCGGCCGCTGGGACCTGCTGGACGTCGTGCGCATGACCTACGCGCTGCGCCCGGAGGGCATCGAATGGCCGCGCAAGGAAGACGGCTCGCCCAGCTTCAAGCTGGAGCATCTCTCACGGGCCAACGGGCTCGCGCACGAAGCGGCGCACGACGCGCTCTCCGACGTGCGCGCCACCATCGCTCTGGCGCGGCTGATCCGCCAGCGTCAGCCCAAGCTGTTCGACTTTGCCCTCGGCCTGCACAAGAAGGACCGCGTGGCGGCCGAGCTGCGCCTGCCCACCACCACCGACACGGCCCGGCCCTTCCTGCACGTCTCGGGCATGTTCCCGGCAGAGCGCGGCTGCCTGGGCGTGATGTGGCCGCTGGCGAGCCACCCCACCAACCGCAACGAACTCATCGCCTGGGACCTGTCCCACGACCCGGCCGAGCTGGCGCTGCTCGACGCCGACACGATCCGCCAGCGCATGTTCACCCGCAGCGAAGAGCTGCCCGAAGGCGTGTCGCGCCTGCCGATCAAGACCGTGCACCTGAACAAGTCGCCCATGGTGGTGGGCAACGTCAACACCCTCACGCGGCAGGCCGCCGAACGCTGGGGCATCGATCTGGAGCGTGCGGCCACCCATGCCGAGCGGGCGCGGGCGCTGCCCGACCTCACGGCCATCTGGGCGCAGGTGTTCACGCGCCCGCAGGAAGGCGGCGCCATGCCCGACGTGGATCAGGATCTCTACGGCGGCTTCGTCGGCAACGAGGACCGCCGGCGGCTCGAGCGGTTGCGCGCCCTGCCGCCGGAAAAGCTCGCCAGCGCCCGCCCCGGCTTCGACGACGAGCGGCTGGAGGAACTCGTCTGGCGCTACCGCGTGCGCAACTTCCCCCACACGATGGACGACGAAGACCTGGAGCGTTGGGAGGGCCACCGCGTCGCCTGCCTGATGGAGGGGCAGGGCGGGGCGCTCACGTTCGACGACCTGTTTGCACGGCTCGATGAACTGGGCGGCGAAGCGGACGAGCGCGGGGAAGAAATCCTCGGCGCGCTCTACGATTACGCCGAAGGCATCGCCCCTGCGCTGTAGGCCGCCGCGACCGTGTCTTCACCTCCTGCACCCTTCATGACGCCCCTGCCGCCGCAGGACGCGCAAGACCTGGCCGCCTTCCTGCGGGCCCATCCGCGCCTCTTCGTGCTGACCGGCGCGGGCTGCAGCACCGCTTCGGGCATTCCGGACTACCGGGACGCTGACGGGCAGTGGAAGCGCCCGCAGCCCGTCACCTTCCAGGCCTTCATGGGCGAAGAGGCCACGCGCAAGCGGTACTGGGCGCGCAGCATGATCGGCTGGCGGGTGATGGGCCACGCCCAGCCGGGCGCCGCCCACTGGGCGCTGGCCGCACTGGAGGCGATGGGGCGGGTCGAACTGCTGCTCACCCAGAACGTCGATGGCCTGCATGAAGCTGCCGGCAGCATGCGCACCATCGACCTGCACGGCCGCATCGACACCGTGCGCTGCATGCATTGCGAAGCGCGCATGCCCCGTGCCAAACTGCAGCAGCGGCTGCTGCAGGCCAACCCCGACTGGGCCGCGCTGCATGCGCAGGCAGCGCCGGACGGCGATGCCGATCTCGACGGCCTCGATTTCTCGGGCTTCGCCGTGCCGGCCTGCCCGGTCTGTGGGCAGGGGCCGCTCAAGCCCGACGTGGTGTTCTTCGGCGAAGCCGTGCCGGCCGACCGGGTGGCCGCTGCGCGCGCGGCCCTGCAGCGTGCCAGCGCCGTGCTGGTGGCGGGCTCGTCGCTGATGGTCTATTCGGGCTTTCGCTTCGTCCAGGCGGCTGCGGGCGCCGGGTTGCCCATCGCCGCCGTCAACCAGGGCCGCACCCGGGCAGACGCGCTCTTCACGCTGAAGGTGTCGGCCGACGTGGGCGGCACGCTGGCCGCGGCGGTGGCTCTGCTGCACTGACCCGCGTGGGCTTGCGCCCGCAACGGTGCTATGGTGCGCGAAGGCATGGAACCCGGGAGCGCGCCGCCGCACCGGGCCACCGATGCCGGCAAGGCAGAGGAGACGTCATGCACCAGTCCCACCCCCACGGCGGC
Organism: Acidovorax sp. FG27; assembly: GCF_040365715.1. Classification (NCBI taxonomy): domain Bacteria; kingdom Pseudomonadati; phylum Pseudomonadota; class Betaproteobacteria; order Burkholderiales; family Comamonadaceae; genus Acidovorax; species Acidovorax sp. FG27. The sequence continues at coordinate 268,696 of NZ_BAABVY010000010.1, forward strand.
GCCACGCCGCTCACGCACTCCGCCGACTGGCTGGAGACGGCCGTAGACGGCGCGCTGCGCATTCAGCATGCGCACGAACGCTCCGCCGCCTTCGGGCTGCGGCGCGACGATGGTGCCGACCTGGCGCCGCTGCAGGCCGATGCGCTGGCCTGGACGCTGGCGCGCAACGAAGCGCTCTGCATGCATGCGCGGCCGGTGATGGAGACGCTGTCTGCCCAGATCGCCGGCACGGAGAGCATGGTGCTGCTCACCGATGCGACCGGCGTGGTGCTGCACGCCCTGGGCGACGACGAGATCCTGGGCCGCGCCAGCCGCGTGGCGCTGCGCCCCGGCGCCACCTGGTCCGAGCGCAGCAAGGGCACCAACGCCATCGGCACCGCGCTGGCGCTGGGCGAGGCCACGCAAGTCCATGGCAGCGAGCATTTCCTGCACGCCAACCATTTCCTCACCTGTTCGTGCGCGCCCATCCACGACCCGCAAGGCCACGTCATCGGCGCGCTGGACGTCAGCGGCGACCACCGGCGCTGCAGCCCGCACACCATGGCGTTGGTGCGCATGTCGGCGCAGATGGTGGAGAACCACCTCTTCGGCAAGGTGTTCGAGGACGCGGTGCTGCTGCGCTTCCATGCGCGGGAGGAATTCCTCGGCACCCTGGTGGAAGGCCTGGCCGCCTTCACGCCCGACGGCCGCTTTCTCGCCGCCAACCGCAGCGGCCAGTTCCAGCTGGGACTCTCCCGCGCCGCCCTGCAGGCGCACACCTTTTCGTCGCTCTTCGGCATGCCGATGAGCGGCTTGCTCCAGCACGCCCGCGCCACGCTGCCGGGCCGGCTGTCGCTCTGGCTGCATGGCGGGGTGGCGGTGGCGGCGCAGGTGGACTACCGCGCCCCCCAGCCGACGCTGGTGCCTGCGGCGCCCGACGAGCGCCCCGAGCCCCGGTGGAGCGCTCGCCCGGGCGCCCCCCCCGCCCGCAGCGCGGCGCCTCGCCCCGCACCCGGCGGGCCGGCCGCTGCGGGCCGCCTCTCCAGCCTGCGTTTTCTGGATACGGGCGACGCCCAGCTCAGGCAGGTGATCGACCGTGTCACGCGCCTGTTGGGGCGCGACGTGCCCACCATGATCCTGGGCGAAACCGGCACCGGCAAGGAACTGCTGGCCCAGGCGATCCACCACGACGGACCGCGTGCCCCGGGCCCCTTCATGGCGGTGAATTGCGCGTCGATCCCGGAAAGCCTGATGGAGGCCGAGCTGTTCGGCTATGAAGAGGGCGCCTTCACCGGGGCACGGCGCAAGGGCAGCCCGGGCAAGATCGTGCAGGCCCACGGCGGCACGCTGTTCCTGGACGAGATCGGCGACATGCCCCTGGCCCTGCAGGCTCGCCTGCTGCGCGTGCTGCAGGAGCGCACGGTGGTGCCGCTCGGGTCCGCGCGCGAGGTGCCGGTGGACGTGCACGTGCTCTGCGCCACCCACCGCAACCTGCGCGAGATGATGGCGCGAGGGCTGTTCCGCGACGATCTGTACTACCGGCTCAACGGCCTGGTGGTGCGCCTGCCGGCCCTGCGGGAGCGCTCCGACCTGCCGGTCATCGTGCAGCGGCTGCTGCAGGCGCAGGAGCGGGAAGAGGGCCCCCCGGCGGCCTCGCCAGCCGGGCGGCAACCGGCCCGCACCGCACCGCTGCGGCTGTCGGCACGCGCCATGCAATACCTGATGTCCCACCGCTGGCCGGGCAACCTGCGGCAGTTGTCCAACGCGCTGCGGACTGCCGCGCTGATGGCGGGGGATGCGGCCGAGATCGACCTCGAACACCTGCCGGAAGACCTGTTGGACGACGGCCAGGGCGCAGCGGCCCCCGGATGGGCGCCAGGCCCTGCCGCCGATGCTCCGGCCATGGGCGCGCCCGCAGCGCCAGCCGCCGTGCGGTCCTGGGACGACACCGTCGACTCCGCGCTGCGCCATGCGCTCGCCGTGCATGGCGGCAATGTGTCGGCCGTGGCCCGGGCGCTGGGCGTGTCGCGCAACACCGTCTACCGCCGGCTCCGGGCGATGGACGCGCCGCCCGTGCGTCACTGACGCTGATCGCGGTCGCTGCCAGGCTGCGCCTGCCGGCGCCAGGCCCGGAACGCCAGGGCGGCGATGGGCACGGCCCAGAGGAAGGACAGCACCCAGACCACCCACCGGGACTCCGGCGCGGCCGACCCCAGGTAGGCCGCCACGACGGCATTGCCCGCGCCGGCCACGGGCGCCAGCGCGACCAGCCAGATTGCGGCCACGGCATTGCGCCGCAGGCACCAACAGGCGAGAGGCAAGATGCACAGCACTGCGGGGCTGAACAGCAGCCAGCCGATGACGGCGCCTGCCTCCTGGTCCAGGTAGGGCAGTCCACTGCCTGCGACGCGAAGAAGCGCCGCCCAGCCCACAAGCGCGAGTGCCAGGCCGATGAGATGACGCATGCTCCGAACTCGTGCAAAGGGCCAAGGATGCCATGGGCGGGCCCCCAGCGGCATTGCCTTCGCTCAGGCGGGCCCTCGCCGGGGCGGCCCTAGGGCCTTGATGGCCGCCCACTCGGCATCGCCATACAGCCGCGATCGGGTCAGAAAACGCAGGCCCGTCGGGCGCTCCAGCGAGAACATGCCGCCGTTGCCGGGCACCGCGTCAATGATGAGGTGCGTGTGTTCCCAGTACGCGAATTGCGATTCGCTCATGTGAAAGGGCGTGCCGGCGATCTCGCCGAGCAGCACGTCGGAGTCGCCCAGCAGGAATTCGCCCAGTGCGAAGCACATGGGCGCGCTGCCGTCGCAGCAGCCGCCCGACTGGTGGAACATCAGCGGGCCGTGCTGGGCGCGAAGCCGCTCGATGAGCGCCTCGGCGGCCGGCGTGGCCGACACGCGGGCGGCGGGAGCAGGGCTGGCATCGGGCGGGGTCGTCATGCGTGATCTCCTGTCATGGCGGGCGGTGGCAGCGGGCGCGGGGGCACCCGGCGCCCGCTGCCTCGTCCGACAGCCGGTCAGAAAAAGCCCAGCTTGTTCGGGCTATAGCTCACCAGCAGGTTCTTGGTTTGCTGGTAGTGGTCGAGCATCATCTTGTGGTTCTCGCGGCCGATGCCGGACTGCTTGTAGCCGCCGAAGGCCGCGTGCGCGGGGTAGGCGTGGTAGCAGTTGGTCCACACCCGGCCGGCCTGGATGCCGCGGCCCATGCGGAAGGCGCGCGCGCCGTCGCGGCTCCACACGCCGGCGCCCAGGCCGTAGAGCGTGTCGTTGGCGATCTCCAGCGCTTCTTCTTCGGTCTTGAAGGTGGTGACGGACACCACCGGGCCGAAGATCTCTTCCTGGAAGATGCGCATCTTGTTGTGGCCCTTGAACACGGTGGGCTTGACGTAGTAGCCGCCGGCCAGGTCGCCGCCCAGCAGGTTGCGCTCCCCGCCGATGAGGCACTGGGCGCCTTCCTGCCTGCCCAGGTCCAGGTACGAGAGGATCTTCTCCAGCTGCTCCTGCGAGGCCTGCGCGCCGATCATGGTGGCCTTGTCCAGCGGATGGCCCTGGGTGATGGCGGCCACGCGCTTCAGGGCGCGTTCCATGAAGCGGTCGTAGATCGATTCCTGGATCAGCACGCGGCTGGGGCAGGTGCAGACCTCGCCCTGGTTCAGCGCGAACATGGCGAAGCCTTCCAGGGCCTTGTCGAAGAAGGCGTCGTCGGCGCCCAGCACGTCCTCAAAGAAGATGTTCGGGCTCTTGCCGCCCAGCTCCAGCGTGACCGGGATGATGTTCTGGCTGGCGTACTGCATGATGAGCCGGCCGGTGGTGGTCTCGCCGGTGAAGGCGATCTTCGCGATGCGGTTGCTGGAGGCGAGCGGCTTGCCGGCCTCCAGTCCGAAGCCGTTGACCACGTTGACCACGCCCGGGGGCAGCAGGTCGCCGATGAGCTCCAGCAGCACGAGGATGGACGCCGGCGTCTGCTCGGCGGGTTTCAGCACCACGCAGTTGCCGGCGGCCAGCGCCGGCGCGAGCTTCCACACGGCCATCAGGATGGGGAAGTTCCAGGGAATGATCTGGCCCACGACGCCCAGCGGCTCGTGAAAATGGTAGGCCACGGTGTCGTGGTCGATCTCGCTGATGCCGCCTTCCTGCGCCCGCACGGCACCCGCGAAGTAGCGGAAGTGATCGATGGCCAGGGGAATGTCGGCCGCCATGGTCTCGCGCAGCGGCTTGCCGTTGTCGATGGTCTCGGCCACGGCGATGGTGAGCAGGTTGGCCTCCATGCGGTCGGCGATCTTCAGCAGGATGTTGGCGCGGTCCGTCGTGGAGGTCTTGCCCCACGCTGCCTTGGCCTTGTGCGCGGCGTCCAGCGCGGCGTTCACGTCCTTGTCGTTGGAGCGGGGAATGGCGGTGAAGACCTGGCCGTCGATGGGCGAGCCGTTGTCGAAGTACTGCCCGTCCACTGGCGGCACCCACTGGCCGCCGATGTAGTTGCCGTACTGCTTCTTGTAGGGGTTGGCGATGCCGAGATGGGCGATTTCTGCCATGTGCATGGTGCTTGTCTCCTGGTTGGAATGGGGGGGAACTGCGCCAACGGCCTGGAGCGCATTGGCGGCAGGAAAAGGGCAATTCGCATGCCAACGGCGTCTGCGCGCCACGGCAGCGAGGCGGCGCAGGGGGCGAGGGGCGCCTTGCCGCCAGGCGCCGGCGCGCTGCGGGCGGGGCGGCCTGTGGCGGTATGGCACACCGGGGTGCGCCAGGTGTTCCATTTCTGAACAGCCGTGGCACACCCCACCGGATTGCTATCGAATGAATAGCTGAGTGCCCAGGCGAGATGGGCGATCAGGCCTATTTCGGCATGCTTTTCACTGGCGGGGCTCCACCCACCGTGCCCTGCGGTCGCGCCCTGCCGGCAGCCGCCTAGAATCGGCGGCTGCACTCCGGCGCCCGTCGCCGGGGAGAGAACGGCCCACCGCCCATCGGCGGCGGCCGCACGGAAGGCGCCTGGCCCTGGCCGCGAGGCGCCTCCAATCACCCCTCCATCACCAATACGCAGGAGGCGCCACCATGGGTGCGCAATGGAAAGCAAAGGGCAAGGCGCAGGTCGCCGACGCCAAGGGCAAGCTGTTCGGCAAGCTGGTCAAGGAAATCATCGTGGCCGCGCGCGGCGGCGCCGACCCGGCGGGCAACTCGCGCCTGCGGCTGGCGGTGGAGCAGGCCCGCAAGGCCTCCATGCCCAAGGACACGCTGGAGCGCGCCATCAAGAAGGGCTCCGGCGTGGGCGCCGACGCGGTGGACTACCAGCGCGTGATCTATGAAGGCTTCGGTCCGCACCAGGTGCCCGTCATGGTCGAGTGCCTCACCGACAACGTGAACCGCACCGCGCCCGAGATGCGCGTGCTGTTCCGCAAGGGGCAGCTCGGCACGTCTGGTTCGGTGTCGTGGGACTTCAACCACGTCGGCCTGATCGAGGCCGAGCCCACGCCGGGCCACGCCGGCGCCGATGCCGAAGTGGCCGCCATCGAAGCCGGCGCGCAGGACTTCGAGCCGGGCGAGCAGGAGGGCGCGACCCTTTTCGTCACCGACCCGGCCGACCTCGACGTGGTGAGCCGTGCGCTCCCCGCCCAGGGCTTCACCGTGCTGTCGGCCAAGCTGGGCTACCAGCCCAAGAACCCGGTGGACCCGGCAAACCTGAGCGCCGAGGCGCTGGAAGAGGTCGAGACCTTCCTCGCCGCCATCGACGCACACGACGACGTGCAGGAGATGTTCGTCGGTCTGAAGGGCTGAGCGGGGCGTGCCGGGTGCCCGCGCCGCGGTGCGGCGCCCCCCGCACCATGCCATCAAAAATGATAGCTGCCCGCGCAGGAACCACCAGCGCTGGCGGCTTTTTTCATGCCCAAAGTGGCCGCAACCGGGGCCTGATGGGTGTCAGCCGCAGGACGCGCCCAGAAACCCCACCTGCTGCGGCCGCCCCGGCAGCGTGAGCTGCGCCACAGGCGCCGGGCTGCTGGCCACCTGCCGGCCGCGGCGCCACACCGCCAGCCGGGTGGCCCGCAGCCGAATCGCCTCGGCCGGGTTGCGGGCGTGCAGCAGCACCAGGTCCGCATGGCAGCCGGGAGTGATGCCGTAGCCCTCCAGGCCCAGCAGCCGGGCCGGGTTCACGGTCACCGCGTCGAAGCACTGGCGCATGGCCGACTGGCTGGTCATCTGCGCCACGTGCAGGCCCATATGGGCCGATTCCAGCAGGTCGGCGCTGCCGCCGCCATACCACGGGTCCATCACGCAGTCGTGGCCGAAGGCGACGGTCAGGCCGGCGGCCATCAGCTCGGGCACCCGCGTCATGCCGCGCCGCTTGGGGTAGGTGTCGTGCCGGCCCTGCAGCGTGATGTTGATGAGCGGGTTGGCCACCACGCCCAGCTGGGCCTCGGCCATCAGCGGGATCAGCTTGCTGACGTAGTAGTTGTCCATGCTGTGCATGGACGTGAGATGCGAGCCGGTCACGCGGCCCTGCAGGCCCAGGCGCACGGTCTCGGCGGCGAGCGTCTCGACATGGCGCGAGAGCGGGTCGTCGGTCTCGTCGCAGTGCATGTCCACGCGCAGGCCGCGCTCGGCGGCCAGCTCGCACAGCAGCCGCACGCTCTCGCCCCCCTGCGCCATGGTGCGCTCGAAATGGGGAATGCCGCCCACCACCTCCACGCCCAGGTCCAGCGCGCGGGTGAGGCTGTCCAGCCCGCCCGGGCGGCGCAGCACGCCGTCCTGCGGAAAGGCGACGAGCTGCAGGTCGAGGTAGGGCGCCACGCGGGCCTTCACGTCCAGCAGGGCGCGCACCGTGAGCAGGCTCGGGTCGCTGGTGTCCACGTGGCTGCGAATGGCCAGCAGGCCGCGTGCGACGGCCCAGTCGCAATAGGCCAGCGCCCGCTCCACGATGGCCTCGTGCGTGAGCGTGGGCTTCAACTCGCCCCATAGCGCGATGCCTTCCAGCAGCGTGCCGCTCTCGTTCACGCGCGGCTGGCCGTAGCTCAGGGCCGAGTCCAGGTGAAAGTGCGCATCGACGAAGGGCGGCGACAGCAGCATGCCGCCGGCATCCACCGTCTGGTGCGCCGGGGCGCGCAGGCCCTGCGTGACTTCGGCGATGCGCCCGGCCTGCACGGCGACGGACATGTGCTGGCGGCCATCGGGCAGGGTGGCGTCGTGGATGAGCAGATCGAGCATGGTCGGTGCGTGGTGTGCGGGGGGAAATGACGGGAGGCCAGGGACGGCAGGCGGCGAGCATATTGTGGGCCAGGGGCCTCCCGGTGCCGCCCTTCGGGAATCGGTGAAGGCTCAGGCCCCTGGCTGCGTGGCCGCGAGCCACCGGCCCCGCGAAAGCCGATGCAGCTGGTGGCGGCGCAGGACATGGCCCTCGGGCACCGAGGGGTGGTCGAAGGCCTCCGAGGGCGATTCGCGCATGCCCAGGCGTTCCATCACCGCCTGCGACCGCAGGTTGCGCTGCGCGGTGAAGGCGATGATCTCCTGCAGGCCCAGCGCCTCGAACCCCACGCGCAGCGCCAGCAGGGCGCCTTCGGTGGCCAGGCCCCGGCCCCAGAACGGCCGGGCCAGGCGCCAGCCGATTTCGACGCAAGGCGCGAACGGCAGGGGCGCGGTGGGCCCGTTCAGGCCGATGAAGCCCATGAACCTACCGGGGCCGTGGCCGATGCCCTCCAGCGATTCGGCCGCCCAGAAACCCCAGCCTTGCTGGTCGATGAGGTTCTCGATGCGGTCGGCCAGGGCGTCGCTGTGGGCGCGGGTGGGCAGCGGCAGCAGGTGCTCCATGACCCCCGGGTCGGCGGCGAGGGCGGCGAAGGGCTCGCGGTCCGCAGGCGTCCACTGGCGCAGGCGCAGCCGGGGCGAGCGCAGCAGGGCCGGGTCGATGGCTGGAGCGGCGTGGACCGCATGCGCGGGTGTGGGCGAGGCGTCGGTCATCCGCCCATGCTAAAGGCCCCCACGGAGCTTACCGCTCTCCCTTGCGATAAGGCTTCATCAGCGCCTGGGGATAGGCGGCCTTGCGGGCCACCAGCACCAGCGCCAGGATGGACAGCAGATACGGCAGCATCAGGTACACCTGATAAGGCAGCCACGCGTCGCCCGCCTGCTGCAGGCGCAGCTGCAGCGCGTCGAAGAACGCGAACAGCAGCGCGCCCAGCAGCGCCTTGCCGGGCCGCCACGAGGCGAACACCACCAGCGCCACGCAGATCCAGCCCCGGCCGTTGACCATGTTGAAGAAGAACGCGTTGAACGCCGACAGCGTGAGAAAGCTGCCGGCCACGCCCATCAGCGCCGAGCCCGCCACGATGGCGCCCGTGCGCGTGGCCGCCACCGAAATGCCCTGGCCCTCGGCCGCCTGCGGGTTTTCGCCCACCATGCGCACCGCCAGCCTCAGCGGCGTGCGGTAGAGCGCCCAGGCCAGCAGCGGCGCGAGCAGCAGGGCCAGCAGCGTGAGCGGTGTCTGCGCCGAGAGGATGGGCACGCCCAGCCAGTCCATGGGCGCGAAGGGCGTGATGGTGGGCGGCGTGTTGACCTTCGGGAAGCCCACGCGGTAGCCGTAGTAGCTGAGCGCCGTGGCCAGCAGGGTGATGCCCAGGCCCGATACGTGCTGGGACAAGGCCAGTCCCACGGTGAGCCAGGCATGTAGCAGGCCGAACACGGCGCCCGTGAGCGCCGCCACCGCCACGCCCGTCCACAGGCCGTGGCCCGCATACACGGTGAGCCAGCCGGCGAAGGCGCCCGCCACCATGATGCCTTCGATGCCCAGGTTCAACACGCCCGCGCGCTCGCAGAGCAGCACGCCCAGCGTGCCCAGGATGAGCGGCGTGGCCACCCGCAGCGTGGCGATCCAGAAGGCCGGGTTGGACAGGATGTCGAGCAGCTCGGTCATGCCGTTGCTCCTGATTTGATAGCCGCACGTGCTGATGGAACGGGCGCCGGCGGCTGAAATGGCATGTGTCGCATGGGGGCCTCGTTCATTTCCACCGCACGCGGTACTGGGCCAGCAGGCCGGCCACCAGCACGGCGATCAGCGAGGCCGCCACGATGACGTCGGCGATATAGGTGGGCACGCCGATGGCGCGGCTCATGCTGTCCGCCCCCACCAGCACGCCGGCCACGAAGACGCCCGCCGCCACCACGCCCAGCGGATGCAGGCCGGCGAGCATCGCGATCACGATGCCGCTGTAGCCGTAGCCCGGCGACATGTCGAGCGTCACGTAGCCCGTGCGGCCCGCCACCTCGATCGCGCCGGCCAGGCCCGCGAGGCCTCCCGAGAGCAGCGCCACCAGCACCACCGTGCGCGTGACCGGCACTCCGGCGAACGCGGCGGCGCGCGGGTTGGCGCCCGCGGCGCGGATGTCGAAGCCCGGCACGGTGCGCGCCAGCAGCGCCCACAGCAGCACGGCCAGCCCGACGGCGATCAGCAGGCCGGTGTGCAGGCGCGAGCCGGTCACCAGCCGGGAGAGTTCCAGCTCGCCCTGCAGCGCCACGCTCTGCGGCCAGCCCAGCGCCGTCGGGTCCTTCATGGGGCCGTCGAGCAGCGCGGAGACCAGCAGCAGCATCACGAAGTTGAGCAGCAGCGTGGTGACCACCTCGTCCACCCCCAGGCGCGCCTTCATGAGCGCCGGGCCCAGCAGCAGGGCGGCGCCGGCCAGCGCGGCGGCCAGCATCATCAGCGGAAACAGCACCCAGGCCGACCATTCCAGGCCGGTGCCCCCGTGCAGGCCGCCCACGGCCACGGCCGCGATGGCGCCGGCATAGAGCTGCCCTTCCGCCCCGATGTTGAAGAGCCGGGCGCGGAAGGCGACGGCCGCCGCCAGGCCGGTGAGAATCAGCGGCGTGGCGCGGGTCAGCGTTTCGGTGAGCGCGAAGACGGAGCCGAACGCCCCCTGCGCCAGCAGCGCATAGGTGCGGCCCACCGGCGCGCCCGCCCAGAGCACCAGCAGCGCGGAAACCAGCAGCGTGAAGGCCACCGCGCCCACCGGGGCGGCGACGTAGGCGGCGGGCGACGTGCGATGGCGTTTTTCGAGTCTCATGCGGTGCCTCCGGCCATGGCGAGACCGATGGCCTCGCGTGTCCATTCTTCCGCCGGGCGGGCTTCGCCCAGGTGCCCGGCATGCATCACCGCCACGCGGTCGCCCATCTGCAGCACTTCGTCCAGGTCGTCCGAGATCAGCAGCACGGCGGCGCCCGCGTCGCGGGCGGCGATCAGGCGCTCCTGCACGAAGGTGACGGCGCCGATGTCCAGGCCCCAGGTAGGCTGGTGCGCCACGATGAGCAGCGGGGCGGCGCCGGTGGCCGTGCCGCCCGGTGCGTCGGGCCCGCCCGGATGCAGCAGCGCCCGCCCGAGGATGAGCTTTTGCATGTTGCCCCCCGAAAGCGCGCGGGCCGGCGCGTCCGGGCCGCCGCCGCGCACGTCGAAGGTCTCGGCCACCTGCCGCGCATAGCGGCGGGCGGCGCCGCGCCGGATCCAGCCGGCGGTGAACCACCCGTGCGAGAACCAGCGGCTGCCCAGCCGCTCGGAGACCGCGTTCTCCCAGACGGGCAGGTCGCCCACCACGCCCACGGCATGGCGGTCCTCCGGGATGCGGGCCACGCCGCGCTCCACCAGGTGCCTGACCCGCCGGGCCACGGCCGGGGGCAGGGCGCGGGCCTGCAGCGCCACCGTGCCGCGCGCGGGCAGGCGCACGCCGCAGAGCAATTCGGCCAGCGCCACCTGCCCGTTGCCGGACACACCCGCGATGGCGGTGATCTCGCCGGCGCGCAGGGCCAGGCGCACGCCGTGCAGGGCGTCGCGGCCACCGGTGGTGTGCACGTCCTGCAGGTCGCACACCACGTCGCCCACGCGCCCGGTCGGGCGGCGGGCGGCGCGCTCCACGGCCCGCCCGACCATCCACTGCGCCAGCTGCGCCTGCGTGGCGCCGGCCGCCGGCGCCTCGGCCACCAGCCGCCCCTGGCGCAGCACGGCCACGCGGTGCGACACGCGCAGCACCTCGCCCAGCTTGTGGCTGATGAAGATGATCGACAGGCCCTGCGCCACCATCTGCGCCAGCGTGGCGAAGAGCGCCTCGCTCTCCTGCGGCGTCAGCACGGCGGTGGGTTCGTCCAGGATCAGGATGCGCGCTCCCCGGTACAGCGCCTTCAGGATCTCCACCCGCTGGCGCTCGCCGACCGAGAGATCGCCCACCCGCGCATCGGGCGCCACCGGCAGGCCGAAGCGCTGCGACACCTCCAGCAGCCGCGTGCGTGCGGCGGCCCGGCGCGAGAAGGGCTGCCAGAGCGGCTCGCTGCCCAGCAACACGTTGTCCAGCACGCTCAGGTTGTCGGCCAGCGTGAAATGCTGGTGCACCATGCCGATGCCCGCCGCCAGCGCCGCACGCGGCTGCCCCGGCGGCAGGGCGCGTCCGAACACCTCGATGCTGCCCGCATCCGCCACGTAGTGGCCGAACAGGATGGACATGAGCGTGGACTTGCCCGCGCCGTTCTCGCCCAGCAGCGCCAGCACCTCGCCACGCGCCAGGTTCAGCGAGATGCCGTCGTTGGCGACGAGGCTGCCGAAACGCTTGGTGATGCCGGTCAGGCGCAGCACGGTTTCGGCGGACGCGTCCACGGCTGGAGGAATGGGAGGTGATGTCACTGCAGGGTCGCCGTTTCGAAGCGGGTGCATGGACGCGACGGATGCGTGAAGCATGCCGGCCGCCCCGCCCGCATGATGGAGTTACACCGGCCGGGCCGGCTGCGCGACACGGAGCGGCGAGCCGGCCCCCGGAGCTGCGGGGAGCAGAGGCTGGGCCGCCGGAGCTGCGGGGAGCAGAGGCTGGGCCGCCGGAAGGCTTACTTCGCGGTCGACTTGGGCTGGCTGTCGTCCACCTTCACGGTGAACTTGCCGGCCAGGATGTCGGCCTCCCGCGCCTTGACCTTGGCCACGATCTCGGCCGGCACCTTCTTCTCGAAAGTGCCCAGGGCGCTGAGCGACGAGCCCTTGTGCTTCATCATCGAATACGGGCCGTAGTCTTCGGCGGTGAACTTGCCGGCCTTTACCAGCCCGATGGCGCGGTCCACGCTGGGCTCCATGTGCCAGAGCGCCGAGGCGACCACGGTGTCGGGGTACTGCGGCTGCGTGTCGATCACGTTGCCGATGGCGAGCTTGCCCTTTTCCTTGGCCGCGTCGCTGACGCCGAAGCGCTCGGCGTAGAGCACGTCCGCACCCTTGTCGATCATGGCGAAGGTGGCTTCCTTGGCCTTGGGCGGGTCGAACCAGCTGTTGATGAAGGTGATGGTGAACTCCACCTTCGGATTCACTTCCTTCGCGCCGGCCATGAAGGCCTGCATCAGGCGGTTCACTTCAGGGATCGGGAAGCCGCCGACCATGCCGATCTTGTTCGTCTTGGTCATGCCGCCCGCGATCATGCCGGTGAGATAGGCGGGCTCCTGGATGTAGTTGTCGAACACGCTGAAATTGGGTGCCTGGGGCTTGCCCGAAGAGCCCATCACGAAGGCCGTCTTGGGGAAGTCCTTGGCGACCTTGCGGGCGGCGGACTCGACGCCGAACACCTCGCCGAAGATGAGCTGGTTGCCGCCGTTGGCGTACTCGCGCATCACGCGCTCGTAATCGGCGTTGGCCACGTTCTCGCTGCTCTTGTACTCGATCTCGCCACGGGCCTCGGCCGCCTTCAGGGCCTTGTGGATGCGGCTCACCCATTGCTGTTCATAGGGCACGGTGTAGATGCCCGCGACCTTGATCTTGCTCTGGGCCTGTGCCGCCATGGGCGCGAGGCTCAGGGTGGCGGAGATGGCCAGAGACGTGCAGAACAGGCGACCGGTGAAGAGGCGGCGATTGAACATGGCGGGTTCCATAAGGTGCGGGAATCAAAATGGTAGGTCGATGGCGTTGCACCGGCAAGATGCGTGCCATCGAAAGCGGGTCGCCTGCCGGCCGGCCCGCGTTGGCGCGCCCTTATTTGGTGCCGAAGATCCGGTCGCCCGCGTCGCCCAGGCCCGGCAGGATGTAGCCGTGGTCGTTCAGTTCGCGGTCGATGGCGGCGGTGTAGATCGGCACGTCGGGGTGGGCCTTCTGCAGCGTGGCGACGCCCTCGGGCGCGGCCAGCAGGCAGACGAACTTGATCGAGCGCGGGTTCAGCTTCTTGAGCCGGTCCACCGCGGCGGCGGCGGAATTGCCGGTCGCCAGCATCGGGTCCACCACGATGATGTCGCGCTCTTCCATCTCGGAGGGCATCTTGAAGTAGTACTCGACGGGCTGCAGCGTCTCGGGGTCGCGGTAGAGACCGATGTGGCCGATGCGAGCGCCCGGAATCACGTTGAGCATGCCGTCGAGAAAGCCGTTGCCGGCGCGCAGGATGGACACCAGCACCTGCTTCTTGCCGTCGATGACCTTGCCGGTCATCGTCTCCAGCGGCGTCTCGACCTCGATGTCCTGCAGCGGCATGTCGCGGGTGATCTCGTACGCCATCAGTGTGCTCAGTTCGCCCAGCAGCCGGCGGAAGCTGTTGGTGCTGGCGTCCTTGCGGCGCATCAGGGTCAGCTTGTGCTGCACCAGGGGGTGGGTAATGACGTGGACGTTGGTCATGGCAGGAAGAAGAGGGAGTGGGTGAACGAAAGCGAAAGGCGAGGGCGGCAGCGTGCCCGGGTGGGATGATTTTCCCACGCGGCCCGGCTGCGCGCCGGGGCGTGGCCACCCCATCAGTCGGCCAGAAAGCCCGCGTAGCGCTCCATGTCCACATTGCCGCCGCTCACGACGATGCCCACCCGCTTGCCGCGCAGGTCGATGCCGCCATGCAGCGCGCCCGCGAGCGCCAGGGCGCCGGTAGGCTCCACGACGATCTTCATGCGCTCGGCGTAGAAGCGCATCGCCTGCACCAGTTGTTCGTCGGTGGCGGTGACGACGTCGGCCACGTGGCGCTGGATGATCGGGAAGGTGATCTCGCCGGCCGCCTGGGTCTGCGCGCCGTCGGCGATGGTGCGGGGCGTGTCGATGCGCACGATGCGGCCCGCGCGCAGCGACTGCTGCACGTCGTTGCCGGCGGCCGGCTCCACGCCGATCACCTGGCACTCGGGCGCCAGCGCGGCGGCGGCCAGCAGGCAGCCCGACAGCAGTCCGCCGCCGCCCAGGCAGACGAAGAGATAGTCGAGGTCGGGCACGTCCTGCAGCAGCTCCAGCGCCACCGTGCCCTGGCCGGCGATGACGTGCGGGTGGTCAAAGGGCGGCACCAGGGTCATGCCGCGCTCGGCGGCCAGGCGCCGGCTGATGGCCTCGCGGTCTTCGGTGAAGCGGTCGTAGGTGACCACCTGGGCGCCGTATTCCCGCGTGGCGGCGATTTTGGCGGCCGGCGCGTCCTGCGGCATGACGATGACCGCCGGCATGCCCAGCAGCCGCGCCGACAGCGCGATCGCCTGCGCGTGGTTGCCGGACGAGAAGGCCAGCACGCCGGCCTCGCGCTGGGCGTCGTCGAACTGGCTGAGCGCGTTGTACGCACCCCGGAACTTGAAGGCGCCCATGCGCTGGAAGTTCTCGCACTTGAAGTGGAAATGCGCGCTCGAGCGGGCATCCGCCGTGCCGGACTGCAGCACCGGCGTGCGGTGGGCAACGCCCTTCAGGCGCTGCGCGGCGGCGGCGACGTCGTCGTAAGTGGGCAAGGCCGTGTCGGTCATGGCGGGCATTCCTGGTGCGGGGCGTGAAGGTGGAAGGGGTGCTGTCGCGAAGCATGATACCCGCGCTGCCCAACCGCTTTTTTGAAAGCCAAAATGGCGTCTGGCGCTTGATACATGGGCGCATCCAGCTATCGAAAAGAGAGCATCGTCAGCCCAGCGCCCGCCGTGCCGCCCCATGGAATCACCGCGCGGCGGTGGCCCCACCCAGGCCGTGCCCCGTCACCGCTGCCCGCCCGCCGCTGGAAAGAACACCGCGAACGGCGCCGTGTCGGGCAGCACGTACACCACGCCGGGCATGCGCCCGAGCGTTGGCGCGACGACCTGGTCGTAGAACAGATTGGCCACGTTCACGCAGCCGTTGGAGATGCGCCGCTCGCTCGCGATCGGGCTGGCCAGCCGTTCCGGGCGACGCTCGCGCGGGTGCACGCTGCGGATGCGGTGCATCGAGACGGCGGCGTCGTAGTCGATCCACACCAGGTCGTCGCCGCGCGTGTTGCGGCCCGGCTCGCTGTCGAAGCGGCCAGCGGGTGTGGTGCGTTCCTCGGGGCGCAGAGCGGCCAGCGGCTTGTCGCCCACGCCCGGCGCCGAGGTGTCACCCAGCGCCGAGCCCAGCAGCACGGGCGCGCTGCCCAGCCAGCGCCCACCCGCATCGAAAACGTGCAGCCGCGCATCGGGCTTGTCGATCACGGCGAACGGCCGGCCTTGCGCGTCGCCGGCCTGGGCCACCCAGCGCACCAGGCGAGCGGCATCGGACGAGGCGCCCTCCGGCCAGCGATAGCCCGCCGGCGCGCCCGCCGCGTGGGCACCGCCTGGCAGCAGCGCGGCGGACAGCCAGGCCAGGGCGGTGCGGCGGTCAGGCGATGGAGCGCGGCAAGGAGCGCGGAAGGAGGAGCGGGCGAGCATGTGCCCATGCTATGCGCTCGGCAGGCGAGCCCATGCAGGACGAAGGCGAAGCGGGACCAACCCCACAAAAGCGACGGGGCCCGCAGGCCCCGTCATCGCAACGGTTCGGGCCCGCAGGCCCCGTCGTCGCACCGGTACGGGCCCGGCGCTCAGCCGCCCCGGGTGATCGGCACGCCCGCGTCGCGCCCGTAGCTGCCCCACTTGCCCAGCTCCCACTTGGCGATGGCGTTGCGATGGACTTCGTCCGGGCCATCGGCAAAGCGCAGCGTGCGGGCGTTGGCGTAGGCATAGGCCAGCGGGAAGTCGTCGCACATGCCGCCGCCGCCATGCACCTGCATGGCCCAGTCGATGACCTGGCAGGCCATGCTGGGCGCGACCACCTTGATCATCGCGATCTCGGTGCGGGCGACCTTGTTGCCGGCCACGTCCATCAGCCAGGCGGCCTTGAGCGTGAGCAGGCGCGCCATGTCGATCTTGCAGCGCGCCTCGGCGATGCGCTCCTGCGTCACCGTCTGCTGCGCGACCGGCTTGCCGAAGGCCACGCGCGCCGAGGCGCGCTTGCACATCAGCTCCAGCGCCCGCTCGGCCAGGCCGATCAGGCGCATGCAGTGGTGGATGCGGCCGGGGCCCAGGCGGCCCTGGGCGATCTCGAAGCCGCGGCCTTCGCCCAGCAGGATGTTGCCGGCGGGCACGCGCACGTTCTCGAAGGTCATCTCCACGTGGCCGTGGGGGGCGTCGTCGTAGCCGAACACGTTCAGCGGGCGCAGCACGGTGATGCCGGGCGTGTCCGCCGGCACCAGCACCATGCTCTGCTGCGAATGCCTGGCGGCTTCGGGGTCGGTCTTGCCCATGGTGATGAAGACCGCGCAGCGCGGGTCGGCCGCGCCGGAGATCCACCACTTGCGGCCGTTAATGACGTATTCGTCGCCCTGGCGCTCGATGCGCGTCTCGACGTTGGTGGCGTCGCTGGAGGCCACTTCAGGCTCGGTCATGGCGAAGGCCGAGCGGATCTGCCCCTCCAGCAGCGGCTTGAGCCAGCGCTCCTTGTTCTCCTCGCTGCCGTAGCGGGCGATGGTTTCCATGTTGCCGGTGTCGGGCGCCGAGCAGTTGAACACCTCGCTGGCCCACGGCACGCGGCCCATGATCTCGGCGAGCGGCGCGTATTCCTGGTTGGTGAGGCCCGCGCCGTCATAGCCCGAGGCGGCGGCGCTGTCCACCGGCAGGAACAGGTTCCACAGGCCGGCGGCGCGGGCCTTCGGTTTCAGGTCTTCGATGGTCTGCAGCGCGGTCCAGCGGCGGCCGGCGGCGGTGTTGGCGGCCAGCTCGGCGGCGTAGGCCGGCTCGGCGGCGTAGATGTGCTCGTCCATGAACTTGAGCAGGCGCGCCTGCAAGTCCTTCGTTTTGGGGGAATAGTCAAAGTCCATGGGGTCTCCGTGTGAAATTCGGTGCCCGCCGAGGCGGGCGGGGGCGATCAGCCCTGTTGTGCAAAGTGCCAGGCCATCTCGGCGAGGGGACGCGCGCCTTCGCCGGATGAGCGGGCCTGCGCGCTGGAGGCCGTGCCGGCCTCCACCCGCTTGGCGATGCCCTGCAGGATGGCGGCTAGGCGGAACAGGTTGTAGGCCATGTAGAAGTTCCAATCGCGCCGCAGCTCCTCGGGCGTGGCCTGGCCTGTGCGTTCGCAGTAGCGGCGGATGTACTCGTCCTCGCTGGGGATGCCCAGGCCGGTCAGGTCCAGCCCGCCGATGCCCCGGAACGCGCCGGGAGGAATGTGCCAGGCCATGCAGTGGTAGCTGAAGTCGGCCAGCGGGTGGCCCAGGGTGGACAGCTCCCAGTCGAGCACGGCGATCACGCGCGGCTCGGTGGGGTGGAACATCAGGTTGTCCAGCCGGAAGTCGCCATGCACGATGGACACGCGCCGCTCGTCGCGGGCGCTGGCCGGCATGTGCGCGGGCAGCCACTCCATCAGACGGTCCATCGCCTCGATGGGCTGGGTGATGGAGGCGACGTACTGCTTGCTCCAGCGGCCGATCTGCCGGTCGAAATAGTTGCCGGGCTTGCCGTAGCCCGCCAGGCCCCGGTCGGCAAACGGCACGCTGTGCAGCGCGGCGATCACGCGGTTCATCTCGTCATAGATGGCGGCGCGCTCGGCCGGCTCCATGCCGGGCAGGGACTGGTCCCACAGCACGCGGCCCTGCATGAACTCCATCACGTAGAAGGCGCGGCCGATGACCGATTCGTCCTCGCACAGTGCCAGCATGCGCGGCACCGGCACGTCGGTGCCGGCCAGGCCGCTCATCACCGCGAACTCGCGCTCGATGGCGTGGGCCGAGGGCAGCAGCTTGGCGACGGGGCCGGGCTTGGCCCGCATCACGTAGCTCTGGCCGGGCGTCACCAGCTTGTAGGTGGGGTTGGACTGGCCGCCCTTGAACATCTCCACCGTGAGCGGCCCCGCGAAGCCCGGCACGTTCGCCACCAGCCAGGTGGTGAGCGCCTCCGTGTCGAACGTGTGCTGCCCGGAAACGGGGCGGGTGCCGATGAAGTGGTCGAAGTTGCTCATGGATCGGGCGATGCGGTCGGGGTGGAGGGGGGCCTTAGCTATCGGATTCGGCGATGCGCAGCAGCGCCTCGCGGTCGCACACCACCAGGCCGCCCGGTTCGATGCGGATGATGTCCTCGCGCTCCATCGCCTTCAGCTCCTGGTTCACCCGCTGGCGCGATGCGCCCAGCAGCTGCGCCAGCTCTTCCTGCGCCAGCTGCAGGCCGATGCGCATCTCGGTGCCGTGCGACAGGCTCGGGATGCCGTAGCTGCGCACCAGGTGCAGCAGCTGCTTGGCCAGGCGCGAGCGCAGGGGCAGGGTGTTCAGGTCTTCCACCAGCCCGAACAGCTGGCGGATGCGGCGCGCATGCAGCCGCAGCATGGCCTCGTACAGCTCGGTATGCAGCCCCAGGATCTTGCGGAAGTCGGCCTTGGCCACGCACAGGATCGTGGTGTCGCCATGGGCATAGGCATCGTGCGTGCGCCGGTCGCCGTCGAAGATCGCCACGTCGCCGAACCAGATGCCCGGCTCCACGTAGGTCAGCGTGATCTGCTTGCCCGAGATGGAGGTGGAGCTCACCCGCACGGCGCCCTTGGCGCAGGCGATCCACTCCTCGGGCGGGTCGCCGCGCGCGGCGATCAGTCCACCGTCCTTGAAGCGTTTGACGTAGGCGCATCGAAGTATGTCGTGCCGAAGTGAGGGAGAGAGGGAGGAAAACCAGCGACCGGTATTGATCGCCTCGCGTTCGTCGATGGTAAGAATGGGGTCGTCCATGTTCTGTCGTTTGCGTGACTGGGCTCGAGAACCATTGTCGCGTGCGAGACCGGCCCGCCGGACGCGGGTTGTCACTTGCGTGTCAAAGCGCCAGGGCGGGTGCCCGGCGGGCCATGCGCCGGATGGGCGCGGCCCCACGCCGCCGGACCTGGGCAGCGTGGTGATTTGCGGTCGAATGGGCCTCTGGCGCCCGTCTTTCAAGCGCCTGCAGCTATATTATTGATAGCTAGGGGGCCGTTTTTCCAGGAAGGCCGCGATGCCTTCGCCCGTGACGGCGTGCTGGGCGTTGCGCACGAAATGGCCACGCTCCGCCGCCAGGTGGGCGGCGAGCGTGTGGCCGGGGGCGTCGTTCAGCAAGTCCTTGGTGCTGGCCAGCGCGTGGGGTGCGCGCTCGTTCAGCGCTTGCGCGAGCAGCAGCGCTTCGTGCAGCGCCCGGCCCGGCTCGGCCAGGCGGTTGACCAGGCCCAGGGCATGCAGCCGCTCGGCGTCGATGCGCTCGCCCAGCATCAGCCACTCGGCGGCCAGCTGGCGCGGCAGTGCGCGCGACAGGTTCCATGAGGCGCCGCCCTCGGCCGACAGGCCCATGCGGCTGTAGGGCAGGGCGAACGCTGCATTGCGCGCCGCCACCACCAGGTCGCAGGCCAGCGCCAGCGCGAACCCGCTGCCCGAGGCCGCTCCCTCGACCGCCGCGATCACCGGCTTGGGGTAGGTGCGGATGGTCTCGATCCAGCTGTGCAGGCCCTCGACGGCCGCGGCCTGCGCCTCGGCGCCCTGCTGGCGCCGCGCCAGCAGCCGCTGCAGGTGGGTGCCCTCGCTGAAGTCGCCGTCGGCGCCGGTGATGACGACGCTGCGCACCTCGTCGCTGCGCTCGGCCACGCTCAGGGCTTCGACCCCGGCGGCGTAGAGCGACTCGTCCAGGGCGTTGCGCGCCTCGGGGTGGCGCAGGGTCAGGATCAGGGTCTTGCCCTGGCTGGTGCTGAGGAGTTCGGCGGGCATGCGGTGGGGGTGGGTCTGCGGTTCGGGCCAGGGGCGGGCGGGGTTCTTCAGTCTTCGACGTGCGCGAGGCTCAGGCCGATCGCGCCGCGGCGGCGCAGCCAGGGGCTGGGCCGGTAGCGCGTGTCGCCATACACCGTCTGCAGGTTGAACAGCACCTCCAGGATGTTGGTCGGCCCCCAGCGGTCGCCCATGGCCAGCGGCCCGAGCGGGTAGCCCAGGCCGAGCATGACGGCGGTTTCCAGGTCCTTCGGCGTGCAGATGCGCTGCTGGCAGATGTCGCTGGCGATGTTGACGATGGTGGCCACCACGCGCTGCGTGACGAAGCCGCCGCTGTCGCGGATCACGCTCACCGCCTTGCCGTCCCGGGCGAAGAGGGCGTGGGCGGCATCGCGGATGTCGGTGCGCGTGGCCGGGTTGGTGGCCAGCACGCGGCGGCGGGTGGCGGCGTCGTCCACCAGCATGTCGATGCCGATGGTGCGGGCCGGGTCCAGCCGCTCGACCACGGCGACCGTGGTCACGTCGAAGCCCAGCGGCGCCACCAGCGTGATGGCGGTGGACGAGGGCGAGGCGCCGGTCTCGATGCGCGCGCCCAGGTCTTTCAGCAGCTGGTACAGCTCGGCCCGGCGCGATGCGCGGGGCGACACCCATACCGGCGGCATCTCAGCCACCTGCGGCACGGGCGGCTCGGGCGGCACCTGCGCCACGCCGTCGGCATAGCGGTAGAAGCCTTCGCCCGTCTTGCGGCCCAGCACGCCGCCGGCGAGGCGCTGCGCGGCGATCACGCTGGGGCGAAAGCGCGGTTCCTCGTAATACTGCTGGTAAATCGACTCCATCACCGGCTGCGAGACGTCCAGCCCGGTCAGGTCCATCAGCTCGAAAGGCCCCAGGCGAAAGCCCACCTGGTCGCGCAGGATGCGGTCCACCGTGGCGAAGTCGGTCACGCCCTCGCCGACGATGCGCAGCGCCTCCGTGCCGAAGCCGCGCCCGGCGTGGTTGACGATGAAACCCGGCGTGTCCTGCGCGGCGACGGGCGTGTGGCCCATCTGGCGGGCGAATTCCGCCAGCCGGGCGGTCACGCCGGGCGCTGTCTTCAGCCCGGCGATCACTTCCACCACCTTCATCAGCGGCACCGGGTTGAAGAAGTGAAACCCCGCCAGCCGCTCCGGTTTTTGCAGCGCCGCAGCCAGTGCGGTGATGGAAAGCGAGGACGTATTGCTTGCCAGCACCGCATCTGCTGCAACAATGGATTCCAGTTGAAGAAGGAGATCGCGCTTGGCATCGATGTGCTCGACGATGGCTTCTACCACCAGTTGCGCGCTGGCCAGGGCCGACAGGCTCTCGACCGGCACCAGCTGCCCATGCCAGCGATCCGCGTCGGCCTGCTCGATGCGGCCCTTCGCGACGAGGCGGAGCCATTGCTGGTGGATGTCCTCGCGGGCCGCCTCTGCGGCGCCGGGGCGGCTGTCGAACAGCAGGACCTGGCTGCCAGCCTGCGCCGCGATCTGCGCGATGCCGCGCCCCATGGCCCCCGTGCCGACGAGGGCCACCGTGCTGAATGTCTTGGTCATGGGGCGCCAT